>NZ_JBITYN010000012.1:314421-319137 GCF_044545925.1 Streptomyces sp. NPDC053367 | reverse complement strand
ATCGCGGGCAGTCGGCGCGCGGCGGTGCGGAACGTGCCGTGGGGCTGGTGCGGGGTGCCCTCCGAGCGGGGGAAGAACTCGTACCACGAGCCGTACAGGGCCCGTTCACGCTCCACCAGCAGCGGCATCGGCTCCGAAGCCGTCACCAGCTCCCGCAACGGATACCGCGCCAGCACCTCGTCCACCTCGGGCAGCAGCGCCGCCGCGAGGCGGACCGTCGCGGGGCGGTTCTCGTCGCGCAGGGCCTCCGCGACGGCGAGCAGCGTGTCACGCATGCCGTCGGTCTTGGGGGTGTCCACCGCCGCCCGTTCATGGAGGCGGGCCCCCTCCTCCAGGACCAGGCCGGTGTCGATGCCGGCCGGGACCTTGATCCTGGCGTGGTGCCGCCAGGTGGTGATGGGGTCGCTCCACGCCTCGACGGTGAAGGTCCACAGGCCGGGGCGGTCGGCGGAGACGGTGGCGCCCCAGCGGTCGGTGCCCGGGGCGAGTTCCCTCATCGGGGTGAACGGACCGGACTTTCCGTCGGGACCGGTGAGGACGACATTGGCCGAAACCGCGTCATGCCCCTCGCGGAACACGGTGGCGGAGACCTCGAAGGTCTCGCCGGTGACCGCCTTCGCGGGCCGCCGTCCGTGCTGCACGACCGGTTGGACATCGAGTACCGGGATACGCCCCACAGCCGGGGCGGGCTTCGCCTTGGCCTTCACCGGGGCCTTCACCGGGGTCCTGGCCGCGGCCTTCTTGGTGGTCTTCTTCGCCGCGGTCTTCGCCGGAGCCTTGGCCGGGGATTTCGCCGCGGTCTCCGCCGGAGCCTTGGCCGCAGATTTCGCCGCGGTCTTCGCAGGGGTTGTGGTCGCCGGAGTCTTCGCCGCGGTCTTCGCGGGGGTGCGCTTGGTGGGGGTCTTGGCGCGCGGGGCACGCCGTTCGGGGGTCTGCTCGGTGCTGGGCGTCGGGACTGCCGACGTCTGGTGCGTGGCGGGCATCACCGCTCCTGTCCGCGTCAACGTGGGTGGGCGGATGGCTGTGGGGAATGGATCCTGCGGGTGAACGTTCCGGTGTCCGTGCGACGGGAGACCAGTGGCGCGTACCGCAGGAGCCTTCCCACCCTATTCGGGTGGGCAATCCGGCACTTTGTTAACTACTCACGCGCACATCTGCGCACAAGACCGGCCCCGTTCCGGATGAACGGGGCCGGTCCCATGTGTCCGCCGTTACCGGCGTGGCACTTGCAGACGTCCGTCCGGCGAGCCGAGGCCCCTTCCGGACACTGTGCCGGATGCCGACGCCTTGGCCAAAGGCCTGGCGGTCGATGCGGGTGAGGCTTTCGGATGTCCGGAAAGAAACGTTGCTGCGTTCGAGACAGCCATTCTCGATACAGCCGTCGGAGTGCCGGGGTAAGTCACTTGCCCAGTTTCGTCGGTGAGCACCGAGGACGTGATCGACACGCCGAGGCGAACAGGTCTCCCCGCACGCGAGGGTGAGAGGTCCAGCGGCGCCGGCACCGGCGCCGGTAACGTCGGGGGTGACGTTGAGCCGCACACCGCCGTGCGGTCTCATCCACAATCGCGCCGAGGTGGAATGTGAAGGCGATCCGTCGATTCACCGTCCGTCCCGTACTCCCCGAACCCCTCCGCCCCCTGGGCGAGCTCGCCCGCAATCTGCGCTGGTCCTGGCACGCCGAGACCCGTGATCTCTTCCAGTCGGTGGACCCCGAGCGCTGGGCCGCGTCGGACGGTGATCCCGTACGTCTCCTGGGCAGTGTGCCGCCGCGGCGGCTGGCCGAACTCGCCGGGGACCGCCGGTTCCTGCGCCGCCTGACCGCGGCCGTCGACGACCTCCACGACTATGTCCACGGTGACCGCTGGTACCAGGCGCAGCCCGCCGGGCTGCCCGCCGCGGTCGCCTACTTCTCGCCCGAGTTCGGCATCACCGCCGCGCTGCCGCAGTACTCCGGCGGCCTGGGCATCCTGGCCGGCGACCATCTGAAGGCGGCCAGCGATCTCGGAGTGCCGCTGATCGGTGTCGGCCTGCTGTACCGGCACGGCTACTTCCGCCAGACCCTGTCCCGGGACGGCTGGCAGCAGGAGCACTATCCCGTCCTCGACCCCAACGAACTGCCGCTCGCCCTCCTGGAGGAGTCCGGCGGCAGCCCCGCCCGGGTGTCGCTCGCCCTGCCGGGCGGCCGGGCGCTGCACGCCAGGATCTGGGTCGCGCAGGTCGGCCGGATCCCGCTGCTGCTGCTGGACTCCGACGTCGAGGAGAACGCCCTCGGCGAACGCGGCGTCACCGACCGGCTGTACGGCGGCGGCAGCGAGCACCGGCTGCTGCAGGAGATGCTGCTCGGCATAGGAGGAGTCCGGGCGGTGCGCACGTACTGCCGGCTCACCGGGCACCCCGGGCCGGAGGTGTTCCACACCAACGAGGGGCATGCCGGGTTCCTCGGTCTGGAGCGCATCGCCGAGCTGGTGGAGGACGGGCTGGACTTCGACTCCGGTCTGGAGGCGGTGCGGGCCGGCACGGTCTTCACCACGCACACCCCCGTGCCCGCCGGCATCGACCGCTTCGACCGGGAGCTGGTCGCCCGGCACTTCGGCCCCGGCGCGGAACTGCCCGGCATCGAGGTCGAACGCATCCTCCGGCTGGGCATGGAGACCTACCCGGGCGGTGAGCCCAACCTGTTCAACATGGCCGTGATGGGGCTGCGGCTGGCCCAGCGCGCCAACGGCGTCTCCCTGCTGCACGGCCATGTCAGCCGCGAGATGTTCTCCGGTCTGTGGCCGGGCTTCGACCCGGACGAGGTGCCGATCACCTCCGTCACCAACGGTGTGCACGCCCCGACCTGGGTCGCCCCCGAGGTGCTGCGGCTCGGCGCCCGCCAGGTCGGCGCCCAGCGCACCGAGGACGCGCTCAGCGTGGGCGGCTCCGAGCGCTGGGACGCCGTCGCCGACATCCCCGACCAGGACATCTGGGAGCTCCGCCGCGACCTGCGCGAACAGCTCGTCACCGAGGTGCGCACCCGGCTGCGGGCCTCCTGGCGGCAGCGCGGCGCGGGCACGGCCGAGATGGGCTGGATCGACGGGGTCCTCGACCCGGACGTCCTCACCATCGGTTTCGCCCGGCGCGTCCCGTCGTACAAGCGGCTGACGCTGATGCTGCGCGACCGGGACCGGCTGATGGAGCTGCTGCTGCACCCCGAGCGGCCGGTGCAGATCGTCGTCGCGGGCAAGGCGCATCCGGCGGACGACGGCGGCAAGCGGCTGATCCAGGAGCTGGTGAAGTTCGCCGACGACCCGCGGGTGCGCCACCGGATCGTGTTCCTGCCCGACTACGGGATGGCGATGGCGCAGAAGCTCTACCCGGGCTGCGACATCTGGCTGAACAACCCGCTGCGCCCGCTGGAGGCCTGCGGCACCTCCGGGATGAAGGCCGCCCTCAACGGCTGCCTCAACCTGTCGGTGCTGGACGGCTGGTGGGACGAGTGGTTCCAGCCGGACTTCGGCTGGGCGATCCCCACCGCGGACGGCGCCGGCACCGACGTGGACCACCGTGACGACATCGAGGCGGCCGCGCTGTACGACCTGCTGGAGCAGCGCATCGCCCCGCGCTTCTACGAGCGCGGCCGGGGCGGTCTGCCCGAACGGTGGATCGAGATGGTCCGGCAGACCCTCACCCTGCTCGGCCCGAAGGTGCTGGCGGGCCGTATGGTCCGCGAGTACGTCGAGCGGCTCTACACGCCCGCCGCCCACGCCCACCGGGCCATGGACACCGGCGCGGCCCGCGAACTGGCCGACTGGAAGCAGCGGGTGCGCTCCGCCTGGCACGGGGTGCGGGTGGACCACGTGGAGACCTCCGCGGCCACGGCCACCGCCGAGCTCGGCACGACCCTCACCCTGCGGGTCCGGGTCCGCCTCGGCGACCTCACCCCGGACGACGTCGAGATCCAGGCCGTCTCGGGCCGCGTCGACGCCGACGACCGCATCACCGACGCCACGGCGGCCCCGCTCAAGCCGTCCGGCGGCAGCCCCGACCTGGAGGGCCGCTGGTCCTACGAGGGTCCCCTCTCCCTGGACCGGACCGGCCCCTACGGCTACACGGTCCGCGTCCTGCCCTCCCACCGCCTCCTGGCCTCCAGCGCGGAGCTCGGGCTGGTGTCGACACCGTCGGAGGAGGTGGTGGAGGCGGCCGGGGTGCTGCTGAGGTAGAGGCGGCGCCCCAAGGGGCGCGGGGAACCGCGCGACCAGCCACGAGGCACCCGTGGTCCGGTACGCGGAGAAGCCCCCCGCCCCTATGCGGCACACAGATCCCGCAGCACTTTTCCGCACCGGCGCGCATAAGCGTGCTGAAGCCCTCGTGTGGCGGGCCCACCCGCACGTGCGTACCACCTGGCCGGCCGGCTGAACGCGGAGACGGTCAGCCATACGGTGCCGTCCCCTGTGCGGTCGACGACGAAGGCCTCCTCACCGCACTCGGGGTGGCCCTCCAGCGTGCCGTAGGCCCACCCCGCGCGCCGGGGCTCGTCGACCGTCCAGACGACCCTGCACGGCGCCTTGATGACGCCCGCGAGGGTCACGGTGACATCGACGCCCTCGGCGGCGGGGGGGGGGGGGGGCCGGGGGGGGGCCCCCCCCCCCCCCGGCGCCCCCCCCCCCGCGCCCCCCCCCCCCCCCCCCCCCCCCCCCCCCCCCCCCCCCCCCCAACCGGGGGGGAACTTGAGCC
>NZ_JBITYN010000012.1:0-314411 GCF_044545925.1 Streptomyces sp. NPDC053367 | reverse complement strand
GTACGACCCGCCAGCCGCCCGGGCCGGGCGCTTTTATTACCCCCGCGTGGGTAAGGGTGACTACCCCCCCCCCGGCGGCGCGGACGGCGTCGGCCGTGATGCCGACGCCGAGCGCCCGGTGCATCTCCCAGGTGCGGACCGCCTCCGCGGCCCGCCGGAACACCGCCTCGCCCTCCCCGATCCGGGTGCGGACGTGCAGCGGGTGGAAGCCGGGCGGACAGTGGCCGGCGCGACGCGTCGCGCCGACCTCGTCATAGGTGAAGGACATGCCGCCCAAGAGTAGAAGGCGGTCAGTTGACGTTGACCGCCGCCCAGGCGGCCGCCACGGCCTTGTACTCGGTGCCGGCCGAGCCGTACAGCGCCGACGCCGCGCTCAGGGTCGCCGCACGGGCGCCCTTGTAGTCGGTCGTCGACGTCATGTACGTCGTCAGCGCCTTGTACCAGATCGCGGCGGCCTTGGTGCGGCCGATGCCGGTGACCGTGGAGCCGTTGTAGGTGGGCGAGTTGTAGCTGACGCCGTTGACCGTCTTCGCGCCGCTGCCCTCGGACAGCAGGTAGAAGAAGTGGTTGGCCGGGCCGGAGGAGTAGTGCACGTCCAGGCCGCCCAGGGAGGAGGACCAGTAGTCGGCGGACGCGCCGTCCTTGCTGGGCTTGTCCATGTGGCGCAGCGGGGTGCCGTCGCCGTTGATGTCGATCTTCTCGCCGATGAGGTAGTCACCGGGGTCGGAGGCGTTGCCCGCGTAGAACTCGACGGCCGTGCCGAAGATGTCCGAGGTGGCCTCGTTCAGGCCGCCCGACTCGCCGCTGTAGTTGAGGCCGGCCGTGTTGGCGGTGACGCCGTGGGTCATCTCGTGCCCGGCCACGTCCAGCGAGGTCAGGGGCTTGACGTTGCCCTCGCCGTCGCCGTACGTCATGCAGAAGCAGCTGTCGGACCAGAAGGCGTTGACGTAGGCGTTGCCGTAGTGGACGCGGGAGTAGGCGGCGACGCCGTTGTTCTTGATGCCGTTGCGGCCGAAGGTGTTCTTGTAGAAGTCCCAGGTCACCTGGGCACCGTAGGCGGCGTCGACGGCCGCGGTCTGGCTGGTGGAGGAGCTGGAGGCGGTGCCGGTGCCCCACACGTCGTCGGTGTCGGTGAACAGCGTGCCGGCCGAGGAGGTCGTGGAGCGGGCCTTGTTGTACGTCTTGTGGCCGCCGCGCGCGGTGTCGTTCAGCTGGTACGTCGAGCCCGACAGGTAGCTGCTGAGGGTGACGGTGCCGGAGTACTGGCTTCTGCCGGTGCCGGTCTCGATGCCCTGGTACTCGTAGAGCTTCTCGCCGGTGGCCGCGTCGGTGATGACGTGCAGCTCGTTGGGGGTGCCGTCCTCCTGGAGGCCGCCGACGACGGTCTCGTAGGCGAGGGTGGGCCTGCCGGTCGCGGCCCAGATGACCTTGCGCGGGGTCCGGGAGGCCTCCGGCCGGGTGGCGCCGAGGGACTCGGCACGGCCGACCGCCTGCTTCCGGGCGGCCGTCGCGGTGACCCCCGGGGTGAGGTCGGCGACCTTCAGCGCGGCCCTGGTCGCCTTGGTGACGCCCTCGGTCCTGCCGGACGGGCTCTCGTGGACGATCAGGTCGCCGCCGAGGACGGGCAGGCCGGCGTAGGTGCGCTCGTAGCGGGTGTGCAGGGTGCCGTCGGCGTCCTTGACGACGTCCCGGACGACCAGCTTCTCCTGGGCGCCGAGGCCTATCTCCTCGGCGGTGGCCGCCTTGGCGGCGTCGGCGCGCGCGATCAGCGCGGTGCGGCTCGCCGGGGAGAGGGCGAGCGGGGTGGCGGCGGCGGTCCCGCGACCGGTGTCCGCGGGGGTCTGCGCGGAGGCCGGTCCGGTGGTCAGCGCGGTGGTGATCAGCGCCCCGGACGCCACGGCGGTGGCGATGGCGAGGGTGGCACGCCGGTGACGCGCGTAGAGGGAGGACACACAGGCTCCTTGGTTCGTGGGGGTGTCGGTGCTTGTGCGGCGGTGGACGAAGCCTGGCACTCATGGTGCGTACATGTCATGAGCGGCAAGTGATGTTGACCGAAAGGCGGCTGGTCGGTGAACGTTTCAGGCAGGTAAACGCGAGGCGCCGCCCCGGAGCTGAAGCCCCGGAGCGGCGCCGGCCGACCGTTCCTGTGAGGTTTACGGGAAGGTCAGTTTCCAGCCATTGATGTAACCGGTGTCGATGGCCGCGTTGTCCTGGACCCTCAGCAGCCACGTGCCGTTGGCGACCTCGGAGGAGGCGTTGACCGTGTACGTGGTGTTGATGTTGTCCGCGCTGCCGCCGGTGCCGTACGCCTTCAGCGTGTAGGCCGTGCCGTCGGGGGCGACCAGCTGGACCTGGAGGTCACCGATGTAGGTGTGGACGATGTCCACGCCGACCTGGAGGTTGCTCGGCGCGTTGCCGGTGCGGCCCGTGACGGTGATCGGCGAGGTCACCGCGGCGCCCTGGTCCGGTATGGACACGTCCGTGGTGCTCTCGAAGGTGGTGCCGCCACCGCCGCCGCCGGAGCGGGAGCCGACCGCGACGGCCGCCCACGCGTCCTGCACGGCCTTGTACTCGGCGCTGGTGGTGCCGTACAGCTCACCGGCCGCCGCCAGGGTGCCGGTGCGGGCGCCCGCGTAGTTGGTGTTCGAGGTGAACTTGGTGGTGAGCGCCTTGAACCAGATCTGCTCCGCCTTGGCGCGGCCGATGCCGGTCACCGGAAGGCCGTCCGAGGTCGGCGAGTTGTAGCTGACGCCGTTGATGACCTTGGCGCCGCTGCCCTCGCTGAGCAGGTAGAAGAAGTGGTTCGCGGGACCGGACGAGTAGTGCACGTCGATCGAGCCGATGCCCGAGTACCAGCTGTCCTTGGACGCGCCGTCCTTGCTCGGCTTGTCCATGTAGCGCAACGGGGTGCCGTCGCCGTTGATGTTGATCTCCTCGCCGATGAGGTAGTCACCGATGTCGGAGGAGTTGTTGGCGTAGAACTCGACGGTCGAGCCGAAGATGTCGGACGTCGCCTCGTTCAGACCGCCGGACTCGCCGCTGTAGACCAGCTTGGCGGTCACCGAGGTCAGGCCGTGCGTCATCTCGTGCGCGGCCACGTCGATCGACGTCAGCGGGTTCGCGTTGCCCGAGCCGTCGCCGTAGGTCATGCAGAAGCAGCTGTCGGACCAGAAGGCGTTGACGTAGTTGTTGCCGTAGTGGACCCGGGAGTACGCGCCGACGCCGTCACCGCGGATGCCGTTGCGGCCGTGCACGTTCTTGTAGTAGTCCCAGGTCAGCGCCGCGCCGTAGTGGGCGTCGGCGGCGGCCGACTCCAGGTTGGACGGGCTGCCGTTGCCCCAGACGTCGTCGGAGCCGGAGAACAGCGTGCCGGTGCCGGAGGTGCCCCGGTTGAGGTTGTACGTCTTGTGACCGCCGCGCGCCCCGTCGGTGAGGTTGTACGTCGAGCCCGACTGGGTGGTGGTCAGCGGGACGGTGCCGCTGTAGACGGTGTTGCCGGTGCCGGTCTCGATCGCCTCCCACTCGAACAGCTTGGCGCCGGTGTTCGCGTCGGTGACGACATGCAGTTCCTGCGGGGTGCCGTCGTGCTGGAGGCCGCCGACGACCGTCTCGTAGGCCAGGGTCGGCTTGCCGGTCGCGGCCCAGATCACCTTGCGCGGCGCCCGGTTGACGTCCGCGTCCTTGGCGCGCTCGGCCCGGGCGGCGCCCAGTGCCTGCTGCTCGGCGCGGCTCGCCGCGACGGAGGGCTCGAGCGAGGCGACCTTGACGGTGGCCCGGGTCGCCTTGACCACACCCTCGCGCGCCCCGTCCTTCGCGGTGGCGACGATCAGGTCGCCGCCGAGCACGGGCAGGCCGGCGTAGGTGCGCTCGTAGCGGGTGTGCAGGGTGCCGTCGCGGTCCTTGACCACGTCACGGACGACCAGCTTCTCCTGGGCGCCGAGGCCCAGGTCCTCGGCGGTGTCCGCGGAGGCGGCCTGCGCGTCCCGGATCAGCGCCGCGCGCTGGGCGGGGGTGAGCTTGACCGGCAGGGCGCCGGGGTCGGCCTTGCCCGCGGCCACCGGGGCCTGGTCGGGGGCCGCGGTGGCCGAGCCCGCCTGGACGGCGGCGGCCAGCAGCGCGGACACGCCCACGAGGGCGACGGCCGCGGCCTTGCGGTGCAGGGTGTGGGAGGTGCGTCTGTGGGAGGAACTGCGTCTCAACACTGACTCCTTCTGCGGGCCGCGGATTGCGCGGCCGGGGGAGACCGGACGCCGGGTGGGGCCGTCCGGGCAGAACAGGTGGTACGTGACAACCACGTGCGTCAGAGCGATGACCCGGCCCACAGCGGGGGTGGTCGAACTGTGGGGTTGCTGTGGGGTGGCCGTGGGAAGAGTGGCAGCAGATCGCCCCACCTGTCAGGAGCGCGTCAATAGAATGGCTGGAAATCGTTCGTTGTCCGGGAGTTCACGTTCGATATGCGGACTAGTCACTCGTCACGGACACGGCAGGTGCGCCCGGCCCGCCGGACGGCTCCCCGTGCCACGTCCGCCACAGCCGCGCATACGCCCCGCCCGCCGCCACCAGCTCCGCGTGCGTGCCGAGCTCCGCGAGCCGGCCGTCCTCCATCACCGCCACCCGGTCCGCGTCGTGCGCGGTGTGCAGCCGGTGCGCTACTGCGATGACCGTACGGCCGTCCAGTACGGCGGCCAGGGCGCGCTCGGCGTGCCGGGCGGTCGCCGGGTCCAGCAGGGCCGTCGCCTCGTCCAGCACCAGCGTGTGCGGGTCCGCCAGCACCACCCTGGCCAGGGCCAGTTGCTGGGCCTGCGAGCCGTCGAGCCGGCCGGCGCCCAGCTCGGTGTCCAGGCCGTCCGGCAGCTCCCGCACCCACTCCTCGGCGCCGACCGTGTTCAGCGCCGCCCACAGCGCCTCGTCCCCGGCGTCCGGCGCGGCGATGCGCAGGTTGTCCCGGACCGAGCCGAGGAAGACGTGGTGCTCCTGGGTCACCAGGACGACCTGGCGGCGCAGTTGCTCCGGGTCCAGCGCGGCCACCTCCACCCCGCCGACCGTCACCGTGCCCCCGGTGGGCGCGTCCACCCCGGCGAGGAGGCGGCTCAGCGTGGTCTTCCCGGCGCCCGAGGGTCCCACCACCGCCAGCCGCTCCCCGGGGCGGACCGTCAGGTCGACGCCGCGCAGGACCTCGCCGCCGCGGTCGTAGGCGTGGCGCACACCACGGACGTCGATCCGGTCGCCGGCCGGAACCGGTGCGGATCCCCGCCGGGTGCGGGGCGCCTGCGCCAGACCCTCCACCCGGGCGAACGAGGCGCCGCTGGACTGGAGTTGCTCCACCCGCATCAGGATCTGGTCCAGCGGCTCGGCGAACCGGTGCATGCACAGCGCCGCCGCGACGACCGAGCCGAGGCTCACCGTGCCGTGCGCGTGCAGCACGCCGCCCAGCAGCAGGACGCACGCCACGGGCAGGATGTACGACACCTCCACCGCCGGGAAGAACACCGAGCGCAGGAAGAGCGTGTACTCGCGCGTGCGCCGGGACTCCTCCAGCGCGTCCCGGCTCGCCGCGACCCGCCCCGGGCCCAGCCCGAACGCCTCCACCGTGCGCGCGCCGGACGCCGTCGCCGCGAGGATCCCGGCGACCCGGGAGGTGGCCGCGCCCTCCGCGAGGTAGCCGTCGCGGGCCCGGCGCAGATACCAGCGCAGGGCGGCGTGGATCGGCAGCAGCCCCAGCAGGCTCGCCGCGCCCAGCAGGGGGTCCACCGCGAACAGGGCGCCCAGCAGGAACAGCGCCTGCACGGTGCTGATGAGCAGGTCGGGGCCCACGTCGCGCAAGGTGGCGCCGACCGCGGCGACGTCGGCCGTGCCGCGGGCGGTGAGGTCGCCGGTCCCCGCGCGTTCGACGGTGGAGGCCGGAAGGTTCAGGGCGCGGTCCACGAACTGCTCGCGGACCCGGGCGAGGGTCCGTTCGCCGAAGCGGTGGGCCGTGTAGCGGGCCTGGCGGGCGAGGAGCAGCTGGGCCACGGCGCACAGGAGGATGGCCAGGGCCAGTTTGTCCACCGTGGCCACGGCGGCGCCCGCGCGCACCTCGTCGATGATGCGGCCGAGCAGCCAGGGGGCGGCCGCGCCTGCCGCCGCCGCCGCGGAGTTGAGGGCGAGGGTGGTGAGGAAGGCGCGCCTGTCCGCCTGGACCAGGTCGAGTGCGGCGCGTCTCACCTGCGGTGGGGCGGCCACGGGGAGGGGGGCTTCGGTGGTCTGCCGGGGCGCCGTGCGCCGTGGCTTGTCGCGCGCACGCGACGGCAGCCGCGGATCCGACACGGCCCCGCGCCCCTGTGGACGGGCCCCTCGGGGCGTTTTTTCATTCCGCATCTCTGGCCACCAGCTTCCTGTAGCCCGGGTCTGTCAGCAGCAGGGTCCCGTGCGTTCCCGTGGCCGCTGTCTTGCCGTCCACCACGTAGTGGACGACGTCCGCCTGGGCCAGGACCAGCGGGGACGTGGTGGTCACCACGGTCGTACGGCCCCGGCGTGCGGCCTTCAGGCGCTCGGCCGCCTTCGCCTCGGTGTGGGCGTCCAGGGCCGAGGTGGGCTCCACGGCGAGGAGGACCTCGGGGTCCGTCAGGAGGGCTCGCGCGAGGCGGACGCGCTGGCGCTGTCCGCCGGAGAGGTTGCGTCCCTGGGCGTCGATCACGGAGTCCAGGCCGTCGGGGAGGGACTGGACGATGTCCTCGGCCACCGCGGCGTGCAGGGCACGGGGGTCGTCGCCGCCCAGGACCTCCCGCAGCGGACCCGCGAACAGGTCGGCCTCGTGGTCCGCGACCAGCACGCGGGAGCGGACCTGGGGGAGCGGCACGTCCGCCAGGAGCACGTCCCCCCAGGTGACGGACGAGGGCGTGCAGCGGCCGAGGCGTTCGACGATCAAGGTGGCGTCGGCGGGGCGCGCGGTCGCCAGGGCGGTCAGCGCGCCGGGGCGCACGGTCACGCCCGACTCGGGGTCGTGCAGGGCGGACGGCTCGGCGGGGGCGTCGGCCGTACCGGTCACCGGCTCCGGCTCCAGGCGCAGGAAACCGACGACCCGGCCGGCGGCCACCAGGGCGCGGCTGATCTGGCCGCTGCACTCCACCAGGAAGGAGACCGGCCACATCAGGGCCGCCACATAGCCGTACACCGACACCAGCTCGCCGACCGAGATCTCGCCCCGTGCGGCCAGCCGCGCCCCCAGCCAGGTCACCACGGCGAGGAACAGCACCGGCAGGCCGGTGCCGAGGGCCTCCATCCAGCTGGTCACCGCGCCCACCCGGTAGCCCTGGTCGCGCAGGTGCCGGGAGTCACGGCGGAAGGCGTCCGTGAACAGGCCCTTGCCGCCCAGGCCGTTGAGGACCCGCAGCCCGCCCGCCAGGTCGGCGATCCGCGCGGTCAGCGCGCCCTGGCGCTCGCGGTACTCCGCCTCCCGGCCCTGCAGCCGCTTCATCAGCGGGCCCAGCACCAGACCCAGCACCGGCACGCCGACCAGCACCACGGCGGCGAGCGGCAGCGACACCGACAGCAGCAGGGCCGCGACGGCCACGAAGGCGACGAGCGCGCCGAGGCCCGGGCCGACCGCGGTCAGCGAACCGGCGATCGTCTGGACGTCACCGACCCCGATGGTGACGACCTCCCCGGCCCCCGACCGCCGGGACAGCGCCGCGCCCAGCCGGACCGAGTGGTCCACGAGCACCTTCACCGTGCGGAAGTTGGCGTCCATCCGCACCCGGGTCATCGTGCGGTGCCGCAGGATGCCCACCCAGGCGGTGACCGCGGCCACCCCCACCAGTGCCGCGCACCAGCCGGCCAGCACCGGGAAGTCACCGGGCCCGAGCCCCTCGTCGATCGCCCGCGACATGACGTACGGCGTGGTGGCCAGCAGGATCATCCACACGCTGGACAGCGCCGCGCCCGCCACCGAACGCCCGGGCTGCCGCATCACCAGCCACCACAGATAGCGCCCCGCGGAGCGGGTGTCGGGTGTGCCGGGGTCGGCGTACGCGTCGATCGCCTGCCGCCGCCTCACGCCAGGCTGTCCCGCCACGCCCGGTGCAGGTCGGCGAACCGGCCCGTCCCGGCGACGAGTTCGGCCGGGGTGCCGTCCTCGACGATCCGGCCCTTCTCCATCACCAGCACCCGGTCGGCGATCTCCACCGTGGACAGCCGGTGCGCGATGACGACGGCCGTACGGCCCTTCAGGACCGTCGCCATGGCCCGCTGCACCGCCCGTTCGCCGGGGACGTCCAGCGAGCTGGTCGCCTCGTCGAGGATCAGCACGGCGGGGTCGGCGAGCAACGCGCGCGCGAAGGCGACGAGTTGGCGCTGGCCGGCCGAGATGCGGCCGCCGCGCTTACGGACGTCGGTGTCGTAGCCGTCGGGCAGGGCGCTGATGAAGTCGTGCGCGCCGATGGCCTTCGCGGCCCGCTCGATGTCCTCGCGGGTGGCGTCGGGGCGGCCGATGGCGATGTTCTCGGCGACCGTGCCGGAGAACAGGAACGCCTCCTGCGTCACCATGACCACCCCGCGCCGCAGCTCGGCCGTCGCCAGCTCGCGCAGGTCCACGCCGTCCAGCAGGACCCGCCCGTCGGTGGGGTCGTAGAAGCGGGCGAGCAGCTTGGCGAGCGTCGACTTGCCCGCGCCGGTGGTGCCGACCACGGCGACGGTCTGCCCGGCCGGCAGGGTCAGGTCGAAGCGGGGCAGCACCTCGCCGCCGGTGCGGTAGGCGAACCGGACGCCGTCGAAGACGACCTCGCGGCCGGGCAGCTCCGAGCGGCGCTCCGGAAGCTCGCGCGGTTCGGCCGGCTCCGGCACCGAGGGTTTCTGGGCCAGCAGTCCGGCGATCTTCACCAGCGACGCGGCCGCCGACTGGTAGGAGTTCAGGAACATGCCGAGCCGGTCGATCGGGTCGTACAGCCGCCGCAGGTACAGCACCGACGCGGCCAGCACGCCGAGGGCCAGCGTGCCGTCGGCGACCCGGTAGGCGCCCCACAGCACGATCAGCGCGACGGCCGTGTTGGCGACCAGCCGGGAGCCGACCACATAGCGCATCATCTCCAGCAGCGCGTCGCCGTTGGTGCGCTCGTGGCGGCGGTTCAGCACCCCGAACTCGGCGTCGTTGACCGCCTCGCGGCGGAACGCGCGCACCGGGCGGATGCCGTTCATCGTCTCCACGAACTTCACGATCACCGCCGCGATCGCGGTCGACCGCTCCTCGTACACCCGCGCGGCCCGCCGCTGGTACAGCCGCACCAGCGCGTACAGCGGCACGAACGAGGCCACCGCGACCCCGCCGAGACCGAGATCCAGCCACAGCAGCAGTACCGAGATGTAGACGAAGGACAGCACCACCGTCACGAGCTCCTGCAGGCCCTCGTCCAGCAGCTCCCGCAGCGACTCCACGTCCGTGGTGGACCGCGAGATCAGCCGGCCGCTGGTGTAGCGCTCGTGGAAGTCGACGCTGAGCGCCTGCGCGTGCCGGAAGATACGGCCGCGCAGGTCGAGCAGCACGTCCTGGTTGACGCGGGCGGACAGCACGATGAACGCGTACTGCAGCACCCCCGCGCCGAGCGCGCACAGCAGATAGCCGGCCGCCACCGCGAACAGCGGTCCGTGGTCGTCGGCGCGGAACGCCGGGACGGCCCGGTCGATGGCGTACGCCACCAGCAGCGGGCCCGCCTGCACCGCCGCCTGCTGGAGCAGCAGCAGAAGCGTGGTGAGGGCGACCCTGGACCGCATGGGCGCGAGCAGGGAGCGCAGCAGGGCGCCGACCGCGCCCGGCGGGGTGGGCAGGGTGTCGCGGTCGAAGGGGTCGCCGGCGCGGTCGGGTGCGTCGTCGGGAGGCGCTTCCCCGGTGGGGGCGCTCGCGGCGGTCGCCGTCATCGGTGGGCCTCCTCGTCCGCTCCGGACATCAGGTGCGCGTACTCGGCGTCGGTGCGCAGCAGTTCGTGGTGGGTGCCGACCGCCGCGATCCGGCCGCCGGACAGCAGGGCGACCCGGTCGGCGAGCAGCACGGTGGAGGGGCGGTGCGCCACGATCAGCGCCGTGGTCTCGGCCAGCACCCGGCGCAGCGCGGCCTCCACGGCAGCCTCGGTGTGCACGTCCAGCGCGGACAGCGGGTCGTCGAGCACCAGGAATCTGGGTCTGCCCACGACCGCCCGGGCGAGCGCCAGCCGCTGCCGCTGGCCGCCCGACAGGCTCAGGCCCTGCTCGCCGACCTGGGTGTCGGCGCCCTGCGGGAGGGCGTGCACGAAGTCGGCCTGCGCGATGGCGAGGGCGCGGTCCAGGTCCTCGGGGGCCGGGTCGTCGCCCGCGCCCATGAGGACGTTCTCGCCGACGCTCGCGGAGAAGAGGGTGGGCTCCTCGAACGCGACGGAGATCAGCGAGCGCAGTTCCTCGCGGGGCATGGCGGTGATGTCGACGCCGTCCAGGGTGATCCGGCCCCCGGTCAGCTCGTGCAGCCGGGGGACGAGGGCGGTGAGGGTGGTCTTGCCGCTGCCGGTGGCTCCGACGAGGGCCATCGACTCGCCGGGGCGGATGTGGAGGTCGACGTGCTCGAGGACGGGCGGAGCGTCCGCGGGGGCGTCGGGATAGCGGAACCGGACACCGTCGAAGCGGATGCCGCGCTCCTCGGCACGCGTCGCGGAGGCCGACACCTGCGCCCCCTCCGGCCGCGCGTCCATCACCTCGAAGTACCGCTCCGTGGCCGTCGCCGCCTCCTGGCTCATCGCCAGCAGGAAGCCGATCGAGTCGACGGGCCACCTGAGCGCCAGGGCGGTCGACAGGAACGCCACCAGCGTGCCCGCCGACAGGTCGCCGTCGGCCACCTGGACGGTGCCCAGGACCAGCGCGGCCCCGATGGCCACCTCCGGCAGCGCCACGATGACGGCCCAGATCGCCGCAAGCAGCCGCGCCTTGTGCAGCTCCGTGCCGCGCAGGGTGCGGGACAGCTCGCGGAACGCCCGTGCCTGACTGCGGTGCCGGCCGAAGCCCTTGACGACCCGGATGCCGAGGACGCTCTCCTCGACCACGGTCGTCAGATCACCGACCTGGTCCTGGGCGAGCCGGGCCACGTCCGCGTACCGCTTCTCGAAGATCACACAGGTGACCATCACCGGCACGGCCGGCACCAGGATCACCAGGCCGAGGGTGAGGTCCTGGACGAGCATGATGATCACGCCGACCAGGATGGTCACGCCGTTGACCAGCAGGAAGGTCAGCGGGAAGGCGAGGAACATGCGCAGCAGCATCAGGTCGGTGGTGCCGCGCGACAGCAGCTGGCCGGAGGCCCAGCGGTCGTGGAAGGACACCGGCAGGCGCTGCAGATGCCGGTAGAGGTCGGCCCGCATCGCCGCCTCGACACCCGACAGCGGCCGCGCCACCAGCCAGCGCCGGAAGCCGAACAGCAGCGCCTCGGCGAACCCGAGGAGCAGCAGGTACAGCGCGCCCAGCCAGACCCCCGCCGGGTCGCCGTCGGCCACCGGGCCGTCCACCACCCACTTCAGCACGAGCGGGATCACCAGCCCCACACAGGAGGCGACGACCGCCACCACGGCGGCACCGAACAGCCGCACCCGTACGGGCCGTACATACGGCCACAGGCGCAGCAGGCTGCGTACGGCGGAACGGTCCTCGGTGGTTGCACGTGTCGTGGGCATCAGCAGCGAGCCTACGGTTCGCCACTGACACTGCCCACCGAGTTTCGGCCGTGCGGCGGTCGGCCGATGGTCCTACGACCTGCGCCTACGGCCGCTTTCCGGCCCCTCACCCCACCTTCAGCAGCAGCACCGCCCGTCCCGGCACCGTGATCCGTGAGCCCGCCGGGCGCAGGGTGCCGGGAGCCTCCGACTGGTCCTCCCGCGAGGTGTCGACGACCAGCTCGTACGACGTGGCCCAGGGCGGGCCCGGCAGCACGAACTCGACCGGCCGCTCCCCGGCGTGCAGCACGGCGAGGAAGCTCTCGTCGAGGACGGGGGCGCCGCGCCCGTCGCGGCCCGGGATGTCGCGGCCGGACAGATACATGCCGAGCGTGGCGGCGGGCGCGTACCAGTCGCGCTCGGTCATCTCGCTGCCGCGCGAGGTGAACCAGGCCAGGTCCCGCAGCCCGTCCGCGGAGTGCGCGCGGCCGGAGAAGAACGCCCGGCGGCGCAGCACCGGGTGCCGGTGGCGCAGGGCGATCAGCCGGGACGTCAGCTCGAACAGAGCCTTCCAGCCGGGCTCCTCCAGCAGGCTCCAGTCGAGCCAGCTGGTCTCGTTGTCCTGGCAGTAGGCGTTGTTGTTGCCGCGCTGGGTGCGCCCCAGCTCGTCCCCGGCGACCAGCATCGGCACGCCCGTCGACAGCAGCAGGGTCGTCATCAGGTTGCGCAGCTGGCGCCGCCTGAGCGCGAGCACCCGCTCGTCGTCGGTGTCGCCCTCCGCGCCGCAGTTCCAGGACCGGTTGTCGTCGGTGCCGTCCCGGTTGCCCTCGCCGTTGGCGTCGTTGTGCTTGTGCTCGTACGACACGAGGTCGCGCAGCGTGAAACCGTCGTGCGCGGTGACGAAGTTGACCGAGGCGTACGGCCGCCGCCCGCCCCAGGCGTACAGGTCGCTGGAGCCGGACAGCCGGTAGCCGAGGTCGCGCACGTCCGGCAGCGCGCCGCGCCAGAAGTCGCGCACGGCCCCCCGGTAGCGGTCGTTCCACTCGGTCCACAGCGGCGGGAAGGCGCCCACCTGATAGCCACCGGAGCCCACGTCCCACGGCTCGGCGATCAGCTTCACCCGCCTGAGCACCGGGTCCTGCGCGATCACCGCGAGGAACGGGGACAGCATGTCGACGTCGTGCATCGAGCGGGCCAGCGCGGCCGCCAGGTCGAAGCGGAAGCCGTCGACGCCCATCTCCGTCACCCAGTAGCGCAGCGAGTCGGTGATGAGCCGCAGCACGTGCGGCTGGACCACGTGCAGCGTGTTGCCGCAGCCGGTGTAGTCGGCGTACCGGCGCGCGTCCGGCTGGAGCCGGTAGTAGCCGCGGTTGTCGATGCCCTTCAGCGACAGGGTGGGCCCGAACTCGCCCGCCTCGGCGGTGTGGTTGTAGACCACGTCGAGGATGACCTCGATCCCGGCCGCGTGCAGCGCGCGCACCATCCGCTTGAACTCGCCGACCTGCTGGCCGGTCGTACCGGAGGCGGCGTAGGCGGCGTGCGGCGCGAAGTAGCCGATGGAGTTGTAGCCCCAGTAGTTGCGCAGACCCCTTCTGAGCAGGTGGTCCTCGTGCGCGAACTGGTGCACCGGCAGCAGCTCCACCGCCGTCACGCCCAGCTTCACCAGATGCTCGACGGCCGCCGGGTGCGCGAGGCCCGCGTAGGTGCCGCGCAGCTCCCCGGGGATGCCGGGATGCCGTTTGGTGAAGCCGCGTACGTGCAGCTCGTAGATCACCGAGTCGGCCCAGGGCGTCTTGGGGCGGCGGTCGTCGGCCCAGTCGTCGTCGTCGTGGACGACCACGCCCTTGGGCACGAACGGCGCCGAGTCCCGGTCGTCGCGGACCGTGTCGGCGACCTGCTGCTCGGGCCAGTCGCGGACATGCCCGTACAGCTCGGGCGCCAGCCCGGTGGGCCCGTAGTCGCCGTCCACCGCGCGGGCGTACGGGTCCAGCAGCAGCTTGGCCGGGTTCCAGCGGGCGCCGGTCCACGGGTCCCAGCGGCCGTGCACCCGGTAGCCGTAGCGCTGGCCCGGCAGCACGCCCGGCACGAAGCCGTGCCAGATCTCGTGCGTCAGCTCGCTCAGCCGGGCCCGCGTCTCACGGCCCTCCTCGTCGAACAGGCACAGCTCCACGGCCTCCGCCCCGCCCGCCCACAACGCGAAGTTCGTGCCGGCCACCCCGTCCGGGCCCACCCGGAACCGGGCGCCCAGCGGGGTCGGCGCGCCCGGCCACACGGGCACGGGCAGGGCCGGCGCCCCGCGCCGCGCCCCCTCGACGACGGCGGCCGTACGCCCGTCCCCGACGGCCACCGTCTCCTGCTCGGCTGCGCTCGACACCTGTCGGCCTCCCGCGGCTCGTCGGCACGACACGGGACGGGTGCGCCATGGCACGCACCCCTCCCCTCGGCTCGTGTCGGCCCTTCCCCCTGTTCTGCCCAGAGGCGGGGTCGCACTCACGTTTCCCCAGGGCCCGCCCGCTCGTTGGGCACCCATGTGAGGCACGTACATGGGCGCGCTCGGCGCGCGAGGGCCGCACTGGCCGCCGTAGTGACATGGGCAGGACTGCTGGCCGGGGCGGCCGGCTGCACGGACGACGGCGGCCCGGACCGCATGCTCGGCAAACCCCCGGCGCCCGAGGACGTCATCCTCGTCTCGCCGGACGACGGCAGCAGGGCCGTGCGCCCGGACGAGCCGCTGGTGGTGCGGGTGCCGGCCGGGCGGCTGGAGTCGGTGCGCGTCAGCAGGCAGCAGGACGCGCAGGAGACGGAGGTGCCCGGCCGGATCTCCGCCGACGGGCTGAGCTGGCGGCCGCGCGAGGAGCGGCTGGCGCTGGCCGCCAGGTACGCGGTCGACGTGGTCGCCGTCGACGGGCACGGCCGCCGCTCGGCCCGCCACACGGCCTTCACGACCTACGTCCCCGAGGAGCGGTTCATCGGCTACGTCACCCCGGAGAACCGGGCCGTCGTCGGCACCGGGATGATCGTCTCCCTGGAGTTCAACCGCGAGATCAGCGACCGCGCGGCCGTGGAGCGTGCCGTACGGGTCACCGCGGAGCCGGCCGTGGAGATCCGCCCCCACTGGTTCGGCTCGGGCCGCCTCGACTTCCGGCCCGAGCACTACTGGAAGCCCGGCACCGAGGTCACCGTCGACCTCGCCCTGCGCGACGTCCAGGGCGCGCCCGGGGTGTACGGGCTGCAGGACAAGACGTTCACCTTCACGGTCGGCCGCAGCCAGGTCTCCCTCGTGGACGCCGCCCGGCACACCATGGAGGTGCGGCGCGACGGCGAGCTGCTCGCGACCGTGCCGATCACGGCGGGCGCCCCGAAGACCACCACGTACAACGGCAGGATGGTCGTCACCGAGATGTACGAGGTGACCCGGATGAACGGCGCCACGGTCGGCTTCAAGAAGAAGAACGGAAAGGGCGAGTACGACATCCCGGACGTACCGCACGCCATGCGTCTGACCGACTCCGGCACCTTCCTGCACGGCAACTACTGGGCGCCCGCCTCCGTCTTCGGCCGGGACAACGTCAGCCACGGCTGCGTCGGGCTGCGCGACGACAAGGGCGGCGGCTCCGACACCCCTGCGGGCTGGTTCTTCGACCGCAGCATCGTCGGGGACGTCGTCGAGGTCGTCCACAGCAAGGACAGGAAGGTCGCGCCCGACAACGGCCTCGGCGGCTGGAACCTCGGCTGGAAGGAGTGGAAGGCGGGCAGCGCGGTCCGATAACCCCCGAGACCGGACCGGTTGGGACCGAACGGTGACAATCGCGCGACCTCGGCGCTCCTGAACGCACGGTTAATATGCGCCAATGCGCGCGCGAGACGCGCTGTTCGCGGGCCCGACCAGGCCCGGGGAGGGGAGATTCGACTTGAACGTGCGACCGATACCGGGGGCGTCGGTTGACGCACGCGGGCGGCGGCTGGGGGCCGTGTTCGCCGGTGCGCTGCTGCTGGCCGTGACCGCCTGCGGCGGCGGGGGACCGGACTCCGGGAAGGAGCCGGGGGAGGGCAAGGGCAAGGGCGGGCGCTCGGTGGCCGCGAGCGGACAGTCCGAGGCCGTCGTCAAGATCGCGCCGAAGAACGGCGCCACGGACGTCGACACCAGCGGCGAGCTGAAGATAGCCGCCGCGAAGGGCAAGCTGACCGAGGTCGTCGTCAAGGACGGCAAGGGCAGGGAGATAGCGGGCTCCATATCCGCCGACGGCAGCGGATGGACGCCCGAGACCCATCTGGCGGCGGCCACCAGGTACCAGGTGCACGCCGTCGCCAAGGACTCCGAGGGCCGCACCGCGGCCGAGGACTCCAGCTTCACCACGCTGACCCCGGACAACACCTTCGTCGGCACCTTCACGCCCGAGGACGGCTCCACCGTCGGCGTGGGCATGCCCTTCTCCGTCCGCTTCACCCGGGGCATCACCCACCCCGACGACGTCGAGAAGGCCATCAGCATCAAGACCGAGCCGGCCGTCGACGTCGAGGGCCACTGGTTCGGCAACGACCGCCTCGACTTCCGGCCCGAGAAGTACTGGAAGGCCGGCACCAAGGTCACCGTCGAGCTCAACCTCGACGGCGTCGAGGGCCGCGACGGCGTGTACGGCGAGCAGTCCAGGACCGTCTCCTTCACCATCGGCCGCAGCCAGGTCTCGATCGTGGACGCCTCCAGGCAGACCATGAAGGTCATGCGGGACGGCAAGCTCTTCAAGACGGTCCCGGTGACCACCGGCAAGCCCGGCTACGCCACCTGGAACGGCCGGATGGTCATCAGCGAGAAGTTCACCGTGACCCGGATGAACGGCGACACCGTGGGCTACGACGGCGAGTACGACATCAAGGACGTACCGCACGCCATGCGCCTGACCGACTCCGGCACCTTCGTGCACGGCAACTACTGGGGCGGCGACGCCTTCGGCAACTACAACGCCAGCCACGGCTGCATCGGCCTGCGGGACGTGCGCGGCGGCTGGGACGAGGACGTCGAGGCGGCCTGGTTCTTCGACAACTCGATCATCGGTGACGTGGTCGAGGTGAAGAACTCCACCGACCCGGTGGTCGACCCGTCCAACGGCCTCAACGGCTGGAACATGCCGTGGGCGGAGTGGACGAAGTAGTACGTGGGTGAGGCGGGCCCGGTGCTGTGACCTACGGCACCGGGCCCGTTGTCGTTAGTGGACGTTAACCTGCCTCCCATGACCGTGAATCTCGAAGTGGCCGAGGGCGTCGGCACCCTCCGCCTGGACCGTCCGCCCATGAACGCGCTGGACATCGCCACCCAGGACCGGCTGAAGGAGCTCGCCGAGGAGGCCGCGCGCCGCGACGACGTGCGCGCGGTCGTGATCTACGGCGGCGAGAAGGTGTTCGCGGCGGGCGCGGACATCAAGGAGATGCAGGCCATGGACCACACCGCGATGGTCCTGCGCGCCCGCGCCCTGCAGGACTCCTTCACCGCGGTGGCCCGTATCCCCAAGCCGGTCGTCGCCGCCGTCACCGGATACGCGCTCGGCGGCGGCTGCGAGCTGGCCCTGTGCGCGGACTTCCGCATCGCCGCCGACAACGCCAAGCTCGGCCAGCCGGAGATCCTGCTCGGCCTGATCCCGGGCGCCGGCGGCACCCAGCGCCTGTCCCGGCTGGTCGGCCCCTCCAAGGCCAAGGACCTCATCTTCACCGGCCGGATGGTCAAGGCGGACGAGGCCCTGACACTGGGGCTGGTGGACCGCGTGGTGCCCGCGGCGGACGTCTACACCGAGGCGCACGCCTGGGCCGCGAAGCTCGCGCAGGGGCCGGCGCTCGCGCTGCGTGCCGCGAAGGAGTCGATCGACGTCGGGCTGGAGTCGGACATCGACACGGGCCTCGCGGTGGAGCGCAACTGGTTCGCCGGCCTGTTCGCGACCGAGGACCGCGAGCGCGGGATGCGCAGTTTCGTGGAGGAGGGCCCCGGCAAGGCGAAGTTCCTCTAGGGGTGCGCATCGCGCCGGTGTGCATCAGGCCGGTGCGCATCACGCCGGTGTGACTCCTGCCGGGGCCCCTTGCAATTGACGGGGCGTCTGATCCGGGTCCCTCGATGGGGCGGTTCATGAAAGCCTCAAGGCAGCCTTGAGCCTGTCTTGTCGAGGGAGCCGGTCCGTTGCCTCCAGGTGAGCCGTCTCCGCAGGTCGCACGGGCTGCGGAGGCCCCCGAAGTGCCGTCGGCATATGCCGACCGGATCTCGCGGAACGGGTGCTCCCGGGGGGCGTATTCCTCCGGAACGGCCACGCGGACGCCGCTGGGCGGCCATGATGGGGGCATGGCGGGGCTGGAGGGCATCGAACAGCCGCGGGGACACGGCCGTGCGACGGCGGCGCGCTGGTCGCCCGCGGTGGAGGACGAACGAGCGCTCAAGGCGCTGGAGTTGTTCGGCAACCCGACGGAGGCGGAAGTTCCGCTGCCGTCCCGCCCGGAGTCGGCGGCCACGGCCCGCCGCCTCGCCCAGGTCGTGGTCCTGCGCCACTGGGGCCTCACGCCCAAGCTCACCGAGGACGCCGTGTTACTCGTCTCCGAGCTCGTGGGCAACGCCGTCCGCCACACCGGGGCCCGGGTGTTCGGCCTGCGGATGCACCGCCGCCGGGGCTGGATCCGGGTCGAGGTCCGCGACCCCTCCCGAGGGCTGCCCTGTCTGATGCCCGTGCAGGAGCTGGACATCAGCGGCCGGGGGCTGTTCCTGGTGGACAAGCTGGCGGACCGGTGGGGAGTGGACCTGCTGCCCAGGGGCAAGACGACGTGGTTCGAGATGCGGGTGGCCGACCGCTGAACCTCCCGAGGGCGAAGCCCTCGGGGCGCGCGGCCGGATCCATGTGCGGCCGTGCCGCATGGGTGCGGCCGGCCGCATCTGACCCGCGGCCCGACGACCGGATGAGTCAATCGGCGGGATTCCGGTCGAACCACCCTTAAATGGACACGTGCCCCCCACCGACCGCCGCTCCACCCTCCGCACAGCCGCCGCCGGACTGCTGACAGCCGTCACGGCAGGCTGCTCCCCGGCCACACCCCCCGCCCCGAAAGCCCCGCCCGCGACCGGCGGCCTCCGCGCCCGACCCGCCCAGATCACCCACGGCCCCCGCGACCGGCCCCATGTCGCCCTCACCTTCCACGGCGGCGGCGACCCGGCGACGGCCAGGGCCCTGCTGGAGACGGCCGAGCGGCACGGCGCCCGCCTCACCGTGCTGGCGGTGGGAACCTGGCTGGACGAGAACCCCGGGATCGCCCGCCGCATCCTCGACGCAGGACACGAGCTGGGCAATCACACCCAGCGGCACCTCGACATCAACGCCATGCCCGAGGCGGAGGCACACGCGGAGATCACCGAGTGCGCCGACCGGCTGAGGCGGCTCACGGGCTCCATCGGCACCTGCTTCCGGCCCTCCCGGGCCACCCGCGCCTCCCCGCTGGTCGAGACGCTGGCCCGCCGCGCGGGCTACCCGCTCGTGCTGTCGTACGACGTCGACTCACTCGACTTCACCGCCCCGGGGGCCGCCGCCGTCGCCCGGACCGTGCTCGGCGAGGTCCGGGCCGGCTCCGTGGTGAGCCTGCACTTCGGCTACGCCGACACGGTCGCCGCCCTGCCCGCCGTACTGGAAGAACTCGACCGCCGCGGCCTGCGCGCCGTCACCACCACGGAGCTGCTCAGCTGATGCGCCACCACCCGATGACCCGCACCCTCCTCGTCACCGCCGGCCTGCTCGGGCTCGCGGCCGTCGCCGCCTGCGGCTCCGAGACCGGGAACCGGGACGCCGACGCGCCCACCACCAGGGCCGCGGTCGTCCCGGCGCCGCCGAAGCAGAAACAGATCCAGGGGCTGCCCGGGATGCCACCGGTGCTGGACCCCGAGGACGTGTACGCCGCCGACCGCCCGAACCGGCTCTCGCCCGTGGTGAAGGACTTCCCGTCGCGGGTGTACGTCCCCAACACCGAGTCGGACACGGTGTCGGTGATCGACCCGAAGACGTACGAGATCGTCGACACGATCCACGTGGGGCGGCAGCCGCAGCACGTCGTGCCGTCCTGGGACATGAAGACGCTGTGGGTCAACAACAACCGCGGCCACACCCTCACCCCCGTCGACCCGAGGACGGGCAAGGCGGGCGAGCCGGTCGAGGTGCACGACCCGTACAACCTCTACTTCACGCCGAACGGCAAGTACGCGATCGTCATGGCGTCCCTCGACCGCGAGCTCGTCTTCCGCGACCCGCACACCATGAAGACGGTCAAGACCGAACCGGTCAGCTGCTACGGCGTCAACCACGCGGACTTCTCCATGGACGGCAGGTACTTCATCGTCTCCTGCGAGTTCAGCGGCGAGCTGCTGAAGGTCGACACCGAGAAGATGAAGGTGATCGGACAGCAGAAGCTGCCCTTCCGGGGCGCCATGCCGCAGGACGTGAAGGTGTCCCCGGACGGCAAGCGGTTCTACGTCGCCGACATGATGGCCGACGGCATGTGGGTGCTGGACGGCGACACGTTCGGCAAGCCGAAGCTGCTGCCCACCGGCAAGGGCACCCACGGGCTGTACGTCAGCCGCGACTCGCGCGAGATGTACGTCTCCAACCGAGGCGAGGGCACCATCTCCGTCTTCGACTTCACCCGGAACAGGCTCACCAAGAAGTGGCGCCTGCCCGACGGCGGCAGCCCCGACATGGGCGGCGTCTCCGCCGACGGCAAGGTGCTGTGGCTGTCCGGGCGGTACGACGCCGAGGTGTACGCCGTCGACACCCGCACCGGCACCCAGCTCGCCCGCATCAAGGTCGGCAGCGGCCCGCACGGCCTCGCGGTGTACCCCCAGCCGGGCCGCTACTCCCTGGGCCACACCGGCATCTTCCGCTGAAGCCCCTATCGGGCGCGCAGCAGGGCCTCCGCGCCCACCTGACGGTAACCGGCCGCCTGGAACGCCCGTACGCTGCGGGCGTTCCCCGGCGCCACCTGCGCCCACAGCGGCTCCCCGGCGAGCTGCCGGGCGGCCCGCACCAGCTCCCGCCCGAGCCCGCTGTGCCGCGCCTCCTCGTCGACCTCCACCGACACCTCGAGCCGCCCGGCGACGCCGCGTCCCGTCACCAGCACCCCGCCGTCCGTCGTCCAGGCCCGCACGTCGTCGCGCCGCAGCCGGGCGTAGGCGATCCGCGGATGCCCGGGGTCGGCGATCTCCTTCAGCGGCAGGGCCGGCTCACCGGGCAGGGGCGTGCCGACCAGCACGGCGTCCACGCACTCCGTCGTGCGGCCCGTGCGGGTGAGCAGCGCCGCGAGGAACAGCGGGTTCATGGTCGCGGCGAGCGGGTCGCAGTCCAGGCCGCGCAGGGTGTCGTGCACCCAGTCCGGGTCCTCGTCGGTGAACACCACGGAGTGGGCCGTGAAGGACATGACCCCGGCGTCCCGCGGTGACGGCTGCGCCACGACGGTCGTACGGCCGTCCGGTGGCGGGAAATCACCCCGCGCGGCCGCGTCGAGAATGCCCCGCAGCGTCTGTCCCACTGCCCCTCCTCCGGTCCTTGGCCCCGGCGCGGGTGGTCGCCGCACCGCGCTCACGGGCGGGCGGTTAGTCTGACCTGCGCCAGTACGAACGTACGACAGGCACGACGGCAAGGTTTGACGAAAAGGGGCGGATCGGTGGCCGACATCGAAGAAGCACGCAAGCAGTTCGACCGCATCGACACGGACGGTGACGGCCAGATCACGGCCGCCGAGTTCAAGACCGCCCTCGCCCAGGGCGGCGACTGGAACGTCACCGAGACGGTCGCCGAGGCGATCATCGCCAGCCGCGACCTGGACGGCGACAAGAAGCTGTCCTTCGACGAGTTCTGGGCCCACCTGAACAAGTGACGCGTGCGCGAAGGGGCGCTCGGCCGGCGAGAACGCCCGGTCGGGCGCCCCTGGTGCCGTCCGGCCTCACGACGCCCTGCGCCGGTACCGGCCGGGCGCCACACCGAACTCCCGCTTGAATGCCTTGGCGAAGGCGAACTCGGAGGTGTAGCCCGTGCGCTGGGCGACCAGCCTGAGGGGCGTGTCGTCCTCACGGAGGAGGCGGCCCGCGGTGGTCATGCGCCACCAGGTCAGATAGGTCAGCGGGGGCTGGCCCACCAGGGCCGTGAAGCGGCGGGCGAAGGCCGCGCGGGACAGGCCGGCGCGCAGACCGAGTTCGCCGACCGTCCAGGGGCGGGCGGGATCCTCGTGGACCGCGCGCAGCGCCGCCCCGATGCCGGGATCGGCGAGGGCGGACGCCCAGCCGGTGGGATGCCCGGTGCCGTCCTGGCCGTCGCGCTGCCACCAGGCGCGCAGGATGTACAGCAGCAGCGTGTCCAGGAGGTTGGTGACGATCGTGTCCGAACCCGGCTGCGGATCCGTGAGTTCCCGGCCGAGCAGCTCCACCGCCGCGCGCAGCGAGCCGTACGCCCCCACCCGCGCGGGCAGATGCACCACCTCGGGCAGCTCGGTCAGCAGCGGGTGCGCCCGGCTGCGGTCCAGCAGGTAGGCGCCGCACAGCATCACCGCGTCGGGCACCGGCCCCTTGGGCGGTGTGGGCAGCGCGGGCCAGCGGCCCTCCGCGTCGAGGGTCACCTCCTCCAGCGGCGCGTCGGGCGAGCTCGCGATGGCGTGCCCGCGCCCGTGCGCGAGGAACGCCACGTCGCCGGGCCCCATCGCGACCGGCTCGCCGTCCGCCGGCATCAGCCAGGCCGACCCGCGCAGCACCACATGGAACCCGGCGCCGCTCGCGGCCTCGAACCGCAGCCCCCAGGGCGCGTACTTGTCCCGCAGTCCCGAGTGCGGCCGTCCGGTGCGCATCGCGGCGACCGCGTCACTGAGCACGTCCATGCCCTCAACGCTAACCGGGCCGTGCGGCCGCGTCCCGCGCCGGAGACGATCGGACAGGAAACCGAGACCGTCGGGCATGGCCCGTCCCGCAGGGTGCTTCCTAGCGTTGACGGCATGTCAATCACCGCACGCGCAGTGCTGTTCCATGAGATCGGCGGCCCGGACGTCCTGTCCGTCGAGGAGGTCGAGCTGCCCGCCCCCGGCCCAGGCGAGGTGCTCGTCCGCGTCGAGGCGCTCGCCCTCAACCGCGCCGAGGCGCTCTTCCGCTCCGGCGGCTACTTCTACCAGCCGACCCTGCCCGGCTCCCGCAACGGCTACGAGGCCGCGGGCGTGGTGGAGGCGGTCGGCCCGGAGGTGACCGCCTTCGCGCCGGGCGACCCGGTGCTGTCGGCCGCCAACCGCGAGCTCAGCGACCACGGCGTCTACGGCGATCTGGTCCTGCTGCCCGAGACGGCCCTGGTGCCGCGCCCCACGGGGGTGGACGCGGAGACGGCGGCCGCGGTCTGGGTGACGTACTCGACGGCGTACGGCGCGCTCGTGGAGCGGGCCGGGATGCGGGCGGGCGACCATGTGCTGATCACCGGCGCGTCCAGCGGGGTCGGCACCGCCGCGATCCAGGTGGCCCGCCGGGCCGGGGCGGTGCCGGTCGCCACGACCCGCACCGAGGCCAAGCGGCGGCGGCTGCTGGAGCTCGGCGCGGAGCATGTGATCGTCACCGGGGCGGAGGACGTGGTCGAGGAGACCAGGCGGCTCACCGGTGGGCGCGGCGCCGAGATCGTGCTGGACGCCATCGGCGGCGCGGAGTTCGCGGCCCTGGGCGCGGCGGCGGTCGAGGACGGCACGCTGATCAGCTACGGCTGGCTGAACGAGCAGCCGATCCTGCTGCCCATGCGGTGGCCGCTGACCGTGCTGGGCTACAACAACTTCGCCCTCGTCGGGACCGCCGAGGGCCGCCGCCGCACGGCCCACTACATCGGCTCCGGCCTCACGGACGGCACGCTCCGCCCGGTCGTCGCCGAGGTCTTCGACGGACTGGACCGCATCCAGGACGCCCACCGCCTGATGGACTCCAACGCGCACACGGGCAAGATCGTCGTACGGGTCTGAGGCCCAGGTCGGGGCCGGGGTCCCCGTCGCGGGTCGCGGGTCGTGGGTCGCGGGTCGCGGGTCGCGGGTCGTGGGTCGTGGGTCTGGTCCCGGTTCCGGCCCGGTCCTGGTCCCCGGTTCAGGCCCGGTCCTGGTCCCCGGTCCCGGCCCGGTCGTCCCCGGACCCGGCCCGGCCGGGCGTCCCGCTCCGCGGGCCCGTCACCCGAACGGGGGTATTCCGTGGAGTCCGGGGAGTCCACGGAATAGCCGGTACCCGGCCGGGGTTGATGCCCCCGTACTTACATGCAAGTGCATCAACCCCGAAGGGTCTGTCATGAAGATCGGCATCATCGGCGCGGGCAACATCGGCGGCAACCTCACCCGGCGGCTCACCGCGCTCGGTCACGACGTCTCCGTGGCCAACTCCCGCGGCCCGCAGACCCTCACCGCCCTCGCCGAGGAGACGGGCGCGACACCCGTCCCCGTCGAACAGGCGGCCAAGGGCGCCGAGGTCGTCGTGATCACCATTCCGGTGAAGGCGGTCCCCGACCTGCCCGAGGGCCTGCTGGACGAGGCCGCCGAGGGCGTCGCCGTCATCGACACCGGCAACTACTACCCGAAGCAGCGCGACGGCCGGATCGCCGGCATCGAGGACGAGGGCCTGACGGAGAGCGGCTGGACCGCCCGCGAGATCGGCCACCCGGTCGTCAAGGTCTTCAACGGCACCTATGCCCAGGATCTCCTGGACCGCCACCGCCCGGCCGGTGACCCCGACCGCCTCGCCGTCCCCGTGGCCGGCGACGACGAGGCCGCCAAGGCCAAGGTCCGCGCCCTCGTCGACGAACTCGGCTTCGACACCGTCGACGCCGGCGGCCTCGCCGACTCCTGGCGCCAGCAGCCCGGCACACCCGTCTACGGCCTGCGCGGCGACGTGGCCGCGATCGCCAAGGCCCTGGCGGAGGCCTCCCCGGAACGCGAGCCGGAGCTCCGGGGCTGACGCGGCCGGCGGCTCAGCGCAGCAGGCCGGCCACGAACGCGTCGAGCACGCCCTCTCCCACCACGACCGTGCGGGTCCGCCCCTGCCAGTCGGTGACCGTGTGGGAGCGGGCGACGTCCCGCAGGGCCCGGACCTCGCCCGCTGAGCCGCCCCCCGTCCGCAGGTCGAGCGCGGCGACCGCGGCCCGGGCCCAGTCGCTCGCGCAGGCCACCCACGGCGACGCCGAGTCGCGGAAGGCCGCCGGAAGCGTCTCCCGCAGCCCCGCGAGCACGGCGAGACGCGCGCGCAGCGCCCGCTCCGCCCCCGGGGCCCCGCGCCGGTACGCCTCCGTGAGCGAGGCGAGACCCGGCGCCGCAAGCGTGCTCAGCCGGGAGGCGCGGTTGAGGTCGGCGAAGGCGCGCAGCGCGGTCAGCGCCTCGGTGTCGCCCTCGGCGAGCACGGCGAGACCGGCGTCGAGCGCGGCGGCCGGGCGGTAGGCGCCGGGGTTCCAGGTGTAGGCGGCGAGCGAGAACAGGGCCGGGTCGGAGGCGACGGCCTGGTTCATGGGATTGGCCGTCACCCCCTCGACCTCCGCGGGCAGACCGCGCTCGCGCCCCTCGTACGGGCCGAGCAGCAGATGGTCCGCCGTGTAGTCGTTCGCCGGGTAGTTGTCCCACACCAGCAGGGGGTGGCCGTACAGCCGGCGGGCCTCCCGGGCCTGATCGGCGCGCAGGGTCGGGGAGACCACCAGCGGGCCGGTCCACATCACGGTGGTCCGCCGGTCCAGCAGGCCGGTGAAGGCGGCCTTGTAGGCGCTGGCCCGTGTGCCGTCGTACTCCGTGGGGACCGTGATCAGCTCGGCGGCGCCGGGACGCCGGTCGAGGAAGTCGCGCCGGACCGCGTTCAGCAGCTCCGCCTGGGCACGTCCGACCGCGCCCTCTCCGCTGCCGTACACCGAGGCGTCCTCGGCGCAGTTCCAGCGCGTGATGTCGATGTCGTCCAGCGGAACGGCGTAGGAGCGGACCCCGATGTCCCACAGCTGGCGGAACTTGCGGACGAGCGCGGCCCGGTCGGAGGGGGAGGAGTAGCACACCGACGGGCCGGGGGAGAGCGCGTACACGAACGAGACGTGGTTCTGCTCGGCGCGCCCCACCAGCTCGCCCAGCTCGGCCAGGCGCCGCGCGGGGTACGCCTCCCGCCAGCGGGCGCGCAGATACGTGTCGTCCTTGGGGCTGTAGACGTAGGTGTTCAGCTTGAAGCGCGCCGCGAAGTCCAGCTGCTCCAGCCGTTCCCGGTGGGACCAGGGTGTGCCGTAGAACCCCTCGACGACACCGCGGCGCGGGGTGGCCGGCCAGTCGCGGATGCGCAGCGCGGGCAGGGTGCCCCGGGCGCGGGCCGCGCCGACCGGGCGGACCAGCTGGGCGAGGGTCTGCGCGGCGTGGAAGGCGCCTGCCGGGTCCACCCCGGCCAGAACCAACCGGGGTTCGCCGTCGTCGGCCCCGGCCACCAGGACGTACCCGCCGGCCTCCAGCTCGCCGGGGGGCTCGACCGCGAACGGTCGCAGGGCCTCGGCGGCCCCGTCGCTCACCACGGTGACCAGGAGCGCGCCCTCGTCCGGCGGGCCGCCCACGCTCACCCGCCGGGCGCCGCCCGCCCGCAGGGTCGCCACGACGGAGTCCAGCGTCGCCGGGTCGGTCCCCGCGTCGGCCTGCACCGCCACGTCGGTGCCGATGCGTACCGAGCCGTGGTCGCGGCGCACGCTGCGCGGCGCCGGCCACAGCGCGGGCACGGCGGGACCCGCGTCGTCGGCCCGGGTCGTCCCCGCCGCGTTCCCGGGGGGAGCGGCCGCCGTTCCGCCGCCCCCGCCGTCCGCGCAGGCGCGGGCGAACACGATGAGCACGAGTCCGAGCGCGAAACCGAGCAGCAGTGCCGGCGGGACGCGCAACGCGCGCACCTGCGTCCCCCTCCGACGGGTCACGTCAACTCCGATGGGCCGCAACGTCAACTTGCCTGTCGTGCCGAGGATATGACGGACGGCCAGTCGCGGCGGGCGAATCCGGTGCCGGCCCATGCGATTCACGGATTCGGCAGCGCTGTGCGCCAGTTGGCGTAGACACTGCCGTCGACTGCTCATATCCAGATAGTCGTGGGGCGAACGCGCTCCCCAGCCACGAGCAAGGAGGTCGCCGATGGTGGCGCCCGATCCGCAGAGTCACTGGATCGTTCTCCTCGACATCGAGGACTTCAGTCTGCGCCCGGAGACCGCCCAGGCGACACTGCACGAAGAGCTCTACCACGTCGTCGAGTTCGCACTCGGCCGCGCCGGTCTGGACTTCGCCGCCTGCGCCGTGCAGGACCGCGGTGACGGCATGCTGCTGCTGGTCCCGATCGGGACCAGTCCCACCAGGCTGCTGCGTGAACTGATGCGCGGCCTGGAGGACGCGCTCGTGGAGCACCGCGGCAAGTACAACGACGAGCACCGGATGCGGCTGCGGGTCGGACTGCACCAGGGCCTGGTCATCCGCCGCGGCGAGCGGTGGACCGGCAACGCCGTCAACGACCTGGCGCGGCTGGTCGACGCCGGACCCGTCAAGCAGGTGCTCGCCCGGGCAGGGCGGGCCCACCTGGTACTGGTCGTCTCCGACGAGATCCACCGGTCGGTGGTGCGCGGCCGCTACCCCGGCATCGACCCCGCGGCCTACCTCCCCGCCGACTTCGTCACCAAGCACGGGGAACCGCGCCGGGGCTGGGTCACCGTACCCGGCTATCCGGCGCCACCCGGACTTCCCGCGGAACCGGGGGAGCCGCCGAGCGGCCGGGGCGCACCGGGGGAAGCCCCCGGCACCGGCGGCTACGCGGGAGGAGTGGGCGGCGGCGCCGACCGGGGGAGCCCGGTGCCGCCGCCCACGCTCAGCGCCCGTGACGTGCGGGACAGCCAGATCGCGGTCGGTGACGGCGCCACCGCCGTCGGCGGCGATCATCTCGAGGTCGGCGGTGACTACTTACGTGTCGACGGCGACTACGTGGGCGGGGACAAGCACGTCCACCACCACCCCGGCCCCACGGCGCCCGCGCCCCGCCGCACCACCTCCGCGGACGGCTCATGAGCACCCCCGCCGCACCGCAGCCCGCCGGGGCTCCCGCACCGCAGCCCGCCACCCCGAGTCCCGCCGGACCCGCCGGACCCGGCGGACCCGGCAGCCCCCAGCCCGCGGGCGCGGGCGCGGGCTCCGGCCCGCAGACCGCCGGTGACCCGCCCCCCGCAGGCGGCGAGGGACAGGCGCCCGCCGGCCCTTCCGCGCCCGAGGCGAGCAACGTCGGCGCGGGCGCCAGCGCCAGCCGGGCCACCGCCCGCACCGGCCAGGGCAGTCTGCGCGCCGGACTGCTGCGCGAGGCATGGACCCACATCGGCGGCGACCGGGTCGACGGCGACAAGATCGTGATCCAGACGGCGGGGGACCGCGGCGTCGTGCTGCGCGCCCTGGCCGGCGGGGTCGTCGAGATCGCACGGCACGCCTTCCAGCCCCCGCCCCGCTGGGACGAACTGCAGGCCGACGCCTGGCAGCGCCGCTCGGTGGTGCTGCGCGGACCCGGCGGCGCAGGCAAGACCGCGGCGGCCCTGCGCCTGCTCATCGCCGCGGGGGCACAGCGCTGGTACCTGCTGGACTCGGTGGCCGAGCTGACCCGGCTGACCGAGCTGCGGCAGCTCGGCAGCGGTGCCGGGCTGCTGCTCGACCGGCCCCGCGACATCGGCGACCTGCGCGGACCCCAGCTGGCGGGCCTGGAGGACCTGCTGGAGCGGGCCGACTCCCGTCTGGTCCTGGTCGCCGGGCCGGACGCCGAACTGGACCGGAGCCTCGCCGAGTACCTGCAGCGCGTCAGCCGCCCGGACGACCTCGCCGCCCTCCTCGCCGCCCATCTGGCGCACCGGCTCGGCGAGGAGGACGCCGAACGCGCCCTCGCCGCCGACGGCGTCCCCGGCCTCGTCACCGAACTGCTCGACGCCGGTGCCGCCTGCCGTGACGCCGCCCGGCTCGCGGAGATCCTCGCGCACGAGTTCGGCGCCGGCGACGTCGACCTCGACCGGATCCGCAGCCGTATGGACCAGACCGGCGGCGAGGGCCCCGAGGAGTGGTTCGAAGGGCTCGGCGACACCGGACTGCGCACCCAGGCCATCGCCCTCGCCGTGCTGGGCGGTCTGCCCCAGGAGGACGTGGCCCTCGCCGCGTCGAGCCTGCTGGACCGCTTCCGCAGCGAGCGCGGCGTGCTCACCGCCAGCGTCGCCCAGGGCCCGGTTCCGCTACGGCACGACCCGTTCGCCCAGTCCCGCAGACTGCTCGCCGAGAAGCTGCGCTCGCGCACCGTCGCCGCCGTCACCCGCGGCAGTTACGGCCGGCTGCCGTGCACGGTCGCCGAGTACCGCAACCCCGACTACCCGCCCCGGATCATCCGGCACGTCTGGTCCGAGTACCGCATCCAGCAGGAACTGGTCGACTGGCTCGCCGAGCTGGTCGACTCGCCCTCGCAGCAGGTGCGCAGCTTCGCCGGGACCGCGCTCGGCCTGATCGCCACCGAGGCCTTCGACCACATAGCCACCCAGGTCTTCCCCGTCTGGATCGGCGACAAGGACTCCGGCTCCCTGCGCCGCGAGGCGATCGCCTACGCCCTGCGCGTGTGCGCCCGCGACCCCGCGCTGCGGCCCGGGGTCCGCGCCCTCGTCGAGGGCTGGTACCTCAGCGGCACCTGGGAGTTCCAGGCCGCCGCCGCCCGCGCGTACGGCCTCTGCCTGGGCGGCGCCGACCTCGGCACGGCCGTGCAGGCGCTCACCCGGCTCGGCACCGTCGACCACATCGGGGTCGCCATCGCCATCGGCGACGCCTGCGCCGACCTCGTCGAGGACGACGTCGCCGCACACGCCACGGTGGTGCTGCACGCGGTCGCCGAGATGGCGCACGAGCCGTCCAGCCGGGCCTGCGGCCACCTGGTGTTCCTGATCCTCGCCGACGCCCTGGTCTCCGAGGAGCCGGCCACCGCGGGCTCCGCGGCCCGCAACCGGCCGACCCTGCTGAGGCTCGCCGCGCAGGCCCCGCCCGGCAGCGAGCCGCGGCGGCTGCTCGGCTATCTGTGGTCGGAGGTGATCGGCGGCGACCTCTTCTCCGACCAGGCCGCGAACGTCCTGGAGGGTTGGGCCGCCCAGGCCGAGACCGACCCGCTGCTCCTGGACGACCTGGTCCGGGTCCTCGTGGAGGACGTCGCCGTGCGCTCGCCGCGCGTCGGCCGGCTCCTGGAGCGCCAGGCGAAGCGCTGGACCGAGCGTGACCGTTTTCGTCCCCTGCCCCGCTCCTCGGCGGTCCTCGGCAGCGCCCTGCGCGCCCGGTTCGCCGCCGCATCCGCTCAGACCGGAGGTGCCCGGTGAACCAGCCGGTGTCGTTGATCGCCGACCAGTCGCCCGTGCCCCGCGTGGCCGTCGGGCCCACCAAGGCGACCCAGCCGCATCTGGCGGTCGTCTACGCCACCGCGGCCGGCGAGGTCGAATGCTTCGAGGGCCGTCCCATGAGGCCGACCCAGCAGTGGTTCTCCAGGTTCCGCACCCGGTACGAGGTGGACATGCGGCCGCACCGCCGCACCGCCGTGCTGGGCCGCAACCCCCTGGTCTCCGCGGACGGCGTGCACATCTTCGAGGTCACCGTCTCCTTCTCCTTCCGCGTCGACGGCTGGCAGGGCGCCGAGAACTGGGTGCGCGCCGGACTGCCGGACGCCCTGCCGGTGGTGCACGGGTACCTCGTGGGCCGCTTCCACGGCGCCGGGCACCGCTTCCCCATCGAGGACTTCCACGGCCTCGAACGCCACCTCAACCAGCTCGTCGCCGCGCCGGTGGTGCTGCCCGAGGGCCTGCAGATCTACGGCTGCCAGGTCTCGGCGCGGCCCGATCCCAAGTCCCTGTCCCACCTGGAGTCCCTGATCGAGGCCGGCCGGCGCGAGGCGCTGGGCGCGGCCGACCACGTGCCGAACCGGGGCGACCTCGTGCGCGGGGCCGAGCTCGACGCGATGCGGCAGAAGTTCCAGATCGACGCGACGGCCCGGCAGGCCGACGCGCTGGCCGGCACCCTGACCTCGAGCGAGGGCCTGATCCGGCACTATCTGGTCACCCACCCCGAAGACGCGGCCGGCGCGTTCGAGATGGCGCAGCGGCTCGCGGAGGCCCGTGCGGCCACCGCCGAGCTGCAGAACCAGCGGGCGCTCGGGCTGTTCCAGGTGATGGCCGAGAAGGGACTCATCCAGTCCGGCGACCTCGACCAGATGCGCGAGATGCTGACCGGGACCGTGGGCCGCGCCACGGGCGGTGGGGGACAGCTCCCGTCCGCCACCGCGCCCGGCCTGACCGCCGCCCGCCCCTGGGACCCGCCCCAGCTCCAGGCGGGGCCCACACCGAGCGCCTCGCTCCAGCCCGGCCCGGCCGCCTCGCAGCAGCCGGCGCCGAGCGCCGCGTACCAGTACGCGCCGGGCGCCGCACAGCACCCTGCCCCGGGCGCCTCCGCCCCGGGCGCCCACGTCCAGCCCGGGGCCCCGGCCGACCCGGACGCCTTCGGGCAGGGCGGCGCGCCCGCCCGGGCCACACCCGGCGCGGGAGCCGGGGGGTATGCGCCCACCCTGCAGAACCTGCCCGCCGGGGCAGGCGTCCCCCGGCAGCAGGCGGCACCCGCGCCGTTCACCGGGGCGGCGCTGATCTACCTCGTCGTCGACGAGTCCCTGAGCCGCGAGTGCATCGGCGAACTCCAGCGCGGCCTGGACGCCCTGCACTCGGCGCTCGTCGGCGCGCCCGAGGTCGCCGCCGTGCTCCGGCTGTGCGTGCTCGGCATGGCCGGCACGACCGAGCAGCGACTGCCGCTCGCCCAGGTGGGGCCGGGCACACGGACCCCTCTCCTGATGGGCCGTGCCGGGCTGTCGTACGCCGAGGCCTTCCGCACGCTGAAGTCCCTGATCGGGCAGGACGCCACCCTGGTCAGGAGCGAGGGGCGCCAGGTGCTCAGGCCCGTCGTCTACTTCGTGTCCGGAGGCGTCCCCGACGAGGGCGGCGCCTGGCGGGACGCCCACCGGGAACTGACCGACCAGAACGCCAACCCGGCCGCACCCCGGCTGGTCGCGCTCGGCCTCGGCAAGGCGGAGAAGCAGGCCGTCGCGGCGATCGCGACCTTCGCCGAGTTCGCCTTCCTCGCCGCACCGCACCAGGACGCCGTCTCCGCCGCCCACAACGTCGCCGCGTTCCTGCGCGACAGCGTCGTCGGCTACGGGCGGGGCCTGGCCGGCGGCGAGGCCAACTTCACCATCAGCGCACCCGACGGGTTCCGTCGCGCGGAGGACGCCCTGTGACATTCCGGTGCGCAGCTGATGCGACGTCACCTAACCTACGGCTCACGTGAGTTCACCCCACCAGATCACCTCTCAGGTCACCCACGCGTCCCCCTGGGACAAGAACGGAACGACGATGATGGAAAGCAACCGGGGGCACTTGCTCCCCATCTACGTCCTCGCCGACGAGTCGGGCTCGATGTCCGACAACATCGACGACCTCAACGACGGGCTGAGGTCGCTGCACCAGGCACTGCTGGGCGAGCCGATGGCCGCGGCCAAGGTGCGCTTCTCCGTGCTGGGGTTCTCCGACGACGTCGTCGAGCGGGTCCGCCTGGTCGACCTGCGCAGCGCGAACGAGTTCCCGCGCCTGACCACCCGCGGCATGACCAGCTACCGTGCCGCCTTCGAGGACCTGATCACCCGCATCCCGTCCGACGTGGGCGGCCTCAAGGCCGAGGGCTACCAGGTGCACCGGCCCGCCGTGTTCTTCTTCAGCGACGGCCTGCCCAACCGCGGCGAGGACTGGCAGGACGCGCACCGCCGGCTCACCGACCGCGGTGTCACCCTCGGCGCGCCCAACATCATCGCCTGCGGCATCGTCGACGCCGACGCGCAGACCATCAACGCCGTCGCCACCCAGCCCGAGTTCGGCTTCATCGTCAACAAGGGGGTCGACGTCGGCGCGGCCATCGCCAAGTTCTGCGCGTCCCTCACCAAGAGCGTGATCGCGTCGGGGCGTTCGCTGGCGTCGTCCTCCCCCCAGCTGGTCGTGGACAAGCCGGAAGGCTTCACCGTCGCGATCGATGTGATCTGACGTGAACTTCTGGTCCGAGCGGCGCGCCGCCGCGGGGCACGGGGACGAGGCCGCGCGGCCGGTGCCGCCTCCGCCGGGCCCCCCGCCCGAGCTGTACCGGGAGCCCCAGCCGCCCCAGTTCTACGACTGGCAGTACGAAGAGGGTCTCGCCCCGCAGGCCGCCGCGCCGCAGGCCGCCCCGCGGGAGGAGGACGAGGGGCGCTGCGCCGACCCGTGGCGTCCCCTCGTGGTGGGCACGCCGGTGCCGCGGTTCGACCCGAGGCCGCCCGGCGGTCTGTCGTACCGCCCCGACACCGTCTGCGACGGCTGGTCGACCGCCGAGCTCGACCTGCGCCTCGCGTCGGTGCGCGGCTACCAGCACCGCTACGACGGCCGCCCCCGCGAGGACGACGCGGCGGCGGCCTGGGACCCGGACAGCGGCACCGTGCTGTTCGCCGTCGCGGACGGCGTCTCCGACGCCCGGCAGCCGCACATCGGCTCCCAGCTGGCCTGCCGGGCCGCCGTCGACGAGATGTCCGCCCAGGTGCGTGCCTCTCAGGGCCGGGTCACCGAATGGCGCAAGGTGCTGCAGATGATCCACTGGCAGCTGCGGGCCCAGGCCGGCCGCATCCTCGGCCTGCCGCAGGAGGCCGAGGTCGCGGAGACGGCCGATCTGCTCGCCACCACCCTGGTGGCGGGCGTCGCCACGCCCACCGCCGAGGGCGTCGCCGTCGGCCTGCTCTGGGTGGGGGACTCCGGGATCTGGCAGATCAAGCACGACCGCCTCTACCCCATGAAGGGCGGCAAGCAGGCCGGCGCCGACGGGCTGGTCTCCTCCGCCGTGCAGCCGTTGCCCTATGTGCCCGCCGAACCCGGCCGTTTCGACTTCGTTCTGGAACCGGGCACGGTCCTGCTGGTCGGCACGGACGGCTTCGGCGATCCCGTCGGCGACGGCCGCGGCGACGTGGGCCGGCTCTTCGCCGACCAACTGCGCAAGCCCGTACCGCCGTTGGGTTTCGCCCACCTGCTCGACTTCTCCCGCGAGACCTTCGACGACGACCGCACCCTGCTCGCCCTGTGGCCCCGCAGCCCCGGCACGGGAGGCCGCAGATGACCGGTCTGTCGGTGTCCTGGGTCCGGCCCGACCAGCTCGGTGACTACCAGGCGCACCGGCTGGGCGGAGGCGGACAGGGCACGGTGTACGGGGTGCCCGCGCCGCCGGGGAAGTTCGCGGGGCAGTACCTGGCGTACAAGGAGTACGCCTCGGGTGTCGGGTTCGACCCGGACGTCCTGCACGACATGGTGTGCTTCCGGCTGCAACTGTCCCAGGGGGAGCGGAGCTTCCTCGACGACAGGCTCACCTGGCCGCGCGCGATGGTCTACACGGGCTCCCCGCCGGCCACGCTGCCGCCGTCCCGGAACGCCGGCACCGCCGTGCGGGGCTTCCTGATGCCCAGGGTGATCCGCGACTTCGAGCTGCACAGCCCGATGTTCCAGGAACCCAAGCAGCAGGCCCTGGAGTTCCTGCTCAACGGCGACGACTACGGCGTCAGGATCGGGCTGGTCGTCGACGACACACAGCGCCTCGCGCTCCTCCTGGACCTGGCGCGCACGCTGGAGCGGCTGCACCGCAACTCCGTCGTGGTGGGCGACCTGTCCCCGAAGAACGTGCTGTTCACCCTGATCGGCACGCCCCGCTGCATCCTGATCGACTGCGACTCCATGCGCTACCGCAACAAGGACGTCCTGCCGCAGGTGGACACCCCGGACTGGGAGGTGCCCGAGGCGCAGAAGGGGACCATGGCGGCGGACTCCTGGAAGTTCGGCCTGCTGGCCATCAGGCTGTTCGACCGGCAGCAGGACAGCACCGACGCCGGGCCGCTGCGGGCCGCCTCCACCGAGCTCGCGGGCCTGGCCACCCGCGCCCTCCAGCAGGACCCCCGGCGCAGGCCGGCGCTCTCGGACTGGATACGCCCCCTGGAGCTGGCCCACTACCGCCTCAGCCGCGCCCGCGCCGCCGCGAACACGACGACGGCGACGAACACGGCGACGAACACGGCGGCGAACGCGACGGCGACGAAAGCGGCCAAGACCGCGACCACGACGACGAACACCAGCACGGCCGCGACCACGACGACGAACACCAGCACGGCCGCGGCCACGAACAGAACGGCGGCCACGAACAGAACGGCGGCCACGAACAGAACCACGGCCACCCACACGAACACGACGGCGACCGCGACCACGAACACCGTGCCGCCCCGGACCGCCCCGCGGACCCCTTCCGCACCGGCGCCGAGTCCGCAGCCCACCCCCGTGCGGACTCCGTCGCCGCAGCCCGCCTCGGGCGGCAACAGCTGGGTGGGCTGGACGATCTTCGTCGTCCTGCTGCTGGTCGGCGGCGGCTGGGCGGCGAACAAGTACTGGCCGGAGGTGGCGGACGTGCTGGACTCGCCCGACACGAGCGCCAGTTCCTCGCCGCTGACCGATTCCGGCGACGGGGCGGGCGTCTCCCCGGACGGCGGCGGGGCCGAGGGGACCTCGGACACCGTGGCCGAAGCACCCGGAGCCTCCGTGGACTTCTCCCAGGCCGCCGACGACCCCGGGGCGAAGGCGGTGGCCGGCATGTTCGCCCGCTACTTCGGCGCGATCAACACCGGGGACTACGACACCGCCCTCGACCTCTACGACCCCGGCACCCGCGTCGTCGACGTCGACTCCGGCGAGAGCCGCGCCGCCTGGAAGGAGGTCATGGCCACGACCGAGGACAACGACATCGTGCTCAGCGACGTACGGTCCGAAGGCGGCTACACCGTCGCCACCGTGAGCTTCCGCAGCAGCCAGGACTCCGGCTACGGCCCGGAGCCCGACCCGAGCGAGACCTGCACCGACTGGAGAATCGACTACCAGCTGACCGACAGCGACGGCTACCGCATATTCAAGGCGCCCAGGGAAGGCGTCGAGCACACGCCCTGCTGAGGCCGCCCGGCCGCCGGGCCCCGGGGCGCAGGCCCGGGGCCTCACTCACCGGGGCCTCACTCACCGGCGGCCAGCAGCTTCAGCCGGTCCACGGACCGCACCAGGAGCGACTGCCTCCCCGTCACCACCCAGCCCCGGGCACGCCACTGCTCCAGGACCCGGCTCACCGTACGGCGGGAGGTGAGCAGCAGACCGGCGAGGTCGTCCTGGGTCAGGGCCAGCCCGACCCGGTGTCCTGAGCCGTCCGGCTCGGGCTGCCCGCAGCGTTCGACCAGGTCGAGCAGGAGGGCCGCCAGCCGGGCCGGCACCGGCTCCGTGATGCCGGTGCGCTGCACGTCGGCCTCCCGCAGCCGCTGCGACAGGGTCTGCTCCAGCGCCGCGGCGATGCCCGGCCGGGAGCGGGCCAGGCTGTGGAACCGGGCGGCCCGCACCTGGAGGACGTCGACCGCGGTGGCCGTCACCAGTGAGGCCGAGCGGCGCCGCCGCTCCAGGGCGGCCTGCTCACCGAGCAGTTCCCCGGGGCCCCGCAGCGCGAGCAGGGCGCGGTAGCCGGCGTGGGACTGGGCGACGATCTTGATCCAGCCGTGCAGCAGCACGATCAGATGGTCGGAGTCCTCGCCCTGGGCCAGCAGCAGCCGGTCGGCGGGCAGCGACACGACGGCCGTGCCCTCGGCCAGCGCCGTGCGGTCGGCCGGTTCGAGTGCCTGCCAGAAGGGGGCCGGGCGTCTGCTCATCGGTCAGCTCAGCAGCCAGGCGAGCGCTGTGACGAGGACACCGGCGACGGCGAGGACCAACGACTGCCGAACGCGCCGGTGCTTGGCCCACGCGATCTCGCTCATGTCGACGAGCTGACGCGTGAGCGAGTTGAGGGGAGAGGTGGTGGTCAGCGTCTCGGCGAGCCTCGCGGGCTCCCAGTGGCGCAGGTCGCCGAAGAACACGAAGTGCTCCCGCCAGTCGTGCGGCCGCCGGGTGCGCAACCGGGGGCTGACCACCGACACGGACGCGAGCGCGGCGACCCCGAGCAGCACGGCACCCAGCCAGAACAGGAGCCGCGGGGCCGTGTCGGCGGCCTGCGCCGGATGGTGATCGGCCTTGGCGAACGCCACCATCGCGCCGAGCGCGGCCGACTCGAGCGTCAGCGCGAACCCGGCCTTCGCGTCCACCTTGCCCGTCCAGTCGGCCAGAGCCGAGTGGATGCGCCACGCCGTCTCCACGGCATCCGTCTCCGCCATGCTGCTCCGCCCCCTCCTGGCCGTGCCGCAACTGCATGAGTGTGGCCACGCACGACGCCCGTGAAACCTGATCGGAGCCGGCGATCGGTTCAGCGGGTCATACGACGTCCAGCGGCCGGTGCGGGCCCTGCGGAAGTTCCACCCTCACCGGATCGCCGGGCCGCACCACGCCCCCGGTGAGGACGACGCTCATGATGCCGGACTTGAAGCGCGCGGCGCCGTCGGCGTCCCGGCCGACGACCTGCTTCATCAGCCCCTTCCGGAAGCCGTCGATCTGCGCGCACGGGTTGCGCAGCCCGGTCACCTCCACGACGGCCTCGTCCCCGAGGTGCAGCCGGGTTCCGGTGGGCAGGCCGAGGAGGTCGATGCCGCGGGTCGTGACGTTCTCCCCGAGCTGTCCCGCGGCGACCTCGAACCCGGCCTCGGCCACCTCGGCGAACAGCTCCTCATGGATGAGGTGCACCTGCCGCAGGTTCGGCTGCGAAGGGTCCTTCCGCATCCGGAACCGGTGCTTGACCGTCGTCCCGGCGTGCACGTCCCCCTCCACGCCGTGCCCGGCGATCAGCGTGATGCTGTCCCGGTTGGGCTTGGTGAAGGAGTAGGTGCCGTTGCTGCTGACCGCAGCGATGGTGCCGCTCATGGAACGCGTTCCCCCGATGTCCGTGCGATGGCGCGTGCGCCGGTCCGTGCTCAGCACTCGATGATGTTGACCGCGAGCCCGCCGCGGGCCGTCTCCTTGTACTTGACCGACATGTCCGCGCCGGTCTCCTTCATGGTCTTGATGACCTTGTCCAGGGACACCTTGTGGGAGCCGTCGCCGCGCATCGCCATGCGCGCGGCGGTGACGGCCTTGACCGCGGCCATGCCGTTGCGCTCGATGCAGGGGATCTGGACGAGGCCGCCGACGGGGTCGCAGGTGAGGCCGAGGTTGTGCTCCATGCCGATCTCGGCGGCGTTCTCGACCTGCTCCGGGCTGCCGCCCAGCACCTCCGCGAGGGCGCCGGCGGCCATCGAGCAGGCGGAGCCGACCTCACCCTGGCAGCCGACCTCGGCGCCGGAGATGGAGGCGTTCTCCTTGAAGAGCATGCCGATCGCACCCGCGGCGAGCAGGAAGCGGACCACGCCGTCCTCGTCGGCTCCGGGCACGAAGTTGATGTAGTAGTGCAGTACCGCCGGGATGATGCCGGCCGCGCCGTTCGTCGGGGCGGTGACCACCCGGCCGCCGGCCGCGTTCTCCTCGTTCACCGCCATCGCGTAGAGGGTGATCCACTCCATCGCGAGCGCCTGCGCGTCGCCCTCCGAGCGCAGCTTGCGGGCCGTGGTCGCCGCACGCCGCTTCACCTTCAGGCCGCCGGGCAGGATGCCCTCGCGGGACATGCCGCGCGACACGCACGCCTGCATCACGCGCCAGATGTCGAGCAGACCCTCGCGGATCTCCTCCTCGGTGCGCCAGGCGCGCTCGTTCTCCAGCATCAGCGCGGAGATCGACAGGCCCGTCTCCTTCGTCAGGCGCAGCAGCTCGTCGCCCGTGCGGAACGGGTACTTCAGGACCGTGTCGTCCAGCTTGATGCGGTCCTCGCCGACCGCGTCCTCGTCGACGACGAACCCGCCGCCCACCGAGTAGTAGGTCTTCGACAGCAGCTCGGCGCCGGAGGCGTCGTACGCCCACACCGTCATGCCGTTGGCGTGGTACGGCAGCGCCTTGCGGCGGTGCAGGACCAGGTCGTCGTCGAAGGAGAAGGGGATCTCGTGCTCGCCGAGGAGCCGGATACGGCCCTCAGCCTTGATCGACTCCACCCGGTCGTCGGCGCCCTCCACGTCGACCGTGCGCGGCGAGTCGCCCTCCAGGCCGAGCAGCACCGCCTTCGGGGTGCCGTGGCCGTGGCCGGTCGCGCCCAGCGAGCCGTACAGCTCGCAGCGCACCGAGGCGACGGAGGGCAGCAGGCCCTCGTTGCGCAGCCGGCGGGCGAACATGCGCGCCGCACGCATCGGGCCCACCGTGTGGGAGCTGGACGGGCCGATGCCGATCGAGAACAGGTCGAAGACCGAGATGGCCACGTCGACTCCTCAAAGCTGGGGTGGCGGGGCACCCGGGATCGCCGGGTACCCCGCCGGGGACTTACTTGTTCAGGCCGGGGTACAGCGGGTGCTTGTCGGCGAGCGCCTGCACCCGGGCCTTCAGGCTCTCCGCCTCGGCTTCCCCGAAGGGAGAAGGCGCCTTGAGCGCCTCCGCGATGACGTCCGCGACCTCGGCGAAGTCCTCGGCCGTGAAGCCGCGGGTCGCCAGGGCCGGCGTACCGATGCGCAGACCGGAGGTCACCATCGGCGGACGCGGGTCGTTCGGGACGGCGTTGCGGTTGACCGTGATGCCCACCTCGTGGAGCCGGTCCTCGGCCTGCTGGCCGTCGAGCTCCGACTCGCGCAGGTCGACCAGGATCAGGTGTACGTCCGTACCACCGGACAGCACGTTGATCCCGGCCTCACGGGCGTCGGCCGCGGTGAGCCGCTCGGCGAGGATGCGCGCCCCGTCCACCGTACGCCGCTGGCGCTCCTTGAACTCCTCCGAGGCGGCGACCTTGAAGGAGACCGCCTTGGCGGCGATCACATGCTCCAGGGGGCCGCCCTGGAAGCCCGGGAAGACGGAGGAGTTCAGCTTCTTCGCGAACTCCTTCTTCGCCAGGATGATGCCGCCGCGCGGGCCGCCGAGCGTCTTGTGCGTGGTGGAGGTCACCACGTCCGCGTACTCGACCGGGTTGGCGTGGAGCCCTGCCGCGACCAGGCCCGCGAAGTGCGCCATGTCGACCCACAGGTACGCCTCGACCTCGTCGGCGATCCGGCGGAACTCCGCGAAGTCCAGCTCACGCGGGTACGCCGACCAGCCGGCGATGATCACCTTCGGGCGGTGCTCCTTGGCGAGCCGCTCCACCTCGGCCATGTCCACCAGACCGGCGTCGTCGACGTGGTAGGCGACCACGTCGAACTGCTTGCCGGAGAAGTTCAGGCGCATGCCGTGGGTCAGGTGACCGCCGTGCGCCAGGTCCAGGCCGAGGATCGTGTCGCCGGGCTGGGCCAGCGCGAACAGCGCGGCCTGGTTCGCGGAGGCACCGGAGTGCGGCTGGACGTTGGCGTACTCGGCGCCGAACAGCTCCTTGATCCGGTCGATCGCGATCTGCTCGGTGACGTCGACGTGCTCACAGCCGCCGTAGTAGCGGCGGCCCGGGTAGCCCTCGGCGTACTTGTTGGTCAGGACCGAGCCCTGCGCCTCCATGACCGCGAGCGGAGCGAAGTTCTCCGAGGCGATCATCTCGAGCGTGGACTGCTGCCGCACCAGCTCCGCGTCGACCGCCGCGGCGACCTCCGGGTCGAGCTCGTGCAGGGGCGTGTTCAGGACGGACATGGGTCTCCTCAGCCGGCGGTGTGGGCGTCGTACTCGTCGGCGGAGAGCAGGTCGCCCGGCTCCTCCGCGACGCGCACCTTGAACAGCCAGCCGCCCTCGAAGGGGGCGCTGTTCACCAGCGACGGGTCGTTCACCACGTCCTCGTTGATCTCGACGACCTCGCCGGTCACCGGGGAGTAGAGCTCGGACACCGACTTCGTCGACTCCAGCTCACCACAGGTCTCGCCCGCGGTGACCTCGGTGCCGACGGCCGGCAGGTCGGCGTACACGACATCGCCGAGCGCGTTGGCCGCGAACTCGGTGATGCCGATCGTCGACACGCCGTCCTCGGCGGCCGACAGCCACTCGTGCTCCTTGCTGTAGCGCAGCTGCTGGGGGTTGCTCATGGCCTGAATTCTCCTGTACGCGGGAACGTGCTGATGACGGGGGGACTGCAGGAAACGTGCGTGAACAGCGGGAATGTGCGTGAGGTCACGCACCGCCCGCTCGCAGTGTCTACTTCTGGCGCTTGTAGAAGGGCAGCGCCACGACCGCGTACGGCTCGTGGGTGCCCCGGATGTCCACGCCCACGCCCTCGGTGCCGGGCGCCGCGTGCGCGGCGTCGACGTAGGCCATGGCGATCGGCTTGCCCAGGGTGGGGGAGGGGGCGCCGGAGGTGACCTCGCCGATCACCTCGCCGCCCGCGACCACGGAGTAGCCCGCGCGCGGCACACGACGGCCTTCGGCGACCAGGCCGACGAGCACCCGCGGCGGGTTCTGCTCGGCCCGCGCGGCGGCCTCGGTGAGCGCCTCGCGGCCCACGAAGTCGCCGTCCTTGTCGAACTTCACGACCCGGCCGAGGCCGGCGTCGAACGGCGTCAGCTCCGCCGTCAGCTCGTGCCCGTACAGCGGCATGCCCGCCTCCAGGCGCAGCGTGTCCCGGCAGGACAGACCGCACGGGATCAGGCCGACGCCCTCGCCCGCCTCGGTCAGCGCCTGCCACAGCTCCACCGCGTGCCCGGGCTTCACGAACAGCTCGAAGCCGTCCTCGCCCGTGTAGCCGGTGCGCGCGATCAGCGCGGGGACACCCGCGACCGTGCCGGGCAGGCCGGCGTAGTACTTCAGGTTGTCCAGGTCGGCGTCCGTCAGCGACTTCAGGATGCCGGGGGACTCCGGGCCCTGGACCGCGATCAGCGCGTACGCGTCACGGTCGTCGCGGACCTCGGCGTCGAAACCGGCGGCGCGCTCGGTCAGCGCGTCCAGCACCACCTGGGCGTTGGAGGCGTTCGCGACGACCATGTACTCGGTCTCGGCCAGCCGGTAGACGATCAGGTCGTCCAGGATGCCGCCGTCGGCCTGGCAGATCATGGTGTAGCGGGCGCGGCCCACGCCGACCGCGGCGATGTTGCCGACGAGCGCGAAGTTCAGGAAGTCCGCGGCCTGTGCGCCGGTGACGGTGATCTCGCCCATGTGCGAGAGGTCGAAGAGCCCGGCCCTGGTGCGCACGGCGTTGTGCTCGTCGCGCTCGGAGGCGTAACGCAGCGGCATGTCCCAGCCGGCGAAGTCGGTCATCGTCGCGCCCAGCGAACGATGCAGCGCATCGAGCGCGGTGCGACGGAGTTCGGTACTGCTCATCGGTCGGTCGTCTCCCAAGTACACGACAGGCGAGGTCATTCCTCCCCATCTGTCATCGGAACCTGAGAGGTTCGCCATGACCGCCCGTACAACGGGTGTACAGGAGAGGGCATGGCTTGCACCTTGGGTGGGACCACTGAACGACAGCGGCCCGCTTTTCAGATGTGCCTCGCCCGCGCGGTAACGGGGCCTGAGAGATTCAAGGGAGGGACTTGCTCCTTCGGCGCCCCAGCCAGGCTGGGAACTCTCCCGCGCGGATTCAAACGGCCGGTATGCAGTTGGCGGGCCCATCATTGCACGCATCCGCCCGGCACGGCAGGCCGCATCTGTGACCGGCCTGTGGCAGTACGCACACGAAATCACCGGCCGTACCGCATTACCGTCTCTTTACACACGACGGGCATGGGTCCTACGACCCGCCCCAGGGGAGGACGATCACGGTGAACAGGACCACGTCGTACGCCACCACGACCCCGGCCCTCGCACTGCCCGCACAGCCCGCGGTCCCGGCCCGCGAGGTCCCCTCCGCCCCCGTCGTCCGCGATCTGCGCGACCGTGGCGGCCGCAGCCCGCACGCGCTGCTCTTCGGCCCCCGCGACCTCGTCGTCATCACCGGTCTGCCCGGCAGCGGCAAGTCCACCCTGATGCGGCGCGCGGTGCCGGGCATCCGCATCGACTCCCAGGACACCCGCGACCGCTTCGACGCCCGCATGCCCCGCTTCCTCCCCTACGCCGTCTACCGGCCGCTCGTCCGCTTCGCGCACTACGCCGGGCTGCGCCGCGCCCTGCGCGGCGGCGAGGGCCTCGTCGTGCACGACTGCGGCACCCAGGCCTGGGTGCGCGGCTGGCTGGCCCGCGAGGCCCGCCGGCGCGGCGGCACGCTCCATCTGCTCCTGCTGGACGTCACCCCCGAGCAGGCCCTGGCCGGGCAGCGCGAGCGCGGCCGGGGCGTGTCCAGCTACGCCTTCCGCCGCCACCGGGGCGCGGCCTCGCGGCTGCTGCGCCGGGTGCAGCGCGGCGCCCTGCCCCGCGGCTGCGGATCGGCGGTCCTGCTCGACCGGGACGCGGCGGACGCCCTGCGGCGCATCGGCTTCACCGGCTGACGGCGGGCCGGTGGGGCGGTGGCCCGTACGGGTTAGCCTTTTGAGCCTCAGCAGGTTCCCGGCAGGCGGTAGGCAGCAGATGGACTTCCCGGCGCAGGCGCACCCCCATCCGCACGGCGGTTGGCCCGGCAACGAACTGGAGGAGGTGCTCTCCGCCTCCCTGGGCGTGCCGTCGGCCGGCCCGCGGATCGTCGAGGTGCTGGGCCGCAGCTTCGTGTGGGTGCCCCTGCCCAACGGCGGCGGCCCCGACAGCGGCCCCCTGGACCTGCCCACCCTGGAGATCGAAGGACAGGCCTACGTGCCCGTCTTCAGTTCCGAGGAGCAGTTCCGCCAGGGCGCCGGGCCCGCCATGTCGTACGCCATCGCGCCCGCGGTCGAGTTCGCCCGCGGGCTGCCCCCGCAGGCGGGCATCGCGCTGAACCCCGGCGGTGTGGTCGGTGTCCCGCTGCCGCCCGAGGCGGTCGCCGAGCTGTGCCGGGCCGGCCGCAGCCCGCTGGACGGGCCCGCGAGCGGCGGCCGGGTCCGCCTCTTCGAGCCCGACTGGCAGGACGACCCCGTCGACTTCCTGTCCGCGGCCGCCGCCGAGTTCGAGGCCACCGGCGTCGTCCTCAGCGCCCGCCGCTGCCTCGCCGCGATCGAGACCGCCGACCCGGCGCTGTTCATCGGCGTCGAGCTCTCCCAGTGGGAGGGCGACCTGCGCACGGTACCCATGGACGCCCTGGGCCGGGCACTGGGCAGGGTCCCGGTGCGGTGGCCGGTGAACCTGGTGCTGCTGGACGTGGCCCAGGACCCGGTGGGCGACTGGATGAAGACGAAGGTCCGCCCGTTCTTCCAGCGGTAGCGGACCGCGCCTGCCTGAGGGGCGCGGGGCTGTATCGATGTGCGGCTGCCGCCGCGTGAGCGCGAGCGACCACGACGAAGCCGGCACCCGGCGGACGTCGGAACAACCCCCGAGCCCCCTCCGATCCTCCCCCCGGACGACATAACCTGGTTTCATTACCCAGTCGAAGAAAGAAGGGGCGTAACACAGTGAGCGCGAGCGGCACCGCCGCGACCGGCACGGTCGAGCACACGCTGCGCCAGGTCTCCCCGGGGCGTTACGACGCCTACGAGGCGCTCCTGCGTGCCCTCGCGACGCCCACCTCCGGCCAGATCTGGATGCTGCTGTGGCACGGCCAGGCCGGCTCCCCCGACGCCCAGTACGGCACGATGGAGGTCGACGGCCACGCCTACGCGCCCTGTGTGACCTCCGCGCAGGAACTCGCCGCCAGCGGCTGGAACCGCAGCTACGAGGTGGCCGACGGCATCGACGTCGCCCGCACGCTCTACCCCGACCACTACGGCCTCTGGCTCAACCCGCACGCCCCCGGCGGCGGCGTCGGCATCCCGTGGCTCGACCTGCGCCGGATCGCGACGGGCCTGGACCGCCAGCCGGCCGGCCCGCTGCGGTTGGCCGAACCCGGCATCGAGATCCCGCAGTTCTACGCCCTCCTCGCGCAGAACGCCCACCGCACCCCCGCCGTGCGCACCCTGCGTCGCGCCTGGGTGCAGCCCTCGCTCGGGGCACCGTACCTGGCCATCGGCCTGGACGTGTACGACACCTCGCCGCAGGCCGTGGACTCCGTACGCGCGATGATGCACCAGTCCATCGGCGCCGTACCGGACGGCCTGCCGGTGTCGACGGTGGCGATGTCCGACGAGTACTGCCCGGTCGCGATGTGGATGCGGTCCAACGCCCGCCCCTTCTACGACCGCGAGGCGCACGCCGCTCCCGCGCCGGCCGCGGGCTACGGCTACCCGCCGGTTCAGGGCGCGTACTGAGCCGTCTCATCCCTCAGTCCTCCCGGATCCGCAGAGATCCTTCTGCGCGCGTAGATACCGTCGGTATCGCCCCATCTGTCCCAGACGCCACAAGTTGTCCTCGTCCGGCCGCCGTTACCCGCTGTCCGGATAACGGATTCCCCAGGACAGCATCACGTTTACGCATCCATTCACCGCCAAGTCTGGCAACAGATCGCCAAAGCGTTGAAGACTCCCGCACCAGGGGTGTTCGCCCGGGTGTTCGCCCCAGTACGACGGACTGACAACGCCGCTACAGCGGCAAGTGCGGGCCGGCTACCGCCGGTTGAGAGGGGTCCCTGCCAGATGACGGCACCATTGCACGAGCCGACCGCGGAAGCGGCCCCGAGCGCGGTCGAGGAAGCCGCGGCAGTCAGCGGTGACGCGAAGGCCGTACAGGGCCGCTCCCTGGGCCGGATCGCCTGGGAGCGCCTCAAGCGCGACAAGCTCGCTCTGGCGGGCGGCGCCCTCGTGCTGCTGCTCGTCCTGGTCGCCGTGTTCGCCCCGCTGATCACCGACCTCGTCGGCCAGGACCCCGAGTCCCACCACGAGGACCTCATCGACCCGCTGTTCGGCACGCCCAAGGGCTCCCTGGGCGGCATCAGCGGCGATCACCTGCTGGGCGTCGAACCGGTCAGCGGCCGCGACATCTTCGCGCGCATCGTCTACGGCGCGCGGATCTCGCTGCTCGTCGGCTTCCTGTCCGCCGTCGTCGCCGTCGCCATCGGCACCGTCCTCGGCATCCTCGCCGGCTTCTTCGGCGGCTGGGTCGACTCCGTGATCAGCCGTGTGATGGACGGTCTGCTGGCCTTCCCGCAGCTGCTCTTCATCATCGCGCTGGTCTCCGTCATGCCGAGCGAGATGCTGGGCCTGGAGGGCACGAACGTCCGCCTGTTCGTGATGATCCTGGTCATCGGCTTCTTCGGGTGGCCCTACATCGGACGCGTGGTGCGCGGTCAGACCCTCTCCCTGCGCGAGCGGGAGTACGTCGAGGCCGCCCGATCGCTGGGCGCCGGGCGCTTCTACATCCTGTTCAAGGAACTGCTGCCCAACCTGGTCGCCCCGATCGTCGTCTACACGACGATGATGATCCCCACCAACATCCTCACCGAAGCGGCACTCAGCTTCCTGGGCGTCGGCGTCAAGCCGCCCACGGCCTCGTGGGGGCAGATGCTCTCGAACGCGATCGACTACTACGAGTCGGACCCCATGTACATGGTCGTCCCGGGTGTAGCGATCTTCATCACGGTTCTTGCCTTCAACCTCTTCGGCGACGGCGTGCGCGACGCGCTCGACCCGAAGGGCTCCCGCTGAACTGCCGTACCCCAAGCGACCCGTGGCACACCACACGGGATCTCTCATCACAACCGGAGGATCCGAGATCGTGACTACCCAACGCACCTCAGGGCGGCGCAAGCAGGCCATGGCCGCTGCCGCGGTGGTCGCCGCGCTGCTGACCACGGCGGCGTGCGGCGGCGGCGACGGCGACGGCGACAACGGCTCGAAGACCGGCGCGGCCGGCTTCGACGCCGCCAACAACAAGGTCGCCCAGGCCTCGCTGGCCAAGAAGGGCGGCACGCTGAAGTTCGCCGGTGCCCAGGACGCCGACTCGTGGGACACCACCCGCGGCTACTACGGCTTCATGTGGAACTTCGCGCGCTACTACAGCCGCCAGCTCGTCACGAACAAGACCGAGCCGGGCAAGGCGGGCGCCGAGCTCACCCCGGACCTCGCCACGGGCCTCGCGAAGGTCACGGACGACGGCAAGACCTACACGTACACCCTGCGTGACGGCGTCACCTGGGAGGACGGCAAGCCGATCACGTCCAAGGACGTCAAGTACGGCATCGAGCGCGTCTGGGCCCAGGACGTCCTGGCCGGCGGCCCGACGTACCTGAAGGAGGTGCTCGACCCCAAGGGCGAGTACCAGGGTCCGTACAAGGACAAGTCCGCCGACAAGCTCGGCCTGAAGGCGATCGAGACGCCGGACGACAAGACCATCGTCTTCAAGCTCCCGAAGGCCAACTCGGACTTCGAGGAGATGCTGGCGCTGATCTCCGCCTCCCCGGTCCGCCAGGACAAGGACACCAAGTCCAAGTACGGCCTGCGTCCCTTCTCCTCCGGCCCGTACAAGTTCGAGTCGTACGACCCGGGCAAGTCGCTGAAGCTGGTCCGCAACGAGAACTGGAAGCAGGCATCCGACCCGGTCCGCAAGGCGTACCCGGACGCGATCACGCTCAACATCTTCTCCAACGCCAACGACATGGACCAGCGCCTGATCGCGGGCGACTACGACCTGGACATCAACCAGACCGGCATGTCCCCGCAGGGCCGCACCACCGCCCTGAAGGAGCACAAGGCCAACCTGGACAACCCGGTCTCCGGCTACATCCGCTACGCGGTCTTCCCGCAGAGCGTGAAGCCGTTCGACAACGAGAACTGCCGCAAGGCCGTGATCCTCGGCGCCGACCACGTGTCGCTGCAGAACGCCCGTGGCGGCCCCATCGCCGGCGGTGACATCGGCACCAACATGCTGCCGCCGTCCATCCCGGGCTCCGAGGGCCAGTCCTACGACCCGTTCGAGCTGGCCGGCAAGAACAAGAGCGGCAACGTGGCCGAGGCCAAGAAGCTGCTCAAGGCCTGCGGCAAGCCGAACGGCTTCAAGACCACCATCGCCGTGCGCAACAACAAGCCGGTCGAGGTGGCCACCGCCGAGTCCCTCCAGGCGTCGCTGAAGAAGATCGGCGTCCAGGCCGACATCGAGCAGTTCGACGGCTCGCAGACCTCCGGCATCATCGGCAGCCCCTCGAACGTGAAGAAGAAGGGCTTCGGCATCATCATCATGGGCTGGGGTCCGGACTTCCCGTCCGTGCAGGGCTTCGGTCTGCCGCTGTGGCACAGCAAGTACATCCTCGAGTCGGGCAACAACAACTACGCCCTGATCAAGGACAAGGCCATCGACGGGCTGTTCGACGACTACGTCAACACCCTCGACGACGCCGAGAAGGCCAAGATCTCCACGCAGATCAACCACAAGGTCATGGAAGGCGGCTACTACCTGCCCTTCGTCTTCGAGAAGTTCATCAACTGGCGCGGCAGCCGGCTGGCGAACGTCTACACCACGGACGGCTACAGCGGCATGTACGACTTCGTCAACCTCGGCCTGAAGTCCGCGAAGTAACCGGCACACCCGCCGCACGGCACGAAAGGCAGGTGAAGGCCGGCGAGGCGTGAGCCGCGGGCCACCGGAAGACCTCCGGTGGTCCGCGGCCCGCCGCGGGCCGAGAGCTGTGCTCACTTACCTCATCAGGCGGTTGTTCGCCGCCGCAGTGATGCTCGTGGTCATCATCATGGTGGTCTTCGGCATCTTCTTCCTCGTCCCGAAGTGGGCGGGCGTCGACATCGCCACGAGCTTCGTGGGCAAGCAGGCCGACCCTGCGGCCGTCGAGGCCGTGCGGTCCAAGCTGGGCCTGAGCGACCCGATCTACGCCCAGGTCTGGGAGTTCTTCAAGGGCATCTTCGTCGGCCGCACCTACTCGGGCGGCGGGGACGTCACCGAGTGCGCCGCGCCCTGCTTCGGCTACTCCTTCCGCAGCGAGCAGGCCATCTGGCCGGTGCTCACCGACCGCCTCCCGGTGACCCTGGGGCTGGCGCTCGGCGCGGCCGTGCTGTGGCTGCTGCTCGGTGTCTCGGCCGGTGTGCTCTCCGCCCTCAAGCGGGGCAGCCTGTGGGACCGCGGCGCGATGATCGTCGCCCTCGGCGGCGTCTCGCTGCCGATCTACTTCACCGCCATGCTCTCGCTGGCGATCTTCGACTACGGACTCGGCTGGGTGGACGGCGAGTACGTCCCGCTGGAGGAGAGCTTCGGCGGCTGGTTCCAGAGCATGCTGCTGCCCTGGGTCACGCTCGCCTTCCTCTACGCCGCGATGTACGCCCGGATCACCCGCGCCACCATGCTGGAGATCATGGGTGAGGACTACATCCGCACCGCGCGCGCCAAGGGTCTCACCGAGAAGGTCGTCATCGGCAAGCACGCGATGCGCTCCACGATGACGCCGATCCTGACCATGCTCGGTATGGACCTCGGTGCCCTCATCGGCGGCGCGATCCTCACCGAGACCGCGTTCAGCCTGCCCGGCCTCGGCCAGGCCGTGCTCAACGGCATCCGGACCCAGGACCTGCCCATCATCCTGGGCGTCACCCTGATCACCTCCCTCGCGGTGCTCATCGCCAACCTCGTGGTGGACGTCCTGTACGCCGTGATCGACCCCCGAGTGAGGCTCGCATGACCGAACTCAGCAAGACCGGTGCCGCCGTCGGCGAGCCCACCACCGGTGAAGCGCCCTCCGCCTTCCTCGAAGTGCGGGACCTGAAGGTGCACTTCCCGACCGACGACGGCCTGGTCAAGTCCGTCGACGGGCTCAGCTTCTCGCTGGAGAAGGGCAAGACCCTCGGCATCGTCGGCGAGTCGGGTTCCGGCAAGTCGGTCACCAGCCTCGGCATCATGGGCCTGCACACGGCCGGCCAGTACGGCAAGCGCAAGGCGCAGATCTCCGGCGAGATCTGGCTGAACGGCACCGAGCTGCTGTCGGCCGATCCCGACAAGGTCCGCAGGATGCGCGGCCGCGAGATGGCGATGATCTTCCAGGATCCGCTGTCCGCGCTGCACCCGTACTACACGATCGGCCAGCAGATCGTGGAGGCGTACCGGATCCACCACGACGTCGACAAGAAGACCGCGCGGCGCCGCGCGGTCGAGATGCTCGACCGGGTCGGCATCCCGCAGCCCGACAAGCGCGTCGACAACTACCCGCACGAGTTCTCCGGCGGTATGCGCCAGCGCGCGATGATCGCGATGTCGCTGGTCAACAACCCGGAGCTGCTCATCGCGGACGAGCCGACCACCGCCCTGGACGTCACCGTCCAGGCGCAGATCCTGGACCTGATCCGCGATCTGCAGACGGAGTTCGGCTCGGCGGTCATCATCATCACCCACGACCTGGGCGTCGTCGCCGAACTGGCCGACGACCTCCTGGTGATGTACGGCGGCCGGTGCGTCGAGCGGGGTCCGGCGGAGAAGGTGTTCTACGAGCCCCGCCACCCCTACACGTGGGGTCTGCTCGGCTCGATGCCGCGCCTGGACCGCGACCAGCAGGAGCGGCTGATCCCGGTCAAGGGCTCCCCGCCTTCCCTCATCAACGTCCCGTCCGGCTGCGCCTTCAACCCGCGCTGCCCGTACGCGGATCTGCCGAAGGACAACGTCACCCGCACGGTCCGGCCCGAGCTGACCGAGGTCGGCAGCAAGCACTGGGCCGCCTGCCACATGACGCAGGAGCAGCGGGAGCGTATCTGGACCGAAGAGATTGCGCCGAAGCTGTGAGTGACGAGAAAGCGGTGACGACCGCCGCCAAGAGCGAGAGCACCCCCGCCGAGCGCGAGGTGCTGCTGAAGGTCACCGGCCTGCAGAAGCACTTCCCGATCAAGAAGGGCCTGCTCAAGCGGCAGGTCGGCGCGGTGCACGCGGTCGACGGCATCGACTTCGAGGTCCGCTCCGGCGAGACCCTGGGCGTCGTCGGCGAGTCCGGCTGCGGCAAGTCCACCATGGGCCGGCTGATCACCCGCCTCCTCGAACCGACCGGCGGCAGGGTCGAGTTCGAGGGCAAGGACATCACGCATCTCGGGGTGGCGGGCATGCGTCCGCTGCGCCGCGACGTGCAGATGATCTTCCAGGACCCGTACTCCTCGCTGAACCCGCGCCACACCATCGGCACGATCGTCGGCGCCCCCTTCAGGCTCCAGGGCGTCGAGCCCGAGGGCGGCATCAAGAAGGAGGTCCAGCGGCTGCTGTCGGTGGTCGGGCTCAACCCCGAGCACTACAACCGCTACCCGCACGAGTTCTCCGGCGGCCAGCGCCAGCGCATCGGCATCGCCCGCGCGCTCGCGCTGAACCCGAAGCTCGTGGTGGCCGACGAGCCGGTCTCGGCCCTGGACGTGTCGATCCAGGCGCAGGTCGTGAACCTGCTGGACGACCTCCAGCAGGAACTGGGCCTGACGTACGTGATCATCGCGCACGACCTCTCGGTCGTCCGGCACGTCTCGGACCGGATCGCGGTGATGTACCTCGGCAAGATCGTGGAGCTGGCCGACCGCGACCTGCTCTACAAGGCGCCGATGCACCCGTACACCAAGGCGCTGATGTCGGCGGTGCCGATCCCGGACCCGAGGCGCAAGGCCGCCAAGAGCGAGCGGATCCTGCTCAAGGGCGACGTGCCCTCGCCGATCTCGCCGCCGAGCGGCTGCCGCTTCCACACCCGGTGCTGGAAGGCCACGGAGATCTGCAAGACCACCGAGCCGCCGCTGATCGAGCTGCGCCCCGGCCAGCAGGTCGCCTGCCACCACCCGGAGAACTTCGAGGACCAGCAGCCGGGGGACACCAAGCTGCTGCGGTCCGCCGAGGCTGCGGCCGAGGACGTCCCCGAAGCCGAGGTCGCCAAAGAGAAGTGACCCCTGAGTGAGCCCCCGCCTTGCAATGTAAGGCGGGGGCTCGCTCATAGGTAAGAATTAGGGGTGCTTGAGCAACTCTTCAGCCCGTCCGTCCAGCACACGCTCGATCTGGTCGGCATCTTCGTCTTCGCCATCTCCGGCGCCCTGCTGGCCGTGCGCAAGAACTTCGACGTGTTCGGCATCGCCGTCCTCGCCGAGGTCACGGCGCTCGGCGGCGGGCTCTTCCGGGACCTGGTCATCGGCGCGGTGCCGCCGGCGGCCTTCACGGACCTCGGCTACTTCCTGACGCCGCTGCTGGCCGCCCTCCTGGTCTTCTTCCTGCACCCCGAGGTGGAGCGCATCCAGTTCGGTGTGAACGTCTTCGACGCGGCGGGCCTCGGCCTGTTCGCGGTCGCGGGCACGACGAAGGCGTACGAGTACGGCCTGAACCTCACCGCGTCCGCGGCCCTGGGCCTCGCGACCGCGGTCGGCGGCGGTGTGCTCCGCGACGTCCTCGCCAACGAGGTCCCCTCCCTGCTGCGCTGGGACCGCGACCTGTACGCCGTGCCGGCGATGGTCGGCGCGGGCATGGTGGTCCTGTGCATCCGCTTCGACGTGCTGACGACGTTCACCTCGGGTCTCGCCGTCGTCACGTCCTTCGTGCTGCGGCTGCTGGCGATGCACTACCACTGGCGGGCGCCGCGGGCCTGGAACCGGCGGTCCACGGTGACCGAGGAAACCGAAAAAGCTACCGCTTAGTAGTTTCTTGTTGTACGGTACCGCCATGGCTCAGGCATCCCAGGCGATCATCGGCGACAGCGAGTTCGACCGAGACACCGCGCTCACCCGCCGCTCCGAGGGCGTCTACGACATCGACCTCTCCGCGGGCTGGACCATCATCAGCGCCGTGAACGGCGGCTACCTCCTGGCGGTACTGGGCCGCGCCCTCGCCGACGCCCTGCCGCACCCGCACCCGTTCACCGTCTCCGCGCACTACCTGACGGCCTCCCAGCCCGGCCCGGCGGTCGTCCGCACGGACGTCGTCCGCGCCGGCCGCACGCTGTCCACCGGCCAGGCCTCGCTCTTCCAGTACGACGAGCAGGGCACGGAGGTCGAGCGCATCCGCGTCCTCGCCTCCTACGGCGACCTGGACTCCCTGCCGGACGACGTCCGCACCACGGCCGTGCCGCCCGCGATTCCGCCCATGGACCAGTGCTTCGGCCCCGAGGACGGCCCCGCCCCGGTCGACGGCAGCTCCGCCATCGCCGACCGCCTGATGCTCAAGCTCGACCCGGCCACCCTCGGCTGGGCCCTCGGTCAGCCCTCCGGCAGGGGCGAGATGCGCGCCTGGTTCGGCCTCGCCGACGGCCGCGACATGGACCCCCTGTCCCTCCTCCTGGCCGTGGACGCCCTCCCGCCCACCGCGTTCGAGCTGGGCGTCAAGGGCTGGGTCCCGACCGTCGAACTGACCGTCCACGTACGGTGCCGCCCGGCCCCGGGTCCTGTGCGGGTCTCCATCACGACCCGCAACCTCGCGGGCGGCTTCCTCGAGGAGGACGCGGAGATCTGGGACAGCCGGGACCGGCTGGTGGCCCAGTCCCGCCAGCTGGCACGGGTCCGGCTGGGCTGAGCCCCCGCCCCGGGGCGCCGGGCGGCCGGCTTCAGTCCGCCCAGTGGGCCCGCCCCACACTGATCAGCCGCATCTGCCGTTCCGCGACCCGGGCGACGCGCCGCCGCTGCTCCTCCGAGGCCCCGGTCTCCTGTGCCTCCAGGAACGAGGACGCGGTGATCAGCATCTGGTCGACGTAGAGCCCGGCGAGCATCGACAGGTCGTCCTCGCTCCAGCCCGCCGAGACCGGGTCCTTGGCCAGCTCGGCCTTCACCTCCTCGCCGAACCGCGCGAGTTGGCTCCGTATGGCCTCCCGCACCGGCCGCACCCCGCCGTGCCGCTCGCGGGCGACGAACCTCACGTGCGCGGGGTGGGCGTCCACATGCCCGGCGATCAACTCGACGGCACGGGCGATGCGTTCGTCGGCGTCCCCGGTCGTGGACACCGTCGCCCGCACGGTGGCGTGCAGGCTTCCCAGTGCCTCCTCGACCAGCGCGACGCCCAGATCCGCCGTGGAGCGGAAGTGGCGGTAGAACGCGGTCGGCGCGACTCCGACGGCGCGGGTGACCTCACGCAGGCCCAGGCTGCTCAGGCTCTGGTGCTCCAGCAGCTCCAGGGCCGCGTCCAGAAGGGCCTGACGGGTCTTCTGCTTCTGGGCCTGCCGGACGCCGAGGGTGTGACTCATACCATGCAGTTAACAACTGTTCTCCGGAATTGGGAAGTCGTCACGTGCGTTAGACTCGAAAGTCAGTGAACAAGTGTAACCACAAACGTTCACCGAAACTTCGGGGCCGAACCCCGAGGCGATCCGGAGGGGGATTCCATCCCATGCTGTTTCTCGTCGCCGCACTTCTGCTCCTCGGTGTGGTCCTGGGCGCCGTCGCCCACGCACCGCTCTCCTTCAGCCTGGTCGCGGCCGCCGTCATCGCCGTCTGGCTCGGCGTCTTCGCCCTGCGCGAGCGGCACGGCCGCCGCCACCACACAACCATCCGCTGACCATCGGGAGCCGATCGTCATGCAGCTGACCGCTCCGGCCAACGGCCGGACCTCCACCGCCCGCGACGCCGACGGCATGGCCGTCGCGTCCTTCGTCCTCGGACTGCTGGGCCTGCTCGTCTTCAACCTCTTCCTCGGCCCGACCGCGATCGTCCTTGCGGGTGTCGCGCTGTGGCGCGGGACCGGGCGGCGCGGCCGCGCCTTCCTCGGCCTCGGCCTCGGCATCGCCGACCTCGTGGTGCTGGCCGTGTTCATGCAGGCCGACAACGCCGTCTCGTGGAGCTTCTGAGCCACGGGCTGCGGGGTGCCTGGGCCGGGGGCTCGTGAGCAGTTGGGATACGGGCTGCGGGGTGCCTGGGCCGGGGGCTCTTGGGTGGCCGGCTCGGGGCTTCGGGCTGTCCGAGCCGGGCTTCGAGAGCAGATGGGCCCCGGACCTCGGAGTGCCTGTGAGTGGTGGGCCGGGGCGTCGGGCTGCCTGAGTCGCGGGCTCTTGAGTGATGGGGCCGGGGACAACAAGGTGCCCGAGCCGCGGCTCCCGAGCGGTTGAGCCCGCGGCGGTGGGGCTTTCGCGCCGGGGCCGCCGAGTCGGTTTCCGGCCTCGCTCCGCGGGCACCGCACGCCGCCCCGCCGTGAACGCCCCGTAGAATCGGCGGCACCATGGCATACCTCGACCACGCCGCGACGACGCCGATGCTTCCGGAGGCGGCAGAGGCCCTGACCGCCCACCTGGGCGTCACCGGAAACGCCTCGTCCCTCCACGCCTCGGGCCGCCGGGCTCGCCGCACGGTCGAGGAAGCCCGCGAGACCCTCGGCGAGGCGCTCGGCGCCCGCCCCAGCGAGGTCGTGTTCACCTCGGGCGGCACCGAGGCCGACAACCTCGCGGTCAAGGGCCTGTACTGGGCCCGCCGCGACGCCGACCCGGCCCGCACCCGGGTCCTCGCCAGCCCCGTCGAGCACCACGCCGTGCTCGACGCCGTGCACTGGCTCGGCGAACACGAGGGCGCCACGGTCGAGTACCTCCCCGTCGACGCCCACGGCCGCGTCCACCCCGACGCGCTGCGCGAGGCCGTCGCACGCAACCCCGACGACGTCGCCCTCGCCACCGTCATGTGGGCCAACAACGAGATCGGCACCGTCATGCCGGTCCGCGAACTGGCGGAGGTCGCGGGGGAGTTCGGGGTCCCGCTGCACGCCGACGCGGTCCAGGCGTTCGGTCAGATTCCGGTCGACTTCGCCGCCTCGGGACTCGCCGCCATGACCGTGTCCGGACACAAGATCGGCGGGCCGTACGGCATCGGCGCGCTGATCCTCGGCCGGGAGTACAGCCCCGTGCCCGTCCTGCACGGTGGCGGCCAGGAGCGGCACGTGCGCTCCGGCACCCTCGACGTGCCCGCCATCGCCTCCTTCGCCGTGGCCGGACGGCTCGCCGCCGAGCAGCGCGAGTGGTTCGCCCGCGAGATCGGCGCCCTGCGCGACGACCTCGTCACCGCGGTCCGCGCGGCCGTGCCCGACGTGATCCTCGGCGGCGACCCGGCGCCCGAGGGCCGGCTGCCCGCCAACGCCCACTTCACCTTCCCCGGCTGCGAGGGCGACTCCCTGCTGCTGCTGCTCGACGCCCAGGGCATCGAGTGCTCCACCGGCTCGGCCTGCACCGCGGGTGTCGCCCAGCCCAGCCATGTCCTGCTCGCCACCGGCACCGACCCGGACCTGGCCCGCGGCACCCTGCGCTTCTCCCTCGGCCACACCTCCACCGAGGCCGACGTCCAGGCCGTCGCCAAGGCCATCGGGCCGGCGGTGGAGCGGGCCCGCGCGGCGGGGCTGACCTGAGCCGGAGGCCGAGCCGCCGGGCGGAGGCGCCCGAGCCCCGGGCCGAGCCCGCTGGGCGCACGTGCCCGGGTCCGGCGCCGAGCCGCTACGCGGACGTGGGTGCCGTACGGGGTGCGGGAGGGGCCGTACGGGCTCTGCGTACGAGCTTCAGATAGCGGTCCCAGTCCCAGTGCGGCCCCGGGTCGGTGTGGTCCGTGCCCGGCACCTCCACATGGCCGATGATGTGCTCGCGGTCGACGGGGATGTCGTAGCGCGCGCATATCCGGGCCGTCAGACGTGCCGAGGCCGCGTACATCGCGTCCGTGAAGTCCTGGGGGCGGTCGACGAAACCGGCGTGCTCGATGCCCACGCTGCGTTCGTTGTACTCCCGGTTGCCCGCGTGGTACGCCACGTCCAGCTCGCGGATCATCTGGGTGATCCGGCCGTCCTGGCCGACGATGTAGTGCGCCGCCGCCCCGTGCCCCGGGTCCTGGAACACCTTCACCGCGCTCGCGAAGCTGCCCTGGGTGACATGGATGACCACCAGGTCGATGCCGTAGTCGTCGGGCCGGTCCGCCCAGCGGAAGTTGGCGTCGGACGCCGCCGTCCAGCGGGCACCGGCGAAGTCGACCTCGCCCTCCTTGCGCGGCTTGTCCACCCCCGGCGCCCGCCACCACAGTCTGCGCAGGTCGTCGCGGGCGAGCACGGCGACGCCCGCCGCGGCCGCCATACCGCCGACGATCAGGGCGCGCCGCCTGACCTGCCGGTCCGTGTCCCCCGTAGTCCGCTCCATGTGATCTCCAACGGATACTCGGGGGCTGCGGTTCCCACGCCCCCTTACCCTGGAAGGGTTATGACTGACACCCCGCAGCGCTCCCGCCCCCTCCGCGTCCTCGCCGCCATGTCCGGCGGTGTGGACTCCGCCGTCGCCGCCGCCCGCGCGGCCGAGGCGGGCCACGACGTGACCGGCGTCCACCTCGCCCTCTCCGCGAACCCGCAGTCCTTCCGCACGGGCGCGCGGGGCTGCTGCACCATCGAGGACTCCCGCGACGCCCGCCGCGCCGCGGACGTCATCGGCATCCCGTTCTACGTCTGGGACCTCGCCGACCGTTTCCGCGAGGACGTCGTCGAGGACTTCGTCGCCGAGTACGAGGCCGGCCGCACGCCCAACCCGTGCCTGCGCTGCAACGAGAAGATCAAGTTCGCGGCGCTGCTGGACAAGGCGCTCGCGCTGGGCTTCGACGCGGTCTGCACCGGCCACTACGCCAAGGTGATCGTCCGTGAGGACGGCACGCGCGAGCTGCACCGCGCCGCCGACATGGCCAAGGACCAGTCGTACGTCCTCGGCGTGCTGGACGACAAGCAGCTCGCCCACGCGATGTTCCCCCTCGGCGACACCGTGACGACCAAGGACGAGATCCGCGCGGAGGCCGAGCGCAGGGGGCTGGCCGTGGCCAAGAAGCCGGACTCGCACGACATCTGCTTCATCGCCGACGGCGACACCCAGGGCTTCCTGGCGAAGCGGCTCGGCAAGGCCGAGGGCGACATCGTCGACGAGTCGGGCACCAAGCTCGGCACCCACGAGGGCGCCTACGGCTTCACCATCGGCCAGCGCAAGGGCCTGCGCATCGGCACCCCGGCCGCCGACGGCAAGCCGCGCTACGTCCTCGACATCTCCCCGGTGAACAACACGGTGACGGTCGGCCCTGCCGCCTCCCTGGACGTCAGCGCGCTCACGGCGGTCAAGCCCCGCTGGTGCGGCGCCGCCCCGACCGGCCCCGGCACCTACACCGCCCAGCTGCGCGCCCACGGCGGGGAGACCGAGGTGACGGCCGAGCTCGTCGACGGCGAGCTGCGCGTGTCCTTCACCGAGCCGGTCCGCGGCGTCGCGCCCGGCCAGGCGATCGTCCTGTACGACGGCACGCGCGTGGTGGGCTCGGCGACGATCGCGTCGACCACGCGCGCGGCGGCGCTGTCGCACTCCTGATCTAAAGTGCCTGCACCGGGCGGAAGATCGTCCGTCCGGTGCTCACAGGCAGACAACAGGGGTGGGACATGACTCTGCGGAAACAGCGCAGACTCCCGCGCGCGGCGACCGTGCTCACGGCCGCCGGTACGGCGCTCGCCGGCACACTGCTCATGGCGCCCGGCGCGCACGCGGCCGACAGCGACATCACGTTCTCGAACGTGGTGATCAACAAGGGCAAGCCGATCGTTCTCGGCACGGGCGCCGAGATCGAGGTGCCGATGACCTACACGCTGAAGACCAGGGTCAGGCTGGACAGCTGGCAGGTGTCGCCGTACAGGGGCACCTACGGCCAGAACTCGTATCACCTGGCCATCGGAACGATCCGGTGGAATTGCAGCCAGTCCAGCGCGGGCGGCTACACCTTCTACGACTGCGACGAGTCGCTCCAGGTCGACCCCGACATGCTCCCGGGCGGCCGGAAGCTCGTCAACAGCGACGCCACCGTCTGGAAGACCGCCGGCCTCGGGATCAAGGTCGGCGGCGGCTACGACGACGACCTGCTCTCCTACACCACCCGCCTCAAGCGCGCCTCGGTCATCGAGGGCGCCGACGCGACCCCCGAGCCGGTCACCAAGGGCGGTCCGATCACCGTCAAGGGCACCCTGAAGCGCGCCAACTGGAACACGCACCGCTACGACCTCTACGGCGGGCAGAAGGTCGTCCTCCAGTTCAAGGCGGCGGGCGCCACCGCGTACAGCTACGTCAGGACGGTCACGACCTCGTCCACGGGCGCCCTGAGGACGACCGTCACCGCCACGAAGGACGGCACCTGGCGCTGGTACTACGGCGGGAACTCCGTCACGGGCGCCAAGGCCACCACCGGCGACTACGTGGACGTGCGGTAGCGCCGCCTTCCCGTCCGGCGGCGCAGAGGGCACCCCGTACGGTGGTCCCCATGAACATCTGCGTCTTCCTCTCCGCCGCCGACCTCGACGACCGCTACACCCGCCCCGCCCGTGAGTTCGCGGAGCTGATGGGCAAGGGCGGGCACACGCTGGTCTGGGGCGGCTCGGACGTCGGCCTGATGAAGGTCGTCGCGGACGGCGTGCAGGCGGCGGGCGGCCGGCTGGTCGGCGTCTCGGTGGACTTCCTGTCCGCGAAGGCCCGTCCGGGCGCCGACGAGATGGTGATCGCCCACGACCTCGCCGAGCGCAAGAGGCTGCTCCTGCAGAAGGCCGACGCCGTGGTGATCATGGTGGGCGGTACGGGCACCCTCGACGAGGCGACCGAGATCCTGGAGCTGAAGAAGCACGGCCACACCGACATGCCGGTCGTGCTGCTCAACACCGCGGGCTTCTACGACGGCCTCAAGGAGCAGTTCCGCCGCATGGAGGACGAGGGTTTCCTGCCCCGCCCGCTGACCGACCTGGTGTTCTTCGCCGAGGAGCCGGTGGGCGCGCTGGCCTACCTCGAGGAGAGTCAGGGCGTGCAGTAGTGCGAGCATGGCGGGCATGGCTACACATGTGATCACCGGGGCCGGTTCCGGCATCGGCGCGGCCGTCGCCCGCCGTCTGCACGCGCGCGGGGACGACCTCGTGCTGCACGCGCGTGACGCGGGCCGCGCCAAGGAGCTGGCCGCCGAGTTCCCCGGCGCGAAGACCCTCGTCGGCGACCTCGCGGACCCCGACAAGCTCAGCTGGGCCTTCTCCCACCAGGCCCTCCCGGACCGCGTCGACACCCTGCTGCACATCGCGGGCGTCGTCGACCTCGGCCCGGTCGGCGAACTGACCCCGAAGTCCTGGCGCCACCAGCTCAACGTCAACCTGATCTCCCCGGCCGAGCTGACCCGCCACTTCCTGCCCCAACTGCGCGCCTCCCGCGGCCACGTGGTCTTCGTCAACTCCGGCGCCGGCCTCGCCGCCCACGCCGACTGGTCCGCGTACGCCGCCTCCAAGCACGGCCTGAAGGCCCTCGCCGACTCCCTGCGCCACGAGGAGCACGGCAACGGCGTCCGCGTCACCTCCGTCTACCCCGGCCGCACCGCCAGCCCCATGCAGGCCAAGGTCCACCAGCAGGAGGGCAAGGACTACGACGCGTCGAAGTGGATCGACCCCGAGTCCGTCGCGACGACCATCCTGACGGCGATCGACCTGCCGAGGGACGCGGAGATCAACGACGTGACGGTCCGGCCGGGACGCTGACCGCTGTCGGTCCTGAACGAGCCTCGCCCTCGATCACCGGGCTCAGGTCGCGCTTCTCGACCGACCGAGGCGGGGGAGCCTCCTGGCGGGGGCGCCGAGGCGGAGCCCCTGCGGAGGGGACGGGCAAGGGTGCCGGGGGCGACGCGACCGGGCGGGCTCCCCGGTACGTAGGCTTCCTGGCGTGAACGAACACTTCAGCTTCGCCCCCGCCACCGGCGTCGGCTCCATGCCCGGCGGCGACGCCCGGGAGGCCGCCAAGACGGTCGTCGGCTCCTTCGAGGACTTCCCGTACCTCGCGGAACTCCCCGCGCGCGGCCCCGGCGCGGACATGATCGGGCGCACGGCCGGGATGCTCGTCGAGCTGTACGCGCGCGTGGAGCCCAGCGGCTGGCGTCTCGGCGACCGGCCCGGCCGTGACACCAAGCGGGCCCGCTCCTGGCTGCGCGAGGACCTGGACGCGCTGGAGGAGTTCACCCAGGACTACTCGGGCCCGCTGAAGGTGCAGGCGGTCGGCCCCTGGACCCTCGCGGCGAGCCTGGAGCTGCGCAACGGCGAGGCCGCGCTGTCCGACCCCGGCGCCTGCCGCGACCTCGCGGCGTCCCTGGCCGAGGGCCTGCGCCAGCACCTCGCCGAGGTGCAGCGCCGCATCCCCGGCGCCCAGCTCGTCCTCCAGCTCGACGAGCCGTCCCTGACCGCCGTACTGCGCGGGCAGGTGAAGACCGCCAGCGGCTACCGCACGCACCGCGCCGTCGACCGGCAGGTCGTCGAGGCCGCCCTGCGGGACGTCCTCGGGGTGCACGAGGCGGCCCGCACCGTGGTCCACTCGTGCGCGCCGGACGTGCCGTTCGCCCTGCTGCGCCGGGCGGGCGCGGCCGCGATCTCGTTCGACTTCTCGCTCCTCACCGAGCGTGACGACGATGTGATCGGGGAAACCGTGGAGGCGGGCACCCGCCTCTTCACCGGTGTCGTGCCGGGCACGGACGGCCGATTGTCAGACCCTGCCGGTAGCGTCATGGGTGTCAGGACGCTGTGGCGCAGGCTGGGGCTGCGACCGGGTCTTCTCCCGGAGGCGGTCACGGTCACCCCGGCATGCGGACTCGCGGGCGCGTCTCCCGAGTACGCCCGCCGGGCCCTCGCCCACTGCGCCCGGGCGGCGAGATCCCTCGCGGACAACCCTGAGTAACGGGAGGACGACACGGTGGCCGGCGACAGGCAAGCGGAGACGACGGTGCCCGCACAAGCGCGGGAGCAGCACGCGAAGCTCGCTGAGCAGATCGAGGAGCACCGCTTCCGGTACTACGTGAAGGACGCTCCCGTCATCAGCGACGCGGAGTTCGACAAGCTCCTGCGCTCCCTGGAGGCGCTGGAGGAGGAGTATCCGGAGCTGCGGACACCGGACTCGCCGACGCAGAAGGTGGCCGGGGCCTACGAGACGGAGTTCAGGGCCGTCCAGCACGCCCAGCGCATGCTGTCCCTGGACAACGCCTTCGACGACCTGGAGCTGGCCGCCTGGGCCGAGCGCGTCCACAAGGACGTCGGCACCTCGGCGTATCACTTCCTGTGCGAGCTGAAGGTCGACGGCCTGGCCGTCAACCTCACGTACGAGCACGGCCGCCTCACTCGCGCGGCCACCCGTGGCGACGGCCGCACCGGCGAGGACATCACACCCAACGTCCGTACGATCGCCGAGATCCCCGACCGCCTCCAGGGCGACAGCGTCCCGGACCTCGTGGAGATCCGCGGCGAGGTCTACTTCCCGATGGAGAAGTTCGAGGAGCTCAACGCCCGCCTTGTGGAGGCCGGCGACAAGCCCTTCGCCAACCCCCGCAACGCGGCTGCCGGTTCTCTGCGCCAGAAGGACCCGCGCGTCACCGCCTCCCGCCCGCTGCACATGGTCGTCCACGGCATCGGCGCCCTGGAGGGCTACGACGGCATGACCCGCCTCTCCGAGGCGTACGACCTGCTCAAGTCCTGGGGCCTGCCCACCTCCACGCACAACAAGGTGGTCGACGACCTCGACGGCGTACGGCAGTTCATCGCGTACTACGGCGAGAACCGCCACTCCGTGGAGCACGAGATCGACGGCGTGGTCGTCAAGCTCGACGAGATCCGCCTCCAGGGCCGCCTGGGCTCCACGGCCCGCGCCCCGCGCTGGGCGATCGCGTACAAGTACGCGCCGGAGGAGGTCAACACCAAGCTGGTCAACATCCGCGTGGGCGTGGGCCGTACGGGCCGGGTCACGCCGTACGCGCAGGTCGAGCCGGTGACGGTGGCGGGCTCGGAGGTCGAGTTCGCGACGCTGCACAACCAGGACGTGGTCAAGGCCAAGGGTGTGCTGATCGGCGACACCGTGGTGCTGCGCAAGGCCGGTGACGTCATCCCGGAGATCCTCGGCCCGGTCGTCGACCTGCGCGACGGCACCGAGCGGGAGTTCGTGATGCCGAGCGAGTGCCCCGAGTGCGGGACGCCGCTGCGGCCCATGAAGGAGGGCGACGTCGACCTGCGCTGCCCGAACGCCCGCACCTGCCCGGCCCAGTTGCGCGAGCGCCTGTTCTACCTCGCGAGCCGCAAGGCGCTGGACATCGAGCACTTCGGCTATGTGGCGGCGGCCGCGCTCACCAAGCCCCTGGAGCCGTCCGACCCGCCGCTGAAGGACGAGGGCGATCTGTTCGACCTGACGGTCGAGCAGTTGCTGCCCATCAAGGCGTACGTCCTCGACCAGGACAGCGGGCTGCCCAAGCGGGACCCGAAGACCGGCGAGGAGAAGATCGTCACGGTCTTCGCCAACCAGCAGGGCGAGGCCAAGAAGAACGCGCTTGCGATGCTGGAGAACATCGCCGCAGCGAAGGAGCGCCCGCTGGCCCGGCTGCTGACCGGACTGTCCATCCGGCATGTCGGTCCGGTCGCCGCGGAGGCCCTCGCGCGCGAGTTCCGGTCGATCGACCGCATCCAGCAGGCCAGTGAGGAGGAGCTCACCGCCGTCGACGGAGTGGGTGGCATCGTCGCCAGGGCCCTCAAGGAGTGGTTCGCCGAGGACTGGCACCAGGAGATCCTGCGCAAGTGGAAGGCCGCCGGCGTGCGGATGGAGGAGGAGGGCTCCGGCGAGGACGAGGGGCCGCGCCCGCTGGAGGGCCTCACCGTCGTCGTCACCGGCACCCTGGAGCGCTTCACCCGCGACGCAGCCAAGGACGCCCTGCAGAGCAGGGGTGCGAAGGTGACCGGTTCGGTGTCGAAGAAGACCTCGTTCGTCGTTGTGGGTGACAACCCCGGATCGAAGTACGACAAGGCGATGCAGCTGAAGGTTCCCGTCCTCGACGAGGACGGATTCGACGTCCTGCTCGGACAAGGGCCGGAAGCCGCCGCGGAAGTCGCACTTCCGACCGAGGAGTAGCGGTTGAAGGCCACCCGATCGGCGCATATCAGATGCATACGGGTGGCCCGGGCGCATTCGGGCAACCGTCGGCGACCGCTGCCCGAGGAAGCCTTACGCGGCCTACTGTTGAGATATGCACCTGCCGTGCCCAGCTGCGGTCGGGGCATCGCCCTGCTCCAGGAGAGCAGGGGGAAAGGGATTTCCGACGCGGTGCCGTTGAGGGATGTCGGGCATCGGGCCGCGTGGCGTGGGCACCGCCGGCTGTGAGAGGGACGGGAATGGAACCGACCGAGAGCGCCGCCCCGCACTCACGGCTGCGCCGGCTGGCCGGCGCCTTGCGCGGGGGCCGGGCGGCCCCCCGGCGCGCCGGTACGCGCGATCACGCAACGGACCGGGCCCGCACCGGCCCCCTCGGCACCGTGCCGATCGGCACCGCCCCGCTCACCGCCGGGCAGACCCACGGACTGCCCGGCACCACCGAGGCCGACCGGCACGCGAGCTGGCCCCCGCTGCCCGCCGCGGTCGTCGCGGCCGCGGGGTTCGTCCTGGGCGCCGGGTTCTACGGGGCCTTCACCGGCGGCCACGCCCTCTTCCCGTCCGGCACACCCGGCTGGTCACTGGCCGTGCTGGCCGGCCTGATCGTCGGCCACCTGGTCATGCTCGGCAGGGCCCGCTGGTGGGGCGGCACCGGCTCGGGCGCCGCCCTCACCCTCGCCGTGCTGCTGCTGTACGGCTGGGTGCCCGCCGGGATGGTCAGCCTCACCGTCGTCGTACTGGTCGGCATAGCCCGGCGCCACCGCTGGCGGCAGGGCGTGCTGCACGGCTCGGTGGACGTCCTCGGCATCGGCGCGGGCGCCCTGGTGCTGGCCGGCTTCGGCCGGGTGCCGTCCGTGGAGAACCCCTGGTACCCGGACACCTGGACGCTCTACACCGCCCCCCAGGTGGTGCTGGCCGCCGGGGCGTACCTCGCGGTCTCCCGCGCCCTCCTGTGGTACCTGCACGCGCCCCGCTCAGGAGGGCTGCCCACCGTCGCCCGCACCGCCCTGGTCAGACAGGGCCTGGTGGCGGTCGCGCTGCTCGGGATAGCCCCGCTGGTGTGCGTCGTCGCCATGGCCGAGCCGATCCTGCTGCCGCTGTTCGCGATCCCGCTCGTCGCCCTCGACTCCACCCTCTGGATAGCCCGCGCCCGCGCCGAGGAGCAGCTGCGCGACCCGCTGACCGGGCTGCCCAACCGGCAGTGGCTCCTGGAGCGCATCTGGACCGCCCTGGACGACGCCGAGCGCATCGGCGCCCGCGCCGCCCTGATGCTGATCGACCTCGACCGTTTCCGCTCGGTCAACGACACGCTCGGTCATCTCGCCGGTGACCGGCTGCTGCTGCAGACCGCCGACCGGCTGCGGCTGGCCCTGCCGCGCGGCGCAGAGGTGGCGCGGCTCGGCGGCGACGAGTTCGCCGTGTTACTGCCGGTCGCCGACTCCACCACGTCCGCGACCCGTATCGCCCGCGGCATCGTCGCCGCACTGAGCTCCCCGCTCGACCTCGACGGGCTCACACTCGTCCTGGAGGCCAGCGCCGGAGTCGCCGTCTTCCCCGACCACGCCCTGGACGCGGAGGGCCTGCTGCGCCGCGCCGACGTGGCGATGTACCAGGCCAAGCGGGACCGCACCGGCGTCGAGGTGTACGAGTCCAAGCGCGACTCCAACACCCCCGACCGCCTCGGACTGCTCGCCGACCTGCGCCGCGCGCTGGACGCGCACGAGGTGCAGCTGCACTACCAGCCCAAAGTCCGCTTCGACGGCCAGGTGGCCGGCCTCGAGGCCCTGGTCCGCTGGGTGCACCCCGAGCGGGGCAAGGTGCCGCCGGACGAGTTCATAGCGATCGCCGAGTCCTCCGGGCTGATGCCGCACCTCACCGAGTACGTCCTGGAGACCGCGCTCGGCCAGGTCGCCAAGTGGCGCGCCCAGGGCCTGTTCGTGCCCGTCGCGGTCAACGTCTCCCCGCGCGACGTCCACACCCCCGGCTTCGCCGGCTCCGTCGCCGCCCGGCTGGCCCGGCACGGCGTCCCGGCCGGGGCGCTCCAGCTGGAGATCACCGAGCACGTCCTCCTGGAGGACCCGCAGCGCGCCGCCGACACCCTCGCCGGGCTCACCGGCCACGGCGTGAAGATGTCCCTGGACGACTTCGGCACCGGCTACTCCTCGCTCGTGCACCTGCGCCGCCTGCCGGTCAGCGAGCTGAAGATCGACCGTTCCTTCGTGGCCCGTCTCGCCGTCGACAACGAGGACGCCGAGATCGTCCGCTGCACCGTGGACCTCGCCCATTCCCTCGGCCTCCTGGTCGTCGCCGAGGGCGTCGAGGACGACGAGACCTGGGAGCGCCTGCGCGACCTGCGCTGCGACGCCGTACAGGGCTGGCTGGTCGCCGCCGCGATGCCGCCCGAGGAGACCACGGCCTGGCTCCGCGCCCGCGGCGCGCGCGGCTGGCAGCGGCCGAAGGCGGCCCTCCCGGCGGCGGAGTGACCGTTGTCCCCGACATCGGTCGGGGTCCAGTTCCAGGGCCGAGTCAGGGGCCGGGCGGAATCGAAGCCCGCACGGTGATCGTTGTCCTGATGAACGCAACGGGCGCGCACCGCGCCGCACATCATCAGGGGGTTGGGGCATGTCGCTCTTCGTGCCGACGTTCGACGACACGGTGCTGGTCCGGGACGCCGACGCCGAGACGGTCGGCGAGGACCCCGTCGCCGTGAAGCTGCTGGCCGACAGCAGTGCCTCCGGCGGGGCGCTGTCCACCGTGCGGGTCACGCTGGGCGAGGGCGCCGACGGCGCCAGGCCGCATCTGCACCGCAACTCCGCGGAGATGTTCTTCCTGCTGGACGGCGAGGCCGAGCTGCTCTCCGGGGAGGACGTGATCACCGCCGAGCGCGGTGACCTGGTGATCGTCCCGCCGGGCCGGCCGCACGCTTTCGCCGCGCCGCCCGGCAGCACCGCCGACCTGCTCATCGTCATCACGCCCGGTGTGGAGCGCTTCGACTACTTCCGCCACCTGCAGCGCATACGCCTCGGCGAGGCCGGCCCGGAGAGCCTGCTGGAGGTGCAGGAGCTGTACGACAACCACTTCCTGCGCAGCCCCGCCTGGGAAGGCCGCCGCTGAACCGGCCCGCCCCGGGCGAAACCGTTTAACGGCCTCGGGCCCCCGCCCCCTAGGATTGGGGCCAGTCGTCACATTCCCGTCTGCCGCGCGACGCCTGGCACGCACGCTCGCCGCGTTGCCGAATCGGCCACATGGCTCCCGCCACGAGGCCGCTCCGGCGCCTTGCGATCGCACGCACGGACGCCGCGCGACCCGCCCTTCGGGGCGGACGACGGGGATGCGACGACCGACCCCGGCCCCCCAACCACACAACTCACCCCAGAGGATCGCTGCATGCCTGGCATCACGCGCGAGGAGGTCGCCCACCTCGCCCGGCTGGCGCGTCTGGAGCTGAAGCCCGAAGAGCTTGATCACTTCGCCGGCCAGCTGGACGACATCATCGGCGCGGTCGCCCGCGTCAGCGAGGTCGCCGACCAAGACGTACCGCCGACCTCGCACCCGCTCCCGCTGACGAACGTCATGCGCAAGGACGAGGTGCGTCCGTCGCTCACCCCCGAGCAGGCGCTCTCCGGCGCCCCGGCCCAGGAGCAGCAGCGTTTCAAGGTGCCGCAGATCCTGGGGGAGGACTGATCGCCATGACGGACATCATCAAGCTCACCGCCGCCGAGATCGCCGAGAAGATCGCCTCCGGCGAGCTCACGGCCGTCGAGGTCACCGAGGCCCACCTGGCCCGGATCGACGCCGTCGACGAGAAGGTGCACGCCTTCCTGCACGTCGACCGGGAGGGCGCGCTCGCGCAGGCCCGCGCGGTCGACGAGAAGCGGGCCCGTGGCGAGAAGCTCGGCCCGCTGGCCGGCGTCCCGCTCGCGCTGAAGGACATCTTCACCACCGAGGGCATCCCGACGACCGTCGGCTCCAAGATCCTCGAGGGCTGGATCCCGCCGTACGACGCGACCCTCACCAAGAAGCTGAAGGCCGCCGACGTCGTCATCCTCGGCAAGACCAACATGGACGAGTTCGCCATGGGGTCCTCCACCGAGAACAGCGCCTACGGCCCGACCGGCAACCCCTGGGACCTCACCCGGATCCCGGGCGGCTCCGGCGGCGGTTCCTCCGCCGCGCTCGCCTCCTTCGAGGCCCCGCTCGCCATCGGCACCGACACCGGCGGCTCCATCCGCCAGCCGGCCGCCGTCACCGGCACGGTCGGCGTGAAGCCGACCTACGGCGCGGTCTCCCGCTACGGCATGGTCGCCTTCTCCTCCTCCCTCGACCAGGGCGGCCCCTGTGCCCGCACGGTCCTGGACGCGGCCCTGCTGCACGAGGTCATCGCCGGGCACGACCCGCTCGACTCCACCTCCATCGACGCCCCGGTCCCGCCGGTCGTCGAGGCCGCCCGCAACGGCAGCGTGCAGGGCATGCGGGTCGGCGTGGTCAAGCAGTTCCGCGGCGAGGGCTACCAGGCCGGCGTCATCCAGCGGTTCGACGAGTCCGTCGAGCTGCTCAAGGAGCTGGGCGCCGAGATCGTCGAACTGGACTGCCCGTCCTTCGACCTGGCGCTGTCGGCGTACTACCTGATCGCGCCCTCCGAGTGCTCCTCCAACCTCGCCCGCTTCGACGGCCTGCGCTACGGCCTGCGGACCGGCGACGACGGCACGCACTCCGCCGAGGAGGTCACCTCCCTCACCCGTGAGGCGGGCTTCGGCGCCGAGGTCAAGCGCCGCATCATGCTCGGCACGTACGCGTTGAGCTCCGGCTACTACGACGCGTACTACGGCAGCGCCCAGAAGGTCCGCACGCTCATCACGCGCGACTTCGAGAAGGCCTTCGAGCAGGTCGACGTCATCGTCTCGCCGACCACGCCGACGACCGCCTTCCCGATCGGCGAGCGCGCCGACGACCCGATGGCGATGTACCTCGCGGACCTGTGCACCATCCCGACCAACCTGGCGGGCAACGCGGCCATGTCCCTGCCCTGCGGCCTCGCCCCGGAGGACAACCTCCCGGTCGGTCTGCAGATCATCGCCCCGGCGCTGAAGGACGAGCGTCTGTACAAGGTCGGCGCCGCCGTCGAGGCCGCCTTCGTGGAAAAGTGGGGTCACCCGCTGCTGGAGGAGGCACCGTCGCTGTGAGCAAGCTGTCGAAGGCCAAGGGCTTCAAGAAGTCCAAGAACGGCCTGTACCTGTCCATGGCCACCACCGCGTTCGGCGCGTTCAGCGTCGCCAAGCAGGCGAAGCTCGCCCGCGCCGAGAGCGACACGCTCCGTCTGGTCGATGCCGCCGTGTCCGCCGCCGCGATCGTCACCGGCCTCGCCATCCTCTACCGCGAGCTGAAGCGGCTGGGCGACGACGACGTCCTGCTGGGCTGAGAGGGAAGTTTCACCGTGACCACCACGACCGACCTGGTGTCGTACGAGGACGCTCTCGCGTCGTACGACCCCGTCATGGGCCTTGAGGTCCATGTCGAACTCGGCACCAAGACGAAGATGTTCTGCGGCTGTTCCACCGCGCTCGGCGCCGACCCGAACACCCAGACCTGCCCGGTCTGCCTCGGCCTGCCCGGCGCGCTCCCGGTCGTCAACGCGACCGGAGTCGAGTCCGCCATCAAGATCGGTCTCGCACTGAACTGCGAGATCGCCGAGTGGTGCCGCTTCGCCCGGAAGAACTACTTCTATCCGGACATGCCGAAGAACTTCCAGACCTCCCAGTACGACGAGCCGATCGCCTTCAACGGCTACCTCGACGTCCAGCTGGAGGACGGCGAGACCTTCCGCGTGGAGATCGAGCGCGCCCACATGGAGGAGGACACCGGCAAGTCGACCCACGTCGGTGGCGCGACGGGCCGTATCCACGGCGCCTCGCACTCGCTCCTCGACTACAACCGCGCGGGCATCCCGCTCATCGAGATCGTCACCAAGCCGATCGTCGGTGCCGGCGAGCGCGCCCCCGAGGTCGCGCGGGCCTACGTCCGTGAGCTGCGCGAGCTCATCCGGGCGCTCGGTGTGTCCGAGGCCCGTATGGAGATGGGCCAGATGCGCTGCGACGTGAACCTCTCGCTGCGCCCGAACGGCACCGAGAAGTTCGGCACCCGCTCGGAGACGAAGAACGTCAACTCGCTGCGCTCGGTCGAGCGTGCCGCGCGCTACGAGATCCAGCGCCACGCGGCCGTGCTCGGCAGTGGCGGCACCATCGTCCAGGAGACCCGCCACTTCCACGAGGACACCGGCTCGACGACCTCGGGCCGTGTGAAGGAGGAGGCCGAGGACTACCGGTACTTCCCGGAGCCCGACCTCGTGCCGGTCGCCCCGTCCCGTGAGTGGGTCGAGGAGATCCGCGCGGCCCTCCCGGAGATGCCGCTGGCCCGCCGCACCCGGCTGCTCGCCGAGTGGGGCATCTCCGCCACCGACATGCAGGCGATCCTGAACGCCGGTGCGCTGGACCTGATCGTCGCCACGATCGACGCCGGTGCCGACGCCGCGTCCGCCCGCAAGTGGTGGATGGGCGAGCTGGCCCGCAGCGCCAACGAATCCGGCAAGGCGCTCGACGAGCTGGCGATCACCCCGGCGCAGGTGGCCCGGGTCACCGAGCTCGTCGCGAAGGGCGACCTGAACGACAAGCTGGCCCGCCAGGTCATCGAGGGCGTCCTCGCGGGCGAGGGCACCCCGGACGAGGTCGTCGACAAGCGCGGCCTGAAGGTCGTCTCCGACGAGGGCGCGCTCACCGCCGCCGTCGAGGACGCCATCGCCGGCAACCCGGCCGTCGCGGACAAGATCCGCGGCGGCAAGGTGGCCGCGGCCGGCGCCCTGGTCGGCGCGGTCATGAAGGCCACCCGTGGCCAGGCCGACGCCGCCCGTGTCAAGGAGCTGATCCTGGAGAAGCTGGGCGTCGGCGAGGGCTGAGCCCGATCCGCGTACAGGCCCTGGGGACCCGTTTCCCCAGGGCCTGTGGCATGCCCGCGAACCCCAGGCGCTACGCTGCCGCGCCATGAAGGGACCCGTCGATTCCGAGACACCGCACATAGAGACACCGCGCACAGAGACACCGCGCACAGAGACAGCGCACACAGAGACAGCGCACACAGAGACACCGCACACAGAGACACCGCACACAGCGACAGCGCACATGGCCGAGGCGGCCGACGAGGACCTCGCCGAGGACGCGCGGCGGGCACGCTGGACGGCGACCGGCACCGGCGTCCTGCTGGCCCTCGCCGGGCTCGCGGCGGCCCTCCTGCGGCTCGCCGGCACCGCGCCCGCACTCGTCCCCGCGGCCTACGCCCTCGGCGCCGCGGTCTGCGCGACCGCCGCCCTCATCGGCTCCCGCGGGCGCACCCGGCGGGCGCTGTGGCTGTTGATCGCGGGCGTGATGGTGATGGCCCTCGGGGACCAGTTCGACTGATCGGCGTGTGACGGGTGAGCGATCCGTGCGTCGGCGCCCACTTCTGTGAATAAGCCCACGAACAGTCCAAAGGATCATTTCCGCCTGTAAGAGTGACTAGGCATTCTCATAGGTTCTTTGCGGGCTGTTCGGTTCATGCACGACTGTTCCCGGTCAAAGATTCACAAACGGTCGTCTCTGGGAGCAGGTTCGTGGCAGCCCTTGCACGCTGGTGTGTCCGGCACCGCCTCGTCACCGTTCTGCTGTGGCTCCTCGCCTTCGGCGGGGTCTCCGCGGCCGCCGCCGTCGCCGGTTCGGCGTACTCGAACAACTACGAGGTCCCCGGCACCGAGTCGGGCCGCGCCACCCAGCTGCTGCGGGACGGTTTCCAGGGCCTCGGCGGGGACAGCGACACCGTCGTCTGGCACACCGGCTCCGGCAGCGTCCGCGCCGCCGACGTTGAGCAGACCATGACCCGCGCCCTCGACGACATCGCGGAGCTGCCGGGCGTCGCCTCCGTGACCAGCCCCTACGGGGGCCACCGCGCGGACCGGATCAGCGAGGACGGGCACACCGCCTACGCCACCGTCACCTTCGAGCAGTCGGCCGAGAACCTCGACGCCGGCCAGGTGAAGGCCGTGGTCGAGACGGCGAAGGCCGCCGAGGCCGACGGGCTCCAGGTGGAACTCGGCGGCAACGCCATCGCGCTCACCGAGTCCTCCGGCGGGCATCTCGCCGAGGTCGTCGGCGTGGTCGTCGCCGCGGTCGTGCTGTTCCTCGCCTTCGGCTCGCTCGCCGCCTCGCTGCTGCCCATCGCCACCGCGCTGATCGGCGTCGGCACCGCCTACTTCGGGATCGTGCTGCTCGGCCACGTCATGACGGTCGCCGACTTCGCGCCCATGCTGGGCATGCTGATCGGACTCGGCGTCGGCATCGACTACGCCCTGTTCATCGTCACCCGGCACCGGCGCGGCCTGAAACGCGGGCTGAGCGTCACCGAGGCCGCCACCAACGCGGTCGCCACCACCGGACGCGCGGTCGTCTTCGCGGGCGCCACCGTCTGCATCGCCCTGCTGGGCATGCTGATACTGCGGCTGAGCTTCCTCAACGGCGTCGCCATCGCCGCCTCGCTCACCGTCGTCCTCACCGTCGCGGCCTCCGTGACCCTGCTGCCCGCGCTGCTGAAGCTGATCGGCATGCGGGCGCTCAGCCGCCGCGAGCGGCGCCGCCTCGCCGAGCACGGGCCCGAGCCCGAGATCCCCACCGGGTTCGCCGCGCGCTGGTCCGCCTTCGTCGAACGCCATCCCAAGAAGCTCGGCGCCCTCGCCCTCGTCGTGATGACCCTGCTCGCCCTGCCCGCGCTCTCCCTGCGCCTGGGCACCTCCGACCAGGGCAACAACACCGAGACCTCGACGACCCGGCAGGCCTACGACCTGCTCGCCGAGGGCTTCGGCCCCGGCGTCAACGGCCCGCTCACCCTCGTCGGCCAGGTGCACGGCGCCGCCGACAAGCTCGCCCTGGACAACCTCGACACCGCCCTGCGCTCCACCCACGGCGTCACCTCGGTGACCCCGGTGACGTACAACAGCGGCGGCGACACCGCGTACCTCACCGTCGTACCGGAGTCCTCGCCGCAGTCGCGGGAGACCAGCGAGCTCGTCGACGTGCTGCGCGCCGAGGTGCTGCCGCGTGCCGAGTCGGGTACCTCGCTCGACCTGCAGGTCGGCGGGGTCACGGCCGGCTACGACGACTTCGCGGACGTGATCGTCGGCAAGCTGCCGCTGTTCGTCGGCGTCGTCATCGGGCTCGGCTGCGTCCTGCTCCTGCTGGCCTTCCGCTCGATCGGCATCCCGCTCAAGGCCGCCGCCATGAACGTCGCCGCCGTCGCCGCCGCGTTCGGTGTCGTCGTCGCGATCTTCCAGTGGGGCTGGGGCGGCGAACTGCTCGGCCTCGGCCGCGCGGGCCCCATCGAGCCCTTCCTGCCCGTGATCATGGTGTCGGTGCTGTTCGGGCTGTCCATGGACTACCAGGTCTTCCTGGTCAGCCGGATGTACGAGGAGTGGCTGGAGACCGGCGACAACCGGCGTGCGGTCCGCGTCGGCCTCGCCGAGACCAGCCGGGTGATCAACTCGGCGGCCGTCATCATGATCTCCGTCTTCCTCGCCTTCGTGCTCAGCGGCGACCGCGTGATCGCCATGTTCGGCATCGCGCTGGCCGCCGCCGTCGCCCTCGACGCCTTCGTCCTGCGTACGCTGCTGGTGCCCGCCCTGATGCATCTGCTCGGCGGCGCCAACTGGTGGCTCCCGCGCTGGCTCGACCGGCGTCTGCCCCGCATCAGCATCGAACCGCCCGAGTGCCGCGCCGCGCATGAGAAGCTCGCCGAGGTTGCGGCCGAGTTCGAAGAGGAGCGGGAACGGAATGTACGCGATATCGCTGGGTGACGACGGAGCCGAACTGCGCCCCCTGGAGCCCTGGCACGCCGAGGAGTTCCTCGGTCACCTGGAGCGCGGCCGGGAGTTCATCAACCGGTACGTGCCCTTCGGCTCACGCGCCACGGACGTGGCCTCGGCCCGCGAGACGCTCCAGCGGTACGCCGACTGGCGCGCGGCCGGCACCACCTCCCTGCACGGCATCTGGCTCGACGGCAAGCTCGTCGGCGGGGTGCTCTACCTCAACTTCGACGAGGCCCAGGGCAACTGCGAGGTCGGCTGCTGGCTGGAGCCCGCCGCGACCGGGCGCGGCCTGGTCACCCGTGCGATGCGGGTGCTGCTGGACCATGTCGTCCTCGACCGCGGCATCCATCGCGTCGAGTGGATCGCCGCCACCGGCAACACGCCCAGCGTCAACGTCGCCCGCCGCCTCGGCATGACCCGGGAGGGCGTGCGGCGCGAGAGCTACCCGCATCGCGGCGTACGTCTGGACATGGAGGTCTGGTCGCTGCTCGCTGCCGAGTGGCGGAGCGCTCGCGAGGCCCTCGCGGATCGTTAAGGCCCCTCTCAGACTCCGTCCGTACGGTGCGGAGCATGGGAACGAAGACTGAGGCCGGAACGACAGAGACCGCCGGGACGACAGAGACCGCCGGGACGACAGAGAACGCCGAGACGGCCGGGACGGTCGACAGCGCCCAGTCCGCCGAGACGGCCGACAGCGCCGAGACCACCGAGGCGCCCGGCACCACCGCGACCACCGGGACCCCGGCCCGGCAGGCCGCGGACGAGGCCGCGGACGAGGCCGGGACCCCGGACGGCTCCGCCGACGAGGGACCCTCCGGGGTCGGCCAGGGCGCCGGGGCCGTCGTCTCCGCCGCCCTCGGCCTGGTCTCCCTCACCGGTGGCTGGATCGGCACCGTCGCCTCCGCGCGCGAGTCGCTCATCGGCCAGCTGGAGACCTCCTCGTCCTCCAGCGTCGCCACCATGGTCAAGGAGGGCTACGGCGACGCCTGGCACGCCGCCGCCCTGTGGGCCGGCGTGTTCGCCCTCGCCGCGCTGATCACCGGCGTGATGGTGCTGGCCCGCCCCGCCTTCGGCGCCCCCGGCAGGCCGCAGGCCCACTGGATCAGGTCGGTCTCCTGGGCGGGCGTCTCCCTCGGCGTCATCGGTCTGCTGCTGGCCGTGCTGAAGTACACGGACGTCCTGCTGGGCCTGCCCTCCGCATAAGGGCCTTAGACACGCCCTGAGGCCCCTCAGGCATGTCTAAGGCCCCTCCCACCTCGGAAGATGCGGAACTCTCCCGATGTGGCGGACCCCCCTGGGAGACGAAGGTCGAGGCATCGCAGAAAGCGGTGCCCCGACCGGGCTCCGGACCACACGGAGACCGGGCCTTCACCAGGGAGTCCGAGATGTTCCAGTACGAGATGCAGCAGATGCGTTCCGCCGAGCTGATCCGCCGCGCCGACCACGAGCGGCTGGTCCGGGAGGCCGTCCGCACCGGCCGTGCCGCGCGCGCCGAGGCGAAGCGCCGGGGGGCCGACGCACGGCCCGCCGAGGCCGAGTCGCATAGCCGCCGTCCACGCCGGCTCCGCTCGGCACGCACCGCGTGAGCGCGGCCGGGGCGGCGGCCCTGGAGCACACGGATGACAAGCACCCGCACCTGCGTGCGATGCTCGCACTCGTGCAGACCACGTCCGTCAGTCCCGTGTTCATCGGCCGCGCCCAGGAGTTGGACACGCTGAACGACGCGCTCGCCCGCGCAGCCGCGGGCGAGCCGCGGGCGTTTCTCGTCGGCGGCGAGGCCGGCGTCGGAAAGACCCGCCTGGTGGAGGAGTTCACCGACACCGCCGCCCGCGCGGGGGCCGTCGTCGCGCTCGGCGGCTGTGTGGAGGTCGGGGCCGAAGGTCTGCCCTTCGCCCCGTTCTCCGCCGCACTGCGCGCCCTGCGCCGCGCCCTGCCGGACGAACTGGCCGCAGCGGCCGCCGGCCAGGAGGACGAACTGGCCAGACTCCTGCCCGAGTTGGGCGACACCGGAGCCGGCAGACACGACGAGGAGGGCCTCGCCCGGCTCTTCGAGCTCACCGTCCGCCTGCTGGAACGCGCCGCCGCCGACCGCACGGTCGTCGTCGCCCTGGAGGACCTGCACTGGGCCGACACCTCCACCCGCCATCTGCTCGCGTACCTCTTCCGCACCCTGCGCACCGGCCGCCTCGTCGTCCTGGCCACCTACCGCTCCGACGACATCCACCGCCGCCACCCGATGCGCCCCCTGCTCGCCGAACTCGACCGGCTGCGCACCGTACGCCGCCTGGAACTGAGCCGCTTCAACCGCGAGGAGGTCGGCCGCCAGATCGCCGGCATCCTCGCCGCCGAACCCGACCCCGCCCAGGTCGACGCCATCTTCGAACGCTCCGACGGCAACGCCTTCTTCGTCGAGGAACTCGCCGTCGCCGCCCAGGAGGGCTGCCCCACCGGCCTCACCGACTCCCTGCGCGACCTGTTGCTGGTCCGCGTCGAGAGCCTGCCCGACGCCGCCCAGCAGGTCGCCCGGATCGTCGCCGTGGGCGGCTCCACCGTCGAACACCGGCTCCTCGCGGCGGCCTCCCGGCTCACCGAGGACGACCTCATCACCGCCCTGCGCGCCGCCGTCAACGCCGGCATCCTCACCCCGGCCCCCGACGGGGCGGGCTACCGTTTCCGCCACTCCCTGGTCCGCGAGGCCGTCGCCGACGACCTGCTCCCCGGTGAGCGCTCCCGCCTCAGCCGCCGCTACGCCGAGGCGCTGGAGGCCGACCCCACGCTCGTGCCCGCCGGTGAACGCGTCACCCGCCTGGCCAGCTACTGGTACCACGCGCACGACGCCGCCAAGGCCCTGCCCGCCGTCCTCGACGCCTCCGCCTCCGCCCGCCGCCGCCACGCCTACGCCGAGCAACTCAGGCTCCTGGAACGGGCGATGGAGCTGTGGGACAGCGCCGCCGAGGACACCCGCGGCGCACTGCGGCTCGGCGACCACACCGACGCCTACTGCGGCTGCGACCCCGCCACCACCACCCTGCGCTATCTGGACCTGCTGGCCGAGGCCGCCGTCGCCGGACGGCTGTGCGGGGAACGCGAACGCGCCCTGAAGATCACCAAGCGGGCCCTCGACCTGCTCGACGCCGACGGTGACGGCGAAGGCGACGGCGGTGACAGCGACACCCTGCGCGCCGCCTGGTTCTGGACCCAGCGCTCCACGCTCGTGCAGTCACTGGGCCGCGGCGACGGACACCACGAGCTGGCCACCGCCCAGGAACTCCTGCGCGGACTTCCCCCGTCGGAGGTGCACGCCGAGGTGCTCGGCACCGTCGCCGACTGGACGATGCTCCACGAGCCCGGCCCCGACGCCCTCACCGCCGCCGAACGCGCCCTGGAGTACGCCCGGATGATCGGCGCCCGCGAGACCGAGCTCAACGCCCGTGTCACCCACGGCGGACTCCTGGTGGACGCCGGCCACGTCGACACCGGCCTGGCGGAGCTGGACCAGGTCCGCCGACAGGCCGTGACCAAAGGCTTCCCCCATATCGCCGGCCGCGCCCACGCCAACCTCTCCCACGCCCTCGAATCCGTGGGCCGCTCACGCGAGGCCGCCCCGCTCCTGAAGGAGGGCATCCGCTTCACCCAGCGATACGGCCTGCTCGTCGCCGAGGCGTGGAGCTGGGCCAACCTCGCCGACACCCTGTACTCCGCCGGCCGCTGGGACGAGGCCGTCGAAGCCGCACAGCAGGCGGCCCGCCGCGACCTCAGTTCCAAGCCACTGGGCGCCGCCGCCATGTGCCTGGCCCAGATCGCCCTGGACCGCGGCGAACCGGCCGAGGCCGCCCGCCAACTGGCCGTCGCCGGGCGCTGTTTCGGCACCCACGACCGGGTGCCGCAGCAGTGGCTGCCCCTGGCCCGGGCCGCTGTCGGCGTGGCCGCGGCCGAAGGCCGGCTCAAGGACGCCCGCGCCGAACTGGCCCGCGCCCTGGACGCCGGCATCCCCCCGGGCACCCATCACTACGCCTGGCCCCTGCTGCTGGACGCCGCCGTCGCCGAGGCCGACACCCGGGCCCTGCCCGCCGCGCAGGAGGGCCGAACCGAGGCCCTCGCCCGCATCCGCGAGGTGACCAGGAAGCTCACCACCGACGCGCCCGTCTGGCACGCCCACGAGGCCTGGGTCCGCGCAGAACTCGCCCACGCCCGGGGTGAGGACACCCCCGGCACCTGGTCGGCCGTGGTCACCGCCTTCGAGTGCCTGGAGCGCCCCTACGACCTCGCCCGCGTCCGTCACCGCCTCGCCGAAGCCCTGCTCTCGGCGGGCCCACCGCCCACCGCCGACGACCGGCACACCGCCTCGGACGACACCCGCGACCGCGCCACCGAGCTGCTGCGGCTCGCCCTCGCGGCCGCCCGCCACCTGGGCGCCGTCCCGCTGGCCGACCGCGTCACCCGCCTCGCCCGGCGCGCCCGCCTCACCCTCGACGGCACCGCCCCGGCGGACGCCACCCCCACCGACCCCGCCAGGGCGCTGGGCCTGACCGGCCGGGAACGCGACGTCCTCCGCCTGGTCGCGGCCGGCCGCAGCAACCGCCAGATAGCCGAGGAACTGTTCATCTCCCCGAAGACGGCCAGCGTCCACGTCTCCCACATCCTCGCCAAGCTCGGCGTCTCCGGCCGGGGTGAGGCGGCCGCGCTGGCTCATCGGCTGGAACTGTTCTCTCCCGAGCCGGGGTGAGGCGGCCGCGCTGGCTCATCGGCTGGAACTGTTCTCTCCCGAGCCGGGCTGAGGCCGGCCGCGCGATGATGGAACAGGTGACCCAACCGGCCACCCGGCCCCAGGAAAGGGAGACGATGTTCAGCCCCTTCGAGGAACTCTTCGCTCCGGGCCGCAAGCACACCCGGGACGAGCGCAAGCGGCTGGAGCTCACCCGTGAGGACGTGGGGGACAACGATCCCGGGCGCGGGCCGATAGACCTGGCGTCCGGGAAGGTCGTCGTCAGGGCACCCCAGCCGGCCGAAGAGGGCCCCGCCCCGGCGACCGAGGAGCACTCCGGCACCCCCTAGCGCACCTCCAGCTCCAGGATCCGGTCGTCGCCCTCCTCCGGGGAACCCCGGCCGTCGGTCTCGCTCGTCACCAGCCACAGCTTGCCGCCGCCCCCGGAGACCACCGTGCGCAGCCGGCCGTACTCGCCCTCCAGGAAGGCCTGCGGGTCGGCCGACGCCTGGGTGCCCTTGAGCGGGACGCGCCACAGCCGCTCGCCGCGCAGGCCCGCCATCCACAGGGAGCCCTCGGCGTAGGCGACACCGCTGGGGGAGGCGTCGGCGGTGTGCCACTGTGCCAGCGGGTCGGTGAAGTCGCCGTCGCCGGAGCGGCCCTCGGCCTCGGGCCAGCCGTAGTTGCCGCCCGGTGCGATCGCGTTGAGCTCGTCCCAGGTGTCCTGGCCGAACTCCGAGGCGAACAGCCGCTGCTCGGCGTCCCAGGCGAGTCCCTGCACGTTGCGGTGGCCGAAGGAGTACACGGGGGAGTCGGGGAAGGGGTTGCCCGGGGCGGGTTCGCCCTCCGGGGTCAGCCGCAGGATCTTGCCGCCCAGGGATTCCTTGTCCTGGGCGAGTCCGGTGTCGCCGGTCTCGCCCGTGCCGACGTGGAGCATGCCGTCCGGGCCGAAGGCGATCCGGCCGCCGTTGTGGATGAACCCCTTGGGGATGCCCTTGAACACCGTGTCGGGCGCGCCCAGTTGCTCGCCCGGCGGCCTGTCCGCGTCGTACAGCATCCGCACGATGCGGTTGTCCGACGCGGAGGTGAAGAAGGCGTAGACCATGTGGTCCGAGGCGTAGTCCGGCGACAGCGCGATGCCCAGCAGGCCGCCCTCGCCCTCCGGGGACACCCCGGACACCTCGCCCAGCTCGGTCTTGCGGCCGGTCTCCACGTCGACCCGGAGGATCGTGCCCTCGTCGCGTGAGGAGACCAGCAGGTCGCCGTCCGGCAGCGGGGCCAGGCCCCACGGACTGTCCAGGCCCTCCGCGACCGTACGGACGACCTTCACCGAGCCCTTCGCCGGCGGGGTCTCCTCGGCCGCGGCGGAGGAGGGCGCACCGGCCGCCGTACTCCCCGATGCCGTGCTCCCCGGCCCACCGGGCGGATCCCCTCCGCCGCCGTCCGAGGAGCAGCCGGCCGTCAGCAGAAGCGCGGCGGCCAGCACGGCCGTCCCGACTCGACGTTGCACGATCTTGGTCCCTTCGACGCGGCGGCTACTCCTTCTCATACACCGCCGGCACCCCTCGGGTTCCCGTTCCGCGCGATTCAGCGGGTCCCCGATCCCCGCGGTCCGCCGGTCCCCGGCTCATACGGTCCGGCAGATCCCGGGTCCGAGCCGGCCGATCACCCCGTCCGAGCGGTCCATGACCTCCCGGCCCCGGCGCGCTCCCGTCAGTCCCAGGATCCCCTGGCCCGCGGCAGTCCCGCCAGCTCGGCCAGGTCCTCCGGGCTCAGCCGCAGGTCCGCCGCCCGCGCGTTCTCCGCCACCCACCGCTCCTGCTTGGCCCCCGGCACCGGCACCACGTGCGGCCCCTGGGCCAGCACCCAGGCGAGGGCCACCTGGGCCGGGGTGACCGCCTCGCCGTGGCGGGCGGCGACCCGGCGCAGGCCGACGACGATCGGCTGGTTCGCGGCCATCATCTCGGCGGTGAAGCGAGGGTGCCGGGCGCGCATGTCGTCCGGCTCGAACCCCTGCCCAGGGGTGAGGGTGCCGGTGAGGAAGCCGTTGCCGAGCGGCATCGCCGCCAGGAAGCCGATACCGCGGGCCTCGCACCAGGGCAGCAGGGTGCGCAGCGCCTCCGGCGACCACACGGACAGCTCGGCCTGCACGGCGCTCACCGGGAAGACCTGCTGCACACGCTGCAGTTGCCGCAGCGTCGCGTCGTACAGGCGGGCCCCCGAGCGGCGGTTGCCCCGCACCCCGACGGCGCACAGCCCCAACGCCCGCACCTTGCCCGCCCGTACGAGCTCCGCCATCGCGCCCCAGGTCTCCTCCACCGGCACCTCGGGGTCGGCGCGGTGCAGCTGGTAGAGGTCTATGACGTCCGTCTGCAGGCGCCGCAGGGACGCGTCGCAGGCCCGTTTCACATAGCCGGGGCGGCCGTTGGCGACGATGTGCTGCTCGCCGACGAGCAGTCCGACCTTGGTCGACACGAAGGCGTCCGCGCGCCGCTCCTTCAACACCCGCCCGATCAGCAGCTCGTTGGTGAACGGCCCGTACATGTCGGCGGTGTCCAGCAGCGTCGAGCCCGTGTCGAGCGCCCGGTGCACCGCCCTGAGGGATTCGTCGCCCCGCTGCCGTGACGTGCTGTAGGCCCAGCTCATCGGCATGCACCCGAGCCCGACGGCCCCCACCGAGAGTGCCCCCGCGCCGATCGTCCTGCGCTCCACCTGGTCGTGACCCTCCCTCTCTTGGGACCCCAACCTAACCTCTGCGCCCGCGGAACCCTGGCATAGCCTCCTGACCATGACTTCCGATGTGTGGCTGCCGATCCCGCCGGACGAGATCGAGGGCCTTCCCGAGGGCCTGACCTACCACTTCTGGGACGGGGGAGTGGACGGTGAGCAGGAGTTCCCGGCCGACCCCGCGGACTGTGCCGTCTACGTCGTGCCGTACATGAAGCGCTACCCGGTGAAGGTGCGGCCGCTCCCGCAGATGACGAACCTGCGGCTGGTGCAGACGCTGACCGCGGGCGTCGACGACGTCATGTCCCGCCTGGACGACCTCGTGACGGGTGTACAGCTGTGCAACGCGCGCGGGGTGCACGAGGCGAGCACCGCCGAACTGGCGCTCACCCTGACGCTGGCGTCCCTGCGCGGCATCCCCTCCTTCGTGCGGGCGCAGGAGCGCGAGCACTGGCAGGGCGCGTTCCATCCCTCGCTCGCCGACAAGAGCGTGCTGATCGTCGGCTACGGGGCGATCGGCTCGGCCGTCGAGGACCGGCTCGTACCGTTCGAGGTCGCGCGGGTGCTGCGCGTCGCGCGCTCGGCGCGCACCACGGAGCGCGGCCCGGTGCACCCGTTCACCGATCTGCCCGCGCTGCTGCCCGAGGCGGACGTCGTCATCCTGACCACACCCCTGAACGACAGCACGCGCGGCCTGGTGGACAAGGCCTTCCTGGCCCGGATGAGGGACGGCGCCCTGCTGGTGAACGTCGCGCGCGGGGCCGTCGTCGACACCGGGGCGCTCCTCGCCGAACTGGAGAGCGGCCGGATCACCGCCGCCCTGGACGTGGTCGACCCCGAGCCGCTGCCGGCGGGCCATCCGCTGTGGCGTGCGCCCGGTGTGCTCATCAGCCCGCACGTCGGCGGCCCCACGTCCGCGTTCCTGCCGCGCGCCAAGCGGCTCCTCGTAGGGCAGTTGCGCCGGTTTGTGAACCGGGAGCCGCTGGCGAACGTGATCCTTACGACGGGCGCGCCGGACGCGTAGTCCGGTTCGAGTACCCTCCGCAGTCCTGCGGATGCGGGCGGTGCTCGCGTTACCCCTGGTCGTCACGGAGCGTAGAGAAGCTATGTCCCTGAGTGACGAGACTGGTGTATCGTCCCGACAGGGGCAGCGCCGCGCACCGATCGGCGCCGGGGACGGACATTTCAGACTGTGAGGGGGGCGACGGGCGATGCACGGCCTATGGACAAGCGATCCGACGCGGCGAGGCCGCCGGCGACGGCCCTGGCGTGCGGCCGCGCTCGAACGCGGCTGCCACGGCAGTCACGGTCACCGCGGCAGTCACAGCCAGCACACGAATCACAGCAGCCACAGCAGCCACGGCGGCAGAAGCAGCCACCGCAGGCACAGCGGCCGCAGGCGGCAGGCGCCTCCCGCGCACCGCACCCCGGAGGGTGCGGCCCGGACCGGGAGCGACCGGTGACCTCGCCACCCCCCATGACCACGCTCGACACAGCGCTGCGCGGCCGCCCGGCACCCCCGGCGGCCCCGCACAGGCCACCGGCCGGCGGCGGGGCGGGCCCGGGCCGCCAACTCGGTCTCGCCGTGGTGTGCGCGGGATACGCCGTCGGTTCCGCGCTCGGCTGGGGCTCCGAGCAAGCAGCTCTGGTCATGGGCGACTTCGGGCTGAGCGCCGCGGCGGGCACCGCGGCCGTCTCCTGCTTCCTCTACGCCCGTAGCCACCGGGTCCCCTTCCGGTCCGCCTGGCTGCTGTTCGCCCTCTCCTCGGCGATGGCGGCCCTGGGCAACCTGATCTGGGGCTGGTACGAGGTCGTCCTGGACCGGCCCGTGCCCAGTCCCAGCTACGCCGACCTGTTCTTCCTGTGCTTCGCGCCGCCGGCCATCGTCGGCCTGCTGGTGCTCGCCAAGCGGCCGGTGACCAAGGCGGGCTGGATCTGCCTGGTCCTGGACGCCTGGCTGATCGCGGGCTCGCTGCTCACCCTGGCGTGGAGCCTGGCGCTCGCGCAGACCGCCCGGGCCGACGGCTCCGGCGTGCCGCACACCGCGCTCTCGCTCGCCTACCCGCTGCTCGACATCGCGCTGGTGAGCATGGTGCTCGCGCTGCACTTCCGGCGCTCCGGCGCCCACCGCTCCGCGATCAACACCGCGATCGGCGCGCTCGCCCTGACCGTGATGTGCGACGCGCTGTTCACCTCGCCGCTGCTGCACAACAACTACCGCTCCGGCCAGCTGCTGGACGCCGGCTGGTTCGCGGGCTCCCTGCTGCTGGCGTACGCCCCCTGGGCCGCGCCCCGGGAGGGGCTGCCCGACGAGGAGCCGCACACGCGCGTGGTCCACGAGCACCGGCCCGGGCACCCCGGCGGCGCCCACCATCACCACCGCACCCCGCAGGAACCCGGCCGTTACGCCGCGGCCCGGCCCATCACCGGCTCGCTCGCGGCGCTCACCCCGTACCTGGCCGCGGCCGTGTGCACCCTCGGCATCCTCTACAACGTCCTGCACGGCCGCAGCGTCGACCGTTTCGTGCTGCTCACCGCCGGCACGGTCGTCCTCGCCCTCGTGGTGCGCCAGGGCATCATGCTGCTCGACAACATCACCCTCACCCAGGAGCTGGCGCAGAAGGAGAACCACTTCCGCTCCCTGGTGCAGGGCTCCAGCGACGTCATCATGATCGCCGCCCCCAACGGCGTCCTGCGATACGTCTCCCCGGCCGCCGCCGGGGTCTACGGACGCCCCGCCGAGGACCTGGTGGGCACCGAACTGGCCGAGCTGATCCACCCCGACGACCTGGGCTGCGTGGTGCACGAGGTGCGCCGCTTCCTCGCCGCCAGCCCGGCCGACGAACCCACCACCCGCATCGAGTGCCGCTTCCGCTCCGGCGACGGCGGCTGGCTGAACGTGGAGTCCACCGTCAACCGCCACCACGGCGGCCTGATCTTCAACAGCCGGGACGTGACCGAAAGAGTGCGCCTGCAGGCGCAGCTCCAGCACAACGCCGAACACGACCCGCTCACCGACCTGCCCAACCGCGCCCTGTTCACCCGGCGCGTGCAGCAGGCACTGTCCGGCCGCCGCTCCACCGACCGCGGCACGGCCGTGCTGTTCATCGACCTCGACGGCTTCAAGGCCGTCAACGACACCATCGGGCACCAGGCCGGCGACGAACTGCTCGTCCAGGCCGCGCGCCGCCTCCAGGAGGCGGTCCGCCAGTCCGACACCGCGGCGCGGCTGGGCGGCGACGAGTTCGCGGCCCTGATCGTCGGGGACGGAGGCCGCGACCGGGTCGCCCGCGAACGGCACATCCTGGAGCTCGCCGACCGCCTCAGGCTCACGCTGTCCCAGCCGTACACGATCGACGGCAACGATGTCCGCGTCGCCGCCTCCATCGGGGTCGCCTTCGCCGAGCCCGGTCTCGGCGCGGGCGAGCTGCTGCGCAACGCCGACCTGGCGATGTACCGGGCCAAGTCGGCCGGCAAGGGCCGGGTCGAGCTGTACGAGCCGCAGATGCAGCAGGACGTCGTCCGCAAGGCGGAACTGGCCACCCGGCTGCGGTCGGCGCTGAACGACGGCGAGTTCACGCTGCTGCACCAGCCGGTGGTGTGCCTGGAGGACGGCCGGATCACCTCGGTCGCGGCTCAGGCGCGCTGGCGGTCCTCGCAAGGGGTGCTGTTCACGCCGGCGGAGTTCCTGCGGGTCGCCGAGGACAGCGAGAAGACCGCAGAGCTGGGCCGGTGGGTGCTCCAGGAGGCCGTCGAGCAGGCCGCCGAGCGCACCGCGACCGGGCTCGCCGTGCCGGTCGTCGTCCGGATGGGCGCCCGCCGCCTGCTGGACCGCTCGCTGCCGCTCGGCTCGGTGGAGGCGCTGCTGACCCGGCACGGGCTGCCCTCGGGCGCGCTGGTGATCGAGCTGTCCGACGCCGACCCGCGGGTGTCCCTGGACGAGCTGGAGCGGCGTCTGGGCGCCCTGAGACGGCTCGGCGTACGGATCGCGCTCGACGGGTTCAGCAATGGTTTCGCGGCGATCACCGCCCTCCGGCGGCTGCCCGTCGACATACTGAAGCTGGACCGCTCTCTCGTCGAGGGTGTCGTCGAGTCCGCGCGGCTGCACAAGATCACCGGCGGGCTGCTGCGCATCGCCTGCGATCTCGGGCTGCAGTCCGTCGCCGACGGGGTGGACCTGCCGGAACAGGTCGTCGCCCTGCGCGGGATGGGCTGTACGCACGGACAGGGCATGGCCTTCGCCGGGCCGCTGGACGAGTACCGGCTGCGCCGGGCGCTCACTTCCGGCCATTACCCGGTGCCGCACGGTCCGTCCGAACCCGCGTTCGCGGGCGGGGTCGGCCGCGGCTTCGACGGCATGGGCACGGGCGTGACCACCATCTTCGGTGGCGGGACGACCCTCCGCTCACATAATGAGACTCCCGTCCCACCCACTTGACAGTAGGTGCGCGCCGGGGGGAGGGTCAGTGCCATGCGCACCCGAATTCTCGTACTTGGAAAGCGCGTCGGCTGAAGCTGGTGACGTCCGGACCGACCCGGACTCCTGGCAGACCCACCCGGCGCGCTCCCCTCGCTTGCCTTCTGGCACGAGGGGTTTTTTGTTGCACAGGGCAGCCTGTACAACAGCCGCAAGCCGCACGAACCTCGCAAAAACCCTCAGCATCGAGAAGAGAATGCCGATGACCGAGCAGGCCACCGGGGCCCACCATCCGCAGCCGCGGCCCCGATCCGGAGGACAGCAGTCCGCCCCCGAGCACGTCACGGGTGCGCAGTCCCTCATCCGCTCTCTCGAGGAGGTCGGGGCCGACACGGTATTCGGCATTCCCGGCGGTGCGATCCTTCCCGCGTACGACCCGCTGATGGACTCGACCCGGGTGCGCCACGTCCTGGTCCGCCACGAGCAGGGCGCCGGCCACGCCGCCACCGGCTACGCGCAGGCCACCGGCAAGGTCGGCGTCTGCATGGCCACCTCCGGCCCGGGCGCCACCAACCTGGTCACCCCGATCGCGGACGCCCACATGGACTCGGTGCCGCTCGTGGCGATCACCGGGCAGGTGGCCTCCAAGGCGATCGGCACGGACGCCTTCCAGGAGGCGGACATCGTCGGCATCACCATGCCGATCACCAAGCACAACTTCCTGGTCACCAAGGCCGAGGACATCCCGCGGATCATCGCGCAGGCCTTCCACATCGCCTCCACCGGCCGCCCCGGCCCGGTCCTGGTCGACATCGCCAAGGACGCCCTCCAGGCGAAGACGGTCTTCCAGTGGCCTCCCACCATGGACCTGCCCGGCTACCGCCCGGTGACCAAGCCGCACGCCAAGCAGATCCGCGAGGCCGCCAAGCTCATCACGGCCGCCAAGCGGCCCGTCCTCTACGTCGGCGGCGGCGTGCTGAAGGCCAAGGCGACCGCCGAGCTGAAGGTCCTCGCCGAACTCACCGGAGCGCCCGTCACCACCACGCTGATGGCGCTCGGCGCGTTCCCCGACAGCCACCCGCTGCACGTGGGGATGCCGGGCATGCACGGGGCGGTCACCGCCGTCACCGCGCTGCAGAAGGCCGACCTGATCGTCGCCCTCGGAGCCCGCTTCGACGACCGAGTCACCGGCAAGCTGGACAGCTTCGCCCCGTACGCCAAGATCGTCCACGCCGACATCGACCCCGCCGAGATCGGCAAGAACCGCGCCGCCGACGTGCCGATCGTCGGTGACGCCCGCGAGGTCATCGCCGACCTGGTCCAGGCCGTGCAGAAGGAGCACAGCGAGGGCCACAGGGGCGACTACAGCGCCTGGTGGAAGGACCTCTCCCGCTGGCGCGACACCTACCCGCTCGGCTACGACCAGCCCGAGGACGGCTCGCTGTCCCCGCAGGCGGTCATCGAGCGGATCGGCCAACTCGCCCCGGAGGGCACGATCTTCGCGGCGGGCGTCGGCCAGCACCAGATGTGGGCCGCGCACTTCATCCAGTACGACAAGCCCGCCACCTGGCTGAACTCCGGCGGCGCCGGAACCATGGGCTACGCCGTCCCGGCCGCCATGGGCGCCAAGGCCGGCGCACCCGACAAGGCCGTGTGGGCCATCGACGGCGACGGCTGCTTCCAGATGACCAATCAGGAGCTCACCACCTGCGCCCTGAACAACATCCCGATCAAGGTCGCCGTCATCAACAACGGCGCCCTCGGGATGGTCCGCCAGTGGCAGACGCTGTTCTACAACCAGCGCTACTCCAACACCGTCCTGCACTCCGGCCCGGACGACGTCAACCCCGAGGCCCGCGGCACCCGCGTCCCCGACTTCGTGAAGCTGTCGGAGGCCATGGGCTGCCACGCCATCCGCTGCGAGTCGCCGGAGGACCTCGACAAGGTCATCGAGGAGGCGAACTCCATCAACGACCGTCCGGTCGTCATCGACTTCATCGTCCACGAGGACGCCATGGTGTGGCCGATGGTCGCCGCCGGCACCTCCAACGACGAGATCATGGCCGCCCGGGACGTCCGCCCCGACTTCGGCGACAACGAAGACGACTGAGAGCCGTAGGTAAAGGAAGCAGACCATGTCCAAGCACACGCTCTCCGTCCTGGTGGAGAACACCCCCGGCATCCTGGCCAGGATCGCCGCCCTGTTCTCCCGCCGCGGCTTCAACATCGACTCCCTCGCGGTCGGTGTCACCGAGCACCCCGACATCTCCCGCATCACCATCGTGGTGAACGTCGAGGACCTGCCGCTGGAGCAGGTGACCAAGCAGCTCAACAAGCTCGTCAACGTGCTGAAGATCGTCGAGCTGGAGCCCGCACAGGCCGTTCAGCGCGAACTCGTTCTGGTGAAGGTGCGCGCCGACAACGAGACGCGCTCGCAGATCGTCGAGATCGTCCAGCTGTTCCGCGCCAAGACCGTCGACGTCTCCCCGGAGGCCGTCACCATCGAGGCCACCGGCTCCAGCGACAAGCTGTCCGCCATGCTGAAGATGCTGGAGCCGTACGGCATCAAGGAGCTCGTCCAGTCCGGCACGATCGCGATCGGCCGCGGCGCCCGCTCGATCACCGACCGGTCGCTGCGCGCGCTCGACCGCTCCGCCTGACGGCACCGGCCCCGGGCGGCCGCCGACACGCGGCCGCCCGTATGCCGAGACCCCCGAACTTCCCCTCCCCCCGCCGTCATACGGTGGGACGCAACACCTGCACTCAAGGAGAGAACCCAAAGTGGCCGAGCTGTTCTACGACGCCGACGCCGACCTGTCCATCATCCAGGGCCGCAAGGTCGCGGTCATCGGGTACGGCTCCCAGGGCCACGCCCACGCCCTGTCGCTGCGCGACTCCGGTGTCGACGTGCGTGTCGGTCTGCACGAGGGCTCCAAGTCCAAGGCCAAGGCCGAGGAGCAGGGCCTGCGTGTGGTGACGCCCGCCGAGGCCGCCGCCGAGGCCGACGTCATCATGATCCTCATCCCGGACCCGATCCAGGCCCAGGTCTACGAGGAGTCCATCGCCCCGAACCTGAAGGACGGCGACGCGCTGTTCTTCGCGCACGGCTTCAACGTCCGCTTCGGCTTCATCAAGCCCCCGGCCGGCGTGGACGTCGCCCTGGTCGCCCCGAAGGGCCCGGGCCACCTGGTCCGCCGCCAGTACGAGGAGGGCCGCGGCGTCCCCGCGATCGCCGCGGTCGAGCAGGACGCCACCGGCAACGCCTTCGCGCTGGCCCTGTCGTACGCCAAGGCCATCGGCGGCACCCGTGCCGGTGTCATCAAGACGACCTTCACCGAGGAGACCGAGACCGACCTGTTCGGTGAGCAGGCCGTGCTGTGCGGCGGCACCTCCGCCCTGGTCAAGGCCGGCTTCGAGACCCTGGTCGAGGCGGGCTACCAGCCGGAGATCGCCTACTTCGAGTGCCTGCACGAGCTGAAGCTGATCGTCGACCTCATGTACGAGGGCGGCCTGGAGAAGATGCGCTGGTCCGTCTCCGAGACGGCCGAGTGGGGCGACTACGTCACCGGCCCGCGCATCATCACCGACGCCACCAAGGCCGAGATGAAGCAGGTCCTCACCGAGATCCAGGACGGCACCTTCGCCCGCAACTGGATGGACGAGTACCACGGCGGTCTGAAGAAGTACAACGAGTACAAGGACCAGGACTCCGAGCACCTGCTGGAGACCACCGGCAAGCAGCTGCGCAAGCTGATGAGCTGGGTGAACGAGGAGGCCTGAGCCTCCTGGCGGCGGGGCCGGGGCGATACGCTCCGGCCCCGTTGTCCAACCCGTCCAGCCACGGACGGGTGATCCTTCCGTAGAGGCGAAGAACGCACGGCGTGGCGCCACTACACTGCTCAACAACAACGCGTCAGGCCCACAGCGTCGTGCGTCTTCCACGCGGCTAGCCCCTCCACCGCCTGCGGCCGTCGGGACGGCCGTCCGCATCGCACATGTGAGGACCACGTGAGCTCGAAACCCGTCGTACTCATCGCTGAAGAGCTGTCGCCCGCGACCGTCGACGCACTCGGACCCGACTTCGAGATCCGGCACTGCAACGGCGCCGACCGCGCCGAGCTGCTGCCCGCCATCGCCGATGTCGACGCGATCCTGATCCGCTCGGCCACCAAGGTCGACGCCGAGGCCATCGCCGCCGCGAACAAGCTGAAGGTCGTCGCGCGAGCCGGCGTCGGCCTGGACAACGTCGACGTCTCCGCCGCCACCAAGGCCGGCGTGATGGTCGTCAACGCCCCGACCTCCAACATCGTGACCGCCGCCGAGCTGGCCTGCGGTCTGATCCTCGCCACCGCCCGCAACATCCCGCAGGCCAACGCCGCGCTGAAGAACGGCGAGTGGAAGCGCAGCAAGTACACCGGTGTGGAGCTGGCCGAGAAGACCCTCGGCGTCGTCGGCCTCGGCCGCATCGGCGCGCTGGTCGCCCAGCGCATGTCCGCCTTCGGCATGAAGGTCGTCGCCTACGACCCCTACGTGCAGCCCGCGCGCGCCGCGCAGATGGGCGTGAAGGTGCTGTCGCTGGACGAGCTGCTCGAGGTCTCCGACTTCATCACCGTCCACCTGCCCAAGACCCCCGAGACGCTCGGCCTGATCGGCGACGAGGCGCTGCGCAAGGTCAAGCCCGGCGTGCGCATCGTCAACGCCGCGCGCGGCGGCATCGTCGACGAGCAGGCGCTGTACTCCGCCCTCAAGGAGGGCCGCGTCGCCGGTGCCGGCCTCGACGTGTACGCCAAGGAGCCCTGCACGGACTCGCCGCTGTTCGAGTTCGACCAGGTCGTCGCCACCCCGCACCTGGGCGCCTCCACCGACGAGGCGCAGGAGAAGGCCGGCATCGCCGTCGCCCGCTCGGTGCGCCTCGCCCTCGCCGGTGAGCTGGTGCCGGACGCGGTGAACGTCCAGGGCGGTGTCATCGCCGAGGACGTCAAGCCTGGCCTGCCGCTCGCCGAGCGCCTCGGCCGCATCTTCACCGCCCTCGCGGGTGAGGTCGCCGTCCGCCTCGACGTCGAGGTCTACGGCGAGATCACGCAGTACGACGTGAAGGTGCTGGAGCTGTCCGCGCTCAAGGGCGTCTTCGAGGACGTCGTCGACGAGACGGTCTCCTACGTCAACGCCCCGCTGTTCGCGCAGGAGCGCGGTGTCGAGGTGCGTCTGACGACCAGCTCGGAGTCCCCGGACCACCGCAACGTCGTCACCGTGCGCGGCACGCTCGGCACCGGCGAGGAGGTGTCGGTGTCCGGCACCCTGGCCGGCCCGAAGCACCTGCAGAAGATCGTCGCCGTCGGCGACTACGACGTGGACCTCGCGCTCGCCGACCACATGGTCGTCCTGCGCTACGAGGACCGTCCGGGTGTCGTCGGCACCGTCGGCCGCATCCTCGGTGAGGCGGGCATCAACATCGGCGGTATGCAGGTCGCCCGTGCGGCGGTCGGCGGCGAGGCCCTCGCGGTGCTCACCGTCGACGACACCGTGCCCTCCGGGGTGCTGGCGGAGCTGGCGAACGAGATCGGCGCGACCTCCGCTCGCTCGGTGAACCTGGTCTGAGTGCCGCGAGAACGCCGTTCGGGCCGAGAGACTCTCGGCCCGAACGGCGTTCTCGCGTCTCAGACCGCTGCGGGCTCCCGCTCCTCCGCAGGCGCCTCCCGCACACTGATCCCCCGCAGCGAAACCGCCGCCAGGACCGCCGCGGCGAGCAGCAGCACCACCGCCGTGAGCGACGCGGCCCGCATCCCGTCGGTGAAGGCCTCCCGCGCGGCGGCGGCCAGGCCCGGGACCCCGTCGGCGACGGCCAGCGCCCCGCCCAGCGTCTCGCGGGCCACGTCCGGCGCCGAGCCGGGCATCCCGGAGCGGTAGACCGCGGTGCCGATGGAGCCGAGCACCGCCATCCCGAGGGCGCCGCCGAACTCCGCGCCCGTCTCCAGGAGCGAGGAGGCGGACCCCGCCCGCTCCACCGGGGCCGCGCCCAGCGCCAGGTCGGTGATCTGGGACATCACGGTGACGATCCCGACGGCGAGCACCCCGCACGCCGTCAGCACCAGCGCCATCGAGTCCGGGCCCGCCAGGGCCAGCAGCCCGTAGCCGCCCGCGCCGGTCACGAAGCCCGCCGTGACGACGTAGGCGCGCTGCACGCCGTTCTGCACCAGCTGGGCCGCCACCGGTGCCGCCGCCCCGATCGGCACCGACGGCAGCAGCGACCACAGGGCGGCCTCCAGGGCGCTCTTGCCGAGCACCGACTGCAGGTACTGCGTGGTGAAGAACGCCGAGCCCATCACCGCGAAGGCGGACAGCAGGTTCAGGGAGACCGACGGCGCGAAGCCGCGGCCGCGGAACAGGGCCGGGTCGATCATCGGGGAGGCCGTGGTGCGCTGGCGGTGTACGAACAGGGCCGCGAACAGCAGGCCGACCGTGATCGGGACGACGTGACCGGCGGACCAGCCCTCGGCCGCGATCTCTTTGAGCCCGTAGATCACGGGCAGCACCGCCGCCATGGACAGCGGGATGCTCAGCCAGTCGAAGCGGCCGGGCGTGGGGTCCTCGGACTCCGGCAGCAGGACGGGGCCGAGGACCAGCAGCAGCACCATCGCGGGCAGGTTGACCAGGAACACCGAGCCCCACCAGAAGTACTCCACCAGCACCCCGCTCATCACCGAGCCGAGGGCGATGCCGCCGGTCATCACGCCGGACCAGATGCCGATGGCCTTGGTGCGCTGGCGGGGGTCGGTGAACATCGTGCGCACCAGCGCCATCGTCGACGGCATCAGGGTCGCGCCTCCGATGCCGAGGACCGCGCGGGCCGCGATCAGCGTCTCCGCGCTGTTCGCGTAGGCCGCCACCAGGGAGGCCGTGCCGAAGGCGGCCGCGCCCAGCAGGAGCAGCCGGCGGCGGCCGAAGCGGTCGCCGAGGGAGCCCATCGTCATCAGCAGGCCGGCCAGGACGAACCCGTAGATGTCGAAGATCCACAGCTGCTGGGTGGCGGTGGGCGCCAGGTCCGCCCCGATGGCGGGGATCGCGAAGTAGAGGACGGAGACGTCCATCGACACCAGCAGCAGCGGCAGCATCAGCACGGCCAGGGCGGTCCATTCGCGGCGCCCGGCAGGGGAGCCGGGGGCAGGGGTCGTGCTCGTCGGATTCGTCATGCCGAGCAATGTACAGGCGTCCTATACGCCTGTCTAGAACATGTGTATAAGACTTGCGTATAAGACCTGCGTATGGGACGGGTGTATGGACCCGGACGCTAGGCTGACCCGCATGGGACACCGCGAGGATCTGCTCGAAGGCGCCAAGCGCTGCCTGCTGCAGAAGGGCTTCGCGCGCACGACGGCGCGCGACATCGTCAAGGAGTCGGGCACCAACCTGGCCTCCATCGGCTACCACTACGGCTCGAAGGACGCGCTGCTCGCCCAGGCCTATGTGTCGCTGGTCGAGGGGATGGGCCCCGCCTTCCAGGGCGGCGGAGGCGCGGCGAGCACGGAGCCCGGTTCCGTGGAGCGCTTCCAGGAGGTGTGGTCGAACATCATCGCCACCATGCGCGAGCCGGGCTCCATCTGGCGCCTGAGCATGGAGATCATCGTCATGGGCGACGAACTCCCCGAGGTGCGGGACCAGTTGGCGCGCGCCCAGCGCGAGGCCGGCCGCGGGTTCGTCCCGATGCTCATGGGCGGCCGCGAGGAGGACGTCTCGGACGAGACCGCCGACACCCTCGGCATGTTCTACGTGACCCTCATGACCGGGCTGATCGCCCAGTGGACCTTCGATCCGAAGACCGCGCCCAGCGGCGAGCAGCTCGCCGAGGGTCTGCGGCGGTTGATCGACGCCGCCACGAAGGGCTGAGCTGCTGAGCGCCCCGGGGGTGGCCGGACTTCCTTCTTCCGTTGCTGGTGGGGTCAGCCCTGCTGCTGTCGCTGCTCAGCGCCAGTGTGTGGCGCAGTGACGAACACGAGGCGGCACCGGTCGCCGACGTGACTCCCCTCGGCGGCCGGGTGCCGGGCTCGCAGGCCGACACCAAGGGGCCTTCGGCCAAGGAGTCCGCCCCGGCGACCAAGGCATGGGTCGTGCCGGGCACCGGCGTGACCCGCTGTCCGAGGCAACCCTGCCGAGCCCCGCTCCGGCTCTTCGAGGTGGACTACTCCGGGGCGAGGTACGTCGAGCTGATCGGCGAGACCACGTTCGAGCGGCTCGGGCCCGCCGCGCGCAGGGCCGGGGGCGGCTGGATCGCCGAGGGCTCTCCCGAGGTGCTGCGCGGGCTCGGGCCCGAGTACTTCTTCCGCGAGGGCGCCGAGGACCGCGCCACCCGCGCCCCGGCCTGGTGACGGCTCACAGCCGCGCCGCCTTCAGCGCCATGTGCAGCAGCAGCCGGTGCTCGCCGTCGTCCAGGTCCAGGCCCGTCAGCTGCTCGACGCGGGACAGCCGGTAGTAGAGGGTCTGCCGGTGGATGCCCAGCGCGGCGGCCGTACGCCCGGCCTGGCCCGCGTGGTCGAGGTAGACCTCGGCGGTGCGGGCCAGCTCGCTCTGGGCGGGGGACAGGAGCGGGGCCGACGCCGGATCGTGCGCGGCGCCCGTCGGCAGGGAGGTCAGCAGCCGGTAGGCCCCGATCCGGGACCACTCCGCGACCGGCCCGAGGCGGGGCTCGGCGAGCGCGGCGCGGGCGGCGGCCGAGGCCTCCTGCCAGGAGGTGCCCAGCTCGGCGAGCCCGCTGCGGATCTCCCCGACCCCAGCCGCCCGGGCCCCCTCCCGCAGCAGCCGCGAGGCCGCCGTCAGCGCCGGCACGTGCACATCGGCCGAGCGCAGCCGCACCAGCACCGCCAGACACTGGCGGGCCGGGCCCCACGGCACCGTGCACAGGGCCGTCGTGTGCGGCACGGTACGCGCCGACGGGGCGTCGTCGGGGTCGGCCGAAGGCCAGGGCGCGACGCAGACCACGGTGTGCGGGCCCTCCCCGCGCGGGCCCAGCGCGGTCCGCAGCGCCGCCACCGCCATGTCCTGCTGCCAGCCCCGCTCGGCGGTCAGCACCGCCCGGAACTCCCGGGTGAGGTCGGCGCCGTGCTGGGCCTCGTCCGCGAGCAGCGCGCCGATCCGGGCGGTCACCTCCATGGCCGCCGCGAGCTGGGCGTCCGTGGGACCCGGGTCGTCGTCCAGCAGCCACACGTACCCGAGGACGACACCCCGGTGGCGTACGGGCAGGCAGATCCGTCCCCGGTACACCCCCGCCTCCGGGGTCGGCGGGATACGGACCGGTCCCGTCGCCCGGGTGATGCCGAAGCCCTCGAACCACTCCCGCACCGCCGCCGTGGAGCGCCGGGTCAGGATCGAGCGGGTGCGGACCGGGTCCAGCGCGGACGGGTCGAGGTCGCCCTCGTCGTCGTACGCGCCGAAGGCGATCAGTTCGAAGTCGCGGTTCTCCAGGGTCGCCGGAACGCCCAGCAGCTCGGAGATCTCGTCGACCAGCTCCTGGTAGTCCGCTTTGTATTCCGACGCCACCCGGGCATTCTGCCGCATTTCCCGTGCCCTTCATACATCTGTCCGAGATCTGTGGCAGGGATGCGTGACAGCTGTCGATGGCAGAGGATCGGAGCGATCCTTAGGTTTCACGGTGGTTCTCCGTGCCGTACCCGAATCTTCGGGCCGCGGCCTGTTTCTGCTGGTTAGTGGAGGTTCCCCGTGCTGGGTCCCGTGATTCTCGCCGCGTCGCGCAGCGACCGGATGCGACGCCTGATCTCGGCGGCCCCGGTCACCAAGCAGGTCGTCGACCGGTTCATCCCCGGTGAGACCGTGGACGACATCGTCCCGATCATCGAGGACCTGACGGCCAAGGGCCTGGAGCTGACGATGGACGTCGTCGGCGAGGACATCACCACCCCGGAGCAGGCCACCGCCGCCCGGGACGCCTATCTGCTGCTGATCGAGCACCTCAAGGACCTGGAGCTCGGCGAGCGTGTCGAGATGTCCGTGAAGCTGTCGATGTTCGGCCAGGCCCTGGAGGGCGGCCACGAGCTGGCCCTCGCGAACGTCCGCCCGGTCGTCGAGGCCGCCGCGGCGATCGGCACCACGGTCACCCTGGACGCCGAGGACCACACCACCCTCGACTCGATGTTCACCATCCACGAGGAGCTGCGGAAGGACTTCCCGCAGACCGGCTGTGTCATCCAGGCCTACCTCTTCCGCACCGAGGCCGACGCCCGCCGCCTCGCCGCGAACGGCAGCCGGGTGCGCATCGTCAAGGGCGCATACAAGGAGCCCGCCGAGGTCGCCTACCAGCAGAAGCAGGAGATCGACAAGGCGTATGTGCGCATCCTGAGGATCCTCATGGAGGGCGAGGGCTACCCGATGATCGGGTCCCACGACCCGCGCCTGATCTCCATCGCCCAGGAACTCGCCCGCAAGGCCGGCCGCAAGCTCGACGAGTACGAGTTCCAGATGCTGTACGGCATCCGCGGCGACGAGCACCTGCGCCTGGCCGCCGAGGGCCACCGCATGCGCGTGTACACGGCCTACGGCACCGACTGGTACGGCTACTTCATGCGCCGTCTCGCGGAGAAGCCGGCCAACCTGCGCTTCTTCGTCCGCAGCATGCTCTCCAAGGGCTGACCCGAACACCCGCTCACGTACAAGGAGTTACGGATCTCATGGACGCTGTGACCCAGGTCCCCACCCCCGTCAACGAGCCGGTGCACGGCTACGCCCCCGGCTCGCCCGAGCGTGCCCGCCTCGAGGTCAAGCTCAAGGAGCTGGCCGAGAACCCGATCGACCTGCCCTGCACCATCGGCGGTGAGAAGCGGATGGGCGGCGGCGAGGTCTTCCAGGTCGTCCAGCCGCACAACCACAAGGCGGTCCTCGGCACCTACCGGAACGCCACGCAAGCGGACGCCCAGGACGCGATCGACGCGGCCCTCGCGGCCGCCCCGGCCTGGCGCGCGATGTCCTTCGACGACCGCGCGGCGATCATCCTGCGCGCCGCCGAGCTGCTGGCCGGCCCCTGGCGCGAGACGCTGGCCGCCTCCACCATGCTGGGCCAGTCCAAGACCGCCCAGCAGGCCGAGATCGACACCCCCTGCGAGCTGGTGGACTTCTGGCGCTTCAACGTCGCCTACGCCCGCCAGATCCTGGCCGAGCAGCCCCCGGCGAACTCCCCGGGTGTGTGGAACCGCCTCGACCACCGCCCGCTGGAGGGCTTCGTCTACGCGATCACGCCGTTCAACTTCACGGCCATCGCGGGCAACCTGCCGACCGCCCCGGCCCTGATGGGCAACGTGGTCGTGTGGAAGCCGTCCCCGACGCAGACCCACGCCGCCGTGCTGCTGATGCAGCTCCTGGAGGAGGCCGGCCTGCCCAAGGGCGTCATCAACCTCGTCACCGGCGACGGCATCGAGGTCTCCAAGGTCGCCCTGGAGCACCGGGACCTCGCCGGCATCCACTTCACCGGCTCGACCAGGACCTTCCAGTACCTGTGGAAGACGGTCGGCGCCAACATCGAGAAGTACCGCGCCTACCCGCGTCTGGTCGGCGAGACCGGCGGCAAGGACTTCGTCGTCGCCCACCCGAGCGCTGACAAGGCGATCCTGAAGACCGCCCTGACCCGCGGTGCCTTCGAGTACCAGGGCCAGAAGTGTTCGGCGACCTCCCGCGCCTACATCCCCGCGTCGATCTGGAACTCCGGCTTCAAGGAGGAGTTCGCCGCCGAGGTCGACTACATCACCATGGGTGACGTCACCGACCTGTCGAACTTCATCGGCGCCGTCATCGACGAGCGCGCCTTCGCCAAGAACAAGGCCGCCATCGACCGCGCCAAGCAGGACCCCACCTGCACGATCGTCGCGGGCGGCTCCTACGACGACTCGGTCGGCTACTTCGTCCGCCCGACCGTCATCGAGTGCACCGACCCGGAGAACGAGGTCTTCACGACCGAGTACTTCGGCCCGATCCTCGCCGTGTACGTCTACGAGGACGACAAGTACGACGAGATGCTGACCCAGATGGAGTCGGCGTCGGACTACGCGCTGACCGGCTCGGTCATCTCGAACGACCGCGCCGCCGCCGCGTACACGATGGAGAAGCTGCGCTACGCCGCCGGCAACTTCTACATCAACGACAAGTCGACCGGTGCCGTCGTCGGCCAGCAGCCCTTCGGCGGCGGCCGCGCCTCCGGCACCAACGACAAGGCCGGCGCCCCGCAGAACCTGATGCGCTGGACGCTGACCCGCGCCATCAAGGAGACGCTGGTCCCGCCGACCGACTACACCTACCCGCACATGGGCTGAAGCCCGCGCGGCACCCTTGTCCGAGGGCCGGGTCAGAAGGCGAAGTACTTCGCCACGACCCGGCCCTCGGCCGCTGCGCGCCCATAGGTGTCGCGCAGGTCCGCGTAGTGCCCGGCGAGCATCTCCGCGACCTCCGCCCGCGGCCGCCCCCAGGAGGCGGCCAGCTCCACGCCGCTCACCGCCCACAGCTCCTCGAAGGCGGTCCTCCGGATGAAATCCGCCGCCACCCGGACCTCCTCGGGCGTGAGCAGCACATAGGGGTCCGGGTACTTGGGGTGGTACACGGGCCGGCCGCCGAATATGAGCAGCGAGGCGGGCAGCCAGGGGCCGATGTCGTGCTTCTCGGCCCCGCAGAGCAGGTGGTCGAGCGTGAAGAAGTCCTTCTCGATCACCGTCTCGACGGCGTCCGGCGACTTCTCCCCGCCGGACCAGGCGTCCCACGACGCGGCGAACAGCTCCGCGAGCCAGACGCCGTCCTCGCGCAGCTCGGCCTCGGGGACCGCGATCAGATGCAGGTGGTAGCCCATGCGCCCAACGTAGGGGCTGCCACTGACAACGCCCTCAGCCCGCCATCTCCGTACGCTCCCACCACTCGTACACCGGCAGGCTGCCCTCCGGCGTGTCCGCCCGGCGGGACGTGGGCCGGAAGTGCTCGTAGCCGTTGCGCAGCTCGATCTTCACGTCCGGACCGGGGCTGGGAACCGGCACGATCCGCTCGGGGAGATCGTCCGGGCCGCCTTCGAGGAACACCTTCTCCGTGTCGTTCATGACGTCACCTGTTCCCCTCGCGGCGGCCGCATGTCCGGCGCCGCGCGGAGGATCAGTCGTGTGGGCGAGCCGCCCGCACGGTCCTGCCGAGGAAGTCGTCCATCAGGCCCGCGATCTGGCCGGCGTGCGTCTCCAGCGCGAAGTGGCCGGTGGGCAGCAGATGCACCTCGGCCTCCGGCAGGTCCCGCTGGAAGGCGAGGGCGCCGGCCGGGACGAAGATCTCGTCGTGGGCGCCCCACACCGCCAGCAGGGGCACCTGGCTGGTGCGGAAGTACTCGTGGAAGGCCGGGTAGAGGGCGAAGTTGGAGCCGTAGTCGCTGATCAGGTCGAGCTGGATCTCCGTCTGGCCCGGACGTGAGATGTCGGCCGCGTCCCGCTCGTAGGCGTCCGGACTGACCAGGTCCCGCAGGCGCTCCGGAACGCCGTGCAGGTACTGCCACTTGATGCCGTCCAGGGAGTAGATCTCCCGCACCGGCGCCTCCGTCTCGGGCGTGCGCTTCTCGATCAGCGCCCGCACCGGGGCCCAGGCCTCCTCGCCGAGGCCCTCCTCGTAGGCGTTGCCGTTCTGGGTGACGATCGCGCTCACCCGGTGCGGATGCGCGAGCGCGAGGCGCAGCCCGATCGGGGCGCCGTAGTCCTGGACGTACAGCGCGAACCGCTCCAGTCCGAGCCGCTCGGTGAACTCTGCGGTGAGCTCGGCCAGTTCGGCGAAGGTGTACGAGAACTCCGACGCGGGCGGCGTCGCCGAGCGCCCGAACCCGATGTGGTCGGGCGCGATCACCCGGTAGCGGCCGGCGAGCAGCGGGATCAGGTCGCGGAACATGTGCGAGCTGCTGGGAAAGCCGTGCAGCAGCAGGACCGCGGGCGCGTCCTCGGGGCCGGCCTCGCGGTAGTGGACCTCGTGGCCGCGGACGGTGGTGGTGCGGTGGTGAACCCGGTGAGTGGTCATGACGGCATCATGTGCCGCCCATGTCTAACCAGTCAAGAGTGTTTTAGTGGTTAGGCGAGTGAGGGTGTGTGCTGAGAACGCCCCGTGACAGTCAAGATCGAGCGCGCCGGCGCGGCGAGTGGAAGGACGAGCAGCTCGCGGAGCTGTTCAGCGAGGGCTTCCCGGCGTTCATCACCGCCGACCGGGTGGTCAAGAGGTGCATAGGCCGGGTCAGGGAGTACTTCGCCGGGTTCGACCTGATGCTCGTCGACGAGCGCGACGACGTGCCCGTGGCCGCCGGCTGGGGCGTCCCGCTGCGCTGGGACGGCACCGTCGACGGCCTGCCCGGCGGCTACACCGACTCCCTCGTGCGCGCCGTGGAGGGACGCGAACAGGGCCTGGAGCCGGACTCGTCGGTGATCTGCGGGGCCGTCGTCGCCCCGTCCCGCAGAGGGCGCGGACCGGCCGGCGGGACGCTCGGGGTCTACCGCGAGCCCAACATCTGGATGCGGCACGCCTGACAATGCCGGTATGATTCTGCGCATCGCCCACACGGCGCAGCTCGCGCCCACCGAACTCCGCTCCGTCCGCGACCTGTTGGACGACTCCTTCGACGGAGACCTCTCCGCCGAGGACTGGGACCACACCCTCGGCGGCATGCACGCCCTCGCCTACGACGAGCGGGGCGTCGCCGCGCACGGGGCGGTCGTCATGCGCCGCGCCCGGCTGGGCGGCCGCTGGCTGCGGGTCGGCTACGTCGAAGGGGTCGCCGTACGCCGGGACGTGCGGCGCACCGGGCTCGGCGGCCGGGTGATGGACGCCCTGGAGGGCGTGCTGACACGCGCCTACGACCTGGGCGCCCTGTCCGCGAGCGACGAGGGCGCCCTGCTGTACGAGGCCCGCGGCTGGCGCCCCTGGACCGGCCCGGTCGGCGCGCTGGGGCCCGAGGGGCCGGTCCGGCTGCCCGAGGAGGAAGGGTCCACCTACGTCTGGCCCGCCCCCGCCGACCCGCACGCCGAGCTGCTCTTCGACTGGCGCGACGGCGACGTCCTGTGAGCCTCACACGGCCCGCACCAGGATCTTCCCGGTGTTCCCGCCCCGCAGCATCAGCAGGAACGCCTCCACGATCCGCTCGAAGCCGTCCACGACCGTCTCGTCGAGCGCGAGCGCCCCACTGCGCAGATGCGGTACGGCGAACTCGTACAGCTCCTCCTGCTGTTCGCGGTAGTCGCTCACCAGGAAGCCCTCGATGCGCAGCCGCTTCTCCACCACGGCGGCGTGGTCGAACACCACGGGCGGCGCCTCGGGGGTGTTGTACTGGCTGATCGTGCCCACCCGCACCACCCGCCCGCGCTCACGCAGCGCCCCGATCGCCGCGCCGAGGTGCTCCCCGCCGACGTTGTCCACGAAGACGTCGACGCCGCCGGGCGCGGCCTTCGCCAGCAGCTCGGCGACCGGCCCGTCGTGGTAGTCGAACGCCGCGTCGTAGCCGACCTGTCCGGTGAGGTGGCGGACCTTCTCAGGCGTGCCCGCGCTGCCGATCAGCCGGCCCGCGCCCAGCAGCCGGGCGAAGCGGCCGGTGGCCGTGCCGACCCCGCCCGCGGCGCCCGACACGAACACGTCCTGCCCCGCGCGCAGTCCGGCGATCCGGGTCAGCCCGATGTACGCCGTGAGGCCCGTGCCGCCGAGCACGCCCAGGTACGCGGTCAGCGGGACGCCCTCGTGCAGCGGGACGTGCCGGACCTCCTCGGGCGTGACCACGGCGTGGGTGCGCCAGCCCTGCCGGTGGAGGACGATCTCGCCCTCCCGCAGGGAGGGTTCGCGCGAGGCGACGACCCGGCCGAGCGTGCGGCCCTCCAGCGGGGCGTTCAGCGCGAAGTCGCCGTCCATCATCTCGCGGTGGTACGGGTCGACCGACCACAGCAGGTTCTCCACCAGGGCCGTGCCCGGCCGCGGCCCGGGAACCGGCGACTCGGCGAACCGGAAGTGGTCCGCGGTGGGGAAACCGGTCGGACGGGCGGTCTGCTGGACGGTGAGCGCGATGTCGTTCATGACGGGGACCGTAGGAAGGAATGCTCGGGTGCGGCAGAGGGTTGCGCTCATGGGACCGGCCGGTCCATGAATCGCCCTCATAGCAGCAGGTGGAGCGCCCGCGTGAACACAGTCGACCTCGCGCCGCAGGAGCTGCGCACGCTCGTGGCCGTCGCCGAGGAGGGCGGCTTCTCCGCCGCTGCCGTCCGCCTCGGCGCCACCCAGTCCGCGGTGTCGCACGCGGTGCGCGGCATGGAACGCAAGCTGGGCGTCGTGCTGTTCGAGCGCGGCCGGCACGGGGCCCGGCCCACCGCGGCGGGGGAGCGTGCGGTGGCCCACGGGCGCCGGGTGCTGCGGCTGCTCCAGGTGCTGGTCGCCGAGACCCGCGGGGCAGGGGCGGGGTCGGGATCGGGTGAGTCCGCCGGGCCGTCCGGCCCGCTGCGCATCGCCGCCTTCCGCAGCGCGGCCCTGCATCTGCTGCCGCCCGCGCTGGAGCGGCTGGCCGCCCGGCACCCCGGCATCGAGGCGAGCGTGACCGTCGTACGGGAGGTCGGGCCGGGCACCGCGGGGGAGGTGGCCGCGGGGCGGGCCGACATCGGGATAGCGACCCTCGGCACCAGCTCACCCGTTCCGCCGGAGCTGGTCGGCGATGTGCTGCTGGAGGAGCCGTACTCCCTGGTGCACCCGGCCGGCCACCCCGATCCGCGCTCGCTCCCGCTGGTCGACTGGACGGAGAACTGCACCTCGTACACCCGCGAGTGGTGGGCGGCCCAGGAGTGGCTTCCGCCCGCGACCGTGCGCGCCGAGGACGACGGAGCGGTGCTCTCGATGGTGAGCAGCGGTCTCGGCATGGCCGTCATGCCCGCGCTCTCCCTCACCGGAGCACCGCTCACCCTCCAGATCACCGATCTCGGCCCCCGGCGACCCACCCGCCGGGTCGGTTATGTCACCACCCCCGAGCTCGCCGCCACGGCGGCCGTCCGCGCCCTCGTCCGGGAGCTGCGCGCACTGCACCCCCGTATGCCAAAAGCGCAGGTCACGGCGGTGTGACTCAAGACACTCCCGGTTCACCGTCTCAGATAGTAGGAAGTCCGAGTAATTGTGGAGACAGCGGCGAGCTCCTCCCTTAGCTTTGTAGGAGCCGAACGTCTCGCTCGATCAAGCGAATGGCGGTCGTGAGCCGGGCCCCGTGCAGGCAACCCCTGCGGCCGGTGCTCCCCGCCCCTTCCGGCGTCTCGTAACCCCCTTCCGCCTCCGGTGTCTTCCGAAGGAGTCGATCACCCATGGCCGAGACGACCGTCCGCCGCCGAGTCCGCCACCTCTCCCGTACGACCGAGACCGACCGCAAGCAGGCCGCCGCCGCCCTCCAGCGCGCCCTCGACCGCCGCGACAACGGCGGCGCGACCGGCCACTGAGCCCTCACCGAAGCCTTCTTCGCCCCAGATCGCCGGGAGCCGCGCCCGCGCGAGGTGCGGTGCGGGCGCCGGGGACCTACGGACGGGTCCGGCGTCCGCGCCGCACCTCGAAATGGTCGATCCGCTCACCCGTGTGCGTGCGCGCCGACACCTTCAGCCGGGGCGCCGGGCCGCTCTCCACCTCCACCGAGAGGTAGGAGAACCCCCGGTAGCGCACCCGGGACCACTCCACGGTCTCCGGGTCCGGCTGCCGCGACCGGGTCCACTGGAAGGTCTCCACGGACTCGGCGTCGTGCACATGCCCCTCGTAGCTCTCCTGTGCGCCGGCCGGGAAGTCGTACGGGTCACGCCCGCCGCCGCCCGCGGTGACGAACACGGTCCCGTCCCGCTCCGGGTCCGTCGAGCCGCCGACCGGCACACGCCGGCCGACCTCGCCGTCCCGGACGGCGTCGGTGCGCTCGTAGACGTGGTTGTGTCCGTTGATCACCAGGTCCACCCGGTGCCGCGCGAGCAGCGGCAGCCACGCCGCGCGCACCCCGCCGTCGGAGGCGTGCGCGGAGGTGGAGTAGGCGCAGTGGTGGAAATAGACGACGACGAAGTCGACGTCCTCCGAGGCCCGCAGCGCGCGCAGCGTGCGGTCCAGCCACGCCGTCTGCCGCCCCTCGCTGTAGCCGTAGTTGGCGGGTATCTCGTACGACACGTCGTTCGCGTCGAGCGCCACCACGCCGACGGTGCCGTACGTGAACGCGTACACCCCCGGCGCCGTGCGCGGGTCGAAGCCGCTGTCCGGCAGGGAGAACCGGGCGAGCTGCCCGCCGTAGCCGTCCGGCGAGTACCAGGCCTCCATGTCGTGGTTGCCGGTCGTCACCATCCACGGCACGGACGAGGCGACGGGTTCGTTCTGCCGGAAGAACCGGTCCCAGAGCGTGGCGTCGTAGCGGTCCGCCACGGCGCCCCTGCCGTTGGCGTCGGCGTAGCAGATGTCCCCGGCGTGCAGATGGAAGGCGGGCCGCTCGCGCAGCAGCTGCCGGTCGAGCGCGGCCGCCCCCTCGCCGACCCCCTGGTCGCCGAAGGCGGTGAAGACGAAGGACGACTCCGGGCGCGCGGGCGCCGTGCGGAACGAGGCGACAGCGGCCCGCCGGCGCGGGTCGGCCGGGTCGAGGCCCTCGTGCCCGACGCCGTAGTAGTACGTGGTGCCCGGCAGCAGATCGTCCAGTGCGGCGTGCACGTAGTACTGCTCCACCTCGGGCCGTACGCCCTCCACCCCCGGCGTGTGCAGGGCGCGCAGCTCCGCCGCGACGCGCGGCCCCAGCGCGTCGGGCCGCGCCCCGATCCGGACGTACGGCGCGCGCACCGCGACCGGGACCTGCCAGGAGATCCGCATCTGGGTGCGCGGGTCCGCGCCGAGGGCCAGATGGCGGCCGAAGGGCACGACCGCCGCGCCGGGCGCCACCGCGGTGGCGGCCACCGCACGCACGGGGCGCTCCCGCGTGCCCGCGCAGCCCGTCAGCAGTCCGCCCGCCACCGCGCCCGCGGTCACCAGCGTGCGGCGCCGGGTCGGCCGGCCGCGCAGGTACTCGTGCTGCTCCGCCATGGTCATCCGGCGGGCGAGTCGCTCCGGGATCCCGAAGTCCGGTGTCTCCATGGGGTAGAGGTTCCCCGTGGGCCCCGACCCCGCTGCGACACACGGGTGAACGTGGTACGACGAGATGAGGTCGCCCGTTGTGCGAATGTCCAGATGGCGGACAGTGTGTGTCATTGCATGGGACGAAGAGTAGGGTGCCCGCATGTCTCGCAGCATCGATCTCGCAGTGATCCCCGGTGACGGCATCGGCCAGGAGGTAGTGGCCGAAGGCCTGAAGGTCCTCTCCGCCGTCCTCCCGGAGGACGTGAAGCTGGAGACCAAGGAGTACGACTTCGGCGCCCGGCGTTACCACGCCACCGGTGAGACCCTCACCGACGCCGACCTCGACGCCCTCAAGCAGCACGACGCGATCCTGCTCGGCGCGATCGGCGACCCGTCGGTGCCGTCCGGCGTCCTGGAGCGCGGCTTCCTGCTCAAGCTCCGCTTCGCCTTCGACCACCACGTCAACCTGCGGCCCTCCAAGCTGCTGCCGGGCGTGGCCACCCCGCTCGCCGGCCAGCCGGAGATCGACTTCGTCGTCGTGCGCGAGGGCACCGAGGGCCCGTACACCGGCAACGGCGGCACCATCCGCAAGGGCACGCCCCACGAGGTCGCCACCGAGGTGTCCGTCAACACGGCCTTCGGCGTCGAGCGTGTCGTGCGGGACGCCTTCGCCCGCGCCCAGGCCCGCCCGCGCAAGAAGCTGGCGCTGATCCACAAGAACAACGTGCTGACCTTCGCCGGTCACCTGTGGACGAACGTCTTCAACCAGGTGGCCGAGGAGTACCCGGACGTCACCACCGAGTACATGCACGTCGACGCCGCGACCATCTACCTGGTCACCCAGCCGGAGCGGTTCGACGTGATCGTCACCGACAACCTCTTCGGCGACATCATCACCGACCTCGCCGCGGCCGTCTCCGGCGGCATCGGCGTCGCGGCCTCCGGCAACATCAACCCGAGCGGCGAGTTCCCGTCGATGTTCGAGCCGGTCCACGGCTCGGCCCCGGACATCGCCGGCCAGGGCAAGGCCGACCCCACGGCCACCGTCCTGTCCGTCGCGCTCCTGCTGCGCCACCTCGGCCACGACGCCGAGGCCGCCCGCATCGAGGAGGCCGTCGCCGCCGACCTCGCCGAGCGCGTCGGCAAGCCGGCCCGCTCCACGACCGCGATCGGCGACGCGCTCGCCGGGCGAGTAGCCGGCTGACCCGCCGGACTCGACACCCATCGCAGTCGAAGCCGCCGGGTCGCATTCCGCACCCGGCGGCTTCCGCATGTCCCCCGCCGGGTGCCACCATCGAGCCCTGGGTCGCACCCCGCTGTTTTCTCCCCCGGCACCCCGCGAGCGATAATCGAACGCGGAGCCGCGGAATGAGGGAAAGCTCGGACGTCCTAGCACTGGCCGGAAACGGCCGTCGAAGGCGTGAGCGCGGCCCGTCACTACAACCGGTGAAGGACAACCACTCATGACGACGCCCACGATCGAGCTGAAGCCCTCCGCCCACCCGCTCTCCGCCGCGGAGCGGGAGGCCATCCTGGCCAACCCCGGGTTCGGCCGCCACTTCACCGACCACATGGTGACCATCAAGTGGACGGAGGGCCGCGGCTGGCACGACGGTCAGCTCGTGCCGTACGCGCCGCTCTCGCTCGACCCGGCCACGACCGTCCTGCACTACGCCCAGGAGATCTTCGAGGGCCTCAAGGCCTACCGCCGCCCCGACGGGTCCGTCGCCACCTTCCGCCCGGAGAAGAACGCCCAGCGCTTCCAGGCCTCCGCCCGCCGCCTCGGCATGCCCGAGCTTCCCGTCGAGACCTTCATCGACGCCTGCGACGCCCTCGTCCGCCAGGACCGGGACTGGGTCCCGGCGCACGGCGGCGAGGAGTCCCTGTATCTGCGCCCGTTCATGATCGCGACCGAGGTCGGCCTGGGCGTGAAGCCCGCCAACGAGTACCTCTTCCTCGTCATCGCCTCCCCGGCCGGCGCGTACTTCCCCGGCGGTGTGAAGCCGGTCTCCATCTGGGTCTCGCAGGACCGCGTCCGCGCCGTCCCCGGCGGCATGGGCGACGCCAAGACCGGCGGCAACTACGCCGCGTCCCTGCTCGCCCAGGCGGAGGCCGCCGCCAAGGGCTGCGACCAGGTCTGCTACCTCGACGCGGTCGAGCACCAGTGGGTCGAGGAGCTCGGCGGCATGAACCTGTACTTCGTGTACGGCGACAGGATCGTCACCCCGTCCCTCACCGGCTCCATCCTGGAGGGCGTCACCCGCGACTCCCTCCTCACCGTCGCCCGTGACCTCGGCTACCGGGCCGAGGAGGGCCGCGTCTCCCTCGACCAGTGGCGCCGCGACTCCGCGAACGGCACCCTCACCGAGGTCTTCGCCTGCGGCACGGCCGCCGTCATCACGCCGGTCGGCACGGTCAAGACCGACGGCGCCGAGTGGCAGCAGTCCGGCGGCGAGCCCGGCGAGGTCACCCTCAGGCTCCGCCAGGCCCTGCTCGACATCCAGCGCGGCACGGCCGAGGACAAGCACGGCTGGATGCACCAGCTGGCCTGACCGGCGGCCGGCCGGTGACGAGCACACGCGGGGCCCGGGGCGATGCGCCCCGGGCCCCGCGCCGTCGACGGCCCGTGCTCAGGCGGCCGTCGCACTCCTGGTGTCCGCCTCGTCGAGGGCCGTCGGGCCGATCGCCGGGGCGGACCGCGTCAGCAGCGTGTAGGCCAGACCGCCCACCGCGCCGGACAGCAGGAAGCTGCAGTCCACCCCGCCGGTCAGGGACAGCAGCGGCCCCTCGTACGACGGCAGCGCCACCGCGAGACAGCCGACCGCGGCGCCCAGCGCCCAGGAGGCCGTCGCCGCGAGGTTCCAGCCGCCGCGGAACCAGTAGATCCCGCCCCGCGCGCGCCGGTTGAAGACCTGCAGGGCGTCGGCGTCGTACTGCCCGCGGCAGCGGACGAAGCCGATGAGGGTGATGACCGCCCAGGGCGTGCCGATCGCGGTGAGCAGCAGCACGAAGGACGTCATCGCGGACTGGGTGTCCGAGAAGTAGTGGCCGAGGAACACGGACACGGTGGCGACCACCGCGACCACACAGGTGGCCTTGGCCCGCGACAGCCGGGGCAGGATCGCGTCCAGGTCGAGGCCCATCGAGTAGAGCATCAGGCCCGCGTTGCCGACCGACCCGGCCGAGGCGGCGAGCAGCAGCGGCAGCAGGTACCAGACGGGCGCGGACGCGGCGAGCGGCCCGGCGTAGTCGAGCGCGGCCCCCGCGGCGTAGGACGTGAAGGTGCCGAAGAGCTGCGGCACCAGCAGGCCGAGGAGCAGTCCGGCCCAGGTCGCGCGCAGCACCGTGCGGGAGGAGTGGCGGGCGGGGGAGATGTAGCGGGTGTAGTCGCCGAGCAGGGTGATGAAGGCGACCGGCCCCGACAGACCCGCGGCCACCGCCGCCAGCAGCCAGGTCGGCCAGAACCCGCCCAGCAGATAGCCGCCCGCGTCCGGGAGCGCGGCCGTGGTGAAGGCGGGGGCGTAGGCGATCACGCCGAGGATCAGCAGGGCGGTCATGCCGACGGCGAGGATGCGGGACATCGCCAGCAGCACCTTGTAGCCGTAGACCGCGCCCGCGACGGTCGCCGCGGCGAGCAGGCCGTAGACGAGGACGTAGGACAGGTCGTTCGCGGGCAGGCCGAACATCCGGCCGAGCACGCTGACGGTCACGTCGCCGCCGATCCACACCGTCAGCGCGGTGTAGCCGAGGGCCAGCAGCAGGCCGACCACCGAGCCGACCAGCCGGCCGCGCACCCCGAACTGGGCGCCGGAGGAGGTCGAGAGGTTGGTGGCCGTGCGCAGGGAGATCAGCGCGAGCGGCGCGGTGAAGGCCGTGCCGACCAGGGTGCCGACCACGATGGAGCTGACGGACGCCCACCAGCCGAGACCGAAGGACGGCGGCAGCCATCCGAAGACGATCACTCCCAGGCAGAGGTTGGACCCGAGCAGGATCGAGACGAGGTCGCGCGGCCCGCTGGTGCGTTCCTCGTCCGGGATGGTGTCGACACCGTGCTGTTCCATCGGCATGCGGGTCTCCTTTGATCAGCCGCCTTGGCGTTTAGAGTGCCGTTCAATGTGACGTTGTCGAAGCTGGCACGTCAATGTTTCCGTGGTGGGAAATCTCGTGTTTAGAGTGGTGCTCTAACCTATGGAAGGCAAGGAGGTGCCCGCGTCATGAGACTGACCCCCACGGAACGTGACCGGCTGCTGCTCTTCGGAGCCGCCGAGCTGGCCCGCGCCCGCCGGGCCCGGGGCCTGCGGCTGAACGTCCCGGAGGCGACGGCCCTGATCGCGGACACCGTCTGCGAGGCCGCCCGCGACGGCAGACGGCTGGCCGAGGCCATCGAGGCCGCCCGCTCCGTGCTCGGCCCCGACGACGTGCTGCCCGGCGTCGCCGACGTCGTCACCGAGGTGCACGTCGAGGCCGTCTTCGACGACGGCTCGCGGCTCGCGGTGGTCACCGACCCGATCGGCGGGGGACTGGGCGCCGAGGCACCCGGCGCCCTGCTGCCCGGACCCGAGCACAGCGACCCCGAGCCCGTCGTCCGGCTCACCGTCACCAACACCGCGCGCGTCCCCGTCTCGGTGACCTCGCACTTCCACTTCTTCGAGGCCAACCCGCGCCTGGACTTCCCCCGCGAGAGGGCCTACGGCATGCGGCTCGCCGTGCCCGCCGGATCGTCCGTGCGCTTCGGGCCCGGCGAGAGCGGCGAGGTCGGCCTCGTGCCGATCGGCGGCGACCGGATCGCGATCGGCTTCGCCGGGCTCGTCGACGGCCCCCTCGACGCGCCGGGGGCCCGCGAGGAGGCGCTGCGCAGGGCGGCAGCCTGCGGATACCTGGGAGTTCCCGTCGAGGAGGTCAACCGATGAGCCGGCCCGGAGGGCACCCCGCGGAGGCCCGTCGTCTCACCCCGTACGAGTACGCCGCGACGCACGGCCCCCGCGCCGGCGACCGCATCCGCCTCGGCGACTCCGGCCTGACCGTCGAGGTCGAGTCCGACGCGCAGAGGTACGGCGACGAGTTCCTCGCCGGCTTCGGCAAGACCGCCCGCGACGGACTGCACCTGAAGGCCGCCGCCGTCCGCGACACCTGTGACGTCGTCATCAGCAACGTCGTCGTCATCGACGCCGCCCTCGGCATCCGCAAGGTGTCCATCGGCATCCGCGAGGGCCGCATCTGCGCGATCGGCCGGGCCGGGAACCCCGACACCCTCGACGGAGTCGACGTCGTCGTAGGCACCGGCACCTCGATCGTGTCCGGCGAGGGTCTCATCGCCACCGCCGGGGCCGTCGACACCCACGTCCACCTGCTGTCGCCGCGCATCATGGAGGCGTCCCTCGCCTCCGGCGTCACCACCGTCATCGGCCAGGAGTTCGGCCCCGTCTGGGGCGTCGGCGTCAACTCCCCCTGGGCGCTGCGGCACGCCTTCGGCGCCTTCGACGCCTGGCCGGTCAACATCGGCTTCCTGGGCCGGGGTTCGTCCTCCCACGAGGCGCCCCTGATCGAGGCCCTCGCCGAGGGCGGCGCGTCCGGCTTCAAGGTGCACGAGGACATGGGCGCCCACACCCGCGCGCTGGACACGGCCCTGCGGGTGGCCGAGGAGCACGACGTCCAGGTCGCCCTGCACAGCGACGGCCTGAACGAGTGCCTGTCGGTCGAGGACACGCTGAGGGTGCTGGAGGGCCGCACCATCCACGCCTTCCACATCGAGGGCTGCGGCGGCGGGCACGTCCCCAACGTCCTGAAGATGGCGGGCGTCCCGAACGTCATCGGCTCCTCGACCAACCCCACCCTGCCCTTCGGCCGGGACGCGGTCGCCGAGCACTACGGCATGATCGTCTCCGTCCACGACCTCAAGACCGACCTGCCCGGCGACGCCGCCATGGCCCGCGACCGCATCCGCGCCGGGACCATGGGCGCCGAGGACGTGCTGCACGACCTGGGCGCGATCGGCATCACCTCCTCCGACGCGCAGGGCATGGGCCGCGCCGGCGAGACCGTCCGCCGTACGTTCGCCATGGCGGGCAAGATGAAGGCCGAGCTCGGCGACCCCGGCGTCGGCCACGACAACGAGCGCGTGCTGCGCTACATGGCCAAGCTGACCGTCAACCCGGCCATCGCCCACGGCCTCGCCCACGAGGTCGGCTCGCTGGAGGTCGGCAAGCTCGCCGACATCGTCCTGTGGCGGCCCGAGTACTTCGGCGCCAAGCCGCAGCTGGTGCTGAAGTCCGGCTTCCCGGCGTACGGCGTCACGGGCGACCCGGGCGCGGCCACCGACACCTGCGAACCCCTCGTGCTGGGGCCGCAGTTCGGCGCGCACGGGGCCACCCCGGCCGACATCTCCGTCGCGTTCGTCGCCCAGGCCGCCCTCGACCAGGGCCGCGACACCATGCCGACCCGCCGCCGCCGGGTGGCCGTACGCGGCACGCGCGGTATCGGCCCGGCCGACCTGCGGCTCAACTCCCGTACCGGACAGGTGGACGTCGACCAGCGCACGGGCCTCGTGACGCTGGACGGAGAGCCCCTGCGCTCGGACCCGGCCGACTCCGTCTCCCTCAACCGCCTCTACTTCCTCTGAGCCCCAAGGACGTCTCCATGACCTTCCGTATGCCCGCCGAGTGGGACCCGCACGAGCGCACCTGGATGGCCTGGCCCGGCCCCAACCCGACGTTCACCGACGCCGGGGAACTCGCCGGGGCCCGCGCCGCCTGGGCGTCCGTCGCCCGTGCCGTACGCCGCTTCGAGCCGGTCACCGTGGTGCACGGCCCCGGCCAGGGCGACTCCGCCCGCGAACTGCTCGGCCCGGACATCGACCTGGTGGAGCGCGAGCTCGACGACGCGTGGATGCGCGACATCGGCCCGACCTTCGTCAAGGATGCCGAGGGCCGACTGGCCGCGGTGGACTGGGTGTTCAACGGCTGGGGCGGCCAGGACTGGGCCCGCTGGGAGCACGACTCCAAGATCGCCCGCCATGTCGCCGACCTGGCCGGGGTTCCCGTGCTGTCCTCCCCGCTGGTCAACGAGGGCGGCGCCATCCACGTCGACGGCGAGGGCACCGTCCTGCTCACCGACACCGTCCAGCTCGGCTCCGGCCGCAACCCCGACTGGAGCCGCGAGCAGGTCGAGGCCGAGATCCACGCCAAGCTCGGCACCAGCAAGGCCATCTGGCTCCCGCACGGCCTCGCCGGTGACTACGGCATGTACGGCACCCAGGGCCACGTCGACATCGTCGCGGCCTTCGCCGGGCCCGGGAGGGTCGTCGTGCACAGCCAGCAGAACCCCGCGCACCCCGACCACGCCCGCTCCCAGCTGTACGTCGACATCCTGCGCGGCCAGACCGACGCCAGGGGCCGCGCCCTGGAGGTCGTCGAGGTCCCGGCGCCGACCGTGCTGCGCGACGAGGACGGCGACTGGGTCGACTACTCCTACATCAACCACTACCTCTGCAACGGCGGTGTGGTGCTGTGCGGCTTCGACGACCCGAACGACGAGATCGCGGCCGGCATCTTCCGCCGTCTGTTCCCCGAGCGGACCGTGACGCTGGTGGACGCCCGGGCGATCTTCGCGGGCGGGGGCGGTATCCACTGCATCACCCAGCAGCAGCCCAGGGCGACCGCGAGGTAGAACACGTCAGGTAGAACATACGGGTGAACGTACTGCTCTGCGCGGCCTGCGGCCGACGGCTGACCGAGCCCGTCCGGCGCCTCGACGAGATGCCCGAGTACCCCGGCTGGGACGGCCTGCCCGACGCCGACGGACGGCGGCACGGCCCGGCGAGCGTCCCGCGGGGCACCTATGTGGTCGACACGCTGCCGTTCGGCGCGCCCTTCGTGCCGTACGAGGGCGACGACCACGACGGGATAGTGCCGGGCGGCATGTGGATGTCCGACGAGCGGGGCGACCTCGTGTCCGACGGGCCGCGCGGCACGTACGTCCTGCACCCCCTCGACGTGGTGGAGCCCGATCTCCACCCGGACACGTCCCGGCTGGGCGGCTGCTGCGGCGCGAGCCCCTACCGCGGTGTCAACCGCGTCTGCGGCTGCGGCGCCGAGGTCGCCGTCGAGGCGTCCGACTGCAGCGGCGGCTACGAGACCCGTCTCGTCCCCGGTGCCGTCCGCGCGGAGGCCGCCGCGTGAGCTCCCGCCGCCGCACCCCCGCCCCGCCCCGCGAAGAGGTGCTGGCCGCCGCCATGGAGATGATCGCCGAGCGCGGTCTGGAGAAGCTCACGATGGCGGCGCTCGGCCGCGAGGTCGGCATGAGCAGCGGCCACCTCCTCTACTACTTCCACTCCAAGGACGAACTGCTGCTGCAGACGCTGGAGTGGAGCGAGAGCCGGCTCGGCGAGGAACGCCGCCGTCTGCTCGCCCGCCCGGGAAGCGCCCGCGAGCGCCTGGACGCCTACGTCGACCTGTACGTCCCCGACGGCCACCGCGACCCGCACTGGACGCTGTGGCTGGAGGTGTGGAACCGCTCGCAGAACGCCGACGAGGCCGCGCGCGAGCGCCAGTCGGAGATCGAGGGCGTCTGGCACCGGGACCTCGTCGCCCTGATCGCCGAGGGCGTCTCCCGCGGCGAGTTCCGCCCGGTCGACGCCGACCGCTTCGCCGCCCGGCTGCGCGCCCTGCTCGACGGCTTCGCCATCCATGTGGCGATCGGGCTGCGCGGGACGGACCGGGACCTGATCCGGGGCCATGTCCGGGAGTTCCTGGCCGAGGCGCTGCTGGTGGACGGCTGAGCTCGCATCGTGAGACACCGCCGTGGCGCGGGGGAGGTCTGTGCCAGACTGCCCCCGTGCTCTCGTTCGCCATGATTATTGGCAGCAGGCGCGCCGGTCCGCAGTGACCGCCTTCGTACGACCAGGTACGGGCGGACACCGTCGTCCTCGACCCGCGCGCAGACCTCTCGCACCCGCGAGGGGTTTTTTCGCTTTTCTGGCCCACCCGCAGCCGGGGAGCGCAGGCGCGAGGGACCATGGGGGGACGGTGGAGCCGGTCATTCCGGTAAGACCGAAGATCCACAACAGGAGCCTTGAGACCATGACCGCGACGACCGATTCGGCAACCAGCGAGCTCGACGACTCGTTCCACGTCTTCGACACCACCCTGCGCGACGGCGCCCAGCGGGAGGGCATCAACCTCACCGTCGCCGACAAGCTGGCCATCGCACGGCACCTGGACGAGTTCGGCGTCGGCTTCATCGAGGGCGGCTGGCCGGGCGCGAACCCGCGCGACACCGAGTTCTTCGCCCGCGCCCAGCAGGAGATCGACTTCCGCCACGCCCAGCTGGTCGCCTTCGGCGCGACGCGCCGCGCGGGCACCACGGCCTCCGAGGACCCGCAGGTCAGGGCGCTGCTGGAGTCCGGCGCCCCGGTGATCACCCTGGTCGCCAAGTCCCACGACCGGCATGTGGAACTGGCCCTGCGCACGACGCTGGAGGAGAACCTGGAGATGGTGAAGGACACCGTGTCCTTCCTCCGGTCCCAGGGCCGCCGGGTCTTCGTCGACTGCGAGCACTTCTTCGACGGCTACCGCGCGAACCCCGAGTACGCCAAGGCGGTCGTCCGTACGGCGTCGGAGGCCGGCGCGGACGTCGTGGTGCTCTGCGACACCAACGGCGGCATGCTTCCCGCGCAGGTCCAGGCGGTGGTCTCCACGGTGCTGGCGGACACCGGCGCCCGCCTCGGCATCCACGCCCAGGACGACACGGGCTGCGCGGTCGCCAACACCCTCGCCGCGGTGGACGGAGGCGCGACCCACGTCCAGTGCACGGCCAACGGCTACGGCGAGCGGGTGGGCAACGCCAACCTGTTCCCGGTGGTGGCGGCCCTGGAACTGAAGTACGGCAAGAAGGTCCTGCCGGAGGGCCGCCTCCGCGAGATGACGCGCATCTCGCACGCCATCGCCGAGGTGGTGAACCTGACCCCGTCCACGCACCAGCCGTACGTCGGCGTCTCGGCCTTCGCCCACAAGGCCGGCCTGCACGCCTCCGCCATCAAGGTCGACCCGGACCTGTACCAGCACATCGACCCCGAGCAGGTCGGCAACACCATGCGGATGCTGGTGTCGGACATGGCGGGCCGCGCGTCGGTCGAGCTCAAGGGCAAGGAACTCGGCATCGACCTGGGCGGCGACCGCGAGCTCGTGGGCCGGGTCGTCGAGCGGGTGAAGGAACGCGAACTCAAGGGCTACACCTACGAGGCGGCCGACGCGAGCTTCGAGCTGCTGCTGCGCACGGAGGCCCAGGGCGGCAGGCCCCTTCGCTACTTCGAGGTGGAGTCCTGGCGCGCCATCGTCGAGGACCGCCCCGACGGCACCCACGCCAACGAGGCCACCGTCAAGCTCTGGGCCAAGGGCGAGCGCATCGTCGCCACGGCGGAGGGCAACGGCCCCGTCAACGCCCTCGACCGCGCGCTGCGGGTCGCCCTGGAGAGGATCTACCCCCAGCTCGCCAAGCTGGACCTGGTGGACTACAAGGTCCGCATCCTGGAAGGCGTCCACGGCACCCAGTCCACCACCAGGGTCCTCATCTCCACGACCGACGGCGCGGGCGAGTGGTCCACCGTGGGTGTGGCCGCCAACGTCATCGCGGCCTCCTGGCAGGCACTGGAGGACGCCTACACCTACGGACTGCTGCGCGCGGGGGTACGACCGGCGCAGTGAGCGCGGCCGGTGCAGGGCCAGTGGGTGCGGACTTCGTCGAACGAGGGGTTCGGACGAGAGCGGGCCGCGACGAACTCCGCACACACCGGCCGGGCAGTCCTAGCGCAGGGACCACTTCTGGTTGGCCGCTCCCGTGCAGGACCAGATCTGGGCGCGGGCGCCGTTCGCCGACGAGTTGTCCGTGACGTCGAGGCACTTGTTCGCGGCGAGGTTCACCACGTCGCCCGTCGAGGCGTTGTAGGACCAGCGCTGGGCCCCCGTGCCGTTGCAGTCGTACAGCTGCACCTTGGCTCCGTCGGCCACCGAGCCGCCCGTGACGTCGAGGCACTTGCCGAGGGCCTGGACGGAGCCGTCCGCCCGGACCGTCCAGCGCTGGGCCGCCGTGCCGTTGCAGTCCCACAGCTGGACGGCCGTGCCGTTCGCGGTGGAACCGCCCGCCACGTCCAGGCACTTGCCCGCGAGCCCGACGAACGAGCCGGTCGTGTCGCCGCCCCCGGACGGGGAGCCGGTCCAAGTGAAGGTCGCGGAGGTGCGGCCGGGCAGCGAGTAGGTGGCGTGCTGCCCGCCCCAGTTGATCGTCACCGTACGGGCCGACGTCGAGTCGTTGTAGGCGATCAGGGCCTTGGAGCCGTCGGGGTTGCGCCAGGCCACGTTCGGGACCGCCGAGGACGCCGTCGAGGCGATGCGCTGCGCGCCCGGACGGACGAACTTCGTCAGGTGGCCCATCGTGTAGTACTCGACGGTGAAGTCGACCTGCCCGTGCCGGGCGTCCCCGTTGTGGACCGTCACCAGGCCGGTGCAGACGCCGCAACCGCCGTTGTGCGGGCCCATGTTCTGGTCCACGGCCAGGGACCACTTCGTCACCGACTTCGCCCAGTGCCGGGTGTAGTCGATGATGTTCATCATGTCCTCGCGCTGCTGGTGGGCGATCCAGGTGCCGCCCGAGTGCTCGGTGCCGAAGGCGTCCAGCTGCGGATACTGGTCGTGCACGGCGCTCTGCTTGGCCACGTCACCGCCGTAGCCGTGCCAGGCGATGCCGCCGAAGTTCGGGTGGGTGCGGATCGCCGGGTCGTTCACCGTCTGGGCGGCGTAGGCGTCGTAGTCGGACCAGTTCCAGTCGTGGGCCAGGACCTTCGTCGTCAGGCCCGCCGCGGCCAGCTTCGGAAGCAGCTCGTTCTTCGTGAAGTAGGCCAGCCCCGAGGCGTTCCAGCTCATCGACGGGTAGCCGGAGCAGCAGGTCGGCTCGTTCTGGGCGGTCACGTAGGCCACCGGGACGCCCTGGTCGCGGTAGGCCTGGAGGTACTTCACGAAGTACGACGCGTAGGTGCCGTAGTGCTCAGCCTTCAGCCAGCCCCCGTTGAGCTGTCCGCTGTCCTTCATCCAGGCCGGCGCGGTCCAGGGCGAGGCCATCACCGTCAGGGCGGGGTTCAGCTGCCGGGCCTGGCGGGTCAGCGGGACCACGTCCTGGAGGTCGTGGCCGATGGAGAACTCCGACAGGTCGGGGTCGGTCTGCCCGGCGGGGACGTCGTCGTACGTGTAGCCGAAGCGGGCCAGGTCCGACGCGCCCATCGGGTTGCGCAGGAACGACAGGCCGATGCCGTCCGTCGGCGAGAACAGCCTGCGCATGGTGTCGTCACGGGTCGCCTGGGACAGGGCCCCGCTGCCGTCCATCAGCCACGCGGCGGTGTCGGTGAAGGAGGCGCCGCCGCCGGTGAAGGTCTGGTAGCGGGTGTTCTCGTCGACGGTGATGTTCTCACCGGCCCCGCCCGCCCCGGCCTGGAAGGCGAACGGGGTCTGGGGCTGGAGTCCGCGGACCACATGCCGTCCGCCGGAGTCGTCCGTGGTGGTCAGCCAGACGCCGACCTGCTCGCCCGCGGCCTGCGCGGGGGTGGCCGCCGTCGTGAGACCTGCCGTCGTCAGCAGCCCGGCCAGCAGCAGCCGGATGGAACTCCTCATGGTGCGCCGCCCTTCTGAGGTGGGGTGGGGAGGCGTGCGAGCGGTGAGTAAATGACGGGTCGGTCCCCCCGTCAAGGGCCTGCGCGTTCATTACTCGAAACGACAACGCCCCAGATCCGGCCGCTGGTTGGCTCCCGTATCAGTTCTGGTGTGAAGTCTTGACGCCACCCCGCTTCACCAGTTAACTCACGCCGTGATCTAAGCCGTGACGAGAGTCGAGGGACCGTTCCATGCGAAGAACCGCCCTGCTCGCCTGCGCCACCCTGCTCACCGGCCTGCTGCCACTCGCGGCCAACGCCGCCCAGGCCGCCGACGACCCCGCCCCCGTCCCCGTCGACCGCTTCGAGGGCGAGGTGCCCTTCGCCGATCCCCCCGCCGGCGGCCTCTTCACCTGGGGCAGCGACACCGACGACCACCCCGCCCTCACCCTCCGGGCCCGGCCCGACGCCCCCGAGGGCGACAAGGTCCTCGCCGGGACCTACGACATCAGCGGCTGGGGCGGTTTCACCCACGACTTCGCCTTCGCCGAGCCCGCCCACGACTGGTCCGCCCACAAGGGCGTGCGCCTGTGGTGGGAGGGGCACGGCACCGGCCGGAGCATCGCCTTCGAGCTGAAGGACGGCGGCGCGAACGGCGAGGCGTCCGAGCTGTGGACCACGTCCTTCGCCGACGACTTCACCGGCTGGAAGCAGATCGAGCTGCCGTTCAGCGCGTTCACCTACCGCACGGACTACCAACCGGTCGGTGGCATCGACCAGATCCTCGGCCTCACCGAGACCTGGGGCTACGCCCTCACCCTCCCGGTGGGCCTCAAGGGCGAGTTCTCGATGGACGGCGTCGAACTGTACGGCCGCGCCGACCAGTCGAGGCGGGTCTCCGTCACCACCGACGCCGCCGTCCACCCCGTCGAGGAGGGCGGCACCGCCACCGTCGGCCTGACCCTCGGCACCCTCGGCGGCGCCCCGACCGACGAGCCGGTGACCGTCTCCTACGAGACCGCCGCGACCGGTGGTGCCGAGCCCGGCAAGGACTTCACGCCGGTCTCCGGGACCGTCACCTTCCCCGCCGGCACCCCGAGCGGCACCACCCGCACCCTGCGCGTCTCCACCCTGCGCGACGACGCCGCCGAGCACGCCGAGACCGTCGCGGTGCGGCTCACCGTGACCGGCGCCAAGGCCCCCGCCGAGGACCCGCAGGTCGTCATCGACGCGCACGGGCTGCCGTACCTCGACCCGAAGCTGCCGGTCGCGAAGCGGGTCGCCGATCTCCTCTCCCGGATGTCCCTGGAGGAGAAGGCCGGCCAGATGACCCAGGCCGAGCGCGGTGCCGTCACCGCCGAGCCGGGGGACATCGCCGCACAGGGCCTCGGCTCGCTGCTCTCCGGCGGCGGTTCCACACCGACGCCCAACACCCCCGAGGCATGGGCCAGGATGATCGACGGGTTCCAGCTGCGCGCGCAGGCCGGCCGGTTCCAGATCCCGCTGATCTACGGCGTGGACGCGGTGCACGGCCACAACAACCTGGTCGGCGCCACCGTCATGCCGCACAACATCGGCATCGGCGCGGCCCGTGACCCCGGGCTCGCCCGCCGCACCGGCGCGGTGACCGCGGCCGAGGTCCGCGCGACCGGTGTGCCCTGGGACTTCGCGCCCTGTCTGTGCGTGACGCGCGACGAGCGGTGGGGCCGGTCGTACGAGTCCTTCGGCGAGGACCCCGCGCTCGTCGAGTCGATGGAGACGGTGATCCAGGGCCTGCAGGGCCGCGCCGACGGCAGCGACCTGGACCGGGACGACAAGGTGCTCGCCACGGCCAAGCACTTCGTCGGGGACGGTGGCACCGCCTTCGGCTCCTCCACCACCGGCAGCTACACCATCGACCAGGGCGTCACCAAGGTCACCCGCGAGGAACTGGAGGCCGTGCACCTGGCGCCGTACCAGGGCGCCGTCGACCGCGGCGTCGGCACGGTCATGCCCTCCTACTCCTCCCTCGACCTGATCGGGGACGGCCGCGGGCCGGTCAAGATGCACGCCCGCGCCGACATGATCAACGGCGTCCTGAAGGACCGCATGGGCTTCGACGGCTTCGTCATCAGCGACTGGGCCGCCATCGACCAGATCCCCGGCGACCTCGCCTCGGACGTGCGGACGTCCGTCAACGCGGGCCTCGACATGATCATGGTGCCGTACGCCTACAAGGACTTCCGTACGACGCTGATCGCCGAGGTCCGCGCCGGACGGATCGCCGAGTCGCGGATCGACGACGCCGTGGCCCGCATCCTCACCCAGAAGTTCCGGCTGGGGCTCTTCGAGAACCCGTACGCCGACACCTCCGGCGCCGCGGCCGTCGGCTCGGCCGCCCACCGCGCGGTCGCCCGCGAGGCGGCGGCGAAGTCCCAGGTGCTGCTGAAGAACGACGGCGGCCTGCTGCCGCTGCGGAAGAGCCAGAAGGTCTACGTCGCCGGGTCCAACGCCGACGACATCGGCAATCAGACCGGCGGCTGGACCATCACCTGGCAGGGCGCGTCCGGCGACATCACCCCCGGCACGACCGTCCTCGAGGGGCTGCGCGAGGCCGGAGGGGACGTCACCTGGTCCAAGGACGCCTCGGCGCCGACCGCCGGCCACGACGTCGGTGTGGTCGTCGTCGGCGAGACCCCGTACGCCGAGGGCATGGGCGATGTCGGCAACGGCCACGACCTGGAGCTGTCCGCCGTCGACAAGGCCGCGGTCGACACGGTGTGCGCGGCGATGAAGTGCGTGGTGCTGATCGTGTCCGGGCGTCCGCAGCTGCTCGGCGACCGCCTCGGCGACATCGACGCGCTGGTGGCGTCCTGGCTGCCCGGCACCGAGGGCGCCGGAGTCGCGGACGTGCTCTACGGACGCCGCCCCTTCACCGGACAGCTGCCCGTCACCTGGCCGAAGTCCGAGGCACAGCTGCCGATCAACGTGGGCGACTCGGCGTACGACCCGCAGTACCCCTACGGGTGGGGCCTGACCACCGGAGGCAAGGTGCCCGGCGGCGGGGCCGCGACCCTGAGGGCCCTCGGGGTGGCGGCGGCCGCGGCCGAGCGGGCCGGGGCGGACGGGGCCGGCCGCGCGCTGGCCGCCAAGGCCCGGCTGATCGTCCAGGCGAAGGCCGGGCAGCACATCACGGCCGCGCTCGCCAAGCCCTTCGCGGAGGCGGAGCACCTGGTGCTCACCGGGCGCTACGGGGCGGCCGTGGCGAAGCTGACGGTCGCCTATCGGGCGGCCTGACCACAAAGGAGTTATGTCTGGTTCGGGCACCTTCGGGTAGCTTCGATGGTATGAAGGTCGTTCCATCGGCCCGAGGGCCCGCCGGACTGCTGATCGCGCTGGCGTTCGCCGTCCTGACTGTGCTGACGGCGGGCGCCCCGCCCGCCGGTGCGGCCACCGATGTGTCGACGATCGCCGAGGCCCTCCGCGAGAGCCCCGTCTACGTCGCCCCCGGGGCCCAGGACCAGCTCTCCGAGTCCGACGCGGAGGCGCTGGTGAAGAGGATCGAGGGCGCCGACAAGCCGGTGTTCGTCGCGGTCCTGCCCGCCGACCAGCCCACGGGGACGCTGTTCCAGGACCTGCGGACCGCCACCGGGATCACCGGCCTGTACGCGATCCGCGTCGGGGACCGCTTCGACGCCCGCGCCGACTCCTCCGTCCTGTCGCGCGGCGCCGTACGCAATCTCGTCCGAAGCGTCCAGGGCGTGGACGACGCCGCCGTCCAGCTGGGCGACTTCACCGACCGGGCCGTCGCCAACATGGGCGGCTCGGCCCCGTCGGGCTGGGACTCCGGTGACCAGGGCGGCGCCTCGGCCGGCACGCTCGTCGCCCTGGGCGCGGTCCTCGCGGCGGGCGGTGCCGGCGCCTACGCCCTGGTCCGCCGCAACCGGCGCCGGCACGACGAGGCCCGGCGCGAGGCGCTGGAGAAGCTGCGGGTCGTCGTCGACGAGGACATCACCGCCTACGGCGAGGAACTGGACCGCCTCGACTTCCGCCCCTCCGAACCCGGGGCCGACGACGCCATGCGCGAGGACTACGCCCATGCCCTGGACTCCTACGAGCAGGCGAAACGGCTCATGGAGCAGGCCCAGAGGCCGGAGGACGTGCGCGCGGTGACCGAGGCCCTGGAGGACGGCCGCTTCTCGCTGGCCCGGCTCGCGGCCCGCCGTCAGGGCAGGCCGCTGCCCGAGCGCCGGCCGCCCTGCTTCTTCGACCCGCGCCACGGTCCCTCGGTGGCGGACGTGGAGTGGACGCCCCAGGCGGGCGCGAGTCGGCAGGTCCCGGTCTGCGCCGCCGACCGGGCCCGGCTCGCCGACGGCCGCGATCCCCTGGTCCGCGAGGTGGACACCGTCTCCGGCCGCCGCCCCTACTGGGACGCCGGTCCCGCGTACGGCCCCTGGGCGGGCGGCTACTTCGGCGGCGGGCTCCTGCCCGGCCTGCTCATCGGCACGATGCTCGGCAGCGCCATGGCGACTCCGGCGTACGCCACCGACTACGGCGCCGGTTACGGCGACTTCGGCGGCGGCGGTTACGAAGGCGGCGACGTCTCCGGCGCGGACTTCGACTCCGGCGACTTCGGCGGGGGCTTCGGGGGCGGCGGCGACTTCGGCGGAGGAGGGGACTTCGGCGGGGGAGGGGACTTCGGCGGCGGGTTCTGAGGATCCCCGAAAGCGGACAGGAACCGACCTGTAGGCGGTCTACGGTGCTCTTATGACGCCCCAGGACGACGCCCTCTTCTTCGCGACACCCGCAGACCTGGACGCCTGGCTGTCCCGGCACCCCGCGCCGCATGCCGGCCTGTGGGTCAAGGTGGCCAAGAAGGGATCGGGCCTGCGGTCCGTCACGGCTGCCGAGGTCAACGACGTGGCCCTGTGCCACGGCTGGATCACCGGCCGGCGCAGGGCGCTCGACACCTCTCACTACCTCCAGCGCATCACCCCGCGGCGGCCGGGCAGCGTGTGGTCCATGGTCAATGTGCGCCGCGTGGCGGAGCTGACCGCCGAGGGACGGATGCGCCCCGCCGGGCTCGCCGAGGTGGCCGCCGCCCGGGCGGACGGGCGCTGGGAGGCCGCGTACGAGTCGCAGAGGAACGCGGCCGTGCCCGAGGAACTGGTCCGGGCCCTGGAGGACAGCCCTCGTGCGAAGGCGGCCTTCGAGCGGCTCGGCAGAACGGACCGGTACCTGGTCATGCTCGGCCTGCTCCGGGCCCGTACACCCGAGGCGCGGGCCGCCCAGGTCTCCGCGGCGGTCGCCGGGCTGGAGGCGTCCTGACACGCCGAGCGCCCGCCCTCCCCGGGTCAGGGGATGAGGGCGGGCGCGCTCAGGGGTGCTCAGGCGTCAGGCGTTCTTGATCGCCGAGATGTCGAAGTTCAGCTTGATCTTGTCCGAGATGAGGACGCCGCCGGTCTCCAGGGCCGCGTTCCAGGTCAGGCCGAACTCGGAGCGCAGGATCTCCGCCTTGCCCTCGAAGCCGACGCGCTCGTTGCCGAAGGGGTCCTTCGCGGCGCCGTTGAACTCCAGGTCGATGCTGATCGGCCGGGTGACACCGAGGATCGAGAGGTCGCCGGTGATGCGGTAGTCGTCACCGCCGAGGGCCTCGGCCCCGGTGGAACGGAAGGTCATCGTCGGAAACTCGTCGGTCTTGAAGAAGTCGGCGCTCTTCAGGTGACCGTCACGGTCGGCGTTGCCGGTGTCGATGCTCTCCATCTTGACGTCGATCGAGGCCGTGGAGCGGGCCGGGTCCGTGCCGTCGAGGTGCAGCGAGCCGGAGAAGTCGAGGAACTTGCCCTTGACGTTGGTCACCATCGCGTGCCGGGCGACGAAGCCGATCGTGCTGTGCGCGGCGTCGATGCCGTAGTCGCCGGTCAGCGCGGCCAGGTCCGGGTTCACGGCGGCGGCGGTGGCGGTGGTGGTCTCGGTGCTGTCCTTGCGGCCGAAGATGCCCATGGTGTGCTCCTTGAAGGGGACGGAAGCTGTTGAATGTTCAACGAGCTCAACGAGAACGACCGTAGACCTATTCCGTTCAAAGTTCAACAGCTTTGCCGCGGTGGGTTCGGTTTCCTGCGGATGGCCTACGGTGGTGAGCCGCGCCACCCCTATCTCCATTTGTTGGACCCCTACAGCCCCTATGCCCTCTGAGCAGTCGAAACGCCTGCACGGCCCTCTGGTTCTGTTCAGTGCTACCAGGAAAACGGGCCGGACACTGTACAGAGTCGACGGCTCGCAATCCTTGGTGGGCTTCGTAAGGTCACTACATGACCGTTTTGGAAGAGACGACGGGTGAGCCCACCGACGCGCGCGGGCGGGTCGCCGAGCTGCACGAGATCCGTGCGCAGGCGCTGGCCGGGCCGAGCGAGAAGGCGACCGCGGCGCAGCACGCCAAGGGCAAGCTGACCGCGCGGGAGCGTATCGAGCTGCTCCTGGACCCCGGCTCCTTCCGGGAGGTCGAGCAGCTGCGCCGGCACCGCGCTCAGGGCTTCGGCCTGGAGGCGAAGAAGCCGTACACCGACGGTGTCATCACCGGCTGGGGCACGGTCGAGGGCCGGACGGTCTTCGTGTACGCGCACGACTTCCGGATCTTCGGCGGCGCGCTGGGCGAGGCCCACGCCACCAAGATCCACAAGATCATGGACATGGCCATCGCGGCCGGCGCCCCGCTCGTGTCCCTCAACGACGGGGCGGGCGCCCGTATCCAGGAGGGCGTCAGCGCCCTCGCCGGCTACGGCGGCATCTTCCAGCGCAACACCCGGGCCAGCGGTGTCATCCCGCAGATCTCGGTGATGCTCGGCCCGTGCGCGGGCGGCGCGGCGTACTCGCCGGCCCTGACGGACTTCGTGTTCATGGTCCGCGAGACCTCGCAGATGTTCATCACCGGCCCGGACGTGGTCAAGGCGGTGACCGGCGAGGAGATCACCCAGAACGGCCTCGGCGGCGCCGACGTGCACGCCGAGACCAGCGGTGTGTGCCACTTCGCCTACGACGACGAGGAGACGTGCATCGCCGAGGTGCGCTACCTCCTCTCGCTCCTGCCGCAGAACAACCGCGAGAACCCGCCGCGCGCGGAGTCCGCGGACGCGCCGGACCGCCGCTCGGACGTCCTGCTCGACCTCGTCCCGGCCGACGGCAACCGGCCGTACGACATGGCCAAGGTCATCGAGGAGATCGTCGACGACGGCGAGTACCTGGAGGTCCACGAGCGCTGGGCCCGCAACATCATCTGCGCGCTGGCCCGCCTGGACGGCCAGGTAGTCGGCATCGTCGCCAACCAGCCGCAGACCCTCGCCGGTGTCCTGGACATCGAGGCGTCGGAGAAGGCCGCGCGTTTCGTCCAGATGTGCGACGCCTTCAACATCCCGATCGTCACCCTTCTGGACGTCCCCGGCTTCCTGCCTGGTGTGGACCAGGAGCACGGTGGGATCATCCGGCACGGCGCCAAGCTCCTCTACGCCTACTGCAACGCCACCGTGCCGAGGATCAGCCTGATCCTGCGCAAGGCGTACGGAGGTGCCTACATCGTCATGGACAGCCAGTCCATCGGCGCCGACCTCACCTACGCCTGGCCGACGAACGAGATCGCCGTGATGGGCGCCGAGGGTGCCGCCAACGTCATCTTCCGGCGGCAGATCGCCGACGCCGAGGACCCCGAGGCCATGCGGCAGAAGATGGTCAAGGAGTACAAGGCCGAGCTGATGCACCCGTACTACGCGGCCGAGCGCGGCCTCGTGGACGACGTCATCGACCCGGCCGAGACCCGCGAGGTGCTCATCCGGTCCCTGGCGATGCTCCACACCAAGCACGCCGACCTGCCGTCCCGCAAGCACGGCAACCCCCCGCAGTAACCCGGCGGTTCGACCGCCGTACCCCTGCGGAAACCTCATCCATGGAGACTGACACCCATGAACCTCCCTGACATCCGTGTCGAGAAGGGCCACGCCGAGCCCGAGGAAGTCGCCGCCCTCACGGCCATCCTCCTGGCCCGCGCCGCCTCCCAGCCGACCCCCACCCCGGCCCACCGCGGCCGCGCGAAGGCCGGCTGGCGCCGCCTGGAGCGCGAGCCCGGCTTCCGCGCCCCGCACAGCTGGCGATAGGACGCAGAAGAACGAAGCAGGGCCCCTCTCACAAGAGAGGGGCCCTGCTTCTTTTCGTCCAAGGGCGCGGGGCCGTATCGACATGCGGCTCCATCGACATGCGGCTCCGGCGACATGCGGCTCCGGCGCGCGGGCGCGAGAAGCCGAAGAGCTGCCGCAGACGGCGTACGACCGTCCACGGCAGCTCGGTGGCCGAGGCCTTCCTACCGAAGCCGCGCCATCAGCGCGTGCTCCACCAACGTGATCAGCGCGGACTTCGCGTCGGCGCGGTGCCGGGCGTCGGTGGTGATGATGGGGGTGTCCGGGCCGATCTGCAGGGCCTCGCGGACCTCCTCCGGCTGGTACGGCTGATTGCCGTCGAAGCCGTTGAGGGCGATGACGAACGGCAGCCCGCTGTTCTCGAAGTAGTCGACGGCCGGGAAGCAGTCGGCGAGGCGCCGGGTGTCCACGAGCACGATCGCGCCGATCGCGCCGCGCACCAGGTCGTCCCACATGAACCAGAACCGGTCCTGGCCGGGTGTACCGAAGAGGTACAGGATCAGGTCCTGGTCGAGGGTGATGCGGCCGAAGTCCATGGCGACCGTGGTGGTCGTCTTGTCCCCGGTGTGGGTGAGGTCGTCGATGCCTGCCGAAGCGGACGTCATGACGGCCTCTGTGCGCAGCGGGTTGATCTCCGAGACGGCGCCGACGAACGTGGTCTTGCCCACGCCGAAGCCGCCCGCCACCACGATCTTCGCGGAGGTGGTGGAGCGGGAAGGACCGCCGCTAGAGCTTGCGAAGTCCACTGAGCACCCTTTCGAGCAGTGTCACGTCTGGCTGGCCGCCGGCGTTCTCGGCGCCGCCGGGCTGATGGATGGCGACCAGGCCCGCCTCCGCCAAGTCGGCGACGAGGATCCTGGCCACGCCGAGGGGAATCGTGAGCAGGGCCGAGATCTCGGCCACCGACTTGATCTCCCGGCACAGATTGCAGATCCGCTGATGCTCGGGCAGCTGGCCCTGCATCTGGTGCGGAGCCGCGGTGGTGTGCACCAGCGCCTCGATGGCGAGCTGGTACCGCGGCCTGGTGCGGCCGCCCGTCATGGCGTACGGACGCACCAGGGGGTTGTTCGACGCCCCGGCGGGCGCCGGCTCAGGGGCACGTCGCTGCGGCTGCACCGGCTGGATGCGCGGTGACTGCGGCTGGTCGTACGGCGAAGGGCCGGGGCCCTGCGGAACGTACGGCTGCGGATGACCCGGCGCGGAGGGGAAGTCGTACCGGTTCTGGGAACCGTCGCCGTGACCCTGGGCAGGGTCGTACGACCAGTTACCCGGTGAACCGCCTGGGGGTGTTGCCACTTCTTCCTCCTCCGACTGTGCCGGGCACCCATCCATGTGGAGCCGCGTCCCGAAACCTTACGGTCTCGGGAGGCGAAAACGCACCGTCCCTCTGTCAGTTGAGCAGGCTCCCCTGGAGCTCCGCCCGCAGGTCCGGGGTGAGGACCGTGCCCGCGCGGTCCACCAGAAGGGCCATCTCGTACCCAATGAGGCCGATGTCCGCTTCCGGGTGGGCCAGCACCGCGAGCGACGAACCGTCGGAGATGGACATGATGAAGAGGAATCCCCGCTCCATCTCCACAACCGTCTGGTTCACGCTGCCGCCCTCGAAGATGCGCGAGGCACCGGCGGTCAGCGAGGTCAGACCGGAGGCGACGGCCGCGAGCTGGTCGGCGCGGTCGCGGGGGAAGCCTTCGGACATCGCCAGAAGGAGTCCGTCGGCGGAGACCACCACGGTGTGGGACACCCCGGGGGTGTTGTCCACGAAGTTGGTGATCAACCAGTTCAGGTTCTGTGCCGCCTGGCTCATCGGGCTCACACTAACGCTCCTGGTTGTAGGTGCTGTCAGGACCGAAGCCCTGGCCGTTCGTTTCACTTCCTGCGCTGCGTCCCCGCTGGACACCCCGGCGCAGGTTGCTCAGCCTGCCCCGGACGTCCTCGGGGGCGCGGGAGACCTGTGGGCCGCCCTGCGGGGTCGATTCCGCGGTGCCCTCGACCAGATTGGCCTTGGGCACCCGCCTCGGCAGGCCGGAGGAGGTGACCCCGCCCGCCTTGGGCTTCCTCAGCTGCGCGGCCTGCTGCCAGCGCTCGTCGTTCGCCGAGCGCCAGTTGCTGTCGCCGTTGCTCTCCGGCGCGGAGGCCGGAGGCTCCCGGTCCGCGGGCCGGGCGCCGTTCGCGCTGCCGCCCGTGGCCCCGCGACGGGGGAGCCCGGCGTCGGTGGAGCCGGTGGACCCGCGGCGCGGAAGTCCGGCGTCGGTCAGCGCGTGCCCGGTGGAGGAAGCCGCATCCGGACGGTCGAAGCCTACGCGGTCCCGCTCGCCCGCGTCAGCGGCCTGTGCAGATTCCGCTTGCGGAGCGTACTGGTCCGGGTAGCCGTTCCGGTAGCCGTCCTGCTGCTGCCAGTCCGCCTGGTAGGACTGCTCCTCGTAGCCCGAGTAGCCGTCCTGGCCGGAGGCGGGCACCGACGCGTGCTGGTCCTGGCCGCCCTCCGTATAGCCCGGCTCGGGGTAGCCGCCGGAGGACGGGAAACCGTCGCCCTGCGGCAGGCCGCCGTTGGGGGCGTAGTACTGCTGCTCGTCGTAGGCGGGCTGGTGCTGCTGCTCGTCGTACGACGGCTGCTGCCCGTACGCGCCGGAGTCGTCCGGGTAGCCGTTCTGGCCGCCCGCGTAGCCCTGACCGGCGAACTCGTCGTACGCCGACGACTCGGAGGGGTCCTGCGACGGCTGCGGGCCGTGCGTCTGGGCCTCCAGGGCCGCGCGGCGCTCCTCGCGCATCAGGGAGCGGCCCACCGGGTCCAGCTCACGGATGTCGTCGGGGACCTCGGTGTAACGACTGTCGTCGAAGCCGAGCTCGGCGGCCGTGCGCATCGGCGGGGCCTGGCTGAAGTCCTCGCCGCGGAACTGCTGCTCCGGGATGATCTGCGAGACCGTGAACTCGTCGCGCTCCACCGCCGGCTCGCCACCGCCACCGTGCGTGATCGCGTCCGGCAGCATGACCAGCGACGTCGTACCGGCCTGCTCTCCCGAGGGGCGCAGCTGGACCCGGATGCCGTGCCGGTCGGACAGCCGGCCGACCACGAACAGACCCATGCGCTGGGAGATCGCGGCGTCCACGGTCGGCGGGTTCGCCAGCTTGTGGTTGATGTCCGCGAAGTCCTCGGCCGTGAGGCCGATGCCCTTGTCGTGGATCTCGATCATGACGCGGCCGTCGGGGAGACGGGTCGCGGTGACGCGGACCTTGGTCTGCGGGGAGGAGAACGTCGTCGCGTTCTCCAGCAGCTCCGCGAGCAGGTGCACGAGGTCGGTGACCGCGCGGCCGTGGATGTCGGCCTCGGGGACGCCGGACAGCTCGATGCGCTCGTACTGCTCCACCTCGGAGGAGGCGGCGCGCAGCACGTCCACCAGCGGGACCGGCTGGTCCCAGCGGCGGCCGGGCTCCTCGCCGGCGAGGACCAGGAGGTTCTCGCCGTTGCGGCGCATACGGGTCGCCAGGTGGTCCAGCCTGAAGAGGTTCTCCAGCTGGTCCGGGTCGGCCTCGTTGTTCTCCAGCTCGGTGATCAGGGTCAGCTGGCCCTCGATCAGCGACTGGTTGCGGCGCGAGAGGTTGGTGAAGATCGCGTTGATGTTGCCCCGCAGCAGGGCCTGCTCGGCGGCCAGGCGGACCGCCTCGCGGTGGACCTGGTCGAAGGCGCGGGCGACCTCGCCGATCTCGTCGGTGGTGGTGATCGGGATCGGCGCGACCCGGGTGTCGACCCGGCCGGGGTCGGTGCGCGAGAGCTGGTCGACCAGCATCGGCAGACGCTGCTCGGCGATGCCGAAGGCGGCGTTGCGCAGCTGGCGCATCGAGCGGCTCATCTGGCGGGCGACCATGCCGGCCAGGATGAACGCGGCGAGCAGGGCGATGACGACGATGCCGCCGGTGACGAACGCGTCCTGCTTGGCGTCGTCGGCGATCGCCTGGGCCTCGTCCACCGCCTTGTCCACGAGCTCGGTCTCGACCGTGTTGTAGCCCTCGAACTTCGCGGTGGAGGCCCCCATCCAGTTCTGGACGGTGACGCCCTTCTGCGCCAGCTCCTCGCTGCTGAAGGCGCCGGAGGCGATGCCCTGGACCATACGGTCGGCGGCGGGCATGGCGGAGTAGGCGCCGCCCTGCGTGGAGGAGGTCTGGCCGGCGTCGACCGCGGTGCCCTTGTCACCGACGGCCTTGCGCTGCTCGGCCATGACCTCGTCGAGCCGGTCGACGTCGGCCTGGGTGGCGCCGGAGACGAACTCGTTGACCGCGATGCCCTCGAGGTAGCGGTAGGAGACCAGCGACACCCGCTGCTGCTGGGCCACCTCGGCCTTGTCGCTCGGGCGCAGCAGCAGGTGCGTGCCGATCGAGCGCTGCAGCGAGGCGGCGGCCTTGGCGAGCGAGACGGCGTACACGGTACGGCCGTAGCTGGTGACGTTGCCGGTGCCGAGGCTGAGCTCGTTGGCGAACTCCATCAGACCGTGCTGGACGGCGACGTAGCCCTCCTCCGTCTTCACCGGGTCCATGGCCTCGGTGTAGGCGGCCTTGCGCAGCGCGTCGAGCTTGCTCTCGTTGGACTGGAACAGCTCCATGCGGCGCTTCAGCGACGCCGTCTGCGGAAGGTCCTGGGCGGCCTCGTCGAAGTTCTGCTTCGCCGCGTCGGTCACGGCCCGCAGCTTCTCGACGTCGTCCGTGACGCCCTTGCCGGCCAGCAGGTCGGGGGCACTCAGGTCACGCTCGTCGAGCAGGGCCTGGCCGTACTCGTCGGCGGCGCGCACGAGAAGGGCGACCTTCTCGGCGTCCTCGGCGTCCTGCCAGGTGTCGATCGAGCTCTTGACCTGGAAGCCGCCCATGACGAGGCCGACCAGCACGGGTATGAGCAGGATCGCGTTCAGCCGGGTCGGCACCCGCCAGTTGCGCGGGGACAGCCGGCCGCCGCTCTCGACGGGGGCGGCCGCGGGCTCCGAGCCGGGCACGGGGGCGGGCGCCGCTCCGCGCGGCGGCGGGGTGAAGTTGCCCCGCGCAGGCGGCTCGGGACCGTTCTTGCTTCGCCTCACTCGACCAACAACCTCTCGGCGGCGGGCACCTACGTCGTGCCGCAGTGTCTCAGAGCCCGGTTCGTCATCGACCACGGAGTACGTCTTTGACTAATGGGCAGTTCAGGCATTCCAGCACGTCAACCAGTGCAGTTCCAAACATGGGGAAGCGCCGGATCGGGATCTTGTAAGCGCCAGATAAAACGGTCAAAAAGAGCGAGCCCCGTCAAAAGACGGGGCTTTCGTGAGCACAGCGAGACCGGCCGACCGCGACGCGTGGTGGCGGTTGCCGATTCCTCTGCCGAAACGTTATGAACACCGGAGCCGGCCGTGTCAAAAGCCACAGCCGGCTCCAAAGCGTCTACGACGACAGCTGTACAACTGCCCCACGGAACTGACGATTTGGCTGCTACCGCAGGCGTGCCATCAGAGCGTGCTCCACCAGCGTGATCAGCGCGGACTTCGCGTCCGCCCGGTGCCGGGCGTCGGTGGTGATGATGGGGGTGTCCGGGCCGATCTGCAGGGCCTCGCGGACCTCCTCCGGGTGGTACGGCTGGTGGCCGTCGAACCCGTTGAGCGCCACCACGAACGGCAGCCCGCTGTTCTCGAAGTAGTCCACCGCCGGGAAGCAGTCCGCCAGGCGCCGGGTGTCGACCAGCACGACCGCGCCGATCGCGCCGCGCACCAGGTCGTCCCACATGAACCAGAACCGGTCCTGACCGGGCGTGCCGAACAGGTACAGGATCAGGTCCTGGTCCAGGGTGATACGGCCGAAGTCCATGGCGACCGTGGTGGTCGTCTTGTCCCCGGTGTGGGTGAGGTCGTCGATGCCCGCGCTCGCGGACGTCATCACGGCCTCCGTGCGCAGCGGGTTGATCTCCGAGACGGCGCCGACGAACGTGGTCTTGCCCACGCCGAAGCCACCCGCCACCACGATCTTCGCGGAGGTGGTGGACCGTCCGGTGGAGACCGGACCGCCGCTAGAGCTTGCGAAGTCCACTGAGCACCCTTTCGAGCAGTGTCACGTCCGGCGCACCGGTGGTTTCGTCGCCACCCGGCTGGTGGATGGCGACCAGGCCGGCCTCGGCAAGGTCGGCCACGAGGATCCGCGCCACGCCGAGCGGCATGGAGAGCAGCGCCGAGACCTCCGCGACCGACTTCACCTCACGGCACAGATGGCAGATGCGCTGGTGCTCCGGCAGGAGCCCCATCAGCGCTGCCGGGTCGGCCGTGGTGCTGATCAGCGCCTCGATGGCGAGCTGGTAGCGCGGCCGGGTCCGGCCGCCGGTCATCGCGTACGGCCTAACCAGCGGCTGGTCGCCCTCGTCCCCGTACGGATCGTCTGCGTACGGATCATGAGAGGCGGTGGGCGGGGTCATGAATCCTCCGGGCGGGACAGCATGTCTCGGTCGGTCGTGCCGTCTGAGCAGGGCCGGTGGGGGGATTGTGTCGGCCGAACGGTGATTTGGTGAGGCGTATGGATCTCGGGCTGATCAGTGAAGCAGACTGCCCTGGAGCTCGGCGCGCAGGTCGGGCGTGAGCACCGCACCCGCACGGTCCACGAGGAGCGCCATCTCGTAGCCCACCAGACCGATGTCGCACTCGGGGTGCGCGAGCACGGCGAGCGACGAGCCGTCCGAGACGGACATGAGGAAGAGGAACCCTCGCTCCATCTCGACGACGGTCTGCGCCACGTTGCCGCCCTCGAAGATCCGGGAGGCCCCGGCCGTCAGCGAGGTGAGACCCGACGCGACGGCCGCCAGCTGGTCGGCGCGGTCGCGCGGGAATCCCTCGGACATGGCGAGGAGCAGGCCGTCTGCGGACACCACGACGGTGTGGGACACACCGGGGGTGTTGTCAACGAAGTTGGTGATCAACCAGTTGAGGTTCTGTGCTGCCTGGCTCATCTGGCTCAACTAACGCTCCTGCTGGTGAGAGGGGCTGGGGAAGCTCCCGGTCTGGCCGTTGCCGGCCTGGCGACCCTGAGCGATGCCCCTGCGGAGATTGGTCAGCCGCCCGCGCACGTCGTCAGGCGCACGCGAGACCTGCGGACCGGCTTGGTGCTGTTGCTGCTGAGCCGTACCCGGGACGAGGTTCGCCCGGGGTACCCGGCGCGGAAGGCCGGACGTGGTGATGCCGCCCGCGGCCGGCTGCCGGACGCGCTCGGCCTGCCGGACGAGGTCGTCGTTCGGCGAGCTGCGCCAGGCGGTGGCGGCGGGACGCTGGGGAGCCGGCGCCGGGGTGGCCTGGGGCGTCTGCGGGGCGGCCGGAGCCGCGCCCTGCTCGGCCTGGCGCTCCTGGCGGAACCAGTTGGTCTCCAGGGTGTCGTAGAGCGGCGTACGGCCATCACCCGGGCCCGACGCCGGCGGCAGGGCCTCCGGCTCGGGGCGGGCGGCGGGCCGCTGCTGCTGCGGACGCTGCGGGGAGGCCGGGCGCACGCCCTGCTGGGGGCGCTCGAACTGGCCGGTGGAGCCGTTGTCGTAGCCCTGCTGGGCCGGGAACTGGCCGGTGGCACCGTTCTGGTAGCCCTGCGGGGCGGCGAACTGGCCGGTGGAGCCGTTGTCGTAGCCCTGCTGGACCGGGAACTGACCCGTGGCGCCGTTCTGGTAGCCCTGCGGGGCCGTGAACTGACCGGTGTCCTGCGGGGAGTCGGCACCCGGGCGCGCGTAGTCGGCGGGGCCGGCCGGCAGGCCCGGACGCTCGTCGGTCCGCGGGATCGCCGGCATCTCGGCCGTGGCACCGGGGCCCTGTCGGTCGTCGACGCGGGGCATACGGCCCGTGCGGTCGAGGTCCGACTCCTCGTGGCCGCGCGGGGTGTCCAGCGAGGCACGGGAGACCGGCGGCTGCGCGTTGTCGTCGCTCCAGGCGGGCCGCTGCTGCTGCGCGGGACCGCCGGGCAGCTCGGGCCGGGCCCCGCCCTGCGGCGGCAGCTGGGGCCGGCGGCGGCGCGGGGCGCTCTGCTCGCCGTTCGCGTCACCGCGCTGCGGGGTCACCGGGCCACGCGGACCGCCGAAGGCGTCCTGACCCTGGCCCTGGCCCTGGCCCTGGCCCTGGCCCTGGCCCTGACCGGCACCGGCGGACTGCCGGCCCTGGCCGGCGCCGAAGGCGTCCTGGCCCTGCTGCTGCCTGCCCTGTGCGCCACCGAAGGCGTCCTGGCCCTGGCCGCCCGCGGGCCCCTGTCCGAAGCCGGCCTGCGCCGGAGCCGGACGGCCCTGCTGGCCGCCGGGAGCCTGCTGGCCGCCGGGACCCTGCTGCTGGCCACCGGGACCCTGCGGGCCGCGCGCACCACCGGGCGTTCCCGGGAAGGCGCCGTCACGGCCGGGCAGCGCGGCGCGCGGACCCTGGCCGGCGCCGAGCAGCCCGCCACCGGCGGAGGGAGCACCGCCACCGAGCGCGCCGCCGTTCTGACGCCGGGCCGCGGCCGCGCCGGCGGCGGCCTGAGCCGCGGCCGGGCCGCCGACGCCCGGGCCCTGACCGGCCTTGGGCTGGGGCTTCTTGCCGCCCTGTGCGACATCGACGGGCAGCATGACCAGCGCGGTCGTGCCACCGGAGTCGGACGGGCGCAGCTGGATGCGGATGCCGTGGCGCTGCGACAGACGGCCGACCACGAACAGACCCATGCGGCGGGAGACGGAGACGTCCACGGTCGGCGGCTGCGCGAGCCGCTCGTTGATCGCGGCCAGGTCCTCGGGGGACAGGCCGATACCGGTGTCGTGGATCTCGATCAGCACCCGGCCGTCGGGCAGCGCGTGACCGGTGACCTTGACCTTGGTCTGCGGCGAGGAGAACGAGGTCGCGTTCTCCAGCAGCTCGGCGAGCAGGTGCACGAGGTCGTTGACGACCCGGCCTGCGACCTGTGTGGTCGGCACGGAGGCCAGCTCGATGCGCTCGTACTGCTCCACCTCGGACGCGGCGGCGCGCAGGACGTCGACCAGCGGGACCGGGCGGGTCCAGCGCCGGCCGGGCTCCTCACCCGCGAGGACGAGGAGGTTCTCGCCGTTACGGCGCATACGGGTCGCGAGGTGGTCCAGCTTGAACAGCGAGGCCAGCTGGTCGGGGTCGGCCTCGCGCGACTCCAGCTCGGAGATCAGCGACAGCTGGCGCTGGATCAGACCCTGGGAGCGGCGCGAGAGGTTGGTGAACATCGCGTTGACGTTGCCCCGCAGCAGGGCCTGCTCGGCGGCGAGGCGGACCGCCTCGCGGTGCACGTCGTCGAAGGCCGCGGCCACCTGGCCGATCTCGTCACGGGAGTGCACACCGACCGACTCCACAGACGTGTCGACGTCCTGCGGGTCGGACTCGGACAGCTGCTTGACCAGCTCGGGCAGCCGGTCCTGGGCGACCTTGGTGGCGGTCTCCTGCAGCCGGCGCAGCGAGCGGATCATGGAGCGGGCCACGACGAAGGCACCGACGAGGGAGACGCCGAGCACCAGCAGGATCAGCGCACCGGAGATGATCGCTTCCTGCTCGGACTCGTTGCGCAGCTCACGGGCCTTCTGCTCCATGTCGTCGAGCAGCTGGGTCTCGATCTTGCGCATCTGCTCGATCTTCGCCGAGCTGTCGTCCACCCAGTCCAGGTAGGAGCGGCGGCCCAGGCCCTCGATGCCGTCGGTCCGGCTGAAGGCGCGGTCGGCGTAGACGTCGGCGTCCTTGATGGTCGCGTTGCCCTCTTCGACGGGCTTGAGGGTCTCCGCGGCCTCCTCGGTGCCGTAGATGCTGCGGAAGCTCGCGAGTTCGGACTCCTCGCTCTCCAGGGCCGACTGGCCGTAGAGGCGGTCGTTCTCGGAGAGGTCACCGTCGGACTTGTTGTTCGCCGGGAGGGCGGCGGCCAGGACGGCGCGCTGGATCGACGCGTACTCCTTGGCGGAGGAGAAGGCAGCCAGCGTACGCGTCCGCTTGATCATCTCCGGGTTGCTGGTGGCCTCCGCCATGTCCTGGGAGAGGTCGAGCAGGTGGGTGATCAGGCGGTGGTAGGCCTCCACCGTCTGGGTGGAGTTGCGCTCTGACTCGTAGGCCTTGGCGCGGATCTTGGCGACGTTGCCGAGCTCGCCGACCAGGCCGACGAGGGTGTCGCGCACGCCCTCGAGGTTGCCGTCCTTGGCGGCGGCGTCGATCTCCTCGGAGGCGTTGATGAAGTTGTCCGTGGCCCGGTCCGTCTTGGTCCGGTAGCCCTTGATCGTGAGGTCGTTGGCCGTGGAGTCGTGCGCCAGCGGGCCGGCCGACTTGTCGCGCTCCTCCTGGAGGGCGGCGGCGAGCTCGGTGGCCTGCTTCGTCATGTCCGTCAGCAGCCGCATGTTGTCCAGCTGCTGCATGTCTTCCATGGACTGGTTGATGCGCAGGGCGCCCAGCGTGGTCGCGGCGACCACGGGGAGCGTCAGCAGCGCCACCAGTCGGGTGGAGATGCGCCAGTTGCGCAGCGCTATTCGCGGACCGGGGCCGGTGGGGCCCTGCGGCGGCTTCACGGTGGGGGTGGGCGCGGCCGACGGTGCCGATGCGCCGGGGCGCCCGGAGCGGTCTGCGTCGGACGGGGTCGGGCCCTGGTTCTGGGCGTGCTGGGGCGAGGAGCCGACGGCCTTGGGGCCCGTCCCGCCATGCGGCTCCGGCTCCGCCGAAGCGCTGCCATCCCTCTTGAAACGTCCCTGCACTAGCGTCGCAACCTCTGGACCAGGCGCCCTTCCGACTGAACGGAAGAACGGTGTCGGCGTCGTCGGGGACGCCCTGAATGCGTCCCCGGATGGTCGTGAGTGACCGGCGCTGGCTTCCCCCTTCTCACCGCCGCTCGGCGCTGTGTGCGCCCCTGCGCCGGTTCGATCCCGCGGCGGTCCGTGGAATTCCAGCACAGTGCAGGATCTCCAACAAGGCCCGTAGGCCATGCCGCGACTTCTGTGACACCGTGTGAGGGCCGGATCACGAGCCGTACACCTACGGCTCCCGTATAACGGGCATTTCCGGGCGATCCGCTGGGCGGGCTCTGGTGTCCCAGTCGCCATGATCAGGAGCGGAATGACGGCTTCAGGGACGCAATGTCCGTTTCGTGGGCATGAGTTGCGGGCCTGAATTGACCGGTTTGAGTGGCGATTCGTGAGCAAACTCACACGGGGATCATGGCGTCTTCACGCGTTCTGCAGGGAAGCGGATGTTTAGCCTGACGCTTTACAAGAGGTAACAGTCTGACAACCCCCGACCAGCACACGACAGGATCCGTACCACCGTGAAGACGACGACGATGTTCCGCCTTGCCAACCCGCGGCGCACCACGCTGGCGCACCTGAAGGACGCCGACGAACTGCAGATCCCGCAGCGCCCGGAGCACTCCGTCGAACTCCCCGCGCAGACCGCCAACCCCCGGCGCACGGTCCTGATGGAGCTCCCGGCCACCGCCGCCGCCTCCGCAGAGTAGTACGCACGACCGGGGCGGACCGTTCAGGTCGAGCCCGGCTCGAGCACCCGTCGAGGGCGCCGCGGACCCATCCGGTCCGCGGCGCCCTCGCTCGTCCGGCCCGTGCTCCGGCTCCGCCCAGGGGCCGGCACGGCCCCGGGCGCGAGGCACCGGCGCGGACGGGCGCGGCGTATATGGGCGCGGCGGCCGCCGCCCGCCGCGCTAGCCTGGAGCGTCAGACTCCAGCCGGTTAAGTCAAGGGGCCAAGCAACCCGTGCGCATCGCCAGGTTCTCCATCGACGGGAACGTCGCCTTCGGCGCGGTCGAGGGCGAGAAGCAGGACGAGCTCGTCCTCGACATCATCAAGGGCATCCCGTTCGCGGACTTCGAGCTCTCCGGCACGAAGGTGCCGCTGAGCAAGGTCAGGCTGCTGCCGCCGGTGCTCCCCAACAAGGTCGTGGCCTTCGGCCGCAACTACGCCGAGCACGCGCGCGAGCTGGGCAACGAGGTGCCCGAGGACCCGTTCGCCTTCTTCAAGCCGGCCACCTCCGTGATCGGCCCGGGCGACGCGATCCAGTACCCGTCCTTCTCCGAGGACCTCCACCACGAGGCCGAGCTGGCCGTCGTCATCGGCCGCATGTGCCGCGAGGTCCCGCGCGAACGCGTCAAGGACGTGATCTTCGGCTACACCTGCGCCAACGACATCACCGCCCGTGACGTCCAGAAGCGCGAGAAGCAGTGGGCCCGGGCCAAGGGCTTCGACACCTCCTGCCCGCTCGGCCCCTGGGTGGAGACCGACCTCGACGCGAGCGACCTCACCATCCAGCTCACGGTCAACGGCGACCAGCGCCAGCTCGGCCGGACGAGCGAGATGGTCCACTCGATCGAGGACCTGATCGTCAACATCACCGAGGCCATGACGCTGCTGCCCGGCGACGTCATCCTCACGGGCACCCCCGCGGGGGTCGGCCCCCTGGCTGTCGGCGACGAGGTCGCCGTCACCATCGAAGGCATCGGCACTCTCACCAACAAGGTTGTCAAGCGTGGCTAGCGCACCCGTCCCCGCCGTCCGAGTACGGTTCTGCCCCTCGCCCACCGGTAACCCGCATGTGGGCCTGGTCCGCACCGCCCTGTTCAACTGGGCGTTCGCCCGGCACCACCAGGGCACGCTCGTCTTCCGCATCGAGGACACCGACGCGGCCCGCGACTCCGAGGAGTCCTACAACCAGCTGCTCGACGCGATGCGCTGGCTGGGCTTCGACTGGGACGAGGGCCCCGAGGTCGGCGGCCCGCACGCGCCCTACCGCCAGTCGCAGCGGATGGACCTCTACAAGGAGGTCGCCGGCAAGCTCCTCGACGGCGGCCACGCCTACCACTGCTACTGCTCCCAGGAGGAGCTGGACACCCGCCGCGAGGCCGCCCGCGCCGCCGGCAGGCCGTCCGGCTACGACGGCCACTGCCGCGAGCTGAGCGCCGCGCAGGTCGAGGAGTACAAGGCCCAGGGCCGCGAGCCGATCGTCCGCTTCCGCATGCCGGACGAGACGATCACCTTCACCGACCTGGTCCGCGGGGAGCTGACCTTCACCCCGGAGAACGTGCCGGACTACGGGATCGTACGAGCCAACGGAGCCCCGCTCTACACGCTCGTTAACCCGGTCGACGACGCGCTGATGGAGATCACCCACGTCCTGCGCGGCGAGGACCTGCTCTCCTCCACCCCGCGCCAGATCGCCCTGTACAAGGCGCTGATCGAGCTGGGCATCGCCAAGGAGATCCCGTCCTTCGGCCACCTGCCGTACGTGATGGGCGAGGGCAACAAGAAGCTCTCCAAGCGCGACCCGCAGTCGTCGCTGAACCTCTACCGCGAGCAGGGCTTCCTGCCCGAGGGCCTGCTCAACTACCTCTCCCTGCTCGGCTGGTCCCTCTCCGCCGACCGGGACGTCTTCTCGATCGAGGAGATGGTCGCGGCCTTCGACATCGCGGACGTGAACCCCAACCCGGCCCGCTTCGACCTGAAGAAGTGCGAGGCGATCAACGGCGACCACATCCGCATGCTCGACGTGAAGGACTTCACCGAGCGCTGCGCCCCCTGGCTGAAGGCCCCCTTCGCGCCCTGGGCCCCGGAGGACTTCGACGAGTCCAAGTGGCACGCCATCGCCCCGCACGCGCAGACCCGTCTGAAGGTCCTGTCGGAGATCACCGACAACGTCGACTTCCTGTTCCTGCCGGAGCCGGTCCTCGACGAGGCGAGCTGGACCAAGGCGATGAAGGAGGGCTCCGACGCCCTGCTGCGCACGGCCCGCGAGAAGCTGGAGGCGGCCGACTGGACCTCGGCCGAGTCCCTGAAGGAGGCCGTCCTGGCCGCCGGCGAGGCCCACGGCCTCAAGCTCGGCAAGGCCCAGGCCCCCGTCCGCGTCGCCGTCACCGGCCGCACGGTCGGCCTGCCCCTGTTCGAGTCCCTGGAGATCCTGGGCAAGGACGCCACGCTGGCCCGCATCGACGCGGCGCTGGCGAAGCTGGCCGCGTAGGTCACACACGCACCGAGGGGCGGTACCCGATCCTCCGGGTACCGCCCCTCGTGCGTTCGGTCACCGAGCGTCGGCCTCGTCGATCAGATACGCGCTCTCGTCGAAGATCTCCAGGACGACGACGACCATGATCGCGCCGGCCACCATGTACTCCAGCATCACGCCCGGGGCGACGTACGCCTTGCGCAGATGCTCCTCGGGGCCGAGCTGGGCGGTCGAGTGCTTCCGGAACGGGTCACGCGCCAGTATCCGCACGGCCCGGTCCAGCTGGGCCTGGCGGGAGGGAGGCAGGTCGTCGTATGCGGCACGGGCCTCGACGGTGAACTGGACGCGGTACTGGACGCGGTACTCGCTCATGGGCTCAGTCTGCCAGCCAGGGCCCTTCGCCGTATCAGCCCCGGAGGAGCCCCCACCGCGTTACGGTCGGCGCATGAGCATCCGAGCCGTGGTCTGGGACGTGGACGACACCCTCTTCGACTACACCACCGCGGACCGCGAGGGCATGCGGGCCCATCTCGCCGCCGAGGGGCTGCTGGAGGGGTACGGGACGCCCGAGCAGGCCGTCGCGCGGTGGCGGGAGGTCACCGACGCGCAGTGGGCGCGGTACGCGGCCGGGGAGACGACCTTCCGGGGGCAGCGCAGGGACCGGGTGCGGGTGTTCCTGGGCGAGGAGCTGAGCGACGCCGAGGCGGACGCCTGGTTCGAGCGTTACCTGCGCCACTACGAGACCGCCTGGGCGGTGTTCCCGGACGTCGTGCCGGCCCTGGACGCCCTCGCCGCCCGCTACCGGCACAGCGTGCTGTCCAACTCCAGCCTGACCGTCCAGGACCGCAAACTGCGCGTGCTCGGCCTCCACGACCGCTTCGAGTCGATCCTGTGCGCCGCCGAGCTCGGCGTCTCCAAGCCGGAGGCCGCCGCGTTCCTCGCCGCCTGCGAGGCGCTGTCTCTGCCTCCGCACCAGGTCGCGTACGTCGGTGACCACCCGGAGATCGACGGACGGGGCGCCGCCGAGGCGGGCCTGCTGTCCGTGTGGATCGACCGGTACGGCGGCACCGTGACCGCCTGCGCACCGCCCGGAGGGCACCGGATCGGGACCCTCTCCGAACTCCCCGCGCTCCTCGGCGCCGATACCCGTTTTGGAGCCCCGGACACCTTCGGGTAATGTTCTTTCTGCGCCGAGGGGCGCGGGCCGAAAGGCCGAAGCCCCGAGGAGCGAACTAGAACGAGATCCCCGCAGGGGCTTGAGTTCCAGTGGCCTATGGTGTAATTGGCAGCACGACTGATTCTGGTTCAGTTAGTCTTGGTTCGAGTCCAGGTAGGCCAGCTCGCAGAGCTTATCTGCAAAGCCCCCGTTGTGTAGCGGCCTAGCACGCTGCCCTCTCAAGGCAGTAGCGCCGGTTCGAATCCGGTCGGGGGTACAGATCCTTCCCGCGAGGACAGTATGGGTAGCTCCCACTGATCTCGATGTCAGGATCGCTAGGGCCCCCGTTGTGTAGCGGCCTAGCACGCCGCCCTCTCAAGGCGGTAGCGCCGGTTCGAATCCGGTCGGGGGTACTGACTGGTCTAAACCACATTGGTCTATGGTGTAATTGGCAGCACGACTGATTCTGGTTCAGTTAGTCTTGGTTCGAGTCCAGGTAGACCAGCTCGGACCTGCGGAAACGCAGTGTCCACGCCCCCGTTGTGTAGCGGCCTAGCACGCCGCCCTCTCAAGGCGGTAGCGCCGGTTCGAATCCGGTCGGGGGTACGAGTCCCAAGGGGCCTCCGCTTCGGCGGAGGCCCCTTCGGCGTTCACTCGAAGCCGTACCGCCGCGCCGACTCCTCCTCCTGCGCCAGCCGGTGCAGCGCCTGCAGCACCGGCTCGTTGAGGATCGCCCCGAGCACCGCGAACTCGACCCGCTCCGCGTCCGACGGGTAGGCCTCCATGTTGTCCAGGTCCAGTACGGCCGTGCGGTGCATGAACTCGGCGTACGGCGCGAGCTGTTCGGCCCCCCAGTCGTAGCCGAGCCGGCGGAACGCGGCCACTCCCGTGACCAGTGCGCGGTACGCGGGAGAGATGCTCGTGAGCTGTCCGGCGTTCTCCCAGCCGAGCCGGTCGAGCAGCGCGGCGACCTCCCGGTGCGCGGCCTGGACGAACTCGTCGTCCGCGTCCGGGGCGGGCCCCTGCGGCAGCTCCCACAGGGCGGCGCCCAGCCGGATCGTGCGGCCCAGGGAGTCGTCGTCGATGTGCTTGAGCACCTCGCGGGCGTTGGCCACCGGGACCTTGCCCACCTGGATCAGCGCCCGCACCAGCCGCAGCCGGCGCAGGTGCGTCTCGTCGTACTCCGCCGTCGTCGCGTTGATCTGGCGGCCGGGCGGCAACAGGCCCTCGCGGAGGTAGTACTTGATCGTCGCGGTGGAGACACCGCTGCGGTTGCTCAGTTCGGCGAGCCGCATGTCTTGCGCCTTTCATTGGGTAGCGGCACTATCCAAGCATGGCGGACACGGAGAGCACGGCGGGCCGCTCCATGCGGCTGACGACCGCGGATGCCCGGGGGGACGTGGTCGTCCTGCTGATCGGCATGCGCATCAACAGGTTCTGGGCGGTGCACCACTGGCTACCGGTGATGCTGGCGATGTTCCGGATGCTGGCGGAGCTGAAGAGGCAGCCGGGGCGGGGGTTGCTGTCGCGTGTGCTGCTGACGGCCTCGCCGCGGACGTACTACGTCGTGCAGTACTGGGAGTCGAAGGCGAAGCTGTACGCCTACGCGAGCGCGGCGGACGGGTTCCATCACGTGGTGTGGGGGCGGATCAACCGCAAGGACCGGGCCGGGAAGCTGCGCGGCCACGTCGGGATCTGGCACGAGGCGTACGTGGTGCCCGAGGGGTCCTACGAGGCGGTCTACGGGGACATGCCCGCCTTCGGGCTGGCGGCCGCGCACGGGCGGCTTCCGCTTCAGGCGCGGGGGCGGTACGCGAAGGACCGGTTCGCCTGGCGCTCGGAGGGCGAGAAGGCCGCCTGAGGGCCACGGAGGGGCGGGGGAGCCCCTGGGGCGGAGCTGCCGCGGCGTTGAGGCCGCTCCGTCCCAGGGGCGTTTCCTGCTGTCAGCCCGAGCGGCGCAGGGCCTCGGAAAGACGGGCCGCCGCGTCGATGACCGCCTGGGCGTGCATACGGCCAGGGTGGCGGGTCAGGCGCTCGATGGGACCGGAGACGGAGACCGCGGCCACGACGCGGTTGGAGGGGCCCCGTACGGGCGCCGAGACGGACGCGACGCCCGGTTCGCGCTCGCCGATGGACTGCGCCCAGCCGCGGCGGCGCACACCCGACAGGGCCGTCGCCGTGAAACGGGCGCCCTGCAGGCCGCGGTGGAGGCGCTCGGGCTCCTCCCAGGCCATGAGGATCTGCGCCGAGGAACCGGCCTTCATCGTGAGCGTCGAGCCGACCGGGACGGTGTCCCGCAGTCCGGACAGACGCTCCGCCGCGGCGACGCAGATGCGCATGTCGCCCTGCCTGCGGTAGAGCTGCGCGCTCTCGCCCGTGACGTCACGGAGGTGGGTGAGCACCGGGCCGGCCGTCGCGAGGAGGCGGTCCTCGCCGGCCGCCGCGGCCAGTTCTGCCAGGCGCGGGCCGAGAATGAACCGGCCCTGCATGTCGCGTGCCACCATGCGGTGGTGTTCCAGAGCCACAGCCAGGCGGTGAGCTGTGGGTCGTGCCAGTCCGGTGGCCGCGACCAGACCCGCGAGGGTGGCCGGACCGGACTCCAGAGCGCTCAGGACGAGGGCCGCCTTGTCCAGAACGCCGACGCCGCTACTGTTGTCCATGCAACGATACTCGCGTCTCACTCTGTGAAACGCAAGTTCAATTTTCTCCGGAACGCGCAACCCTTGGATGCACAGCGGCCCGCGGACCAACGGGCCTGGCGGCGGGCTGCCCGGATCAGGGGTGCGGGCGCCGTCTCCTCAAAGATCTCTAGTTGGGCCGGCGCACCTTTGCCGGCCGGAGGGAAAGCGATGGGTAGGACACTCGCGGAGAAGGTCTGGGACGACCATGTCGTCCGGCGCGCCGAGGGCGAGCCCGACCTCCTCTACATCGATCTGCACCTGCTGCACGAGGTGACCAGCCCGCAGGCCTTCGACGGCCTCCGCAAGAGCGGCCGGAAGGTCCGCCGCCTCGACCTGACCATCGCCACCGAGGACCACAACACCCCGACCCTCGACATCGACAAGCCCATCGCGGACCCGGTCTCCCGCGCCCAGCTGGAGACGCTGCGCAAGAACTGCGCCGAGTTCGGGGTGCGCCTGCACCCGCTGGGCGACGTCGAGCAGGGTGTCGTCCACGTCGTGGGCCCCCAGCTGGGCCTGACCCAGCCCGGTACCACCGTGGTCTGCGGTGACTCCCACACCTCCACGCACGGCGCCTTCGGCGCGCTGGCGTTCGGCATCGGCACCTCGCAGGTCGAGCATGTGCTGGCCACCCAGACGCTGCCGCTGGCCCGCCCGAAGACCATGGCGATCACGGTCGACGGCGAGCTGCCCGAGGGTGTCACCGCCAAGGACCTGATCCTGGCGATCATCGCGCGGATCGGCACCGGCGGCGGCCAGGGCTACATCCTGGAATACCGTGGCGAGGCCATCGAGAAGCTCTCGATGGAGGCCCGGATGACCATCTGCAACATGTCGATCGAGGCCGGCGCCCGCGCGGGCATGATCGCCCCCGACGAGACGACCTTCGCGTACCTCAAGGGCCGCCCGCACGCCCCCGAGGGCGCCGACTGGGACGCGGCCGTCGAGTACTGGAGGACGCTGCGCACCGACGACGACGCCGAGTTCGACGCCGAGGTGGTCATCGATGCCGCCGAGCTGTCCCCGTTCGTCACCTGGGGCACCAACCCCGGGCAGGGCGCGCCGCTTTCCGCGAACGTCCCCGACCCCGCTTCGTACGAAGACGCATCGGAGCGCCTGGCCGCCGAAAAGGCGCTGGAGTACATGGGGTTGGAGGCCGGTCAGCCGCTGCGCTCCATCAAGGTGGACACCGTCTTCGTAGGCTCCTGCACCAACGGCCGCATCGAGGACCTGCGGGCCGCGGCCGATCTGCTCAAGGGCCGCAAAGTCGCCGACGGCGTACGGATGCTGGTCGTCCCGGGCTCCGCGCGGGTCGGTCTGCAGGCCGTCTCCGAGGGCCTGGACGTCGTCTTCAAGGAGGCCGGCGCCGAGTGGCGGCACGCGGGCTGCTCGATGTGCCTGGGCATGAACCCCGACCAGCTGGCCCCGGGCGAGCGCTCCGCGTCCACCTCCAACCGCAACTTCGAGGGCCGGCAGGGCAAGGGCGGTCGCACCCACCTGGTGTCGCCGCAGGTCGCGGCCGCCACGGCCGTCCTGGGCCACCTGGCCTCCCCGGCCGACCTGTCCGACGCCGAGACCCGTACGCCCGCTGGAGTCTGATCAGCCATGGAAGCATTCACCACGCACACCGGCCGGGCCGTTCCGCTGCGCCGCTCCAACGTCGACACCGACCAGATCATCCCTGCTCACTGGCTCAAGAAGGTGACCCGGGACGGTTTCGAGGACGGTCTGTTCGAGGCCTGGCGCAAGGACCCGGAGTTCGTGCTCAACCGGCCCGAGCGGCAGGGCGCGACCGTGCTGGTCGCCGGCCCCGACTTCGGCACCGGCTCCTCCCGTGAGCACGCCGTCTGGGCGCTGCAGAACTACGGCTTCAAGGCCGTGATCTCCTCGCGCTTCGCCGACATCTTCCGCGGCAACTCGCTGAAGAACGGCCTGCTCACCGTCGTCCTGGACCAGAAGACCGTGGACGCGCTGTGGGAGCTCACCGAGAGCGACCCCACGGCCGAGGTCACGGTCGACCTCGAGGCCCGCGAGGTGCGCGCCGAGGGCGTCACCGCCTCCTTCGAGCTGGACGAGAACTCCCGCTGGCGGCTGCTGAACGGCCTGGACGACATCTCCATCACCCTGCAGAACGAGGCGGACATCTCCGCATACGAGGCCGAGCGCCCCTCGCACAAGCCGCGCACGCTCCAGGTCTGAACCGCACGGCCTGATCCGCACGAGCCGATCCGCACGCGCTGATCCACATGGCCTGATGCGTACGGTCCGACCCGGCGCACCCCCCACCGGGGTCGAATTCCGGCCACCCGCAACCCCCGCTGTACCCCCGATCGCCCCGATCGGGGGTACAGCTGTTTCCGCTCCCGTACAGCCATGCCCCTCGTCGCCGGATGCGCCAACTTCCCTGGTTACAAGGTTGGTTGCCGGGGTAGGCGAGCCGTCGGACCGTGGCGGCGGCGGGAGTTCGGACGGCCTTCCGGTGTGGCAGTTGCCCCCCGGGCAGGCGACAACTCGCCCCAGATGGCACAATCTGTGCATGGGACACGACGGCCAACTCGAGCTCTATGCGGCGGTCGCGGACCAACTCAAGGAAGCGCACTCAAGGGTGCGCGCACTGCAAGTCCCGGAGGGCGTACGGATGGCGCTGACCCGGAAGCTGCTGGTCATTACGGCCGCGGCCAAACACGATCTCGCCGATGCGGCAAGGCGTCTGGAGCGGTTCACCAAGGACCTCGACGAGGGTCGACTCCCCGAAGAGGGCCGCTGAACAACCCCGGTGCGGTCGAGTCCGTTGCGGCACAAGGGTGATAAGCCCGTTTCGTGTTTGATTTGCGGTATATATCTGCCTAACGTGCGAAAAAGCTTGAACACTTTCGTTCTGGCGATGTCTCCGAAGGGGAAGACGTGAACAAGGCGCAGCTCGTAGAAGCGATTGCCGACAAGCTGGGCGGCCGCCAGCAGGCCGCCGACGCTGTCGACGCGGTCCTGGACGCCATCGTCCGTGCGACGGTCGCGGGTGACCGGGTCTCGGTCACCGGCTTCGGCTCGTTCGAGAAGGTCGAGCGTCCGGCCCGCTACGCCCGTAACCCCCAGACGGGCGAGCGGGTTCGGGTCAAGAAGACGTCCGTCCCGCGCTTCCGTGCGGGCCAGGGCTTCAAGGACCTGGTCAGCGGCACGAAGAAGCTCCCGAAGGGCGACATCGCCGTCAAGAAGGCACCCAAGGGCAGCCTGACCGGCGGAGCTTCCGCGACCGTCAAGAAGGCCGCCGCGAAGAAGGCGACCACCAAGACCGCCGCCGCGAAGAAGACCACGGCCAAGAAGACGACCGCCAAGAAGACCACGGCGACCGCGAAGAAGACCACCGCGAAGAAGGCGACCCCCGCCAAGAAGACCACCTCGACCGCCAAGACCACCGCGGCCAAGACCACCGCCAAGAAGGCGACCGCGAAGAAGGCTCCGGCGAAGAAGGTCACCGCGAAGAAGGCGCCCGCCAAGAAGTCGACGGCGCGCAAGACCACCGCCAAGAAGACCGCCGCCCGCAACAAGTAGGCGACGGCACAGGGCACTCACGCGCCGGGCCGGACTCCGTCAGGAGTCCGGCCCGCGGCGTGTCCGCAGCCCTGAAAGGCCTGTTCAGAAGGTCTGCAGCGTCACCAGGGTGATCTTGCGGGCCGCGCCCTCACCCTCGGTCTCGATGCGCACCCGCTGCCCGGGACGCAGGCGCAGCAGCCCGCCCGCGTCGAACGCGGCCGTGTCGAACGGAACGGGCGTGCCGTCGTCGAGCAGCACCTGTCCGCTGCGCGTCTCGGCGTCGTACGTGTATGCGGTCGCCTGCATGCCCGCAGCCTACTGCCCGAGCGACGTCAGCCGCTCGGCCGCCGCCGCCGTACGAGGGCCGACCCCGAGCACGAGCGCCGCGCGCAGATCGTCACCGGTGTCCACGTCCTGCCGTACGGAATCCACTCCGGCGGGCGCGAGTTCCACGGCGCCGGACGCGCGATGGCGGGCCCGGGAATCCGGGCCGAATGCGGGCCGCAGATCCCGCCCGGGAGCGGCCGCGAGGAGTGTGGTGCCGACAGCGGCGGCATCGGGGAGAAAAGCACGCGGGAATTGCGCGGCCGCTTCCAGGACCCGCGCCAATTCCTCCGGACGGAGAGCCGGAAGATCGGCGTTGAGGGCCGCCAGCGGGCTTTGGGGCCGCGAAGTGCGCACAACCTCCTCCCCGTGCGCCAGCGCCGCGTTCAGGCCCGCGCGCGGCTCGTCCGGGACGATGCGCGCCCCCAGTGCCGCCAGCTCCCGCCCGGCCAGCGCGTCGTCCGTGACGACCGCCACATCCCGCACCGCGGCGCAGGCCAGCGCGGCCGCCACGGTGTCCAGCGCGAACGCGAGGGCCAGCCCCGGCCGCACCCCGTCGCCGGCGGTGTCCGCGAGCCTGCTCTTGGCCAGCGTCAGGGGTTTCACGGGAATGACCAACGTCCACAGCACGCGCTTCCGTCCCTTCCTGGTCCGGGACATTCTCCCCCGGGGCCCGGCAGCGGTTCCCCCGGTCCCATCTGGCGGTTCCGGCGGCGGGGCGTACGGTGTTCTCGACAGACCGGCGGCCTGGGGCGACACTTGTGCGGCCCCCCAGGCCCTAGAGGAAGGTGCTCGCGTGCCCCGCCGCAGAATCGGCTTCTGGTACCGCTTCGCCGCGGTGATCTGCAAACCGCCGCTGGTGGTTCTGCTCAAGCGGGACTGGCGTGGAATGGAGAACATTCCGGCCGAGGGCGGATTTATCACCGTGGTGAACCACAATTCGCACGTCGACCCCTTCGGATACGCGCACTACCAATACAACACCGGACGGGTTCCGCGTTTCCTGGCGAAGAGCGGCCTTTTCAAGAAGGGATTCGTCGGCGCCGCGATGCGCGGCACCGGGCAGATCCCCGTCTACCGGGAGTCCACCGACGCGCTCAGCGCCTTCCGCGCCGCGATCGCGGCCGTGGAGCGCGGCGAATGCGTCGCCTTCTACCCCGAGGGCACCCTCACCCGCGACCCCGACGGCTGGCCCATGACCGGCAAGACCGGCGCCGCCCGCGTCGCCCTGCAGACCAAGTGCCCGGTGATCCCGGTGGCCCAGTGGGGCTGCAACGAACTGCTGCCGCCGTACGCGAAGAAGCCCAGCCTCCTGCCGCGCAAGACGCACCGCGTCCTCGCCGGCCCGCCGGTGGACCTCACCCCCTTCTACGACCGTGAGATGACCGCGGAGGTGCTCAAGGAGGCCACCGAGGTCATCATGGCCGCGATCACCCGCCAGCTGGAGGTGATCCGCGGCGAGAAGGCGCCCGAGACGCCCTACGACCCGCGGCGCGAGCGGATCGAGCAGCGGCGCCGCACGCAGGCGCAGACCCAGGGCAGGCAGGCAGAGGGGCAGGGCAAGTGAGCAACCCGGTCAACCCGGCTCAGCCGGTCAAGGCTGCGGTCTTCAGCGCCGGTTCATGGGGCACGGCCTTCGGCATGGTGCTCGCCGACGCGGGCTGCGAGGTCACCCTGTGGGCACGCCGCCCCGAGGTCGCCGAGGCGATCAACTCCACCCGGACGAACCCGGACTACTTCCCGGGCGTCGAACTCCCGGCGAACCTGCGGGCCACCACCGACCCGGCCGAGGCCGCCGCGGGCGCCGACTTCACGGTGCTGTCCGTGCCGTCGCAGACGCTGCGCGGCAACCTCGCCGAGTGGACGCCGCTGCTCGCCCCCGACACCGTCCTGGTCTCCCTGATGAAGGGCGTCGAACTCGGCTCCGCCATGCGGATGAGCGAGGTGATCGACGACGTCGCCAAGGTGGGCGCCGACCGCATCGCCGTGGTCACCGGACCCAACCTCGCCCGGGAGATCGTCGCCCGCATGCCGGCCGCGTCCGTGGTCGCCTGCACCGACGAGTCGGTCGCCCAGCGGCTCCAGGCCGCCTGCCACACCCCCTACTTCCGGCCGTACACCAACACCGACGTCGTCGGCTGCGAGCTGGGCGGCGCCGTGAAGAACGTCATCGGCCTCGCCGTGGGCATCGCCGACGGCATGGGCCTCGGCGACAACGCCAAGGGATCGCTGATCACCCGCGGCCTCGCCGAGACCACCCGGCTGGGCCTGGCGATGGGCGCCGACCCGCTCACCTTCTCCGGACTCGCGGGCCTCGGCGACCTGGTGGCCACCTGCTCCTCGCCGCTGTCCCGCAACCACACCTTCGGCACCAACCTCGGCAAGGGCATGACCCTGCAGGAGACCATCGCCGTCACCAGGCAGACCGCCGAGGGCGTCAAGTCCTGCCAGTCCGTGCTGGATCTGGCCCGCCGGCACGGCGTCGACATGCCCATCACCGAGACGGTCGTCGGCATCGTCCACGAGGGCAAGCCGCCCGTGGTCGCCCTCAAGGAGCTGATGTCGCGCAGCGCGAAGCCCGAGCGACGCTGAGCGAAGGCGAAGCGCCCTACGCTGACTCGGCCCCTACGGGCGGGTACGCTCATCGCGTTATGAGCACCGAGAACCTCCCCCAGAGCCCTGAGCAGCCGTCCCGGAAGCCGCGGGTCGCCGTCGTGTTCGGCGGCCGCAGCTCCGAACACGGGATCTCCGTGGTCACGGCCGGCGCCGTGCTGAAGGCCATCGACCGGACGAAGTACGAGGTGCTGCCGATCGGCATCACCCGGGACGGCCGGTGGGCCCTGACCGCCGACGCGCCGGAACGCATGGCGATCACCGACCGCCGTACGCCGAGCGTCGAGGAACTGGCCGAGTCCGGCGAGGGAGGCGTGGTGCTCCCGGTCGACCCCGCGAACCGCGAGGTCGTCTACAGCGAGCCCGGCTCGGTGCCCAAGGCCCTCGGCGAGGTCGACGTGGTCTTCCCCGTCCTGCACGGCCCCTACGGCGAGGACGGCACCCTCCAGGGCCTCCTGGAGCTCTCCGGCGTCCCCTACGTCGGCGCGGGCGTGCTCGCCTCGGCCGTCGGCCAGGACAAGGAGTACATGAAGCGGGTGTTCACCTCCTTCGGGCTCAAGGTCGGCCCGTACGTGGTGATCCGCCCCCGCGAGTGGCAGCAGGACGAGTCGGCCGCCCGCAAGAAGATCGTCGACTTCGCCGGCGAGCACGGCTGGCCCCTGTTCGTGAAGCCGGCCCGCGCCGGCTCCTCCATCGGCATCACCAAGGTCGACGACCTCTCCGGCCTGGACGAGGCCATCGCCGAGGCCCAGCGCCACGACCCCAAGATCCTGGTCGAGGCGGCCCTGCGCGGCCGTGAGATCGAGTGCGGTGTCCTGGAGTTCGAGGACGGCCCGCGTGCCTCCGTCCCCGCGGAGATCCCCCCGCCGGACGCCCACGCCTACTACGACTTCGACGCCAAGTACATCGACTCCACCCCCGGCGTCGTCCCGGCGCCCCTCACCGCCGAGGAGACCGCCGAGGTCCAGCGCCTCGCGGTGGACGCCTTCGACGCGGCCTCCTGCGAGGGCCTGGTCCGCGCGGACTTCTTCCTCACCGAGGAGGGCGAGTTCGTGATCAACGAGATCAACACCATGCCGGGCTTCACGCCCATCTCGATGTACCCGCAGATGTGGCAGGCCGGCGGGATCGAGTACCCCGAGCTGGTGGACAGGCTGATCCAGGCGGCGCTTCGCAGGTCGACCGGCCTGAGGTAGACGCCCTCTAGGCACGCGGGGCCGTATCGATCCACCGCTCCGCCGCGCGGGCGCGACCACCACGGACGGTCGGTCGCGCCCGACCCGCGCCCCTACGGCGCTTCGTAGCCTTCTTTCCAGGGCACGGTCTTCCTGATGGCCGAAGCCAGGTCGATCAACACGGCGGAACTGTCGACGCCCCGGGGCACGACGACCTCCACATAGGCCTCCCGGTTCGCCGTGGTGAACCGGTACGCGCCCGCGTCCCACTTCTCCATCAGCCAGTCGACCCCCTCGACCCCGCCGGGGACCGCGTCGGCGTCCCGGCCCTCGGCCACTTCGGGAGACACCATCTTCGGCGGCTGAGGCACACCGCACCGCAGTATGATCGCCGGGTCGTCACCCCAGCCCGCGGTCAGCGCAGACGCCGGCGAGGGATCCTCCCGGCCCGCACCGCCGGCCTTGTCGGGCAGCGCAGCGTCCAGCTTCCGGCACAGCTCGGCGACGGCGGGCCCAGGGCTGGGAACCGCCGTGGACGCGCTGTCGTCCCCTGAGGAGCAGCCCACGGCGGCGAACAGCAGGGCGAGTGCGGGCAGCCCGATGACGAAGCGGTACCGGTGACGGAAAGAGTGCACCGGCCAAGGGTAGACGGGGGCTACAGATGTACGACCGGGCAGGTCAGGGTGCGGGTGATGCCGTCCACCTGCTGGACCTTGGCGACCACCATGCGGCCCAGGTCGTCGACGGTGTCGGCCTGGGCGCGCACGATGACGTCGTAGGGACCCGTCACGTCCTCGGCCTGGATGACACCAGGGATCTTGCTGATCGTCTCGGCGACGGTCGACGCCTTGCCGACCTCCGTCTGGATCAGGATGTACGCCTGTACCACGGAACCTCCAGGGCGGCCACGAGGATCATGTGGGGAAAAGGAACGCCACGGTATCGCGTCGTCGCTTCCCGCGGGGAGACCCGCGGGAACCGGAGCTCGCGCGCCGGGGTGCAGGCACGACAGAGGTTGACGGTCTTCAGGACCGTGACGGACGCGGTCAGCATGACCGTATCGAGGACGCGGACGGCTCGCGACCGGGCACGCACAGGGACAGAAGGGGCGATAGGCCGATGAAGGGCACTGTTGGTGAGCTCGGGGAGTTCGGGCTCATCAGGGAGCTCACCTCCCGTCTCACCACCACCCCGGCGGTCCGGGTCGGCCCCGGCGACGACGCCGCGGTGGTGGCCGCGCCCGACCGCCGGGTCGTGGCCAGCACCGACATCCTGCTGGAGGGCCGGCACTTCCGCCGCGACTGGTCCACGGCCTACGACGTCGGCCGCAAGGCCGCCGCCCAGAACCTCGCGGACATCGCGGCCATGGGCGCCGTACCGACGGCCCTGCTGCTGGGTCTGGTCGTCCCCGCCGAACTCCCGGTCACCTGGCCGAGCGAGCTGATGGACGGCCTGCGCGACGAGTGCCAGGTCGCGGGCGCCTCCGTGGTCGGCGGCGACGTCGTACGCGGCGACACGATCATGGTGTCGATCACCGCGCTCGGCGACCTGCGCAACCAGGAGCCCGTCACCCGGGCCGGCGCCCAGCCCGGCGACCTCGTCGCGGTCACCGGCTGGCTCGGCTGGTCCGCGGCCGGCTACGCGGTGCTCTCCCGGGGCTTCCGCTCGCCGCGCGCCTTCGTGGAGGCCCACCGCCGCCCGGAGCCGCCGTACCACGCCGGTCCGGCCGCGGCGGGGCTCGGCGCGACCGCCATGTGCGACGTGAGCGACGGGCTGATCGCCGACCTCGGACACATCGCCGAGGCCAGCAAGGTCCGCATCGACATCCGCTCCGGCGCGATCGACGTCCCCTCGCAGATGAACGACATCGGCCAGGCCGTCGGTGTCGACCCCATGCAGTGGGTGCTGACCGGGGGAGAGGACCACGCGATCGTGGCGACCTTCCCGCCGGACGTGAAGCTGCCCGCCCGCTGGAAGGTCATCGGCGAGGTGCTCAACCCCTCCGCGCTGCCGCAGGTGACCGTCGACGGGGCGCCGTGGACGAGCAAGGGCGGCTGGGACCACTTCGGGGACGAGGACGCGTGATCCCCCGGGTGCTCACGGTCGCGGGCTCGGACTCCGGCGGGGGCGCCGGCATCCAGGCCGACCTGAAGACGATGCTTGCCCACGGCGTGCACGGCATGAGCGTGATCACCGCCGTGACCGCGCAGAACTCCCTGGGCGTCCAGGGCGCCTGGGAACTGCCGGTGGAGGCCGTACGGGCGCAGTACCGCGGCGTCGTGGACGACATCGGCGTGGACGCGGTGAAGACCGGCATGCTCGCCTCGGCGGAACTGGTCGAGGCGGTCGCCGAGTTGATCTCCGGCACGGACGCGCCGGCCGTGGTGGACCCGGTCGGCGTCTCCAAGCACGGGGACGCGCTGCTGGCCGCCTCCGCGCTGGAGTCCGTGCGTACCAAGCTCCTCCCGGCCGCGACCGTCGCCACCCCGAACCTCGACGAGGTGGCCCGACTCACAGGCGTCCACGTCGAGTCCGAGGACGACCTGCGGCCGGCCGCGGCGGCCGTGCTGGAGTACGGCCCGCGCTGGGTGCTGATCAAGGGCGGGCATCTGTCCGGTGACGCGGTGGATCTGCTCACCGACGGGTCCGCGGAGCACTGGCTGCGGGCGCCCCGGCACGACAACCGGCACACCCACGGCACGGGCTGCACCCTCGCCTCCGCGATCGCCTCGGGGCTGGCGAAGGGGCTGAGCGTGCCGGAGGCCGTCGGGCGGGCCAAGGAGTACGTCACCGGGGCCATCGCCGCGGGATTCGCGCTGGGCGGCGGGATCGGCCCGGTGGACCACGGGTGGCGGTTCAGGGACTGATCCCTGTCCCGGGGGCCCCGGCCGCCGACCCGGGGCCGCGGTGCCCTGCGCTCCGCCCCAGGTACGGCGAAACGGGACGGCGAAAGCGGGTACGGCGAAAGCGGGTACGGCAAAAAGCCGGCCCACCCGGAGGTGGACCGGCTCTGTGCAGCGAACCGGGGTGGCCGCGCGCTCAGCTGAGCGTCAGCGCGAGACCTTGCCGGCCTTGATGCACGAGGTGCAGGCGTTCACGCGCTTCGGCGTCCCGCCGACCACGGTACGCACACGCTGGATGTTGGGGTTCCAGCGACGGGACGTACGGCGGTGCGAGTGCGAGATGTTGTTGCCGAAGCCCGGCCCCTTGCCGCAGACGTCGCAGTTGGCAGCCACGGGTCACTCCAAAGACTTCAGATGCACTTACGGTTGATCCCGGCATGCCGGAATCGAGATCTAGGATCTGAGTGGCGGTGCCAGGGGAATAGCCCGATGTGGATCGGGCAACCGGAGCAGCATACAACGGCTGCTCCCGTACAACGAAACTACCATGGCTGCTCAGCGCCCCGCTCCCGGCCCTCTTCCGTCCGCCACCGGCCCGGGGTCTACGCTGCGTCCACGTCAGCAGTCCAAGGAGGCGCAGGTGGCGCAGGTGCCGCAGACATTCTTCGATGCTCTCGCGGTGCGTACCTGGTGCGGACTCGCGCTGCGGGCGCTCGGGCACGCGCGCGAGGAGATCGACGCGATCAACGTCTATCCCGTGGCGGACGGCGACACCGGCACCAACCTCTATCTGACCGTGGAGTCCGCCGCCGGAGCGGTCGAGGCGGTCTTCGACGGTCACGCGGCCGGCCGCGGCGGCCCGGCCGGCCCCTCCCTGGCGGACGCCCTCGGGGCGATGGCCCACGGCGCGCTGATCGGCGCGCGGGGGAACTCCGGCACGATCCTCGCCCAGCTGCTGCGCGGCATGGCCCAGGTGCTCGCCGCCGACGGCGGCACCCCGCACACCGACGGAGCCGGTCTCGGTCTCGCCCTGCGGCGGGCCGCCGACTCCGCCCGCCAGGCCGTCGCCCACCCCGTCGAGGGCACGATCCTGACCGTCGCCGCGGCCGCCGCCGACGGGGCCGCCGGAGCGGACGGCGACTGCGGCAAGGTCGCCCGGTCCGCCTACGAGGGCGCGCGAGCGGCCCTCGCCCGGACCCCGGAGCAGCTCGCCGTCCTGGGACGCGCGGGCGTGGTGGACGCCGGAGGGCGCGGGCTCGTCGCCGTCCTGGGCGCCCTGGTGGAGACGCTCACCGGGGAGACGCCGGGCGGTGCGCCGACGGACTCGCACGCGCGCGTGCGTGTACGTGTAGGGGAGGTCACCGAGACGGCGGCGTGCCACGACGGGCCGCAGGAGGACGGGCCCGCCTTCGAGGTGATCTACCTGCTGGAGGCCGACGACGAGGCCGTGGCGCGGCTGCGGCGCCGCCTGGACGCGCTGGGCGACTCCCTGGTCGTGGTCGGCGGCGACGGCCTGTGGAACGTCCATGTGCACGTCGACGACGCCGGAGCCGCGGTGGAGGCGGGCATCGAGGCCGGACGCCCGTACCGGATCCGGATCACCCACTTCGGGCTCGGCGATGTGCACACCACGCGCGGCGAACGGCCGCCCGCGCAGCGCGCCCAGCGGGCGGTGGTGGCCGTCGTCCCCGGTGAGGGCCTGGCCGGGCTGTACGCCGAGGCCGGCGCGACCGCCGTACTCGCGCGGCCCGGGGAGCCGCCCGCGAGCGGTGAGCTCGTCCAGGCCGTACGACGTGCCCACGCGCGCGAGGTCGTGCTGCTGCCCAACGACGCCGAGCTGCGCCACACCGCCGCCGCGGCCGCCGAGCAGGCCCGCGCCGAGGGCGTGCGCGTGGCGCTGATCCCGACGCGCTCGGCGGTCCAGGGCATCGCCGCGCTGGCCGTGCACGAGCCGGACCGCCGCTTCGACGAGGACGTCGTCGCCATGACGTCCGCGGCCGGCGCGACCCGGTACGCCGAGGTCACCGTCGCCGAGCACCAGTCCTGGACCAGCGCCGGCATCTGCCAGGCCGGGGACGTCCTCGGGCTGATCGACGGCGACGTGGCGGTGATCGGGTCCGAGGTCGCCGACACCGCGCGGACCGTGCTGGACCGGATGCTCGCGGCCGGCGGCGAGCTGGTCACCCTCGTCCTCGGCGACGAGGCGCCCGACGACATCGCCGAGCGCCTCCGGACCCGTGTGCGGGAGTCCTACCTCGCCGTCGACACGGTGGTCTACAGCGGCGGACGGCAGGGCTCGCTGCTGCTGATCGGCGTGGAGTAACCAACCCCGAGCGGCTCAGCCCCGCTCCCGCTTGTCGGCGTGGAGTGGGCCGGCTCCGCTTCCGCTCCTCGGCGTGGAGTGGCTCAGCCCCGCTCCCTCGCGAGCCGCAGCAGGCGGCTCGCCTCCACGGCACGCGCGTGTGCCACCGCGTCCGACTCGCCGTCCAGGCCGGCGCAGGCCGCCAGCACGGCGTCCGCGTGCGCCGCCGCCTGCGCGGGACGGCCGAGCTCGAGGGCGAGCCGGGCCGCCGCGAGCTCGGCGTCCGTACGCGCGTGCACGGCGTCCTCGCCCAGCGCGGAGAACACCGCGACGGCCTCCAGGAGCCGGGCCAGGGCCGCCTCGAACCCGGCCCCGCGGTCCTGCTCGTGCCGCTGTTCCTCGGCGATGCCCGCCAGCAGACCCCCGAACTGCTGATGCGTGTGCCCCAGCTCCGCGGCCAGCTCGGCCCGGGCCTGCGCGCCTGTGGCCGCGTCCAGAGCCGTGGCGCACTGCTGCACGGCTTCCTCCATCAGCTCGGCCGCCCGGTCCGCCCCGTCCCGCGTGTGCAGCGCCAGCCAGGCGCGGGCGCGCAGGGAGCGGACCAGGCCGTGCGGATCGCCCAGCTCCCGCCACAGGTCGCCCGCGCGGGCGTAGGCCCGGTCGGCCTCGCTGTGCAGGCCCGCGGCGCCGAGTGACTCGCCGGCCAGGTGGGCGAGCGTGGCGTGGTCCTGCTGCTCCGGCCAGTGCCGGGCGATCTCGGCCGCCCGCAGCCGCAGCTCCGCGGCCGCCCGGTGCTCGCCGAGCTCGCTCAGGGCGTCACCGAGCCACCACTGGGTCTGCACCACCGCGCCGTCGCCGTGCGTGTCCGTCGACAGGTCCGCCAGCGCCGACTCCAGCACCTCGGCCGCCTCCGCCCAGCGCGCCTGCCGCAGCAGGAACCCGCCCAGCATCTGCCGCGCCCAGGCCGCGAACGCCGCGTCGCCCGCGGCGTCGGCCCAGTGCACCGCTTCCAGGGCCTGCTCGGCGGCCTCGACCGGCTCGTCCCGCCCGCCGAGCACCTCCGCCAGCTGCAGGTGCAACTGGGCGCGCCCCGGCGGCTCCAGATGCGGCCCGCCGTGCTCCAGTGCCGCCCGCAGCGCCCGCTCGGTCTCCTCGACGTCCCCGAGGTGGTGGGCCAGCATCGCCAGCCGCGCTTCGTACTCCACCGCGAACCACGGCAGGCCCGCCGCCACGAACTCCGCCGCGGCCCGCCCGAACAGCGCGACCGCCTCGCGCGGCTCACCGGCGTGCGCCGCGAGGTCCGCCAGCATGGCCCGCGCCTCCGCCCGCCGCGCCGCCAGCCGTACGTCGCCGCCGTCGTGGCCGTCGACCAGCGCGAGCACCTCGCCCACGGCGTCCCGGGCCGCGGCCAGGGCCTGCGGCGCGGCCCCGCCCCGCTCCGCGGCCTCCTGGACCCGGCGCATCAGGACGCGGGCCCGGCCCATCACGACCGACGCGGTCTGGCGTACGCCGGTCGCGTCCTCGGCGTAGAGGGCGAGGACCTGCTCGTAGGGCTCGGCGACCGCGGCCAGGGCGCCCTCCACGTCGCCGCCCAGGGCACGGACGTACGCCGCACGCGTGCGTGCCGCGAGGGACTCGCCCAGGTCGCCCGCCTCGGCGTACAGCTCGGCCGCCCGCTCGAACAGCGCGGCGCCCTCGGGGCCGAGCCCCATCGCCTCGTGGTCGGCGATCTCCGCGCGGTCGCGCACCCCCAGCTCCAGCCCCCGCGCGGCCCGCGCGGCCGCCGCCCACGCCTCGACGGCGTTCGGCCGGAGCGTCTCCGACAGCCGCCGCGCCTCCGCCAGCAGGGCGACCGGGTCGGCATCCGGTCCGGGCGCCCGCGGGGGCGTCACGCGCGTGGACGCGGACGCCGGGTGCGTGGCGGCGGGCGGCGCGGCCCGTACGCCCAGCGGCAGACGGTCCAGCAGCGGCTCCCGGTCCATCCGCGCGCGGATGCGCTCCCCGACGGACGACGTGCCGTTGCGCTCGTCGAACCGCCGCGCCAGGGACAGGGCCTCCTCGCGCGCGTGCGCGCCGAGTTCACGCGCGGTCCATTCCCGGCCGGGCGGCCCGGGCACCGCGCGGTCACCCAGACCGAGCGCGGTCAGCCGGTCCATCAGCAGGGCGACCACGGCCAGGTACTCCATCCCGCTGCTCGGGTTGCCGGTGGCGACGAAGTGCCCCGGACGCTCCGCGAGCAGCTCAAGCCCGCGTGCCTCGTTGCCGGTCAGCGCGCAGAACTCCACATGGTCGGCGTAGGCGGCCCGCATGCTCTCCATCGGCCGCACCAGCCTGATCCCGCGCAGATGGTGCGCCCGTGCCTCCTCCGCGCGGCCCAGCCGCAGCAGCGGCACCAGCGAGGACGCCAGGACGTTGTGCGGCTCGTGCGCGCAGGCGAACTCGCCCTCCAGGACCGGCCCCCACAGCTCGAGCGCCTCCTCGTCCCGGCCCCGCTCGGCGTGCCACCAGCCCTGCCCGTTCAGCTCGCAGGCGTGGCAGTCGGCCATCTCGTCCCGGTCGGCGGCGAGCCAGGCCGCGAACGCCCGCTCGGCCCGCTCGGTGTCACCCACATGCGCGGCCACCCACAGCTCGGCGCTGCGCACCGCGCGGTCGGAGTACCCCGCCAGGCGGTAGCGGCGCTCCATCTCGCCGAGCCACTTCTCCATCGACGCGAGCGGGATCTGCGGCTGGTCGACCATCCCGGACGACATCCACTTGAAGAACCAGTGCAGGGCGTGGATCTCCTCCTCGCCGAAGTGCTCCGGGTGCTCGTCCCACAGGCCCAGCAGCCGGGTGAACGGCACGAACATCCGGTCCTTCTCGGAGCTGTAGTTCCCCACGCGCACGTGGTGCACCAGCGCCTCCACCAGCGCGGCCGGTACGCCCAGCCGCTCGGCGTCGCGCACCAGCTGCTCGGCCCGCCGGTTGCGCGCCGGGCCCTCCGGCTGCCCGGCGTTCTCCGCCATCGCCAGCCGCAGGGAACCGATGTCCGTGACGTCGGTCATCGCCGGCCGCCTTCCTCGTGGGTGGCCCACTCCAGCAGGCCGATGAACGCCTGGTTCAGCAGTGCCGAGTCGGCCGGTCTGAGCGGGCGCTGCGCCATCAGCAGCGCCTGGCCGTACAGCGACTGCACCGCGGTGCCGACCAGGCCCGCCTCCTTCAGCGAACCGATGCGCCGCACCAGCGGGTTGAGATGGTTCAGCACCAGACGCGCGCGGGGCGCGCCGCCGCGCAGCGAGCCGAGGATGCCGGCCCACAGCTCGTCCGCCTGTGCCTCGGCCTCCGCCCGCTCCCGCTCGTGCCGGGCGGCCCGGTCGTCGAAGTGCAGCGCGGGCACCGACACCGGGTGGAAGGCCCGCAGCGCGACATCGCAGTCCAGCGGGTCGAGCACCGCCCGCGCGGCCGCCAGGAAGTCCGACAGCGCCAGCTCCTCAGCCGGGTCCACCGAGTCCAGGTGCGCGGTCACGGTGTCGGCGTCCAGCTCCGCGACGACCGCGCCCGGCAGCACCGACGGCAGCGCCTCCACCAGTTCGCTGTCGTACGTGTAGCCGCCGTTGACGACCCCGATGCCCTGCGCGGCGGCGATCGGGGCGACCTGCCGGAACTCCTCGGCCGACCGCGTGAAGTGCACCACCGGGTGCCGCTGGGCGAACTCCTCCAGCGACAGCTCGCCGTCCGTCGTCTCGAACGGCAGCCAGGGCAGCATCGTCCGCAGCATCTCCTCGTCGTGCCGCGCCAGCGACCGCACCCCGAGGTGGTGCACGCGCAGGAACGCCCTCAGCCGTTCCGGATCGCCCGCCGCGAGGTCCCGCAGCCACGCCCGGATCCGCTCACCGAGCGCCTCCCGGACGGCGGCCAGGGTCTCGTCCTCGTACAGCGCCTCACGCGAGGCGGTGGGCCGCAGGCTGTCCGTGTCGAGGACACAGCGCACGAAGAACGCCCAGTCCGGCAGCAGCTGTTCGGCCCGCTCGGTCAGCAGCATGCCCTTGAGGTGGACGCGGTGCCGCGCACGCTGCGCGGGGCTCACCGCCGACGGCAGCACGTACGCCACCCCGCGCAGCCCCGCCAGCGGGACCGACAGGTCGATCGAGTCCAGCGGCGTGAACCCGAACACCCCGTGGCAGTGCCGGCCCAGCGCCACCCGGCGGGCGGCGGGGGAGGGGTGCTCCCGGTCCCAGGGCGCGGGGAGCTCGGTGACGGCCTCGCCGTCCACCGTCACGTCGTACGGCAGCAGCGAGCCGAAGTCCCGCGCCAGCTCCCGCACCCGCTCGGGCGCCAGCCATTCGGCGGCGCCGGGCCGGGCCACGAGATGCACGGTGGTGCCGGGTTCGCGGCGCTCCTCGTCCGGCAGGGTGCGCACGGTGTACGAGCCGTCGTCGCACGCGGTCCACTCCACGGGAGCGGCGTCCGGTGTACGCGCACTGCGGCTGACCACACGGATCCGCTCGGCCACCAGGAAGCAGGCCAGCAGACCGATGCCGAACTGGCCGAGGAAGTCGGAGCGGGCCGCCTGGATGCCGTCCGCCCGCTTGGAGCTGCGGCCGATGGTGGCCAGCAGCGTGTGCACGTCGGCCTCGGTCAGTCCGACGCCGGTGTCCTCCACGCGCAGACGGCCGTCGGCGGTGTGGACGAGCACCCGCGCCGGGGCGCCGGACTGCTCGGCCCGCCGCGCGGTGACCGCGTCCACGGCGTTCTGCAGCAGCTCGCGCAGGTAGACCTTCGGGCTGGAGTAGAGGTGATGGGACAGCAGGTCCACCAGACCGCGCAGGTCGACCTGGAACGTATGCGGGGGTGACGGTGACGTCCGGGGGTCCATGGGCGGGCCATCCTATGGCCCGAACGAGCCGTCTGACCAGGGGTTTCCCGCCACGTTTGGGGCATTGTCAGTGGCGTGGTGTGCAATGGATCTCGTGCCCGCACTGGAAGAACCACTGAAGAAGGTGCTCGGCCCCGCCACCGCGAAGGTGATGGCCGAGCACCTCGGCCTGCACACCGTCGGCGACCTGCTGCACCACTACCCGCGCAGATACGAGGAGCGCGGGCAGCTCACGCACCTCGCCGACCTGCCGATGGACGAGCACGTCACGGTGGTCGCCCAGGTCGCCGACGCCCGGCTGCACGCGTTCGCCTCCGCGAAGGCGCCCCGCGGCAAGGGCCAGCGCCTGGAAGTGACGATCACCGACGGCAGCGGCCGGCTCCAACTGGTGTTCTTCGGCAACGGCGTGCACAAACCCCACAAGGAACTCCTGCCGGGCACCCGCGCGATGTTCGCCGGCAAGGTCTCCGTCTTCAACCGCCGCCTCCAACTCGCCCACCCCGCCTACGAACTCCTGCGCGGCGACGGCGAGGAGGCCGTCGAGACCTGGGCCGGCTCCCTCATCCCCATCTACCCCGCCACCGCCAAGCTGGAGTCCTGGAAGATCGGCAAGGCCGTCCAGACCGTCCTGCCCAGCGCGCAGGAGGCCGTCGACCCGCTCCCGGAGACCCTCCGCGCCGGCCGCGGCCTGGTCGCGCTCCCCGAGGCCCTGCTCAAGATCCACCGCCCGCACACCAAGGCGGACATCGAGGACGCCCGCTCCCGCCTCAAGTGGGACGAGGCCTTCGTCCTCCAGGTGGCCCTCGCCCGGCGCCGCCACGCCGACGCCCAACTCCCCGCGGTGGCCCGCAGACCGCGGCCGGACGGCCTGCTCACCGCCTTCGACGCCCGTCTGCCCTTCACCCTCACCGAGGGCCAGCAGAAGGTCTCGAAAGAGATCTTCGACGACCTGGCGACCGAGCACCCGATGCACCGGCTGCTCCAGGGGGAGGTCGGATCTGGCAAGACGATGGTGGCCCTGCGGGCCATGCTCGCCGTCGTCGACGCCGGCGGACAGGCGGCCATGCTCGCGCCCACCGAGGTGCTCGCCCAGCAGCACCACCGGTCCGTCGTGGAGATGATGGGCGAACTGGCCGAGGGCGGCATGCTGGGCGGGGCCGAGCAGGCCACCAAGGTGGTGCTGCTGACCGGGTCCATGGGGACGGCGGCGCGACGGCAGGCGCTGCTCGACCTGGTGACCGGTGAGGCCGGCATCGTGATCGGCACGCACGCGCTGATCGAGGACAAGGTGCAGTTCCACGACCTGGGCCTGGTCGTGGTCGACGAGCAGCACCGGTTCGGTGTGGAGCAGCGCGACGCACTGCGCGGCAAGGGCAAGCAGCCGCCGCATCTGCTCGTCATGACGGCCACGCCCATTCCCCGCACCGTCGCGATGACCGTCTTCGGCGACCTGGAGACCTCCGTCCTCGACCAGCTGCCGGCCGGCCGTTCGCCCATCGCCAGCCATGTCGTCCCGGCCGCCGACAAGCCGCACTTCCTGGCCCGCGCCTGGGAGCGGGTCCGCGAGGAGGTGGCGAACGGCCATCAGGCGTATGTGGTGTGCCCCCGCATCGGCGACGAGGAAGTGGACCCGAAGAAGAAGCCCGCCGCCGAGGACGCGGAGAAGCGGCCCCCGCTCGCCGTCCTCGACGTCGCCGGCCAACTGTTGAAGGGACCCCTGCAGGGCCTGCGGGTGGAGGTCCTGCACGGCAGGATGGCCCCCGACGACAAGGACGCCGTCATGCGCCGCTTCGCCGCGGGCGACACAGACGTCCTGGTGGCCACGACCGTCATCGAGGTCGGCGTGAACGTCCCGAACGCCACCGCCATGGTGATCATGGACGCCGACCGCTTCGGCGTCTCCCAGCTGCACCAGCTCCGCGGCCGCGTCGGACGGGGCTCCGCGCCGGGCCTGTGCCTGCTGGTCACCGAGATGCCCGAGGCGAGCCCGGCCCGCCAGCGGCTGAACGCCGTCGCCGCCACCCTCGACGGCTTCGAGCTGTCCCGCATCGACCTGGAACAGCGCCGCGAGGGCGACGTCCTCGGGCAGGCCCAGTCGGGGGCCCGCTCCTCCCTGCGGGTCCTCGCCGTGATCGAGGACGAGGAGATCATCGCCGAGGCGAGGGAGGAAGCGGCGGCGCTGGTCGCGAAGGACCCGGAGCTGACCGGCCTCCCCGGTCTGCGGACGGCCCTGGACGCCCTGCTGGACGAGGAGCGCGAGCAGTACCTGGAAAAGGGGTGAGGGGACGCACCGCGGGGGCGCGGGGCTGTAATCCGTATGCGGCTACCGCCGCATGGGCGCGACCAGCCACAATGAACGTGCACCCGCCCACGACCAAGGACCGAAGATGACCCGCGTGATCGCCGGCGCAGCCGGCGGACGTCGACTCTCCGTACCCCCCGGCACGGGAACCCGCCCCACCTCCGACCGCGCCCGCGAAGGTCTCTTCTCCACCTGGCAGTCGCTCCTGGGCGGCCCCCTGGACGGCGACCGCGTCCTCGACCTCTACGCCGGCTCGGGCGCGGTCGGCCTGGAGGCCCTCTCCAGGGGCGCGGGCCACACCCTGTTGGTCGAGGCCGACGCGAGAGCCGCCCGCGTCATCCGGGAGAACGTGAAGAACCTCGGCCTCCCCGGCGCCGAGGTACGCCACGGCAAGGCCGAGCAGATCATCAGGACGCCCCCCTCACAGCCGTACGACCTGGTCTTCCTGGACCCCCCATATGCGGTCACAGACGACGATCTTCGCGAGATCCTCCTCACACTCCGCTCGGAAGGCTGGCTCGATGAGCAAGCGCTCGTCACCGTGGAGCGCAGCACCAGAGGCGGCGAATTCCACTGGCCCGAGGGCTTCGAGCCGCTGAGGGCCCGTCGCTACGGCGAGGGAACGTTTTGGTACGGTCGCGCCGCCTCTACGTGCGAAGACGCACGATGACCGGACCGGAGAGCGAGGGATCTCAAGTGCGCCGCGCCGTCTGTCCCGGGTCGTTCGACCCGATCACCAACGGACACCTCGACATCATCTCCCGCGCCTCCCGCCTCTACGACGAGGTGTACGTCGCGGTGATGATCAACAAGTCCAAGAAGGGCCTGTTCGAGATCGACGAGCGGATCGACCTGATCCGCCGGGTCACCGCCGAGTACGGGAACGTCCGCGTCGAGGCCTTCCACGGCCTCCTCGTCGACTACTGCAAGGAGCGGGACATCCCCGCCATCGTCAAGGGCCTGCGTGCCGTCAGCGACTTCGACTACGAGCTGCAGATGGCCCAGATGAACAACGGCCTCTCCGGGGTGGAGACGCTGTTCGTGCCGACCAACCCCACCTACAGCTTCCTGTCCTCCTCGCTCGTCAAGGAGGTCGCGACCTGGGGCGGCGACGTCTCCCACCTGGTGCCGCCGATCGTCCTCGAGGCCCTCAACGAGCGCCTGCGAGACGCCTGATGGCAGACGGGGGACTACAGTCGTCCCGTCCGTCTCCATCACAGCTGTAGAGAGTGGCGAGCACACGGTGGACGTGCAGAAGAAGCTCGACGAGATCGTCGCCGCGGTCTCCAGTGCCCGGTCGATGCCCATGTCGGCCTCGTGCGTGGTCAACCGCGCCGAGCTGCTCGCGATGCTCGAAGAGGTACGGGCGGCCCTGCCCGACTCCCTCGCCCAGGCGCGGGAGCTGATCGGCGACCGCGAGCACATGGTCGAGCGGGCCCGCCAGGAGGCCGAGCGGATCATCGAGCAGGCACACGCCGAGCGCGGCTCCCTGATCTCCGACACCGAGGTGGCCCGCCGCTCCCAGGCCGAGGCCGACCGCATCCTCAGCGAGGCCCGCCAGGAGGCCGAGGAGATCCGCTCGGAGGCCGACGACTACGTCGACTCCAAGCTCGCCAACTTCGAGGTCGTCCTCACCAAGACCCTCGGCTCGGTCGGCCGCGGCCGCGAGAAGCTGCTGGGCACCGGCCCGGGCCTGGACGAGCAGGGCTACGAGGACGAGGACGCGCCCGAGCGCAGCCACGACCCGGAGACGCTGCGCCGCACCGCCGACCAGTACGTGGACGCCAAGCTCGGCGCCTTCGAGGCGGTCCTCGCCAAGACCCTGGACGCCGTCGGACGGGGCCGGCAGAAGCTGCACGGCCGGATCGCCACCGACGACCTCGGCGCCCTCGCCGACGACACCAGCACCCTGCAGCACTCCAGCGACGCCGACTACCTCGCCGACCTCGCGGCACTCGCCGAGCAGGACGCAGCCCCCGCCGAGCAGCCCCAGCGCCCGGAGTACGACCCCCAGCCGCAGCCGGCGTACGGCTATCAGCAGCAGGCCGACCCGTATGGCGGCTATCCGCAGCAGGACCCGTACGGCTACCAGCAGACGGCGCAGGCGGACCCGTACGCCTACCAGGGCTACGCGGCCCCCCAGCAGCCCGCCTACGAGCCTCAGCAGGCCCAGCTGCCCCACCAGTCGCACCACGAGCCGCAGCAGCCCCCGCAGGCGGGCTACGCGCTCGACGAGACCAGCCTCTTCGACACCGGCATGATCAGCGCCGAGCAGCTCAGGGCGTACGAGCAGGGCCGGGGCCAGTAGCCGACGACCCGGATTGGGCCGAGAGCGAAAGGTCCAGTATCCTGGCTCTTCGGTCGCGAGTACGTCCGTGATCAGCGCTGCCCCGGCACACCGAAGGGCCGCGTCCCTCTGAGCTAGAAGATCGAAAGCAGGAATGGCCTCCAACGCTCGCCTCGACCATCGCAACCCCCTCGTGTTCGACACGCACGAGCTGGGGCGGCGTCCAGGTGCGCTGCAGCGGCTCACCCGCACGATCGACGCTCCCAACGACCTCGGTATCGCGGGAGTCATCGGAGTGCCGGAAGGCGCCCCGGTGGAGCTCGACCTCCGCCTCGAGTCGGTCATGGAAGGGGTGCTTGTCACAGGCACCGCCCGTGCACAGGCCGAGGGGGAGTGCGTAAGGTGTCTGGAGTCGCTTCAGATGGATGTCGAAGCGGACTTCCAGGAGATGTTCTCGTACCCTGACGCCGACGATCGGGGCCGCTCCAAGGCGGAACCGACCGACGACGCCGAGGAAGACGAGGACAGGCTCTTCATCGAGGACGGCCTGTTCGACCTCGAACCCGTGCTGCGCGATGCGGTGGTGCTCGCACTGCCGATGCAGCCGGTGTGCCGGGAGGACTGTGCGGGACTGTGTTCCGAGTGCGGAACCAACCTGAACGACAGCCCGGACCACCACCACGACGCCGTCGACATCCGTTGGGCGGCATTGCAGGGATTCGCCGATTCAATCGAAGACGGCGATAAGGACGAGATGAGCGGCGGCGCGCCTCAGTCAGCACGCGCCGACGAGAAGCAGGAGAAGTAGCCGTGGCTGTTCCGAAGCGGAAGATGTCGCGCAGCAACACGCGCCACCGCCGGTCGCAGTGGAAGGCTGCGGTCCCCACCCTGGTTGCGTGCGAGCGCTGCCACGAGCCCAAGCAGCAGCACATCGCGTGCCCGTCTTGCGGCACCTACAACAAGCGCCAGGTCCTCGCGGTCTGAGCGGGCTGGTGAGAGGCACGGTGTCCACGCCGAAGAAGAACGCATCGGACAACACAGCCTCGTCCCACACGCTTCTGGAAGGGCGGCTCGGCTACAAGGTCGAGTCCGCCCTTCTGGTGCGAGCGCTGACCCATCGTTCCTACGCGTACGAGAACGGCGGTCTGCCGACGAACGAGCGGCTGGAGTTCCTCGGTGACTCCGTCCTCGGCCTCGTCGTCACCGACACGCTGTACCGCACCCACCCCGACCTGCCCGAAGGCCAGCTGGCCAAGCTGCGGGCCGCGGTGGTCAACTCGCGCGCACTGGCGGACGTGGGCCGCACGCTCGACCTCGGCTCCTTCATCCGGCTCGGCCGTGGTGAAGAGGGCACGGGGGGCCGGGACAAGGCGTCCATCCTCGCCGACACCCTTGAAGCGGTGATCGGCGCGGTCTATCTCGACCAGGGCCTGGAATCGGCGGCGGAGCTGGTGCACCGCCTGTTCGACCCGCTGATCGAGAAGTCCTCCAACCTCGGAGCCGGCCTGGACTGGAAGACGTCCCTCCAGGAGCTCACCGCGACCGAAGGTCTGGGCGTGCCCGAGTACCTGGTCACGGAGACCGGTCCGGACCACGAGAAGACCTTCACTGCTGCCGCCCGCGTCGGAGGCGTCTCGTACGGCACCGGCACCGGCCGCAGCAAGAAGGAGGCGGAGCAGCAGGCCGCCGAGTCCGCCTGGCGCGCCATCCGCGCCGACGCGGACGAGCGCGCCAAGCAGGCGGCCGACGCCGTCGAGGCGAACGCCGACGAGGCGTCCGCCTCCGCCTGACCGACACACCCGTACACCGAGCGCCCGCATCCCCTTCCAGGGTGCGGGCGTTCGCCTCTTTCCCGGGGGAGCCCCATGCCCGAGTTGCCCGAGGTCGAAGTCGTCCGGCGGGGCCTGGAGCGGTGGGTGTCCCACCGGGCCGTCGCCGAGGCGGAGGTGCTGCATCCGCGTGCGGTGCGCCGGCATGTGGCCGGCCCCGACGACTTCGCGCAGCGGCTGAAGGGGCATCGCATCGGGGTGCCGAGGCGGCGGGGCAAGTATCTGTGGCTGCCGCTGGAGGACACCGGGCAGGCGGTGCTCGCGCACCTCGGGATGAGCGGGCAGCTGCTCGTGCAGCCGCAGGAGGCGCCCGACGAGAAGCACCTGCGGATCCGGGTCCGCTTCGCCGACGGGCTCGGCACGGAACTCCGCTTCGTCGACCAACGCACCTTCGGCGGGCTGTCGTTGCACGACACCGGCGAGGACGGGCTGCCCGACGTCATCGCGCACATCGCCCGCGACCCCCTCGACCCGCTGTTCGACGAAGAGGCCTTCCACCAGGCTCTGCGGCGCAAGCGGACCACCATCAAACGCGCCCTGCTGGACCAGTCGTTGATCAGCGGCGTCGGCAACATCTATGCGGACGAGGCTCTTTGGCGCGCCCGCGTCCACTACGAACGCCCCACGGCCGGCTTCACCCGCCCGCGCACCCTCGAACTCCTGGGCCACGTAAGGGATGTGATGAACGCGGCCCTCGCCGTCGGCGGCACCAGCTTCGACAGCCTCTACGTCAACGTCAACGGGGAGTCGGGCTACTTCGACCGCTCGCTGGACGCGTACGGCCGTGAGGGTCTGCCGTGCAAGCGGTGCGGTACGCCGATGCGCAGGCGGCCGTGGATGAACCGGTCGAGCTACTTCTGCCCGAAGTGTCAGCGCGCGCCACGCGTGGTGTCGTAGCGCTCCCGGGCGGCCAGGACCTCGTCCATCCGGCCCTCCACGAAGTGGATCAGGCCCAGCAGCCGCTCGGCGACCTCGCGGCCGAGCGGCGTCAGTTCGTAGTCCACCCTCGGCGGGTTCGTCGGCTGGGCCTCGCGGTGCACCAGGCCGTCGCGCTCCAGCGCGTGCAGCGTCTGCGACAGCATCTTCTCGCTGACGCCGTCCACCCGGCGGCGCAGCTCGTTGAAGCGCAGCGAGCCCTCGTGCAGCGCGCCCAGGGTGAGTGCGCCCCAGCGTCCCGTGACATGCTCCAGCGTGCCGCGCGAGGGGCAGGCCCGGGCGAAGACGTCGTAGGGCAGGTTCTCGGGCGTGGTCGTCATATGTCGAGCGTACGACACTAACCGTCGGTTAGTGTGCCTGGTGCGGCAGCTGCATAAGCCGAAATCGCCAGCCGTTATGAGACGCGCTGTCCGCTATGCGACCCAACGCTTGACATGTCGCATATGCCACACAAACGTTGCCCGGGACATACGACAGCCGAAGATCGTGAAGGGCGGTCAAGATGCCGAGCAGACTGACAGCCAGGCGGCTGGGAGCTGTCTTCGCCGGAGTCGCCGCGGCGTTCGCACTGAGCCTCGGCGGCGCGAGCATCGCGGACGCCAAGATCCAGCCGGTCGACACCCAGTGCACCAACGGAGGCGGCCATCAGCCCGGCGGCCAGCAGCCGAGCTGTACGGGTGCGGGGCTCACCCAGGAGTCCGAGAACCAGAACCCGGCCGGCCACGCCCCGCCCGGGCAGAACTGACACCACGGGACGAGAGGAGGGGAGCACCCTCCACGGCAGCGGGTCGCAGCGGCCCGCTGCTCCCCGTTCCGGGTCCCGGTGCCCGGGGCCGTCTCAGTAGCCGAAGTCCTGCGTCCACCAGGGGCCGCCCTCGCCGTAGTGCACGCCGACGCCCAGGGTCTTGAAGTCGCAGTTGAGGATGTTGGCCCGGTGGCCGGGACTGTTCATCCAGGCGGCCATGACGGCAGCCGGGTCGGCCTGGCCGCGGGCTATGTTCTCGCCGCCGAGGTCGGTGATGCCGATCTTCTCCGCGCGGTCCCAGGGAGTGCGGCCGTCGGGGTCGGTGTGGTCGAAGAAGCCGCGCTCGGCCATGTCCACACTGAAGGCGCGGGCCAGCTGCGACAGGCCGCTGTTGGCGGCCAGCGGGGTGCAGCCGGCCTGCACGCGCTCGACGTTGACCAGCCGGAGCACCTCGGCCTCGGCCGCCGCCTCCGCGGACACCGTCGCCGGGGCGGTCGGCTCGACCTGGGCCTCGGTGGGCTTCTGGGACGGCGTCGCCTTCGGCTTCCGGGAGGGCGGGGCCGTCGGCTTCCGCGTCTGCTGCGTCCTCTCCTCGCGCGGCGTCCTGCTCGGCGTCGCGGACGCGGAGGCGGAGGCGGAGGCCGAAGCGGAGGCGGAGGCCGAGGCGGACGGGGTCGTGCTGGGGGAGGTCGAGCGTCGGCTGCCGTCACCGCTGCCGCCGCCGGCCGAGCCGGGGGCGCTGGGCGCCTCCTCGGTCGCGGCGCCGGACGTGCCGCCCTGCTGCGCCTCGATGTTGCCGGACGTCTCGGCGGACTGCACCTTGTCGGAGTCGCCGCCGCCGAGCCGGTAGGTGTCGCCGCCGGGCAGGACACCGGTCGCGACCGCCACCGCGCCGAGCGCGACCGCGGCGGAGACCCCGAGCAGACCGGTCTTCACCGGCGTCGCGGCCTTCCTGCGGCGGCGGTGGGTGCCGGCGGGATGCGTGGATCCGGCGCGGTGGCGCGAGCCGTCGTCGGGCCTGTACCCGCTGCCGCCCGGGCCGCCGGCAAGGGCGGAGGTGTCGAGGACGGCCGTGTCCGCGGCTGTGCCCTCGCCGCCCGCTCCCGGGTCGTCGGTCGCGAAGAGGTACGCGCTGCTCCTGGCGTACACCTCGGCATACGCCTCGGGGTTCAGATAGGGCGCGATGCCCGGCGCGGTGGGGGTTTTCCCGTACGAGTGCTGCGGGTCGCGGCCCCCCGCGACGGAACGCTCCGCCGGCGTGACCCCCGTGGTGCGGCCCTTGGCGGCGCGGCCGGCGGCGGAGCGTCGGTGGCGTCCCATGTTCTGGCCTTCCTCGTCCTTGCGATCCGTGCCGTCGACTCGTCCCCCACGGCCGACGCGACTCACCCGATCGAGTGAGTTTCATATGAGATGCATTGGGTGGGGACGGTACCGCATGGCGCAAGGGGAGGAAGTGTGCCGAGTGACATCGGCCGGTTAGGTTGCACCCATGAGCGAGGATGTACGACTGGTCGCCTGGGTGCGCGGACGCGTCCAAGGTGTGGGTTTCCGCTGGTTCACGCGGGCCAAGGCGCTGGAGATCGGCGGCCTGAGTGGCTTTGCTCTCAATTTGGACGACGGACGGGTCCAGGTCGTCGCCGAGGGGCCGCGCGCAGGCTGCGAGGGGCTCCTCGACTGGCTCCGGGGTGACGACACGCCCGGGCGCGTGGACGGTGTCACCGAGATCTGGGACACACCGCGCGGCGGCTACGACGGCTTCGCCATTCGCTGAACCCCGGCCGCGCACGGTCCCCGGCTGCGGCGCCGGGGCATTCCGGCACAGGCCGCCCGAAGGGGAAAGCTCCTGGTTGTTGCGGAGAACCCCTTGCCCTGGCAGGCTCCGCACGGAAAGATGATCGCCACGCCCCGAGGGCCCCGCAGGAGTCGCGTCGCCGCTGTTTTCCGGCCGCAGACCGCGGGTAGCCCCCCAATACGGGGCGTGATCGTGTTGACCGTCAAACTTTTTGGTGAGACGCTGAAAGCCCCGCGCACCTTAGCTGTTTGGCATGGAACAACGGCAGTGCAGCACTTGATCCTGCCAAGCACCGCGGGTGCGAAATCCCTCACGACCCAACCGCATCGGTCGGTCACTCAGTGTGGAGGACCATCCATCATGGCAAAGGCGCTTCTCGGTTACGTCGGCGGCTCCGACCCTCGACTCCTCGCCGAGATGCGACGGCTCCAGCAGCGTGTACAGGACCTGGAATCGGAGCTCGTACGGATCCAGGCTGAGAACGACGCGCTGACGGCTGCCGCTTCTCACCACGAGATCATGGAGAGCATCGACGCACACCAGGCGGAGCCTGCGCTCACCTGATCACTGCATCGCAGCACATCGACAAGCAGTGGTTGGGCTGCCCGTATCCAACCGCTCAGTTGTCAGAGTTTGCAAGGGACGCTTCGGCGTCCCTTCTTTCTTGCCCCGCCCTTTCCTTCCCCCGCGTTTTCTTTCCCCCGTGCATCCTTTCAGCCTCTTCAACGTCTGGTGTGCCCCCGGCGTTCACCGGCGAAACCGCGCGTTCATGGAGTGAGACAGGCACCGGAAGGTAGAGTCCGGCGGCGTGCACCTCAAGGCCCTGACCCTCCGGGGGTTCAAGTCGTTCGCCTCCGCGACCACGCTCCGGTTCGAACCGGGCATCACCTGCGTGGTCGGCCCGAACGGTTCGGGCAAGTCCAACGTCGTGGACGCCCTCAGCTGGGTCATGGGAGAGCAGGGCGCCAAGTCGCTGCGCGGCGGCAAGATGGAGGACGTCATCTTCGCCGGCACCACCGGCCGCCCGCCGCTCGGCCGGGCCGAGGTGTCGCTGACCATCGACAACTCCGACGGGGCGCTGCCCATCGAGTACGCCGAGGTCACCATCACGCGGATCATGTTCCGCAACGGCGGCAGCGAATACCAGATCAACGGCGACACCTGCCGCCTGCTCGACATCCAGGAACTCCTCTCCGACTCCGGCATCGGCCGCGAGATGCACGTCATCGTCGGCCAGGGTCAGCTCGACTCCGTCCTGCACGCCGACCCGATGGGCCGCCGGGCCTTCATCGAGGAGGCCGCCGGCGTCCTGAAGCACCGCAAGCGCAAGGAGAAGGCCCTGCGCAAGCTGGACGCGATGCAGGCCAACCTCGCGCGCGTGCAGGACCTCACGGACGAGCTGCGCCGCCAGCTCAAGCCGCTCGGCCGCCAGGCCGCCGTCGCCCGGCGCGCCGCCGTCATCCAGGCCGACCTGCGCGACGCCCGGCTGCGCCTCCTCGCCGACGATCTCGTACGGCTGCGGGAGGCGCTGCAGGCCGAGGTCGCCGACGAGGCCGCCCTGAAGGAGCGCAGGGAGGCCGCCGAGCAGGAGTTGAGGAAGGCACTGCGGCGCGAGGCGCTCCTGGAGGACGAGGTGCGCCGCCTCACCCCGCGCCTCCAGCGCGCCCAGCAGACCTGGTACGAGCTCTCCCAGCTCGCCGAGCGGGTGCGCGGCACGATCTCGCTGGCCGACGCCCGGGTCAAGAGCGCCACCTCCGCGCCCCCCGAGGAGCGGCGCGGCCGCGACCCCGAGGACATGGAGCGCGAGGCCGCCCGCGTCCGGGAACAGGAGGCCGAGCTGGAGGCCGCCCTGGAAGCGGCCCAGCGCGCCCTCGACGACACCGTCGCCCACCGCGCCGAACTGGAACGCGAGCTGGCCGTCGAGGAACGCCGCCTGAAGGACGCGGCACGCGCCATCGCCGACCGCCGCGAGGGCCTCGCCCGCCTCGCCGGCCAGGTCAGCGCCGCCCGCTCCCGCGCCGCCTCCGCCCAGGCCGAGATCGACCGTCTCGCCGCCGCCCGCGACGAGGCACAGGAACGTGCCGCCGCCGCCCAGGAGGAGTACGAGGCCCTCCAGGCAGAGGTCGACGGCCTCGACGCGGGCGACGCGGAGCTCTCCGAGCAGCACGAGCAGGCCAAGCGCCGGCTGGCCGAGGCGGAGTCGGCACTGTCCGCCGCCCGGGAGGCGGCCACCGCGGCGGAACGCGCGCGGGCGGCGACCGAGGCCCGCCGCGAGGCCCTGGCCCTGGGCCTGCGCCGGAAGGACGGCACGGGCGTACTGCTCGGCGCCCCGGACCGACTGACCGGCCTGCTGGGCCCGGCGGCCGAGCTGCTGACGATCACCCCGGGTTACGAGGTGCCACTGGCGGCCGCCCTGGGCGCGGCGGCGGACGCCGTCGCGGTGACGACCCCGGCCCAGGCGGCCGAGGCGATCCGCCTGCTGCGCAAGCAGGACGGAGGACGGGCGGCCCTGCTGCCGGCGTCCGCCGCGCCGCCCCACACAGAGGCCGGGAACTGCGCGGCCGGCCACGACGCACCCGCGGACGACGACGTGCCGGCTCCACCCGCGGCGAGCTTCGTCCGTGGCCCCGCCGACCTCATGCCCGCCGTACACCGACTTCTCCACGACGTCGTCGTCGTGGACACCCTGGACGACGCAGAAGAGCTGATCTACGCGCACCCCCAGCTCACCGCGGTCACCGCCGAGGGCGACCTTCTTGGCGCCCACTTCGCCCAGGGCGGCTCCGCGGGCGCGCCCAGCCTTCTGGAGGTCCAGGCCTCCGTCGACGAGGCCGCCGCCGAGCTGGAGGAGCTCCAGGTCCGTTGCGAGGCCCTGCGGCGACAACAGGAATCCGCCACTGAGCGACGTAGAGAAGCAAGCGCCCTCGTAGAGGAACTCGGCGAGCGCCGCCGTGCCGCCGACCGCGAGAAGTCGGCCGTGGCCCAGCAGCTCGGCCGGCTCGCCGGACAGGCCAGGGGCGCCGCCGGAGAGGCCGAGCGCAGCCGTGCGGCCGCCGCACGCGCCCAGGACGCCCTCGACAAGGCGCTCCAGGAGGTCGAGGAGCTCGCCGAGCGGCTGGCCGTCGCCGAGGAGATGCCGTTCGAGGAGGAGCCCGACACGTCGGTACGGGACCGTCTCGCCGCGGACGGCGCCAACGCGCGGCAGACCGAGATGGAGGCCCGCCTCCAGGTCCGTACGCACGAGGAGCGGGTCAAGGGGCTGGCCGGCCGGGCCGACTCCCTGGACCGGGCCGCCCGGGCGGAGCGCGAGGCACGCGCGCGTGCCGAGCGGCGGCAGGCCCGGCTGCGGCACGAGGCGGCCGTCGCGGGGGCGGTCGCCCAGGGCGCGCGCACCCTTCTGGCGCATGTCGAGGTCTCCCTCGGCCGCGCCGAGCGCGAGCGGGCCGCCGCCGAGGCCGCCAAGGCGCTGCGCGAGCAGGAGCTGACGGCGGCCCGCGCACAGGGCCGCGACCTGAAGGCCGAGCTGGACAAGCTGACGGACTCGGTGCACCGGGGCGAGGTGCTCGGCGCGGAGAAGCGGTTGCGGATCGAGCAGCTGGAGACCAGGGCGCTGGAGGAGCTGGGCGTGGAGCCGGCCGGGCTGGTCTCCGAGTACGGCCCGCATCAGCCGGTGCCGCCCTCCCCGCCCGCGGAGGGCGAGGTGCTGCCCGAGGACCCCGAGGACCCGCGCAACCAGCCGAGGCCGTTCGTCCGCGCGGAGCAGGAGAAGCGGCTGAAGGCGGCCGAGCGGGCGTACCAGCAGCTGGGGAAGGTGAACCCACTCGCGCTGGAGGAGTTCGCGGCGCTGGAGGAGCGGCACAAGTTCCTGAGCGAGCAGCTGGAGGATCTGAAGAAGACCCGCGCGGACCTGCTCCAGGTCGTGAGGGAGGTCGACGAGCGCGTCGAGCAGGTCTTCACCGAGGCGTACCGGGACACGGCCCGGGAGTTCGAGGGTGTCTTCAGCCGGCTGTTCCCGGGCGGTGAGGGCCGTCTGGTGCTGACCGACCCCGACAACATGCTGACCACCGGTGTGGACGTCGAGGCGCGCCCGCCGGGCAAGAAGGTCAAGCGGCTGAGCCTGCTGTCCGGCGGTGAGCGGTCGCTGACGGCCGTGGCCCTGCTGGTGTCGATCTTCAAGGCGCGGCCGAGCCCGTTCTATGTGATGGACGAGGTGGAGGCGGCCCTCGACGACACCAACCTCCAGCGGCTGATCCGGATCATGCAGGAGCTGCAGGAGGCCTCGCAGCTGATCGTGATCACCCACCAGAAGCGCACGATGGAGGTCGCCGACGCGCTGTACGGCGTCTCCATGCAGGGCGACGGGGTGTCGAAGGTCATCAGCCAGCGGCTGCGCTGAGGATCCCGTCTCCTGGCCCCTCTCCTGGCCCCATCTCCCACCGTTCTTCAAGAATTGAACACATCGCCCTCACGGGTGTGCGTAAAAGTCACAGTCGGCACCTCTTGACTTCGAAACTTGAACGCATAGTCTCAGCCACGTCGTTTTTACCTTCGGCAGCGCTGCCGATGGCCCGAGGAGTTGAACGTGACCAGCACAGCGCAGGCATCCAAGTCAGGAGCCGGGACGGCTCCCCCCGACCATCTCGGGCATGTCATCTTCATCGCGGCCGCCGCCGCGATGGGCGGTTTCCTGTTCGGCTACGACAGCTCCGTGATCAACGGCGCCGTCGAGGCCATCCGGGACCGCTACGACATCGGCTCGGCCGCGCTGGCCCAGGTCATCGCCATCGCGCTGATCGGCTGCGCGATCGGCGCCGCGACCGCGGGCCGCATCGCCGACCGCATCGGCCGCATCCGGGTCATGCAGATCGCCGCCGTGCTGTTCACCGTCAGCGCCGTCGGCTCCGCGCTGCCGTTCTCGCTGTGGGACTTCGCCTTCTGGCGGGTCGTCGGCGGCTTCGCCATCGGCATGGCCTCCGTCATCGGCCCCGCCTACATCGCCGAGGTCGCCCCGCCGGCCTACCGCGGCCGTCTCGGCTCCTTCCAGCAGGCCGCCATCGTCATCGGCATCGCGGTGTCGCAGCTGGTCAACTGGGGTCTGCTGAACGCCGCCGACGGCGACCAGCGCGGCAGCCTGTGGGGCCTCGAGGCCTGGCAGGTCATGCTCGGCGTCATGGTCGTCCCGGCCGTCCTCTACGGCCTGCTGTCCTTCGCCATCCCCGAGTCGCCCCGCTTCCTGCTCTCCGTCGGCAAGCGCGAGCGCGCCCGCGAGATCCTCGCCGAGGTGGAGGGCGACATCGACCTGGACGCCCGGGTCGCCGAGATCGAGCACGCCATGAGCAGCGAGCACCGGTCCTCCTTCAAGGACCTGCTCGGCGGCTCCTTCTTCTTCAAGCCGATCGTCTGGGTCGGTATCGGCCTGTCGGTCTTCCAGCAGTTCGTCGGCATCAACGTCGCGTTCTACTACTCCTCGACGCTGTGGCAGTCGGTCGGCGTCGACCCGACGGAGTCGTTCTTCTACTCCTTCACGACGTCGATCATCAACATCGTCGGCACCGTGATCGCCATGATCTTCGTCGACCGCGTCGGCCGCCGCCCGCTCGCCATCATCGGCTCGGTCGGCATGGTGATCGGCCTCGCCCTGGAGGCCTGGGCCTTCTCCTACGACCTCGTCGACGGCAAGCTCCCGGCCGCGCAGGGCTGGACCGCCCTGATCGCCGCGCACGTCTTCGTCCTCTTCTTCGCCCTGTCCTGGGGCGTGGTCGTCTGGGTCATGCTCGGCGAGATGTTCCCGAACAAGATCCGCGCCGCCGCGCTCGGTGTCGCCGCCTCCGCGCAGTGGATCGCCAACTGGGCCATCACCGCGAGCTTCCCGTCCCTGGCCGACTGGAACCTGTCCGCGACCTACGTGATCTACACGGTCTCGGCCGCGCTCTCCATCCCGTTCGTCCTGAAGTTCGTCAAGGAGACCAAGGGCAAGTCCCTGGAGGAGATGGGCTGACCCCCGGCTCGGGGAGAAGGGCCAAGTCCCCGCTGCCCCTCTCCTCGTAACCCCCGCCGCTCCCGGCCCTGGCCACCGCCAGGACCGGGAGCGGCGGTGTGCGTGCCCAGCCGTCCTCACCTCACCAGACGAGGACGCCACCGCCGATCTCCAGGGCCTTGCGGGCGCTGTCCTCGATGATCCGCAGCCGCAGCTCCAGCTGGTCGCGGCGTTCCCCGGCCGAGCGCGGACGCTCGGTCGTCCCGGCGATCACCTCGAGATGGGCGCGCAGGACGGCTACCTCGCGCAGCAACTCCGGCACCTGGGCTGCCTCCACCACCAGGTCCTCCTCCGCCGGCACGGGGAGGAGGCGGGCCCCCAGCGAGCGCACGGCTTCCGAGCCCCACACCGTCCTGCGCCAGGACTCGAAACCGCCGGACCGGTACACGTCGTCGGGCACGTCGAGGATGCGCATACTTCCGTCCGGCTCCCGGACGAACGCTTCCACCAGCAGGCTCATGCGCCCAGTGGATCAGTGACCGGAGGCCCGCGGCACCGATAAAGGACAGGTGCGGCAGCGGGGTCCCGGCGACGGGCCCGTCCCGGAGCCGGGCCCTGCCGGCGCAGTCCGCGCCTGGGCAGTCGTCCGCCACGCCGTGGTGCTCTCCGTCCGCTCGGTGGTGATCGCGGGGCCGTGGGCGTACGCCGTCATCTCCCAGTGCGGCCCGGCGGCGGGCGGCGGAGGGGGCGGGGGTGGCGCACCGTCCGCCCAGGTCGAGGCGTACGGCCGGGACGGGCCGTGGTGCCCCTCGGCGGGCGGGCGGCCCGGACGGCGGAACCGCAGCTGACGGTGTTTCAGGTGGCCTGGGGTCCGCACGCCCGCCCATTGGAGGAACGTCCGAGCGGCTCCGGAGCGGACCCATGGCCGATACTGGACGGGTTATGGACATCCTCATCCTTGCTGTAGTCATCGCCGTGGTCGTGCTCGGCGCGCTCGGCGGGCTCGTCGTCGGCAGCCGGCGGAAGAAGTCGCTGCCCCCGCCGCCCCCCGCAGCCCCCGACATCACCGCCCCTCCGGCCGAGCCGCACGTCGGCGACGAGGCCGAGACGCCGCGGGAGGAACCGCGCCGCACCATCGAGGAGGTGGACCTCCCGGCCGGCGCCACCGCCGTCGAGGAACCTCCCGTCGTCGAAGAGCTCCCGCCGACCGAGATCGAGGTCCCGGAGCCCACCGCGGGGCGCCTGGTGCGCCTGCGCGCCCGTCTGTCCCGCTCCCAGAACGCCCTCGGCAAGGGGCTGCTCACGCTGCTGTCGCGCGAGCACCTCGACGAGGACACCTGGGAGGAGATCGAGGACACGCTGCTCACCGCCGACGTCGGCGTGCAGCCCACCCAGGAGCTGGTCGAGCAGCTGCGCGAGCGTGTGAAGGTGCTCGGCACCCGCACGCCCGAGGAGCTGCGCGCCCTGCTGCGCGAGGAACTGCTGAAGCTGGTCGGCACCGATGTCGACCGCACCGTGAAGACCGAGCCGGAGGACCGCAAGCCCGGCATCGTGATGGTCGTCGGCGTCAACGGCACCGGCAAGACCACCACCACCGGCAAGCTCGCCCGCGTCCTCGTCGCCGACGGACGCTCGGTCGTGCTCGGCGCCGCCGACACCTTCCGGGCCGCCGCCGCCGACCAGCTCCAGACCTGGGGCGAGCGCGTCGGCGCCTACACCGTGCGCGGGCCCGAGGCGGGCGACCCCGCCTCCGTCGCCTTCGACGCGGTCAAGGAGGGCAAGGAGATGGGGGTCGACGTGGTCCTCATCGACACCGCCGGCCGCCTCCACACCAAGACCGGCCTCATGGACGAGCTCGGCAAGGTCAAGCGCGTCGTCGAGAAGCACGCCCCGCTCGACGAGGTGCTGCTGGTGCTGGACGCCACCACCGGGCAGAACGGTCTGGTGCAGGCCCGTGTCTTCGCCGAGGTCGTCGACATCACCGGCATCGTCCTCACCAAGCTCGACGGCACCGCCAAGGGCGGCATCGTCGTGGCCGTACAGCGCGAGCTGGGCGTGCCGGTCAAGCTCATCGGGCTCGGCGAGGGGCCGGACGACCTGGCGCCGTTCGAGCCGGAGGCGTTCGTGGACGCGCTCATCGGGGAGTGAGCCCCCGGGAGCAGAAAAGAAGGGCCCCGTCGCACGGTGCAGATGCGGCAGGGCCCTTCGCCATGGTCACCGCCCGTCAGGGCTACGCCCGAGACCGGTGCGCCACGTAGGCCAGCGTCCCCAGCAGCAGCCGCGCCTGCGGCGGACGCGTCGCCGAGTCCAGGTCGGGCGCGCGCAGCCAGCGGACCGGGCCGAGGCCGCCCCGGTCGGAGGGCGGCGCGGTGATGTACTCGCCGGCCCCCAGGGCGCGCAGCTCCAGGCCCGGGTCGTCCCAGCCCATCCGGTAGAGCAGCGCGGGCAGCTCGGCGGCGGCACCGGGCGCGACCAGGAAGTGGGCGCGGCCGTCGGGCGTCGCGGTGACCGGGCCCAGCGGCAGGCCCATGCGCTCCAGCCGCGCCAGGGCCCGGCGCCCCGCCGCCTCGCCCACCTCGATGACGTCGAACGCCCGGCCCACCGGAAGCATGACCGCCGCACCCGGGAACTCCGCCCACGCCCCGGTCGCCTCGTCCAGCGTGGCCCCGGCCGGAACCTCGGGGGCGAAGTCCAGCGGGTGCGCGCCGGGGGAGGGACAGTCGGCGCGGCCGCAGGAGCACACACCCGCCGCGGCCCGTGCCCCCGGGACGACGTCCCAGCCCCAGAGTCCGGTGTACTCGGCCACGGCGGTGCACTCCGACGTGCGTCCGCGGCGACGCGAGCCGGACCGGATGTCGCGGATGCCCCGACTGCTGCCGATCGTGAAGCCCATGCCCCCTCCAACGGGTCCGACGCACCGGTGGTTACGAGACCGCCGGACACTCATGAGCCGTGGTGCAAATGGCGCCTTCAAGTGCACCGGGTGGTGCGCCCGGCAGCGCGCGCCCCTGTGTGCATCGCTCCGCCCACTCCCGGCTGTCCTATGTCAAGTGAATCGTGTGAAGGCCACCGTGAGTTCATTCGAAGGGGTGGCGAATGGTGGCGATTCCGCAATCGCCATGGCTGGGCGGGTGATCGTAGGATTACTTTGAGTACACGAGCCCTTCGGCACATGCACTCGTGGGTATGCCGGAGGCAACTCGCTTTCCCGTTCCAAGGGTGAGAACTTGCGGACGGGAAGCCCGAACCAAGGGCATTCTGATAAGGCTTGACGCAAAGCGGCGGCAAGCGGTCTTCAGGGATGGGGGCGTTCCAGTGGGCGGCAACGGCGGAAGCGGCGCAAGCGGCGGACACGCTGACAAGCGCCCCAACGAGCTGCTCGGTTCGTGGTTCGTGCGAAGCGGCTGGTCGAAGGGCGAGCTGGCCCGCCAAGTGAACCGCCGCGCCCGCCAGTTGGGCGCCAACCACGTCTCCACCGACACCTCCCGCGTACGCCGCTGGCTCGACGGCGAGAACCCCCGCGAGCCGATCCCGCGCATTCTGTCCGAGCTGTTCTCCGAGCGGTTCGGCTGTGTCGTCTCCGTCGAGGACCTCGGCCTGCGCGCGGCCCGTCCCTCACCCTCCGCGGTCGGCGTCGACCTGCCCTGGACCGGCCCGCAGACGGTCGCGCTGCTCAGCGAGTTCTCCCGCAGCGACCTGATGCTGGCCCGGCGCGGCTTCCTCGGCACCTCGCTGGCCCTGTCCGCGGGCCCCGCCCTCATCGAGCCCATGCAGCGCTGGCTGGTCCCCGTCGCGCAGGCCGCCGCACAGCAGGCCGAGCCGTCGACACCCGCCGCCCGCGCGCGTGGTGAGCTGTCCCGGCCCGAGCTGGACCTGCTGGAGTCCACCACCGTGATGTTCCGGCAGTGGGACGCCCAGTGCGGCGGGGGCCTGCGCCGCAAGGCGGTCGTCGGCCAGCTGCACGAGGTCACCGACCTGCTCCAGGAGGCGCAGCCCGAGGCGACGACCCGCCGGCTGTTCAAGGTCGCCGCCGAACTCGCCGAACTGGCGGGCTGGATGTCGTACGACATCGGTCTGCAGCCCACCGCCCAGAAGTACTTCGTCCTCGCGCTGCACGCCGCCAAGGAGGCCGGCGACCGGCCGCTCGGCTCGTACATCCTGTCCAGCATGAGCCGCCAGATGATCCACCTCGGGCGGCCCGAGGACGCGCTGGAGCTGATCCACCTCGCGCAGTACGGCAGCCGGGACTGCGCCGGCCCGCGCACCCAGGCGATGCTGTATGCGATGGAGGCCCGCGCGTACGCCAACATGGGCCAGCCCGGCAAGACCAAGCGGGCCGTGCGGATGGCCGAGGACACCTTCGCCGAGGCCGACGAGTGGGACGACCCGGACCCCGACTGGATCCGCTTCTTCTCCGAGGCCGAACTGCACGGCGAGAACAGCCACTCCTTCCGCGACCTCGCCTATGTCGCCGGCCGCAGCCCCGCCTACGCCTCCCTCGCCGAGCCGCTGATGCAGCGGGCCGTGGACCTGTTCGCCAAGGACGGCGAGCACCAGCGGTCGTACGCGCTCAACCTCATCGGCATGGCCACCGTGCACCTGCTCCAGCGTGAGCCGGAACAGGCCACCGTGCTGGCCGCGCAGGCCATGCAGGTGGCCAAGAAGGTGCGTTCCGAGCGGGTGAACACCCGTATCCGAAAGACCGTCGACACCGCCGTACGCGACTTCGGTGACCTCGCCGAGGTCGTCGACCTCACCGACCGGCTCGCGATCGAGCTGCCGGAGACCGCGGAAGCGGTCTGAACCGCACAGAACCCGCTGGGCAACCCCAGAACCCCGGCCGCGGCCGGCCCTCCCGAACTGCCCGACTCGGCTCCCCCATGCCAGTCATTCGGAAGGCCGACCGCGGCCGGTTCACGTCCTCCCGGAGAAGGTTGCGCCACGATAACGATCGCGCGCGCCGAGATCTGCCGATTCACCGACGCGTAACACGCACGGCGCCTTCGTCACCGCCGCGAAACAACGAGGGGCTTCCACCGAAACCGCGCTGCGCCAATCTCATGGCGCATAACCGGCCCACCCCTCAATCCGCTCAGGCTTCGCCCGCACGGGGCCGTACCAACGACGAGGAGACGCCGATGGCACCAGCCATCACGCTTGCCGCAGAGACGGAGCTCTCTGCCGCCAACACAGGTTTCATGCTCATCTGCTCCGCTCTGGTGATGCTCATGACGCCGGCGCTGGCCTTCTTCTACGGAGGCATGGTCCGCGTCAAGAGCACCCTGAACATGCTGATGATGAGCTTCATCAGCCTCGGGATCGTCACCATCCTGTGGGTGCTCTACGGCTTCTCCCTCGCCTTCGGCGACGACTCCGGCAGCCTCATCGGCTGGAACGCCGACTGGGTCGGCCTCAGCGGCGTCGACAAGAACGAGCTGTGGGGTTCGTACAACATCCCGCTGCTCGTGTTCATGGTCTTCCAGCTGATGTTCGCGATCATCACCCCCGCCCTGATAAGCGGTGCGCTCGCCGACCGCGTGAAGTTCACCGCGTGGGCGCTGTTCATCACGCTGTGGGCGACCGTCGTCTACTTCCCCGTCGCCCACTGGGTGTGGGGCGAGGGCGGCTGGGCCTTCGACATGGGCGTGATCGACTTCGCGGGCGGTACGGCGGTCCACATCAACGCGGGTGCCGCGGCGCTCGGCGTGATCCTGGTCATCGGCAAGCGCGTCGGCTTCAAGAAGGACCCGATGCGCCCGCACAGCCTCCCCCTGGTGATGCTCGGCGCGGGTCTGCTGTGGTTCGGCTGGTTCGGCTTCAACGCCGGTTCCTGGCTCGGCAACGACGACGGCACCGGCTCCCTGATGTTCGTCAACACCCAGGTCGCCACCGCCGCCGCCATGCTCGCCTGGCTCGCCTACGAGAAGATCCGCCACGGCGCGTTCACCACGCTGGGCGCCGCCTCCGGCGCGGTCGCGGGCCTCGTCGCCATCACCCCGTCCGGAGGCGCGGTCTCCCCGGTCGGCGCGATCGCCGTCGGCGCCGTCGCCGGTCTGCTGTGCGCCATGGCCGTCGGCCTGAAGTACAGGCTCGGCTACGACGACTCGCTCGACGTCGTCGGCGTCCACCTGGTCGGCGGTGTCGTCGGCTCCCTGCTCGTCGGCCTCTTCGCCAGCGGCAAGGGCCAGTCCGAGGTGGAGGGCCTGTTCTACGGCGGCGGCCTGGAGCAGTTCTGGAAGCAGTGCGCGGGTGTCTTCGCCGTCCTCGCCTACTCGCTGGTCGTCTCCGCGATCCTCGCCTTCGTCCTGGACAAGACCATCGGCATGCGGGTCTCCGAGGACGACGAGGTCACCGGCATCGACCAGGCCGAGCACGCCGAGACCGCATACGACTTCAGCGGCGCCGGTGGCGGTGCCGCCCGGACCGCCGTGCCGGCCCCCGTCGCCGAGACCGCCGCGAGCAAGAAGGTGGACGCATGAAGCTCATCACCGCCGTCGTCAAGCCCCACCGGCTCGACGAGATCAAGGAAGCCCTCCAGGCCTTCGGGGTGCACGGCCTGACCGTCACCGAGGCCAGCGGCTACGGCCGCCAGCGCGGCCACACTGAGGTCTACCGGGGCGCCGAGTACACCGTCGACCTCGTCCCCAAGATCCGCATCGAGGTGCTGGCCGAGGACGACGACGCCGAGCAGCTGATCGAGGTCGTCGTGAAGGCCGCCCGGACCGGCAAGATCGGTGACGGCAAGGTCTGGTCGATCCCCGTCGACACGGCCGTACGGGTCAGGACCGGCGAGCGCGGTCCCGACGCGCTCTGACACTTCCAGAACAGGAGTCGCCGGGTGACGAACACGGGCATCCGTACAGAAGAAGAAGGTTCGGGACCCAGCGGCTACGCGGCGGCCCGGCTGCGCCTCCTCACCGAGGGGGCGCGGTCCGGGCCGCCGCGCCGTGCCGCCCTGGCCGAGCTGACCGACGAGTGGCTGGCCGGCCTGTTCGCCGCCGGCGCCAAGGACCAGCGGGGCGTCTCCCTGGTCGCCGTCGGCGGATACGGCCGCGGCGAGCTGTCCCCGCGCAGCGACCTCGACCTGCTCCTGCTGCACGACGGCTCCGACACCGACGCGGTCGCGGCCCTCGCCGACCGGCTCTGGTACCCGGTGTGGGACCTCGGCCTCGCCCTCGACCACTCCGTGCGCACCCCCGCCGAGGCACGCCGGACCGCCGGGGAGGACCTCAAGGTCCAGCTCGGCCTCCTCGACGCCCGCCATATCGCCGGAGACCTCGGGCTGACCGCCTCGCTGCGCACCACCGTCCTCGCCGACTGGCGCAACCAGGCACCCAAACGCCTCCCCGAACTCCAGGAGCTGTGCGCCGAACGCGCCGAACGCCAGGGCGAGCTGCAGTACCTGCTGGAGCCGGACCTGAAGGAGGCCCGCGGCGGGCTGCGCGACGCCACCGCCCTGCGCGCGGTCGCCGCCTCCTGGCTCGCCGACGCCCCGCGCGAAGGACTCGCCGAGGCCAGGCGCCGCCTCCTCGACGTCCGCGACGCCCTCCACCTGGCCACCGGCCGCGCCACCGACCGGCTCTCCCTCCAGGAGCAGGACCAGGTCGCCGCCGAACTGGGCCTCCTGGACGCCGACACCCTGCTGCGCCAGGTCTACGAGGCCGCCCGGGTGATCTCGTACGCCAGCGACGTCACCTGGCGCGAGGTCGGCCGTGTGCTGCGCTCCCGAGCCGTACGGCCCCGGCTGCGCGCCATGCTGGGCGGCGGCAAGCCCGTCCCCGAGAGGTCGCCGCTCGCCGAGGGCGTCGTCGAGCAGGACGGCGAGGTGGTGCTGGCCCGCGCCGCACGCCCCGACCGCGACCCCGTGCTCCCGCTGCGCGCCGCTGCCGCAGCCGCACAGGCCGGCCTTCCGCTGTCCCTGCACGCCGTACGCCGTATGGCCGCCGGGGTACGGCCCCTTCCGGCGCCCTGGCCCGCCGAGGCCCGCGAGCAGCTGGTCACCCTGCTCGGCTCCGGCCGCCCCACCGTCGAGGTGTGGGAGGCCCTGGAGGCGGAGGGGCTGATCAGCAGCCTCCTGCCGGACTGGGAGCGGGTGCGGTGCCGGCCGCAGCGCAACGCCGTGCACGTGTGGACCGTCGACCGCCACCTCATCGAGACCGCCGTCCGCGCCTCCGAGTTCACCCGCCGGGTGTCCCGCCCCGACCTGCTGCTGGTCGGCGCGCTGCTGCACGACATCGGCAAGGGCTGGCCGGGCGACCACTCGGTGGCCGGCGAGATCATCACCCGCGACGTGGCCGCCCGCATCGGCTTCGACCGCGCGGACGTGGCGGTCCTGGCGACCCTCGTACGCCATCACCTGCTGCTCATCGAGACCGCCACCCGGCGCGACCTGGAGGACCCGGCGACCGTACGGGCCGTCGCCGACGCGGTCGGCTCGCAGAGCACGCTGGAGCTGCTGCACGCCCTCACCGAGGCGGACGCGCTGGCCACCGGCCCGGCCGCCTGGTCGTCCTGGCGCGGCTCACTGGTCGCCGACCTGGTCAAACGGGTCGCCGCCGTGCTCGCGGGGGACGCCGCCGAGGAGCCCGAGACGGCCGCGCCGACCGCCGAACAGGAGCGGCTCGCCCTGGAAGCCTTCCGCACGGCAGGGCCCGTGCTCGCGCTGCGCGCACAGGCCGAGCCGCCCGCCGAGGAGCCCACCGGAGCACCCGAGCCGCTCGGCGTGGAGCTGCTGATCGCCGTACCCGACCAGCGGGGTGTGCTGCCCGCCGCCGCGGGAGTGCTGGCCATGCACCGCCTGACCGTCCGCACGGCCGAGCTGCGCGCCCTGGACCTGCCCGACGGCGTCGACGGCTCGGTCCTGCTGCTGAACTGGCGCGTCGCCGCCGAGTACGGCTCCCTGCCGCAGGCCGCCCGGCTGCGCGCCGACCTCGTGCGCGCGCTGGACGGCTCGCTGGACGTGGCGGGACGCCTGGCGGAGCGGGACGCGGCCTATCCCAGGCGCCGGGGCGTCGTCGCCCCGCCGCCCCGCGTGACGGTCGCCCCCGCCGCCTCCCACTCCGCCACGGTGATCGAGGTCCGCGCCCAGGACGCGCCCGGCCTGCTGTTCCGCATCGGACGGGCGCTGGAGGACGCGGGGGTGCGGGTGCGCAGCGCCCATGCCTCGACCCTGGGCGCGAACGCCGTCGACGCCTTCTACGTCACCGGCCCGGACGGGGCACCCCTGCCGGGGGAGGAGGCGGCGTCGGTGGCGCGGAAGCTGGAGGAGATGCTCCGGGGCTGACCGGGGGGCTCCGGCGACCTGTGCCGCCGGGATACCCTGGAGGGCGATTCATCCGCAGCCACCGACCCCGAGGACCGCGAGCGCCGTGTTCGATACTCTCTCCGATCGCCTCTCAGCGACTTTCAAGAACCTGCGCGGCAAGGGACGGCTCTCCGAGGCGGACATCGACGCCACCGCGCGCGAGATCCGGATCGCGCTCCTCGAGGCGGACGTGGCCCTGCCCGTCGTCCGGACGTTCATCAAGAACGTCAAGGAGCGCGCGCTCGGTGCCGAGGTCTCCAAGGCGCTGAACCCCGCCCAGCAGGTCCTGAAGATCGTCAACGACGAGCTGGTGCAGATCCTCGGCGGTGAGACCCGCCGGCTGCGGTTCGCCAAGCAGCCGCCGACCGTGATCATGCTGGCCGGTCTGCAGGGTGCCGGTAAGACCACGCTCGCGGGCAAGCTGGGCCGGTGGCTGAAGGAGCAGGGCCACTCGCCGCTGCTGGTCGCGTGTGACCTCCAGCGGCCGAACGCCGTGAACCAGCTGAGCGTCGTCGCCGAGCGCGCCGGTGTCGCCGTATACGCGCCGGAGCCGGGCAACGGCGTCGGTGACCCGGTCAAGGTCGCCAAGGACTCCATCGACTTCGCGAAGTCCAAGGTCCACGACATCGTCATCGTCGACACCGCCGGCCGTCTCGGTATCGACCAGGAGATGATGCAGCAGGCGGCCGACATCAGGGACGCCGTCAGCCCGGACGAGATCCTTTTCGTCGTCGACGCGATGATCGGTCAGGACGCGGTCAACACCGCCGAGGCCTTCCGCGACGGCGTCGGCTTCGACGGGGTGGTCCTCTCCAAGCTCGACGGCGACGCCCGCGGTGGTGCCGCGCTGTCGATCCGCGAGGTCACCGGCAAGCCGATCATGTTCGCGTCGAACGGCGAGAAGCTCGACGACTTCGACGCGTTCCACCCGGACCGTATGGCCTCCCGCATCCTCGACATGGGTGACCTGCTCACCCTGATCGAGCAGGCGGAGAAGACGTTCAGCCAGGAAGAGGCCGCCAAGATGGCCTCCAAGCTGGCGTCGAAGAAGGGCCAGGACTTCACCCTGGACGACTTCCTGTCCCAGATGGAGCAGGTCAGGAAGATGGGCAGCATCTCCAAGCTGCTCGGCATGCTGCCCGGCATGGGGCAGATCAAGGACCAGATCAACAACATCGACGAGCGGGACGTCGACCGCACCGCCGCGATCATCAAGTCGATGACCCCGGCCGAGCGCCAGGACCCGACGATCATCAACGGCTCGCGCCGCGCCCGTATCGCGCGCGGTTCCGGTGTCGAGGTCAGCGCGGTGAAGAACCTGGTCGAGCGGTTCTTCGAGGCCCGCAAGATGATGTCCCGCATGGCCCAGGGCGGCGGCATGCCCGGTATGCCCGGCATCCCGGGCATGGGTGGCGGCCCCGGCCGCTCCAAGAAGCAGCCGAAGAAGGCCAAGGGCAAGCAGCGCTCCGGCAACCCGATGAAGCGCAAGCAGCAGGAGCAGGAGGAGGCCGCCCGCCGCGCGGCCGCCGCCGAGGGCGGTGCCTTCGGGCTGCCGGGCCAGCAGGCGGGCCAGGACTTCGAGCTGCCGGACGAGTTCAAGAAGTTCATGGGCTGAGCGGGTCCCGCCGTACGTCCCCTGGGGGCGCCCTCTGTCACGGAGGGCGCCCCCAGGGCGTTCGCGGAGGGCCGCACTCCGGCGTCGTACATCCGCATGCCTGCGCGGCTTTCCTGTCGTAACGTCCCGATATGACCAACCCGGCGCCGCCGCGCAAGTCGCCCGAGCAGCCCTGGCGCACCGAGGGCACGCCCGAGGAGCCGCCGAGACCGCCGTCGGGCGGGCGCAGGCTGCGGGGCGGCTGGTGGAGCCTGGCCCTCACCGCGCTGATCGTGTTCCTGATCGCCAACCTCGTGCTGTCGTTCTTCGGCGAGGGGGACGAGCCGACGATCTCGTACACGGAGTTCAGCAGGCAGGTCGACGCCGGGAACGTCAGCAAGATCTATTCCAAGGGCGACGCGATCCAGGGGCAGCTCAAGGAGAAGCGGGACCGGCCGGATCACGACGGCACCTACACCAAGTTCAAGACACAGCGGCCGTCCTTCGCGGACGACCGGCTGTGGGAGGACCTCAGCAGGAACAAGGTCACGGTGACGGCGGAGCCGGTCGTCCAGCAGCGCAGCTTTCTGGCCAACCTGCTGATCTCGCTGGCACCGATGCTGCTGATCGTCGTCGTGTGGATCGTCATCGCGCGGCGGATGCGTCAGGGGATGGGCGGCCCGGGCGGCGTGTTCGGGCGCAAGGCGCCGCCCAAGCCGGTCGAGCTGGAGGCGGGCGACAAGCGCACGACCTTCGCGGACGTGGCCGGCATCGACGAGGTCGCGGGCGAGCTCAACGACGTCGTGGACTTCCTGAAGAACCCGGACGCCTACCGCCGTATGGGCGCGAAGATGCCGCGCGGTGTGCTGCTCGCGGGACCGCCGGGCACCGGCAAGACGCTGCTGGCGCGGGCGGTCGCGGGAGAGGCGGGGGTGCCGTTCTTCTCGGCGTCGGCCTCGGAGTTCATCGAGATGATCGTCGGCGTGGGCGCCTCCCGGGTGCGGGAGCTGTTCGCGGAGGCCCGCAAGGTGGCGCCGTCGATCGTCTTCATCGACGAGATCGACACCATCGGCCGGGCGCGCGGCGGCGGGGGGACCGTCGGCGGGCACGACGAGCGTGAGCAGACGCTGAACCAGATCCTCACCGAGATGGACGGCTTCTCCGGCTCCGAGGGCGTCATCGTCATCGCGGCCACCAACCGCGCCGACGTCCTCGACCCGGCGCTGACCCGGCCCGGCCGCTTCGACCGGATCGTCAACGTCTCGCCGCCCGACCGCGGCGGCCGGGAGGCCATCCTGGAGATCCACACCCGGCAGATCCCGCTGGCCGACGACGTGGACCTGGCCCATGTCGCCCGTACGACACCGGGCATGACCGGCGCGGAGCTGGCGAACCTCGCCAACGAGGCGGCCCTGCTCGCCGTCAAGCGCGGACAGCGGCAGGTGACGCGGTCCGACCTGTCGGAGGCGCTGGAGAAGGTGCAGCTCGGTGCCGAACGGCCGCTGGTCATGCCGCTGGAGGAGCGGCGCAGGACGGCGTACCACGAGAGCGGGCACGCGCTGCTCGGGATGCTCCAGCCGGGCGCCGACCCGGTTCGCAAGATCACCATCGTGCCGCGCGGCAGGGCGCTCGGCGTGACGCTGTCCACCCCGGAATCGGACAAGTACGCGTACACGGAGGACTATCTGCGCGGCCGGATCATCGGCGCGCTCGGTGGCATGGCGGCCGAGCACGTCGTCTTCGGGGTCGTGACGACCGGCGCCGAGAACGACCTGGAGCAGGTCACCGGCATCGCACGCGGGATGGTCGCCCGCTGGGGCATGAGCGAGCGCGTGGGCCGGCTGTCGGCCCTGCCGGGCGACGCCCAGCAGGCGTACGGGCTCGCGGCCGCGCCCCAGACCCTCGATGTCATCGACGGCGAGATGCGGCGGATCGTCGACGACTGCTACGAGGAGGCCTGCCGCAAGCTGCGCGACCACCGCGGGCAGCTGGACGCGCTGGCGCGGGCGCTGCTGGAGCGGGAGACCCTGGAGGAGGCGGACGCGTACCGGATCGCGGGGGTCACCCGGCTGTCGAAGGACACCGAGGGCGGCGGGTAGCCGAACGGTCGAGAACCGGCCTGGACTGTCGGAGGTCCGGAACGGATCAGGACAAGATCACCACCGGATCAGGGCGGGATCGGGACCGGATCACGTCCGGAGCGTGACGGGTCCGGGGCGGGATCCGGGGCGGGATCCGGGGCGGGATCAGGGCACCCGGGCGATCAGGTAGCGGAAGACGTTCGGCATCCACACCGTGCCGTCCACCCGCCGGTGCGCGTGCAGGTTCTCGGCCAGCTCCTTGTCCACCTGCTCGCGGTCGTCCCCGGTCAGGGCCCCGTCGAACAGGCCCGTCGACAGCATTCCGCGCACCGCGCTGTCGAGGTCGGCGTACCCGAAGGGGCAGGCGACCCGCCCCGAGCCGTCCGGGCGCAGGCCCGCCCGCTGGGCGACCTCCTCCAGTTCGTCGCGCAGCGCGGGACGCCAGCCGCCGCTGCCGCGCGCGGGCTCGGCGGGACCGAGGACCGCGCGCAGCACACCCGCGGTGGCGCACCGCTCGGGCGGGCCCCAGCCGGTCAGCACCACGGGCGCCCCGCGCTCGGCCAGCGGCGCCGCCGCCGCGAGCAGCTCGCCGAGCCCCTCCGCGTCACCGTCCAGACTGCCGACCGGCTCGAACGCCGTGACCAGCGTGTACGGCGCCGACTCGGGCCCGGCCGCGTCCCGGGGCGCGCCCTCGACGAGCCGGGCGGCCACGCGCGCGTGCGGGCCCGAGCCGGGCAGCAGGCGCTGCCGGGCCAGGTCGAGCCGTTCGGGGGAGGAGCCGTCGACACCGGTGACGGCCGCACCGCGCGAGGCCGCGAGCAGCAGGGCGAGGCCGCTGCCGCAGCCGAGGCCCAGCAGCCGCGTCGGCGGTCCCACGTCGAGCCGTTCGTAGACGGCCTCGTAGAGCGGGACCAGCATCCGCTCCTGGATCTCGGACCAGTCACGCGCGCGTGCCCGCAGGTCCACACGGGGACGCGCCCCCGTATGAGGCTGGTGCTGCCGCACGAGCGTAGGTGTCATCAAAGCGCCCCAATCCGCGAAGAGTCTTCTGCCGGGCCGGTTCGCGTGGCCCGCGTGCCGTGCGCTCGCTGTTCCCCCGTATGCCAGGTAACTCCCGGCTCGCGGTGGCGTCCAGTGGTCGTGTGGCCCGGCTTGGGGGCCGGCCGCCCATGTGGCGAGAATTCACGCGCCCGCAACCTGAGCCGGGACGGGGCGGTGTCAGGGGCGCGGTGGGCGCCCGGTAACGTCGCTGTGGCCCCGTGCGCTGGGTGGGATACCGGAGGCGGCCGAAACGCGTCTTGCGCATCCGCGGGCCACCGTCGCCGACTGCTCTACACGTCGGGTCGTAGAGGTTGCTACGCACCGGCTTGGTAGGAGCTGCGTGGCTTCTCCGCAGATCAGCGCACCCGCCCTCGTCGGGACGCATCAGCGGCAACTGACGGGTACGTGCAAATTATTTGGGATGCCCCGGAATAGGAACACAGCGGTGCCCTGGCTCGTTGTCATTACGTGAGCACGACACAGACACCACCTGTTCTCGCCGCAGAGCTGGCACAGGCGTGGGCCGACATTCAGCGGTACCACCCCGAGCTGCCGGACCTTGCCGCGCCCGAGTCCCTGATCGGGGAGTCGTCGTCCGCGTGCGGTCACGAACTCTCCTTCGAACGGCTGCTCCATGAGGCAGTCCACGGCATCGCCGCCGCCCGGGGAGTGCGCGACACCTCCCGGGCTGGCCGGTACCACAACCGCAGATTCCTCGCGATCGCCGAGGAGCTGGGCCTGGACCACCCCGAGGAGCCGCACCCGAGCAGCGGTTTCTCGCTGGTCACGCTCAACCCCGAGGCCAAGCGGCGCTACCGCCCGACGATCGAGCGCCTCCAGCGGGCCCTGAAGGCCCACCTGGCGGCGACCTCGGCCGACACCTCCCGCACCTTCCGGGGCCCGGCCGCGCGCCATGGCTCCTCCGGCGGCGGCGTCCGCGTCAAGGCCGTCTGCGACTGCGGTCGCAACGTCCGCGTGGTCCCGTCCGTCCTCGCCCAGGCGCCGATCGTGTGCGGGGGCTGCGGGAAGCCGTTCCGGATTCCCGAGGTGGTCGGAGCGGCGTAGGAGGGCCTCTGTCACCGGCATCTCGTGGCTGCCGGTGCGGCCGGGCTCCAGGGCATCCGGCGTCTGTCACCTCTGGGCGCCGGGTGCCCCTCAGTCGTGCCCTTACGGCCCCCGGCGGGGCTCCCCGGTCCGAGGGGACCCGCCGGGTGTGGCAGAATGGCTAGCTGTACTCGACAGCCGCACAGGACCCCTCTCTCCTCCGGCTGACGCGTCCATCGGGCACTCGGGTACCGCAACCCCACGCGGCTCTCTCGCCGTGCCCAACCACGTCAAATCCAGGAGAATCCACTCCCGTGGCAGTCAAGATCAAGCTCAAGCGTCTCGGTAAGATCCGTTCGCCTCACTACCGCATCGTCGTCGCCGACTCGCGTACCCGTCGTGACGGCCGTGCGATCGAGGAGATCGGCAAGTACCACCCGACCTACAACCCGTCGGTCATCGAGGTGGACGCCGAGCGCGTGGCGTACTGGCTGGGTGTCGGCGCGCAGCCGACCGAGCCGGTTCTCGCCATCCTGAAGAAGACCGGTGACTGGCAGAAGTTCAAGGGCGAGCCCGCCCCGGCTCCGCTGCTCGTCGCCGAGCCCAAGAAGGCCCGCCCGTCGTTCGAGGCCCTGGGCGGCGACGACGAGGGCAAGGGTGAGGCCATCACCCAGAAGAAGAAGGCGGAGAAGAAGGACGAGGCTGCCGCCGAGTCCTCCGAGTCGGCCGAGGCCTGAGCATGCTCGAGGAGGCTCTCGAGCACCTCGTGAAGGGCATCGTCGACAACCCTGACGATGTGCAGGTGGCCTCGCGCAACCTGCGCCGCGGGCGAGTGCTGGAGGTCCGGGTCCACCCGGACGACCTCGGCAAGGTGATCGGCCGCAACGGCCGCACCGCACGCGCTCTGCGTACCGTCGTGGGCGCCATCGGCGGCCGCGGTGTCCGTGTCGACCTCGTCGACGTGGACGACGTCCGCTGACGTAACGCAGCACCGGCTCGGGCCGGGGAGGGCCACTGGGCCGTCCCCGGCCCGTAGTCGTATCTACAGGAGATCAAGCACAGTGCAGCTGGTAGTCGCTCGCATCGGCCGTGCCCATGGCATCAAGGGCGAGGTCACGGTCGAGGTCCGCACCGACGAGCCGGAACTGCGGCTCGCCCCCGGCGCCGTACTCGCCACCGATCCCGCCTCCGCGGGACCCCTGACCATCGAGACCGGCCGGGTGCACAGCGGCCGTCTCCTCCTCCGCTTCGAGGGCGTCGCCGACCGCACGGCCGCCGAGGCCCTGCGCAACACCCTCCTGATCGCCGACGTCGACCCGGACGAGCTGCCCGAGGAGGAGGACGAGTACTACGACCACCAGCTGATCGACCTGGACGTGGTGACGAAGGACGGCGTCGAGGTGGGGCGGATCACCGAGATCTCGCACCTGCCCTCGCAGGACCTGTTCATCGTCGAGCGGGAGGACGGCAGCGAGGTGATGATCCCGTTCGTCCAGGAGATCGTCACCGAGATCGACCTGGAGGAGCAGCGGGCCGTCATCGACCCGCCGCCCGGGCTGATCGACGACCAGGCGGAGGTTGCCTCCGGCCGGGACGAGGCGTAGATGCGCCTCGACGTCGTCACGATCTTCCCCGAGTACCTTGAGCCGTTGAACGTCTCCCTGGTCGGCAAGGCACGCGCGCGTGGACAGCTGGACGTCCGGCTGCACGACCTGCGCTCCTGGACGTACGACCGGCACAACACGGTCGACGACACGCCCTACGGCGGCGGCCCCGGCATGGTCATGAAGACCGAGCCGTGGGGCGACGCCCTGGACTCCGTCCTGGCCGACGGCTACGAGGCGGGCTCCGGCGCGCCCGCGCTGATCGTGCCCACGCCGAGCGGCCGCCCGTTCACCCAGGAACTGGCCGTGGAACTCTCCGCGCGCCCCTGGCTGATCTTCACGCCCGCGCGCTACGAGGGCATCGACCGGCGTGTCATCGACGAGTACGCCACCCGGATACCGGTCTACGAGGTTTCCATCGGCGACTACGTCCTGGCCGGCGGCGAGGCGGCCGTGCTGGTCATCACCGAGGCCGTGGCCCGGCTGCTGCCCGGGGTGCTGGGCAACGCCGAGTCGCACCGGGACGACTCCTTCGCGCCCGGCGCGATGGCGAACCTCCTGGAGGGCCCCGTCTACACCAAGCCCCCGCTGTGGCGCGGCCGGGACATTCCCGAGGTGCTGCTCAGCGGCCACCACGGCAAGATCGCCCGCTGGCGCCGCGACGAGGCGCTCCGGCGCACGACGGCCAACCGGCCCGACCTGATCGAGACCTGCGACCCGAAGGCCTTCGACAAGAAGGACCGGGAGATGCTGTCCATCCTGGGCTGGGCGCCGGACCCGGAGGGCGAGCCGTACGGCCGATTTTGGCGGCGGGTCGAGGACGTGGAAGAATAGGCCGCTGTTGTGCGTCGTCCGGCGGTGCGCCCCACCTGCCACAGGGGGACACGACGCCCGCACCGACACGCACGGCAGTTCCCACCAGAAGATCTAGTTTCCGTTGATGACCTGTGGCATCAGCGAAGAAAGCAGACGAAATGTCGCACCTGCTCGACTCCGTCGACGCCGCGTCGCTGCGCAGCGACGTCCCGGCCTTCCGCCCGGGTGACACCGTCAACGTCCACGTCCGCGTCATCGAGGGCAACCGCTCCCGTGTGCAGCAGTTCAAGGGCGTGGTGATCCGTCGCCAGGGTTCCGGCGTGCGCGAGACCTTCACGGTCCGCAAGGTCTCCTTCTCCGTCGGCGTCGAGCGCACCTTCCCGGTGCACACCCCGATCGTGGAGAAGATCGAGCTCGTCACCCGCGGTGACGTGCGCCGCGCCAAGCTGTACTACCTGCGCGAGCTGCGCGGCAAGGCGGCGAAGATCAAGGAGAAGCGCGAGAGCTGATCTCGCGTCGGGGCTCACATGGGGGCCGGATAGCATCTGGCCCCGATGGACACCGAAGCACAGCACACGGAGCGCGACCGCTCCTCCCGCCCCTCTGGATCCGAGGAGACCTCGGACACCGGGGGGCCGGAGGGACGGTCGCGTTTCGCGTTGCCGGGGCGGATCACGTCCTGGCTGCCCGGCGGCCGGTTCACCCTCACGCTGCTGGTCTGTCTGTCGTTCCTGCTGCTCGTCAACATGTTCGTGGCGCAGCCCTTCCAGATCCCCAGCGGCTCGATGGAGCGGGGATTGAGGATCGGGGACCGCGTTCTCGTAAATAAGTTGGCGTACCGTTTCGGGGCCGAGCCGCAGCGGGGGGACGTCGTGGTCTTCGACGGTTCGGGGTACTTCGGTGACGCCGACTACATCAAACGCGTCGTGGGTGTGGGGGGAGACCACGTGGTCTGCTGTGACAGGAAGGGCAGGATCGAGGTGAACGGCCGGCCGGTCGACGAGTCGGCCTTCCTGTATCCCGGTGACCGGCCCTCCACGGTGTCCTTCGACGTCGTCGTGCCCGCGGACCGGCTGTTCCTGCTCGGCGACCACCGCAGCGCCTCCAGCGACTCCCGCGACCGCCTGGGCTCACCCGGCGGCGGCATGGTGCCCGTCACCGCGGTGATCGGGCGGGCCGAGTCCGTCGTATGGCCGGTCGGTCATCTGACGCGACTGGAACGTCCGGGCGCGTACGCGCGTGTGCCCGCGTCCGGCGGTGCGCATGGGTAACCGCGGAAAGCCGCGCGGGACGTCCGACGGTGCCGCCGAGGAACTGCTGCCCACCGGCACCCGCCGTGCGTCCGGTGCGGCCGGGCCGTCCGGCGGGCGCACCCGGGCCGAGCGGCGCAAGCTGCAGCGCAAGGTCAAGCGGCGCAGGCGGCGCTCGGCGATCAAGGAGATCCCGCTCCTGATCGGTGTGGCGGTGCTGATTGCGCTCGTCCTGAAGACGTTCCTCGTCCAGGCCTTCGTCATCCCGTCCGGCTCCATGGAGCAGACGATCCGGATCGGCGACCGGGTGCTGGTCGACAAGCTCACCCCCTGGTTCGGCTCCGAGCCCGAGCGGGGTGACGTCGTGGTGTTCAAGGACCCCGGCGGCTGGCTCCAGGACGAGCAGCCCACCCAGAAGAAGGACGACCCCGTCGTCGTCAAGCAGGTCAAGGAGGCGCTGACCTTCATCGGCCTGCTGCCCTCCGACGACGAGAAGGACCTCATCAAGCGGGTCGTCGGGGTCGGCGGCGACCATGTCGTGTGCTGCGACACGCAGGGGCGGGTGACCGTCAACGGCGTACCGCTGAACGAGACCGACTACCTGTATCCCGGGAACGCCCCCTCCGAATCCAAGTTCGACGTCACCGTGCCGCCGGGCCGGCTGTGGGTGATGGGCGACCACCGCGACAACTCCGCGGACTCCCGCTCGCACCAGGACACCGACTACGGCGGCACCGTGTCCGTCGACGAGGTGGTGGGGCGGGCGATCGTCATCGGCTGGCCCGTCGGCCACTGGACGGGTCTGGAGGAGCCGGAAACCTTCGCCTCCGTGCCCGACTCGGCGCCCGGGTCGACCGCGGCTCCCCGGCTGTCGCATAGGGTTGCCCCCGACGATCCGAACGCAATGACCCAGCTCCCGAGCCCTGCGGAACTCCCGCTCGTTATGGGAGTGGTGGGCCTGCACCGCGTACGGCGCAGGCGGCGGCACAGAGTAAGGAGTTGGCGTGGGGGATGTGGCGGTTGGCGCACGGTCCGGACACGACGGCGAGGAACACCGCGGACGCCCCGTGGAAGCGGCCGGTGCGGCCGCGGACAGCATCGTGAACCCAGGGAGTGACGCCGGTACGACCGAGGACGGCACGGTGACGGGCGAGCAGGCACCGCAGGGCGACGAGCCGAGGAAACCCGGGGAGCCGGGAGAGCCGGGCGAGCCCGGCGAGCGGCAGACCAAGAAGCAGCGCTCCTTCTGGAAGGAGCTGCCGATCCTGATCGGTATCGCGCTGGTGCTGGCGCTGCTGATCAAGACGTTCCTGGTGCAGGCGTTCTCGATCCCGTCCGACTCGATGCAGAACACCCTTCAGCAGGGTGACCGGGTGCTGGTCGACAAGCTGACCCCTTGGTTCGGCTCCGAGCCCGAGCGCGGCGAGGTCGTCGTCTTCCACGACCCGGACAACTGGCTGGCCGGCGAGCCCACGCCCGACCCGAACGCCCTGCAGACCGTCCTCAGCTGGATCGGCCTGATGCCGTCCTCGGAGGAGAAGGACCTGATCAAGCGGGTCATCGGCGTCGGCGGCGACACGGTCGAGTGCACCGGCACCGGCCCGGTGAAGGTCAACGGCAAGGCGCTGAACGAGCCGTACGTCTACCCGGGCAACACCCCGTGCAGCGACGACACCTCCGGCGGCCGTTTCAAGGTGAAGGTGCCCGAGGGCTTCATCTGGGTGATGGGCGACCACCGCCAGAACTCCCGCGACTCCCGCTACAACCAGGCGGACGCCAACAAGGGCATGGTGCCCGTGGACAAGGTCGTCGGCCGTGCCATCGTCAAGGCCTGGCCGATCAACCGCTGGGGCACCCTGCCGGTGCCGGACACCTTCGACCAGCCCGGTCTCGGCGACCAGGCGTCGGCCGCCCCGGCCCTGACGGGCGCGCCGCAGGCCCTCGCGCTCGTGGGCGTGCTGCCCATCGCCGTGTGGCGCCGCCGCAGGCCCTGACTCCTCCCGCTGCCGCGCCGGCCCCTCCTACGACGACCCCGGTCGCGGCAGGAGGGGCTGACCGCTTCCCGTACCGCCGGGTAGGGTGCGGACCCATGGGTGAGAGCGCGACACGTACGGCCCCGCAGCACGGCGGTACAGACGACCGGGCGGCCGGCGGCCGGGCCGGGCAGATGCTGTCCGGGCTGGTGGTGGCGCTGGGCCTGGTGCTGTTCCTCGCCGGGTTCGGCTGGGGAGCGGTGGTCTACCGGCCGTACACCGTGCCCACCGGCTCCATGAGCCCGACGATCGAGGCGGGCGACCGGGTGCTGGCGCAGCGCGTCGACGGCGACGAGATACGCCGTGGCGACGTCGTCGTCTTCAAGGACCCCAACTGGGCGAACGCCCCCGTGGTCAAGCGGGTCGTCGCCGTCGGCGGGGACACCGTGGCCTGCTGCACCGAGGGCATGCTCACCGTCAACGGCAAGCAGATCGAGGAACCGTATCTGCCCGAGGGCGAGCCCGCGGAGAGCATCGCCTTCCCCACGGTGACCGTCCCCGAGGGCCGCCTGTTCCTGCTCGGCGACGAGCGGCACGGCTCGCTGGACTCCACCGCCCACCTCCAGGACGCGGCCAGCGGCTCGGTCGCGCGCAGCGCCGTCTCCGGCAGGGTCGACGCCGTCGTGTGGCCGATGAACGGCCTGCTGGAGCGCCCGACGGGCTTCCAGGCACTGGGCTCCGAGCTGTCCGAGCCGGGGCCGTACCAGGTGATCGTCTACATGATCCTCGGCGGGGCCGTGCTGGTGCTGCTCGGCGCGGCGTACGGGCCGATCGCCAAGCGGGTCGGAGGCACTCGTGGCCGCTGAGGCGACGGACGCACCGCAGTCCTCGTACGGGGCCGGGTCTGTGGAGTCGCCGGAGGACGGGTCGGTCGATGCGTACGAGGGCGGCTTGCGGAAGGTCGCCCGGGTGGTGCTGCTCGATCCGCGGGACCGCATTCTGCTGCTGCACGGTCATGAGCCGGCCGATCCGGCGGACGACTGGTGGTTCACGCCCGGCGGCGGGGTGGAGGGCGACGAGACGCGCGAAGAGGCCGCATTGCGGGAACTCGCCGAGGAGACCGGGATCACCGAGGTCGAACTCGGCCCGGTGCTGTGGCGGCGCAGATGCTCCTTCCCGTTCGCGGGGCGCCGCTGGGAGCAGGACGAGTGGTACTACCTGGCCCGTACGGCGCAGACCGAGACCCGGGCGACGGCGCTGACGGAGCTGGAGCGGCGGAGCGTCGCCGGGGCCAGGTGGTGGGCGTGCGAGGAACTGGCCCGGACCCATGAGACGGTGTACCCGACCAGGCTCGCCGGGCTGCTGCGCACGCTGCTCGACGAGGGTCCCCCGGCCGGGCCCGTCATCCTTGACACGGAAATCGTCTAGGGGCCCTCGGGACTGGCGCACAATGGGTGGATCGCACGGCTGAAGGGGAACATGCCATGAGCGCCGAGGACCTCGAGAAGTACGAGACCGAGATGGAGCTCAAGCTCTATCGCGAGTACCGCGACGTCGTCGGTCTGTTCAAGTACGTGATCGAGACCGAGCGGCGTTTCTACCTGACCAATGACTACGAGATGCAGGTGCACTCGGTCCAGGGTGAGGTCTTCTTCGAGGTGTCCATGGCGGACGCCTGGGTGTGGGACATGTACCGGCCGGCTCGGTTCGTGAAGCAGGTGCGGGTGCTCACGTTCAAGGACGTGAACATCGAGGAGCTGAACAAGAGCGATCTGGAGCTGCCGGGCAGCTGAGGCCGCACCCGAACGGGTGGCGGAGTTATCCACAGCCGCCCGCCTGTGCACATGGATCGACTCGCCCCGGGTGGGCTGCGTGATCGTTGGCGCCGGAGGTGGTGCCGACATGAACGCACGAAGTGCACTCGGCAAGTACGGCGAGACCCTGGCCGCCCGGCGGCTGACCGACGCCGGTCTGGCGATCCTGGAGCGCAACTGGCGCTGCGGCAGGACCGGGGAGATCGACATCGTGGCCCGGGACGGGGACGTCCTGGTGGTGTGCGAGGTGAAGACCCGCAGGGGCGGGGACTTCGAGCATCCGATGGCCGGCGTGAACCCGGAGAAGGCGCGACGCCTGCGGAATCTCGCGGAGCGCTGGATCCAGCAGCACGGGGGAGCACCGCCGGGCGGCGTCCGCATCGACCTGGTCGGCGTGCTGCTGCCCCGGCGCGGCGCACCCGTCGTCGAGCACGCGCGGGGGGTGGCCTGACATGGGATTCGCCCGTACGTGTTCGGTGGCCCTCGTCGGTGTCGAGGGCGTGGTCGTCGAGGTCCAGGCCGACCTCGAACCCGGCGTCGCGGCGTTCACCCTCGTGGGGCTCCCGGACAAGAGCCTCACGGAGAGCCGCGACCGCGTCCGCGCCGCCGTGGTGAACTCGGGCACGGCCTGGCCGCAGAAGAAGCTGACGGTGGGGCTGAGCCCGGCGTCGGTGCCGAAGGCAGGCAGCGGCTTCGACCTCGCCGTCGCCTGTGCCGTCCTGGGCGCCGCCGAACGGATCGACCCACGTGTCCTGGCCGACATCGTGATGATCGGCGAGCTCGGTCTGGACGGCAGGGTGCGTCCGGTGCGGGGCATCCTGCCGGCCGTGCTCGCCGCCGCCGACGCGGGCTACGAGCAGGTGGTCGTGCCCGAGTGCGCGGCCGCGGAAGCCTCCCTGGTGCCGGGGGTGTCGGTGCTCGGGGTCCGCAGTCTGCGGCAGCTCATCGCCGTGCTCACCGACGAACCCGTGCCCGACGAGGACCCCGACGAGCTGGGGCGCCCCGACCCGCTGCTCGCCGGACTGCGCATGCCGGGAACCGGGGCGGCCACCGGCATGCACAGCGTGGGTGCCGCACAGCACGACCCGGGGCACGACCTCGCCGACGTGGTGGGCCAGCTCTCGGCCCGCACGGCGGTGGAGGTCGCCGCCGCCGGAGGCCATCACCTGTTCCTGGAGGGACCGCCCGGTGCCGGGAAGACCATGCTCGCCGAGCGGCTGCCCGGCATCCTGCCCCGGCTCACCCGGCAGGAGTCCCTGGAGGTCACGGCCGTGCACTCGGTGGCCGGGCTGCTGCCCGCGGGCAAGCCGCTGATCGACGTCGCCCCCTACTGCGCCCCGCACCACTCGGCCACCATGCAGTCCCTGGTCGGCGGCGGCCCCGGCATCGCCCGGCCGGGCGCGGTGTCGCTGTCGCACCGGGGCGTGCTGTTCCTGGACGAGACCCCGGAGTTCAGCGGTCAGGTGCTGGACGCCTTACGTCAGCCGCTGGAGGCCGGGCACGTCGTGATCGCGCGCAGCGCCGGGGTCGTCCGCTTCCCCGCCCGGTTCCTCATGGTGCTCGCCGCCAACCCCTGCCCGTGCGGGCGCTTCTCCCGGACGGACGCCCTGTGCGAGTGCCCGCCCTCGGCGATCCGCCGCTACCAGGCCCGGCTCTCCGGGCCGCTGCTCGACCGGGTGGACCTCCGGGTCGAGGTGGACCGCGTCACCCGGGCCGAGCTGACGGACCGCGGTTCCCGCGGTGAACCCACCGAGGTGGTCGCCGACCGGGTACGGCAGGCACGCGAGCGTGCCGAGGCCCGGCTCGCCGGCACACCGTGGCGCACCAACGCCGAGGTGCCCGGGCGTGAACTGCGCAGCCGCTGGTACGCCGCGAGCGGGGCCTTGGATGAGGCCGAGCGCTGCCTGGAGCGCGGGGTGCTGACCGCGCGCGGCCTCGACCGGGTGCTGCGCGTGGCCTGGACCGTCGCCGACCTCCTCGGTCACGACCGGCCCACCGCGGCGGACGTGGGGCTGGCCCTGCAACTGCGCACCGGTGTCCCGCGGGGCGTGCCGATGACCATCGGGGCGACGGCATGAGCGACGAGAGCGACGACGAGCTGCTCGGACGGGTCTTCCTCACCCGGGTCGTCGAGCCCGGCGACGAGGTGGCCGGGCGCTGGGTGCGAGAGGCCGGGGTGGGGGAGGTGGTCGAGCGGCTACGGGCCGGAGGGGAGGCCCTGCCGGGGGTGAGCGCCACCCGGTGGGCCGGGCTGCTGGCGCGGGCCCGGCGGGCCGAACCGGAGCGGGACCTCGCCCTCGCACGGCAGGCCGGCGTGCGGTTCGTCTGCCCCGGCGGACCCGAGTGGCCCGGGCAGCTGGACGATCTGGGCGACGCACGGCCGATCGGGCTGTGGGTGCGCGGGCGCCCCAGCCTGCGCGTGTGGGCCCTGAGATCCGTCGCCGTCGTCGGCGCCCGCGCCTGCACCGAGTACGGCGCCCACATGGCCGTCACCCTCGCCGCGGGCCTCGCCGAGCAGGGCTGGGTCGTCGTCTCCGGCGGCGCCTACGGCGTCGACGGGGCCGCGCACCGAGGTGCCCTCGGCGCGGGCGGCGCCACCGTCGCCGTCCTGGCCTGCGGGGTCGACCGGCCCTACCCGCGCGGACACACCGAGTTGATCATGAGGATCGCGGAACAGGGTCTCGTGGTGGGCGAGTTGCCGCCGCGGGAGCATCCGACACCGAGCAGATTCGTCCTGCGCAACCGTGTCATCGCCGCCCTGACCAGGGGAACCGTGGTCGTCGAGGCCGCTCACCGCAGTGGCTCGCTGGTCACCGCGCGGGCGGCGGGGCGGCTCGGCCGGCACACCATGGGCGTCCCCGGCCCGGCGACCAGCGCACTCTCCGCCGGCGTGCACGAACTCCTGCGCGGCGAGGCCGTGCTCGTCACCGACGCCGCCGAGGTCGTCGAGCTGGTCGGCGCCATGGGTCAGCTCGCCCCGGAGCGGCGCGGCCCGGTGCTGCCGCGCGACCTGCTCGCCCCCGCCACCCGGCGCGTCCTCGCCGCCCTGCCCGCCCGCCGGACCGCCGCGCCGCACGAGATCGCGCTCGGCGCGCAGACGACCGACGACGACGCGATCGCGAGACTGTACGAACTGAGAGCACTGGGTTACGTCGAACGACACGGCGACGGCTGGAAGTTGACACGCCAGGCGATGATCTCGCTCCGCACCGGTCGCCCTCCAGGCTGACCGAGCGTGTTCGTCCGTTCAGGGGAAGCCGTAGTCCCCTTGAGAAATCACGGAGTTGACGTGTCGAGGCGGTCTCGGGCCGTGGCCGCCATACCTCGGCGGGGCGGTCAGCGGAACGTATCTGCGCACCGGCCCCCACCCTTTCTTCGCTCACCGCGACACCGCAGTCACGCTACGCTCACGAAGTTCCGGGACGCATACCGGCAATCGACACCCAACCGACAGCTCACCCAGGCATCCCTACTTCGCAAGCTTCACGGCAGAACGGCTCAAGGCGACGAATGCCCCAGCACACCTCCGGGTCCGACCGGGCGGCGGCGGTCCCCCCAGCAGCCCGCGACGGTGGCAGCGTGCGGCCGCCCGCTCCCTCGACGCTCGACGAACTGTGGCGGTCGTACAAGGCGACCGGGGACGAGCGGCTGCGCGAACAGCTCATCCTGCACTACTCGCCGCTCGTGAAATACGTGGCCGGCCGGGTGAGCGTGGGCCTGCCGCCCAATGTGGAACAGGCCGACTTCGTCTCCTCCGGTGTCTTCGGGCTCATCGACGCGATCGAGAAGTTCGACATCGGGCGGGAGATCAAGTTCGAGACGTACGCGATCACCCGCATCCGGGGCGCGATGATCGACGAGCTGCGGGCCCTGGACTGGATCCCGCGCTCGGTACGGCAGAAGGCACGCAACGTGGAGCGCGCCTACGCCACCCTGGAGGCGCGCCTGCGCCGCACCCCCTCGGAGACTGAGGTGGCCGCCGAGCTGGGCATCGCCGTGGAGGAACTCCACGCTGTTTTCAGCCAGTTGTCGCTCGCCAACGTGGTCGCCCTGGAGGAGCTGCTGCACGTCGGCGGTGAGGACGGCGACGGGCTCAGCTTCATGGACACGCTGGAGGACACCGCCGCCGACAACCCGGTGGAGGTGGCCGAGGACCGGGAGCTGCGCCGGTTCCTGGCGCGGGCGATCAACACGCTGCCCGACCGCGAGAAGACGGTCGTCACGCTCTACTACTACGAGGGCCTCACCCTGGCCGAGATCGGCAACGTGCTCGGCGTGACCGAGAGCCGGGTCAGCCAGATCCACACCAAGTCCGTGCTCCAGCTGCGGGCGAAGCTTGCGAGCTTCGGCCGCTGAGCCGGGCGGCGAACCGGATCACTCCCGCCGCGCGAGGCGCGTCCGTACAGTGGTCGACGTGCCAAGGATTCGAGCGGCCTCCGTGGCCGAGCACCGGTCGATGCAGCGTGCAGCCCTGCTGGACGCGGCTCGTTCCCTGTTGTCCGAGGGCGGGACGGAGGCGCTGACCTTCCCGGCACTCGCCGAGCGAACCGGGCTGGCGCGGTCGTCCGTGTACGAGTACTTCCGGTCACGGGCCGCTGTCGTCGAGGAGCTGTGCGCGGTCGACTTTCCCGTGTGGGCCGCGGAGGTCTCCGCGGCGATGGACCGGGCGGATTCCCCTCAGGGCAAGGTCGAGGCGTATGTACGGGCCCAGCTGGAACTGGTGGGGGACCGGCGGCACCGGGCCGTCGTCGCGATCTCGGCCAGTGAGCTGGACGCGGGGGCCCGGGAGAAGATTCGGGCCGCGCACGGAGGGCTCGTGGCGATGATCGTCTCCGCGCTGCGGGAGCTTGGTCACGGGGAGCCACGGCTGGCGGCGATGCTCGTGCAGGGCGTCGTCGACGCCGCTGTCCGCAGGGTCGAGCTCGGGGCGGCGGAGGACCCGGACGTGATCGCGGACGCGGCGGTGGCCATGGTGCTGCGGGGCGTCCGGGGCTGAGGTGCAGCGGGGCTGAGGCAGGGCGGCATCCCCGGCCCCAGCGGCACGACTGCCCGCAGCCGGGGCGTCCCCAGGGGCGCGGAGAACTGCGCGACCGGCCCACCACGGCCCGCGGACGGACACCGGCGGTCTCGGTACCGGCGCCGCGGACGGACACCGGCGGTCACGGCACGGTACCCCTGACGGAGACTGGCGGTCTCGGCCCCCCCCGCACCGCGACGGACGGCGGTCACGGCACCGGCACCCCTGACGGAGACTGGCGATCTCGGTACCTGCGCCGCGGACGGACACCGGCGGTCACGGCACCGGCACCCCTGACGGAGACTGGCGGTCTCGCCCCCCCGCACCGCGATGGACGGCGGTCACGGTACCGGGACCCCTGACGGAGACTGGCGGTCTCGGTACCGGCGCCGCGGACGGACACCGGCGGTCACGGCACGGCACCCCTGACGGAGACTGGCGGTCTCGGCCCCCCGCACCGCGATGGACGGCGGTCACGGCACCGGCACCCCGGCCACCGGCAGCAGCCGGGACGGCCCCGCGCGCAGGAGCCATGGCGGAAGCAGACCGAGTGGGTTCAGGTAGGTGTCCCCTCGTCTCAGGCCCCAGTGGACGCAGGGCTCCGTGCAGTGGGAGCCCGCCGGCTCCACCGTGCCGATGATCTGGCCGGGCGTCACCTCGGCGCCCTTGGGGAGCGTCGCCCGTACCGGTTCGTATGTGGTGCGCAGACCTCCCGGCAGCTCCAGCGACACCACCCCCTTGCCGGCCACTCGCCCCGCGAAGGCCACCCGGCCCGCCGCCACCGCCCGTACCTCCGTGCCGGGCGCCGCCGCCAGGTCGACGCCCCGGTGGCCGGGGCCGTAGGGCGTCGCCGGGGGCTGCCAGCCGCGCAGGACCGAAGGGCGCGGGCCAACCGGCCACAGGCGGGCGAGAGGCGGGACGGGATCGGGCCCGCCTGAGGGTGAGGGCGTCGCCGGCGGGGCGTCGGCCCGCGCGGCCGGGGTCAGGACGGTCAGGGCCAGAGCCAGCAGCAGGGCCCATGTGGTCAGGGACGCGTATCGGATCGTTCGCATGGCACGACCGTCCCGCACCGCCGCCGATCACGCCCGGACCTGTGGACCGACGGCCGGTTGTGGACAGCGGCGTCACCCGGCGCCTCTCCGGTCCCGTACACTTCTGGTGGCGACCCGGGCCACCGGGTCGACTTCGCACGCCCCGGCGCCGATGGGTCACCCCTCGGTGTCACGCGCCCCTCGGTCCTTCGCGGCAGGCGCATCGGGAGCGTCAGGCGCGGGTGTCGTCCGGCACCCGCGGCACAACCGAGAAACACGAGGAGAACGGCCATGGCCGTCGTCACGATGCGGGAGCTGCTGGAGAGCGGCGTCCACTTCGGTCACCAGACCCGTCGCTGGAACCCGAAGATGAAGCGCTTCATCTTCACCGAGCGCAACGGCATCTACATCATCGACCTGCTCCAGTCGCTGTCGTACATCGACCGCGCCTACGAGTTCGTCAAGGAGACCGTCGCCCACGGCGGCACGGTCATGTTCGTCGGCACGAAGAAGCAGGCGCAGGAGGCCATCGCCGAGCAGGCCACCCGCGTCGGCATGCCTTACGTCAACCAGCGCTGGCTGGGCGGCATGCTCACCAACTTCTCGACCGTCTACAAGCGTCTGCAGCGCCTCAAGGAGCTCGAGCAGATCGACTTCGAGGACGTCGCCGCGTCCGGTCTGACCAAGAAGGAGCTTCTCGTGCTCTCGCGCGAGAAGGCCAAGCTGGAGAAGACCCTCGGTGGTATCCGCGAGATGCAGAAGGTGCCCAGCGCCGTCTGGATCGTGGACACCAAGAAGGAGCACATCGCGGTCGGCGAGGCCCGGAAGCTCAACATCCCGGTCGTCGCCATCCTCGACACCAACTGCGACCCCGACGAGGTCGACTACAAGATCCCGGGCAACGACGACGCGATCCGCTCCGTCACCCTGCTCACCCGCGTGATCGCCGACGCCGTCGCCGAGGGCCTCATCGCCCGCTCCGGCGTCGCCACCGGCGACAAGGGCGAGAAGGCCGCGGGCGAGCCGCTGGCCGAGTGGGAGCGCGACCTGCTCGAGGGCGAGAAGAAGGCCGAGGAGGCCCCGGCCGCCGCCGAGGCTCCCGCCGCCGAGGAGGCCCCGGCCGCCGAGGCCCCCGCCGCCGAGGAGGCCCCCGCCGCCGAGGCGCCGGCCGCCGAGGGCGAGCAGGCCTGACACCGTCGGTGCTGACGACGGGGGCCGCGACATGACGTGCGCCCCCGTCGTCCACCCGTAGGTCAGCAGGACGGACGCGGTCCGCGACCGCTACCGCGGGTCGCGACCGCGCGGATCCGATTCCAGACTTCGAGAAAGACTCACAGACTCATGGCGAACTACACCGCCGCTGACGTCAAGAAGCTCCGTGAGCTCACCGGCGCCGGCATGATGGACTGCAAGAAGGCGCTGGACGAGGCCGAGGGCAACGTCGAGAAGGCCGTCGAGGCGCTGCGCATCAAGGGCCAGAAGGGCGTCGCCAAGCGCGAGGGCCGCTCCGCCGAGAACGGCGCCGTGGTCTCGATCATCGCCGACGACAACTCCTCCGGCGTCCTGGTCGAGCTGAAGTGCGAGACGGACTTCGTCGCCAAGGGCGAGAAGTTCCAGGCCGTCGCCAACAAGATCGCCGAGCACGTCGCCGCGACCTCCCCGGCCGACCTGGAGGCCCTGCTCGCCTCCGAGATCGAGCCCGGCAAGACCGTCCAGGCGTTCGTGGACGAGGCCAACGCCAACCTCGGCGAGAAGATCGTCCTCGACCGCTTCGCCCAGTACTCCGACGGCTTCGTGCTCGCCTACATGCACCGCACGATGCCCGACCTGCCCCCGCAGATCGGTGTCCTCGTCGAGCTGGACAAGCCGAACGCCGACGTGGCCAAGGGCATCGCCCAGCACATCGCCGCCTTCGCGCCGAAGTACCTCTCCAAGGAGGACGTCCCGGCCGAGGTCGTCGAGTCCGAGCGCCGCATCGCCGAGGAGACCACCCGCGCCGAGGGCAAGCCCGAGGCCGCGATCGCCAAGATCGTCGAGGGTCGGGTCAACGGCTTCTTCAAGGACGCCACGCTGCTCGGTCAGCCGTACGCGCTCGACAACAAGAAGTCGGTCCAGAAGGTTCTGGACGAGGCCGGTGTCACCCTGAAGCGCTTCGCGCGCATCAAGGTCGGCATCTGAGTCCGTACCGGGACCGACGCGCGACCCGCGGCGGATCACCGCCCGGGTCGACCGCAGTCGTCCGCGGACGCCGTCGCACGCGCGTGTGACGGACGACAGCAGATCTGACGAGGAGGCCATTGCCGAGCACGGGAACACCCCCAGACGGCAATGGCCTTCTTCGTATGTGCAACACGTGAAAGAGGCGGGATCTCCATGACCACCAAGGCCCAGAAGAGCGACGACGGCAAAGTGCGCGGCCGGTATCTGCTGAAGCTGTCCGGAGAGGCGTTCTCCGGCGGTGGGGGTCTGGGCGTGGACCCGGACGTAGTGCACAAGATCGCCCGTGAGATCGCCGCGGTCGTGCGCGACGGCGCCGAGATCGCGGTCGTCATCGGCGGCGGCAACTTCTTCCGCGGCGCCGAGCTCCAGCAGCGCGGCATGGACCGCGCCCGCTCGGACTACATGGGCATGCTCGGCACCGTGATGAACTGCCTCGCCCTCCAGGACTTCCTGGAGAAGGAGGGCATCGACTCCCGCGTGCAGACCGCCATCACCATGGGCCAGGTCGCCGAGCCGTACATCCCGCTGCGCGCCGTGCGCCACCTGGAGAAGGGCCGTGTGGTCATCTTCGGCGCCGGTATGGGCATGCCGTACTTCTCCACCGACACCACCGCCGCCCAGCGCGCCCTGGAGATCGACGCCGAGGCGCTGCTCATGGGCAAGAACGGCGTGGACGGGGTGTACGACTCCGACCCGAAGACCAACCCGGACGCCGTGAAGTTCGACGCGCTCGGCTACGGCGAGGTCATCACCCGCGACCTGAAGGTGGCCGACGCCACGGCCATCACGCTGTGCCGCGACAACAAGCTTCCGATCCTCGTCTTCGAGCTTCTGGCCGAAGGCAATATCGCTCGCGCCGTCAAGGGTGAGAAGATCGGCACGCTGGTGGGCGACCAGGGCAACCGGGCCTGACCGGGATTCACCCGGAGCCGGACCGGGGAATCCTCCGGAGCCCGACCGGGTAATGCCCCGGAGCCTGACCGGGGGATGGACAATGTTCTGCCGGTCGGGAACCGTGCAAGAAGACGCGACGCAGCCGGCCGCCGCCCCGACGAGGAACCGCAGCCGGGCCTTACTCAAGACACGCAGGAGCAAGTGGTGATCGAAGAGACCCTCCTCGAGGCCGAGGAGAAGATGGAGAAGGCCGTCGTGGTCGCCAAGGAGGACTTCGCCGCGATCCGCACCGGCCGTGCGCACCCGGCGATGTTCAACAAGATCGTGGCCGACTACTACGGTGCGCCGACGCCGATCAACCAGCTGGCCTCGTTCTCCGTGCCGGAGCCGCGCATGGCCGTCGTGACCCCGTTCGACAAGAGCGCGCTGCGCAACATCGAGCAGGCCATCCGCGACTCCGACCTGGGCGTCAACCCGAGCAACGACGGCAACATCATCCGTGTGGTGTTCCCCGAGCTCACCGAGGAGCGCCGCCGCGACTACATCAAGGTCGCCAAGGGCAAGGGCGAGGACGCCAAGGTGTCCATCCGTTCCGTGCGCCGCAAGGCCAAGGACGCGATCGACAAGCTGATCAAGGACGGCGAGGTCGGCGAGGACGAGGGCCGCCGTGCGGAGAAGGAGCTCGACGACACCACCGCGAAGTACGTCGCCCAGGTGGACGAGCTCCTGAAGCACAAGGAAGCGGAGCTGCTCGAAGTCTGATGAACGACTCTTCCTGGGGAGCGCCGTCCAGGGCCGGTCAGGCCGGGTACTGGGGGCCGTCCGACCAGGGGCCCGGCCAGGGGTACGTCCACGGGACTGCCCCGGCGGGTCCCGCGTACGATGCGCCTGAGGCGCAGCAGACTCGCCCCATGCCCATCGTGCCCGACGGACCCGCCGTACCCCGGTACGGCGGCGACCAGGATGACGACCGGGGGGCCGCTCGGCTGAGCGGCCCCTTGTTCCGCGACGAGACACAAGCGGCGCGGCCCTACGAGGCGCCGCAAGCACAGCCGTACGACATGCCGCAGGCGCAGCCCTACGGGGCGGTGCCGCAGAATCCGGAGCCCATGCCCGACGCCCCGCAGCCGGCCCCCGCACCGCAGAAGAAGAGCGCGGGCCGTGACCTGGGCGCGGCCATAGGGGTCGGGGTCGGGCTCGGCGCGGTGATCGTCGCGTCGCTGTTCGTCTACAAGGCCGTGTTCGTCGGTGTGATCGCGGTCGCCGTGGTCGTCGGTCTGTGGGAGCTGACCAGCCGGCTCCAGGAGCGCAAGCAGATCAAGGCGCCGCTCGTGCCGCTGGCGCTGGGCGGTGCGGCGATGGTCGTCGCCGGGTACGTCCGGGGCCCCGAGGGCGCGTGGGTCGCGATGGCCCTCACCGCGCTGGCCGTGCTGGTCTGGCGGATGACCGAGCCGCCCGAGGGCTACCTCAAGGACGTCACCGCCGGCGTCTTCGCGGCGTTCTACGTGCCGTTCCTCGCCACGTTCGTCGCGCTGCTGCTGACCGCCGACGACGGGCCCTGGCGCGTTCTGACGTTCCTGCTGCTGACCGTGGTCAGCGACACCGGGGCCTACGCGATCGGCTGGCGCTTCGGCAAGCACAAGCTCGCTCCGCGGATCAGCCCCGGCAAGACGCGCGAGGGGCTGTTCGGCGCGGTGAGCTTCGCCATGGTCGCCGGTGCGCTGTGCATGGAGTTCCTGGTGGACGACGGCCGCTGGTGGCAGGGCCTGCTGCTGGGGCTCGCCGTCGCCGCCAGCGCCACGCTGGGCGACCTCGGCGAGTCCATGATCAAGCGGGACCTCGGCATCAAGGACATGGGCACCCTGCTTCCGGGTCACGGCGGCATCATGGACCGCCTGGACTCGCTGCTGCCGACTGCTCCCGTGGTGTGGCTGCTGATGGTGCTGTTCGTCGGCTCCGGCTGACGAGTCCGGCGGTGCTGTTCGTCGGCTCCGGCCGGCGAGTCCGGCGGTGCGCTCGCTCACGGACCTCTGCCCCTGCGGGGCGGGGGTCCGTACGTCGTCCTGCGGTGGTGGCCGGGGGGCGTGCCCGGTGGGACGATTTCGGTGTACGCCCGCAAAGGGGGTCCACCCATGTCCGCCATCCGTGAATCCATCGACATCGACTGCCCTCCGGAAGACGCCTACGCCTATCTCACCGACCCCGCCCACCTGCCGGAATGGCAGCTGAGCGCGGTCGCGGCCGAGCCGCTCGAAGCGGGGCCGCTCCACCCCGGCTCCCGGGTCCGGGTCACCCGCCGGGTGGGCACCCGGCAGATCCCGGTGACCCTGGAGTTCGACGCGCTCGACCCGCCGCACAGCTGGGAGCTGCACGGCGTAGAGGGGCCCGTGCGTCCGCGCACCCACGGCGAGATCGAGCCGCTCGACGACGGACGCCGCTCCCGCGTGACCATCGAGGTCGACTTCGAGGGCCACGGCCTCGGCAAGGCCCTGGTCCCCCTCGTCGTCCGCCCCCAGGCCCGCAAGGAGCTGCCCCGGGACGAGGCCCTGCTGAAGCAGCGGTTGGAGCGCACGGGCGCCTGATCCTCGGGGTCGCGGGTCACTCATGACGATCTGCGACACTGGTAGCACCATGCCCAAGCCCGGAGAACTCACCTTTGTCGCGCCGCGCGGAGCCAAGCAGCCGCCGCGGCATCTCGCCGATCTCTCGCCCGCCGAGCGCAAGCAGGCCGTGGCCGAGGCCGGGGAGAAGCCGTTTCGCGCCAAGCAGCTGTCGCAGCACTACTTCGCGCGGTACGCGCACGACCCGCAGGAGTGGACCGACATTCCGGCCGGGTCCCGGGAGAGGCTGCGCGAGGCGCTGTTCCCCGAGCTGATGACCGTCGTACGGCATCTGTCGACGGACGAGGGGACCACGCGCAAGACGCTGTGGCGGCTGTTCGACGGGACGCTCGTCGAGTCGGTGCTGATGCGGTACCCGGACCGGGTGACCATGTGCATCAGCTCACAGGCCGGATGCGGTATGAACTGCCCGTTCTGCGCGACCGGGCAGGCGGGTCTCGACCGGAATCTGTCGACGGCCGAGATCGTGCACCAGATCGTCGACGGCATGCGCGCGCTCAGGGACGGCGAGGTGCCCGGCGGGCCCGCGCGGCTGTCCAACATCGTCTTCATGGGCATGGGCGAGCCCCTCGCCAACTACAAGCGGGTCGTCGGCGCCATCCGTGCCCTGACCGACCCCGCGCCCGACGGGCTGGGGCTGTCGCAGCGCGGCATCACCGTCTCCACCGTCGGGCTCGTGCCCGCGATCCACCGGTTCGCCGACGAGGGCTTCAAGTGCCGGCTGGCGATCTCCCTGCACGCCCCGGACGACGAGCTGCGCGACACGCTCGTGCCGGTGAACACGCGGTGGAAGGTGCGCGAGGTCCTGGACGCCGGGTTCGAGTACACCGAGAAGTCCGGGCGCCGGCTGTCCATCGAGTACGCGCTGATCCGTGACATCAACGACCAGGCCTGGCGCGGTGACCGGCTGGGCCGGCTGCTCAAGGGCAAGCCGGTGCACGTCAACCTGATCCCGCTGAACCCGACGCCCGGCTCGAAGTGGACCGCCTCGCGGCCCGAGGACGAGAAGGCGTTCGTCGAGGCCATTGCGGCGCACGGGGTGCCCGTGACCATCCGGGACACCCGAGGTCAGGAGATCGACGGAGCCTGTGGTCAGCTCGCCGCGACCGAGCGGTAGTCTGAGAGCCGTAGTCCGAGATCCGTTCAATACATCTTCATATTCCGACAGGGGAGCGCCACAGCGCTGAGAGTGCGGCGATCGGGCCGCAGACCCTCTGAACCTCGCCCAGGTCATTCTGGGTAGGAAGTTCGGTCATCACTCGAGCTGTTGCGCCCCGCCCGGGCCCCGAAGAGGACCCGGGCGGGGCCGCGTCTCTTCCTGGACCGTCCCAGGAGGAATTCCGTGCACATCAAGACGTTCGTCGCCGCGGCCGTCGGCCTCGGCCTGGTCACGCTGTCCGCGTGCGGGTCGGACTCCGCCTCCGACACGGACACCGGTTCCGGCGGCAAGGGCTCCAGGACCGTCACCCTCGTCAGCCACAGCTCGTGGGCGGTGTCCGAGGACGTCCTCGCCGCCTTCGAGAAGCAGTCCGGCTACCAGGTCAAGGTGCTGGAGGACGGCGACGCCGGCCAGGCCGTCAACAAGGCCGTCCTCACCAAGGACAACCCCCAGGGCGACGTGTTCTTCGGCGTCGACAACACCCTGCTGTCGCGGGCCCTGGACAACGGGCTCTTCCAGCCGTACGAGGCGAAGGGCCTCGACCAGGTCGGCGCGGAGTACCAGCTCGACAAGGACGAGCACCGGGTCACGCCCGTCGACTTCGGCGACATCTGCGTCAACTACGACAAGCAGTACTTCGCCGACCACAAGCTGGCCCCGCCGGCCACGCTCGACGACCTGACCGAGCCCGCGTACAAGAACCTCCTCGTCACCGAGAACGCCTCCACCTCCTCGCCCGGTCTGGGCTTCCTGCTCGGTACGGCGGCGAAGTACGGCGACGACGGCTGGCAGGACTACTGGAAGAAGCTGAAGGCCAACGGCGTGAAGGTCGTCGACGGCTGGGAGCAGGCCTACAACGAGGAGTTCTCCGGCTCGGCCGGCGGAAAGAAGGCCAGGGCCGACCGCCCGCTGGTGGTGTCGTACGCCTCCTCCCCGCCCGCCGAGGTGATCTTCGCCGACCCGAAGCCGAAGACCGCGCCCACGGGCGTGGCGAGCGGCACCTGCTTCCGGCAGATCGAGTTCGCGGGGCTGCTGAGCAACGCGAAGAACGCCGAGGGCGGCAAGGCGCTGATCGACTTCCTGATCTCGAAGCGGTTCCAGGAGGACATGCCGCTGAACATGTTCGTCTACCCGGTGACCGAGGCCGCGAAGGTGCCCGCCGAGTTCACGCAGTACGGTCCCGCCGCGAAGAGCCCCGAGACCATGGACCCGGCGAAGATCGCCGAGCACCGCGATGAGTGGGTCACGTCGTGGACCTCGCTCGTACTGAAGTAAGGCGCGGAAGCCGTACGGGGAGCGCGGCGCGGCTGGGTCTTATGGCCCTGCCCGTCGCGTTCTTCGGGCTGTTCTTCGCCTACCCCGTCGCCGCGATCGTCGAGCGCGGGCTGCACGCCGACGGGGTGTGGCGGCTGGGCCGGCTCGGTGAGGTGCTCGCCGACCCCGGCATCCGGCACGTGCTGTGGTTCACCACCTGGCAGGCCCTCGCCTCGACCGCGCTCACCCTGCTGATCGCGCTGCCCGGCGCGTATGCGTTCGCCCGGTTCGACTTCCCCGGCAAACAGGTGCTGCGCGCGGTGGTCACCGTGCCGTTCGTGCTGCCGACCGTGGTCGTCGGCACCGCGTTCCTGGCCGTCGTAGGCCGCGGTGGTCTGCTGGACGAGCTGTGGGGCGTACGTCTGGACACCACCGTGTGGGCGATCCTGCTGGCGCACGTCTTCTTCAACTACGCGGTCGTCGTACGGACCGTCGGCGGTCTGTGGGGCCAGCTCGACCCGCGGCAGGAGGAGGCCGCGCGGATGCTCGGCGCGTCCCGCCTCACCGCCTGGCGCACGGTCACGCTGCCCGCGCTCGGGCCGGCCGTCGCGGCCGCGGCCCTGATGGTGTTCCTGTTCACCTTCACCTCCTTCGGCGTGGTGCAGATCCTCGGCGGGCCCACGTTCTCGACCCTGGAGGTCGAGATCTACCGGCAGACCACCGAGATCTTCGACCTGACCACGGCCGCCGTGCTCACCCTGGTCCAGTTCGCCGCGGTGGGCGCGATCCTCGCCGTGCACGCCCGGACCGTACGGCGGCGGGAGACGGCCCTTCGGCTGGTGGACACCTCGGTGACGTCGGCGCGGCCGCGCGGGGCGGGGCAGTGGGCGCTGCTCGCCGGTGTGCTGGTGACGGTCGCCGTGCTGCTGGTGCTGCCGCTGGCGGTGCTCGTGCAGCGGTCGCTGGACGCGCCGGACTTCGGCTACTACCGCGCGCTGACCTCGTCCGACGGCGGCGCGTTCCTCGTGCCCCCGATCGAGGCGATCGGGAACTCGCTGCGGTACGCGTGCGTGGCCACCGCGTTCGCCGTACTGATCGGCGGGCTGGCCGCCGCCGCGCTGACCCGGCGGGACGCGGGGCGGCTGGTGCGCGGGTTCGACGCGCTGCTGATGCTGCCGCTCGGGGTGTCCGCGGTGACCGTCGGTTTCGGCTTTCTGATCGCCCTGGACGAGCCGCCGCTGGATCTGCGGGCCTCCTGGGTGCTGGTGCCGCTCGCGCAGGCACTGGTCGGGGTGCCGTTCGTGGTGCGGACGATCCTGCCGGTGCTGCGGGCGGTGGACGGGCGGCTGCGGGAGGCCGCGGCCGTGCTCGGCGCGTCGCCGTGGCGCGTGTGGCGGGAGGTGGACCTGCCGATGGTGCGGCGGGCTCTGCTGGTCGCCGCCGGGTTCGCCTTCGCCGTGTCCCTCGGCGAGTTCGGGGCGACCGTGTTCATCGCACGGGCCGACCACCCGACTCTGCCGGTCGCCGTGGCCAAGCTGCTGGGGCGGCCCGGTGACCTCAATTACGGGCAGGCGATGGCCCTGTCGACGATTCTGATGCTGGTGTGCGCGGTGGCCCTGCTGGTGCTGGAGCGGCTGCGGACCGACCGGACGGGGGAGTTCTGATGCTGCTCGGACTCGAGGACGCGACCGTACGGTTCGGCGGGCGGGCCGTGCTCGACGGCGTCGACCTGGGTGTCGGCGAGCACGAGATCGTGTGTGTGCTCGGGCCGAGCGGCAGCGGCAAGTCGACCCTGCTGCGGGCCGTGGCCGGCCTGCAGCCGCTGGACGCCGGACGGGTGCTGCTCGACGGCCGCGACCAGGCGGGCGTGCCCGCGCACCGGCGGGGAGTGGGGCTGATGTTCCAGGACCACCAGCTCTTCCCGCAGCGGGACGTCGGCGGCAACGTCGCCTTCGGACTGCGGATGCACGGTGCCTCCAAGCGGCAACAGCAGGAACATGTCGGCGAATTGCTCGACCTCGTCGGTCTGCCGGGCGCCGCGCGGCGGGCCGTGGCCGCGCTGTCCGGCGGTGAGCAGCAGCGGGTGGCGCTGGCCCGGGCCCTCGCACCCAGGCCGCGGCTGCTGATGCTGGACGAGCCGCTCGGCCAGCTCGACCGGTCGCTGCGCGAACGGCTCGTGGTCGAACTGCGGGAGCTGTTCGGAAGGTTGGGCACCACCGTGCTGGCGGTCACCCATGACCAGGGCGAGGCCTTCGCGCTCGCCGACCGGGTCGTGGTCATGCGGGAGGGGCGGATCGCCCAGTCCGGTACGCCCCTTGAGGTCTGGCAGCGGCCGGTCGACGAGTTCGTCGCCCGCTTCCTGGGCTTCGACAACGTGGTGCCGGCGACCGTGACCGGAGAGGCCGCGGACACGCCCTGGGGCAAGCTGCCGGTGCCGGAGGGCTCCCCGCAGGGCGGCCACGCCGTGCTCGTACGGCCTGCCGGTGTGCGGCTGGTGCCCGCGGCGGACGGGCTGCGCTGCACGGTGACCGCCCGCACCTTCAAGGGCACCCATGTCGCGGTCCACCTCCAGCCCGAGGACGCGCCCCGGCTGGAGGCGGCCTGCGCGCTGCGGGAGGCGCCGGGGGTCGGGGACGTGGTGGGGGTGGAGTTCGAGGCGGAGGAGATCGTGGTGTTGGGGTGAGGTGGGGTGAGTGGGGCGGGGCCGGGGAGGATCCGGAGGCTCGACCAGGGGTGGGCGCCGACTCCGGTGATAATCGGACCGGCCCTGTGGAAATCTTGATGCTCAGTGATCGCACCGCTCCTACGGTGGGGGCATGACGCGACTCACCCATGACCGCTACTGCGACGACATCGCCCACCAGGTGGATTTGCTGAGGTCCGTCGTGACCTCCGGCGCCGACCTCGCCGCCACCGTACCGACCTGCCCCGACTGGTCGTTGGACGAGCTGGTGCGCCATACGGGCCGGGCCCTGCGCTGGGCGGAGCTGTTGGTGCGCACCCGTGCCCAGGAGGAGATCCCGGACGAAGAGGTGCCGGACCGGCACGGGCCGGAGAAGGTGGGCGACCCGGCCGCGCTGGACGCCTGGCTCGCGGACGCCGGCCGGCTGCTGGTCGCCACCTTGCGCGAGGCCGGTCCCGACGCGCCGGCCTGGAGCTGGGCTGGCGAGAACACCGCCGCGTTCTGGGCCCGCCGGATGACCCACGAGATCACCGTGCACCGTGCCGACGCCGCGCTCGCCGCCGGGCTCCCTTACGAGGTCGCGCCGGACATCGCCGCCGACGCGATCGACGAATGGCTGGAGATCGTCACGTTCGTGCAGCGGGTGATGCCGCACACCGGCGCCGGTGAGCTGCGGGGTACCGGGCAGAGCCTGCATCTGCACGCCACGGACCCCGGGCCCGAGCTGAACGCCGAGTGGCTCGTCGAGCTCACCGACGAGGGAGTCGTGTGGCGGCGTGGACACGCGAAGGCGACGGTCGCGCTGCGCGGGCCGCTCACCTCGGTGCTGCTCGCCTTCTACCGCCGAATACCGCTGGACTCGGCGGACTTGGAGGTGCTCGGCGAGCGCGAGCTGCTGGAGTTCTGGCTGGAGCGGGCCACCTTCGACTGAGCCGGGGCGGCCCGCCCCAGCCGGCGTCAGCGGCTGCTGTTCGAGCCGCGTCGGCGCAGGCCGAAGAAGACCGCGCCACCGCCCACCACGACCAGGGCGGCCGCGACACCGGCGATCAGACCGGTGTTGGAGTTCGCGCCGGTCTCGGCGAGGTTGGAGTCACCGGCCGCAGGCGAGGGGGCGTTGCCCGGGGCGGTCTCCGTCGGCGGGGCGCTCTCGCTCTGCGGTGCCGAGGGGGTCGGCGTGGCCGACTCGGAGGGGGCCGGGGCGCTCTCCGAGGGGGTTTCCGACGGCGTCGGGGTCGACGGGGTCGACGGGGGCTTCGGGGTCTCGTCCTTCTTGCAGGGGGTGGACGGCGTGACCAGGTTCGGCTCGATGTCCTCGTCGACATAGCCCGGCGCCAGGACGTGGATGCGGTACTCCGCGTTCGGCTTCCAGTCCTCGGCGAAGGTGATCGTGGTGCCCTCGCGGGAGCCCTTCACCTGCTGGGTGCCGACGAGGCGTTCGTCGGCGCCCTTGTTCTCCAGGTAGACCGAGATCGTGGCGAGGACCCCGGACGGGTCCTTGTCGGTCACGGTGATGACGCCCTTGCTGCCGTCGCACGCGGCGGCGGCGGAGAACTCGCTGATGTCGCAGGCCAGAGCGTTGCCCGCGACTCCGAGAGCGAGCGCGGCGGAGGCGGCGGCGACACCGAGGGCACGCACGGAACGGCGTGCGTTACGGGGGGTTATGGACACGTTTGTCCTTAAGTGAGGTGCAATTGAGGGGGGTTGAGGCTCACTGGTTTATAAGCGGCCCATAAGAACTGTCAATGCACCTGAGGCCCACGGGAGTTGGCTTTGCCTGCTTATTAATCGCCGACAGGTTTCAACGCGGGATGTTGTGCGAGATTTCAGCCACCCAGTCGCCTCAGCGCCTCCGGTGCCTCCTCGATCCGGTCGATCAGCGCGATCCGCGAGTCCATCGACCGCTCCCGGGCCAGGGACCGCAGCAGTGGCCAGGCCGGCAGCTTCTCCGTCCAGTGCGCCCGGTCCACCAGCACCATGGGGGTGGGCTCGCCGCGCGACTCGTAGTAGTTCGGGGTCGCGTTGTCGAAGATCTCCTGGACGGTGCCGGCGGCGCCGGGCAGGAACACCACGCCCGCGTTGCAGCGGGCCAGCAGACCGTCCTCGCGGGTGGCGTTGGCGAAGTACTTGGCGATGTGCGCGGCGAAGGGGTTGGGCGGCTCATGACCGTAGAACCAGGTGGGGATGCCCACCGAGCCGCCGCCCTTCGGCCAGCGGGCGCGCACCTCGAAGGCGGCCGTCGCCCACTCGGTGACCGACGGGGTGAACAGGGGCGCCTTGGCGAGGATGTCGAGGGACTCGGTGAGCATCTCGTCGTCGTACGGGGCGGCGTACGCGCCCAGGTTCGCCGCCTCCATCGCGCCCGGGCCGCCGCCGGTGGCGACCGTGAAGCCGGCCCGTGCCAGCTCGCGGCCGAGTCGTGCGGCACCGGCGTAGTTCCGGGTGCCGCGGCCCATCGCGTGGCCGCCCATGACGCCCACCACCCGGTCTCCGGACAGGAGTTCGTCGAGGGCGTCCGAGACGGAGTCGTCGTGGACGGCGCGCAGCACGGAGGCGAATATGTCGCCGTCGGCCTTCGTGCGCTGGAACCAGGCGTAGGCGCGGGCGTCGGGCGTGGCCTCGTAGCCGCCCTCGGCGAGGGAGGCGAAGAGTTCGTCGGGCGAGTAGACCATGCCCCGGTACGGGTCGAACGGCAGGTCGGGGACCGGCGGGAAGACCAGCGCGCCGTCCGCGAGGACCTTCGTGGCCGCGTCCTCGCGCATGGGGCAGCCGAGGAAGACGGCCCCCGAGGTGTCGGTGGTGAGGAGTTCGCGGGTGCGGTCCGTCAGGTCGACGGCCTGGACGCGGAATCCGCCGAGTGTGCCGCGCGCGGAGACGGTCGCGTCGAACTCCTCGAGCGTCTCGATCTCGCGGTCGTCGTGGTGGGCCGCATGGGCGGGCATCGTCTGCACGCGCCCATGCTAGGCACCGTGTTCGACATCGCGGGCCTCAGCCCTGGGCGGAGCCCTCCTGCGCGGAGGTCTCGCCCTCCACCGCCGCCGGGTCCATCCACATGATCTCCCAGGTGTGACCGTCGAGGTCGTCGAAGGCGCGGCCGTACATGAAGCCCATGTCCTGGGTCTTGCCGGTCGCGGTGCCGCCGAGGGAGATCGCCTTGTCGACCAGCTCGTCGACCTTCTCGCGGCTCTCCGCGCTCAGACACACCAGCACCTCGCTGGTCTTGGTCGCGTCCGCGATCTCCTTGTCGGTGAAGGTCGCGTAGAACGGCTTGGTGAGCAGCATCGCCACGATGGTGTCGCTGATCACGACCGAGGCGGCGTTCTCGTCGCTGAACTGGGGGTTGATCGTGTAGCCGAGGCCGGTGAAGAACCGCTTGGCGGCGTCCAGGTCGTTCACGGGCAGGTTCACGAAGATCATCTGCGGGTACATGCGGGCCTCTCCCATCGGGCTTGTGCGACGGTGTCGCGCTGTTCGTGGGGGTAGACCGGCAGGCGGCGGGGAACTCATCGCTCCCCGTCGATCTTTTCGAACGGACTTCCCCGCCCGGGCCTTCAAGCGTTCGGGGCCGCGGGCTCAGCGCGTCAGCGGCCGGGCCGCGAGTTCCGCGACGATCAGGGTGAGCGGGCCGAACAGGGCCAGCAGGGCGGTCGCGCGCAGGGCCGCGGCCGCGCGCAGGGTCGTCGAGGGGGCACCGAGACGGACCAGGGCGGCCGTGGTGTCGGCGCGGGCGTGCTTGGCCTCCACGGCCGCGGTGAGCAGGGTCGCCAGGGTGCAGCCGGCCACGAGCAGGGAGCCGAGGGCGGTGAGCGGGCCGATGGTGGCGCCGTCGGGTTCGTACAGCGTGCCCATCGCGTACGCGGCGGAGGTCACCGCGCAGACGACACCCAGGGGGCGGCCGATCCGGGTGCTCTCCTCCATGAGGACACGTCCCGCCAGCAGACGCAGGGCGCCGGGGCGGACCGCCTGCAGCAGCCGGCCGCACAGATGGGTCAGCCCCGGACCCGCGAGTGCGAGTCCCACGGCGGTGAGGGACCAGCCGATCAGGACGCCCAGGGAGTTGCCCGTCAGGCCGCCGGGCAGGGCCAGGCCGGGCGTGGCGGTCGCGCGGGTGGCGTAGGCCTCCACCGCGAGGCCCGCGGCGAGGGTGGCGATGCCCCAGGGGAGCGCGGCGGGGGAGTCGGGTGCCGCGAGGGCGGGGGCGGGGAGGCCGGCCTGACCGGTGGTGTGTGCGGGAGTGGCCGTGGGCGCAGGGTGGGTGTCCCCCTTCCGTGCCTGTGGAGTGCCGCCCTTCTGCGGCTCGGGGGCCTCCGCGGTGGCACGCCCGGCCGTGAGCGGAGCGGGTTCGCCGACGGGTGCTCCGGGCTGGTCCGCGGGGTCCGCTCCCCGGCCCGCCGGACGGTTCACCCCGCCCAGTCTGGCGCCGAACCTGCCGTACGACCCGAACGTCTCCCTGGCCGCGCCGCCCTTCCCGTAGGCGCCGAAGCGGCCGAAGAAGCGCGGCGCGTCCGGGCGGCGCGGCTCGCGGGGGCGCAGCACCAGCGCCACCGACAGCGAGGCGGTCAGCGGGACCAGGGACAGCAGGGTCAGGGCCGCCGGGAGCGGCAGGGGCCGGTCGGCGGCCAGGGCGCCGGCCGCTTCGCCGTCGAAGGGGAGCCCGGTGAGGTCGCCGCGGAGGTGGAGGAAGACGAGGAGGGCCAGCAGGGAGCCGAGCAGGGTCGACAGGGCCGTCGTCGTCGCGGAGACGGCCATCTGGCGAGCCGGGCCCAGGCCGATGGCGGAGAGGCCCTGGAGGGGTCTCGTGCCGGGGTCGGTGCGGGCGACCGCCACCGCGAAGTAGGCCGTCGCGGCCAGCGGGGCCATGCACCAGGCGAGCCGGAGGAGGGAGGAGCCCGTCGCGTCGGGATGGGCGAGGCCGTGGCCGAGGGCGCACAGCAGGAGGAACCCCGTGCCCGCCGAGGCCGCGGCCACCAGCAGGCGGCGCAGCTGGACGGCCGGACGGGCGCCGCGGGTCAGACGGAGAGCGAGCACGCGGCCCGGCCTTCCGACTCGGCCATGGGAGGCAGCTGCACGGTGTTCACCCGGCGGCCGTCGAGCAGCGACACCGTGCGGTCCGCGAGGGCGGCCGTGTCCGCGTCGTGCGTGGCCAGCACGACCGTGATGCCGTGGGAGCGGGCGGCCGTCGTCAGCGTGCGCAGCACATGCGCGCGCTCGGCGCGGTGCAGCGGGGCCGTCGGCTCGTCGGCGAAGAGGACCGAGGGCGCCGGGGCGAGGGCGCGGGCGATGCAGACGCGCTGGCGTTCGGCGTGGGTCAGTTCGTGCGGGCGTCTGCGGGCGCGCTCGCCGACGTCGAGGCGTTCCAGCCATTCCAGCGCGGCCGTCCTGGCGCGGCGGCGGCTCGTGCCGCGCAGCATCAGCGGCAGGGCGGCGTTCTCCCACACCTTCAGCTCGGGGACCAGCACCGGCGCCGGGTCGATCCAGCAGAAGCGGTCGCGGCGCAGCCGCTCGCGAGCCAGGGGCCCCATGGTGTGCACGGGGACGCTGTTGAACCAGACCTCGCCGCGGCGGGCGGGAACCAGGCCGGACAGACAGGCCAGCAGGGCGGTCTTGCCGCTGCCGCGCGGGCCGCCGACGGCCAGGATCTCTCCCTCGCGCACGCCGAGGGAGACGCCGCTCAGTGCGGGCGAGCCGTCGCTGTGCTGGTAGTGCAGGGACCGTGCCCAGAGCACGTCGTTGTCCGGCGGGGCCTCCATGGCGTACACCTCAGATCCGTAGTTCCCGTTGCCTCATCCCCCGTCCGGGGGAACGAAGGCTGGGCCGATCGGTTACCGGAAACGCTAGGGATCGGGATCCGTGACGCCGGACAGCACGCGGCCCGGGGTGCACCCTTCTCACTCGATCGGGTGCACCCCGGGCCGAAACGCGGTCCGACCGCCGGAGGCTAGAGCTTCGTCCAGGCCTCGGTCAGGGTCGCGCGCAGGATCTGCTCGATCTCGTCGAAGGTCTCCTGGTTGGAGATCAGCGGCGGGGCGAGCTGGACGACCGGGTCGCCACGGTCGTCGGCGCGGCAGTACAGGCCGTTGTCGAAGAGGGCCTTGGAGAGGAAGCCGTAGAGCACGCGCTCCGTCTCCTCGTCGTTGAAGGACTCCTTCGTCGCCTTGTCCTTCACCAGCTCGATGCCGTAGAAGAAGCCGTTGCCGCGGACGTCGCCGACGATCGGCAGGTCGTGCAGCTTCTGCAGCGTCTTCAGGAAGGCGCCCTCGTTGTCGAGGACGTGCTGGTTCAGGCCCTCCTTCTCGAACAGGTCGAGGTTGGCGAGGCCGACCGCGGCGGAGACCGGGTGGCCGCCGAAGGTGTAGCCGTGCAGGAAGGTGTTGTCGCCCTTGTAGAACGGCTCGGCCAGGCGGTCGGAGACGATGCACGCGCCGATCGGGGAGTAGCCCGAGGTCATGCCCTTGGCGCAGGTGATCATGTCCGGCACGTAGCCGAACTTGTCGCACGCGAAGGTCGTGCCGAGGCGGCCGAAGGCGCAGATGACCTCGTCGGAGACGAGCAGCACGTCGTACTGGTCGCAGATCTCGCGGACGCGCTGGAAGTAGCCGGGCGGCGGCGGGAAGCAGCCGCCGGCGTTCTGCACCGGCTCCAGGAAGACCGCGGCGACGGTCTCGGGGCCCTCGAAGAGGATCTGCTGCTCGATCTGGTCGGCGGCCCAGCGGCCGAAGGCCTCGGGGTCGTCGCCGTGGATCGGGGCGCGGTAGATGTTGGTGTTCGGCACCTTGTGCGCGCCCGGCACCAGCGGCTCGAAGGGGGCCTTCAGAGCGGGCAGGCCGGTGATGGACAGGGCGCCCTGCGGGGTGCCGTGGTAGGCGACCGCGCGGGAGATGACCTTGTACTTGGTCGGCTTGCCCTGGAGCTTGAAGTACTGCTTGGCGAGCTTCCAGGCGGTCTCGACGGCCTCGCCGCCACCGGTGGTGAAGAAGACCTTGTTGAGGTCGCCGGGGGCCTCGTGCGCGAGGCGCTCGGCCAGTTCGACGGCCTTGGGGTGGGCGTAGGACCACACCGGGAAGAAGGCCAGCTCGCTCGCCTGCTTGGCGGCGACCTCGGCGAGCTCGGTGCGGCCGTGGCCGGCCTGGACGACGAAGAGGCCGGCGAGACCGTCGAGGTAGCGCTTGCCCTTGTCGTCGTAGATGTAGGTGCCCTCACCGCGGACGATGGTCGGGACGGGGGAGTTCTCGTACGACGACATGCGGGTGAAGTGCATCCACAGGTGGTCGTACGCGCTTCGGCTGAGGTCCTTGGTGCTCACGGTTATCGGGTCCTCACGGTTATCGGGTTCCCCACATGTAGGTCTGCTTCTTGAGCTTCAGGTAGACGAAGCTCTCGGTGGAGCGCACGCCGGACAGGGCCCGGATGCGTTTGTTGATGACGTCCAGCAGGTGGTCGTCGTCCTCGCAGACGATCTCCGCGAGGATGTCGAACGAGCCCGCGGTCATCACCACGTACTCGACTTCCGACATGGCCGTCAGCGCGTCCGCGATGGACTCCACGTCACCTTCGACGTTGATGCCGACCATCGCCTGCCGGCGGAAGCCCACGGTGAGCGGGTCCGTGACGGCGACGATCTGCATGACGCCCTGGTCGAGCAGCTTCTGGACGCGCTGGCGCACGGCCGCCTCGGAGAGCCCTACGGCCTTGCCGATGGCGGCGTACGGCCGGCGGCCGTCCTCCTGGAGCTGTTCGATGATGGCGAGGGAGACGGCATCCAGCTGGGGATTGCCGCCGTTCCTGGACTCGCGGGAGTCCTTCTGGTCTGCGCTTCGACTGGCCACGACCTCACTCTGCACGAGGACTCGACAGTTTTGCAAGGCCGGATCGATGAAATTCGTTGTTCACGCGATGGAGACTTGCGGATTTCGCAGATTCGCGCGGCTGGGGGGTGTTGAAACCGTGGGGCGAGCGACTAGGGTGGGCATCTCAAGGAATGGACATCCGACAGGAGGGCCGGCAGTGACCACCGAGCTGCGTCGTCTGCGCAACTACATCGACGGGGAGTTCCGGGACGCCGCCGACGGACGGACCACGGACGTCGTCAACCCCGCCACCGGCGAGGCATACGCCACCGCGCCGCTGTCCGGGCAGGCCGACGTCGACGCCGCCATGGCGGCCGCGGAGGCAGCGTTCCCGGCATGGCGGGACACCACCCCGGCAGAGCGGCAGAAGGCCCTTCTGAAGATCGCGGACGCGTTCGAGGAGCGCGCCGAGGACCTGATCGCCGCCGAGGTCGAGAACACGGGCAAGCCGGTCGGCCTGACCCGTTCGGAGGAGATCCCTCCGATGGTCGACCAGATCCGCTTCTTCGCGGGCGCCGCCCGCATGCTGGAGGGCCGGAGCGCCGGCGAGTACATGGACGGGATGACCTCGATCATCCGCCGTGAGCCGGTCGGCGTCTGCGCGCAGGTCGCGCCGTGGAACTACCCGATGATGATGGCCGTGTGGAAGTTCGCCCCGGCCATCGCCGCGGGCAACACCGTCGTGCTGAAGCCGTCGGACACCACCCCGGCGTCCACCGTGCTGATCGCCGACATCATCGGCTCGATCCTGCCCAAGGGCGTCTTCAACGTCATCTGCGGCGACCGCGAGACCGGCCGCATGATGGTCGAGCACTCCACCCCTGCGATGGCCTCCATCACCGGCTCCGTACGCGCCGGCATGTCCGTCGCCGAGTCGGCGTCCAAGGACCTCAAGCGCGTCCACCTGGAGCTGGGCGGCAAGGCCCCGGTCGTCGTCTTCGAGGACACCGACATCGCCAAGGCCGTCGAGGACATCTCCGTCGCGGGCTTCTTCAACGCCGGCCAGGACTGTACGGCCGCCACCCGCGTCCTCGTCCAGGAGGCGATCCACGACGAGTTCGTGGCCGCCCTCGCCAAGGCCGCCGCAGAGACCAGGACCGGCCAGCCGGACGACGAGGACGTGCTGTTCGGCCCGCTGAACAACCCCAACCAGCTCAAGCAGGTCGCGGGCTTCATCGAGCGCCTCCCCGCCCACGCCAAGGTCGAGGCGGGCGGCCACCAGGTCGGCGACAAGGGCTACTTCTACGCCCCGACCGTCGTCTCGGGCCTCAAGCAGGACGACGAGATCGTCCAGAACGAGGTCTTCGGCCCGGTCATCACCGTCCAGTCCTTCTCGGACGAGGACCAGGCCGTCCAGTGGGCCAACGGCGTCGACTACGCCCTCGCCTCGTCCGTGTGGACCAAGGACCACGGCCGGGCCATGCGCATGTCCAAGAAGCTCGACTTCGGCTGTGTGTGGATCAACACCCACATCCCGCTGGTCGCCGAGATGCCGCACGGCGGCTTCAAGAAGTCCGGCTACGGCAAGGACCTGTCGGGCTACGGCTTCGAGGACTACACGCGCATCAAGCACGTGATGACGTCGCTGGACGCGTAAGCGCCCGCACGGCAGCGCGGCCCCGGACGGAGGACGGACCGTCCGGGGCCGCGCTTTCGCGTTCTCAGTGACCGTGCCCCGACCCGCTGTGCCCCTCCCCGGAGGCAGCGGGCTTCTCCGGTACGGCGGTGGCGTCCCCGGCGTGCACCGTGAAGGCCGCCGTACGGACCTTGCCGTCGGCCTTGAAGTCCAGGAACAGGCGGTAGTCCCCGGTGCTGGGCGCGGCCGCCGTGAAGGCGACCTCCGGACCGGAGGTGGCGCTGCCGTGGGCCTCCTCGTGCGGGTGGACGTGCAGATAGGCCAGGTCGCCGGAGCGCAGGGCGACGAGGTGGCCGTAGGCCCCGAGGTAGGGCTGGAGCCGGGCGGGCCGGCCGTCGCGGGTGACCTCGAAGGTGAGGTCGCTGTCCGCGCCGGGGGCGAGCGAGCCGGTCAGCCGGACGGTGTAGCCGTCCACCCGGGCGGTCGCCCCGGTGCGGGGGAGGGCCTCGGGTGCGTACGGCCCGCTGACCGCGAGGTCGGCGCCGAGCGTCAGGTTCTCCCCGCCCGCGGCCGGGGTGAAGTCGGCGAAGACCCGGTAGGTACCGGCGGCGGGCAGTTCGGCGGTGGTGCTCCAGGTGCCGTCAGCGGCGCGCGCCGGGTGCAGGTGGCGGAAGGTCGTCAGGTCCCGCGAGGCCACGATCAGGTGCAGCTCCTTCTCGTGCTCGCGCCGGTACTCGGTCACCGGGCGGCCGTCCTCGCCGCGCACGGCGAAGCGCAGCGCGGTCTTCTCGCCGGCCGGCACCCGGGTGGTCTGCAGGTCGAGGGTGTAGCCGCCCTCGGAGATCTGGAGGCCGCCGGGCGTCCCCGCCCCGCTCTTCTGCCGCGCACCGGGGGTGTGCTGGGCGTGGGCGGCCGTCTCCTTGTGGCCGTGGCTGCCGCTGCCACCGCCACCGCCGTCGTCGGAGGAGACCGGGCCGACGGCGTTCCCGACTCCGTAGGCGGTGCCGAAGGTGGCGGCCAGGGCGGCGGCGAATGCGCCGATCTTCACTACGGGCTTCATCTCGGGCTCCTGAGAACGGGCTGGATGTACTGCCGCGCGGGGCGACGTTGTCAATGTCGCATACCCCCTGGGGGTATCGCAAGGCGGTTGCGTGAAATACCTGTAGGGGGTATACCTGAGGGAGTCAGATACCCCCTGGGGGTATAAGTCGCGGTGTTGAATCGCGGTCTGGGAGGGACTCCTCATGACCACCACGGCCCCCGAGGCCACCGGAACCGGCCGGGTAGAACTCGCCATCGGCGGGATGACCTGCGCTTCCTGTGCGGCGCGGATCGAGAAGAAGCTCAACCGCATGGACGGCGTCACCGCCACGGTCAACTACGCCACCGAGAAGGCGAGGGTGACCTACGCGGGCGACGTGACCGTGACCGACCTGATCGCCACCGTCGAGGCCACCGGTTACACCGCGACCGAGCCGAAGCCGGCCGTGGCCGAGGGCGGGGCTCCCCAGGCGGCCGGGCCCGACGAACTGCTGCCGCTGCGGCAGCGGCTGGTCACCGCCGTGGTGCTGGCCGTGCCGGTGATCGTGCCGGCGATGGTCCCGGCGGCGCAGTTCGAGTACTGGCAGTGGCTGTCGCTGACACTGGCCGCGCCGGTGGTGACGTACGCCGCCTGGCCGTTCCACAAGGCCGCCTTCACCAACGCCCGCCACGGTGCGGCCACGATGGACACGCTGATCTCGGTCGGCACGATTGCGGCGTTCGCGTGGTCGCTGTGGGCGCTGTTCCTCGGCACGGCCGGCACGCCGGGGATGACGCACCCCTTCGAGTTGACCATCGCCCGCTCGGACGGCGCCGGGAACATCTACCTGGAGGCGGCCGCCGGGGTGACGGCGTTCATCCTGGCCGGGCGGTACTTCGAGGCGCGTTCCAAGCGCCGGGCGGGGGCCGCGCTGAAGGCGCTGCTGGAGCTGGGCGCCAAGGAGGTCACCGTCCTGCGGGGCGGCCGTGAGGAGCTGATCCCCGTCGGCGAGCTGAAGGCCGGCGACCGGTTCCTGGTCCGGCCCGGCGAGAAGATCGCCACCGACGGTGTCGTCGTCGAGGGCACCTCGGCCGTGGACGCCTCCATGCTGACCGGCGAGTCCGTGCCGGTCGAGGTCGGTAGCGGGGACGCCGTCACCGGGGCCACGCTCAACGCCGGCGGTCGGCTGGTCGTCGAAGCCACCCGCGTCGGGGCCGACACGCAGCTGGCGCGGATGGCGAGGATGGTCGAGGACGCGCAGAACGGCAAGGCGGCCGCGCAGCGCCTGGCCGACCGGATCTCCGGGGTGTTCGTGCCGGTCGTCATCGCGCTGGCGCTGGGCACGCTGGGCTTCTGGCTCGGCTCGGGCGAGGGGCTGACCGCCGCCTTCACCGCCGCCGTGGCGGTTCTGATCATCGCCTGCCCGTGCGCCCTCGGCCTCGCCACACCGACCGCGCTGATGGTCGGCACCGGGCGGGGCGCCCAGCTCGGCATCCTGATCAAGGGCCCCGAGGTGCTGGAGAGCACGCGCAAGGTCGACACGATCGTGCTGGACAAGACCGGCACCGTCACCACGGGCAGGATGACGCTGCTCGCCGTCCACGCCGCCGACGGCACGGACGAGGCCGACGTGCTGCGGCTCGCGGGTGCCCTGGAGCACGCCTCGGAGCACCCCATCGCCCAGGCCGTCGCCGCCGGCGCCCTGGAGAAGCTGGGCTCGCTGCCCGCCCCGGAGGACTTCGCGAACATCGCCGGACTCGGCGTCCAGGGCGTCGTCGACGGCCACGCCGTCCTCGTCGGCCGCGAGAAGCTGCTGGCGGAGTGGGCGATCGAGCTGCCCGCCGGGCTGCGGCGCGCCAAGCGCGAGGCCGAGTCGGCCGGCCGTACCGCCATCGCCGTGGCCTGGGACGGCGAGGCCCGCGCGGTCCTGGAGGTCGCCGACGCGGTGAAGGACACCAGCCCGGAGGCCGTCCGGCGGCTGCGCGCCCTCGGGCTCACCCCCATCCTGCTCACCGGTGACAACCAGGCCGTCGCCGAGGCGGTCGCCGCCGAGGTCGGTATCGACGAGGTCATCGCCGAGGTGCTGCCCGAGGACAAGGTCGCCGTCGTCCGGCGGCTGCAGGACGAGGGCCGTTCGGTCGCCATGGTCGGTGACGGCGTCAACGACGCGGCCGCCCTCGCCCAGGCCGACCTCGGTCTGGCGATGGGCACCGGCACCGACGCGGCCATCGAGGCGGGGGACCTGACGCTGGTCCGCGGTGACCTGCGGGTCGCGGCCGACGCCATCCGGCTCGCCCGCCGCACGCTGGGCACCATCCGCTCCAACCTCTTCTGGGCCTTCGCCTACAACGTCGCCGCCCTGCCGCTCGCCGCGGCCGGTCTGCTCAACCCGATGATCGCCGGAGCCGCCATGGCCTTCTCCTCGGTCTTCGTGGTCGGCAACTCCCTCCGCCTGCGCCGCTTCAAGGCGGCCTGACCCTTCACGGCGGCCCCGCTTTTGAACACGTTCAAAAGCGGGGCTACGCTGTGCCCATGAGCGACAGAGCCGCCCTGCTCAAGGGCATCCGCGTCTGGCTGGCCTTCTTCGTCGTCTGTCTGGTGCTCAGCGGTGCCACCGCGTTCCCTCTCGTCCATGAACTGCGCTGGACCGAGGACCTGTTGAGCGCCCTGTCCGTCCAGGACCACCTGCCGGGCCTCACGGACTGGATCGAGCGGGTGCGCGAGGGACTCGACACCGCCGACGCCGACCACCCCTTCCTCCTCTACGGCACCGACTGGCTCGCCTTCGCCCACCTCGTGATCGCCGTCTTCTTCTACGGCGTGCTGTGCGACCCGGTCCGCAATGTCTGGGTCGTGGAGGCCGGGATGATCGCCTGCGCCGGAATCGTCCCGCTCGCCCTGATCTGCGGGCCGATCCGCGGCATCCCCTTCTGGTGGAGCGTGATCGACATGTCCTTCGGGGTCTTCGGGGCGATCCCGCTGTATGCCGTGCGCCGGAAGATCAAGCGGCTGGAGGCGCTGACGCAGGCGCCTCCGGCGGCGCCGGCCGTCTCCGTCAGCGGTTGAACGCCGGGAAGGCGAAGCGCTGGGCTATGCCCAGGCCGTTGGAGCGGGCGTCCGTGGCGTTCACGGAGAAGACGACCGTCCGGCACAGGTCGGGGGTGGCGGCGATGCCGGTGGCGTAGCCGGGGCGCGAGCCGGACTTGCCCCATACCTGACGGCCGTTGAGCTTGAAGGTCTCCAGCGCCATGCCGTACCGAGCGCCCTCGACCGGCGGGAGCGTGAGCATCTCCTTCAGCAGCGCCGGCGGCACCACCCGGCCGCCGAACACGCCCTTCAGCAGCCGCTCCAGGTCGGCGGTCGTCGAGATCAGGTCGCCGGCCGCGAAGCGGTCCGACATGTTCCACTCCGTGACGTCGACCAGTTCACCGTCGATCCACTCGTAGCCGCGGTTGTGCGGGCCGTGCACCCGCGGGTCGGGGCCCGCGGGGAACGAGGAGCCGTGCATGCCCAGCGGCCGGAAGACCCGCACCCGGGCCTGATGGGCGTACGAGTCGCCGGTGACCTTCTCGATCAGCATGCCGAGCACGGTGTAGTGGATGTTGCCGTACGTCTGCCGCTCCCCGGGCGTGTACGCCGGTCCCTTCGCCACCGCCGCCGCCACGACCTCACGCGGCGTCAGCGTCTCGAAGCGGTGCGGGAACATCTCCTCGGTCGTGTCGCCGAAGCCGGCCCCCGGCTGCAGGCCGCTGGTGTACGTCAGCAGCTGCCGTACGGTGACCGGCTCCCGGAAGTCGTCGGTGAGCAGGCCCGGCAGATACTCCTGCACGGTGCCGTCGAGGTCGATGCGCCCCTCCGCGACCAGCTGCAGCACGATCGAGGCGGTCACCACCTTCGTGGTCGAACCGGCCCGGAACCGGCCGTGCTCCAGCACCGGGGCCCCGGTCCGCACATCGCGCACCCCGGCCGCGCCGTGCCAGCTCCCCTTGCCGCCCACGCGGATCTGCGCGGCCGTCACCTTGTCGTCCGGGATCCCGGCGAGCGCGGCGGCTAGAGCCTCGGTGTCCGGGCCCGTCGTCCAGGAGCAGGCGGCCGCCGGTACCCGTGGGTCCGACGCGGCGAACACCGGGGCGGCCAGCGGGCCGGCCGCCAGGGCCAGGGCGAGAGAGGCGGCGACGACGGCCGTACGGCGCTGCAGACGCATGGTGGGCTCCTCGGGAAGATCCGGTGCGAACGTTGTGTGATCATCCTGAGGCGGCGCGTGGCCGAACGGATCATCACCGAGGAGGGCACCGGCCCCTTGGAAATCCCCGAGCAACTCGCCCGCCGCACACGGGGATGACCGGGGTCGGCCCCCTAAGGGTGTCCCTCCTGCGCCTCGCCGTACCGCTCCTGGGCGACCATCACCTCGTCGCCGTGCTCGAACGCCCAGGCGCCGAAGGCGTCGATCGGCACCAGCAACGTCCGTCCGAGGCCGGTCAGTTCGTACTCGACGCGCGGAGGCGAGCCACCGTACGCCCACCGGGACACCAGCCCGTTGAACTCCAGTCTGCGCAGGGTCTCGGTCAGTACCTTCTGGCTGATCCCGCCGATGCGCTCGCGTAGTTCGCCGGGGCGGCGGGGGCCCTCCTTGAGGGCCCACAGCACCACCGAGTTCCACGTGTTGGCGAGCAGGTCGAAGGCCAGCCGCGCACGGCAGTCGGCGAGGAACGTCGGGTCGCTGGTCACGTACCGAATGGTGCCCGAACTCCCCTCTACCGTCGGGGAAAACCGACTCTTCGAAGGGAGACGCGCTCATGCGCATCGGAATCCTCGGCACCGGCGGCATGGCGGACGCGCTCGGCACCCAGTGGGCGCGGGCGGGCCATCAGGTCCGCGCCGGCGGCCGCACCGGGCCGACCGGGCTGCGGGAGGCCGCCGAGTTCGGCGCGGACGCCGTGCTGCTGGCCGTGCCGTACGAGGCCGCGGTCCCGGTCGTCGCCGGGCTCGCGGAGCCCCTGCGCGGGCGGACGCTGATCGACTGCACCAACCCCGTCGGCGCCGGATTCGCCCTGCTGACCTCGGGCGGGCCCTCGGCCGCGGAGCGCATCGCCGCCGCGGCGCCCGGAGTGCGCGTGGTCAAGGCCTTCAACCTCTGTCACGTCTCCGTCTGGCGGCGCACCCCGCCCGTCTTCGACGGCCGCCCCCTCGCGGTGCCGCTCGCCGGGGACGACGAGCCCGCCCTGGACGTCGTACGACGACTCGTGCGGGACATCGGCTGCGAACCGGTGCACGCCGGCGGGCTGGACCGGGCGGGGCTGGTGGAGGCGACGGCCGCGCTGCTGATCCGGCTGTGGGTGGCGGAGGGCGCGGACGCGCAGGCGATCGCGCCGCCGCTGGCGTACGCGGCGGGCTAGGCCGCTTGTGACAGGGCGGACTTGAGGCCGCTCAGGAGGTCGACGCGGTTCGTCGTGATCGAGTCGACGCCCGCCTCGACGAGGCGGCGCATGCTGCGGCGGGTGTCCGGGGTCCACACCGACAGCAGGAAGCCGTCGCGGTGCACGCGCGCGGCCAGCTCCCGGTCGACCAGCGAGAAGCGGTAGTTGAGCCACCGCGGCCGCACCGCCTCCAGCAGCGCGGCCCGCGGCGGCGCCAGCGTCGTCCACGTCAGCGCGATCTCGGCGGCGCGGTCGGCCGCGCGCACCGCGAGCATCGCGGGGGCGCCGGCGCAGTAGTACACACGGTCCTCGGCGCCGCACGCCCGCACCACGTCCACCACCTTCAGCGCGGCCCGGACGTCCGGTGTGCCCGGCAGGTCGAGCATCACCCGGTGCCCGTCCGTCGCCGCGAGCGCCTCCGCGAGGGTCGGCACCGCGCCGTCCGTGAGGCCGCGGACCTCCTCGGCGGACAGCGCGAGCAGCGGCCGGTCCAGCTCCCACAGGCGCTTGAGCGTGTCGTCGTGCAGCAGCACCGGGACGCCGTCCCGGGTGAGCCGTACGTCGACCTCGACCGCGTCCGCGCCCAGGGCGAGCGCGGAGCGTACGGAGTCGAGGGTGTTCTCGCGGAAGCGATAGGGGTCGCCGCGGTGGGCCACGGCGGTCACGTTCTGCATGCGCCCATTGTGAGGGGCGGTCAGGAGGCCGACCAGGTCGTCGTGTACGTGTCGATCTCGGCCGTGAGGCGGGCCTTGCCGGCCGGGTCCAGGAAGGACGCCTCGACCGCGTTCTTCGCGAGCTCGGCCACGCCGCCCGCGTCCAGCCCGAGGAGGCGGGCGGCGACCGCGTACTCGCTGTTGAGGTCGGTGCCGAACATCGGCGGGTCGTCGGAGTTGATCGTCACCAGCACGCCGGCCCGCACGAACTCCTTGATCGGGTGCTCGTCGAGGGTGGCCACCGCGCGCGTGGCGATGTTGGAGGTCGGGCACACCTCCAGGGGGATCCTGTTGTCGGCGAGATGCCTGAGCAGCTTCTCGTCCTGCGCGGAGCTGGTGCCGTGCCCGATGCGCTCCGCGCCGAGGTAGGTCAGGGCGTCCCACACCGTCTCCGGGCCGGTCGTCTCGCCGGCGTGCGGCACGGAGTGCAGCCCCGCGGCGACGGCGCGGTCGAAGTACGGCTTGAACTGCGGCCTCGGTACGCCGATCTCGGGGCCGCCGAGGCCGAAGGAGACCAGGCCCTCCGGGCGCAGGCGGTCGTCGGTGGCCAGACGGACGGTCTCCTCCGCGGAGGCCAGGCCGGCCTCGCCCGGGATGTCGAAGCACCAGCGCAGCACCGTGCCGAACTCGGCCTCCGCCGCCTTGCGGGCGTCCTCGATCGCGTCCATGAACGCGCGCTCGTCGATGCCGCGGCGGGTGGAGGAGTACGGGGTGATCGTCAGCTCGGCGTAGCGCACCTGCTGGCGGGCCAGCTCGCGGGCGACCTCGAAGGTGAGGAGGCGGACGTCCTCGGGGGTGCGGATCAGGTCCACGACGGACAGGTACACCTCGATGAAGTGCGCGAAGTCCGTGAACGTGAAGTAGTCCGCGAGGGCCTCCGGGTCCGTCGGCACCTTCGAGTCCGGGTGGCGCGCGGCCAGCTCCGAGACGATCCGGGGGGAGGCGGACCCGACGTGGTGGACGTGGAGTTCGGCCTTCGGCAGTCCGGCGATGAAGGCGTGCAGATCGGTCACGGGGGCCTCCCGGGGTGGGCGCCGGGGGCGGAGGCCGTGCGGCGCGGTGATCGGCTGATCGAGTAGGGCCATCGTAGGCGGGGTGGGCGGGGTGGTGCGTCTGCCGGTGGGCGGTGCGGGTGGCTTCGCCGACTTGGCCGGTGTTTCGCGCCCGTTCTGTTCCTGTGGCTGCTCGCCGTGGGCGGCTGTCCCGCCGTCTCGCCGCTTCGCGGCCTTTTCCCACCCGCGCACCGGCTGTGGCAGTCGGCCGAGACGCTGAGCTCTCCTTCTGCGGCTGCTCGCCGTCGGCGGCTGCTCCGCCGTCCCGCGGCCCTTTCCCTCCCGGACGCCGTCCCATGGCAGTCGGTGTCCCCCGACGGCCGGTGGGGGGTGTGTCGGTGGCAGGCCGTAGCATGGCCGGGACGATCGACCCCGGGGGGCATGAGATGACGGACGGGACGCAGCCGGGCGCCGGCGAGGGCGGGGGGTACGACCCCTGGGCGCCGCCGGAGAACCGGACGGTGGCGGACGGCAGGACGCCCGACCCCGGCCCCCCTTCCGTGCACGACCAGGCCACCGTCACGTCCATGCCCGCCGCGGGGTTCACCCCGCCGATGGGCGACACCCAGGTCCCCCCGCCGCCCCTCGCCCCGCAGGCGCCCCAGGGCCCCGCCACCAGCGGCTACGGATACCCCGGCTACCCGCAGAGCTACGGCTGGCCCGCGATGCCGCCCCAGCCGCAGAACGGCATCGGGATCGCGGCGATGGTGCTGGGCATCCTGTCCTGCTGCCTGTTCTGTCTGTACGGCGTGGTCTCGATCGTCCTGGGCGTCCTCGCGATCGTCTTCGGCGTCAAGGGCCGCCGCAAGGCGGAGCGCGGTGAGGCGAACAACCACGGCCAGGCGCAGGCGGGTCTGATCACCGGCATCATCGGGCTGATCCTCGGCATAGCCGTCGTCGTCCTGATGGTCATCGGCATCACGGCGGCCATCAACGACGACGACTACGACTCCGACTACGACGACTCGTACGGTGCCCTCCGCTCGACGTCCGTCTCGGTACCCGTCTCCCCGCAGGTCCCTTTGCAGGTCCCCCAGCACATCCCCCCGCAGGTCTCCGTACAGGGCTCCGCACCCGCGAACGCCTGATGCCGTCGCAGGCGGGCCGTTACGATGCCTGACTGACGACGAGGGGAGATCGATTTCATGTCCAACAGCCAGCCCGGACCCGGTGGGTTCGGCCCGCCCCCCAACCAGCCGCCGCAGCAGTCGGCCGGGGGCTACGCCTACCCGCAGCAGTCCGGCCCGGGGTACGGCTATCCGCAGCAGCCCGGTCAGGGATACCCGGCCGCGCCGCAGCCCTATGTGCAGGCGCCCGGCTATGTCATGCCGATGCAGCCGAGCAACGGCATGGGCACCAGCGGACTCGTGCTGGGCATCATCGGAGTGGTGTGCAGCCTGACGTTCTTCCTGTGGTTCTTCGGCGTCGTCCTCGGCATCCTCGCGATCATCTTCGGCGCGGTCGGCCGGGGCAAGGCCAAGCGCGGCGAGGCGACCAACAAGGGTGCGGCGACGGCCGGCCTGGTGCTCGGCATCGTCGCCACGGTGCTGCTGCCGCTCCTCGGCTTCCTGCTGTTCGCCAGCGTGATGGGTGCCGCCGGCGCGGCCTGACCCGCCGAGAGCGCGAGAACGGGGGGCCGGTCCCTGACCGGCCCCCCGTCGCAGTCCCGCTCAGCCGCCGCTGCGCAGCCGGTCCCGGGCCTCCATCAGCGCGAACCCCAACAGGTTCGGCCCCCGCCAGCGCCGCGGGTCGAAGGCCGCCTCGTCGTCCGCCGCGAGGCCGATGCCCCAGACGCGGTCCACCGGGCTCGCCTCCACCAGCACCCGCCCGCCCGTGTTCAGCAGGAACTCCCGCAGTCCGCGTGCGCCGCGAACTTGTGGACGCTGCCCTCGACCACGATCGCGAACCGCTCGCGCTCCCAGACGCCCTCGTCGAACCCCCGGACCAGCCGACCGGCCTTCTTCGCCTGTGCGGGATGCTCCGCCGCCAGCGCCCGCCGCTCGGCCTCGGCGTCGCCGAACAGCCGCGCCTTGGCGGCCATCATCCAGTGCTCGGCCGTCGCGTACGTCGTGCCGTCCACCGTGAACGGCGACGGCCACCACTGGCTCAGACAGCTCGCGCCGATGCGCCCGTCGGGTCGCGGACGGTGGCCCCAGAAGTGCAAATACTTGATCCCCGCCCCCGCGCGGACCTCCCTGACCAGGGCATCCCGAGAATCGATCTTTCCCATGCACGCGAGTCTGGCACGCACCACTGACACTCCGTCCTCCCTTTTCCTCGACCACTCGACACCTGGCCGACAGATTCCGTCGCGTAACCAAAAGGCAACAACGGAATCCCTTGTTGGAGTGCCTGTGCTCTGTCAGGATCGGCACTCAAATCGAGCTGGAGCTACGCCACCCGCCCCCGTGGACAGCGGGGGGAAGGCGGAGGAGAGCGACATGCACAACCCGGGCACCACCACCCCGGAACGATTCCCGGCCCAGGAGCGGTTCGCGGCCGGCGCGCAGTACATCGCGGGCCGCTACGAGCAGGGCACCTCGGGCCGCACGCACGCGGTCGTCGACCCGGCCACCGGCGAGACCGTCCTCACCTACGAGCTGGCCGGCACCGACGACGTGGACGCCGCCGTCGCCGCGGCCCGCGCCGCCTTCCCCGGCTGGTCGGGGGCCACCCCCGGCGAGCGCTCGGACGCCCTGCACAGGCTGGCCGCAGTCCTCGCCGAGCGCGCCGAGGACTTCGCCCGCGCCGAGTCCCTCCAGTGCGGAAAGCCGCTGAAGCTGACGCGGGAGTTCGACGTCCCCGGGACCATCGACAACACCGCCTTCTTCGCCGGTGCCGCCCGCCACCTCCAGGGGCAGTCCGCCGGTGAGTACTCGGGCGACCACACGTCGTACCTCCGGCGCGAGCCCATCGGCGTCGTCGGCTCGATCGCCCCCTGGAACTACCCCCTGCAGATGGCCGCCTGGAAGATCCTCCCGGCGATCGCCGCGGGCAACACGATCGTGCTCAAGCCCGCCGAGCTCACCCCGCTGACCTCACTGCTGTTCGCCGAGGCATGCACCGAGGCCGGCATCCCCGACGGGGTCGTCAACGTCGTCACCGGCACCGGCAAGGAGGCCGGCGAGCACCTGGTCGGGCACCCGGACGTGGCCATGACCTCGTTCACCGGCTCCACCGCGGTCGGCAGGCGGGTCGCCGAGGTGGCCACCGCGAACGTCAAGCGCATCCACCTGGAGCTCGGCGGCAAGGCGCCCTTCGTCGTCTTCGACGACGCCGACCTGGAGGCCGCAGTCCACGGCGCCGTCGCGGGCGCCCTCATCAACACCGGGCAGGACTGCACCGCCGCCACACGCGCGTATGTGCAGCGACCCCTGTACGAGGAGTTCGTGGTACGCACCGCCGCCCTGATGGAGACCGTGCGGCTCGGCGACCCCTTCGCCCACGGCACCGACCTCGGCCCGCTCGTCTCCCATGCGCAGCGCGACCGGGTCGCGGCCTTCGTCGACCGGGCGCGCGGCTACGCGCGCGTGGTGACCGGCGGCGAGGCCCCCGAAGGGGACCTTGCCAAGGGTGCCTACTACCGGCCTACGCTCGTCGCGGACGCCGCCCAGGACAGCGAGATCGTCCAGTCCGAGATCTTCGGGCCCGTCCTCGTGGTGCTGCCCTTCGACACCGACGACGAGGGCATCGCGCTCGCCAACGACACCCCGTACGGACTCGCCGCCTCCGCCTGGAGCCGGGACGTCTACCGGGCGAACCGCGCCACCCGCGAGATCAAGGCGGGCTGTGTGTGGGTCAACGACCACATCCCGATCATCAGCGAGATGCCGCACGGCGGCTACAAGGCCTCCGGCTTCGGCAAGGACATGTCCACCTACTCCTTCGACGAATACACGCAGATCAAGCACGTCATGTTCGACAACACGGCGGTCGCAGCGAAGGACTGGCACCGCACGATCTTCGGGGACCGATAGCGACATCAGGCCGCCCGACCAGCGGCCGACCGACCTCCCGAAAGGGCACCAAGCGCATGGAGCAGTACGAGCCCGACCGCCTGTCCCCGGCCCAAGTGGCCGCCATGCGGCGCAGCCTCCGCAACGGCAGGGCCTCCCTCAGCCGCCGTTCGCTGCTGCGCGCCTCCGCCGGCGGCGCACTCGCGGTCGGCGGTCTGGGGACGCTCAGCGCCTGCGGCATCCCGGCCGCCGGCAACACCCAGGGCGGCGTGTCCGCCGAGGACCACTCGGCGAAGGAGAAGACCGTCAGCTTCTCCAACTGGACCGAGTACATGGACGTCGACGAGAGCGAGAAGCACCACCCCACGCTCGACGCGTTCACCGAGCGGACCGGCATCAAGGTCAAGTACACCGAGGACATCAACGACAACGTCGAGTTCTTCGGCAAGATCAAGCCGCAGCTCGCGGCCGGCCAGGACACCGGGCGCGACCTCATCTGCGTCACCGACTGGCTCGCCGCCCGGCTGATCCGCCTCGGGTGGGTCCAGAAACTGGACCCGGCCAACCTGCCGCACGCCTACGCCAACCTGTCCGCGCAGTTCCGCAGCCCCGACTGGGACCCGGGCCGCGCCTACTCCTATGTGTGGCAGGGCATCTCGACGGTCATCGCGTTCAACAAGAAGGCGCTGGACGGCGAAGAGGTGAAGTCGGTCTCCGACCTGCTGGACAACCCCAAGCTCAAGGGCCGGGTCGGCTTCCTGTCGGAGATGCGCGACAGCGTCGGCATGACGCTGCTCGACATGGGCAAGGACCCCGGCGACTTCACCGCCGACGACTTCGACGCGGCCATCGCCCGTATGCAGAAGGCCGTCGACAAGGGCCAGATCCGCCGCTTCACCGGCAACGACTACACCTCCGACCTCACCAGCGGCGACTTCGCCGCCTGCATCGCGTGGGCCGGCGACGTCGTCCAGCTGAAGGCGGACAGCCCCGACATCGACTTCATCATCCCGGACAGCGGCTACATCACGTCCACGGACAACCTGCTGGTCCCCAACAAGGCCCGTCACAAGACGAACGCCGAACGGCTCATCGACTACTACTACGAGCCCAGGGCCGCCGCCGAACTCGCCGCGTACATCAACTACGTCTGTCCCGTCGACGGCGTGAAGGAAGAGCTGGCGAAGATCGACGAGGACGCGGCGAACAACCCGCTGATCCTCCCCGACAAGGCCATGGCCAAGAAGTCCCGCGCCTTCCGCTCGCTGAGCTCGAAGGAAGAGACGGCCTTTGAAGAGAAGTTCGCGAAGCTGACTGGGGCGTGATCGACGTGACGAACAAGAACGACAACACCGGTGACGTCCGCCTCTCGGGCATCAGCAAGACGTACGACAACGGCTTCACGGCCGTCCACCCGCTGGACCTGACCGTCCCGCAGGGCTCGTTCTTCGCCCTGCTCGGCGCCTCCGGCTGCGGCAAGACCACCACCCTGCGCATGATCGCCGGCCTGGAGGAGCCCACCACGGGCACCGTCCGGCTCGGCGAGCAGGACGTCACGCACCTGCCGCCGTACAAACGGCCCGTGAACACGGTCTTCCAGTCCTACGCCCTCTTCCCGCACCTCGACATCTTCGAGAACGTCGCCTTCGGTCTGCGCCGGCGCGGCATCAAGAGCGTGAAGAAGCAGGTCGACGAGATGCTGGAGCTGGTCCAGCTCGGTGAGCAGGCCCGCAAGAAGCCGCACCAGCTCTCCGGCGGCCAGCAGCAGCGCGTCGCGGTCGCCCGTGCGCTGATCAACCACCCCAAGGTGCTGCTCCTCGACGAGCCCCTCGGCGCCCTCGACCTGAAGCTGCGCCGCCAGATGCAGCTGGAGCTCAAGCGCATCCAGACCGAGGTGGGCATCACCTTCGTGCACGTCACGCACGACCAGGAGGAGGCCATGACCATGGCCGACCAGGTCGCCGTGATGAACGCAGGCCGCGTCGAGCAGCTCGGCGCGCCCGCCGACCTGTACGAGAACCCGAGGACGACGTTCGTCGCGAACTTCCTCGGCACCTCCAACCTCATCGAGGCCGAGGTCGACTCCCGCAGCGGCGACGACATCGTCCTGAAGGCGGGCGGCGGCAAGCTCGTCCTGCCCGGGGCGCGATGTTCCGCCCCCACCACGACCGGCGGCAAGGTGCTGGTCGGCGTACGGCCCGAGAAGATCTCCCTGACGCACGCCGACGACGCCGGAGAGATCCCCGACGGCCGCAACCGGATCACCGGGAAGATCGCCGACGCCTCCTTCATCGGCGTCTCCACGCAGTACGTCGTCGACAGCCCTGTCTGCCCGGAACTGTCGGTGTACGTCCAGAACGTCGACCGCGACGCGCGGCTGGTCTCCGGCGCCGAGGTCGTCCTGCACTGGAACCCGGCGCACACCTTCGGCCTCGACGCCGCCCAGTCCATCGACGCGGGCACCGAGGAAGAGGCGGTCTGATGGCGACCCTCACCGACGCGCCGCCGCCACTGGCGCCCACCGCCCCCGAGAAGAAGCCGCCGCGCAGGCGCGGCCGCTGGACGCCGTACCTCCTGCTGCTGCCCGGACTCGCCTGGCTCGTGGTGTTCTTCGCGCTGCCGATGATCTACCAGGCGTCCACCTCCGTGCAGACCGGCTCCCTGGAGCAGGGCTACGAGGTCACCTGGCACTTCGCGACCTACTGGGACGCGCTGACCGACTACTACCCGCAGTTCCTGCGCTCGGTGCTGTACGCGGGGTCGGCGACGGTCCTGTGTCTGCTGCTCGGCTACCCACTGGCGTATCTGATCGCCTTCCGGGCAGGCCGCTGGCGGAACCTGATCATGATCCTGGTGATCGCGCCGTTCTTCACCAGCTTCCTGATCCGCACGCTCGCCTGGAAGACGATCCTCGCCGACGGCGGACCCGTCGTCGGCGCGCTGAACTCGCTGCACGTCCTGGACGTCACCAGCTGGCTCGGCATGACCGCGGGCGACCGGGTGCTCGCCACCCCGCTGGCGGTGGTGTGCGGTCTGACGTACAACTTCCTGCCGTTCATGATCCTGCCGCTGTACACCTCGCTGGAGCGCATCGACCCGCGGCTGCACGAGGCGGCGAACGACCTGTACGCCCGGCCCTCCACCACCTTCCGCAAGGTCACCTTCCCGCTGTCGATGCCGGGTGTCGTCTCCGGCACGCTGCTGACCTTCATCCCGGCGGCCGGCGACTACGTCAACGCCGACCTGCTCGGCTCCACCGACACCCGCATGATCGGCAACGTCATCCAGACGCAGTTCCTGCGCATCCTCGACTACCCGACCGCGGCGGCCCTGTCCTTCATCCTGATGTTCGCGATCCTCGTCATGGTGTCGCTGTACATCCGCAAGTCCGGCACGGAGGATCTGGTTTAAATGGCCTTCGTCAACTGGCTCAAGAGCAAACTCGTCGTCATCGCGGGCCTCTTCACGCTCGGATATCTGCTGCTGCCCAACGTCGTCGTGACGGTGTTCTCCTTCAACGACCCGAAGGGCCGCTTCAACTACGAGTGGCAGAAGTTCTCCACCGACGCCTGGACCGACCCCTGCGGTGTCGCGGGCCTGTGCAGCTCGCTCACGCTCAGCCTGCAGATCGCCTTCTGGGCGACGCTGGGCGCCACCGCCCTCGGCACGATGATCGCCTTCGCGCTGGTCCGCTACCGCTTCCGGGCGCGCGGCGCGGTCAACTCGCTGATCTTCATGCCGATGGCGATGCCCGAGGTCGTCATGGCCGCCTCGCTGCTCACCCTGTTCCTCAACATGGGCGTCCAGCTGGGCTTCTGGACGATCCTGATCGCCCACATCATGTTCTGCCTCAGTTTCGTCGTCACCGCCGTCAAGGCCCGGGTCATGTCCATGGACCCGAGGCTGGAGCAGGCCGCGCAGGACCTCTACGCCGGCCCGTTCCAGACGTTCGTCAGGGTCACCCTGCCGATCGCGGCACCCGGCATCGCCGCGGGCGCGCTGCTCGCCTTCGCGCTGTCCTTCGACGATTTCATCATCACCAATTTCAACGCGGGCTCGACCGTCACCTTCCCCATGTTCGTCTGGGGTTCGGCACAGCGCGGAACGCCCGTCCAGATCAACGTCATCGGCACGGCCATGTTCGTCATCGCCGTCCTGTTCGTCCTGACCTCGATGGTCGTCAGCAATCGCCGCACCAAGCAAAAGGCGTAAAAAGCAGTCGTAGGGAGTTGAAATCATGGCCCCGAGCGCCATGAGCCGTGGCAACAACTGGACGAAATCACTTTCCGACGCCCAGCCGGTCCCGTACTGGCTGGACGACCCCGGCAGGCCCCGCCCCGAGCCCGCCCTGACCGGCGCCGAGACCTGCGACCTGCTGGTCGTCGGCGGCGGCTACAGCGGCCTGTGGACCGCGCTGCTCGCCAAGGAGCGCGACCCGCAGCGGGACGTCGTACTGCTGGAGGGCCGCGAGGTGGGCTGGGCCGCCTCGGGCCGCAACGGCGGCTTCTGCGCCGCCTCCCTCACCCACGGTCTGCCCAACGGGCTCACCCGCTGGCCGGACGAGATCCACAAGCTGGAGGAGTTGGGCGCCCGCAACCTCGACGAGATCGAGAAGGCGGTCGCCCGCCACTCCCTGGACTGCGACTTCGAGCGCACCGGCGAGATCGACGTCGCCACCGAGACGTACCAGGCGCGCGAACTGCGTGAGTGGTACGACGAGATGGAACGCCACGGCCTCGCCGGCGGCGTCGAGTTCCTGGACGCCGACGCGGTACGCGAGCAGGTGAACTCGCCCACCTTCCAGGCGGGTCTGTACGACCGCCGGGGCGTGGCCATGCTCAATCCGGCCAAGCTGGTGTGGGGCCTCAAGCGCGCCTGCGCCGAGCTCGGCGTCCGCGTCTACGAGCACACGCCCGCGCTCACCCTGAAGCCGTACGGCGCCGGCATGGCGGTCACCACCCCCTACGGGCAGGTCCGCGCCCGCAAGGTCGCCCTCGGCACGAACATCTTCCCGAACCTGGTCAAGCGGGTGCGGGCGTACACCGTGCCGGTCTACGACTACGCCCTGATGACCGAACCGCTGACCGACGCGCAGCTCGCCTCGGTCGGCTGGAGGAACCGGCAGGGGCTCGGGGACAGCGCCAACCAGTTCCACTACTTCCGGCTCAGCACCGACAACCGCGTCCTGTGGGGCGGTTACGACGCGGTCTACCCCTACGGCGGCCGGGTGCGCGCCGAGTACGACGACCGGCCGGAGACCTACGCCAAGCTCGCCGAGCACTTCTTCACCTGCTTCCCGCAGCTGGAGGGACTGCGCTTCACGCACGCCTGGGGCGGGGCCATCGACACCTGCTCGCGCTTCTCGGCGTTCTTCGGCACCGCCCACCAGGGCAAGGTGGCGTACGCGGCGGGCTTCACCGGCCTCGGGGTGGGCGCGACCCGCTTCGGCGCCGACGTGATGCTGGACCTGCTGGCGGGGGAGCGGACCGAGCGGACGGAGCTGGAGATGGTCCGGCGCAAGCCGCTGCCGTTCCCGCCGGAGCCGTTCGCGTGGACCGGTATCGCCCTCACCAAGTGGTCCCTGGCCCGCGCGGACGCGCACGGCGGCCGCCGCAACCTCTGGCTGCGCACGATGGACCGGCTGGGGCTGGGCTTCGACAGCTGAGTCCTTGTGAGAACAGCTGAGTCCTTGTGAGAAAGGTGCCCGAAGTCGCGTAATGCCCGGCGCCGGCCTCCCTCTCCCTCATGACGCGAACGCGTCCCGAGCGAGAGGGAGGTCTTTTCATGGCTGGCGCGAAGACTGCGGCGGAGTGGCTGGCGTCCGTGGCACCGGACCCGGACGCCTGCCGCTGGGAGTGGGAGCGCAACCCCCTCGGGGTCGCCCTGCTGCCCGCGGGCAAGGCCTGGGACGTGCTGATCCTGCCGGGGGAGCTCGGCTACCCCACCCTCGACGTGCTGACCCGCATCCTCGACCGGCCCGGCCCGGTGCTGGCCGACTCCGGCGACAACCGCGTCGGCTTCCTGGTGCCGCCCGGCACGGCCGCCCGCTGGCTCGGCACGGGCATCCGCACCGTCGGTGCCGGCACCTGGATCGTGGTGCCCTACCCGGGCCGCGCCGGCGGCGGAGTGCGCTGGCTGGTGCCGCCCGACGGCTCGGGCACCCTCACCGACCCGGCGCTGCTGGAGCTGGCGATGCACGAGGCGGCGGCGGACCTGGCGCGGGAGGAGCCGGACGACTGAGGGGCCACCCGTGCGGTCACCAGCACCGGAAGGACTCTACGAGCGGGTGGCGGTGGCGCAGCCGTCGCCCGCCGGGGCGAGGGGCTTGCTGCGGTCGTACGGGTCGAGCCGGCGGGTCTCGTCGGTGTGCTGTTCCCCGGCTGCGCCGAAGGGCGGCACGAAGTAGCCGGTGGGCGCGGAGCAGCCGCCGTTGGTCACCTCCAGGGTGTACGAGAGGAGGGACAGCGTGCCCGGTTCGGTGACGACCCGGGCAGGGTCGTCCCAGCTCATCACCACCTCGCGCCGCACGACCGTGCGCAGCACCTGCGCGTCCGGCCCGCCGTCGCCCGCCGGGGTGACCGGGTACACGAACGTGACGTCCGCCGTCACCTCGACCGCCCCCCGCTTGCCCTCCCGGTACATCAGCCGGCCGCGCGTCCTGACGACGTCACCGACCAGCCGGGTCTGCTGCGGCCGGAAGCGGCTGAACAGCAGCAGCGGGTCGGTCTCCTCCGTGGGCCTCGCCGAGGACAGGGAGGTTCGCAGATACCGCTGGACGTCCTCCTGGTGCGGGTTGAGCAGCGCGATCGCCTTCGCCGGCCGTTCGCCGCGCAGCACCCGGGGGTCGAGCCCCGCCGCCACCAGGAAGTCGCGGCTGCGCAGCAGGGCCTCCTCGACCTGGGCGGCGTCCATCCAGCCGGTCGCCCTGGCCGCCGGGACCGTGATCCCGGCGGCTCCGTCGGCCCAGCGGGCGGCGGGCGAACCCCGGAAGGGGTCGTCGAGGGTGGGGCGCAGGGCGGGCTCCGCGCCGGGCGCCTCCCGCGGCCGGGCCGACTCGGCGGCCGCCGGGGTGTCGTCCTGCCCGCCGTCGCCGCCGCCGAACCAGCCGATGACCTGCTCCGGGAAGAGCCCCGCGAACAGCAGGGCCAGGGCCGCCACCAGCCCGGTCACGTACCGGCCCGTCCTGCGCGGGGGCCGGGCCGGTGTGTACGTACGCCAGCCCTGCGGCCGGTCCGGGCCGTCCCGCAGCCGCCGCTCCACGGCGCGGGCGCGCGCCGACGGCTCGACGGGTGCGTCGGCCGCGCCCGTCATCGACTCCCGCAGGAACCGCTCCCACTCCTCGTCCGACACGGACGACCCGTCCTGTCCCCCCGCCCCGCTCACACGCATTCCCGCTCTCGCTCGACGCCCGGCACTCGACGGCCCGGTCTCCGGCCGGCCGATCGGCGGTCCGCCGCGGCCGGTCCATCGACAACCGTCCGCATGATCGCATGAGCGCACCGGGTCCCGGCGGGTGGCCCGGAGGTCTTGACCACTCAATTGGTCTGGACCAAGCTGGGCGCGCTCCACCCCTCCAATTCCCCCCTGCCCGGAGGCACTTGTGGACCGCACCAGACCCTTGGTCGCTCTCCTGACGGCGACGGCCCTGGCCGTACCCGGTATCACCGCGCTCTCGTCGGCGGCCCGCGCCGCCGACACCGACCTGGCCCGCAACGGCGGTTTCGAGTCGGGCCTCGACGGCTGGACCTGCACGGCCGGCACCACCGTCACCTCACCCGTGCACAGCGGGACCCGCGCGCTGCAGGCGACCCCGGCAGGCGGCGACAACGCCCGCTGCGCCCAGACGGTGACCGTGCAGCCGGACGCGCAGTACACGCTGTCCGGACACGTCCGCGGCGCGTACGTGTACCTCGGCGCGAGCGGCACGGGCACGACGGACGTCTCGGCCTGGACCCAGTCCGCACCCGACTGGCAGAGGCTCACGACGACGTTCCGCACCGGCCCCTCCACCACCCGCGTCACGATCTACACCCACGGCTGGTACGGCACCGGCGCGTACCACGCCGACGACATCTCCCTCACCGGCCCGGGCGCCACCCCGACCCAGCCGCCCGCGGCCCCGACCGGACTGCGGACCGGCACGGTCACGTCCTCCAGCGTCGCCCTGTCCTGGACGGGCGCCACCGGCGCGACGAGCTACGCGGTCTACCGCGACGGAGCGAGGGTCCAGACGGTGACGGGCACCTCGGCCACGGTCACCGGCCTCACCCCCGCCACGGCCTACGCCTTCCAGGTCGCGGCCGTCAACGACGTCGGGGAGTCCGCCCGTTCGGCGACCGTCACCGCCACGACCGCCCCGGGCGGGGGAGGCTCCTCGGACCTGCCGCCGCACGCCCTGGTCGGCTACCTCCACACCACCTTCGCCAACGGCTCCGGCTACACCCGCCTGGCCGACGTACCCGACAGCTGGGACGTCATCGACCTCGCCTTCGGCGAACCCACCTCCGTCACCTCGGGCGACATACGGTTCGACCGCTGCCCGGTCACCGAGTGCCCGAACGTGGAGAGCGACGCCGACTTCAAGGCGGCGATCCGCGCCAAGCAGGCGGCGGGGAAGAAGGTGCTGATCTCCATCGGCGGCCAGAACGGCCAGGTGCAGCTCACCACGACCGCCGCCCGCGACACCTTCGTGTCGTCCGTCTCCAGGATCATCGACGAGTACGGCCTCGACGGCCTGGACGTCGACTTCGAGGGCCACTCGCTGTCCCTGAACGCCGACGACACGGACTTCCAGCACCCGAAGACCCCGGTGATCGTCAACCTGATCTCCGCGCTGAAGACCCTGAAGGCCGAGTACGGCCCGAAATTCGTCCTCACCATGGCCCCCGAGACCTTCTTCGTGCAGCTCGGCCACCAGTACTACGGCACCGGCAGGTGGGGCGGGCAGGACCCGCGCGCGGGGGCGTACCTCCCGGTCATCCACGCCCTGCGCGACGACCTGACCCTGCTGCACGTCCAGGACTACAACTCCGGCCCCATCATGGGCCTGGACAACCAGTACCACTCCATGGGCGGCGCCGACTTCCACATCGCCATGACCGACATGCTGCTCACCGGCTTCCCGGTCGCCGGCGACCCGAACAACGTCTTCCCGCCGCTGCGCCCCGACCAGGTCGCCATCGGCATGCCGGCGTCGACGAACGCGGGCAACGGCCACGTGGCCCCGGCCGAGGTCGTCAAGACCCTCGACTGCCTCACCAGGAAGCTGAACTGCGGCTCGTACGCCACCCATGGCACCTGGCCGGGGCTGCGCGGCCTGATGACCTGGTCGGTCAACTGGGACCGTTACTCGAACTGGGAGTTCCAGCGGACCTTCGACGGCTACTTCGGCTGACCACCAGCACGAACAGGTTCAGCAGCAGCGCGCCCAGGCACCAGCTGGCCACCACGTCCAGCGGCCAGTGGTAGCCGCGCCGGACGAGACCGTACGACGTGCCGAGGACCAGGGCGGCGGCGACGGCGGCCACCGTCCGGCGGAGGCCGGCGCGCGTGAGCCACGGCCACAGCAGCAGGGCCGCCGTCCCGTAGGCGACGGCGGCCGTCGCCGTGTGGCCGGACGGGAAGTAGCCGGTGCCGGGCGGGACGACGGAGGTGCCCGGCCGGCCGGTCAGTTCCTTGACGGGCACGACGACCGCGGCGACCAGGGCCATGAGGGCGCCCGCGGCGACGGCGGGCAGCCACCAGCGGGCCGTCCCGGAGCCGCGGGCGCGCCGGGCGGCGTACACCGCGGCCACCGCCAGTACGGGGACGGCGACGGGCACGCTCCCGAGGTCGGACAGCAGGTCCGAGGCGCGGTCCGGGTGGACCAGCGCGCGGCTCAGACGCTCGTCCAGGCGCAGCAGCGGGCCGTCGGCGGCCACCTGCCAGGTGCTCAGTGCGAACAGCACGGCGGAGAGGACGAGGACGGCGAGGAGAAGCGGGAGAGGGAGGAAAGGGGTCGGCCGTCCCGGAACAGGGGGGGTGATTCCGGGACGGCCGAACGGATCGGAGTGTCGCGCGCCCCGGGGGGTCTGGGGCGAGCGACCGTCCGATCGGTGAGGAGATCCGGAGCCTGAGGCTCCGTGTGTGTGCGCGAGGGCACGACCAGGTCGAAGCTGGGGAGGCCCCGGCCTGGGATCGCCCGCAGGACCCTGCGGGCGGGGTGTATCTCTCATCTGGGAAGAACCTACGACAGGAGGAGGGGGCAGGACAGCCGGAACGGCATCCTGCCATCCTCCCCCCACACGTTCTTCACACGGTCTGCCGGAGGCGGCCGTCAGAGGCGCGGATCAGCTGCTCAGATGCGCGCGAACGCCTGCTCGATGATGTCGAGGCCCTCGTTCAGCAGGTCGTCGCCGATCACCAGCGGGGGCAGGAAGCGCAGCACGTTGCCGTAGGTGCCACAGGTCAGGACCAGCAGGCCCTCGGCGTGGCAGGCCTTGGCGAGCGCGGCGGTCGCCTCGGGGTTCGGCTCCTTGGTGGCGCGGTCCTTGACCAGCTCGATGGCGATCATGGCGCCGCGGCCGCGGATGTCGCCGATGATCTCGAACTTCTCGGCCATGGCACCGAGACGCGCCTTCATGACCGCCTCGATGTTCTTCGCCCTGGCGTTGAGGTCGAGCTCCTTCATCGTCTCGATGGCGCCGAGCGCACCGGCGCAGGCCACCGGGTTGCCGCCGTAGGTGCCGCCCAGGCCGCCCGCGTGGGCGGCGTCCATGATCTCGGCGCGGCCGGTGACGGCGGCCAGCGGCAGACCGCCGGCGATGCCCTTGGCGGTGGTGATCAGGTCCGGGACGATGCCCTCGTCCTCGCAGGCGAACCACTGGCCGGTGCGGCAGAAGCCGGACTGGATCTCGTCCGCGACGAAGACGATGCCGTTGTCGTTCGCGAACTTCACGATCTCCGGCAGGAAGCCCTTGGCCGGCTCGATGAAGCCGCCCTCGCCCAGCACCGGCTCGATGATGATCGCGGCCACGTTCTCGGCGCCGACCTGCTTGCTGATCTGGTCGATGGCCTGCTTGGCGGCCTCGGGGCCCGCGTTCTCCGGGCCGGTCGGCCAGCGGTAGCCGTACGCCACCGGCACGCGGTAGACCTCGGGCGCGAACGGACCGAAGCCGTGCTTGTACGGCATGTTCTTCGCGGTCAGCGCCATCGTCAGGTTGGTGCGGCCGTGGTAGCCGTGGTCGAAGACGACGACCGCCTGGCGCTTGGTGTACGCACGCGCGATCTTGACGGCGTTCTCGACGGCCTCGGCGCCCGAGTTGAACAGGGCGGTCTTCTTGGCGTGGTCACCCGGGGTGAGCTCGGCGAGGGCCTCGGCGACCTCCACGTAGCCCTCGTACGGGGTGACCATGAAACAGGTGTGGGTGAAGTCGGCGAGCTGCGCGCTCGCACGGCGTACGACGGCCTCGGCGGAGGCGCCGACGGAGGTCACGGCGATACCGGAGCCGAAGTCGATCAGGCGGTTGCCGTCGACGTCCTCGATGATGCCGCCGCCCGCGCGCGCGGTGAACACGGGCAGCACCGAGCCCACGCCCTGCGCGACCGCGGCGACACGGCGGGCCTGCAGCTCCTGCGACTTCGGGCCGGGGATGGCGGTGACGACGCGGCGCTCCTGCGGAACAGCGGTCATGAGGGCTCCTGTGGGGTGTTACGGACGTCTGACGAACGTCGTACGGAGGTCTTACGGACGTCTTGAGGACGCTTTTCTTCTTTTTCGCAGGCTAGGACGGGTGGAGGGGGGTGGGCATGCTCCATGTGGGCGCTTTCGCGTGTCGCGGTTGTCCGCGGTGGACATAGAGCTGAGGGTGTCGCTTGGCGCGTCCCCGGCCGCGTACCGGTGAACTCCCCTTGCGGGAGCGTTAGATTGACCGCTGACGATGGACCGAACGGCTGGTCAGGGGGCAAGGGCGATGAACAGCGACGGGACGCAGGACAGCCGGGGCACACAGGCGAACCCGGTACCGCGCCCGGCGGGGCCGCCGCAGGTGCCCGCGATGCCGCCCCGCCCGGACGGCTCCGCCTTCCTCGCCTGGCTGCGCACGCCGCGGCCGAAGGCGGCGCCGGGGGTGTGGCGGTTCGGGCACGTGCCACGGCCGGACGAGGAGCCCGAGGAGGCGCCGGTCGCGCAGCTGCTGGGCGGCGCGGTCATCGCCTTCCTGCTGGGGTGGCTCGTCTGGTCGCTGCTCTACAACGGCTACCTGGGCGACTGGTGGCTGATCCCCCTCCTCGCGATGACCCCCGACGACTGGCGGACCGGCGCCGGCGACAAGACCGGCTTCTTCATCACCTCACTGCTGTACTACGGCCTGATCGCGGGCGTCATCGTCGTCGCCGTCGCACGGCTCGGCCGCTGGGCCGAGATCTGGCGGCGCTTCGTCGCCCCCCGCCTCAGGCCGCGCGATCCCGCACCGGCCACGCCCGCCCCCGGGGACGACCCCGCCCAGTGGCCCGCGCTGCGTGCCGCGGGAGCCGCCGACGCCGCCGAGCGGCTCGCGGCGGAGGCGCGCGGCGGATTCATGAAGGACGTCGACCAGGCCAGGATCGCGCGCGCCTGGCAGGGCGTGCGGACCGGCAGGTTCAGCCTCGCCGCGTTCACCGGGGCCGTGCTGAAGGACGGCGCCGCCGCGTGTCCGCACCCGTCCGGGGAACGGGACCTGCCCGCGCGGCTGGCACGGCACGACCTGGTCACCGGGCAGGTACGGCTCGGCACCACGGCCGACGACCCGCGCAACCCGTACGCCTACCGCGGCACCGGGCTCGGCCTCGGCCCGGATCTGCTCGGCACCTCGCTGGTCGCCGTCGGCCCGGCCGGCTCCGGCAAGACGGGGAGCCTGGTGCGACCGCTCACCGAGTCGCTGTGCCTGCAGGCGCTGGCCGGGCGTACCGCCGTGGTCGCGGTCGGCGCGGCGGGCGCGGGCCTCGGCCCGGCCGACGCCTTCGACGTCGTCGTACGCATCGGGAATCCGGAGTCCGCCTACGACCTCGACCTGTACGGCGGTACCGGCGACCCCGACGAGGCGGCCGCGATACTGGCCGAGGCGCTGGTCGGCGACCTCGACGAGGTCCGCCGTGCCACCACGGTGCTCGGCCGGCTGCTCGGGCCGTTCCGGGCCGTGCACGGGCGCTTCCCCGGCGTCCCCGAGCTGCGCCGGCTCCTGGACGGCGACCCCGGACCGCTCGCGGAGCTGCGCGAGGCGCTGCGGGCGGGCGGACAGGAGTCCCTGCTGCGGGAGCTCGACGCGCACGAGCGGCAGACCGGCCGGCCCGGCGACCCGGGCGGGGCCCTCGCCGACCGGATCGCGCTGCTCGACCGCCCCGCCTTCGCCGGGTTCTTCGACACCTCCGGCCAGTCCCGGCCGTTCTCGCTGCAGGCCCTCGACCACCCCGTCCGGGTCCGGATCGACCTGCCCGCGCGCGGCCACGCCGACGCCTCACGGATGCTGGCCCGGCTGGTGCTGGCCCAGTTCACGGCGAGCGTGACCGTACGGGAGGACCGGTCGCTGTTCGCCTGCCTGGTGATGGACGACGCCTCCGGGGTCGTCACGCCCGAGGCGGTGCGCGGCATCCAGCGCCTGAGGTCCGCCAACGCCGGGGTCGTGCTGACGCTGCGCACCCTCGACGACGTACCGCGTCCGCTGCGCGGCCCGCTGCTCGGCGCCACCGGCTGCCGGATGGCGCTGTCCGGGCTCACCCCCTGGGACGGGCAGGACTTCGCCGAGGTGTGGGGGAAGGAGTGGACCGAGGCCCGGGACGTCACCGACCGGCAGATCATCGCCGAGACCCCGGCCGGCAAGGCCGTCCACATGCTGCGCCGGGTGATCACCGGCAAGGCCCCCACCGCGCGGGCCGTCACCGTCCGCCAGGTCGAGCGGGAGCGCTGGTCGGCGTCCGAGCTGGCGCACGCGGTGCCGCCCGGGCACGCCGTGCTGTCGCTCACGACGGTGAAGGGAGAGCACGCGCCGCCGCTGCTGGTGGACCTGCACGACCGGGGCTGACGCGACGACCGAGTGGGTGGAGACAGGGCGCACCGGTGGGGCCGGACCGTACGGTGAGGCAGAATCGGTGGAGGCCGTTCATACACGGCGGCCAAGTGATCAAGCGCACCGGTCCTGTCTCCTGGACGCTCGTGTCCCCCTAGCTCTGAAGGCCCCATGCCTCCCACGCTCGCCTCGCTCGCCCACCACTCCGCGCTCAAGCTGACCGTGCGGGCGGGCCAGGACCGCCTGGACGTGCCCGTGCGCTGGGCGCACGTCAGCGAGCTCGCCGACCCCGTGCCCTACATGGAGGGCGGCGAGCTGCTGCTGATCACCGCGCTGAAGCTGGACGCCGAGGAGCCGGAGGCGATGCGCCGGTACGTGCGGCGGCTGGTCGGGGCGGGGGTCGTCGGGCTCGGGTTCGCCGTCGGCGTCAACTACGACGAGATCCCCCTGGCGCTCGTGGACGCCTGTGAGCAGGAGGGCCTGCCCCTGCTGGAGGTGCCCCGCCGCACCCCGTTCCTCGCCATCACCAAGGCCGTCTCCGCCGCCATCGCCGCCGACCAGTACCGGGCCGTCACCGCGGGCTTCGCCGCCCAGCGCGAGCTGACCAGACAGGCCCTCGGCGAGGGCCCGGAGGGCCTGCTCGGCGCGCTCGCCGCGCAGGTCGACGGATGGGCCGCGCTGTACGACGCCTCGGGCGCGGTCGTCGCCGCCGCCCCGGACTGGGCCGGACGCAGGGCCGCCCGGCTCACCGCCGACGTGGAGCGGCTGCGCGAGCGGCCCGCACCCGCCAGTTCCGTGGTGGGCGGGCCGGAGCACGAGGACCGGGTCGAGCTGCACTCCATCGGCACCGGCCGCCGCCCCCGCGCCGCCCTCGCCGTCGGCACCGCCGCCGCCCTCGGCACCGCCGAGCGCTACGCCGTCCACTCCGCCATCGCCCTGCTCACCCTCACCACCGAACGGTCCCGCTCGCTGCACGCCGCCGAGCAGCGCATCGGCGCGGCCGTGCTGCGCATGCTGCTCGCGGGGGAGCCCGACCACGCCCGCGCGGTCGCCGGGGACCTGTACGGGGGGCTGCTGGACGCGCCCTTCCGGATCGCCGTCGCCGAGAGCGCGGCGCCTTCCGGCGGCCGCCTCGACGCGCTCACCGAGCTGGTGGAGTCGGCCGCCGCCCGCGCGGGCGAGACCGTGCTGGCGGTGCCCGAGGGCGAGCGCCTGGTGGTGCTGGCCACGGACGACGGCGCCGCCGCGGGCGCCTGTCTGGAGTACGCCGCCGAGCGCGAGGCCGCCCGCACCGGTGCGCGGGAACAGTCCGCGGGCGAGGAGGACGAGCTGGTCGTCGGGCTGTCGGCGCCCGCCGGGCCGATCGCCGCTGCCACCGCGTACAAGCAGGCCGAGCAGGCGCTGAGCGTGGCCCGCCGGCGTGGCCGCGTCCTCGTCGAGCACGAGCGGCTCGCCGCCGGGTCCGTGCTGCCGCTGCTCGCCGACGACGCCGTGAAGGCGTTCGCCGACGGGCTGCTGCGGGCCCTGCACGAGCACGACGCCACCGGCCGCGGCGACCTCGTGGCCTCCCTGCGGGCCTGGCTGTCCCGGCACGGGCAGTGGGACGCCGCAGCCGCCGACCTCGGCGTGCACCGGCACACCCTGCGCTACCGGATGCGGCGCGTGGAGGAGATCCTCGGCCGCTCCCTGGACGATCCGGACGTACGGATGGAGCTGTGGCTGGCGCTGAAGGCCACGGCGCCCGAGTAGCGGGCCGGACCGGCACACCGGCCCGGTGCTGGGGCGGAGGCTGGGCGGTGCGGGGCCCGAGTGGGAGGCCGGACCGGCGCACCGGCCCGGTGCTGGGGCGGACGCTGAGGGTGCGGGGCCGGAGTGGCGAGCCGGACCGGCGCACCGGCCCGGAGCTGGGGCGGACGCTGAGGGTGCGGGGCCCGAGTGGGGGACCGGACCGGCGCACCGGCCCGGTGCTGGGGCGGACGCTGAGGGCCACCGCCCCGCGTGGCAGGCCAAATCGTCGCACCGGCGCCGCCGACTGCTACGGATCGGACAACCCCGCAGGTCGCGACCCCCACCTACGGTGGACCCGACAAGCACCCCTCTACGCGGAAGGGCCGGGACTCGAATGACCGCCACCCACGCCTTCTGGCTCGCCGGCCGCCAGGCCACCGGCACCGACACCTTCGACGTGACCAACCCGTACGACGGGCGTCTCGTCGGCAAGGTCAGTGTCCCGACCGAGGCCCAGGTCGAAGAGGCCGTCGCCGCCGCGCACGCCGTCCTCGACGAGTTCGCCGCCACCCCGGCCCATGTACGCGCCGCCGCCCTGGACCACGTCTCCAAGCGGCTGGCCGAGCGCACCGAGGAGGTCGCCCAGCTGATCTCCGCCGAGAACGGCAAGCCGATCAAGTGGGCGCGCGGTGAGGTCGGCCGTGCCGTGTCCGTCTTCCGCTTCGCGGCCGAGGAGGCCCGCCGCTTCAACGGCGGGGAGGCCCAGCGCCTGGACACCGACGCCGGCGGCGTCGGCCGGCTGGGCCTGACCCGCCGCTTCCCCAAGGGCGTCGTCCTCGGCATCGCGCCGTTCAACTTCCCGCTGAACCTGTGCGCCCACAAGATCGCCCCCGCGATCGCCGTCGGCGCGCCGATCATCCTCAAGCCGGCCCCCGCCACCCCGCTGTCCGGCCTGATCCTCGGTGAGCTGCTCGCCGAGACCGACCTGCCGGCCGGCTCCTGGTCCGTGCTGCCGGTCCTCAACGAGTCGATGCCCGCCCTGGTGCAGGACGAGCGCCTGCCGGTGATCTCCTTCACCGGTTCCGACAAGGTCGGTTACGGCATCCAGCAGTCGGTGCCGCACAAGCACTGCACGCTGGAGCTGGGCGGCAACGCCGCCGCGGTGGTGCTCGGCGACTGGTCCTCCGAGGCCGACCTGGACTGGGCGGCGACTCGGATCGCCACGTTCTCCAACTACCAGGCCGGCCAGTCCTGCATCTCCGTGCAGCGCGTGATCGCCGACGCCTCCGTCTACGACCGTCTGGCCGAGAAGGTCGTCGCGGCCGTCGAGGCGCAGGGCGTGGGCGACCCGGCCGCCGACTCCACCGACGTCGGCCCGCTGGTCAGCGAGGACGCGGCCAAGCGCGTGGAGTCGTGGGTGAACGAGGCCGTCGAGGCCGGCGCCAAGCTCCTCACCGGCGGCACCCGCGAGGGCGCCACCTACGCGCCGACCGTGCTCGCCGGCCTGCCCGCGGACGTCACCCTCGCCACCGAGGAGGTCTTCGGCCCGGTCCTGACCCTGCACAGGGTCGACGGCGAGGCCGAGGCGTTCGCCGCGGTCAACGACTCCAAGTTCGGCCTCCAGGCGGGTGTGTTCACCCATGACCTGCAGACCGCCTTCCGCGCCCACCGCGCCCTCGAGGTCGGCGGCGTCATCATCGGCGACGTCCCCTCCTACCGCGCCGACCAGATGCCGTACGGCGGCGCCAAGCAGTCCGGCGTCGGCCGCGAGGGCGTCAAGTACGCCATGGACGACTACACCTACGAGCGCGTCCTGGTCCTGACCGGTCTCGCCCTCTGAGCGCGATCCGCAGACACCGACGGCCTGAGCCCACTGTGCGGGGGCTCAGGCCGTCGGCCTGTCCGCCGGCCTCTCCGGACCCTCAACCGGAGAAGCCGACGTGCGCGAGCCGCAGCGGACCGCGCAGCGCGAGGTGGACGTCGTGGACGCCCGCGGCGACCAGGGGCGCGTCGAGGGTGACGTAGTCGTACGGGCCTGACGTGGGTGTCCGCGGGGTGAGTACGGCCAGCACGGGGCCGCCGTCCAGGGACACCTCCAGCGTCCCCCCGCCCGCGACCTGCGCGCGCACCCCCGTCACCCCGGTGCCGAAGTCGCAGTCGCGGTAGAGGAGTTCGCCCGAGCCGGCCGCCACGGCCCGCACCGCGTCGCCGGACACCTTGGCGCGGTCGACGATCTCGGTGCCGCTCTGCTCGTCGAAGTCGGCCGCCGGAAGGCCGCGTTCGCGCACCGGGCGCGGCCCCGTGGGCTCGCCGTCGAGCGTCACCGTCGTACGCGAGCGGATGTCCTGGCTGGAGGCGCCCGCCAGCAGCTCGTACGGGCCCGGCTCGACGCGCCGGCGGCCGAGGGCCACGTCCCAGAAGCCGAACTCCCGCAGCGGCACGGCGAATGCGAGGCCGGCCCGCTCGCCGGGCGCCAGCCGCACCCTGCGGTGCGCGACCAGCTGCCGGCGCGGCCGGACGACCGACGGGGCGGCCGGGCGGAGGTACAGCTGGGCGACCTCGTCGGCGACCCGGCCGCCGGTGTTGGTGACCGAGAAGGAGACGTCCACGGTGTCGCCCGAGGCACGTGCGGTCAGATCGCCGTACGCGAACGCCGAGTACGTCAGCCCGTGCCCGAACGGGAACAGCGGCACGCCCTCGAAGTACAGGTACGTCTGGCGGCTGCCGATGACGTCGTAGTCGAGCAGGCCGGGCAGATCGGCGTCGCGGCCGTACCAGGTCTGCGGCAGGCGCCCGCCGGGGGAGACGTCACCGGCCAGCACCCGGGCCAGCGCGGTGCCCGCGGCCTGGCCGCCGTGCGCGGTCCACAGCGCGGCCGCGAGGGGGCCCGGCTCGATCGCGTAGGGGTAGGCGGAGACCAGCGCCAGGACCGTGCGCGGGTTCGCGGCGCGGGCGGCGCGCAGCAGGCGGCGCTGGTGGCCGGGCAGCCGCAGCGTCGTACGGTCCTCGGTCTCACGGCCGTTGATGTGCGGGTCGTTGCCCGCGACGACGATCACCACGTCCGCGTCGGCGGCCACCCGGGCCACCGCGTCCTCGCCCCGCTGGACGACGACCAGTTCGAAGACCTCCCCGGCTGTCCCGGACTCCCCGGCAACCTTCACGCCCTCGGCGGCGACGCAGACAGGACGACCTGTCCCCAGATGCCGGAGGAGGTGACCCCTGCCATGGGGTTCCAGCCGGAACGTCTCCTGTACGACCCAGCCGCCGGGCCGGCCGGCGGAGGCGCGGAGGAAGCCGTCGTCGGCGACGGAGAGGTAGCGGCCGTCCGGCGCGCGCAGGGTGAGGACGCCCTCGCCCCAGTCGGTCAGGGCCAGCTCGGTGCCCTCGGCGTCCGCCGTGAGCGGCGGCAGGTCGGTGCGGCCGGACAGCAGTGCGGGGTCCAGGGCGGCCTCGGCGCCGGGCTCGTCCTGCGGGGCGCCGGGGGCGGCGGGCACCCGCAGGAGACGTCCGTCGGCCGTGCGCAGCAGCACCCGGTCCACGCCCTCGGCGAACCGCACCCGCTCCGCGCCGAACCGCTCGTACAGGCCCTCCAGCGGGGTGGAGCGGTGCAGGAGCGTGCCGCTGTACCAGTCGAGCTTGCACTCGTCGGCGAGCAGCCCGACGACCGCGATCCGGCTGTCGGGGGCGAGCGGCAGCACGCCGTCGTTCTTCAGCAGCACGATCGCCTGCTCGGCGGCCTCGCGCGCGAGGTCCCGGTGCTCGGGGGTGTCGAAGGCGCCCCTGTCGTCGAGGCCGTCGAACTCGCCGAGCCGGAAGCGGACCGACAGCTGGCGGCGTACGGCCGTGTCGACGTCCGCCTCGGTCAGCAGGCCCCGTTCCAGGGCGCCTTGCACCCGGGCCAGGACGACCGAGGAGTCCGTGCCGTGGTCGGTGAAGCTGTCGACGCCGGCCAGGACAGCGGCCGCCGTCGCCTCCTCGTGGGTGTCGAAGTAGTGCTCGGAGTCGACCAGGTTGGAGGGCGCGCCCGCGTCCGAGCAGACCAGCAGCTCCTCGTCGGTCCAGGTGCGCAGCTGCTCACGCAGGTAGGGCGAGACGTGGTTGGGGCGGCCGTTGACCAGGTTGTAGGCCGGCATCACCCCGGCGACCGCACCCGCCTCGACCGTCTCGCGGAAGGCCCGCAGGTCGTACTCGTGCAGGACCCGCGGGCGCACCGAGGACGACGAAGTATCCCTGTCCGTCTCGTTGTTGTGGGCCAGCCAGTGCTTGAGCACCGGGGCGGTGCGCCAGTACAGCGGGTCCGTGCCGCGCAGGCCGCGGGTGTAGGCGGTGGCGATGGCCGAGGTGAGCCTCGGGTCCTCGGAGTAGCCCTCCTCGTTGCGGCCCCACAGCGGGTGGCGCAGCAGGTTCACCACCGGCGCCCAGACGTTCAGGCCGACCCGGTCGTCACGGGCCCGCATCGCCCGGACCTCGGCGGCGACGGCCTCGCCGACCCGGCGTACGAGGTCCTCGTTCCAGGTCGCGCCGAGCCCCACCGCCTGTGGGAACACCGTCGCCGGGCCCATCCAGGCGACTCCGTGCAGCGCCTCCTGGCCGGTGCGGAAGGCGGCCACGCCGAGCCGCTCCACGGCCGGGACGAACTGGTGCAGGAAGGACACCTTCTCGTCGAGCGTCAGGCGTGACAGCAGGTCGTCGATGCGCTTCGCGAGCGGCAGATGCGTATCGCGGAACGGCGGCGCGGGCGGCGTGGATGCGGTCACGTGGGGTTCCCCTTGCGATGGAACGGCGAGGCGCTTTCGAAGCGCTTCGATGCTCATTCGACGTGGGGGTGGGTGTCAAGACGTCGCACCGGATCAACTCCGGCTCCCCAGGCTCCCCATGAGCTGCCGCGGCACCGGCCGGTCGGGCAGGAATCTCGGCTCGACCCTTGTGCACCCCTGGGCGTTCACTTAACCTCGCAGCAACATCGAAGCGCTTCGACGGACGGGCCCAGGGCCCTGCGAGAACCGCTTCCGCTCAGCCAGTTCCACTGAAGACACCGCAGCCGACGGCTGAACCGCCGGGTGTCCTGGTGCGCCACGAAGGGTTGACGCAATGACGCCGAACGCCGCTTCCTCCGCCCCCAGCCGGAGAAGCTTCCTCGCCTCCACCGCGGTGGCCACCGCGGCGGTCGCCGGGGGGATGCCACTGCTCGCCGCCTGCGGCGGGTCCGACGGCGGCTCGCGCGACGGCACCACGTCCGGCAAGGACGCCAAGAAGATCCTTCCCGCCTACGTCGCCGGCAACGTCGTCGTGCCGGACCTCCCCGCGAAGAACGGCTCCGCCGTCGGGTTCACCGGCAAGCTCGACGTCGCCGGCCTGAAGACCTCGGTGCCCGAGAAGCTCGGCAAGGGCGGCAAGGTCACCGTCATGTCGCCGTTCTGGGGCTCGCCCCCGAAGTCGGACAACGCCTACTACCGGGGCATGAACGACCTGATCGGCGTCGACGTGCGCTGGCAGAACCAGGACGGCAACACCTATGAGCAGAAGCTCGGCGCGGTGCTCGCCTCCAGCGACGTCCCGGACGTGGTCGTCGTCCCCGGCTGGAACATGAACGGCCGCATCCCCACCGCCATCATCAGCAAGTTCGCCGACCTCGGCCCCTACCTCTCCGGCGACGCGGTCAAGGAGTACCCCAACCTCGCGGCGATCCCGACGGACGCCTGGCGGCGCTCCATCTTCGGCGGCAAGCTGCTGGGCCTGCCGCAGCCGGCGCCTTCGGTGCCCGGCATCGTGCCCCTCTACCGCCGCGACGTCTTCGAGAAGGAGGGCTACGAGGTCCCGAAGTCGGCGGACGAGTTCCTCGCCCTCGCCAAGGACATCACCGACGCCCGGGCCAGGCGCTGGGCCTGCCTGGACATGAAGTGGACCGCGTTCCAGATGTTCGGCGTGCTCTCCGGCAGCGAGAAGCCGCTCGGCTGGAACCTCGTCGACGGCAAGCTGGTCAACCGCGTCGAGACCGAGGAGTTCCTGGAAGCGCTGGAGTGGTCACGCAAGCTCTTCGCCGCCGGAGTCGTCCACCCCGACGCCCAGTTCGGCAAGAACGCCCCGGACCCGGGCCCCAAGTTCGCCAAGGGCGAGTTCCTGATCTACGCCCAGAACATCTCGCAGTGGTGGAGCCGCACCGCCGAACAGGCCACCCAGAACCCCGAGTTCGAGATCTGGGGCATGGACGTGCACGCCCACGACGGCGGCGACCCCACCCTGTGGGCCGAACAGCCCGCCGGCATCTTCGCCTTCGTCAACAAGAAGGCCCCGGAGTCCGTCGTCCGGGACGTGCTGGCCGTCGCCAACGTCACCGCCGCGCCGTACGGCACCAAGGAGTACATGATGACCAACTACGGCGTGGAGGGCACCCACTACACCGTCGAGAACGGCGTCCCCGCCAAGACCGACCAGGGCAACAACGAGGTGATGAACGCCTACGTGATGGTCGCGAGCCCCGCTCCCACCATCGCCCACCCCGACTTCCCCGAGGTCGCCCGCGGCCAGGTCGAGTGGCAGCAGCGCATGGGCGCCTTCACCAGGAAGTCCTCCTTCTACGGCATGCAGATCACGGAGCCCGCCCGCTACTCCAACCTCTCCAGCAACTTCGAGCAGCTGGAGGACGACATCGTCCGCGGCCGCAAGAAGATCAGCGACATGCAGCAGGCCGTCTCCGACTGGAAGAGCAAGGGCGGCGACAAACTGCGCGACTGGTACAAGCAGATCCTCGACGAGAACGGCTCGGCAGCGGGCTGACCCGGCACTGAGGCAAGGAGAACAGCCGTGTCCCACAGCACGGTGCCTCGGAACAGGGCCGAGGCCGTAACGACCGAGAAGGCCCCGGTGGCGCCCGGCCGCGCCCCAGGGCCCCGGCGCGGACGACCCTCGGGGAAGCCGAGCCTCCGGCTCCGGCTCCGCCGCGACCGCGTGCTGCTGCTGATGACCCTGCCGGCCGTCGCCCTGGTCCTGCTGTTCAACTACGTCCCGATCCTCGGCAACATCGTCGCCTTCCAGGACTACGACCCCTACATCAGCGACAACGGCGTCGTGTCGATGCTGAACAGTCCCTGGGTGGGCCTGGAGAACTTCCGGCGGATCTTCGACGACTCGGACTTCTGGAACGCGGTCACCAACACCCTGGTGCTGTTCTTCCTGCAACTGGTGCTGTACTTCCCCATCCCGATCCTGCTCGCGCTGCTGATCAACAGCGTCGTCAGGCCCCGGCTGCGGGCGGTGTCCCAGGCGATCCTCTACCTGCCGCACTTCTTCTCCTGGGTGCTCGTCATCGCCGTCTTCCAGCAGCTGTTCGGCGGCGCGGGCCTGCTCTCCCAGCTGCTGCGGCAGCACGGCTACGACGGCCTCGACATCATGACCGACCCGGAGACCTTCAAGTACCTGGTCACCGCGCAGTCCGTGTGGAAGGACGCCGGCTGGGGGATCATCGTCTTCCTCGCCGCGCTGGCGGCCGTGCCGACGGATCTCTACGAGGCCGCCGCGATGGACGGCGCCGACCGCTGGCGCCGCATCTGGCACGTCACGCTGCCCGCCCTGCGCCCCGTGATCGCGCTGCTGCTCGTCCTGCGGGTGGGCGACGCGCTCACCGTCGGCTTCGAGCAGATCCTGCTCCAGCGCGACGCCGTCGGGCCGGGCGCGTCCGAGGTCCTCGACACCTTCGTGTGGTGGAACGGCGTCCGCAACCAGGACTTCGGCTACGCGGCCGCCGCCGGGCTCATCAAGGGCGTCGTCAGTCTCGGCCTGGTCCTCGTCGCGAACAAGGTGGCCCATCTCATGGGCGAGCAGGGGGTGTACAAGAAGTGACCGCCGTCATCGACAAGCCGGCCGCCGAGGCCGCCGCGCCCCGCTGGTGGCAGGCCCCGCCCCGGCCGGTGTGGGAGGAGAAGCCGACGCCGGCCGGGCTCGCCGCCAAGGGGCTGGTCCTGACGCTGGCCTGCCTCGCGATCCTCTTCCCGCTGTGGATCGTCGTCGTCACCAGCCTGTCCTCGCGCCGGACGATCGACGAGGCCGGCGGGCTGGTGATGGTGCCGCAGGACATCACCTTCGTGGCCTACCGGGAGCTGCTGAGCGGCGGACAGGTGACGCGCGCGGCGGTCATCAGCGTCCTCGTCACGCTCGTCGGCACCCTGTTCTCCATGACCGTGTCGGTGCTCTGCGCCTACGGGCTGTCGCGCACCGGGTCGCTCGGCCACCGCTGGATCCTGTTGGTCCTGCTGGCCACGATGTTCTTCAGCGCCGGCCTCATCCCGACCTATCTGCTGGTGCAGTCGCTCGGGCTGACCGACACCTATCTCGCGCTGATCCTGCCGAGCGCGGTGAGCGTCTTCAACATCCTCGTCCTGCGCGGGTTCTTCATGGGCATCTCGCAGGAGCTGACCGACTCGGCGCGGATCGACGGGGCGGGCGACCTCCGGATCCTCTGGCAGATCGTCATGCCGCTGTCCCGCGCGGTGATCGCCGTCATCACCCTGTTCTACGCCGTCGGGTACTGGAGCGCGTGGTTCAACGCGTCCCTGTACCTCAACGACCAGGACATGATGCCGCTGCAGAACGTCATGATCCAGCTCGTGCAGAAGCAGGAGGCTCCGGTCGGGCTGGGGCAGGCCATCAAGACGGGCGAGCTGTCGGGGCTGGCCGTGCAGATGGCCGTCATGGTGCTGGCGTTGCTGCCGGTGGCGGTGCTGTCGCCGTTCGTGCAGCGGCATTTCAAGAAGGGCATGTTGACGGGGGCGGTGAAGGGCTGAAGCCCCGGCCGGTGAGCGCCGCCGGGGTTTCCGGCGCCCCTCGGCCGCGGGTCGCGTGGTTGCTCGCGCAGTTCCCCGCCCCCCTGAGTTCTCCCCTGTCACCTCTTCACACAGCGAGGGATGTCATGTCTGCGCCCAGGCCGTCTCGGCGAACCGTTCTTGCAGGGAGCGCGGCCGCCGTCGCCCTCGCCGCGCTGCCCCTTCCGGCACCGGCCCGGGCCGCCCCCGCCGCTGCCCGCCCCTACCGCTGGCGCAACGTCGTCATCGGCGGCACCGGGTTCGTCACGGGGGTGCTGTTCCACCCCCGCGTGCGCGGGCTCGCCTACGCCCGGACCGACATCGGCGGCGCCTACCGCTGGGACGACCGCAGAGCCCGCTGGACGCCGCTCACCGATCACCTGGGGTGGGACGACTGGAACCTCCTGGGCGTGGAGGCCATGGCCGTCGACCCGGCGCACCCCGACCGGGTCTACCTCGCCCTCGGCACCTACGCCCAGCCCTGGGCCGGCAACGGCGCCGTCCTGCGGTCCGAGGACCGGGGGGCGACCTGGGCACGGACCGACCTCCCGGTGAAGCTCGGCGCGAACGAGGACGGGCGCGGCTGCGGTGAGCGCCTCCTCGTCGACCCGCGCGACAGCGACACCCTGTGGCTGGGCACCCGGCACGACGGGCTGCTGAAGTCCACCGACCGGGGCGCCACCTGGGCACCCGCGTCCGGCTTCCCGGCGGCCCCGAGCGCGACCGGGCAGGGCGTGACCCTGCTGGTGGCGGCCGGCCGGGCCGTGTACGCGGGCTGGGGCGACGGGGGCGGCACCGGGCCGAACCTGTTCCGCACCGCTGACGGGGCCACCTGGACCGCCGTACCCGGTCAGCCCTCCGGCACCGCCGCCAGGGTGCCCGTCCGCGCGGCCTACGACCGGCTCACCCGCGAGCTGTACGTGACGTACGCCGACGCGCCCGGGCCCAACGGACAGGCCGACGGCAGTGTGCACAAGCTGGCCACCGGCAGCGGTACCTGGAGGGACGTGACCCCCGCACGGCCCGGCGGCGCCGACACCTTCGGCTACGGCGGGGTCGCCGTGGACGCCCGCCGGCCCGGCACGGTCGTCGTGTCCACCAACAACCGCTGGGCGGCCGTCGACACCCTGTACCGCACCACCGACGGCGGCCGCACCTGGACGTCCCTGAAGGAGTCCGCCGTGGTGGACGTGTCCGAGACCCCCTATCTCAAGTGGGGTGGCGAGAGCCCCAAGTTCGGCTGGTGGATCCAGGCCCTGGCCGTCGACCCGTACGACTCCGGGCACGTGGTGTACGGCACCGGCGCCACGCTCTACGGCACCCGTGACCTCGTGCACTGGGCCCCGCGGATCCGCGGCCTGGAGGAGACGTCCGTGCGGCAGCTGATCTCGCCCCCGGCCGGGGAGGCGCATCTGCTCAGTGGGTCGGGGGACATCGGCGTGATGTACCACGAGCTGCTCACGGCGTCTCCGGCGGACGGCATGGCGGCGAACCCCGTGTTCGGGTCGGCGACGGGACTCGCGCAAGCCGCGGCCAGAGCGTCGTACGTCGTCCGCAGTGGCTGGGGCGACCACGGCAACGGCGCGTACTCCGAGGACGGCGGGCGGACCTGGGCGCCCTTCGCGGCCCAGCCCGACATCGCCCGGAGCGCACCGGGACCGATCGCCACCAATGCCGACGGCAGCGCGCTGCTGTGGTCCTTCGTGCACTGGGACGGCACGAGACATCCCACTCACCGCTCGGCGGACAACGGCACGACCTGGTCCGAGGTCTCCTCCTTCCCGAAGGGCGCCACGCCGGTCGCCGACCCGGCCGACCCGACGCTCTTCTACGCGTACGACACCGACACAGGAACGGTATACGCCAGCACTGACAGTGGCCGTTCCTTCACCGCCCGCGCGACCGGGCTGCCCTCCGGGGACAGCCAGTTCAAGCTGGTCGCGGCCCCCGGACGGTCCGGCGACCTCTGGCTGAGCGCCAAGGGGAACGGGCTGTACCGGTCCACCGACGGCGGTGCGATCTTCGCGAAGGCCGACAGCTGCCGGGCCTCCTTCACCCTCGGATTCGGCAAGGCCGCCGAGGGCGCCGACTACCCCGCGATCTACCAGGTGGGTGCCGCGGACACCGTCACCGCCGTGCTCCGCTCCGACGACGGCGCGCGGACCTGGACCCGCATCAACGACGACGCCCACCAGTGGGGCTGGACCGGCGAGGCCATCACGGGCGACCCCCGCGTGTACGGCCGTGTCTACCTCGCCACCAACGGCCGCGGCATCCAGTACGGAGACCCCGCATGACGGCGGACCTCGCCACCGCCACCCGGGGCCGCCTCCTCTTCGGCGGCGACTACAACCCCGAGCAGTGGCCCGAGGAGACCTGGCAGGAGGACGTCCGGCTGATGCATGACGCCGGTGTCAACTCCGTCACCCTCGGCGTCTTCTCCTGGGCGAAGCTCGAACCCCAACCGGGCGAACGCGACTTCGGCTGGCTCGACCGGCTCATGGACCTGATGCACGAGCACGGCGTCGGCGTCGTCCTGGCCACCCCGACCTCCGCCCCACCGCCCTGGATGGGCCGGCTGCACCCCGACACGCTGCCCCGCGACGCGGACGGCCGTATCGAGTGGTGGGGCGGACGCCAGCACTTCTCCCACTCCAGCGCCACCTACCGGCACTACGCCGCCGCCATCACCGAGGACCTCGCCGCCCGCTACGCGAGCCACCCCGCCCTCACCATGTGGCACATCAACAACGAGTACTGCACCGCCGACCACGGCGACGAGGCCGCGGCCGCCTTCCGCCGCTGGCTGCGCGAGCGGTACGGCACCCTCGACGCCCTCAACACCGCCTGGGGCACGGCTTTCTGGAGCCAGGGCTACGACACCTGGGACGGCATCCTGCCCCCGCGCCACGCCCACTATCTCAACAACCCCAGCCAGGTCCTCGACTTCCGGCGCTTCACCTCCGACATGCTCCTGGAGTGCTACGTGGCCGAGCGCGACATCGTCCGCCGGCACACCCCGCACCTCCCGGTCACCACCAACTTCATGCCGCTGTGGATCGGTGTCGACGCCTGGCGCTGGGCCGAGGAGGAGGACGTCGTCTCCGTCGACGTCTACCCCGACCCGCGCGACCCGCGCGGCGGACAACTGGGCGCGCTGGTGCAGGACATGACCCGGTCGCAGGCCGGCGGACCGTGGATGCTGATGGAGCAGGCGGCCGGAGCCGTCAACTGGCGCGGCGTCAACCACCCCAAGCCCCGCGGACTGAACCGCCTGTGGTCCCTGCAGGCCGTCGCCCGCGGCGCCGACGCCGTCTGCTACTTCCAGTGGCGCCAGTCCCGGCAGGGCGCGGAGAAGTTCCACTCCGGCATGGTCGGTCACGCGGGCGAGCAGGGCCGTACCTTCCAGGAGGTCAAGCGGATCGGCGCCGAGCTGCGGCGGCTGCGCGAGGTCACGGGCACCGCCCTCACCGCGGACGTCGCGATCGTGCACGACTGGCACGCATGGTGGGCCTCCTGCCAGGACGGCCGCCCGTCCACCGAGGTCGACCACGCCGACGTCCTGCGCGCCTGGCACCGCGCCCTGTGGGAGGCCCACCTCACCACCGACTTCGCCCACCCCGAGCACGACCTCCGCGGCTACCGGCTGGTCGTCGTCCCGCAGGCGTACGTCCTCACCGACCCGGCGATCGAGAACCTCCTGGCGTACGTGGCCCAGGGCGGCACCCTGGTCTGCGGCTTCCTCACCGGAGTCGCCGACCGGGACGACCGGGTGCGCCCCGGCGGCATGGACGCCCGGCTGCGCGAGCTGTTCGGCATCCGCACACTGCACGAGTGGTGGCCGCTGGAGGCGGGGGAGAGCGTCGAGTGCGCGGGGTTCCGCGGCACGCTGTGGTCGGAGGAGATCGACGCCGACTGCGAGGAGTCCCTCGCGTACGAGGGCGGCGAACTGGACGGCCTCCCCGCGGTGCTCCGCAACGGCCGCGCCTGGTACCTCTCCACCCTCCCCGAGCCGGAGGCCCTGCGCGAGCTGCTCGCGCGGATCGCCTCCGAGGCGGGTGCCCGGCCGGTGCTGGACGGCCTCCCCGCCGACGTCGAGGCCGTGCGCCGCGGTGAGCTGCTGTTCCTGCTCCACCACGGCCGCGAGCCGGTCACCGTCACCGTGCCGGGCACCCACCACGACCTGCTGACGGGCGAGACGGTCACGGACCGCATCACCCTCGGCCGCTACGGAGTGGCGGTGCTCAAGCCATGACCGGCGACTCCTCTCCCGCCGCCCCCTCACCAGCCACGACCGTCGGCCCCCCTCCCGCCCCCTCCCCGCTCACCCCCGCCGGTCCCCGCCCAGCCCCCTCGCCGGCCACGGCCGCCGGTCCTGTCCACGGCACCTGGGAGCCCCGCCCGGCCGCCCGCTGGGAGGACTCCTTCCTCGCCGGGAACGGCCACCACGGCGCCCTCGTGTCCGGCGACCCGAACGACGACCGGGTCATCGTCACCCACCACACCCTCGTACGCCCTCACCCCGGCACAGGCACCCACCACCCTCCCGAGCTCGCCGCCGACCTCCCCGCCGTCCAGGACCGCTTGCTCGCCGGCGACCTCACCGCCGCCGAGGACTTCACCGACGGCCGCCCGCTGCACTGGGTGCGGCCCTTCCATCCGGCGTTCGCCCTGCGGCTCAAGCGGCCGAAGCGCCCGCGGGCGACGGGTCACTCCTACCGCCGCGAGGTCGACTTCACCACCGGCGAGGTCATCGCCCGCACCCCCGACTGGGCCAGCCGCGTGTTCGTCTCCCGTGCCGACGACGTGATCGTCCAGCACATCAAGGGCCCCGGCCTCAGCCTCGAACTCGCCCTCGACCACCGCCTCCCGGGCGTTCCCCCCGGCCTCGGGGCCGGACACGGTGCCCACCTCACCCCCGAGGGCGTCGCCCTCACCCTGCGCGCCCGCTACCCGGGCGGCGACCACGCCTACACGGGAGTGACCGTGGCGGCCGTCACCGGCGGCACCACCACCCTGGCCGCGCCCGGCACCCACATCCAGGGCGCCGCCTCCGTCCTGCTCCTGACCCGGGTGCGCCGCCACACCGGCGAACTCGACGTCGTCGAGGAGACCCGCGCCCTGCGCGACCTCCTCCAGCCCTACGACGCCCTCCTGGAGCGGCATCTCGCCCTGCACCGGGCCGCCTACAGCCGGGTCGCCCTCGACCTGGCCGCCGACCCGGCCGAACGGGCCCTGCCCGGCTCGGAGCTGCTCGCCAGGCCGCACGGCCCGGCCCTGCTGGAACGCCTCTTCGCCGCGGGCCGCTACCACCTGCTGTCCGCGTCCGGCCTGCTGCCGCCCCGGCTGACCGGCCTGTGGACCGGCGAGTGGGACACGGCCTGGTCCGGCGCGTTCACCACGGACGCCAACCTCAATCTCCAGACGGCCTCCGCCGTCGCGGGGGCCCTGCCCGAGGTCACCGAGGCGCAGGCGAGGCTGGTCCACGGCCAGCTGCCCGACTGGCGGGACAACGCCCGGGCCGTGTTCGGCGCCCGGGGTGTCGTCGCCCCCGCCCACACCGACGGCGCGTGCGGACATGCCCACCACTTCTCCCGCGAGTACCCCCTGCACCTGTGGACGGCGGGCGCCGACTGGCTGCTGAAACCGCTCGTCGACCAGGACGAGACGTGCGGCACGCGGGACCCGCGCACGGCCCGGGCCCTCGCCGAACTCGCCGACTTCTACGAGGACTTCCTCACCCGGACCGACGACGCCGGCCGTCTCGTCGTCGTCCCCTCCTACTCACCCGAGAACCGCCCCGCGAACGGCAGCTGGGGCGCAGTCAACGCGGCCATGGACCTGTCCGCCGCCCGCCACGCCCTGCTGACCGCCGCCGACTACCACCCGGCCCGCGCCGCACGCCTGCGCGCACTCGCCGACCGGCTCCCGCCCCACCGCGTCAACCGGGACGGCGCCCTCGCCGAATGGGCGTGGCCCGGCCTCGACGACACCTACGACCACCGCCACCTCAGCCACCTCTACGGCGTGTGGCCGCTGGAGGAGATCACCCCGTACGACACTCCGGACCTGGCGAGGGCCGCCCGCCGCGCCCTCGAACTGCGCGGCGCCGAGAACGACTCCGCGCACGGCCACCTCCACCACGCGCTGGTCGCGGCCCGCCTCAACGACCCCGCACGCCTCACCCACGCCCTCGACCAGGTGCTCGACGGCGACTACTTCCACGCCTCCCTCATGAGCGCCCACTACCCCCAGCGCGACGTCTACAACGCGGACGCCGCCCACACCCTGCCCGCCGTACTGATCGAGGCGCTCGTCCAGTCGACCCCTGCCCGGCTCGTGCTGCTGCCCGCCCGGCCCGAAAGCATCCCGCGAGGCCGGATCACGGGCGTCCGCACCCGGTTCGGCGCCGAGGTCGACCTCGGCTGGAGCCATGACGGGGCGACCGCCGTCGTCCGCCCCACGCGCAGCTGCCGCGTGGACCTCAGAACCCCCTCCGGCGACGGGCGGTCGCTCGACCTCGTCGCCGGAGAGGACCAGGTCCTCACCCTGAGGACCTGATGACCGCGCACTTCCCCCCACCCATGGAAGGGACACCATGGCACGTACCCGCGGAAGGTTCCTCACCGCACTGCTCGCCCCGGCCCTCGCCCTCGGCGCGACCGTCGGACTCGCCGCCGCGCCCGCACAGGCCGCGATCTGGAGCACGTGCGACCAGTGGGGCAACACCAGCCTGAACGGCTACACCCTCTACAACAACATCTGGGGCTCCGGCGCCGGCGGCCAGTGCGTCTGGGCCAACTCCGGCACCAACTGGGGCGTCTGGGCGAACCACCCGAACACCGGCGGCATCAAGTCCTACCCGAACGCCAAGAAGGTCATCAACAGGACGATCACCTCGATCGGTTCGCTGACCAGCAGCTACAACGTCACGGTCCCGTCGGCGGGCGCGTACAACACGTCCTACGACATCTGGGACACGGACTACGACCACGAGATCATGCTGTGGGTCAACTACAACGGCGCCGTCGGCCCGCTCGGCACCTCCCAGGGCACCGTCAGTCTCGGCGGCCACACCTGGAACGTCTACAAGGGCAACAACGGCGCCAACGAGGTCTACTCGTTCCTGCGCACCTCCGACTCCGGCTCCGGCACGGTGAACATCCTGCCGATCCTGAAGTGGATCAAGGACACCAAGGGCTGGTTCGGCAACGAGACCATCGGGGACGTGCAGTTCGGCTACGAGATCACCTCGTCGTCCGGCGGACTCGACTTCCGCACCAACAGCCTGACGGTCAGCAGCAGCTGATCCGAAGGCGAACAGACGTGCGGCCGGTCCCTCCCCTACGGGACCGGCCGCACGCGTCTCATCCGGCGATCGGCAGCTGGGCGCCGTCCCGCAGGAAGAGCGGGATGCGCTCCAGCGGGGCGTCCACCGTCACCGTCGTACCGCCCTCGTACGCCGCACCCGTCCAGGCGTCCGTCCAGCGCGCGCCCGCCGGAAGGTAGGCCGTCCGGGCCGTCGCACCCGCGGTCAGCACCGGGGCGACCAGCAGGTCCCGCCCGAACAGATAGGCGTCGTCCACCTGCCAGGCCGCCGGGTCGCCGGGGAACTCCAGGAACAGCGGCCGCATCACCGGCAGCCCCTCCTCATGGGCCTCCCGCATGACCTTCAGGACGTACGGCTTGAGCCGCTCGCGCAGCCGCAGGTACCGCTCCAGGACGGCCCCGGTCTCCTCGCCGTACGACCACACCTCGTTCGGGCCGCCCGTCATCTCCGGGCCCAGCGGCATGCCCGGCTCGCGGAAGCCGTGCAGGCGCATCAGCGGGGACAGCGCGCCGAACTGGAACCAGCGGACCATCACCTCCCGGTAGTCCGGGTCGTCCGGGTCACCGCCGTGGAAGCCGCCGATGTCGGTGTTCCACCACGGGATGCCGGACAGCGCGGTGTTGAGGCCGGCCGCGATCTGGCGGCGCAGCGTCGCGAAGTCGGTGCCGATGTCACCCGACCACAGGGCGGCGCCGTAGCGCTGACTGCCCGCCCACGCCGAGCGGTTGAGGGTGATGATCTCCGACTCGCCCTCCGCGAGCAGCCCTTCGTGGAAGGTGCGGGCGTTCTCCGCCGGGTAGAGGTTGCCGACCTCCAGGCCGGGGCCCGCCCAGTAGCGCAGGTTCTCCTGGAAGCCGGGCTTCAGCTCGGGCTCGCAGGCGTCCAGCCAGAAGGCCTTGATGCCGTAGGGACGGAGGTAGTTGTCCCGGATCCTGGACCACACGAACTCCCGGGCGTCCGGGTTGGTGGCGTCGTAGAAGGCGACCTGGACCGTCGAGGCGACCTCCTTGTCCGGCCAGTCGGCGTGCGCGAGCGGGCCGTACTGGGTGCCGATGAAGTAGCCGCGCTGCTCCATGACCGGGTGGTTCTCGCTCAGCGGCGACACCGAGGGCCACACGCTCACCACCAGCTCGACGCCCAGCTCGTCGAGTTCGCGGACCATCGCCGCCGGGTCCGGCCACTCCTTCGGGTCGAACTTCCACTCGCCGAGGTGGGTCCAGTGGAAGAAGTCGCAGACGATCACGTCCAGCGGCAGGCCGCGGCGCTTGTACTCCCTGGCCACGCCGAGGAGTTCGTCCTGGGTGCGGTAGCGCAGCTTGCACTGCCAGAAGCCGGCCGCCCACTCCGGCAGCATCGGCGTACGGCCGGTGACCGCGCTGTAGCGGCGCTGGGCGTCGGCGGGGGTGCCCGCGGTGATCCAGTAGTCGATCTGGCGGGCCGAGTCGGCGACCCAGCGGGTGCCGTTGTGCGCCAGCTCCACCCGGCCGATCGCCGGGTTGTTCCACAGCAGGGTGTAGCCGCGGCTGGAGGTCAGCACCGGGATGCCCACCTCGGCGTTGCGCTGCACCAGGTCCAGGACCAGGCCCTTCTGGTCGAGCCGGCCGTGCTGGTGCTGGCCCAGGCCGTACAGCCTCTCGCCCTCGTAGGCGGCGAACCGCTGTTCGAGGCGGTGATGGCCGTTGCCGACGGCCGTGTACAGCCGGGGACCGGGCCACCAGAAGTGGGCGCGTTCCTCGGCGAGCAGCTCGGTGGAGTCGTCCGTGCGCAGGAACCGGATCATGCCCTCGGCGTCGATGTCGACGGTGAGGGCGCCGACGGTCAGCCGGCCCCGGCCCTCCTCGGTCTTCACGCTCGACGACGTGGCCGGGGCCTCGTCGAGCAGGGCGCCGGGGAGCCCCTCCAGGACCGGCCCGCCGAGCCGGGCACGCACCCGGACCGCGTCCGGCCCCCAGGGCTCGACCCGCACGGTCTCCTGGCGGCCGCTCCACTCCAGCGCCCCGCCGCGCTCACGGAACGTACCTACGGTGGGGGAGGACTGCGCGAGGCTGACCTTGGACTGGATTTCGGCAGGCTGATTCACGTGGCGTGCTCCTGAGGACATGGGGGTGCCCCGAACGGGACGGGGCGGACATGTGCAGGGGGCCGGGACGGCGCTGGCGGGAGGGAGTGGCGGGGGTCGGGGAGTTGCGGGGGAAGGGGGGAGGTGGAGGAAGTCGCGGGGGCGGAAGGTCGCGGGGGGCAGGAAGTTTCAGGAGTGCCGGAAGGTCGCAGGAGTTCCGGAAGATCGCAGGAGTGCCGGAAGGTCGCAGGGGCGTCAGCAGTTCGCGGATCCGGGGAACCGCGTATTCGGAGGGAGATCGCGATCCGGAAGATCGCGATCCGGAAGATCGCGAGTTCGGCAGGCGCGGCGCGGGTCCGGAAGCCCGCCGGTCCGGAAGCCCGCCGGTCCGGAAGCCCGCGGGTCCGGAAGCCCGCGGGTCCGGAAGGCGGCGGAGGCGTCAGGACGCAGCGGGTGCCGGACCCGAACTCGCCCGGACCGTCAACTCGGGTGCGAGCAGCACCACTTCGTCGCCCTGGCGCCCGTCCAGCTTGGCCACCAGCCGCTCCACCGCGTGCCGCCCCATCTCCTGGGCGGGGATGGCGACGGACGTCAGCCGCACCGAGGCCTGCGTGGCGACCTGGTCCGGGCAGACCGCGATCACCGACACGTCCTCGGGCACGGCCCGGCCCTGCTGGCGCAGCAGTGCGAGGAGCGGCTCGACGGCCGACTCGTTCTGCACGACGAAGGCGGTGGTGCCGGGGCGTTCGTCGAAGACCCGGGCGAGCGTGGAGGCCATCGCGTCGTACCCGCCCTCGCACGGCCGGTGCAGCAGCCGTACGCCCAGCTCCCTGGAGCGGGAGCGCAGTCCGTCCAGGGTGCGCTCGGCGAAGCCGGTGTGCCGCTCGTAGACCGCGGGGGCCTCGCCGATGACGGCGATGTCGCGGTGGCCGAGCGTGGCCAGCTGCTCCACGCACAGCGCGCCCGTCGCGGTCCAGTCCAGGTCCACGCAGGTCAGGCCCTCGGTGTCGGCCGGCAGCCCGATGAGCACGGACGGCTGGTCGGTGCCGCGCAGCAACGGCAGCCGCTCGTCGTCCAGCTCGACGTCCATCAGGATCATCGCGTCGGCGAGCCCGCTGCCGGTGACCCGGCGCACCGCGTCGGGGCCCTCCTCGCCGGTCAGCAGCAGCACGTCGTAGCCATGGGTGCGGGCGGTGGTGGCGACCGCGATGGCGATCTCCATCATCACCGGCACGTACATGTCGGTCCGCAGCGGGATCATCAGCGCGATGATGTTGGACCGCTTGCCGGCCAGGGCGCGGGCCCCGGCGTTCGGGTGGTAGCCCAGCTCCCGGATGCTCTGCTCGACCCGCTGCCGGGTGGTGGCGGAGATGGACCGCTTGCCGCTGAGGACATAGCTCACCGTGCTCGCCGACACTCCGGCGTGCTGGGCGACCTCGGCGAGGGTGACCATCCAGCTCTCCAAGCTTTGTGAAGCGCTTCGACAGTGCGCAAGGTGAACAAGGGCGAGTGAGGGTGGTTCGACAGTAGCCCCAGCGGGAGTGGGTGTCCATAGCTAGTCGAAGCGCTTCGACAGCCGTTTTCCGTCCGTATCGGCTGAACGGCCGCGCGAGGACTGGTGGGGGCGTCCGCTTTCGGGTACGAACGATCCGGTAGCACCGATCGGTAACGCAAGGTCCCCTTGATCCCTCTTCGCGGCGAGGTGAGCCTCATGACCGCAGCAACGCCCCCACGCAACGTCACCGAGCGTGAGGCCCGCCAGGTCGCGGAGGCGGCCCGGGAACAGGACTGGCACAAGCCCAGCTTCGCCAAGGAACTGTTCCTCGGCCGCTTCCGCCTCGACCTCATCCACCCCCACCCGCTCCCCGCCGCCGAGGACGCCCAGCGCGGCGAGGAGTTCCTCGCCAAGCTCCGCGACTTCTGCGAGACCGAGATCGACCCGGAGGTCATCGAGCGCGACGCCCGCATCCCCGACGAGGTCGTCGACGGCCTCAAGGAGCTCGGCGCGCTCGGCATGAAGATCGACCCCAAGTACGGCGGCCTCGGCCTCACCCAGGTGTACTACAACAAGGCCCTCGCCCTGGTCGGCTCGGTCAGCCCGGCGGTCGGCGCGCTGCTCAGCGCCCACCAGTCCATCGGCGTGCCCCAGCCGCTGAAGATCTTCGGCACCCAGGAGCAGAAGGACGCCTTCCTGCCGCGCTGCGCCCGCACCGACATCTCCGCCTTCCTGCTCACCGAGCCGGACGTCGGCTCCGACCCGGCCCGGCTGGCCACGACGGCCGTGCCGGACGGCGACGAGTACGTCATCGACGGGGTGAAGCTCTGGACCACCAACGGTGTGATCGCCGACCTGCTCGTCGTCATGGCACGGGTGCCGAAGTCGGAGGGCCATCCCGGCGGCATCACCGCCTTCGTCGTGGAGTCCGCCTCCGAGGGCGTCACCGTCGAGAACCGCAACGCCTTCATGGGCCTGCGCGGCATCGAGAACGGCGTCACCCGCTTCCACCGGGTCCGGGTCCCCGCGGGCAACCGCATCGGCCCCGAGGGCGCCGGCCTCAAGATCGCCCTGACCACCCTCAACACCGGCCGTCTGTCGTTGCCCGCGATGTGTGCGGGCGCCGGCAAGTGGTGCCTGAAGATCGCCCGCGAGTGGTCCGGCGTCCGCGAGCAGTGGGGCAAGCCGGTCGCCCTGCACGAGGCCGTCGGTTCGAAGATCGCGTTCATCGCGGCGACCACCTTCGCCCTCGAAGCAGTCCTCGACCTGTCCTCCCAGATGGCCGACGAGGACCGCAACGACATCCGCATCGAGGCCGCCCTCGCCAAGCTCTACGGCTCCGAGATGGCCTGGCTGATGGCCGACGAACTCGTCCAGATCCGCGGCGGCCGCGGCTTCGAGACCGCCGCGTCGCTGCGCGCCCGCGGCGAGCGTGCCGTGCCCGCCGAGCAGATGCTGCGCGACCTGCGCATCAACCGCATCTTCGAGGGCTCCACCGAGATCATGCACCTGCTCATCGCCCGCGAGGCCGTCGACGCCCACCTGTCGGTGGCCGGCGACCTCATCGACCCCGACAAGTCCCTGTCCGACAAGGCGAGGGCGGGCGCGAGCGCGGGCGTCTTCTACGCCAAGTGGCTGCCGAAGCTGGTCGCCGGAGCGGGCCAGTTGCCCGTTTCCTACGGCGAGTTCCGCCACGAGGTCGACCTCTCCGGCCACCTCCGCTACGTCGAGCGCCACGCCCGCAAACTGGCCCGCTCCACCTTCTACGCCATGTCCCGCTGGCAGGGCCGCATGGAGACCAAGCAGGGCTTCCTCGGCCGGATCGTCGACATCGGCGCCGAACTGTTCGCCATGAGCGCCGCCTGCGTCCGCGCCGAGCTGCTGCGCGGCCAGGGCGACCACGGCCGCGAGGCCTACCAGCTCGCCGACACCTTCTGCCGCCAGGCCCGCCTGCGCGTCGACACCCTCTTCGACCGCCTGTGGACCAACACCGACGACATCGACCGCCAGGTCGTCAAGGGCGTCCTGTCGGGCACCTACACCTGGCTGGAGGAGGGCGTCCTCGACCCGTCCGACGACGGCCCATGGATCGCAGACGCCACCCCCGGCCCCCCGACCAGGGAAAACGTCCACCGCTCGATCCGCTGACCCGGCCGGCACGCTCGGGATGGAGGACTTCGGCCGGGTACCGCAGGAGGTCGTCGACGCCCGGTGGGAGAAGTTCCGGCGCGCCACTGCATGAGCACACGCGACACCACCCCGTGAACACATCCGGGGTCGGACTACGGGAAGAATGGGGGGCATGAGCGACAGCCCAGCCCCCCTTGCCGATCCGCATCTCGTGTACGACCCCGTCGTGGGAGACGGCCCCAAGGACGTGGTGATCCTCGGGTCCACCGGTTCGATCGGCACGCAGGCCATCGACCTCGTCCTGCGCAACCCCGACCGCTTCCGGGTGACCGCCCTGTCCGCCAACGGCGGCCGGGTGGCCCTGCTGGCCGAGCAGGCCCGCCGCCTGCGGGTGCGTACGGTCGCGGTGGCCCGCGAGGACGTCGTACCGGCGCTGCGCGAGGCGCTGGCCGCCGAGTACGGGGCGGGGGAGCCGCTGCCCGAGATCCTGGCGGGAGCCGAGGCGGCCACGCAGCTGGCCGCCTCCGACTGCCACACCGTCCTCAACGGCATCACCGGGTCCATCGGCCTCGCCCCGACCCTGGCCGCGCTGGAGGCGGGCCGCACCCTCGCGCTCGCCAACAAGGAGTCGCTCATCGTCGGCGGCCCGCTGGTCAAGGAGCGCGCCAAGCCCGGCCAGATCATCCCGGTCGACTCCGAGCACGCCGCGCTCTTCCAGGCCCTCGCCGCCGGCACCCGCGCAGACGTCCGCAAGCTCGTCGTCACCGCTTCCGGCGGCCCCTTCCGCGGCCGTACGAAGGAACAGCTCGCGCACGTCACCGTGGAGGACGCCCTCGCCCACCCCACCTGGGCGATGGGCCCGGTGATCACGATCAACTCCGCGACCCTCGTCAACAAGGGCCTGGAGGTCATCGAGGCACACCTGCTCTACGACATTCCCTTCGACCGCATTGAGGTCGTCGTCCACCCTCAGTCGTATGTTCACTCGATGGTGGAGTTCACGGACGGATCGACCCTGGCGCAGGCCACGCCCCCCGACATGCGCGGCCCCATCGCCATCGGCCTGGGCTGGCCGGAGCGCGTGCCCGACGCGGCGCCCGCCTTCGACTGGAGCACGGCCTCGACGTGGGAGTTCTTCCCGCTCGACGACGACGCCTTCCCGTCGGTGAACCTCGCCCGGCACGTGGGCGAGCTCGCGGGCACCGCCCCGGCGGTGTTCAATGCCGCCAACGAGGAGTGCGTGGAGACCTTCCGGGCCGGCGCGCTGCCCTTCAACGGGATCATGGAGACCGTCACCCGGGTCGTCGAGGAGCACGGCACCCCGAGCGCGGGAACTTCGCTGACCGTGTCGGACGTCCTCGAAGCGGAGACCTGGGCGCGCACCCGGGCCCGGGAACTGACGGCACAGACGGCGGAGGCCCGTGCATGACGACCCTGATGTTCATCCTCGGCATAGTGGTCTTCGCGGTCGGCCTGCTCTTCTCGATCGCGTGGCACGAGCTGGGCCACCTGTCCACGGCCAAACTGTTCGGCATCCGCGTGCCGCAGTACATGGTCGGCTTCGGCCCGACCATCTGGTCGCGGAAGAAGGGCGAGACCGAGTACGGCGTCAAGGCGATCCCGTTCGGCGGCTACATCCGCATGATCGGCATGTTCCCGCCCGGCGCCGACGGCAAGCTGGAGGCCCGCTCCACCTCGCCCTGGCGCGGCATGATCGAGGACGCCCGCTCGGCCGCCTTCGAGGAGCTGCGGCCGGGTGACGAGGACCGCCTCTTCTACACGCGCAAGCCGTGGAAGCGGGTCATCGTGATGTTCGCGGGCCCGTTCATGAACCTGGTCCTCGCCTTCGGCCTGTTCCTCTCGGTGCTGATGGGCTTCGGCATCCAGCAGCAGACCACCACCGTCAGCTCGGTCTCCCCGTGCGTCATCGCGCAGACGGAGAAGCGCGACGAGTGCAAGAAGTCCGATCCGGCCTCCCCGGCCGAGGCCGCGGGCATGAAGGCCGGCGACAAGATCGTCGCCTTCGACGGACACCGCACCGACGACTGGAACACCCTCTCCGACCTGATCCGCGACAGCGCCGGAAAGGAGGTGGCGATCGTCGTCGACCGCAAGGGGCAGGAGGTCACCCTGCACGCGAAGATCGCCACCAACCTGGTCACCAAGAAGGACTCCAGCGGCGCCTACGTCCAGGGCGAGTACATCAAGGCCGGCTTCCTCGGCTTCAGCGCCGCCGAAGGGGTCGAGACCCTGGGCTTCGGCGACTCCATGACCTGGATGGGGGACCGGGTCGGCGACGCGGTCGACTCCCTCGTCGCCCTGCCCTCGAAGATCCCGGCCCTGTGGGACGCCGCCTTCGGCGACGGACCGCGCGAGCAGGACTCCCCGATGGGCATCGTCGGTGCGGCCCGGGTCGGCGGCGAGATCGCCACCCTCGACATCCCGGCCTCCCAGCAGCTCGCCATGTTCGTGTTCCTGCTGGCCGGTTTCAACCTGTCGCTGTTCCTGTTCAACATGCTCCCGCTGCTGCCGCTGGACGGCGGCCATATCGCGGGCGCCCTGTGGGAGTCGCTGCGCCGGGGCACCGCCCGGGTGCTGCGCCGCCCGGACCCGGGCCCGTTCGACGTGGCGAAGCTGATGCCGGTCGCCTATGTGGTCGCCGGGATCTTCGTCTGCTTCACCGTCCTGGTGCTGATCGCGGACGTGGTCAACCCGGTGCGCATCTCCTAGCCACCGGTGGTTCACGGCGGCCGGGCACACTGTGTGCCCGGCCGCCCCCATCGGGTGTCTTTACCGGGCGGGATGTGAGCCTCCGGGGCCATGTGCCGTAATCTCGAAGCCTGGAGCCCGCCGCAGATACGGGTCCGGACCTTGATCCACGACTTGGGGTTGCACAGCAGATGACTGCGATTTCTCTCGGCATGCCGTCCGTTCCGACCAAGATCGCCGAGCGCCGCAAGAGCCGGCAGATCCAGGTCGGCTCCGTCGCGGTCGGCGGCGACGCCCCGGTCTCGGTCCAGTCCATGACGACGACCCGTACGTCCGACATCGGCGCCACCCTCCAGCAGATCGCCGAGCTGACCGCGTCCGGCTGCCAGATCGTCCGGGTCGCCTGCCCCACGCAGGACGACGCCGACGCGCTGCCGACCATCGCCCGCAAGTCCCAGATCCCGGTCATCGCCGACATCCACTTCCAGCCGAAGTACGTCTTCGCGGCGATCGAGGCGGGCTGCGCGGCGGTCCGGGTGAACCCCGGCAACATCAAGCAGTTCGACGACAAGGTCAAGGAGATCGCCAAGGCCGCCAAGGACCACGGCACTCCGATCCGCATCGGCGTCAACGCCGGCTCCCTCGACCGCCGCCTGCTCCAGAAGTACGGCAAGGCCACCCCGGAGGCCCTCGTCGAGTCCGCCCTGTGGGAGGCGTCCCTCTTCGAGGAGCACGACTTCCGCGACATCAAGATCTCGGTCAAGCACAACGACCCGGTCGTGATGATCGAGGCCTACCGCCAGCTCGCCGCCCAGTGCGACTACCCCCTGCACCTCGGCGTCACCGAGGCCGGCCCCGCCTTCCAGGGCACGATCAAGTCGGCCGTCGCCTTCGGCGCCCTGCTCTCCCAGGGCATCGGCGACACCATCCGCGTCTCCCTCTCCGCGCCGCCGGTCGAGGAGGTCAAGGTCGGCAACCAGATCCTGGAGTCCCTCAACCTCAAGCAGCGCGGCCTGGAGATCGTCTCCTGCCCGTCCTGCGGCCGCGCCCAGGTCGACGTCTACAAGCTCGCCGAAGAGGTCACCGCCGGCCTGACCGGCATGGAGGTCCCGCTCCGCGTCGCCGTCATGGGCTGCGTCGTCAACGGCCCCGGCGAGGCCCGCGAGGCCGACCTCGGCGTCGCCTCCGGCAACGGCAAGGGCCAGATCTTCGTCAAGGGCGAGGTCATCAAGACCGTCCCCGAGTCCAAGATCGTGGAGACCCTCATCGAGGAGGCGATGAAGATCGCCGAGCAGATGCAGGACGAGGGCGTCCCGTCCGGCGAGCCGTCGGTGTCGGTGGCCGGCTGAGCTTCCGGGATGCCCCGCAGGGTACGTACCCGAGGGGCGCGGGGAACCGCCCGACAAGCCACGACGCAGGGGAAAGCCGCCGACGCACAGCACCGGCCGAGCTGGAAGGCGCGCTGCACAAGCAGCGCAGCTATAGTGCGGAGACCAGCAGAACCCCACGATGAGGCCCGCACGTGTTGACCCAGACCACCTCCCGGGTCCTCGAACCGAGTGACCTGGACGCCGCACTCGCAGTCCTCGACAGAGAACCCGTGGCGAACGCCTTCGTGACCTCCCGGGTCCAGGTCGCCGGCCTGGACCCCTGGCGCCTGGGCGGCGAGATGTGGGGCTGGTACGAGGACGGCATGCTCACGTCGCTGTGCTACGCGGGCGCCAACCTCGTCCCCCTCTGCGCCACCCCGCGCGCGATCCGGGCCTTCGCCGACCGGGCGAGAAGGGCGGGCCGCCGCTGCTCCTCGATCGTCGGCCCGGCGGAGCAGACCGCCGAGCTGTGGCGGCTGCTCGAACCCCACTGGGGCCCGGCCCGCGACGTCCGCGCCCGCCAGCCCCTGATGGTCACCGACCGCATGCCGGCCGACATCACCCCGGACCCGTACGTCCGGCGCGTCCGCAAGGACGAGATGGAGACGATCATGCCGGCCTGCGTCGCCATGTTCACCGAGGAGGTCGGCGTCTCCCCGCTGGCCGGCGACGGCGGTCTGCTCTACCAGGCCCGCGTCGCCGAACTCGTCGGCACCGGCCGCTCCTTCGCCCGCCTGGACGACCACGGCAAGGTCGTGTTCAAGGCCGAGATCGGCGCCGCCACCGACCGCGCCTGCCAGATCCAGGGCGTCTGGGTGGCCCCCGAGTACCGCGGCAAGGGCCTGGCCGCACCGGGCATGGCAGCGGTCCTCGGCTACGCCCTGGCGGACGTGGCCCCCGTGGTCAGCCTCTACGTCAACGACTTCAACACGGCGGCCAGAAGGACGTACAAGAGGGTCGGCTTCGAAGAGGTCGGATCGTTCATGAGCGTGCTCTTCTAGCGCTGTAGGCTCCCGGCATGGACCTCGCCATCGGCCCCCTGGACCTCGCAGCCCACGTCGACGAGGCCCTCGCGGTCCAGGCGGTCGCCTTCGACCTGCACCCCGACGAGGTGGCGGTCCGCCGGCAGATCGTGCTGCGCCACATGACGTACCCGGGCGCGAGAGCGCTGGGCGCGACCAGCCGGGGCCAACTCGTGGGATTCGTCTACGGCATGCCCAACGACCGCACCCACTGGTGGTCCACCGTGGTGGAGCCCTACCTCCGCGCCGAGGGCAACGACACCTGGCTCGACGACTCCTTCGTCATCACCGAACTCCACGTCCACCCGGCGCACCAGAACCGCGGCATCGGCCGCACCCTGATCACCACGATCACCGACAGCGCGACCGAGCCCCGCTCCATCCTCTCGGCGATCGACACCGACAGCCCCGCCCGCGGCCTCTACCACTCCCTCGGCTACGTCGACCTGGCCCGCCGCGTCCACTTCCCGAGCGCGCCGAAGCCGTACGCCGTGATGGGCGCCCCCCTCCCGCTGCGCCGCCGCTAACCGATTTCCGCAGCCCCCCACCCCCCGGCTAACCTCCTAGCCATCACCCTTACCCGGCAGGAGTACGAGAACCATGGCCAACGCACCGGTCCAGCGCATGTCCCAGTTGATGGCGAAGACCCTGCGCGACGACCCGGCGGACGCCGAGGTCCTCAGCCACAAGCTCCTCGTCCGCGCCGGCTACGTCCGCCGCACGGCCGCCGGCATCTGGAGCTGGCTGCCGCTCGGCAAGAAGGTCCTCGCCAACGTCGAGCGCATCGTCCGCGAGGAGATGGACGCCATCGGCGCCCAGGAGGTCTCCCTGCCCGCGCTGCTGCCGCGTGAGCCGTACGAGGCGACCGGCCGCTGGGACGAGTACGGCGCCGAGCTGTTCCGTCTGAAGGACCGCAAGGGCGGCGACTACCTCCTCGGCCCGACCCACGAGGAGATCTTCACCCTGCTGGTGAAGGACCAGTGCTCGTCCTACAAGGACCTGCCGGTGATCCTGTACCAGATCCAGACGAAGTTCCGCGACGAGGCCCGCCCCCGGGCCGGCATCCTGCGCGGGCGAGAGTTCCTGATGAAGGACTCGTACTCCTTCGACCTGGAGGACGAGGGCCTGGCCAAGTCCTACGCCCTGCACCGCGAGGCCTACCAGCGCGTGTTCGAGCGCCTCGGCCTGGACTACCGCATCGTCGCCGCGACCGCCGGCGCGATGGGCGGCTCCAAGTCGGAGGAGTTCCTCGCCCCGGCCGAGGCCGGCGAGGACACCTTCGCCAACTGCCCGAACGGCGACTTCGCGGCGAACACCGAGGCGATCAGCTACGAGGTGAAGCCGGTCGACGGCTCGGCCGTGCCCGCCGCCGAGGACATCCCCACCCCGGACACCCCCACCATCGAGACCCTGGCCGCCTCCCTCGGCGTCCCCGCCTCCGCCACGCTGAAGAACCTCCTGGTGAAGGTCGACGGCGAGATCGTCGCCGTGGGCGTGCCCGGCGACCGCGAGGTCGACATGGACAAGGTCGAGGCCCATTTCGCGCCCGCCACCGTCGAGATGGTCACCGAGGCCGACTTCGCCGAGCGCCGCGACCTGGTCCGCGGCTACGTCGGCCCGCAGGGCCTGGACAAGGTGAAGTACATCGCCGACCCGCGCGTGGCCCCCGGCACCTCCTGGATCACCGGTGCCAACAAGGAGGGCATGCACGCGAAGAACGTCGTCGCGGGCCGTGACTTCGCGGTCGACGAGTACGTCGACGTCGTGGTCGTCCAGGACGGCGACCCCTGCCCGAAGTGCGGCACCGGCCTCAAGCTGGACCGCGCCATCGAGATCGGCCACATCTTCCAGCTGGGCCGCAAGTACGCCGACGCCCTCAAGCTGGACGTCCTCGGCCAGAACGGCAAGCCGGTCCGCGTCACCATGGGCTCCTACGGCATCGGCGTCTCCCGCGCGGTCGCCGCCCTCGCCGAGCAGACCGCCGACGACAAGGGCCTGTGCTGGCCCGCCGAGGTCGCCCCGGCCGACGTCCACGTCGTCGCCGCGGGCAAGGCCCTGCAGACCGAACTCGCCCTGGACGTCTCCGACAAGCTGGCCGCGGCCGGCCTGCGCGTCCTGGTCGACGACCGCGCCGGGGTGTCCCCGGGCGTGAAGTTCACCGACTCGGAGCTGATCGGCGTACCGAAGATCCTCGTCGCGGGCCGCCGCGCCGGCGAGGGCGTCGTCGAGCTCAAGGACCGCAGGACCGGTGAGCGCGAGGAGCTGACGGTCGAGGAGGCCGTGGCGCGCCTGACCGCGTAGGACACGGCGAAGGTGCGGGTCCCCCGGGGTTCTTCCCGGGCGGGGGACCCGCACCTTCGGCGTCTCACAGCCAGCTCGCGAACTCCAGCAGCAGCTCCGCGTCCTGGGGCCGCCCCACCCGGCGCGCCCGCACACCCGACTCCACGGCCCGGAACAGGGTCCAGCCCCGCAGCCGCTCCTGGTCCACGTCCAGCGACTCCGCGAGCCGCTTCACCCGGCGCCGGGTCGTCGCAGCGCCCGACGGGGTGGCGATCAGGTCCTCCACGCGGTCCCTGACCAGCCGGGCCAGGTCGAACGCGCACTCGCCGACCAGCGGGTCGGGCCCGACGGCCAGCCACGGCATCCGCTCGGCCGCGAGGACCTTGGACTGCCGGAACGTGCCGTGCAGCAGCAGGTGCTCCGGCGGCGCCGCCACCAGCTCCTCGCGCACCGCGAGCGCCGCGTCGACCAGCGGCACCAGCTCGGCGTCGGCGTCCGCGCTCGCCCGCATGGCCCGCGCCTGCCGCCCGGTCCGCTCGGCGACCGTCGCGAAGGCGTGCCCCTGCGGCGGCTCCACCCACAGCCTGCGCAGCGTCCCCGCCGCCTCCAGCAGCGCCTTCGCCTCGGGCAGCGACCGCACCGAGACGTCCGGATGCAGCCGCTCCAGCAGCAGCACCCCCTCCGTCCCTTCCTCGTCGAGCAGCTGTACGGTGCCCCGCCCGGCCCAGTGCGCCAGCGCGGCCCGCTCGCTCCCGGGCCGTGCCCGCGGCGGAGCCAGCTTCAGCACCGCGGGCGTCCCGTCGGCCCGCCGCACGAGCACCACCAGGCTGCTGCGGCCCCCGGGCACCTGGACCCGGTCCACGGTCAACTCGCGTAGCGCGACGGCCCGGTCGAGCGTCTCGGGGAGCCTCTCCAACCAGTCGTCACCGTCCGGCGCGCTCTCACCGAGCGCCCTGACCAGACGCCGCGGCGGTTCGAAAGCCATGCGCGAGTTGTCCTTTCCCGTGACCGTCACCCCGTAGGCGCGGCCGAGGTCCCGGAGGAGCGCTCGGCGAGCCCAGGGAAGGCTACGCTCCCGCCGCGCCAGCGCACCGCACGCACCGCGGCCTCCCGCAGCGCCCGCGCGGCAGCGGCCCGCCGCTCGCCGGCCGACGCCCGCACCAGGTCGGAGTAGACCCCGGCCACCCGCTCCTCCAGCTCGGCGGCGAGCCGCACCGCGGAGTCCGGGTCGCCCACCGGGAACGGCAGCACGTACCCGGCCGCCGCCGCGACCGGCTCCCCGCCCAGGTCCCGCACCTCACGCGCCAGGCCGTCGCGCCGGCTGCGATGGGCGTCGTAGGCCGTCCGTGCCTCGGCTCGGCGCCCCTCGGGGATCCGGGCGCCGACGACCCCGTAGCCGTAGACCACCGCGTGCTCGGCGGCCAGCGCCGCCTGGAGCGCGGTCAGCTCGGGCCCGGCCTTCTCGCTCATACGTCGCCCTCCGTCGGCTTCAGGGTCAGCAGGTACGCGTGCCCCGCACCGGCCGCGGCCACGGACGCCAGCAGCCGCGCCAGCTCCCCGGGCACCTCCAGCAAGGCCTCGGCCCGCCGGTCGGCGAGCTCCCGCTCGGCGGCGGCCAGCCCGGCGAGGGCGGCCTCGGGCGTGGCGGGAGCGGGTGCCGGCGCGGAGGGCCGAGGGGAGCGCCGTACGCCTCCGAAGGCGGCCACATGGCGTGCGGTCTCCTCCCTCAGCGGCCGGATCCGGCCGGCCAGCGCGGGGTGGGCCGCGAGCACGGCGTCGTACCGCTCGACCAGGGCGGCGCTGTCGGCGGCGGCACGCACGCGTGCCCGCTCCCCGGCGGCCGGAGCGCCCCCGGTGGCCGAGTCCCGGTCCTCGGAACCGGAACTGCAGCCGGCCACGAGCAGCCCACCGGCGGCCGAGGCGAACAGGGTCCTTCTTCGCACCCCCGAGGGGATACGCGGCGACGGGGAGAACGGCACGGCAGTGATCCTCGGGGAATTCGTACGAACAGTCGTGATCACGGTACCCGTGAACGAGCGGGACACGGGTAACCGGCTCAGCGCGGGTACCCCGGCCGGAAGGCACCCCGGCCGGCCGTGGACGGCAACACACCCCCGGACCGGATACCCTTTGACCTGACACGCGCCCCAACCCACAACAGCACACGCGGCCGAGGAGTCACCCGGATGAGCACCACCCAGAGCGAGAGGCTGCGAGAACTTCTGGAGCCGCTCGTCACCTCCCAAGGCCTCGATCTGGAAGAGATCGCCGTCGACTCGGTCGGCCGCAAGCGTGTGCTGCGCGTGGTCGTGGACTCCGACGAGGGTGCCGACCTCGACGCGATCGCCGATGTGAGCCGTGCGCTCTCGGCGAAGCTCGACGAGACCGACGCGATGGGTGACGCGGCCTACGACCTGGAGGTCGGAACCCCCGGCGCGGAGCGCCTCCTCACCGAGCACCGGCACTTCGTGCGCGCCGTCGACCGGCTCGTGAAGTTCCAGCTGACCGAGGGCGGCGAGCTGATCGCCAGGATCCTCGGCGTCGACGAGGACGGTCTGGACGTCGAGGTCCCCGGTGTGAAGGGCCGCAAGGCCACCAGCCGCCGGCTCGGCTTCTCCGAGTTCGACAGGGCGCGGGTGCAGGTCGAGTTCAACCGCAAGGACAAGAAGGACATGAAGGAAGAGGAGGAGGCGTAGCCGTGGACATCGACATGAGCGCCCTGCGGGGCTTGGTCAGGGAGAAGGAGATCTCCTTCGACCTGCTGGTCGAGGCGATCGAGTCGGCCCTCCTCATCGCCTACCACCGCACCGAGGGAAGCCGCCGACACGCGCGCGTGGAGCTCAACCGGGAGACCGGGCATGTGACCGTGTGGGCGAAGGAGGACCCCGAGGACCTCGAGCCGGGCCAGGAGGCCCGCGAGTTCGACGACACCCCGTCCGGGTTCGGCCGTATCGCCGCCACCACCGCCAAGCAGGTGATCCTGCAGCGGCTGCGCGACGCCGAGGACGACGCGACGCTCGGCGAGTACGCCGGCCGCGAGGGCGACATCGTCACCGGTGTGGTCCAGCAGGGCCGCGACCCGAAGAACGTGCTCGTCGACATCGGCAAGCTCGAGGCGATCCTGCCGGTGCAGGAGCAGGTGCCGGGCGAGACGTACCCGCACGGCATGCGCCTGCGGTCGTACGTCGTCCGGGTGGCGAAGGGGGTGCGCGGTCCGTCCGTCACCCTTTCGCGCACGCACCCCAATCTGGTGAAGAAGCTCTTCGCCCTGGAGGTGCCGGAGATCGCCGACGGCTCGGTGGAGATCGCCGCCATCGCGCGTGAGGCCGGTCACCGCACCAAGATCGCCGTACGGTCCACCCGTTCGGGCCTGAACGCCAAGGGCGCCTGCATCGGCCCCATGGGCGGCCGGGTGCGCAATGTCATGGGCGAGCTGAACGGCGAGAAGATCGACATCGTCGACTGGTCGGACGACCCCGCGGAGATGGTGGCCAACGCGCTGTCCCCGGCCCGGGTCTCCAAGGTCGAGGTCGTGGACATGGCGGCCCGCTCCGCGCGGGTGACCGTGCCGGACTACCAGCTGTCGCTGGCCATCGGCAAGGAGGGCCAGAACGCCCGGCTCGCCGCCCGGCTGACCGGCTGGCGGATCGACATCCGCCCCGACACCGAGCAGCCCGGGGAATAGATCCCAGCCGTACGCCGCTGAGATCACGACAACAACCGTTCGATTCTTGCCCCAAAAGGGTGAGGTCGGCACGGGGAGGTAGACTTAACTGTGTCTGGCCGGACGCACGCCCGATCATGCCCTGAACGCACCTGTGTGGGGTGCCGGGAGCGAACGGCCAAGACCGGTCTGCTGCGCATCGTGGCGATCGAGGGCGAGTGCGTCCCTGATCCACGCGGTACGCTGCCCGGCCGGGGTGCGTATGTGCACCCCGCCCTCGTCTGTCTCGACCAGGCGGTCCGCCGCCGGGCGTTCACGCGGGCACTGCGCGCCCCGGGAGCGCTCGACACAAAGGCGTTGCGCCGATACGTCGAGCAGTCGACAGTTGCCGAGGAGGCAACACCGTAAGAAGCGCCGTACGGAACCCCCCGTGCGGTCTGGTACCTCGCGAGTCGAAAGCAGGTCGAGATTGCGATGAGCACTCGATGAGTACGCGATGAGTACGCCCATGAACTAGCGACGGTCCGGCCGCAACCCGGACCTCAAAGGAGCGAAGTGGCTAAGGTCCGGGTATACGAACTCGCCAAGGAGTTCGGTGTGGAGAGCAAGGTCGTCATGGCCAAGCTCCAGGAACTCGGTGAATTCGTCCGATCGGCATCCTCGACGATCGAGGCGCCTGTTGTACGCAAACTGACTGACGCCTTCCAGGGTGGTGGCAGCGGCAAGTCCGCCAAGCCCGCCGCCCCGAGGAAGGCAGCCCCCAAGCCCGCCCCCGCGCCGTCCCCGGCGCAGGCGGCACGTCCGGCTGCTCCGCGGCCGGCCGCCCCCAGGCCCGCGGCCCAGGCGCCCGCCGCCCCGGCGGCCCCGGCCGCCTCCGCGCCGGCCACCCCCGGCCCGCGTCCGACGCCGGGCCCGAAGCCCGCGCCGCGTCCGGCCCCGGCGGCCCCGGAGTTCACCGCTCCGCCGTCCGCCCCGGCCCCCGCCGCACAGGCCCCGGCCGCCGACCAGGCTCCGCGCCCCGCGGCCCGTCCCGGCGCCCCGAAGCCCGGCGGCCGTCCGGCTCCCGGTCAGGGCCAGGCGTCCCGTCCGGGTCAGGGCGACCGCCGTCCCGGCGGCCAGGCCCCGCGTCCCGGCGGTGCCCGTCCGGCCGGTCCGCGCCCGGGCAACAACCCCTTCACCTCCGGCGGCAACGCCGGTATGGCCCGCCCGCAGGCTCCGCGCCCGCAGGGTGCCCCGCGTCCCGGCGGCCCCGGTGCCCCCGGCGGCGCCGGTCCCCGTCCGCAGGCGCCCGGCGCCCAGGGCGGCGGTCCGCGTCCGCAGGCTCCGGGCGGTTCCCGTCCGACGCCGGGCTCGATGCCCCGTCCGCAGGGCGGTCCCCGTCCCGGCGGCGGTCCCGGCGGCCCGCGTCCCAACCCCGGCATGATGCCGCAGCGTCCCGCTGCGGGCCCGCGTCCCGGCGGCGGCCCCGGTGGCCGTGGTCCCGGTGGCGGCGGTCGTCCCGGTGGCGGTGGCGGCGGTCGTCCGGGCGGCGGCGGCTTCGCCGGCCGTCCGGGTGGCGGTGGCGGCGGCTTCGCCGGCCGTCCTGCCGGTCCCGGTGGCGGTGGCGGCGGCTTCGGCGGCCGTCCCGGTGGTCCCGGCGGTGGCGGCGGTGGCCGTCCCGGCTTCGGCGGTCGTCCCGGTGGTCCGGGTGGCCGTGGTGGCACGCAGGGCGCCTTCGGCCGTCCCGGTGGTCCCGCGCGTCGCGGTCGCAAGTCGAAGCGGCAGAGGCGCCAGGAGTACGAGGCCATGCAGGCCCCGAGCGTCGGCGGCGTGATGCTGCCGCGCGGCAACGGCGAGACCATCCGTCTCTCCCGCGGCGCGTCGCTCACCGACTTCGCGGAGAAGATCAACGCCAACCCGGCGTCGCTCGTCGCGGTCATGATGAACCTCGGCGAGATGGTCACCGCGACCCAGTCCGTCTCCGACGAGACCCTCCAGCTCCTCGCCGGCGAGATGAACTACGAGGTTCAGATCGTCAGCCCGGAGGAGGAGGACCGCGAGCTGCTCGAGTCCTTCGACATCGAGTTCGGCGAGGACGAGGGCGACGAGGAGGACCTGGTGGTCCGCCCGCCGGTCGTCACCGTCATGGGTCACGTCGACCACGGTAAGACCCGACTGCTCGACGCCATCCGCAAGACGAACGTCATCGCGGGCGAGGCCGGCGGCATCACCCAGCACATCGGTGCCTACCAGGTCGCGACCGAGGTCAACGACGAAGAGCGCAAGATCACCTTCATCGACACCCCGGGTCACGAGGCGTTCACCGCCATGCGTGCCCGTGGTGCGAAGTCGACCGACATCGCGATCCTGGTCGTCGCGGCCAACGACGGCGTCATGCCGCAGACGGTCGAGGCGCTCAACCACGCCAAGGCGGCCGACGTGCCGATCGTCGTCGCGGTCAACAAGATCGACGTCGAGGGCGCCGACCCGACCAAGGTGCGCGGTCAGCTGACCGAGTACGGCCTGGTGGCCGAGGAGTACGGCGGCGACACCATGTTCGTCGACATCTCCGCCAAGCAGGGTCTGCACATCGACTCGCTGCTGGAGGCCGTGATCCTCACGGCCGACGCCTCGCTCGACCTGCGGGCCAACCCGAACCAGGACGCGCAGGGCATCTCGATCGAGTCCCGCCTCGACCGCGGCCGCGGTGCCGTGGCGACGGTCCTCGTCCAGCGAGGCACCCTGCGGGTCGGCGACACGATGGTCGTGGGCGACGCCTACGGTCGCGTCCGCGCCATGCTCGACGACAACGGCAACAACGTCGCCGAGGCCGGCCCGTCGACGCCGGTCCAGGTCCTGGGCCTGACCAACGTCCCGGGTGCGGGCGACAACTTCCTGGTGGTCGACGAGGACCGTACGGCCCGTCAGATCGCCGAGAAGCGCGCCGCCCGCGAGCGCAACGCGGCCTTCGCCAAGCGCACGCGCCGTGTCTCGCTGGAGGACCTGGACAAGGTCCTGAAGGCCGGCGAGGTCCAGCAGCTGAACCTGATCATCAAGGGTGACGCCTCCGGTTCGGTCGAGGCCCTCGAGTCCTCGCTGCTCCAGCTGGACGTCGGCGAAGAGGTCGACATCCGCGTCCTGCACCGTGGTGTCGGTGCGGTCACGGAGTCCGACATCGACCTGGCGATGGGCTCCGACGCCATCGTGATCGGCTTCAACGTCCGCGCGGCCGGCCGCGCGGCGCAGATGGCCGAGCGCGAGGGTGTGGACGTCCGCTACTACTCGGTCATCTACCAGGCGATCGAGGAGATCGAGGCGGCCCTCAAGGGCATGCTCAAGCCGGAGTACGAAGAGGTCGAGCTCGGTACGGCGGAGATCCGCGAGGTCTTCAAGTCGTCCAAGCTGGGCAACATCGCCGGTGTGCTCATCCGGTCGGGCGAGGTCAAGCGCAACACCAAGGCGCGCCTCATCCGCGACGGCAAGGTCGTCGCGGAGAACCTCAACATCGAGGGCCTGCGTCGCTTCAAGGACGACGTCACCGAGATCCGCGAGGGCTACGAGGGTGGTATCAACCTCGGAAACTTCAACGACATCAAGGTCGACGACGTCATCGCGACGTACGAGATGCGCGAGAAGCCGCGCGCGTGACCTGACACGCGACCGGGGCCGGTCGGCGGGAGTTATTTCCGTCGATCGGCCCCGGCCGTTGCGTGTACGGTTCCCGTATCGGCGCCGGCACTCTCAGCCCGGCGCCCGTACCCCGAACCGGCGGGACATCCGGGCACACATGTATGTGGGGACTCTGTCCTTCGATCTGCTCCTCGGCGACGTCCACTCGCTCAAGGAGAAGCGCTCCCTGGTCCGTCCGATCGTCGCCGAACTCCAGCGCAAGTACGGAGTGAGCGCGGCGGAGACGGGCCACCAGGACCTCCACCGCAGGGCCGAGATCGGGCTGGCGCTCGTCTCGGGGGACACCGGGCACCTCAGCGACGTACTGGACCGCTGCGAGCGGCTGGTCGCCGGGCGGCCCGAGGTGGAGCTGCTCTCGGTTCGACGCAGGCTCCACAGCGACGAAGACTGAAGCAAGAAGCAAGAAACTCTTAAGGAGACGGACCAGTGGCCGACAACGCGCGGGCTAAAAGGCTGGCGGACCTCATCCGAGAGGTGGTGGCCCAGAAGCTGCAGCGCGGGATCAAGGACCCGCGGCTCGGCTCGCACGTCACCATCACGGACACCCGGGTCACCGGGGATCTGCGGGAGGCGACCGTCTTCTACACCGTGTACGGGGACGAGGAGGAGCGCAAGGCGGCGGCCGCCGGCCTGGAGAGCGCCAAGGGCGTGCTCCGCAGCGCGGTCGGTGCTGCGGCGGGCGTGAAGTTCACCCCGACGCTGACGTTCGTCGCCGACGCCCTGCCCGACACCGCCAAGACCATCGAGGACCTCCTCGACAAGGCGCGGCAGTCCGACGCGAAGGTGCGCGAGGTCTCGGCCGGCGCCCGGTACGCCGGTGAGGCGGACCCGTACAAGAAGCCGGACGACGACGCCGCCGAAGAGACGGACGACGCCGCCGAATGACCCAGAAGCACACCACGCCCGACGGCCTCGTCATCGTCGACAAGCCGTCGGGCTTCACTTCGCACGACGTCGTCGCCAAGATGCGCGGCATCGCCCGCACCCGCCGCGTCGGCCACGCCGGCACGCTCGACCCCATGGCCACGGGCGTCCTCGTCCTCGGCGTGGAGCGCGCCACCAAGCTCCTCGGGCACCTCGCGCTGACCGAGAAGGAGTACCTGGGCACCGTCCGGCTGGGCCAGACGACCGTCACGGACGACGCCGAGGGCGAGATCACGGGGTCGGCCGACGCCTCGAAGGTCACCCGGGAGGCCGTCGACGCGGGCATCGCCAAGCTCACCGGCGACATCATGCAGGTGCCGTCCAAGGTCAGCGCCATCAAGATCGACGGCGTGCGCTCCTACAAGCGGGCGCGCGAGGGCGAGGACTTCGAGATCCCCGCCCGCCCGGTCACCGTCTCGTCCTTCACGGTGTACGACGTCCGCGACGCGGTCGCCGAGGACGGCACGCCCGTCCTGGACCTGGTGGTGTCGGTGACCTGCTCCTCCGGCACCTACATCCGGGCCCTCGCCCGCGACCTGGGTGCCGACCTCGGCGTCGGCGGCCACCTCACCGCCCTGCGCCGCACCCGGGTGGGGCCGTACAAGCTGGACGCGGCGAAGACGCTGGACCAGCTCCAGCAGGAGCTGACGGTGATGCCCATCGCCGAGGCCGCCACGGCGGCGTTCCCCCGCTGGGACATCGACACCAGGCGGGCCCGGCTGCTCGTCAACGGCGTACGCCTGGAGATGCCGGACGAGTACGCGGGCGCCGGGGCCGTCGCCGTGTTCGACCCCGAGGGGCGGTTCCTGGCGCTCGTGGAGGCGCACAAGGGCAAGGCGAAGAGCCTGGCGGTCTTCGGCTGACACCGGTTCGGTGTCCGCCCGTGGAGCGGCGGTCACGGGGCGTCCTCCGAACGCCGCTCCACGGTCCCCCTCGGTTCCCCCACCCCAAGGGTCTATCCAGCCGGCCCCGTCCATTCACCCGTCCGGGCAGGCGCTCGGAGTGAACCGACGGAGTGCGGGGGGGCGCGTTCACCGCGCGATCTGTCCCCCTGATCACCGCGCGCCTACCGTCGGGAGCAGGGCCCGCCTTCGGGGGCGCAGCGGGAATGCGTGCCAGGACCTCGCGACACACGCGTGAACCGGAGGACCGGCCCCGGGCATGTGCGCGAGGCGGGGAGGTTCGACCATGGCGGCAGGGGGCCCGCGGGCGGACGACGACCACCGGAGGGACGCGGCGGGACCGCCGGCGGACACCGGCACCGGGCCCGTCCAGGCCGGCCCGTGGACGCGCTGCGCTTTCGGCGCCGGACAGGCGCCCCCACCTCCCGGCACCGCCCGCGACGACGTCCTCGTCCAGGTGTACGACCTCGCCGGGCGGCCGCGCGGGCTGGGCTTCCTCGCCGACCACCACGGCACCCTGATCACCAGCCACGAGGCCGTGGACGGCCTGCCCCGGCTGGTGCTGCGGACCGCCGGGGGCGGCTCCCGCGTCGTGGACGCCGGCGCCGTGACCCCGCTGCCCGCCCTGGACCTGGCTCTCGTCCGCACCGACGGCCTCGACGCGGACCCGCTGCCCGTGACCGCCCGGGACGGGGTCGGCCCGGGCACGTATGTGCGACTGGCCGCGGGATGCTGGCGCGAGGCACGCGTCCTCGGCCCCACGTCCGTGACGTACACGGCCACCGACCGCTTCCACGCCCTCGGCGCTCTGGAGCTGGCCATCGGCACGGCCGGGCGTGACGCCCTGCGCCTGGGCGGCGGAGCGGCCGGCGGACCCGTCCTCGACGCGGCGACCGGCGCGGTCGTCGCCGTCCTGGGCACGGCCCTGCGGTGCGGCCCCCGCGAGGCCGGCTTCGCCGTCCCCCTGCGTCCGGCCCCCGACGGCCCCCTCGCCGACCTCCTCACCCGCAACGCGGCCACCGTCCCGGCCTACGGCACCGACCTCAACCTCGCGGGCGTCCTCGAACTCACCGCCACCTCGATCGGCTGCGACGGCCCACCCGGTGCGCTCGGGGGCCTGGTCGGCCGCGCCGACGACGTCGGCCCGGACGGGGCGCGGCCGGTGGAACGGAAGGCCGTCGCGAGGGAGTTGGACGCCTTCGCCGGGGCCGGTGAGGGAGCTTGTGCCGGGGCGGAGGCGGCTGCGGGCGAGCGTGCCGACGGGGGATCGGGGGACGCGGAGCCGGCGGAGGGGGCCGACGCGGCGGCGGAGTCCGCGGGGGCGGCCCGGGCCGGCGAGGGTGGACCTGGAGCGGCGGGGCCGGGTGGATGCGCGGCGGCGACGCGGGGTGACGCTGGGGGCGGCGCTGGGGGCGGCCCTGGTGCGGAGGGACCGGCGGGGCGTGCCGAGACGGCAGGGTTCGCCGCGTGTGTCGCTGTTCAAGGGGGACCCGGCGCGACGGAGCCGGGGCACCCTGCGGCGGGCGGCGGCGGGTTCGCAGGCGCCGCCCGGGCCGGTGGGGACGTGTTCGGTGCGGGGGAGCCGGAGGGACGGGCGGGCGTCGCGGGGGAGCCGGGGGAACGGGCGGGCGTCGCGGGGGAGCCGGGGGAACGGGCGGGCGTCGCGGGGGAGCCGGGGGAACGGGCGGGCTTCGCGGCAGGGGTGGAGGGAGGGGCTTGCCTCGCGCCGGGGTCGGAGGGGCGGGTGGGTGTCGCCACGGGGTCGGATGGACCGGTGGGTGTCGTGGCGGAGTCGGAGGGGCGGGTGGGTGTCGCGGCGGAGTCCGGCGGGTGCTCCCGGGCCGAGGACCGCGGGTTCGGCGCAGGTGAGTCGGGGGAGAGCGCGGGCGCTGGAGCGGAGTCCGTGGTGTTCTCCCGCGGCGACAGTGGTACGCCCGGTGCGCGGGGTTCGGGGGAGCACGCGTCTCGTGGGGGCGTGTTCGCCCGGGGCCCCGCCGTGGTGCTGGGCCTCGTCGGGGCGCCGGGCAGCGGTCGTACGACCGAGCTCGCGGCGCTTGCCGCGCGTCGGCACCGCGGCGCCGAGCCCGCTCCCACGCTGTGGCTGCGCGGTGCCGATCTGAGGGACTCCGACGTGTCGGTCGCCGATGCTGCTCGGCGGGCGCTGACCCGGGCCGCGCGGATCCTGCACGCCTCGGGTGCCGCCCTCCCCGCCGGCCCGGGCGACGTCACGCCCGAGCGCCTGGCCCGGGTCGCACGCCTCGCCGGCCGTCCGCTGCTCCTGCTGCTCGACGGCCCGGAGGAGATGCCGCCCGTCCTGGCCCACCGCCTCCCCGAGTGGACCCGGGGCACCACCGAGTGGCTGCGCGCGACCGGGGCGCGGCTGGTGGTGGCGTGCCGGGCGGAGTACTGGGAGGCGGCGGGGGCGGAGTTCCCGCGCGAGCTGCTGCACGGGGCCGCCGGGCTCCAGGGAGACGGGGCGGGCGGGGGCGGGGGTCCCAGGCGGCTCCCACCCTGTGCGCTGCTGGGCGACCTCACCCGTGAGGAGGCCCGCCGGGCCCGCGCCCGCTACGGCATCCCCGAAGGCGTGCTCGCGGAGACCGACGCCGGGCACCCCCTCACCCTGCGCCTGCTGTCCGAGGTGCGCGCGGCACTGCCCGACACCCCCGCGCCCCGCCTCACCCGCGACGACGTCCTCGCCGCCTGGCTGGACCTGATGTGCCTGCGCGTCGCCGTCCGCCTGGCCGTGGACAACGGCCTGCGCGGCACCGCCGTACGCCGCCTGGCCGCCCGCGTCTCCGGCCAGGTGCACGAGGCGGCCCGGCGCAGCCTCGGCCCCGGCCAGGGCGAGCTGGACCGGGAGTCGTTCGAGGCGGTGTTCCCCTGGGGCCCCGCCCCCGCCCGGCTCGGCGGCGGCACCGGCTGGGCCTCCGCCGTCCTCACCGAGGGCCTCCTCGTCCCGGCCGGCACCGGCTACCGCTTCGCCCACGAGGAGCTCGCCGACTGGATCCAGGGCATGCACCTCGACCTCGACGAGGCGATGCGCGCCCTGGTCCACCGGCCCGTCACCCCGGACACCGGCCACCCCGTCCCCGTCCCGCACCACCGCATCGGCCCGGTGGTGGAGGCCATGCTGCTGCTCGCCCGCCAGCAGGGCGCCGGCCGGCTTGCCGGAACGCTCGCCGAGTCGGCGCACGCCCTGGACGCCGACCCGCACTCCTGGTGGGCCGCCCGGCTGATCACCGAGGTGCTGCTGAGGGTGCCGGACGCCACGCCGTACACCCCGGTGCTGCGGCTGCTCGCCGACACGATCGTGGACTGGCGGCGGCAAGGGCGCCCCGTGCCGGGGGAGTTCGGACCGGGCTTCTGGACCGGCGTGGCGCTGAGCCCCACCGACCGCTTCGACCTCCTGCGCCGCCTCGTCCTCGCCGACCCCGCCCCGCACGAGACCGACCAGGCGGAGCGCGGAGGCGACCGGTACCTGGATGCCGCGGCCAGACTGCTCGCCGCCGACGCCACCGCCGTACAACCGCAGCTCACCCGCTGGTTCGACGACGAGCGGCCGCTTCCCGCGACCCCGCACGCCACCGTCGCGACGGCCGCGCAGGCGCTGCTGCACACCCATCGGCACCGCGCCCTGGACGACCTCACCGAGGCGCTCGTCGACAGCGCGCACCGGCGCGGCGACGAACTGCTCGGCGTCCTGGCCGAGGACGAGCCGTCGGCGCTGTGCCGGGCCGTGGACCGGTGGGCGCACGACGAACGGCCCGCCCGCCGGGTCGCGGCCGTCACCTACGGCCTGCGCGCCGCCCCGCACGTCCGCACCGACGCCGACCGCGAGCTGCTCCGCTACGCCGCCCTCGCCCTGCTCGCCCGCCCCACCGACCGCACCCTGCACGGCGGCGCCCTCGGCATCCTCGTCCGCGACCCCCGCACCCGCGCCCGCCACCTCACCGGGGCGCTGCGCCGCTTCGCCGAGGGCGACCCCCACCTCCCGCCCCACGCCCTGCTCGCCGCGCTCGACACCCACCCGCTACCGGTCCTGGACGCCTTCCGGGCGCGTCTCACGGAGCGTTGCCCGCTGCCGGAGGTCGGCGAGGCCCTGCGCGCGCTCGCCGACGTCACCACCCCCGGGCCGGCCCGACGGGTCGCCGCGCTGATGCGGGAGATCGTCGAGCGGCACCCCCAGACCGCCGGGGACCTCGCCACGTACACCGACCGGCGCCTGGACCAGGGCACCGAGGCCCGGGCCGTACTGCTGCCGCTGCTCACCGGGCTGCTGGACGGCGGCCCCGAACCCGTGAGGGCGGCTCTCGCCGGGGTGATCGCCGCCCCCGGCCCGCTGCGCACCGAACTGCGCGAGTTCCTGCTCCAGCGCGAACGCGACCCGGCCGTCCTGGACGCCCTGCTGCGCGCCGCGGCCGCGTACGGCGGCGACGGCCTGCGCGACCTCGTCCACCGCGTCGGCCTGCTGCTCGTCCGCACGCCCGAGGGCGCCACTCGCTACGACCGCGCCCTGGTCGACCTCGGCCGTCATCTGCCCGGCTTCGCCGCCCAGGTCGCCTGCTGGCTGGCCGACGCCCCGCAGGAGTGGTCCGCGATGGTCGGCCCCAGCACCCGCCGCATGATCGGCAACCTCGCGGACGCGGTCGTACCCGTATGACTCCCTTGCCGATCCGCTGCCGATCCCGTGTCGATCCGCTGCCGAGCCCGTGCCCTCCCGTGGCGATCCCCTGCCCGACACCGTGCCGTCACGTGCCACCACGTGCGAACCGTCACAGCACCGACGCCGATGAAGGCACCGGCCACCCGGCATGGCACCCTTAGACCTGCATAAGAGGCAGCCGTAATGAGTCAGACACGGGTTCGAGGAGCGGTCACAGTGCAGCGCTGGCGTGGCTTGGAGGACATCCCCCAGGACTGGGGGCGCAGCGTCGTCACCATCGGCTCCTACGACGGAGTCCACCGCGGTCACCAACTGATCATCAAGCACGCCGTGGACCGCGCGCGCGAGCTGGGCCTGCCCAGCGTCCTCGTCACCTTCGACCCGCACCCCAGCGAGGTCGTCCGTCCCGGCAGCCATCCGCCGCTGCTGGCCCCGCACCACCGACGCGCCGAGCTGTGTGCCGAACTGGGTCTGGACGCGGTGCTGATCCTGCCCTTCACCACCGAGTTCTCCAAGCTGTCGCCCGCCGACTTCGTCGCCAAGGTGCTCGTCGACAAGCTGCACGCCAAGGCCGTCGTCGAGGGCCCCAACTTCCGCTTCGGCCACAAGGCCGCCGGTGACGTCGCCTTCCTCGCCGAGCAGGGCGAGACCTACGACTTCGACGTCGAGGTCGTCGACCTGTACGTCAGCGGCTCGGCGGGCGGCGGCGAGCCGTTCTCCTCGACCCTGACCCGCCGCCTGGTCGCCGAGGGCGACGTCGAGGGCGCCGCCGAGATCCTCGGCCGCCCGCACCGCGTCGAGGGCGTCGTCGTGCGCGGCGCCCAGCGCGGCCGCGAGCTCGGCTTCCCCACGGCCAACGTCGAGACCCTCCCGCACACCGCCATCCCCGCCGACGGCGTCTACGCCGGCTGGCTGCACGCCCAGGGCGAGGTCATGCCGGCCGCGATCTCCGTCGGCACCAACCCGCAGTTCGACGGCACCGAGCGCACCGTCGAGGCGTACGCCATCGACCGCGTGGGCCTCGACCTGTACGGCCTCCATGTCGCCGTCGACTTCCTCGCCTTCGTGCGCGGCCAGGCCAAGTTCGACTCGCTGGAGGGGCTGCTCGAGCAGATGGCGGCCGATGTGAAGAAGTGCCGGGAGCTGATCGCCGCCGCGGAGTAGTGGCTCCCGTACGACGCCGAAGGGCGGCCGGTGCCTTTGCGGGGCACCGGCCGCCCTTCGCGTTCACCGACCGGGCTACTGCTGGGTCGCCTGCCCCGGCTGCGGCGGATACGGCTGTCCCGGCTGGCCGGGCTGCTGCGGCGGGTACGGCTGTCCCGGCTGGCCGGGCTGCTGCGGCTGGGCGTACGGCTGCCCGGGCTGGGGGGCCTGCGGCTGCTGGCCCGGGTACGGCTGGCCCGGGTAGGGCTGCCCCGGATACGGCTGCCCCGGCTGCGGGGCCTGGGCCTGTTGCGGGGTCTGGGCCTGCTGCGGCGGGTAGGGCTGCTGCTGCGGATACGGCTGCCCGGGCCCGGGCTGTCCCGGTACCGGCTGACCGGGCAGCGGCGGGGCGGCGACCGGTGGCGGGTTGCCGTCACTGGTCCACAGACCGTGCGACTGCTGGTGCCGTACGAAGTCCTCGGCGACCATCGCGGCGAGGTTGAAGTACGACTCCCGCACCTTCGGCCGCATCATGTCCAGGTCGACCTCGGCACCCGCGGCCAGATGCTCGTCGAACGGCACGACGATGACCCCGCGGCACCGCGTCTCGAAGTGCGCCACGATGTCCTCGACCTTGATCATCTTGCCCGTCTCACGGACCCCGGAGATGACCGTGATGGACCGGGAGACCAGGTCGGCGTACCCGTGCGCGGACAGCCAGTCCAGCGTGGTGCTCGCGCTGGAGGCACCGTCCACGGACGGCGTCGAGATGATGATGAGCTGGTCGGCGAGGTCCAGCACACCGCGCATCGCGCTGTAGAGCAGACCGGTGCCCGAGTCGGTGAGGATGATCGGGTACTGCTTGCCCAGCACGTCGATCGCGCGGCGGTAGTCCTCGTCGTTGAACGTCGTCGACACGGCCGGGTCGACGTCGTTGGCGATGATCTCCAGCCCGGAGGGCGCCTGGGAGGTGAACCGCCTGATGTCCATGTACGAGTTCAGGTACGGGATCGCCTGCACGAGGTCGCGGATCGTCGCCCCGGTCTCCCGCCGCACACGGCGCCCGAGCGTACCGGCGTCCGGGTTGGCGTCGATCGCCAGGATCTTGTCCTGCCGCTCGCTGGCCAGCGTGGCGCCGAGCGCGGTGGTGGTCGTCGTCTTGCCGACACCGCCCTTGAGGCTGATGACCGCGATCCGGTAGCAGGACAGCACCGGCGTACGGATCAGCTGCAGCTTGCGCTGCCGCTCGGCCTCCTCCTTCTTGCCGCCGATCTTGAACCGCGAGGGCGCTGCGGCCGGGCGGCCGCTCTTCGCCTTCTGCTTCTTGTTGTTGAGCAGCCGGTCCGAGGACAGCTCCACCGCCGCCGTGTAACCCAGCGGCGCCACCCCCGGGTTGGTCGGCTGCCGCTGGTCGTGCTGCATCGGCTGCGGCCAGGCGGCACCGGCCCGGGGGTCGACCGGGGGCTGGGACTGCTGCGGCTGCTGCTGCGGGTACTGGCCGTGCGGGCCCTGCTCGGGAGCGGGCTGCTGGTGGGGGAGGGGCTGGGCGGCCTGCGGGGCGTAGGGCTGGGCGGCCTGCGGGGCGTAGGGCTGGGGCGGCTGAGACTGCCCGGGGTGCGGCGACTGAGGCTGTCCCGGCTGCGGCTGTTCGGGCCGCGGCTGTTCGGGCTGCTGGGCCTGGGGCGCGTGCGGCTGGTGCGGTGCCTGAGCCTGCTGCGGGGTGCCCGCCGGGGCCGGGGTCTGCGGCTGCTGCGGGGTGGCCACCGGGGCCTGGGCCTGTGCCTGCGGGAAGCCGTAACCGCCGGGCTGGGCCGTGGGGTTGGGCGCAGGTGTGCCGGGCTGCGGGAAGCCGTAGCCGGGCTGCGGGGTGGCCGCCGGGGCCGGGGTCTGCGGCTGCTGCGGGGTGGCCGCCGGGGCCTGGGCCTGTGCCTGCGGGATGCCGTAACCGCCGGGCTGGGCCGTGGGGTTGGGCGCAGGTGTGCCGGGCTGCGGGAAGCCGTAGCCGGGCTGCGGGGCGACAGGGGCGGTCGGGGCGGGGGGTGTGGGCTGCGCGGGTGCCTGAGGGGCCGGCTGCTGGGTCTCGGGCGCCGGGGCGCCGGGCTGCGGGAAGCCGTATCCCTGCTGGGCGTTGGGCGCGGGCGGCTGCGGGAAGCCGTAGCCGCTCTGCGGGTTGGGCGCGGGCGGCTGCGGGAAGCCGTAGCCGGGCTGGGGCGCGTTGGGCGGGGCCGGCTGGTGCCAGGCGGCGGGTGCGGGCTGCGGAGCCTCCGGCTGGAACGGCGGCTGCTGCGCGGGCACGGCGGGCGGGTTCTGCGGGGCAGCGGACGCGGCGGCGGTCGGCTGGGACTGGCCGGGCACCGGCGGCACGGCGGGCTGTGCCTGCGGCCGGGCGGGCCACTGAGCGGCCGGGGCGGGCGCGGAGGGCTGGTACGGCGCAGGAGTTACCGGCGTCGCCGTCGCCTTCTCCTCCGTCGCCGCGGGAGCCCACTCGGGCGGCCTGATGCCGGGGACATCGGCGGGGATGGCGGGCACGGCGTCCTGCGGCACGGCGTCCTGCGGCTCGGCGTCCTGCGGCACGGCGTCCTGCGGTGCGGCGTCCTGCGGCACGGCGTCCTGCGGTGCGGCGTCCTGCGGCACGGCGTCCTGCGGTGCGGCGTCCCGCGATGCGGCGTCCTGCGGTGCGGCGTCCGCCGGGACCGCGTCCGAGGGCTCCGGCTCCGCGTCGGAAGGCGCGGCCTCCTCGGCGTCCTCGGCAGCGTCGACGGCGGCACTCAGGGGTTCGGCCTCCCCAGGCTCGGCGTCCGGTGTCACGGCCTCGGCCGGTACAGCGTCCTCGATCTCAGCCGGAACGGCATCGTCCTCTGCGGCGGACTCCTCATCGGCGCCCACCGGCTCGGCAGCGTCCTCGGAGCCGGAGCCGGAGCCGGAGCCGGAGCCGGAGCCGGAGACGGAGACGGAGCCGGAGCCGGAGACGAACTCGGAGTCGGAGCCCGCGTCGGAGTCGGAGTCCGCGTCGAAGTCTGAATCGAAAGCGGAGTCGGTCTCGGAAGCGGAGTCCGTGTCGGGCGAGGCGGCGGACTCCACCTGCTCCTCCACACGGTCCTCATCCCCGTCCGCATCCCGGTCCGCATTCCGGTCCGAGGCGTTGTCGTCCTGCTCGCTCTCGCTCTGCGGCTCGTTCGCCGACTCGGGCTCAGGCTCAGCCTCAGGCTCGGGCCCGGTCTCGGAGTCGGCCTGACCCTCGCTCCGGGCCTCCGCCGCGCGCTCAGCGATCTCCCGCTTCAGGGCAACGGCCGAGAAGCGCATGGTGGCGCCACTCTCCAGGTCACCGGTGTCCGCCTCCCCGGACTCGCTCTCCTTGGGCTCCTCGACCCCCTCGGTGCTCTCGGCGCGCGCGGGAAGCCCGCTCACGGCGAAGCTCGGCAGCGCACTCGGGGATGCGGCCTCCCCTTCGGGCGCCTCCGGAACGTCCTGCTGCGGCCGCTGCGGCTCGAACCCGCTCCCCACCGGCAGTTTGGGCACGGCGATCGGGCTCCCGGTCGGCGGCGGAGGCGTCACGGGAGCCGCGGGCGGAGTGAAGGGCGCCGGTGCGGGCGGAGTGAAGGACACTCCCGGAGCGGGAGCCGGAGGCGTGAAGGGAGCGCCGGGAGCAGGGGCAGGGGCAGGGGCAGGCGGAGTGAAGGGCGCCCCAGGAGGAACCGAAGCAGCCCCGAACCCGGACCCCGCCCCGGCACCGCCCCCCGACACGACCCCGGCCTCGGAACCCGTACCGCCACCGGCACCTGAACCACCGTCAGTCCCCGCCCCGGCAACCTGCCGAGCCGCATCCGCCGATGCCTCCGCAGCAGCCGAAGTGGCCGAAGTGGGCGAAGAAGCCGAAGAAGCCGAAGAAGCCGAAGCCCCAGAACCCGCAGAGCCCTGCGCAGCGGCCGAAGTCCCAGACCCTCCCGAGCCTTCAGACCCTCCCGAGCCCCCAGGACCCCCCGGCTGCGCCGAACCCCCCGACGCGTTCTGCGTGTACCAGGCGGGCGGCGCGTAGTCGATGGTGAACTCGCCCGTCGTCTCGACGGCGGACTCCGCGTCGGGCTGGTCGTCGCCGGGCGTCGCCCAGCCCCCGCGGATCCCGTCCCGATCGCTGCTCACAGTTCCTCCTGGTGTGGTCGGACACCCGCATGCAGTGCCGGGGCGACCATGTCTCGTCTTCCGATGTCGTTCGAGGTCGTTTCCGAGGTCGTCCGATCCACCGGCTCTCCCCCTGGGACGCCGACGCCCGGTCCACGGGCCTGGCGCCACGCCCGGTCCCAGCCTAGTCACCGTGTACGTCAACCCGGCAGGCCCGTCCTCCTGAGCATCTGCCCCCTGCGTCACAGCCTGCCCGCCGACGCGGCCCTCACCCCCCGACCTGACCCGGACTCAGCCCCGACCCGTCCCCGACGGACGGACCAGGGTCACCGCGGGCGCCACCAGCCGCCCAACCCGCCCAACCCGCCTCGGCCGCCCCGTACGGCGACGGGCATAGTAGACAGCTGATCATCGCCGCCCACCCCCCCAACCACCCACAGACAAGGACCTCTTCGCGTGAGCTTCGGCCCGCCCCCTTCCATGTACACCCAGTCCGCGCTGTCCGCGGAGCAGAAGAAGCGCAGAAGGAAGCGCGTACTCGGTGGCGGCCTCGCGGTCGTCCTGGCCGCGGCCCTCGGCGCGGGCGGCTGGCTCGTCTGGGGCACCGGTGACGACACGGGCCACGACGACCGCAAGGCACCGGCCGCCGCCGGCGGGGGCCGGCTCGACGTGCGCGAGACGGTGGAGAAGCAGCCCGCGAACCAACGCGGCGTCATGGGCTTCCGCTTCTCCGCCGACGACATGGCCCCGGGCGAACGCCATGAGATGCCGGGTACCTGGGCCACGGACGAGATCTTCGCCAAGGGCATCAACCGCACCCTGGTCGGCTTCCGGATCGGCGAGGACGTGGCCGTCGGCGACGAGGTGTGGGAGCTGCGCCTGGACGGCCCCCTCTGCGGCGTCACGCGCGCTGTCACCGGCGAGAACCGTACGGCCGTGCTGTTCCGCTCGGGCGAGGACGCGGACGCGCTGTGCGACCAGGTCGCCTTCGTCGACCTCGACGACGGCAAGAAGGTGTGGCAGGCCGAGTTCCCCGCCTCGAAGCTCGGCACCGGCAAGGGCACCCCGGAGAGCCCGGGCGGCCAGGACACCCCGGGCGTCGCCCTCGCCCACGGCGTCGTGGCAGTCACCTGGGGCGGCGGCACCGACGCCTACGCCATGGACACCGGCGAGCAGCGCTGGCGCGTCGAGTCCGACCCCGCCGACAAGTGCGAGCACCACGGCGCCGCCGGCGGCCCCACCCTGGTGCTGCGCCTGCAGTGCTGGACCGGTGGGTCGTACGACGGCATCACCTACAAGGTGCGCGAGGTCGACCCAGGCACGGGCGCGACGAGATGGACGTACGCCCTGGAGGCCGGCATCCACGACGTGCGGGTGATCTCCAGCAGGCCCGCCGTCCTCGCGGTCTCCGCCGCGGACATCGGCATCACGGACATTCTCGCCCTGGACGAGCACGGCAAGAACCGCAGCGCCATCCCGCTGGGCAAGGACGCCTACGTCGCCGAATGCGCCGACGAGACCGACCTGCTGGCCGCCGACGACTGCCCGACCGTCACCGTCGGCGCCGGACAGGTCTTCCTGACCACCGCCGAGCAGGGCGACACCATCCACAACTACAACTGGATCGTCGGCTTCGACCTGAAGACCGGCCGCACGATGCAGAAGTTCGAGTCGGGCCGCAACGCCCTGCTGCACCCCCTGCGGATGAGCGGCGGAAAGCTTCTCGCGCTGCGCGACAGCAGCGACCACATCACGCCCATGGGCCTGGTCGCCCTCGACCCGCGCACCGGGGACGAGACCCCGTATCTCTACTTCGACCTGCCCTTGGAGGCGTGGACACTCACCTCGACGGAACTGGCCCACGTCATCGTCCAGAACGGCCGCGTCTTCTTCGCCGCCAAGGCCGCGAGCGCCCCCGACGAGGACAAGGCCTGGGTCTGGCTGGCCGTCGGCATCGAGCCCGACGCGCCCCGCAGGAAGTAGCTCCGCGGCACCGGACGGGACGGGAGCCCGTATGCCCCCGCCCCGTCCGCGCGTCACTCAGGTGTCGTCACCCGATGCCGTCCGCGCGTCACTCAGGCGTAGTCGCCCGGTGCCGGTCCGCGCGTCATTCAGACGGAGTCGCCCGGTTTGGGTCCCGCGTCACTCAGGCGTCGTCGCCCGGCGCCGGCTCCAGATCGAACTCGCCGTCCCGGGCGCCGAGCACGAAGGCCCGCCACTCCGCCTCCGTGTAGCGCAGCACGGTGTCCGGGTCGAGGGACGAGCGCATGGCCACGGCCCCGCCGGGGAGATACGCGATCTCCACGCGCTCCTCGTGCTGCTCCGTGCCCGGCGCGCTCTGCCACTCGACGCCGGAGATGTCGAGCGCATACAGCTCGTCGCGCTCCCGCTCCTTGCGCGCCTTGATCTCCTCTGCCGTCTCCGTCATCCCGACGCGACCCCTTCCCGACTCCCGACGTACGCTGTGATCCCGCAGGTCACCCTAGTGGCCGCACACGCGTGTGCGGGGCGGTTCCGGGACCCGGGCGAGAGCGCCCCTCGCCTGCTGGTACTCTGGGTGACGGCCGTTTGTGTACGCACCCCCGGAGCCGAGCTCTGGAGGTCGCGCCCAGCGGATCCCCGCCTCCCGAGTAACGGAAGCTCCCCCGAGATGTGGACCGGGGGCACTCGGTGGCCCATCAGACATAAACGAGGAGTACGCGTGCCGCTCGACGCCGCTACGAAGAAGCAGATCATCAGCGAGTTCGGCCAGAAGGAGGGCGACACCGGCTCCCCCGAGGTCCAGGTCGCCATGCTGTCGCGCCGGATCTCCGACCTGACCGAGCACCTCAAGACCCACAAGCACGACCACCACTCCCGCCGTGGTCTGCTGATCCTGGTCGGTCAGCGTCGCCGCCTGCTGCAGTACCTGGCCAAGAAGGACATCCAGCGCTTCCGTGCGCTGGTCGACCGTCTCGGCATCCGCCGCGGTGCGGCCGGCGCCAAGTAAGACGCCGTGAAGGGAGCGGTTCCCGGAAGAGACCGGGACCGCTCCCTTTGCCGTACGTGCGGGAACGTGCGGACTGTCACTGCCCCTTTGTAGTGTGGTAGCACAACGCAATACGTACGGCACAGCACGACAGCACGACAGCACGACAGCACGTAAAGAAGAGGAGAAGCGCACCTAGCCGCCGCCGGTCCTCGGTAGTGGCCCCCGGGGGGAAGCGAGCCCCGGGTGCTTCGATCGAAGACCGGCCCGCACCGCACGGAGCGCTTCTCCACCATCGTCCCCCTGCCACACGGGCAGGCAACGGACGAAGACGAGGAGAAATTGCTAGTGGAGAACGAGACCCACTACGCCGAGGCCGTCATCGACAACGGCTCCTTCGGCACCCGCACCATCCGCTTCGAGACGGGCCGCCTGGCCAAGCAGGCCGCCGGCTCCGCCGTGGCGTACCTGGACGACGACACCATGGTGCTGTCGGCCACCACCGCCTCCAAGCAGCCCAAGGACCAGCTCGACTTCTTCCCCCTGACGGTGGACGTCGAGGAGCGGATGTACGCCGCCGGCAAGATCCCCGGCAGCTTCTTCCGCCGCGAGGGCCGCCCCTCCGAGGACGCGATCCTCACCTGCCGGCTGATCGACCGCCCGCTGCGCCCGTCCTTCAAGAAGGGCCTGCGCAACGAGATCCAGGTCGTCGCCACGATCATGGCGCTCAACCCCGACCACCTGTACGACGTCGTGGCGATCAACGCCGCCTCCGCGTCCACGCAGCTGGCCGGCCTGCCCTTCTCCGGCCCGATCGGCGGCGTCCGCGTCGCGCTGATCCGCGGCCAGTGGGTGGCCTTCCCGACGCACACCGAGCTCGAGGACGCCGTCTTCGACATGGTCGTCGCGGGCCGCACCCTGGAGGACGGCGACGTCGCGATCATGATGGTCGAGGCCGAGGCCACCGAGAAGACCATCAAGCTGGTCGAGGGCGGCGCCGAGGCGCCGACCGAGGAGGTCGTCGCCGCCGGTCTGGACGCCGCGAAGCCCTTCATCAAGGTGCTGTGCAAGGCCCAGGCCGACCTCGCCGCGAAGGCCGCCAAGCCGACCGCCGAGTTCCCGATCTTCCTGGACTACAAGGACGACGTCTTCGAGGCCCTGTCCTCCGCGGTCCGCTCCGAGCTCGCCCAGGCGCTCACCATCGCCGGCAAGCAGGAGCGCGAGGCCGAGCTGGACCGCGTCAAGGAGCTCGCCGCCACCAAGCTCCTGCCGGAGTTCGAGGGCCGCGAGAAGGAGATCTCCGCCGCGTACCGCTCGCTCACCAAGCAGCTGGTCCGCGAGCGCGTGATCAAGGAGAAGAAGCGCATCGACGGCCGTGGGCTGACGGACATCCGCACCCTGGCCGCCGAGGTCGAGGCCATCCCGCGGGTCCACGGCTCCGCGGTGTTCGAGCGTGGCGAGACCCAGATCCTGGGCGTCACCACCCTGAACATGCTCCGCATGGAGCAGCAGCTGGACACCCTCTCCCCGGTGACCCGCAAGCGCTACATGCACAACTACAACTTCCCGCCGTACTCCACCGGCGAGACCGGCCGCGTCGGCTCCCCCAAGCGCCGCGAGATCGGCCACGGCGCCCTCGCCGAGCGCGCCCTGGTGCCGGTCCTGCCGACGCGCGAGGAGTTCCCCTACGCGATCCGCCAGGTGTCCGAGGCGCTCAGCTCGAACGGCTCGACGTCCATGGGCTCGGTCTGCGCCTCCACCATGTCGCTGCTGAACGCCGGTGTGCCGCTCAAGGCCCCCGTCGCCGGTATCGCCATGGGTCTGATCTCCCAGGAGATCGACGGCGAGACGCACTACGTCACCCTCACCGACATCCTCGGTGCGGAGGACGCCTTCGGCGACATGGACTTCAAGGTCGCCGGCACCAAGGAGTTCGTGACCGCCCTCCAGCTCGACACCAAGCTGGACGGCATCCCGGCCTCCGTCCTGGGCGCCGCCCTCAAGCAGGCCCGCGACGCGCGTCTCCACATCCTCGACGTGATGATGGAGGCCATCGACCGGCCCGACGAGATGTCCCCGAACGCTCCGCGGATCATCACCGTGAAGATCCCGGTCGACAAGATCGGTGAGGTCATCGGCCCCAAGGGCAAGATGATCAACCAGATCCAGGAGGACACGGGCGCCGAGATCACGATCGAGGACGACGGCACCATCTACATCGGTGCCGCCGACGGCCCGTCCGCCGAGGCCGCCCGCGCCACGATCAACGGCATCGCCAACCCGACGATGCCCGAGGTCGGCGAGCGCTACCTGGGCACGGTCGTCAAGACGACCACCTTCGGCGCGTTCGTCTCCCTGCTGCCCGGCAAGGACGGTCTTCTGCACATCTCGCAGATCCGCAAGCTGGCCGGCGGCAAGCGCGTGGAGAACGTCGAGGACGTCCTCGGTGTGGGCCAGAAGGTCCAGGTCGAGATCGCCGAGATCGACTCCCGCGGCAAGCTCTCCCTGATCCCCGTGATCGAGGGCGAGGACGACTCCGCCGACGACAAGAAGGACGACGCCGACAAGTGACGTCGACGAGCTCCAAGGCGACGGCCCGCACCTCTTCGGAGGCGCGGGCCGTCGCCCGTACCCAAACCCTGATCAAGGGCAGCAACGGCATCGGCACCGTGCGCAAGACGACCCTCCCGGGCGGCCTGCGCATCGTCACCGAGACCCTCCCCTCGGTCCGCTCCGCGACCTTCGGCATCTGGGCCCACGTCGGCTCCCGCGACGAGACCCCGGCCCTGAACGGCGCCACGCACTACCTGGAGCATTTGCTCTTCAAGGGCACCCGGAAGCGCAGCGCGCTGGACATCTCCTCCGCCCTGGACGCCGTCGGCGGCGAGATGAACGCGTTCACGGCCAAGGAGTACACGTGCTACTACGCGCGCGTGCTCGACACCGACCTGCCGCTCGCCATAGACGTGGTCTGCGACATGCTGACCGGCTCCCTCATCCTCGAAGAGGACGTCAACGTCGAGCGGGGCGCGATCCTCGAAGAGATCGCCATGACCGAGGACGACCCGGGCGACTGTGTGCACGACCTGTTCGCGCACACCATGTTCGGCGACAGCGCCCTCGGCCGCCCGGTCCTCGGCACGGTCGACACCGTCAACGCCCTGACCGCCGACCGCATCCGCCGCTTCTACAAGAAGCACTACGACCCCACGCACCTGGTCGTGGCCTGCGCCGGCAACATCGACCACAACAAGGTCGTACGCCAGGTCCGCGCGGCCTTCGAGAAGGCGGGCGCGTTCAAGAACCTCGACGTGGAGCCCATCGCCCCGCGCGACGGCCGGCGCACCATCCGCACCGCGGGCCGCGTCGAACTGCTCGCCCGCAAGACCGAGCAGGCGCACGTCGTCCTCGGCATGCCGGGCCTCGCCCGCACCGACGAGCGCCGCTGGGCGCTCGGCGTGCTGAACACGGCCCTCGGCGGCGGCATGTCCTCCCGGCTGTTCCAGGAGGTCCGCGAGAAGCGCGGCCTGGCCTACAGCGTGTACTCGTACACCTCCGGCTTCGCCGACTGCGGCCTGTTCGGCGTCTACGCCGGCTGCCGTCCCTCCCAGGTGCACGACGTGCTGAAGATCTGCCGTGACGAGCTCGACCACGTCGCCCAGCACGGCCTGACCGACGACGAGATCGACCGCGCCATCGGCCAGCTGCGCGGCTCCACCGTCCTCGGCCTGGAGGACACCGGCGCGCTGATGAACCGCATCGGCAAGAGCGAGCTGTGCTGGGGCGAGCAGATGTCGGTCGACGACATGCTCGCGCGGATAGCGGAGGTGACCCCGGACGACGTCCGTGCCGTCGCCCGCGACATCCTGGGACAGCGGCCCTCGCTGTCGGTCATCGGCCCGCTGAAGGACAAGCAGGCGGCCCGGCTGAACGACGCGGTCGCCTGAAACACCACCGATCAGGAAGCAGGAACATGAGCAAGCTGCGCGTGGCGGTCCTCGGTGCCAGGGGCCGGATCGGCTCCGAGGCGGTAAGGGCTGTCGAGGCCGCCGAGGACATGGAGCTGGTGGCCGCCCTCGGCCGCGGCGACAAGCTGGAGTCCCTCGCGGAGACCGGCGCCCAGGTCGTCGTCGAACTGACCACGCCCGACTCGGTGATGGCCAACCTCGAGTACTGCGTCGGCCACGGCATCCACGCCGTCGTCGGTACGACGGGCTGGACCGACGAGCGCCTCGCGCAGCTCAAGGGATGGCTGGCCGACTCCCCGCAGACGGGTGTGCTGATCGCGCCGAACTTCTCCATCGGGGCCGTCCTGACGATGAAGTTCGCACAGATCGCCGCGCCCTACTTCGAGTCGGTCGAGGTCGTCGAACTGCACCACCCGAAGAAGGTCGACGCACCCTCCGGCACCGCCACGCGCACGGCCCAGCTCATCGCCGAGGCCCGCGCGGCGGCGGGCACCGCCCCGGCGCCGGACGCCACGGAGACCGCCCTGGACGGCGCGCGCGGCGCGAACGTCGACGGCGTCCCCGTCCACTCCGTCCGCCTGCGCGGTCTGCTCGCCCACCAGGAGGTCCTGCTGGGCGGCGAGGGCGAGACCCTGACCGTCCGCCACGACTCGCTGCACCACAGCAGCTTCATGCCCGGCATCCTGCTGGGCGTCCGCCGGGTGGTGACGACTCCGGGCCTGACCTTCGGCCTGGAGCACTTCCTGGACCTGAGCTGACCCGAGGACAGCACCACCATGCGCGCGAAGATCTCCTACGCCGTCACGGCCGCCGTCCTGGTCGTCTACTTCGTCCTCGTCGGCAGCCGCGGCGTGCTGCTCATCAAGGCCGGCACCCTGCTCACCGTCACCTTCGGGGTGGCGGTGCTGATCCTGCCGGTCATCGGCATCTGGTTCCTGTGGAAGAACACCCAGTTCGTCCGCCGGGCCAACGCCCTCGCCGCCGAACTCGACGCCGAGGGCGGCCTGCCGGTCGACGAGCTGAAGCGGCTGCCCAGCGGCCGGGTCGACCGCGACTCCGCCGACGAGGTCTTCGCCCGCCGCAAGGCCGAGACGGAAGCCGCCCCCGACGACTGGCGCACCTGGTTCCGCCTCGCCGTCGCCTACCACGACGCCCGAGACACCCCGCGCGCCCGCAAGGCCATGCAGCGCGCCATCGCCCTGCACGACGGCCGCCCGGTCGGGGTCTGACGGTCGTACGCCGAAGGGGCCGCCCGCGTCCACCGCGGTCCGGCCCCTTCGGCATGGGTGCCGACGGCAGGCTCAGCCCTGCCCGTACTCCGCGGCCCAGGCCTCCACGGTGTCCGCCGCCCGGTCGAACGCCTCGAAACGGGCGAGGAAGTCGGCGTTGTGCGTGGTCAGCAGCGGCGGCACGTCGGCGGCCGCCCGGTCCCGGCGCTCCAGCACCAGGGCCTGCCCCTGCACCGTGCGCGGCAGCCCCAGCCAGCGCACCGGCTGCTGCACCGTGCGCACCGAGACGATCCGGTCCCAGCCGACCGTCCGCGTGACGAAGAACCCCACCTGGCGCAGTCCGCGCGCGCCCACCCACACGCCCATCCGCAGCAGGCGCAGCGCCGCGGCGATGATCAGCAGGGCGATGCCGAAGACGACCCCGGCACCGCCGACCGTGCCGGTCAGGGCGATGACGACGGCCGCGAACAGCACGTACGAGGCCAGCAGCAGACCCACCGCGGCCGCGCCGACCCGCCAGGGGCCGGGCCGGTAGGGGCGCCGCCAGCGGTCGCGGTCGTCGAAGGGCAGCGCGACATCGTCCGCTGCCTCGAAAGCACGGTCGGCCGTCAGGAAGGGCAGGGGCACGGCTGGTCCTCACTCGTTCCACTCAGGGGCTGTGCCCGGTGAGGCTATCGAGCCGTGTCCCCGCCCACCACCTTCGGGGGTCCGATGGAGTCAGTCGGGGTCAGCGCTGCTGCGACGCCTGCGACTGCTGCGCCCCGCCCGACTGGTCGGTGGACAGCGCCGGCGTGCCCACGACCAGCGAACCGACCAGCGCGCCGACGATGGTGGCGCCCAGCAGCCAGCGCCCGGCTATCTGGCCGAGGGACGCCCGTTCCTGCGGAGGGGGAGCGACATTGCTGACGAACATCGGGAGTGTGGCTCCTTTCGGGACGCTTCGAACGAACCGCTCGTACGCGTGCACCTGTACTCATGCACTCGTACTCATGCACTCGTACTCATGCACTCGTACTCATGCACTCGTACTCATGCAGACGTACGAGTGTCCACAAAGGTGCCCGGAACCCCTGAACTCCCAGAAGTCGTCTCGGACCGGGACCGAACGCCCTGCTGTCGGTGGGGGCCCGTAGAGTGGGCGCCGCCCGAGTGAAGTGATGGAAGGACCCTCCGAGCCGTGACCGACACCCCCGCCGACGACCTCAAGCCCAGCTTCCGCAGCGATGTCACCGTCGAGCTGGTCAAGCACAGCGCGGCCGACTCCGACGTGCTGTGGGCCGCCCGAGTGTCCACCGCCGGCGAGCAGTCCCTGGAAGAGCTCCAGAAGGACCCCGAGCGCTCCAAGGGCCTGATCAACTACCTGATGCGGGACCGGCACGGCAGCCCCTTCGAGCACAACTCGATGACCTTCTTCATCAGCGCCCCGATCTTCGTCTTCCGCGAGTTCATGCGGCACCGCGTGGGCTGGTCGTACAACGAGGAGTCCGGCCGCTACCGGGAGCTCCAGCCGGTCTTCTACGTCCCCGACGCCTCCCGCAAGCTGGTCCAGGAGGGCCGCCCCGGCAAGTACGTCTTCGTCGAGGGCACCGAGGCGCAGCAGGAGCTCGTCGAGCGGACGATGGAGTCCTCCTACGTCCAGGCCTACGAGGCCTACCAGGAGATGCTCGCCGCCGGCGTCGCCCGCGAGGTCGCCCGTGCCGTGCTCCCGGTCGGCCTGTTCTCCTCGATGTACGCCACCTGCAACGCCCGCTCGCTGATGCACTTCCTCGGCCTGCGCACCCAGCACGAGCTGGCGAAGGTGCCGTCCTTCCCGCAGCGGGAGATCGAGATGGTGGGCGAGAAGATGGAAGCCGAGTGGGCGAAGCTCATGCCGCTCACCTACGCGGCCTTCAATGCGAACGGCCGCGTCGCCCCGTGACGCACACCCGTTTTCCCGTCGGGGACAGATGTACGGATCAGTCGCCCGAAGTGTCCGTATTGCGGCATTTGGAGAAGTTCATCTAGCCTGATCAAACGGACCCGGCACTGCTTGAACCCCCGAGCAGGCAGTGCCGGGCTCCACATTTGTCATGACGTATCCCGCCCCCCGAGGGCAGACCACGCGATGAGCAGCGAGTAGCGTGTAACCCATGGCTCCGACCTCCACTCCGCAGACCCCCTTCGGGCGGGTCCTCACCGCCATGGTCACGCCTTTCACGGCGGACGGCGCACTCGACCTCGACGGCGCTCAGCGGCTCGCCACCCACCTGGTGGACGCAGGCAACGACGGCCTGATCGTCAACGGCACCACCGGCGAGTCGCCCACCACCAGCGACGCGGAGAAATCGGACCTCGTACGAGCCGTACTGGAGGCGGTCGGCGACCGCGCCCACATCGTGGCCGGCGTCGGCACCAACGACACCCACCACAGCATCGAGCTGGCCAAGGCCGCCGAGAAGACCGGCGCCCACGGCCTCCTGGTCGTCACGCCGTACTACAACAAGCCCCCGCAGGAGGGCCTGTACCGCCACTTCTCGGCCGTCGCCGACGCCACCGAGCTGCCGGTCATGCTCTACGACATCCCCGGCCGCAGCGGCGTCCCGATCGACACCGAGACCCTCGTCCGGCTCGCCCAGCACCCCCGGATCGTCGCCAACAAGGACGCCAAGGGCGACCTCGGCCGCGCCAGCTGGGCCATCGCCCGCTCCGGCCTCGCCTGGTACTCCGGTGACGACATGCTGAACCTGCCCCTCCTCTCCGTCGGCGCGGTCGGCTTCGTCTCCGTCGTCGGCCATGTCGTCACCCCGGACCTGCGCGCCCTGGTCGAGGCGTACACCTCCGGCGACGTACAGAAGGCCACGGAGATCCACCAGAAGCTGCTCCCCGTCTACACCGGCATGTTCCGCACCCAGGGCGTCATGACCACCAAGGCCGCGCTCGCCCTCCAGGGTCTGCCCGCCGGACCGCTGCGCGCCCCCATGGTGGAGTGCTCGCCGGAAGAGGTGGCGCAGCTCAAGATCGATCTTGCTGCCGGCGGGGTAGAGCTCTGACAACGGACTTCGCGGAACCCCACCGCGCGCAGAGGCTTCACAACTGAATAGCGGGCCACCGGTGCCCGCACCCCACAACAACTGCTAACTGCACGAACGTCACGCTGCGCCACGTGCCTCACCGGTACGTGGCGCGCGTGGTGAGGAGAGTCTTTTGAGTCATCCGCACCCTGAACTCGGCCCGCCCCCGCCGCTCGCCGAAGGCGGCCTGCGGGTCACCCCGCTCGGCGGCCTCGGCGAGATCGGCCGCAACATGACGGTCTTCGAGTACGGCGGCCGCCTGCTGATCGTCGACTGCGGAGTGCTCTTCCCCGAGGAGGAGCAGCCCGGAATCGACCTGATCCTGCCGGACTTCTCGTCCATCCGGGACCGCCTGGACGACATCGAGGGCATCGTCCTCACCCATGGCCACGAGGACCACATCGGCGGTGTCCCCTTCCTGCTGCGCGAGAAGCCGGACATCCCGCTGATCGGCTCCAAGCTGACCCTCGCCCTGATCGAGGCCAAGCTCCAGGAGCACCGCATCCGCCCCTACACCCTGGAGGTGGCGGAGGGGCATCGCGAGCGCATCGGCCCCTTCGACTGCGAGTTCGTCGCGGTCAACCACTCCATCCCGGACGCGTTGGCCGTCGCGATCCGCACCCCCGCGGGCATGGTCGTGCACACCGGCGACTTCAAGATGGACCAGCTGCCGCTGGACAACCGCCTCACGGACCTGCACGCCTTCGCCCGGCTGAGCGAGGAGGGCATCGACCTCCTGCTCTCCGACTCCACGAACGCCGAGGTCCCCGGCTTCACACCGCACGAGCGGGACATCTCCAACGTCCTGCGGCAGGTGTTCGCCGGCGCCCGCAAGCGCATCATCGTGGCGAGCTTCGCCAGCCACGTCCACCGCATCCAGCAGATCCTGGACGCCGCCCACGAGTACGGCCGCCGGGTCGCGTTCGTCGGCCGCTCCATGGTCCGCAACATGGGCATCGCCCGTGACCTCGGCTACCTCAAGGTCCCGCCGGGTCTGGTGGTGGACGTCAGGACGCTCGACGACCTCCCGGACCACGAGGTGGTCCTGGTCTGCACCGGCTCCCAGGGCGAGCCGATGGCCGCCCTGTCCCGCATGGCCAACCGCGACCACCAGATCCGCATCGTCGACGGCGACACCGTCATCCTCGCCTCGTCGCTGATCCCCGGTAACGAGAACGCGGTCTACCGAGTGATCAACGGCCTGACCCGCTGGGGCGCCAACGTCGTCCACAAGGGAAACGCCAAGGTCCACGTCTCCGGCCACGCCTCCGCGGGCGAGCTGCTGTACTTCTACAACATCTGCCGCCCGAAGAACCTGATGCCGGTCCACGGCGAATGGCGCCACCTGCGTGCCAACGCCGAGCTGGGCGCGTTGACGGGCGTCCCGCACGACCGCATCGTCATCGCCGAGGACGGCATCGTCGTCGACCTCGTCGAGGGCAAGGCCAAGATCTCCGGCAAGGTCCAGGCGGGTTACGTCTACGTCGACGGCCTGTCCGTCGGCGACGTCGGCGAGCCGGCCCTGAAGGACCGCAAGATCCTCGGCGACGAGGGCATCATCTCGGTCTTCGTGGTCATCGACTCCTCCACCGGCAAGATCACCGGCGGCCCGCACATCCAGGCCCGCGGCTCGGGCATCGAGGACTCGGCCTTCGCCGACGTGATCCCGAAGATCACCGAGTCCCTTGAGCGCTCGGCCCAGGACGGCGTGGTGGAGCCCCACCAGCTGCAGCAACTGGTCCGCCGCACCCTCGGCAAGTGGGTCTCGGACACCTACCGGCGCAGGCCGATGATCCTCCCGGTGGTCGTCGAGGTCTGACGCCTGACGGTCCGCCAGGAGAGCCAACCAGGAGCGGGGGGGGGGGGGGGGGGGGGGGGGGGGGGCCCCCCCCGGGGGGGGGGGGGGGCCCCCCCCCGCCCCCCCCCCCCCCCCGGGGCGCCCCGCCCC
>NZ_JBITYN010000011.1:0-378039 GCF_044545925.1 Streptomyces sp. NPDC053367 | reverse complement strand
CCCTGGCCCACCACCCACCACCCCCGCCGCGCCGCCATCAGCAGCTTCGGCATCAGCGGCACCAACGCCCACCTCATCCTCGAACAAGCCCCGGAACCGCCCGAGAGGCCGGACCCCGAACCGTCGCTGACCCCGGTGCCGTGGCCGCTCGCCGCCACCAACGACGAGGCGCTGCGCACCATGGCCCGGCGGCTGTGCGACCTGCTCGACACGCAGGAGGGCGCCGAGCGGCGCCCCGAGGACGTCGGGCACTCGCTGGCCACCGGGCGGGCCGTGTTCGGCCACCGGGCGGTCGTCGTGGGCGACAGCCGCGAGGAACTCCTCGCCGGCCTGCGGGCGTTGGCGGCAGGCGAGAGCCGGGCGAACGTGTTCGAGGGTGTCGCCGAGGAGGGCCGGACGGCGTTCCTGTTCTCGGGGCAGGGCTCGCAGCGCGCCCGGATGGGCCTCGAACTGTACGAGGCGCTGCCGGAGTTCGCGGCGGCGCTGGACGAGGTGTGCGGGCACTTCGACACGGAGCTCGAACGTCCGCTGCGCGAGGTGATGTTCGCCGCGGCCGACTCCACCGACGGGCGGCTGCTCCACACCACCGCCTACACCCAGCCCGCGCTGTTCGCGCTGGAGACCGCGCTGTTCCGGCTGCTCGAGTCCTGCGGGGTCACGCCGGACTTCGTGACGGGGCACTCCGTCGGCGAGCTGACGGCCGCGCACGTCTCGGGCGTGCTGACCCTGCCGGACGCGTGCCGGCTGGTCGCCGCACGGGCCCGGCTGATGGGCTCGGTGCCGGGCGAGGGGGCGATGTACGCGATCGAGGCGGACGAGGAGGAGCTGCTGTCCTGTGTCCGCGACGGCGACCTGGACGTCACCGTGGCCGGGGTCAACTCCCCGCGGTGCACGGTTATCTCGGGCGATGTCGACGCGGTGGCGAAGACGGCCGGGTTCTGGCGGGACCGCGGCCGCCGGGTGAGCCGGCTGCGGGTCTCGCACGCGTTCCACTCTCGGGCGATGGACCCGGTGCTCGACGCGTTCCGCCGGGCGGCCGAGGACGTCACCTTCCACCCGCCGCGCATCCCGGTGGTGTCCAATGTGACGGGCCGGGTCGCGAGCGCGGACGAGCTGTGCGCGCCGGAGTACTGGGTGCGCCAGCTGCGCGGCGCCGTGCGGTTCATGGACGGGGTGCTCGGGCTGCGCGACGAGGGCGTCACCCGCTGGGTGGAGGTCGGCCCCGACGCGGTGCTGGCCACGCTCACCCAGGAGTGCCTGGTGTCGGCGGGCGACCAGCGGACGCCGCTGGCGACCGCGCGCAACGGGCGCCCCGCCGCGGAGACCCTGCTGGCCACGCTGGCGCGGCTGCACACCGAGGGCGTGACGGTGCGCTGGCCCGAGGGCGTGTTCGGACGGTCGCCGCGGACCGTGCCGCTGCCGACGTACCCGTTCCGCCGGCGCAGGCACTGGCTGTACGAGTCGTCGGGCACGGGCGGCGGCACCGAGGGCCTGCCGGTGCGGACGACGGGGCACGCGCTGCTCGGCGCGGCGGCCGACCTGGCCGGCGCGGGCGCCCGCTGGTACGCGCACGCGCTCTCCGCCGACCAGCCCTGGTACCTGGACCAGCACCGGGTGGCGGGCCGGCCCGTGCTGCCGGGCGCGGCGACGGTGGAGTGGGCGCTGGCCGCGGCGCGGGCCGCCGAGGGCGGCGACGGGGAGCGCTGGACGCTGCGGGACATCGCCTTCCAGGCGTTCCTGCCGCTGGGCACGGACCACCGTACGGCCGTGCAGGCGGTGGCGGAGTCCCGGGCGGGCGGGTACCGGGTGCGCTGCTTCGGGCGGCCGGACGGGGCGGGCGAGTGGACCGAGCACGCGTCGGTGGGCTCGGTGGCACCCGCCGGGGACCCGGCCGGGCCGCCGGCGGCCACGTCGGCGGTGCGCGCCGACGACCACGCGTGCGACACGGACCGGCTGTACGAACACTTCCGGCACACCGGCCTGGAGTACGGTCCGGCGTTCCGCGGCGTCCGGCGGCTGCGGCGGCGCGGCGACGAGGCGCTCGCGGAGGTGTCGGCGGAGGTGCCGGACGGCGCCGAGTACGTGCTGGACCCGGTGGTGCTCGACGCCTGCTTCCAGAGCGTCGGCGCGTTCACCGCCGACGACGACACGCTGTGGGTGCCGGCGTCGGTGGAGCGGATCGACGTGTACGGGCGGCTGCCGAGGCAGGTGCGCTGTCATGTGCGGCGGCGGCCGGAGAGCGGGCCGGGCGAGCATGTGCTGGACCTGGAGGTGTCGGCCGCGGACAGCGGGCTGCTGGTGACGGTGACGGGGCTGTGCTTCCGTCCGGTGCCGCGGTCCGCGCTGGCCGCCCTGACCGGCGTACGGCCCTCCCGGCTGGAACTCGTCTGGGAGCCCTGCCCCGAGGAGGTGCCCCCGGCGGCCGAGGGCGCCGAGGCGGCCGGGCGCTGGCTGGTGGCCGGCACCGACCCGGCCGTGACGGCCGACTGGCACGGTCAGCTGGCGGCGGTGGGGCTCGCCGCGCGGGCGGCCACCGGCGCCGAGGAGGTGCGGGCGGCGTGTGCCGGCGCGGAGGCGTACTCCGGTCTGCTGCTGCACCTGCCCGCCGAGGAGGACGGCCCGGGCGACGGAGACCGCGCCGCGGCCGCCGCGCGGACCGCGCACCACGCGCTGGACGTGCTGCAGCCGTTCCTGAGGGCCAGGGCGGCGCACCGGCCCACCGTGGTGATCTGCTCCACCGGCGCGAGCGCCCCGCGTCCGGGCGTCGACGTCCCGGACCCCGCGCAGGCACCGCTGAACGCGCTGGCCCGGTCGGTGATCTGCGAGTACCCCGACCTGGTGTGTGTGCAGGTCGACCTGGCGCCCGGCGAGCCCCTGCCCGCGCTGTCCGAGCTGCTGGGCCGGGCCGGCGCGCTGGGCGGGTCAGGGCATCTCGCGGTGCGGGAGGGCCGCTGGTACGAGGAGCGGCTGCGCGAGCACCGGACGCCCGGCGGGGTGGACACCGCGCCGCCGGTACGCCCCGACGCCACCTACCTCGTCACGGGCGGCCTCGGCGGTCTGGGCCTGGCCACCGCCGAGTGGCTGGCCGGCCGGGGTGCCCGGACGCTGGTGCTGGCCGGGCGCACCCTGCCCGAGCGGGAGCCCGCCGCGGTGACCCGGCTGCGGGAGCGCGGGGTGCGGGTGGAGCTGTGCGCGGCGGACGTCTCCGACGCCTCGGAGGTGGCGGCGCTGCTGGCGCGCGTCACGGCGGACCTGCCCGCGCTGCGCGGCATCGTGCACGCGGCGGGCAGCACCTGCGACGGCGTCCTGGAGGAGATCGGCCGGGCCGAGTTCGACCGGGTCCTCGGGGCGAAGGTGCGCGGCGCCTGGGAGCTGCACCGCCGTACGCTCGGCCTGGATCTGGACTTCTTCGTGCTGTACTCGGCGCTGGCCGGGATGATCGGACTGCCCGGGCAGTCGGCGTATCTGGCCGGCAACGCGTTCCTCGACGCGCTCGCTCTGTACCGGCGTGCGGCGGGGCTGCCGGCGCTCAGCGTGTGCTGGGGTGCCTGGGCGGAGGCCGGCATGGCGTCCGGTGCGGAACAGCAGGCGTACTTCGCCGAGTTGGGCATCGCCGGCATGTCCTCGCGGCAGGCGCTGACCGCGCTCGCCGAGCTGGGTGCCGACGTGGCGCGGGCCGGGGTGGCCGCGGTCGACTGGCAGCGGCACCGTGCGGCGACGCCCAGGCCGGTGCCGTACACGCTGCTGGCCGGTGTCCGGCCGGCCGGCGAGGAGCCCGCGGCGACGGCCCGGCCGGGCCAGGACGTGCGCGAGCTGTCGGAGCTGGTGGTGCGCGACCCGGAGGCGGCCCGGCAGGCCGTCCTCGACGAACTCCTGGCCCGCTGCGCGGCGTTGCTGTCGCTGGACGAGCAGGAGGTGGCCGAGCTGCGGCCCGCCTTCCCCGGCCGGTACCTCAACGAGCACGGCTTCGACTCGCTGACCACCATCCAGCTGCGCAACCAGCTGCTCGGCGACCTCTCGGTGGACCTGTCCGCCGACTTCCTCTTCGGCGGCGGCACCGCGGCGGAGATCGCCGAGCAGATCTGCCGTCAGCTGACCGCGCTGAGCGTGCTGGCCGTGGACGACGACGGACTGGAGTGGGAGGGAGAGGCGGAGATGTTCACGCTCTGAGCCCGCACTCAGCTTCGAACAGCCCCGACCGCCGGCCCGGACAGTCGGCCCGGACAGTCGGGCCGGACAAGGAGACTTCGCAGTGAGCGCACACAGCCCGGACACCCTCCTCTCCCTCCTGGACGACCTCGCCAAGGCCGGTGTCCGGCTGCGGGCGGCCCGCGGCGGGGGTCTGGAGATCTCCGCGCCCAAGGGGCGCCTCGACGACGGGCTGCGGGCCCGGCTGGTCGCCGGCAAGCAGGACCTCGTCGACTGGCTCGCCCGGCAGTCGGACGGCAGCGCGGCGGCGCCGGGACAGCTGCCGCGGGTGGTGCCCGACCCGGGCGCCCTCCACGAGCCGTTCCAGCCGTCCGATCTGCAGATGTCGTTCCTGGTGGGCAGCCGCGACGGGGTCGAGTACCACGTGCGTCCGCACCAGTACATGGAGTACGACCTGCCGGACGCCGACCCCGAGCGGATGCAGCGCGCCCTGGACGCCGAACTGGCGTACCAGCGGAACAACCTGGTCGTCGTGCGGCCCGACATGCGGCTGGAGACCGTACGCGACCCGGCGCCGGCCCGGGTGCGGGTGTACGACCTGCGGGAGCTGTCGGCCGCCGGGGCCGAGGAGCGGGTGGCGCGGATCCGGGCGTCGATGTACCGCAAGGAACCGGTGCACGACCGGTGGCCGTGGGTGGACCTGCGGATGAGCCTGCTGCCCGGCGGTGGCGGGAAGCTGCACTACAACAACAACAATCTGTTCAGCGACGCCCCGAGCACCCTGCGGTTCCTGCAGACGGTGCTGCGCCGCTACCGCGAACCGGACTACGCGCCGCCCGAGCTGGAGATCTCCTACCGGGACTGCGTGCTGGCGCTGGCCGAGCTGGAGCGGTCGCCGCTCGGTGAGGCCTCGCGGCGCTACTGGGAGGACCGCATCCCCGACTGGCCGGAGGCGCCCGCGGTGCCGCTCGCGCAGGGCGCCGACCCGCGCCGCCGCTCGAAGCTGGTACGGCGGGAGATGCTGTTCCCGGCGCCGGTGTGGGCCGCGCTCGGGGAACAGGCGGCGCGGCGCAACCTGACCACCACGAACGTGCTGTGCGCGATCCACGCGGAGGTCCTCGCGTACTGGAGCGGGTCGCGGCACTTCCTGCTCAACAACATGATCACGCACCGGCTGCCGCTGCACCCCCGGATGAGCGAGGTACTGGGCAACTTCGCCTCGCTGTACCCGCTGGAGGTGGACTGGCGGCCCGAGGAGCCGTTCCACGCCCGGGTGCGGCGGCTCCAGCAGCGGGTCCTCGCGGATGTGGAGCACGTGTACTGGAGCGGGGTGAAGGTGCTCCAGGCCGTGAACCGGGCGCGGCGCACGCCGGGCAAGGCGGTGTGCCCGTTCGCGGTCGGCAGCGCCCTGTTCGTCGGGCAGGCCGAGCGTCCGGTGGACAGCCTGCTGGAGACCCCGTCCACGCTGATCGACTGCGAGTTCTGGGACCTGAAGGACGGCACCCTGTGGGTGATCTGGGACGTCATCGAGGACATGTTCCCGCCGGGTCTGATCGACGCCATGGAGTCCGGCTACCGGCACCTGGTGGAGGAACTGGCGCGCGGTGACGCGGCCTGGGAGAAGGTGGCGTTCGACCTGCTGCCGAGGGAGCAGGCCCGCCGCCGCGCGGAACTCAACGCCCCTGCCGGGCCGGTGCCCGAGGGCCTGCTGACCGATCCGCTGCCGGTGCGGGCGGCCGAACGGGGCGGACGGGCTGCCGTGGTCACCGCGGAGGGCACGCTCACGTACGCCGAACTGCGTGATCGGGCGGCCGCGTTGACGTCGGCGCTGCGGGCCGCCGGAGTGCGGCCCCGCGACCGGGTCGCGGTGACCCTGCCGAAGGGAATGCGGCAGGCCGTCGCCGTGCTCGGTGTGCTGGGCGCCGGCGCGGCCTATGTGCCGCTGTCCCCGGAGTGGCCCGACGAACGCCTGCGGTACGTGCTGCGGGACACCGGAGCCGCGGCCTGGGTCACCGACGAGCCCCTGCGGCAGCGGCTGGCGGGGCTCGGCGAGGCCCCGGTGATCACGGTGGACGCCACGGACACCGGCACCCGGCCCGTCGCCGCCGAACACCCCGGCATCTCCCCCTCCGACCTCGCCTACATCATCTACACCTCCGGCTCCACCGGCCGTCCCAAGGGCGCGATGCTCGACCACCGAGGGCCGGTCAACACGATCCGGGACATCAACGAACGCTTCGGGATCACCGCCGAGGACGTGGTGTACGGGGTGTCGTCGCTGTCCTTCGACCTGTCGGTGTACGACGTCTTCGGCAGCCTCGACGCGGGGGCGACGCTGGTGCTGCCGGAGCCGGGCGACCCCGACCCGGCCGCCTGGCTGCGGGACGTGCGGACGCACGGGGTGACCGTGTGGAACTCGGTGCCGGCGCTGATGGAGCTGTTCACCGAGGAGGCCGAGGCGGCCGGGGTGCGGTGCCCGAGTCTGCGGACCGTGCTGCTGAGCGGCGACTGGATACCGGTGGGCCTGCCGGACCGCATCCGGGCGATCGCGCCGAACGCGCGCGTGGTCGGCCTGGGCGGGGCGACCGAGGCGTCGATCTGGTCGATCTGCCACCCGGTGGACGCGGTCGACCCGGCATGGGTGAGCATCCCGTACGGCAGGCCGCTGGCCAACCAGACCTGGTACGTGCTCGACGAGCTGGGCCGGGACGTCCCGGACTGGGTCCCGGGCCAGCTGTACATCGGCGGTGCCGGGGTCGCGCTCGGCTACTGGGGCGACCCGGAGAAGACGGCGGCGTCCTTCGTCACGCACCCGCGCACCGGTGAACGTCTGTACCGGACCGGTGACCTGGGGAGGTACCTGCCCGACGGGAACATCGAGTTCCTGGGCCGGTGCGACTTCCAGGTGAAGATCAACGGCTTCCGGGTGGAGCCCGGCGAGGTCGAGCACGCGCTGCTGGAGTGCCCCGGCGTGGCGCAGGCCGCTGTCGTGGCGCACCGCGGGGCGCGCGGCAACCAGCTGACGGCGTTCGTCGCCGGGCCGGAGGACGCCGAGCGGCCGCTGGTGTCGGCGGCCCTGCGCGAGGAGCTGACGGAACGGCTCCCGGCCTATCTGGTGCCGGCGCAGGTCGTGGTGCTCGACCGGCTGCCGCTGACGGGCAACGGCAAGCTGGACCGGGCCGCGCTGCAGGCGGCCGGCCCTCAACTGGAGGACGCACGAGCGGAGTTCACGCCACCCGCCACACCCACCGAGCGCACTCTCGCCGAGCTGTGGTCGCAGTTGCTCGACACCGACCGGGTCGGGCTGCACGACGACTTCTTCGAGCTGGGCGGCCAGTCCTACACGGCGTTGCGGATGATGGGCCAGATCGCCCACCGGTTCGGCGTCCGCCCCTCGCTCGGCACGATCATGGAGCATCCCACGGTCGCCGAGCTGGCCTCCTGGCTGGACGCGCACGGCGACGAGACGTCCCCGCTGGTGCGGCTCGGTGACGGCGACGGCGACGACTCGGGGCGCCCGTGGTTCCTGGTGCACCCGGCCGGCGGCGGCGTGCTCTGCTACCGGGAGCTGGCGCGGCGGCTGGGCACGCCCTGCTACGGCCTTCAGGCACCGGGCCCGGCCGACGGGCAGCGGCCTCTGGACGACGTCGGGGAGCTGGCCTCGCTGTATGTGCGGGCCCTGCTGAAGGAGCGGCCGTCGGGGCCGTACCGGATCGGCGGCTGGTCCTCCGGGGCGGTCGTGGCGGCGGAGATGGCCCGGCTGCTGGAGGAGCGGGGCGCGAAGGTCGAGCGCCTGCTGGTGATCGACTGCCCCGCCCCGCTGCAGACCCGCGAGATCGACGACGTACGGCTGCTGCTGTGGTTCCTGGAGGACCTCGGTGTCGGCTTCGACCCGGCGCGGGTCGGGGAGCGGGACCTGACCGCGCTCGCCGCGCTGCCGCCGGAGGAGCGCCTCGGGCACGCGCTGTCCTTGCTGGAGGGGCCGGAGACCGCCCGGCGGCTGCCGTCGCGGGAGGAACTCGCCGATGTGCACGCCGTGTTCGAGGGGGTCGTACGGGCCTGCAACCGGCACCGGGCGGAGCCGGTGGCCGCCGACATCACGGTGGTGCGGGCGACGGACGGCACGGTCGGCGAGTTCGCCGGACACCCCTGCGCGGACCTGCCCGACTGGGGCTGGTCCCGGCTGACCACGGGCGTGGTGTCCACCGCGGCCGTCACCGGCACCCATCACACACTGCTCGGCGGCGCCGCCCTGGACGTCGTCGCCGCGGCCGCCGACGGCCGGACCGCCCGGTGAGCCGGCGAGGAGGGACTTCCACGATGACTCAGGATCTGCTGGTGGAGCTGCGCCGGCGGGGCGTGCGGCTGCGGCTGGTCGAGGGCCGGCTCGATGTGCTGGCCAGACCCGGGGCGCTGACCCCCGAGCTGCGCGAGGAACTGCGCGACCGTCGCGAGGAGTTGATGGCCGCGCTCGACGGGGTCGGCCCCCGGGAGACGGGCCGGGAGCTGGTGGCGCGGCCCGCCGAGCGGCACGAGCCGTTCCCGCTCACCGACATCCAGCACGCCTACTGGGTGGGCCGCGGCAACGCCCTGGAGCTGGGCGGGGTGTCCACGCACATCTACTTCGAGCTGGAGCGCGAGGGCCTGGACCGGGACCGCCTGACGGAGAGCCTGCGCCGGGTGATCGCGCGGCACGACATGCTGCGGGCGGTGATCTCCCCCGACGGGACCCAGCGGGTGCTGCCCGAAGTGCCGCCGTACGAGATCGAGTTCGCCGACCTGCGGGGCCTCGCCCCCGAGGAGCAGCAGCGGCGGCGCGAGGAGATCCGCGCGGAGATGGACCACCAGGTGCTGCCCGCGCACCGCTGGCCGCTGTTCGACATCCGCGCCTCCCGCACCGACGACCGGGTGCTGCGGCTGCACATCAGCCTGGACACCCTCATCCTGGACGGCGCGAGCATGTATCTGCTGTTCCGGGACTGGCGCCGGTTCTACGAGGACCCCGGCTGGTCGCCCGCGCCGCTGGAGCTGTCGTACCGCGACCACGTCCTGGCGGAGGCCCGCGCCGAGGAGGGTGCCCGCTACCGCAGGGCGCGCGAGTACTGGCTGGGGCGTCTGGACGAGCTGCCGCCCGCGCCCGCGCTGCCGCTGGCCAAGGCGCCCTCGGCGGTGGCCACCACCCGGTTCGGGCACCGGCACGGCGAGTTGCCGCCCACGCGCTGGGACGCGGTCAAGAGCACGGCACGCCGGCTGGGGCTCACCCCGTCGGCGGTGTTGATGACGCTGTACGCCGAGGTGCTGCGGCTGTGGTCGGAGCAGCCGGACTTCACCCTGGACGTCACCCTGTTCAATCGGCCGCAGGGGCACCCCGAACTGCCGGGGCTGATCGGCGACTTCACCTCGGTGACCCTGCTGGAGGTGCGCGAGCGGCCCGGCAGTGCGTTCGCCGAGCGGGTGTCGGCCGTGCAGCGACAGCTGATGCGGGACCTGGAGCACGCCGAGTTCAGCGGGGTGCGGGTGATGCGCGAGCTGTCGCGCAGGGGCGGCAGCGGGCCCGGCGCGACCATGCCGGTCGTGTTCACCAGCGCGCTGGTGCTCGGCGGCGGCGAGGACGCCTCCTCGGGCATCAGGTTCTTCGGCGAGGAGGTGTACGGCGTCACGCAGACCCCGCAGGTGTGGCTCGACCACCAGGTCACCGAGGAGCGCGGGGCGCTGCTGTTCAACTGGGACGCGGTGGAGGAGCTGTTCCCCGAGGGCGTCCTCGACGACATGTTCGCCCTGTACTGCCGGGCGTTGGAGCGGCTCGCGGACGACGCCTCGCTGTGGGAGGCCGACGCCGGGCAGCTGGTCGCGCTGCCGCAGCGGCAGGCCGTGCAGCGGGCCCGCGTCAACAACACCGCGGCGCCGATCCCGGCCCGCACGCTCGGCGACCTCGTCGAGGAGCGGGCCCGCACCTGCCCGGACGCCGTGGCCGTGCTCACCGAGGACACCCGCCTCGGCTACGGCGAGGTGACCGCCGTCGCCCACCGGTTGGCGCACCGGCTGCTCGACCTGGGCGTGGCCCCGAACACGCTGGTCGGCGTGGTCATGGACAAGGGGCCCGAGCAGGTCCCGGCCGTGCTCGGGGTGGTGCAGTCCGGGGCCGCGTACCTGCCGGTCGACCCGCAGTGGCCCGAGGCCCGCCGGTCGAAGCTGCTGCGCCTCGGCGGCGCCCGCGTGGTGCTCACCACGCCCCGGCTGCGCGAGGAGCTCACCTGGCCCGACGACGTGGTGCTGGTCACCGCGGAGGACCCTGAGGTGCGGGCCGCCTCCACGGCGCCGCCGCGGGTGCGGGTCTCGCCGGACGACCTGGCGTACGTCATCTTCACGTCCGGCTCCACGGGCGAGCCCAAGGGCGTGATGATCGACCACCGGGGTGCGGCCAACACGGTCCAGGACATCAACGCGCGCTTCGGCGTCGGCCCCGACGACCGCGTCCTCGCCCTGTCGGCGCTCGGCTTCGACCTGTCCGTGTACGACGTGTTCGGTGTACTGGCGGCGGGCGGCGCCCTGGTCATGCCGTCGCCCGCGCGACTGCACGATCCGGCGCACTGGCGCCGGCTGGCCGCCGAGCACCGGGTCACCGTCTGGAACTCCGTGCCGGCCCTGATGCAGGCCTGGACCGAGGCGCCCGACGAACCGGCCGGGCGGGAGGTGCCGCTGCGGCTGGCGCTGCTCAGCGGCGACTGGATCCCGGTGGGGCTGCCCGACGCGGCTCGCGCCCTGCACCCGGGCCTCGAGGTGATCAGCCTGGGCGGGGCCACGGAGGCGTCGATCTGGTCGGTGTTCCGGCCGGTCGGCGAGGTGCCCGCGCACTGGACCCGCATCCCGTACGGCAAGCCGCTCGCCAACCAGACCCTGCACGTGTACGACGACCTCTGGCGGCCGCGCCCGGTGTGGAGCACGGGCGAGATCTGCATCGGCGGCACCGGCCTCGCCAAGGGCTACTGGGGCGACCCGGAGCGCACCGCCGAGCGGTTCGTGACCCATCCGGTGACCGGCGAACGCCTCTACCGCACCGGTGACCTGGGCCGGTGTCTGCCCGACGGGGACATCGAGTTCCTGGGGCGCCGCGACTTCCAGGTGAAGCTCAACGGCTACCGCATCGAACTCGGTGAGATCGAGGCGGCCCTGCGGGAGCAGCCGGGGGTGGCCGAGGCCCTGGCGGCGGTGCGCGGCAACCCGCGGACGGGCCGGGCCCAGCTCGTCGCGTACCTGGTCGCGCGTCCCGGAGGGACACCCGAGGCGGCGGCCCTGCGGGAGGCGCTGCAGCAACTCCTGCCGTCTTACATGGTCCCGCACCACTATGTGCTCCTGGAGCGGCTGCCGCTGAGCGCCAACGGCAAGGTCGACCGGGCGGCACTGCCCGACCCGTGGCCGGCCGCGGAGGCCCCCGCGGCGCCCTCCGCGCCCCGTGAGGGCACCGAGCGGCTGCTGCTGGAGCTGTGGGCGCGGGCGCTGGGCCACGAGGACTTCGGCGTGGAGGACAACTTCTTCGAGCTGGGCGGTGACTCGCTGCACGCGGTGCGCATCCTCGCCGAGGTCCGGGGCCGTTTCGGGCTGGAGCAGGACGCGGAGGACGACCTGGAGATGCTGTTCGACCACCCCACCGTGCGCGAGCTGGCGCGCGCCGTCGACGAACGGCTCAGGCGATGAGCGGCACGACGGGGCTCCCCGCCGGACTCGGGGCGTCGGGCTGGGACGACGTGGTCGTGGGGGCCGGGTCGGCGGGTGCCGTCCTCGCGGGCCGGCTCGCCGCCCGGCCCGGCCGCCGGGTGCTGCTGCTGGAGGCGGGCGAGGACCTGACCGGGCGCGGGCCGGGCTCGCCCGACGAGCCGGTGCTCTCCGGCGCCAACTGGGAGCACACGGCGTACGTCGGCGAGGCGGGCGAGGGCGCGCGGACCTATCCGTATCCGGTGGGCCGCACGGTCGGCGGGTCCTCCGCCGTCAACGGCGGGCTCGCGCTGCGCGGGCTGCCCGCCGACTACGACGGCTGGGCCGCGGCCGGGAACCCCCGGTGGGCGTGGGAGCGGGTGCTGCCGTACTTCACCCGGCTGGAGGCCGACGCCGACGTCAAGGGCCCGGCGCACGGCGACGACGGACCGCTGCCGGTGCGGCGCCACGCGGTGGCCGACTTCGGCCCGATGGCGTCGGCGTTCCTCACGGCCTGCCGCGACGGACAGGGCCTGCCCGTGCGGGACGACCTCAACGCGCCGGACGCCGGTGTGGGGGTCGGCCCGATCCCGCTCAACGTGCGGGCGGGCCGGCGCATCGCGACTCCGTTCGCCTATCTGGAGCCCCGCTCGGCGCTGCCTGGCCTGGAGGTGCGCGACCGCTGCGAGGTGGTGCGGGTGCTGCTGCGCGGCGACCGGGCGGTGGGGGTGGAGGTGCGGCACCAGGGTGCCGTGCACCGCGTCCACGCGGACCGGGTGACGCTGTGCGCGGGCGCGGTGGGCACGCCGCTGGTGCTCCAGCGGTCCGGGATCGGCCCGGCCGGCGTGCTGCGGCGCGCCGGGATCACCCCGGTGGCGGACCTGCCGGGCGTGGGCGCGGGCCTCGTCGACCATCCCCTGGTCGCCGTGTGGGCGCTGCCCCGTCCCGGCGCGTGCCGGCCCGGCGACCCGATGCACGAGGTCCTCGCCCGGATCGCCACCCGCCCCGGCCCCGCCGACGTCAACCTCACGCTGGTGGGCAATGTGTCCGGGCTGGGGGTGCCGGTGATCGGCGGGCTGCTGCGCGGCCGCACCGCGGTGTCCTTCCACGCGAGCCTGCTCCGGCCCCGCTCCCGCGGCCATGTCCGGGTAAGGGACGGGTCCGTGGACACGCCCCCGGAGATCGCGCTGAACCTGCTGGCCGACCCGGACGACACCGAGCGGCTCATGGCCGGGGTGCGGGCGCTGTGGTCGGTGCTCGGCGACGGCGCCGTACGCGGATTGCTGGAGCGGCACTTGATGTGGACGGAGGCGATGGTCTTGGACGAGGCGCGGCTGCGGCGGGCGGTGCGCTCCTTCGTGTGCCCGTCCTGGCATCCGGTCGGCACCGCCCGCATGGGCCCGGCGACGGACCCCGGGGCGGTGGTGGACGAACGCCTGCGCCCGCACGGGCTGCGGGGCCTGTATGTCGCCGACGCGTCGGTGATGCCGTCGATGCCGAGCGCGCCCACCCATCTGACCTGCGTGATGATCGCGGAGAGGGCTGCCGCATGGATGCCCTGACCGAGCCCGTCCGGCCGGGGACGACGGCACGTCGCCGCCCTGACGGCGCCTGGGGCGTCGTCTGGCACCCCCGGCCCGAGGCGCGGCTGCGGCTGCTGTGCCTGCCGCACTCCGGGGGCGGCGCGGCCGTCTACCGGGAGTGGGCCGCGCTGCTGCCGCCGCGGATCGAGGTGGTGTGCGTACGGCTGCCGGGACGCGAGAGCCGGTTCCGGGAGCGGGCGTTCGCGCGGACGTCTGAGCTGGTGCCGGCGCTGGTGACGGGGCTCGAGCGGTGGCTGGAGGGGCCGTACGCGTGGTTCGGGCACAGCATGGGCGCGCTCGTCGCCTACGAGGCGTGTCAGGAGGTGCGGCGGCGCGGGCTGCGGGCACCCGAGCGGCTGCTGGTGTCCGGGCGCCGGGCACCGCACCTGCCCGCGCGCGAACAGCCGGTGCACGACGCCCCGGCCGACGAACTCCTCGCGCGGTTGCACGAGTTGGGCGGCACACCCGGTGAGCTGCTGGGCGATCCCGGTGTGCTGGCGGCGCTGCTGCCCATGCTGCGCGCGGACTTCGCGGTCTCCGAGACCTATCCACGGCCGCAGGCACCGCCGCTGGACGTGCCGCTGTCGGTGTTCGGCGCCACCCGGGACCCGGTGTGCGACGCGGCCGAACTGCACGCCTGGGCCGGCCGTACCACGGCGGCCTGCACCGTCCGCCGGTACCCGGGCGGGCACTTCTTCCTGCACGACGACGCACGCGAGGCGGTGCTGCGCGACCTGGCCGACGACCTGCGCGCCGACGGCTCACCGAAGGGGAGGGCACAGTGAACGCATCCGACGCCGGCGGGGAGCCCTTCCCGCTGAGCGACCTCCAGGCCGCCTACATGGTGGGCTCGACCCCGCTGATGGAGCTGGGCGGCTTCCACCCCAACCTCTACCTCGAACTGGACCTGGTCGGCTTCGACCCGGCGCGCGCCGAGCACGCCGTGCGGCTGCTGATCGCCCGCCATGAGCAGTTGCGTACGGTCATGTCGGCCGACGGCACCCAACGCGTGCTGTCGGCCGACGAGTTGCCGCCGTTCCGGCTCGCGGTCACGGACCTGGCGGGCTCCTCCCCCGCGGAGGTCGAGCGGGCGCTGCGGCGGACCCGGGAGCGGATGGCCGAGCAGGGCCCGGCGCCGACCGGCTGGCCGCTGTTCGAGATCCTCGCGCACCGCGTACGGCCGCACCGCGTACGGCTGCACCTCGCGATGAGCCTGCTGCTGCTCGACTCGGCCGGCACCCGACTGCTGCAGCGGGAGTGGCTGCGGCTCTACCACGATCCCGAAGCCGAACTCCCGCCGGTCACCTCCACGTTCCGTTCCTGTCTGCGGCAGCAGGCCGAGGCGGAGGCGGGCGAGGAGCACCGCCGCCAGTGGGCGTACTGGCAGGACCGGCTGGACACCCTGCCGGAGGCGCCGCGGCTGCCGCTGGCCGTGCGGCCCGCGGAGATCCGTCCGGTACGGCTCACCCGGCGCAGCCACCGGCTCGGCCGCGCCCAGTGGCAGCGGCTGCGCGCCGTCTTCCGCGCGCACCGCATCCTGCCGACCACCGCCCTGCTCCATGTGTACGCCGAGACGCTGGGCACCTGGGCCGCCACGCCCCGCTTCTGCCTGAACGTGCTGCACCAGAACTGGACCAACCGCCACCCCGAAGCGCACGGCGTGGTCGGCCAGTTCAGCGCCACGCTGCCGCTGGAGGTCGACCTCGGCCAGGACGGCGAGGGCTTCTGGGAGCGGGCCGCGCGGCTGCAGCGGCGGCTGTGGAAGGACCTGGAGCACTCCGACGTGACCGGTGTGCGGATCACCCGGGAACTGGGGGCGCGCCGGGGCTGGACCAGCCGGGCCGCGCTGCCGTACGTCTTCAACAGCATGCTCGGCCCCGCCACGCCCGAGCGGGGGCGGACGCCGTCCGGGCTGGTGTGCCGTGAGGTCACCACGGTGCTGCGCACCCCGCAGGTGCTGATCGACAACCAGATCAAGGACGCCCCGGACGGCGGCGTCGAGTGCGTGTGGGACGTCGTCGACGAGGCGTTCCCGCCCGGTCTGCCCGACACCATGTTCGCGGCCTACGCCCGGATGCTCGACGCGCTCGCCGCCGGCGACGACCTGCCCGACGGTCCCGACCCGCTGCCCGAGGGGCACCGGGAGACCGTGCGGGCCCTCAACACCTGGCCCGGAACGCCCCCGGAGGGCCGGCTGGAGGACGGCTTCCTGCGCCGGGCGGCCCGCGCGCCCGAGGCCCCGGCCGTGCTCACCTCGCGGCGTGTGGTCACCTACGGCGAGCTGGAGGGCCGCTCCCGTGCGGTCGCCGTGCGGCTGCGGGAACTCGGCGTCGGCCCGGGCGATGTCGTGCCGGTGGTGATGAGCAAGGGCTGGGAGCAGGTCGTGGCCGTGCTCGGCGTGCTGCGCGCCGGGGCCGCGTACTGCCCGGTGGACGCCGCGCTGCCGGCCGAGCGTGTCGCGCACCTGCTGGACGCCTGCGCGGCACGCGCCGTCCTCGGCCGGTCCCGGTGGCCCGTGCCCGCGGCCGTCGAGCGTGATGTGCCCGTGGTGCCTGTGGACCTGCTGCGCCCGGCCGGCGAGGACGAGCCTCTCCCGCCCGCGGGCCGCGGGCCGGACGACCTCGCGTACGTCATCTACACCTCGGGCTCCACCGGGGCGCCCAAGGGCGTGATGATCGAGCACCGGGCCGCCCTGAACACGGTCGCCGACATCAACCACCGCACCCGGCTCGCCTACAGCGACCGGGTGTTCGGCATCTCGTCGCTGAGCTTCGACCTGTCCGTCTGGGACGTCTTCGGCACCCTCGCGGCGGGCGCCGCGCTGGTGCTGCCCGACCCCTCGGCCCACCCCGACCCCGAGCACTGGGCGCGCCTCGCGGCCCGGCACGGGGTCACCGTGTGGAACTCCGTACCGGCGCTCGCCGAGATGTACGCCGAGATCACCGTGCGCCGCGGCCTCGCCCCGGCGCCGGTGCGGGCGTTCCTGCTCAGCGGCGACTGGGTGCCGCTGAGCCTGCCCGGACGGCTGCGCGCCTCCTGGCCGGGGTGCCGGGTGCTGGCCATGGGCGGCGCCACGGAGGCGTCGATCTGGTCGAACCTGTACGAGGTCGGCGACGTCGACCCGGCCTGGCGCAGCGTCCCGTACGGCACCGCGCTCACCCATCAGACGATGACGGTCCTCGACCACCGGATGGAGCTGCGCGCGCCCTGGGCGCCGGGCCGCATCCACATCGGCGGGGTGGGGCTGGCCCGGGGCTACGCGGGCGACGAGCGGCGCACGGCGGAGCGCTTCGTACGGCATCCGGTCACCGGCGAACGGCTGTACTGGACCGGTGACCTGGGCCGGTATCTGCCCGACGGCACGATCGAGTTCCTCGGCCGTGAGGACCGGCAGCTGAAGATCCAGGGGTTCCGGGTGGAGCCCGGTGAGGTGGAGGCGGCGATCCGCAGCCATCCGCGGGTGGCCGACTGCGCGGTCGGCGCGGTCGCCTCCGCCGACGGCCGGCCCCGGCTCGTGGCCCTCGTCGTCCCCGAGGCGGGCGCGGAACTCGACGCGGGCACCGTACGGGGGCATCTGCGCGGCCGGCTGCCCTCGTACATGGTGCCGGGGCAGCTGGAGGTGGTGGAGCGGCTGCCGCTGTCGGCCAACGGCAAGGTGGACCTCTCACGGGCGCTGCCGCGCCTCGCCGCCTCCCCTTCGGCCCGTCCGCAGGGCGACGATCCCGTCACCCGGCGGCTCGGCGAGCTGTGGGCCGAGCTGCTTCAGGTGCCGGTGCCGGACGCCGGCGGGGACTTCTTCCGGCTGGGCGGCAACTCGCTGCTCGCGCTGCGGCTGATGGACCTGATCCGCACCGAGCTGGGCGTGGACCTGGGCTTCGGGCAGCTCTTCGAGGCGCCCACGCTCGGGGAACTCGCCGAGGTGGTGCGCTCGGGCGGGCCGGCCGGGGGCTGCGCGGTGACGCTGCCCGGCGGCGGGGAGGGCGCGGCGGACGTGCCCGGGCTGTTCCTGTTCCATCCGGTGGGCGGGGCGGTGACGGCGTACCTGGAGCTGGCGCGGGCCTGGCCGGCGGCGACGGTCGCCTTCCAGAGCCGGGCCCTCGTCGACGGCTCCGCCGACGCCCTCGCTCCCGACCTGACCGCGATGGCCCGGGCGTACGCCGCCGAGCTGCGCGGCATGGCACCCGAGGGGCCGCTGGTGCTCGGGGGCTGGTCGATGGGCGGGGTGCTCGCGCACGAGACGGCCCGGCTGCTCGCCGAGGACGGGCTGCGGTGCGCCGTCTTCATGATCGACAGCGTGCCTCGCGAGCGGCGCGCGCCGGCCGACGAGGCAGCACGGCACCGGGAGTTCCTCGCCGACCTGGCGGGCGGCAGGATCCCGGCCCCTGCCGAGGCCGCCCTGCGCCGCGCGGAGGCGGCCCGCCTGGACGAGGTGGGTGCACGGGTCGCCGTCGAGCAGGGGCTGCTGCCCGAGGGCACCGACGCCGACGGCTACGCCCGCCTGATGCGGGTCCACGCCCACAACCTGGCCGTGCTCGGCGCCCACACCCCCGCCAAGTCGCAGGCGCCGACCCTGCTGTTCGTCGCCGCCGACGAACCCCGCGCCTGCGACCCGGCCGAGCAGTGGCAGAGCCTGTGCCCCGTCCTGGAGGTGGTGCGGCTGCCCGGCGACCACTACAGCGTGGTCGTACCGCGGCGGCTGCGCGCCGTCGCGGGGCGGGTGCGGGACTGGCTGGGGTCGCTGGAGGACTGAGAAGCGGGTCCAGGGGGCCGGACGCCAGGGGCGTCCGGCCCCCTTCTCGTGTCGCGCCGCCGCGCGGGTCGCCTCCGCACACAAGGGACCCCCGGCGCGGGGCCGGGGGTCCTCGGGACGCCGTCGGGGGATGTACGGCGTCGTTCAGGCGGCCGGGGTGTGCCCGGCGTTCTTCTCCAGGTGGGTCAGGATCTCGTCCGCGGCCCGGGCGGCACCGCCCGAGGCGTGGATGTGCTGCTGCAGGTCACGGGCGCTGGTGTACGCCGTGTCGTCGGCGGCCACCTCCTCGATCGCCACGCGGATGCGCTCGGCGGTCGCGTCGGGACGGTCGACGACCCGTGCGACACCGAACTCCGTCAGCTGCCGGGCGAGTCCGTCGGAGGCGGCGAGCTGGGGCAGCACCACGAGGGGCACGCCCGCGTGCAGGGAGTGCATGACCGTGCCCATGCCGCCGGCGCACACGGTGAGCCGGGCGTGGCGCAGCACCGACTGATAGGGGATCCACTCGTGGATCTCCACATGCGACGGCAGCGGGCCCACCGCGGTGGGGTCCGTGCCGGGCCCCACCGCGACGACCACGTGCCAGGGCAGCTCGCGGAACGCCTCGATGCAGCGGCGGAACAGCTCCGGCTGCTGGTTGAAGCTGGTCCCGAGCGACACCAGGGCCACCGGCCGGCCGTCGGCGGGCGGCTGCCACTCCCCCGCGAACTCGCGCTCCTGGAAGCAGGGTCCGACGAACACGTAGTCGTCGTTGCCGACCGCGTCGACGTACCCGAACCGGGCCGGATAGAAGACGATCTTCAGGGCCTCGGGGTCGCCCCGCAGCTCGTGGAAGGCCCGGACCGGGTCCACGCCGTTCATCGCGGCGTAGCGCTGCATCAGGGCGGTCAGCTCGGCGTACGCGGGCTCCCCGATGGCCTGCGGTGTCACGTGCTGGCTGACGCAGCCGACGGGGAACAGCCGGACGCTGGGCACCCGCCACTTCTCCGACAGCAGCTCGCCGATCCAGCGGACGAAGCCGTCGTAGACCACGAGATCGGGCCGGTCACCTGCGAAGTGCCGCTCGAACAGGGTGGTGGTGGCGATGCCCTCGCGCACCCCGCCGAGCAGGACCCGGGCGAGCCAGTTCTCGGTGCCGGGCGGGAAGTCGCGCTGCACGTCGACGGTGGAGTCGTAGGTGAGCACGTCCGCGCCGGTCGCGGCGACCTGCTCGGCGTAGGCGGCGGTGGCCGGGTAGGTGACCCGGTGCCCGCGGCGCACGAGTTGCTCGACGACGGCGAGGGTCGGGGTGAGATGGCCGGGGGCGGGGATGTTGAAGAAGGCGATGTGCCTCCCCATGGCTGCTCCTCAGGCTTCGCGCTGGCCGCGCACGGAGATGAACTCGTGGCTGCGCACGACCATCCGCGGGTCGGTCATCAGCACGTTGACGAAGCGGTCCACGTCGGCCGCGGGCAGGCCGTGGGCGACGATGTCGTCGCGCTTCTGCGCCACGTTGTTCTGCAGCAGCCGGCAGCCGTGGGAGCCGCCGTGGAAGCTCTCGAAGTGCCACCGGGTGCGGGTGTTGACCAGGCCCGCGTCCATCATGGTGGTCTCCACGTGGTGGCCCCAGTCGCCGTGCGTGTGGGTGGCGGTCATGACGTCGTACAGGCCGTCGAGGACCGTGCGGAAGATCTCCGCGTCCTCTTCGGAGGGCGCCGCCACGACCCGCGGCTTCGAGCGCACGAACTCGCCGAGCAGCAGCCAGCCGCCGGGCTTGAGCTCGCCGGCGAGCCGGTGCACCAGCTCGACGCGGTTGTCGAGGTGGTGGGTGAGCAGCCGGGCGTGGATGATGTCGAACGGCCCGCTCACCGGCAGGGGTTCGCCGCTGCCCAGGTCCTGGGTGTGGACGGTGATGTTGGGGCCGCCGGGGATCATGTGGACGTCCTGGTCGATGGCGGTCACCGTGCCGCGTGGGCCGGCCAGGCCGGACAGCATGCGGGTGACGGAGCCGCCGCCGGCGCCCAGGTCGAGGCAGCGCGCCCCGGCCGGCACGCCCAGTTCCAGCAGTTCGTTGCGGGTGAACGGATCCAGGAAGGCCTGCAGCGGGGTGAGCTGTTCGGGCACGTTGTGGAAGACGTAGTCCGCGGTGTTCGTCTCGATCGTCTGGCTCATCGCATTCCTCTTCTGGGGCTCTGCCGGGTCCGAAGGGCCGGGGAACGTCGGAAAGGCGCCACACCGTCGGCGGGCGTCTGACGGGTTGTCACGGGGTGTAGCCGAAGAGCTGCTTGTCCCGGTACGTCTCCTCGCGTCGCTTCAGCGAGCGGATGACGAGGTCCCGGATCCAGCCCGCGACGGGGTTGGTGGTGTGCCCGAGCCGGGCGATCAGCCGCGAGTGGTGCACGATCTTGTTCGCGCGCCTGGACCTGGCCCTCTCGTACGTCCGCAGGGCCGTGCCGATGTCGCGGGCACGGGCGAGGGCGTCGGAGAGGAACGCGGCGTCCTCCAAGGCCATGTTGGCGCCCTGGCCGAGGACGGGCCCGATCGGGTGGGCGGCGTCGCCGAGCAGGACCAGCCGGCCGGTGTGCCAGCGGGCGAGCGGCGCGCAGTCGTGCACGTCGGTGACCACGATGTCGGCGGGGTCGGTGGAGGCGACGGTGTCGGGCAGCGGCTGCGCCCAGTCGCCCCACAGCTCCAGCAGGTCCGCCTTGGCCCGCTCGGCGCCCTTGACCGGCCAGCTGCCCTCGGCGGCCTTGACGGTGGCGGTCCAGAACAGCCGGGTCTCGTCGACGGCCTCGGCGAAGAAGTGCCCCGCGGGGCCCACCAGGACGAAGCCGTCGCTGTGTTCGGCGGGCCGCTTGGCGATGCCGCGCACGGAGGTGAACAGATAGCGGGTGCGGGCCTCGGGCACGACGGTGGTGCGCAGGGTGGAGCGGACGCCGTCCGCGGCGACGACCACGTCCCCGTGGACGGTGCGTCCGTCGGCGAGCCGCACCGAGGCGGCCTCTCCCGCGCAGTCCGCTGCGGTGACACGGGCGTTGTGGTGCACGGTCACGCTGCCGCCGGGGCCGGGCCGCTGGACGGCCTGCACCAGCAGCCGGTGCAGCTCGGCCCGCAGGATGCCCACCAGCGGGGCTCCCCACTTGTCGGGGAAGCCGGCGAGGTCGCGGCTCTTGAGCAACCGGCCGTCGGAGCTGAGGATGGGCATGCTGTCGCGGTGCCGGGTGCTGGGCCAGCCGGTCTCGCGCACCCGGGCGCCCAGCCAGGGGCTGATGCGGTCCAGGGACTTGACGCCGTTCGGGGTGAGCTCGATGCCCGAGCCGGTGTTGCCGAAACTCGCGGCTCGCTCGAACACCTCGACGTCCAGGCCGCGTTCACGCAGCCCGACGGCGAGCGCGAGCCCGCCGATACCGCCTCCGACGACGAGCACTCTGGCCGTTCCCATATCAGCACCCCACGGGTCGTCCGTTCCGTCACAGCCGCGGTTGGCGGGCTGCCCCCGATGCTCACCGGCGCGGCGGGTGCCTGTCTTCGCCTCGATTGCTCCACGAGATCCGCGGTCCCGGCGCGAGTCGGCCGCCATGGGGGCGCGCGTAGCGTGCGAGGTCCGCGCGCGTGCGGCGCGCTTCGAACCGCGGACCCGAGGACGGACGGCTCATGACCGAGACCCAGCCCTTCCGAGACGGATACGACACCGAGGCCCTTCGCGGCTGGCGTTCCCTGCGCCTGCGGCCGGCCGGCGCGGACGCCGAGCGGCTGCTGCACACCGTCGTCGCGCCCTGGGCGGCGGGCGCGCGGGCCGACTGGTACTGGGAACGGGCCGCGGACGGCGAGGACGTGGTGCTGTCGGTGCACGGCACCGTCGGCGAGGAGCCCGTCGACGCCGCCGTGGAGGTGCCCTGGGACGCCCCGGGGCGGTTCGGCGGGCCGCTCGGGGCCGCCGTGTGCGCGCGGCACCTGGCCGACGGGTGCGCGGCGGTGCTGCGGACCCTCGTCGAGTGCCCCTCCCCGGAGAAGCGGCAGCGGGCGCTGGCCGGGCTGCTGTTCGCGGCGGTCAGGGCGAGTGGGGCCGACTGGGCCGGGTCGGTGACCTGGCTGCGCGGGCACGCCGGTGCCGCCGGGGACGCCGAGACGGTCGCGCAGGGCCGTGCGGCGGCCGAGGCGGCCTACCTGCGCGACGAGGCGGAGCACGGGCGGCGGCTGGCGGCCTGGCGGGAGGAACTCCCCGTCGTCAGCAGCCCGCTGGGCGCCTGGTACGGGCTGCTGCAGCGTACCTGGGCGGAGTTGGTGCGGCTGGCGGAGGCCGGCCGGCTGACCTGCCCGGCGCCCGAGGTGTACCGGGCGCTGCTGCGGGTGCACGCCGGGCAGCTGGGGCTGGCCGCCCGGGAGGAGGCGTACGCCGCCTGGCTGCTGTCGCTCGGTGTCGCGCGCCCGGCGCCCGCGGAGCCGTTCTTCGCGGACGGGCCGCAGGCGGTGGACCGCAGACTGCACGAGCAGAGCAAGTACTTCGCCCCGCGCCTGGTGGACCAGAAGCCCGACATCCCCGGCTCCACCCCGGCCGGGCGGCAGCCGCTGCCGACCCCGCTGGCCACCGTGCCGCTGCCGCCGCCCGAGGGGCCGGGCGACGGCGCGCCGTCCCTGGCGGAGGTGCTGCTGGCCCGCCGCAGCGGCTACGGCCGCTACGGCGGCACGCTGAGCCTCGCCGAGCTGAGCGGGCTGCTGTACTTCTCCGCCGGGGTGACCGCCGACAAGCTGATGCCCGGCGCGACCGGGCCGATCCGGGTCCGCCCCTACCCGAGCGGCGGCACCCGCTACCCGCTGCGCGTGCTGCTGTACTGCCACGCGGTCGAGGGCCTGGAGGTCGGCACCTACCTCTACGAGCCCGAGTCGCACGCCCTGTCGCTGCTGAGCACCGAGGACGTGCGCGAGCAGCTGATGCGGTTCGCCCCGGCGACCGATCCGAGCGTGCCCGCGCCTCCCAAGGCGGGCGGCAAGCTGTACGTCACCGAGTGCCCGCTGTGGGTCTTCACCGTCGCCGACCTGACGTACCAGCGTCTGCACTACGGGCTGCGCTCCTACCGGCTGGTGATGCAGGAGAGCGGCCACCTCGCCCAGAACCTGGCGCTGGTGGCCACCTGGTTCGGCCGCTCCTCGGTGGGCCTCGGCGGCTTCTACGACGACACGGTCAACCAGGCGCTCGGGCTGGACGGCGTCAACTCCGGTGTGGTGTACGCGCATGTGGTCGGGGACATCGCGGAGTGAGGGGACGTCGAAGGGGCCCGCGGCCGGTGGCCGCGGGCCCCTTCGACGTGTCTCAGCGCTTCGCGCGGGTGCGCTCCGCCCAGCGGACGGACGGCCCGGTCAGGCACAGCCCGACGGCGAAGAGACCGGCGAGCAACGCCCAGCCGGGGCCGCCGAGTTGCTGCGGCAGGGTGGTGACCAGGACGGGCCCGACGATGACGGCGACCGTCTCACCGGCCGCGAAGACGCCGCCGTACTGGCCCTGGGCGTCGTCGGGCGCGAGTTCGTAGCGCAGGCCCCACCGGCCGCTCTGGCCCCAGATCTCACCGAGGGCGTAGAGCACGGCGGCCCCGCCCAGCGCGCAGGCGGCGAGCGGCGCGGACAGCCCGGAGGTCACCGCGGTGACGAGACAGCCGGCCGCGAGCACCAGGTAGGTCAGGTGCTGCAGCCGGGCCGCGCCCGCCACCGTGTCGGCGCCGCGGGCCGCCCACACCTGGAGGAAGACCACGATGACGGTGTTGATGCCGAGCAGCCAGGCCGCCAGCGGCCGGGGCGCCTCGGTGCGGGTGACCAGCCACACCGGCAGGCCGACGGTGACGATGACGGGCCCGATCCGGCCGAGCCCCGCGACCTGGGCGACGGCGATGTAGGGCAGGTCGCGCAGCGCGGCCCAGCGCTCGGCGCGGGCGGCAGTGCCGTCCCCCCGTACGCCGGGAACGCGGGGCAGCCGCAGGTAGAGCAGGGTGGCCACGCCCATCGCGGCCGCGTTGACCCAGATCAGGGAGAGGTAGGCGGGCTTGGTGTCGGCGGCGAGGGCGAGGCCGCCGCCGAGGGTGCCCAGGGTGAAGCCCGCGTTGAGCACGGAGCGCAGATGCGCGGAGAGGCTGACGCGTTCCTCGCGGCTCATCACCCCGGAGATCAGCGCCGACCGCGTGACCTGGCCGCCGCTCTCGGTGACCCCGATCAGTCCGATCACCAGCAGGTAGGCGGGGAAGGAGGCGACGAACGCGGCCCCGACGAGCAGCAGCATCTTGGCGAACGCGAGCGCCGCGGTGACCTCTCGGGGGCCGTAGCGGTCGGCGAGGTGCCCGATCGGCACGTTCAGCGGCAGGCTCGCGATCCCCGCCAGCGACAGACCGAGGCCCACCTGGCCGGGCGTCAGGCCGACGTGCCGGACGAAGTAGACGGCGGCCGCGGACAGATACAGGCCGCCGCCGAGTCCGGCCACCGCGGAGCAGAGGTACAGAATTCGGCCCGGTCCGGCCGGCGGGATCAGCCGCGCGCTCCACGACACCCCGCTGCGGGCGCGCGACTCCTGGACGGTGGTGCTCAACTGGGGCCTCCCGCCCTCGACTTCAGCACGTTCGGACCGTGCCGATTGTCGGGACGGGCACCCTCGGCGCGCGCCGCGCACGTTGCCCTGCCGGGACCCGAGCACGGGTCGAGGCCCCGGGCCCGAGCCGCCCGCACGACTGTCGGCGTCAAGTACTCGAACAGGCCGGTGTCAAGGGCTTGAGCGCGGCGGAGCCGCGGGCTCGAGGCATGTGGTGCGAGGGGCTCGAGGAACGTTCCTTCGGGCCCCGACCGGGGTCAGGAATGCTGGGGGGCGCCGACGGCGATCTGGTCGGCGAAGTTCAGCAGTTCCATCTCGAACAGCGCCTCGGAGTTCCCCGCCGCCCAGGGCATGTGCCCGAAGATCTCCATGGAGATGATGCCGTAGATCCTGGCCCACGCCGTGAGGAAGACGAAGATCACGGGCAGTTCGATGCCGTGCTCCTCGGAGACGAACTCGCCGAGGGCCGCGCCGAGCCGCTCCTCGATCAGGTCGCGCGGGGGCGTGCTGAGCCGGCCGCGCCGCCACAGCTCGGCGAACTCGCCGATGAACAGCCGTCCGAAGCACATGGACGCGTGGTCCCGGGCCGAGCCGGGAGGCGCGGTCACCCCGGGCGGCGGCGGACCGAGCATCAGCCCGAACTCCTGCGGGTGTTCGAGCCCCCAGTCACGAAAGCCCCGCGCCATCGCCTGCAGCCGCTCCACCGGGTCGTCGCCGTCGACCTGGTCGCGGGCCTTGAGCAGGGCGAGGCGCAGTTCCTCGAAGAAGTCCGCGCGCAGGTCGACGACCAGCGCGTCCAGGTTCGGGAAGTACCGGTAGAGCGCGGAGGCAGTCATGCCGATCTCACGCGAGATGGCACGCAGCGAGACAGCGGGCGGACCGCCGTCGACGAGGAGCCGGCGTGCCACCGCCTTGATCTCGGCGGCCGCCTCGGCCCGGCGCCGCTCGCGCCAGCCACCCGTCACCGCGTCGCTCATGAGACCTCCTTCAGCCTGCTCCGGGAGAACGCGCTTGACACAAGAGTACACCCTCGACGAAAGTAAACAGCGTTCACTGTTCGGCCAGGCGTTCTCGCTGCGGCCGCACCAGACGAGATTGAAGGTGTGATGTGAGCACGCAATCCGACCTCCTCACCTCGGAACACCGGGCCGCGGCTCAGGGCGGGACACCCGCGATCGAGATCGTCGGTCTGACCAAGACCTATGGCACGGCCGACACCAAGGCGGTCGACGACGTCTCCCTGAGCGTCCCGGCCGGCACCGTCTTCGGCTTCCTCGGCCCCAACGGCGCGGGCAAGACCACCACGATCAAGATCCTCGCCGGGCTGCTGTCGGCCACCTCCGGCCAGACCCGTCTGAACGGCTTCGACGTGGTGCGCCGCCGCTCTGCCGCGATGGAGCAGTTCGGCGCGGTCCTCGAAGGCTCCCGGAACGTCTACTGGACCCTGTCGGCCTGGCAGAACCTGCTCTACTTCGGCCGGCTCAAGGGCATGCGCACCCCCGCCGCCCGGGCCCGCGCCGAGGTACTGCTCAAGGGCCTCGACCTGTGGGACCGGCGCGACGAGAAGGTCGGCGGCTACTCGCGCGGCATGCAGCAGAAGGTCGCCATCGCCGCGGCCCTGATCGCCGACCCGCCGATCGTGCTGCTGGACGAGCCGACCCTCGGCCTGGACGTCGAGGCGACCCGCACGGTCAAGGACTGGATCCACCGCCTCGCCCGCGAGGAGGGCAGGACCATCCTGTTGACCACCCACCAGATGAACGTGGTCGAGGAGGTCTGCGACCGCGTCGCGGTCATCCGCAAGGGCCGCGTCATCGCCGACCTGCCGACCGAGGAGCTGCTCGGGCAGTTCCGCCAGCGCGACCGCTACGAGATCCGCGTCGAGGGCGAACTGCCGGGCCTGGACCTGCCGGAGGGCTTCACCGCCACCTCCCGCGAGGGCGCCACCACCATCAGCGGCCGGGTCGCCGACCCGCAGGAGGTGTACACGCTGGTCGACCGGCTGCGCGAGCGGCGGGCCGTCGTCCAGTCGCTGTCCCAGCTCCAGCCCGACCTCGAGGACGTGTTCCTCGCCCTGACCAAGGAGCGCGCCGATGGCTAGCGCCACGCACACCGCGCCCCTGCCGTCGCCCGGCAGCTGGCGGCTCACCCCGCGCTCCGGGGCCGCCGTCGTCGGCGCCGAGGTCCGCAAGGGCATCGCCTCCCAGCTGGCCCACCCGGTCGGCCATGTGATCACCCTGCTGATCAGCACGCTGCTCTACCTCGGCATGCAGTACGTGATGGGGCAGGGCAAGCTGCGCCACGACCTGCTGCCCGAGACGCTGGTGGCCATCAGCAGCTACTGGTTCCTCAACTACGCGAGCCTCGTGATGGTCTCCGACCTCATCGAGGAGAAGCGCGGCGGCACCTTCGCCCAGGCGAACATGGCGCCCGCACCGCCCTGGGTCATCATGATCGGCCGGCTGATCACCGCCTCGGTGATGGGCGGCGTGGTCGCCATCGCCGCCACGGCGGTGCCGGCCCTGGTCGGCGGGGTCACCTTCCCGCTGCGCTGGGCGGCGCTGATCCCGTACGCGCTGGTCATGGTGAACGTGCTGACGTTCACCTTCGTGCTGGCCGCGCTCGCCATCGGCTCCCCCATGGTCGGCGCCCTGCAGTCGCTGGCGACCTCGCTGGTCATCCTGCTGAACGGCTCGATGCTGCCGCTTGACCTGTACCCGGACTGGCTGGCCGTGGTGGCCCGGTTCCTGCCCACCACGCTCGGCGTCGAGGCGACCAACGCCGTGCTGTTCGACGGCGAGTCGCTCGGCGGCATCTGGAGCGACGGCACGCTGCCCTGGCTGCTCGCCTACACCGTCGCCCTGGCGGTGTTCGGCGCCCGGCTCTTCCTCCGCAACCACCGGCGAGCGGTCCGCGACGGCCGGCTCGGCCAGTACTGACGACATCGAAGAAAGGGGAGCGAGATCATGACGACACTCACCCCCACCGTGCGCGTGGAGGCCCGACGGGGCCGTACGGGCGCCTGGTTCGGCGGCATCGCCACCGAGGTCGGAAAGGGCGTGGCCGGACTCGTCGCGGGCTGGCGGGAGATGCTGGTCCAGGTCATCACCTTCCCGCTGTTCTACCTGCTGCTCGTGCTGTTCATGGGGCGCGGCCAGCTGCGGGACGACCTGCTGCTGCCGGGCCTGCTCGGCATGGTGTCCCTGACGTTCATCCACGAGCAGGTCAACCGCGCCTTCTGGAGCTTCCTCGGGGACATCCAGTCGGGTGTCCTGGAGCAGACCTACCTCAGCCCGCTGCCGTCCTGGACGCTGATCCTCGGCCGGCAGGTCTCCGCGATGATCGCGGCGCTGCCGTCGGCCGTCGCGGTGCTGATCGCCGGGTACGTCACCATCGAGGCGCGCGGCGGCGACATGCCGTTCGACGTGCAGGTGCTCGTGCCGCTCGCGACGATCGCCGCCGGCACCTGCGGACTGGCCCTGATCCTGTGCGGGCTGACGCTGGTGTACAAGCGCATCGAGATCATCACGCAGGTCTCGGTGGCGATCTGGTTCATCGCCGGAGGCACGTTCGTGCCGCTGGACAAGATGCCCGACTGGTCGGCGTTCCTGAGCCGGCTGATCGTGCCGATCGCCCCGGGCATCGAGGCGATGCGGGACATCCTCATCGGCGGTCACTCGCTGACCGATCTGCAGACCGGCTGGGGGCTCGGCTGGCTGCTGCTGCAGCCCGTGCTGATCGTCGCCGCCGGGATCGTGCTCTTCGCCCGCCTGGAGAAGGTCGCCAAGCGCCGGGGCACCCTCGGCCGCTACTGACCCCCCTCACGAGAAGGCGCTCCCCACCCACCACGAGAAAGAGAAGTGAGCTGACATGACGGAGAACCGCTCCGAGGGCGGAGCCCTCGACACGGCGGCCCAGACCCTGCGCCGGCACGTCAAGGGCACCGTGTCCCTGCCCGGCGAGGACGTCTACGACACGGAACGCGCCGCCTGGAACCTGCGGATCGACGCGCACCCGGCCGTCGTCGTGCGGGCCGCGGACGCGGACGACGTACGCACCGCCGTCCGCACCGCCCGTGAGCACTCCCTGCCGCTCGCGGTGCAGTCCACCGGGCACGGCACCCTGCGCCCCTCCGACGGCGGCGTGCTGGTCAAGACCGGCGCGCTGAACTCGGTGGACGTCGACCCGGTCCGGCGCGTCGCCCGGGTCGGCACCGGCGCGCTGTGGTCGGACGTGATCGCGGCCGCGGCCCCGCACGGACTGGCCCCGCTGTCGGGCACCCCGTCCGTCGGTGTCACCGGCTACACCCTGGGCGGCGGCATCGGCTGGCTCTCCCGCCGCCACGGACTGGCCTCGGACAGCCTGCTCAGCGCCGAACTGGTCACCGCCGACGGCGAGTTCACGGTGGCGAGCGCCGAGGAGAACCCCGGCCTGCTGTGGGCGCTGCGCGGCGGCAGCGGCAACTTCGGCGTGGTCACCTCGATGGAGATCGCGCTGTACCCGGTCGGGCCGGTGTTCGCGGGCATGTCGCTGTACCCGGCCGACCGCGCCCCCGAGGTGTTCCGCCGGTACACCGAGTGGGCCGCGGGCGAACCGGACGGGTTCAACACCGCCGTGCTGCTGCTGCAGATGCCGCCGCTGCCGATGGTTCCGGAGCCGGTGCGCGGCAAGCGGGTCCTGGCGGTCCGGGTGTTCAGCGAGGGAAGCGAGGAGGAGGCCCGCCGGGAGCTGGCGCCGGTGCTGGCCGCCGCGGGCGACCCGCTGCTGCCCGGCTTCGGGGAGATGGACTTTGCCCGCGCCGGTGTCGCCATCACCGGCCCGCCGCCGCCCCCCATGGCCGCCAGGCAGCACTTCGACCACTTCCGCGAGCTGCCCGGGGACGCGGTGGACGCCATCGTCAAGGAGGCCGGAGAGGGCTCCGACCCGGCCATCTCCGCGGTCGAACTGCGGCACTGGGGCGGCGCGATCGCCCGGACCGACCAGCACACCGGACCGGCCGGCCACCGCGACGCCGACTTCTCCGTCATCGTCACCGCGATGTTCGACGGGGTCCAGGACCGCGCGCAGCAGGAGGAGCGGGTCGGTGAACTCGCCGCGCTGCTGCGGCCGTACGCGCACGGCGGGAAGTTCCTGAACTTCCTCAGCGACCTGTCCCTCACCCATGCCGCGTTCACGCCGGAGAACCACGCCCGGCTGGTCGAGGCCAAGCGGCGCTGGGACCCGGACAACTTCTTCCGCCTCAACCACAACATCGCCCCGCACTGACCGCGGCCACACACACCGGCGCCCGCACCTTTCGGTGCGGGCGCCGGTGGCTTCCAGGAGGGATCACACAGTGGCCGTACGGGTGGTTCAGCAGAGCACCATCACGGAGGCCTGGACGAAGCGGTGGTCCTTGAACTGCTCCATGACCGGGCCGAACGCCTCGGCGGCGGTCTTCGGGGCCGGCTCGGGGGCACCGACGCTGAAGTCGTGCGTCTCGTCCAGGGTGGCGCGGACCTGCTCGCCCGGGCAGTGGACACCCTTGTTGGCGACCAGGACGTCGGTGAGCTGGGTGACCATGTCGCCCAGGCTCTCGTCGCCCCAGGCCGCGACGGTGCCCTCGGCGTCACCGAAGCTGAAGCGCTCGAAGACCCGCGCCTCGGCGCGGCCCTCGCCCTGCACCATCAGCATGTACACGCGGCGCTGGACCAGGGACTCGGGCAGGCCCGCCAGGTGCGCGGTGACCTTCTCCGGGGAGCCGTAGAACGTGTGCGTCTGGCAGTCCCAGGCGGACGGGGCACAGGCCTTGGCGTGGACCTGGGTGGACTCGGTCTCGATCTGCAGGTTCTGCGTCACGGAAAACTCCTCGTTCGTCTCGGGGCCGGATTTCCACCGACCGCCGGAGCGATTCGGCGATGTCCACGAACGTAGGTGAGAAATACCGGATGTGTCGATCGTGCTTTCTCCCGTGAGGTGAACACCCCACGGGCGGTGCGGTCGAATTCCACTCGCGTCCGGCTCGAACGGACAACGGGTCGACGCCCTTGGCGGCAAACAGCGTTGACGGCTCGACTCCGCCGGTTCGACGATCTGAACACCACCGCAGAATTCCGAGGGAGTTCCACATCATGGGAGCACTCAATCACTACAGGGCGGCGTTACGGTCCCCGGGAATTCCCCGGGTCGTGGCGGCGACCTTCACCTGCCGTCTGCTGTCCGGCATGGTGAGCCTGGCGCTGCTGCTAGCCGCCCAGGACGCCAGCGGCAGTTATGCCGACGCCGGCCTGGTGACCGGTGCGTACGCGGTGGCGCTCACGTTCACCTCGCCGCTGTGGGGCCGGGTGTCGGACGTGCGGGGGCTGCGCGCCTCGCTGCTGCTGGCCACCCTGCTCCAGGCGCTGGCGTTCACCGCGTTCCTGCTCGTCGCGGCGCTCGCCCCGGCGCCGCTGCTGCTCGCCGCCGCCGCGCTCGTGGTGGGTGCCTGCACACCGCCCTCGGGCGCCGTGTCCAACACGGTGTTCACGACTTGCGCGACGGGTGAGGAGCAGCGCAGGACGCTGCTGGCGCTGTCCGGTCTGATGACCGAGAGCGTCTTCGTGTTCGGTCCGCTGCTCGTCGCCGCGGTCGTGGCGCTGTTCTCACCGTTCGCGGCCGTCGTGAGCACCGCGGTCGTCTCCGCGGCCGGCGCGTTGTGGCTGGCCGGGGCCGCCGCGGTGGCGGCGGTGGACCGGCGGGCGGCCGAACGGCCCCGGCACGGGGGCTTCTCCTGGCCGGCCGGGCAGAACCGGATCCTGCTCACGATCGCGCTGGCCGCCATGGCCATCGGCGCGGTGCAGGTCACCACCGTCGCGCACGCCGACGGCATCGGTGCCAGCGCCGGCCTGCTGATGACCGTCACCGCGTGCGGCGGCATGCTGGGCAGTTTCCTGTACGGCGGCACCCGGCTGCCGGGCTCGCAGACCCGCCAGCTCACCGTCGTGCTCGGGCTGTACGCGGCGGCGATCGCCGTCCTCGTGGGCGAGCCCGCGCTGCTGTGGACGCTCCTTGCGCTGTTCCTGGTCGGGTTCGTCAACGGTCCGGCCGACGCCATGGAGGCGGCGGTGGTATTCGAACGCTCCACCCCGGAGAACCGCTCCCAGGCCTACGGGCTGCTGATCTCCGCCAACTGGATCGGCTTCGCCGCGGGCTCGGCGCTCGCGGGTCTTGCCGTCGAACACTCCACCCCCGGGCTCGGCGCCGTCGTCGGCACCGTGACGGCCCTGGCAGCGGCGTGCGCGCTGCTCCAGCGGCGCCCCGCACGGGACGGCGACGCGCACACCGGGGACCGTACCGAGAAGGGAGTCTCCCATGTCGAATCCTGAGGTCACGCCGCCGGGCGCGACCGGCTGGGAACACGCCGAGTTCTACGGCTGGTCGGGCACCTGGCAGGAGGTGGCCAGGCGGCTGTTCGCGGTGCCCGCCGGGCTGCTCGCCCACCCCCGGGTGGCCCTGCTGCTGCAGGGCGAGGGGCGTGCGGACGTACGGCTGTTCCAGCGGGCGGTGCCGGGCGCCGACGAGGTCGGCACGCTGGAGTGGACGGGCGAGGACCTCGACGGGCTGCCGGAGCGGCTCGCCGGGCTGCTGTGCGGCAACTCCGCGGCGGGCGGCCTGCGGCAGGCGATCCGCACCACGGTCGCGGAGCTCACCCCGTTCGTGGACCTGGGCTCCACCCCCGCCCCGGCCACCGCGCGCGGCGCGTTCGGGCATCCGCTGCGGCACTACCCGGAGGACGGCCGGCTCTCGGCCTACCTGCTGACCGTGCCGGTGCGCTCCCCGGGCGGGCCGCTGCCCGTGTTCGCCAAGGGGCCGAAGCAGTACCCGGGCTGGGAGTGGTACAGCGTCACGGCGGCCCGCCGGGACGCGGCCGGGGTGCTGTTCGGGCTGCCCCGGGAGATCGCCGGCCGCGACCGGTACGCGCTGTTCCTGCAGATCCGGGACGAGGCGGAGATCCATCTGTTCGAACGGCCCGCGCCGCAGTCCGAGGAGATCGCGGTGCGGGTGTGGCGGGGGCCGCGGCTCGGCGACCTGCCGGGCAGGTGCCTGCGCGCGCTGGCCGCCGCGGGACGGTCGCCGTCGGCCGGGGGCGAGGCGGTGCGCGATGTGCTGGCGGAGGCCGGCGTGTGGACGGCGGCGAAGACGTCCCTCGCCCCGGTCTCCCCGCGCGGGGCGTTCGGTCTGCCTTTCGACAGCCTGCGCGGGGAAACGGACGAGGCGGCCGCGTTCGTCAACGCGGCCGCCCTGGTGTTCTGAGCCTCACGGGATTCCCGGGTGTTCCCCGTCCGCGGCCGTCAGCCGCAGGCGGGGAATTCCTTTGGGCGAGAAACCGAATATCTGCGCGTAGAAGGAGAGTTCCGCCTCGAACGCGGTGATGATGTTCCGCTCGTCGCGCAGCCCGTGTGACTCGCCGGGAAAGGTGAGATAGGCGTGCGGAATTCCCCGCAGGCGCAGCGCCGTCGCGAAGCGCTCGGACTGCGCGGGCGGCACCACCGGATCGTCGAGTCCCTGCAGGAGCAGCACCGGGCAGCGGACGTCGCCGACGCGGCCGAGCGGCTCGCGCCGTGCGTACACCTCGGGGTCGGCGGAGCCGACGAGTTCGAAGATGTAGCGGGACTCGAAGTCGTGGGTCTCGGCGGCGAGGGCCCGCAGCGAGGACACCCCGAAGTAGGAGACGCCGGCGGCGAACTCCTCCCGCGAGGTGACCGCGGCGAGCACGGTCCAGCCGCCCGCGCTGCCTCCTCGTACGGCGATCCGCCCCGCCCGGGCGAGGCCGCGGGCGACCAGTTCGCGGGCCACCGCGGCGATGTCCTCGACGTCGGCGACGCCCCAGCGGCCGCGCAGCCGGTCCCGGTGGGCGCGGCCGAAGCCGCTGGACCCGGTGTAGTTGACGTCGACCACGCCGACGCCGTGCCCGGTGAAGTAGGCCTTGGCCAGGTCGAGTTCGGGCCCGGCGAAGCCGGTGGGGCCGCCGTGCACCCACACCACCCAGGGGGTGTGCCCGTCCGGGTCGCCGGGCAGGGGCGCGGTGGGCGGGTAGACGTACGCCTGGACGGGTGAGCCGGCACTGCCGGGCACCGTCAACTCGTACGGCACGGGCAGGGCATGGGCCGGCGGGAGGCGGTCGGTCTGGCGGGCGAGCACCTCGTGGCGGCCGGTGCCGACGTCCACGCGGACGACGGCCCGGGCGAGCGTCGGCGAGGCGGCGACACCGACGACCGTGTCCCCGGCCACGGCCAGGTCACCCTCCCAGCTGTCGTAGGGCAGCGGCACGTCCCGCAGGGTGCCGTCACGGGGGTCGAGGACGCCCAGGCGCAGCGGGCCGCGGCCGTGCAGCACGGCGAGCCGGCCGTCGCCGAGGACGCCGTAGGGGCACTCCCCCAGCTCCCAGGGCGGCTGGGCGAACTCCTCCGGTGCGAGGTGCAGCGGCCGCGGGGGTGTGCCGTCCAGCGGGATCAGGTGCGGGTTCCACCAGCCGGAGGCGTCGGAGACGGCGTACAGATGGCCGGCGTCCCGCCAGCGGGGGGCGAGCACCGACTCCTCGGGGCCGCCCAGCACCGTGACGGGTTCGGCGAGCGTGCCGTCCTTCGTGACGGCCGCGACCCGCAGTTCGGTGCCGTCCCAGGGCATGCGGGGGTGGTCCCAGGTGAGGTAGGCGAGCCGGGCGCCGTCGGGGGACACGGTGGGCGCGGCGTAGAAGCGGGACCCCTCGGCCAGCACGCGGACGGCCGAGGGGTCGGTCGAGGCGGCGCCGTCCAGCGGCACCGCGGCGAGGCAGCGCACGGTGCCGCCCCCGGTGTCCTGCTCGCGCACGCACCACACCTCGGTGCCGTCCGGGCCGAGGACCAGGTCGGCGTAGCGGGCGTCCGCCGCCTCGGCGGGCGGCGGGCTGAGCGGGACGGGGTCGCGGCCCGGCCGGGCGCGGTGGATGCGCTGGTCGGCGGCGTGGGTGAAGAGCACGCTGCCGTCGGGCAGGACGAGATGCGCGCGCCCGCCGTACTCGTGCACCCGATGGGTGACGCTCCAGGGGGCGCCCAGGACGTCCCGGGCCCCTCCGGAGGCGTCGTGGCGCACCAGGGCCGTGCGGCCGGCCTCGTGCGGGCGGCGCTCCTGCCACCACACGCCCCGGCCGGGGCCGTCGGAGACGACGGTGGGCGAGCCGAAGGCGATCCGGCCGCGTGCCACGTCGGCGGCGGTCACTGGCGGGGGCGGTCCGGCGGGAGCGGCGGACGTCCGTGCGGGGCCCGTCATGAGGCGCGCGGGGCCAGGACCGGGTCCGGACTCCCGCCCGACAGCAGCCACTTGGCGACCATCGCGGCCCTGGTGTGCACCTGGTAGCGCAGGTACAGGCGCTGCAGATGCGAGTCGACGGTGCGGGCGGACACGCCCAGGCGCCGTGCGATCTCCTTGTCGCTGCAGCCCTCCGCGATCAGCGACAGGATCTGCCGCTGCCGCACGCTTACGTCCATCGGTCCTCCTCGTTCTCCTCGTGCGAGGGCATGGGGGCGGGACGCGGTCCCGGCGAGGGGGCGGTCAGCCCACGCGGCCGCGGCGGGCGCGGGCCCGGCGGCGGATCATCATCGCGACCGGGATGTGCAGCAGCAGCGCGGCGACGACGACGGCCACGACGACCATGCCGAACTGGGCGCTCACCCACAGGTGCACGGCCACGCCCAGGACCAGCAGCAGGCCGAGGCCGATCTTGAGGCCGCGGCCGCCGCGGCGGGCGCCGTCGTGCCGTCCGGTGTGCCGGTGGTCGGTCTGTGCGGTCATGGGGTTCTCCTCTGCGAGGTGGTGGCGGGGTGGGGGGTACTCACCGCGGCGGTCCGTCCGTAGACGAGCCGGCGCAGCAGGGCGTCGACGGGTCCGCGCCTGCCGTGGTGTTCGAGCAGGTTGGCGAAGAGCCCGGCGGCGGCCCATACGGCGACGGCGGTCAGCGCGGCGCCGGTGGCGTGGATGTGTTCGCCGAGGCCGAGGGCCATCGGTGACAGCAGCAGCGCCAGCAGGGCGGACTGCAGCAGGTACGTCGTCAGGGACCGCTTGCCGACGGCGGCCAGGGCCCGCCCTGCCGGTCCCGCGCCCAGGCCGCGTTCCGCGCGGCGGGCGGCGATCAGGCCGAACACGGCGGCGTAGCCGAGGCCGCCCGCGAAGCCGGTGACGATGTGCAGGGCGGTGGCGAGGCCCTCGGTGACGTCGGAGGTGTGCCAGGCGCCGGAGCCGATGAGGGCCAGCGGCACCCCGCCGGCGAGGGACACCGGCAGCCCGACGGCGGCGACGCGGCGCAGCAGGGTGCGGTGGTCGGCCGGCCGGTCCAGCCAGTGGCGGCGGGCGGCGATGGCGCCGAGCAGGATCGCGGCGGGCACGGGCCAGCCCAGCAGGACGTGGATGTCGGGGAAGAGCGCCTCCCCGGCGCGGGTGCCGAGCGCGTCGGCGTAGTCGTGCGCCCAGATGGTGCCGCGCGGGTTGTCGGCGTGGGAGTCCTCGGCGGTGGCCAGGGCGACGGCGAAGACGGAGGCGAGGGCGAAGCCGACGGCGGTGGCGATCCACGCGCCCCGCCGCAGCGCCCGGTCGCCGCGCACGAAGAGCCAGCCGAGCACCAGGGCGGCGACGCCGTACGGGCCGAGGATGTCGGCGGGGAAGATCAGGATGTAGTGGACCAGGCCGAACAGCACCAGCCACACGCCGCGCCGGGTGAGCAGGCGGCGGGCGGCGCGCGGGGTGCTGCCGGCGGCCAGTTGGCGGGAGACCAGGGTGGCCATGCCGTAGCCGAAGAGCGCGGCGAACATCGGGTAGGCGCGGTTGTCCACGCCGGCCAGGCCCAGGAAGGTGATCGCCCGGTCCAGGGCGTCGCCGCCCTCGGGGTGGGTGAGGACACCCGGGTGGGCCGTCATCACGTACAGCGGCGCGTGCGCGAGGACGATCAGCAGCAGCATGAAGCCGCGGGCGATGTCCGGGGCGAGCGCGCGTTCGCCCCGGGTGGTGGACCCGCGGGCGGGGCCGTGCACGGACTGGCCGGGGGCGCCCGGCCCCGGCGGGGTGCGGAGTGCGTCTGTCTCCATCGGCTTGGGTGACCTCTCAGGGAACGGGGTGAGCGGGGACGCCCTGCGTGAGGGCGCGCTCGCGGGCGAGGCAGTCGTCGTAGTGGGGCAGCAGCCCCGCGGCGGCCGCCTCGGCGAGGGTGGGGGCGGCCCGGTCGCGGTCCGACACGACGGGGTCGGTGTCCTCGGGCAGCGGCAGGCCGAGCGCGGGGTCGAACACGGACAGGGCCAGCTCGTTCTCGGCGACGTAGGTGCTGGAGAGCATGTACGCCATCACGGTGTCGTCCTCCAGCGCGACGAAGGCGTGGCCGACGCCGAGCGGGAAGTACAGGGCGCGGAAGTCGCGCTGGTCCATCAGGACCGCGTCCCACTGGCCGTAGGTCGGTGAGCCGACGCGGATGTCGACGACGATGTCGAGCGCGCTGCCCCGGGCGCAGTACACGTACTTGGCGGTGCCGGGCGGGGTGCGGGTGTAGTGCACTCCGCGGACGACTCCCCTGCGGGAGCGGCTGTGGTTGGTCTGGCGGACCGGGAAGAGGGGTGCGCCGTGCGCCTCGGCGAAGGCCTCCTCCTGGTACGGGGAGACGAACAGGCCCCGTTCGTCGGGGAACACCCGCGGGGTGAACTCCAGGGCGCCGTCGACGGCCAGTTTGCGCGCTTGCATGTCAACTCCCGATGGTGAAAGGGCTGTTCAGAGACGGGCGAGCACCTCGCGCAGGGCGTCGATCACCTCGTCCTGGGTGGCGCGGGGCAGTGAGGGGTACATCGGCAGGGAGAAGATCTGCCCGGCCAGCTCCTCGGTGACCGGCAGCGCGCCGGGCCGGTAGCCGAGGTGGGCGAAGCCGGTCATGGTGTGCACCGGCCAGGGGTAGCTGATGTTCAGCTCGATGCCGCGGGCCTTGAGCGCGGCGAGGATGTCGTCGCGCCGGGGGTGGCGTACGACGTACACGTAGTACACGTGGTCGTTGCCCTCGGCGGTGCGCGGCAGCACGAGGCCGGTGTCGCCGAGCGCCTCCTCGTAGCGGCGGGCGATGGCGCGGCGGGCCTCGATGTACGTGTCGAGCCGGGTGAGTTTGCGGCGCAGGATCTCGGCCTGGACCTCGTCGAGGCGGGCGTTGTGACCGGGGGTCTCGACGACGTAGTAGCGCTCGGCCATGCCGTAGTAGCGCAGTCTGCGCAGCCGGGCGGCGGTCTCGTCGTCGTCGGTGAGGGTGGCGCCGCCGTCGCCGTACGCGCCGAGGACCTTGGTCGGGTAGAAGGAGAACGCCGCCGCGTCGCCCCGGCTTCCGGCGATACGGCCGTGCCGTCGGGCCCCGTGGGCCTGCGCACAGTCCTCCAGCACGACCAGGCCGTGCTCGCGGGCGAGTGCGAGCAGCGGGTCCAGGTCGACGCACTGGCCGTACAGGTGGACCGGCAGCAGACAGCGCGTGCGGTCGGTGAGGACGCCGGCGACCTGGGCGGTGTCCATGAGGTAGGTGTCGGGATCGACGTCCACGAAGACCGGGGTGGCGCCGACGGCGTCGATGGCCACCACCGTGGGGGCGGCCGTGTTGGAGACGGTGACGACCTCGTCGCCGGGTCCGACGCCGAGGGCCTGCAGCCCGAGCTTGATGGCGTTGGTGCCGTTGTCGACGCCGACGCAGTGCCGTACGCCGTGGTAGGCGGCGAACTCGTCCTCGAAGCCGTGCATGCTGTCGCCGAGGACCAGCCGGCCGGAGCCGAAGACGGTGTCGACGGCGTCGAGGACGTCCTTGCGCTCCTCGTCGTACTCGCGCAGGTAGTCCCACACCCGTGTGGTCATGACGGCTGCCTTCCTTCCAGGGTTGCGATGAACAGGCCGCGCCCGGAGAGGGCGCCGTCGAGGTACTCGACCGCGAATCCGCTGTCGGTGAGCGCGCGTTCGTACGCGGCGCGGGGGAACAGCCGGTGGCGGTAGGACTCGGTGAAGTGCCGGGCGCCGCTCACCGGGTCGGCGACGACGTAGTGCACGTCCATGCGGGAGCTGTCGCCCTCGCGCACGGAGTACGACAGGCGGGTGATGGTGCGGTGGTCCGGGGTGAGCACGTCGGCGGTGACGTACCCGTCGAGGAAGGTCTCCGGGAACCACCACGGGTCGATGACGGCGACCCCGCCGGGCTCCAGGTGGGCGGCGAACCGGCCTGCGGTGGCCCGCAGTTCGGCGGTGGAGTTCTGGTGGGCCACGGCCGTGAACAGGCAGGTGAGGGCGGAGTAGCGGCGGCCGAGCGCGAAGGTGCGCATGTCGCCCTGGTGGAGGGTGAGGCCGGGCAGCCGCTCACGGGCACGGGCGAGCATCGCCGGGGACAGTTCGAGGCCCTCGGCGTGCGCGAACCGGTCCGCCAGATGGGCGAGATGCGCTCCGGTGCCGCAGGCGACGTCGAGCAGCGAGGCGGCACCTGGCCGGCGCTCGAGGATGCTGTCGGCGACGAAGGCGGCCTCGGCGGCGTAGTCCTTGCCGCGCAAGGTGTAGATCAGGTCGTAGATGCCGGCGAAGTCGGGGCCGTAGCCGTCCTGCGCGGTCACGGTCTCAGGACTCATCGCGCGTCTCCTTCCACAGTGCGGCGACGGTGTGGCGCAGGCCCTCCGCGAGGCCGGTGCGCGGCCGCCACCCGGTGACGGCGGTGAACGCGGAGGCGTCGACGGTCACGTCGCGGAAGTCGGTGACCGGGGCGTGCTCGGGTGCCGGGGTCTGCACGACCGGCACCGGGGCGCCGCCGGTGTGCTCGGCCGCGTACCGGGCGAGCGCGGTGAACACGTCGCCGAGCCGGTCGCCGCGGCCGGCGCCCAGCGGCCAGGTGCGGCCGGTGAGCCGGTCGGCGTGGTCGAGGCCCGCGGCGACGGCGCGGGCGATGTCGTCGACGTGGACGAGGTCGCGGCGGACGCTGCCGTCGTGCCACATCCGGATCTCCTCGCCGGCGAGGGCGCGGCGGGCCATGAAGGACACCACGCCTCGGTCGGCGCCGCCGGGGGCGTACCCGAACACGGTGGGCAGGCGCAGCAGCACGCCGCGCACGGTGCCGTCGGCGCTCGCCTTGGCCAGCAGCCGTTCGGCCTCCAGCTTCTGCCGGTCGTAGTCGGTCTCGGGGTGGTCGGGCTCGGAGCCGTCGATGGGGTGCTCGGGCGGCACGCCGATCTGCGAGGCGGCCCCCGCGTACACCACGACGGGCGGCGGGGTGCCGGCCGGGCGGTCGGCGAGGGCGGCGATCAGGTCGCGCATCACGCCGATGTTGACCTCGGCGGCGCGCGGGTCGTCGGCGGCGGCCCGCCAGCCGCCGTCGTTCAGGACGGTGTGCACGACCGCGTCGGCGCCCGCCACGACCCGGGCGACGGCGCCTGGTTCGGTGAGGTCGGTGATGCGGGTCTGGATCCGGGCGGTGGCCCCGTCGGGCAGCGGGGCGGGGCGGCGCGAGACGGCGCGCAACCGCACGGGCCGGCGCGCGAGTTCGGCGACGACGGCGGAGCCGACGAAGCCGGAGGCGCCCAGGACGGTGATCCTCATGTCGGTGCGTCCCCCTGGGTGACGGCCCGCAGACAGGCGAGCAGGCTGCGGGTCTGCATGTTGACGTAGTGGCTGTGGCGCAGCAGCGCCGCGAGCTGGCGCAGCGTCACCCAGCGGTGGCCGGGCGGCTCCTCGAACGGCTCGGTGGCGACGACGAGATGGCGGCTGCGCGTGTGGTGGAAGCGCCCGCCCTCGTCGGAGAGCGTGACGTCGTACAGCACGGACTCGGGGCCGGCCGAGAGCACCTCGTCGAGGAACGGCGGGCGGGCGCGGGCCGGCAGCCGGTCGACGTTCTCCGGGGTGCACTGCACGGTCGGCGCGAGTTCCGCCACGTCCACCAGGCCGGGCTCGGTGCGCAGTTGGAGCAGCACGTGCGGTTCGCCGTCGACGTGGGTGAGGAAGAGGGCGACCAGGCCGGTGCCGCGAGCGGCGATCATCGGCTGGCTCCAGCCGCCGATCTCCCGCCCGCCGGCCGCCACCCGCACGCCGATGACGTCGAAGAAGCCGCCCGACTCGTGGCTGATGGCGTCGTCGCCGCGCCGCCAGCCGGCGAGGCCGGCCAGTGGGGCGCTGCTGGTGCGGGTCTCGGTGCGGCTGCGGGTGTCGCTGATCCAGTGCAGCAGCTCGTCGAGGGTGTGCAGCGAACGCCCGCCCTCCGGCGCGGTCGGGCCCGGCCACCAGGCCGGCAGACAGGCCAGTACGGAGCGGGTGTTCATGTTGACGAGGTCGTTGTGGCGCAGCAGTTCGGCCACCTCGGCGGGCGTGAACCAGCGGAAGCCCTCGCCGAGGGGGACGTCGTCGTCGGTCTCCACGACCATGTTGCGGTTGCGTTTGCCGAGGAACCAGGAGCCCTGCTCGGACTGGCGCACGTCGACCAGGACGCGGTGGTGCGGGCCGGGCTCGGCGAAGTAGCGCAGATACGGCACGGACCGGCCCTGGTGGACGCCGGTGAAGTTGCTGCGGGTGGCCTGGACGGTGGGGGAGATCTGCAGCAGGTTGATGTTGCCGGGTTCGGCCTTCGCCTGGAGCAGCAGCCGGGGCCCGGCCGGGGTGCGCCGCACCAGGATGCCGAGGATCCCCGTCTCCGGCTGCAGGATGATCGGCTGCTGCCAGTGCGGCACCGCGTTCTGCGGGCAGGCCACGGAGACACCGCGGACACTGAAGAACCGGCCCGTGCGGTGCCGGATCTCCCCCGTGTCCGCGTCGGTCGACCAGTCGTCGAGAGCGCCGAGGGGGACCCGTTCGGTACGGGTGTAAATACGCTCTTCGAGCGCGCCGAGCCAGCCGAGGAATTCCTTGATGTCAGTCATGGCCACTCTCACCGTCGAGGGACGATGCGTCATCGTGGCCCGACGCCCCGAGCGGGAGCACCGTCTGCATTGCTCAAGCGGGACAAGCGGTCAGGGGCTACCGCAATTTCGGCGGTGACCGCCCGGCCGGGCCGCCGTGAGGATGTCGGGTGGCCCGTGGGAGGTGTCATGAAAGCGCTCATACTGGCCGGCGGAAACGGCAGCCGACTGCGTCCGCTGACTTATTCGATGCCGAAACAGCTCATTCCCATCGCGGGCAGACCGGTGCTCGTGCACGCGGTGGAGACCATACGCGAGACGGGCGTTCGGCAGATCGGCGTCGTCGTCGGCCGGCACGCGGACCAGATCGCCGCCGCGCTCGGCGACGGCCGCGCGCACGGGGTGGAGATCACCTACATCCCGCAGGACGCGCCCCGGGGCCTCGCCCACGCGGTGGCGGTCGCCCGGCCCTTCCTCGGCGACGACGACTTCCTCATGTACCTGGGCGACAACGTGCTGCCGGACGGCGTGGGCGCCGTCGTCGCCGACTTCCGCGCACACGCGCCGGCCGCGCAGGTCGCGGTGCGCAAGGTGGCCGACCCGCGGGCGTTCGGCGTGGTCGAGCTCGACGAGGACGGCCGGGTGCTGCGGCTGGTGGAGAAGCCCGCCGAGCCGGCCAGCGACCTGGCCGTGCTGGGCGTGTACCTGTTCACGCCGCTGGTGCACACCGCGGTGGCGTCGATCGCCCCGAGCGCGCGCGGCGAGCTGGAGATCACCGACGCGCTGCAGTGGCTGGCGGGCCGGGGGCACGAGGTGCGCGCGCACGTCTACCACGGCTACTGGCGCGACACCGGCACGATCGAGGACATCCTGGACTGCAACCGCGAACTGCTGGAGGCCGTACGGCCGTCGGTGGCCGGCCGGGTCGACGCCGCGAGCGAGCTGCTCGGTCCGGTCGTGGTCGGCGAGGGCGCCGTGGTGCAGCGCTCGCGGATCGTCGGCCCGGCCGTGATCGGCCCGGGCACGACGATCCGGGACAGCCATGTCGGGCCGTACACGTCGATCGGCGCGCACTGCACGGTCGATGCCTCCCGGCTGGAGCACTCGCTGCTGATGGACCGCGCCGCCGTGCGCGCGGTGCACGGCGTGCACGGGTCCGTCATCGGGCGGGCCTCCCAGGTGACCGGCGCGCCGGGCCGCCACCGGCTGGTGCTCGGCGCGCACGCCACGGTGCGGCTGGCCGCGGGCTGACCCCCCTGGGACCCCGACCTCGTACGACATCGACGAAGAGGAGCGACGCGGCATGAAGGTGCTGGTGACGGGAGGCGCCGGATTCATCGGCTCGCACTATGTGCGCACCCTGCTGGACGGCGAGTGTCCCGGCTTCGAGGAGGCCGACGTGACGGTCGTCGACAAACTGACCTACGCGGGCCGGCGCGAGAACCTGCCGTCCCGTCATCCGCGGCTCACATTCGTACAGGGCGACATCTGCGACGCCTCGCTCGTGCGGGAGGTGGTCGCCGGCCATGACGCAGTGGTGCATCTGGCCGCCGAGTCGCACGTGGACCGGTCGCTGGTGGCGCCCGCCGAGTTCGTGCAGACCAACGTGGCCGGTACCCAGGTGCTGATGGAGGCCTGTCTGCGGGCCGGGGTCGAGCGGGTGGTGCACGTGTCCACCGACGAGGTCTACGGCTCCATCGAGCACGGCTCCTGGACCGAGGACCTGCCGCTGGAGCCCAGTTCGCCCTACGCCGCGTCCAAGGCGGCCGGCGATCTGGTCGCCCTGTCGTACTGGCGCACGCACGGCCTGGACGTGTCGGTGACCCGCTGCTGCAACAACTACGGGCCGCGCCAGCACGTGGAGAAGCTCATCCCGCTGTTCACCACGCGGCTGCTGCGCGGCCTGCCCGTGCCGCTGTACGGCGACGGCGGCAACGTCCGCGAGTGGCTGCACGTCTCGGACCACTGCCGCGCCCTGAACCTGGTCCTGCTGCGGGGCGAGCCGGGCGGGATCTACCACATCGGCGGCGGTACGTCCCTGACCAACCGGCGGCTGACGGAGATGCTGCTGGAGCTGTGCGAGGCCGACCCGGCTCTGGTGCGCCGGGTGCGGGACCGGCAGGCGCACGATCTGCGGTACTCCCTGGACGCCACGAAGATCCGCGAGGAACTCGGTTTCGAGCCACGCGTGCCCTTCGCCGAAGGACTCGCGCAGACCGTCGGCTGGTACCGGGACACCTACGACCTCGGCACGCCCGACACCCCGTACGCGCCCGCGCTGGCCTCCTGAAAAAGCCGTCGCGACCAGGCTGTTCGGGCTTGCTCGACCGCACACCGAGGTCCATTGGAGCGCCCCCTCGTACGATCCTTTCAGGACAGAATTCGAATATTCGGCTGTTCACAGGGGACGCACATGGAACATGTCGTGGAACGAGCCGTACAAGTCATCCGGGAACGCTATGCGGAACCGCTCAGCCTGGACGACATCGCGCGCAGCGTGATGGTGAGCAAATTCCATCTGCTGCGGTTGTTCACCCGTATCACCGGAGTCACACCGGGGCGTTTTCTGAGCGCGGTGAGGCTCGCCGAGGCGAAACGCCTTCTGACGGTTTCCGAGCTGAATGTCGCGGACGTCTCGTCCCAGGTCGGATACAGCAGCACGGGCAGTTTCACGCGCCGCTTCACGGAATCCGTCGGCATTCCGCCGACCCAGTACCGCAAGCTGAGCCGGGAGGGCCGCGAGCCCGTGGCGCCGGTCGAGGTGAGCGGGCCGTCCGACGACATGCGCTGCCGGCTGCGGGGCGTGGTCCGGTCGACCGCGACCCCGTTGTCCTCGATCTACGTCGGCGCCTTCGACAGCCCCATCCTGCAGGGGCAGCCCGCCAGTTGGACGACCGTGGAGCGGCCGGGGCCGTTCACGCTGACGGGCGTGCCGTGCGGCACCCGCTTCCTGCACGCGGCCGTGCAGGCCGTGCAGGAGAACCCGCTGGAGGAGCTGGGCGTGGTGCTGCTGACCGCCACGCTGGGGCCGGTGCACATCGACCCCTTCGCCACCTTCGAGGTGGAGCTGGTGCTGCGGCCGCGGGACTGGTCGCGGCCGCCGATCCTGTTCGCGCTGCCGGGGTTCGACATGACCGCGGCCGAGGCGGCTTAGGGCGCGCGGCGCACACGGCGAGGGCCGTACCCGGTGGCCGGGTACGGCCCTCGCCGTGCGGGACGCGCCGCTCAGGAGATGAAGTCGTAGAACAGGTAGCCGTCGTCCCCGTCCTCCGGCCAGGACTCGAAGCGGCGCATGCCGTACAGCAGCGGCTCCTGGGCGTGGAGCCGGGTGACGGCGTCGACCCGGCCCATGACGACGGAGTGATCGCCGACGACCTTCTCGTCGACGACGGTGCAGTCGGCGACGGAGTGCGCCGCGTCCAGCAGGTGCGGTCCTGCCGCCCCGTCGCCGGCCCGCCAGGCGACCCGGTCGAAGCGGTCGGCCGCGCCGGAGGCGAACAGCATCGCCGCGGGCCTGGCCTGCGCCCGCAGCAGGTTGACGGCGAACCGGCCGCTGCCGGCGACGGCCTCCAGCGTGGGGCTGCCGCTGCGCAGGCACACCAGCAGCACCGGCGGCCGGGCCGACACGCTCACCAGCGAGCTGCACGTCATCCCCCACGGGGTGGCGTCGGGCGCGGTCGCGGTGACGATGGTGACGCCGGTCGGGAACCCCGACATCAGGACCCGGATGTCCACCTGCGGATCGGCGGACGGTGATGTCGGGGCGGGGGTCGGGGTCATGGCGGGTCTCCCGTCGGTCGGGGCGTACTGCGGACGAGCGGCGAGGCGGGCACCTGGGCGCCTGGGCACCTACGACGGCCGGGCCGGCGCGACCGGATCGGCGGCGGCGAGACGCACGACGGCCCAACAGCGTGACCGGGTGCCGGCCTCGCGGGCGACCGTGAGGGCCGGGCAGCCGAGCGGGCGGGTGTCCGGACAGGGCGGTGCGGTGATCGGGTGGTCTGGCGGTGTGGCGGTCATGGTCCGGTGTGGGCGCGTGGGTGGGCGAGTGCGGTGCGGATCTCCTCGACCACGGCTCGGGTGAAGTCGGGGAAGGACGGGCCGAAGAAGTGGAAGTGGCCGCCGGGGAAGGTGCGCCGGCGGCAGGGGCCCGTCGTCTCGCGGGCCCAGCCGGTCAGCGCGGAGGGGGGTGCGAGCGGGTCGGCGTCGCCGGAGAAGACGGTCAGCGGCACGGTCAGCGGCGGCCGGCCGGGCATCGGGTCGTAGGTGGCGAGGGCGTGCAGGTCGGTGCGGATCAGGGCGAGGAACCGGTCCCGGAACTCGGGGAGTTCGTCGAGCCGGTCGGGCAGCCCGCCCATCGCGGCGAGGGCGGCCATCAGCTCACGGTCGGGCCGGTCCGGGTCGAGCAGCGCCGGGTCGAAGTCGAGGCCGGGCGCGACCCGCCCGGACACGCCGAGCCAGTCGAGCCGGGCCTCCTTGTCGCGCAGGACATGGGCGACCTCGGTGGCGACGGCACCGCCGAAGCTGTGCCCGAACAGCGCGAGCGGCGGCCCGGCCCAGGGCAGCACGTCGTCGACGGCGAGGGCCACCACGGACGCCATGTCCTCCAGGGCGGGCTCGGTGTGCCGTTTGCCGCGGCCCGGCAGGTCGAGCAGGAGCAGGTCCCAGTCCGGGGGCAGGCCCTTGACGAGCGGGAAGTAGGTGCTGCCCGAGCCGCCCGCGTGCGGCATGACGATCAGCCGCAGCGCGGGGTCGGCCACGGGCCGGGGCCGTACGAAGGGCATCAGGGAGATCAAGGTTTCGCCTCCGGGGTCAACGGGTCGCCTCCTGCGGTACGCGTCCGTCCGCCCGGGCCGCGATGTCCTCGGCGAGCCGCGCGAACAGCACGGTGAGCGGCAGGTCCAGCGGCAGGTCGGCGGCGGTGAGGCCGACCTCGAAGCGTTCCTCCACGGTCCTGATGAACATGGTGGAGGTGAAGGAGTCCCCGCCGGCCTCCAGGAAGGACAGCTCCCGGTCGGGTGCGTCCGGTGCGTCCAGGACGAAGCGGAGCGTCTCGGCGAGGTAGTCGACGAGGTCGTCGTGGGCGAGGGAGCGCGGCGCGGGGGTGTCGGGCGCCGCCTCACCCACCGCGGCGAGCGCCCCGGCCGGCTCGTCCACCCAGAACCGGCGCCGCTGGAAGGGATAGGTGGGCAGGTCGGGCAGGAACCGGGCGCCGGGGCCGCGCAGCGCGTCGAGCCGCAGCTCCGCCCCGGCCTCGAACAGCTCGGCGAGCGCGTCGAGCAGCCCGGTCGCCGCCGCGTCCGGGGTGTCCCCCGCGAGGACGCGCTCACGGCGGCGCCCGTCCGCCTCGAAGACGAGCCGGGCCGGACCGGTCCCGGCCTCCCGCTGCACGGTGCAGCGCGGCCCGAGGCCGCCGATCAGCGCGGCGAGCCCCGCGGCGGGGTCTGCGGGCGGCTCGGGGAAGGCGTACGGGAACGCCTCGGTGAGGGCGGCGTACAGCGGCGAGAGGTCGGTGTCCTCGCCCACGACGAGCCGTGCGGCGCGCGGCGGGGCGCCGGGGGCCGGTCCGGCGATACGGGCGGCGAGCGCGTCGGCGAGCTCGGCCGTGCTGGTGCCGGTGACGGCGATGCGGTGGGGCAGCGGGGCGCGTCCGGCGCGCAAGGTGTGGCACAGCGAGGTCAGTTCGGCCGGCTCGGCGCGGCGCAGCCGGGCGACGACGGCCTCGGTGAGGTCGGTGAGCGCCTGGGCCGACCGGGCGGAGAGGGTGAGCAGTTCGGGCCGGCGGGCCGGGGCCGGGGCGTCGTCGCCGGACTGCGCCTCGTACGCCTCCAGGACCGCGTGGACGTTGGTGCCGCTCATGCCGAAGGAGTTGACCCCGGCGACCCGGCGGTCGAGGCCGGCGGGCCAGGGCTGCCGGGTGCGCGGGACCTCGAAGCGCAGGTCCCGCCAGGGGATGTGCGGGTTGAGGGCGCCGTCGTCGGGTGAGGCGGCGGGCGGTATCTCGCCGTGGTGCAGCATCAGGACGGTCTTCATCAGCGCGGTCACCCCGGAGGCGGCCTCGGAGTGGCCGACGCGGGACTTGACGCTGCCGAGCTGGAGCGGGATGCCGCGTTCGCGTACGGCGGGGCCGACGACCGCGTCCAGGGCGCCGACCTCGATGGGGTCGCCGAGGACCGTGCCGGTGCCGTGGGCCTCGATCCAGCCGAGGTCGGCGGGGTGGACGCCGGCGTCGTCGAGCGCGGCCCGGATGACCTCCTGCTGGGCGGGGCCGTTGGGGGCGGTGAGCCCGGAGGCGGCGCCGTCGTGGTTGACGGCGCTGCCGCGGACGACGGCGAGGACCGGCCGGCCCTCGCGTTCGGCGTCGGCGAGCCGCATCAGGGCGAGGGTGCCGACGGCCTCACCGCGGCCGTAGCCGTCGGCGTCGGCCAGGAAGGACTTGGAGCGGCCGTCGGGCGACAGGGCGCGGGTCTGGCACAGCGACACCATCAGACTCGCCGAGAGGACCAGGTTGGAGCCGCAGACGAGCGCGTAGCGGCACTCCCCCGCGCGCAGGGCGCGCACGGCGAGGTGGAAGGCGGTCAGGGAGGACGAGCAGGCGGTGTCGACGCTCACCACGGGCCCGCGGAAGCCCATGACGAAGCTGATCCGGCCGGCGCCGAAGCACAGTCCGCCGCCGGTGGTGTAGTAGGGGCCGATGCGCGACATGTCGTCGCGGTCCTCGAGGCGTTCGTTGTACTCGGACGCCATCATCCCGAGGTAGACGCCGACGTCGAGCCGGTCCGCGCGGCGCACGGCGAGTCCGGCCCGCTCCAGGGCCTCCCAGGCGGTCTCCAGGAGCATCCGCTGCTGCGGGTCGAGGAGTTTCGCCTCGCGGTGGGAGATGCCGAAGAAGTCGGCGTCGAAGTCGGCGATGTCGTCGAGGAATCCGGCGCGGTCGACGTAGGAGCGGCCGGGCCGGCCGGGCACCGGGTCGTGCACGGCGCGCAGTCCCGGCCGGTCCTCGGGGATGCCGGTGAGGGCCGTGCGGTCCTCGCACAGGAAGTCCCAGTAGCCGTCGGGGGTGTCGATGCCGCCGGGCAGGCGCAGGCCCATGCCGACGACGGCGAGGGGGGCGTGTTTCTCCGCCTCCAGCTCCCTGATGCGTGCCTGGAGGCGTCGGGAGAGCTTGAGTTGCTCCTCCATCAGCTTCCGTACCTGAGAGGAGTCCATCGTGTCCGTCCTCATTTCTCGTGTCTCACGTCCGCCTCGACGGCCCTGAGGAGTTCCTCGAAGGTCAGGTCTTCCGGGTCGGCCTCGTCCTGCCGCGGGAGCGGGACGGGGGTGTAGGCGGGGGCGGTCGCGGCAGGCGCGGGGCTCTCCGTGGGGAAGAGCCGTTCGACGAGGTGTGCGGTGAGCCTGCCGACGGTGGGGTGGTCGAGGGCCACGGTGGCGGGCAGGTCCTCGCCGAGCGCGTGGGAGAGCCGGGTCCGCAGGTCGATGACCATGATGGAGTCCAGGCCCATGTCGCCGAACCCGAGGTCGTCGTCGACGGCGGATCCGTCGCCGAGTACGTCGCCGACGGCCTCGCGCACGCTGTCGCGCAGCCGGTCGTCGCGGGGTTCGGGGTCGAGCCCGCCGAGCAGGTCGCGCAGCCAGCCGCGGGGCGGGGCGGCACCGGCCGCGTGCTGCGGGCGGGCGGTGCCGAACAGTGCGGCACGCGGGTGGCCGGCGAGCTGGGTGGAGTAGCGCTCGCGGTCGACGGCCACGGCGACCAGGCGCGGCCGGGCGGCGCTGACCGCGAGGCGCAGCAGCGGTTCGGCCTCCTCGTCGGTGAGCGGGCGGATGCCCAGCTTGGCGATGGCCTGTGCGGTGGCCTCGGTCGCGGCGAGGCCGCCCTTGCCGGCGCGCGGGGTCCAGGGGCCCCAGTCGACGCTGGTGGCGGGGACCCCGGCGGCCCGCAGCGCCTGCGCGAAGCCGTCGAGGAAGCCGTTGGCCGCGGCGTAGTTGGCCTGTCCCGCCGAGCCGAGGACGCTGGAGGCCGAGGAGAACATCACGAAGGCGGCCAGCCGGTGGTCGCGCAGGGCGGTGGCGAGATTGACGGCGCCGCGTGCCTTGGCGGCGAAGACCTCCTCGAACGAGGTGCGGGTGAGGTGTTCGAAGGCGTGGTCGTCGGTGGCGCCCGCCAGGTGCAGCACGGTCCGCAGCGGCAGGTGCCGGCCCGCCTCGCGCACCGCCCGGGCGCAGGCGTCGGGGTCGGTGACGTCGCCGCGGACGACCTGGACGACGGTGCCGCGGGCGGTGAGTTCGCCGATGACCTGGCGGGCGGCCGCGTCGGGGGCGGAGCGGCCCATCAGCGTGATGACCCGGACGCCTTCCCGGGCGAGGAACCCGGCGACGCTCAGTCCGAGCGCGCCGAGGCCGCCGGTGATCAGGGCGGCTCCGTCGCCGGGCGGCGGCGTCTCGGGCTGGGCCTCGGCGGCGTCGGAGGTCAGCGGGGTCAGCCGGGCCACCCGGACCGAGCCGGAGCCGATGCGCAGCCGGGTCTCCGGGATGGACTCGTCCAGGGACCGGGACAGGGCGCCGGCGAGGGTGCCGGGCTCCCAGTCTGCGGCGAGCGCGATCCGCAGCAGCCTGCGGTCGTGCTGCTCGGCGGCCACCCCGGCGAGCAGGCCCCACAGCGCCTCGCGGACCGGGGCCGCGGTGTCCTCGGCGCCCTCGCCGACCGGGCAGAGGGTGGCGTACGGGATGTGGCGGGGCGCCTCGTTGAGGGTGTGGGTGAGGGCGAGCACGGCCGTGAGGGCGTCGTCGTAGGAGCGCCGTACGGCCGCGGAGGCGTACCGGGTGTCGAGGATCAGGTCGGCGTCCAGGGACCGCAGCCCGTCCGGGCCGGCCTCGGTGACCTGGTGGCCGAGCGCCTCCAGGGCGGCCCTGAGGGCGGGCTCGGGGTCGCCGAGGACCGCGATGCGACGGGGTGTCGGCCGCGGCTGGGCGGGGTCAGGGCGGACGTCCTGCTCGCTCCAGCCGAGCGCGTAGGCGTGGCGCACGTTCTGCCTCAGGGACTGCTCCAGCAGGGCGCGGGGGGCGCTGCGGAAGCGGAAGGCGTCCACGGCGAGCACGGTGGCGCCGACGCTGTCGAACAGGTGCAGGTCGGCGGACTCGACGTGCAGGAAGTCCCGGGAGTCGGCCGCCTGGCGCACGGCCCGTACGTGGCCCCACAGTTCCTGGCCGGGGACGGGCCGGCCGGGGAAGTCGACGCGGGCCGCGGCGAAGGGGATGGCGAGGGCGTCGGCCTCGGGGACCGGGCCCTCGGCGGCGGGGCGGACGGCGAAGCCGACGGTGCTCTGCAGCAGGGAGTCGAGGAGGCCGGGGTGGATCTCGTAGTCGGCGGCGGCCTCGTTCATCTCGTCGGGTTCGGCGAAGCGGATCAGTTCCTCGTCGCCGCGGATCCAGATGTCGCCGATCCAGCGGAAGGACGGGCCGAGGTGGTAGCCGAGGCCGCGCAGATGGGCGTAGAAGTCGGCGCCGGTCAGGTGCCGGTCGGCGGTGGCGATGAACGCGCGCGGGTCGGGTGCGGTGCGCGCGCCCGCCCGGCCGGGGGCCGTCACGCGGGCGGCCAGGTGCTGCTGCCAGCGGCCGTGTTCGGGGTCGACGAGGCTGTGCACGCCGACCACGCGGGTGCCGTGCTCCTCCTCGCGTTCCACGGTCTGCGTCTCGTAGCGCTCGCCGTCGTGCAGCACGAGCGCGCGCGGGAAGTGCAGGTCCTCCAGGGCGACGGGGTCGCCGCCGTGGCCGAGCGCGGACAGCACGGTCGCGGTCTGCGAGGCGCCGGGCACCGACACCACGCCGAACAGGCGGTGGTCGGTGAGGTGGGGCGGGTAGGCGGTGCTGCGCTCGGTGACGAAGACCCGGCCCTGAAGCGCCGGGGAGCGCAGTTCGACCCCCCAGGGCGGTGCGGACCCGGCCGGTGGCGCGGGTGCGGCGGGTGCCGCGGCGGCGGGCGCCCAGTAGCGGGTGTCGGCGAACGGGTACAGCGGCGCGCTGCCCCGCGGGTAGCGGCCGGCCGGGTAGATCCGCCCCCAGTTGAGGTCCTGGCCCTGTTCGTAGAGCGCCTTGGCGGCGGTGAGGAGCGCGGCCCGGTCGCTGCCGCCGCGCCGCAGCGAGGACACGGCGCCGCCGGAGGGGGTGAGGCCCGCGGTGCGGACGAGGTTGACGAGGGTGCGGTCGGGGCCGATCTCCAGGCAGACGTCGATGTCCTGGGCGGCCAGCTGCCGGGCGCCGTCGAGGAAGCGGACGGGGCGGCGGGCGTGCCGGCACCAGTAGTCGGCGTCGTAGGTGTCGGGTCCTGCGAGACGCCCGGTGACGTTGGAGACGACCGGGATGTCGGGCGCGCCGAACTCCAGGGCCTCGCAGTGCCGTCGCAGGCCGGGCAGCACCGGGTCGAGCAGCCGGGAGTGGAAGGCGCGTGAGACGGTCAGCCGGCGTACCCGGACGCCGTCGGCGGTGAGGCGGGCGGCCAGGGCGTCGACGGCGGCGGCGTCCCCGGCGACGACGGTCGCCTCGGGCGCGTTGACGGCGGCGATGTCCAGGCCCGTGCCGTCGGTCCACTCCAGGACCCGCTCCTCGGGCGCGACCACGGAGAGCATGGCGCCCTCGCCGGTGGAGTGCATCAGCCGGGCGCGTTCGGCGATGAGGCCGAGTCCGGTGGGCAAATCCATCACCCCGGCGTGCACGGCGGCGGCGATCTCCCCGACGCTGTGTCCCATGACGAGGGCGGGCGTCACGCCCCAGGACTCCCACAGGGCGGCCAGCGCGAGTTCCAGGGCGACCAGCGCGGGCTGGGTGACCCGGGTGTCGTCGACGGCTCCGGGATCGGCGCCGTAGAGGGTGAGGTCGGCGAGGGAGGCGCCGAGCCGGCCGGCGAGTGCCTGGTCGCAGCGGTCGAACACGTCCCGGAACACCGGCTCGGTCTCGTACAGTTCGCGGCCCATGCCGAAGTACTGGCTGCCCTGCCCGGAGAACAGGAAGGCGATCCGCGGCGGCCGTGCGGCCGGGCCCCTGGCCGGCAGCGCGCGCAGTCCGGCGGCGAGTTGCTCGCGGGTGCGGCCGAGGAGCGCGGCGCGGTGGGGGAAGTGGGCGCGCCGGGCGGCGGCCGCGGCGACGGCGGCGAGGTCGTCGTCGGCCGTCCCGGCCAGCATCTCCCGCCAGGTCTCGGCGAGGCGGGCCAGGCCCTCGGCGTCCGGCGCGGACAGCGGGATCAGCTGGGTGGCGTCCGGGGCGGCGGGCGGCTGCTCGGCGGGCTGCGGGGCGGGCGGGTCGGACAGCACGACATGGGCGTTGGTTCCGGTGAACCCGAACCCGGACACCCCCGCGACGCGAGGCCGCTCGCCCCGGCGCCACGGGGTGGGCGCGTCGACGACCCGGACGTTCATGTCCGCCCACGGCACATGCGGGTTGGGCCGCGCGAAGTGCAGATTGCCGGGGATGACGTCGTGCTGGAGGGCCAGCACGGTCTTGATGACGCCGACGACGCCCGCGGCCGACTCGCAGTGTCCGACGTTGCTCTTGACCGAGCCGAGGTGGAGCGGCTCGCCGGGCCTGCGGCCCTCGCCGAGGGCCCGCCAGGCCGCGCCGACCTCGATGGGGTCGCCGAGCGAGGTGCCGGTGCCGTGCGCCTCCAGGTAGGAGACCTCGGCGCCGCCCACGCCGGCGTCGGCGAGCGCGGCCCGCAGCATCGCCTCCTGCGCGGTGCCGCTGGGGGCGGTCAGGCCCGAGGAGGCGCCGTCCTGGTTGACGGCGGTGCCGCGGATCACGGCCAGCACCCGGTCGCCGTCGCGGCGGGCGTCGGTCAGGCGCTTGAGGACGAGGACACCGCACGCCTCGGAGCGTACGAAGCCGGCCGCGTCGGCGGAGAAGGTGCGGCAGCGGCCGTCGGGCGACAGCATGTGGGCGCGGCTGACGGCGATCCAGGACGCCGGGTCGAGCAGGACGTTGACGCCTCCGGCGAGCGCCGCGTCGCTCTCGCCCGAGCGCAGCGAGCGCACCGCGAGGTGCAGCGCGACCAGCGACGAGGAGCAGGCGGTGTCGACGGCGAGGGCCGGACCGTTCAGGCCGAGGGTGTACGACAGCCGTCCCGCGGCCGCGTTGAGGGCGGTGCCGGTGCTGTAGTAGGCGTCGAGGCGGTCGGGGCCGCCGGCCGCGAGGACGCGGGCGTAGTCGCTGTAGCTGACGCCGACGAACACGCCGGTGCGGCTGCCGCGCAGGCTCCTGGGGTCGATGCCGCCGTGCTCCAGGGCGTGCCAGGACGACTCGAGCAGCATGCGCTGCTGCGGGTCGAGGTTCTCCGCCTCGCGGACGGGGATGTCGAAGAACGCGGCGTCGAAGCGGTCGATGCCCTTCAGGAAGCCGCCCTGGTCGGTGACGATGCGGCCGGCGCCGAGCGCGTCGTCGGAGCCGGTGAAGCGGGAGGTGTCCCAGCGTCCGTCGGGCACGGTGGTGACGCCGTCGCGGCCCTCCATGAGCAGCTGCCAGAACTCCTCGACGGAGTCGGCGCCGGGGAACCGGCCGGCCATCCCGACGATGGCGACGGGCTCGTCGGTGCTCTCCCCCGGCCTCTCCCCCGGCTGCGGGCCGGTGGCCTCGACGGGCGCCGGCGCGGCGGGCACGGTTCGCCGTACGGGCGCGGCGGCCGGCTGCGCGAGCAGGTGCGCGGCCAGGCGTTCCACGGTCGGGTGGTCGAAGACGTCGGCCACGGTCACGTCGGTCTCGAAGGCCTGGGCGAGCCGGGCCGCGAGGTCCACGGCCATGATGGAGTCGAGGCCCAGGTCGAGGAATCCGGCGTCGGTGCGGATCGCGGCGGTGTCGGCGTGCCCGAGCAGGCCGGCCGCAAGCCGGGCGACATGGCCGCGGGCGGCGCCGGCCCGGGCGCGCGCGGGCAGCGCCGCGAGCTCGGCCACCACCGACGGCTCACCAGGCTCCCGGGGCTGCCCGGGCCCGTTCGGGTCCGCGCCGCCCGCCGCGGGGGCGAGCAGGGCGCGGGCGCGGACGGCGGCGGTGACCTCGGCGAGCCGGGCGAGGTCCAGCGGACAGGCGACCACATGGCCGGCCGGCCCCTCGGCGGTACCGGTCAGGGCGGCCCGCCCGGTGGCCGCGTCGAGCGCGCCGACCCCGGCCCGGGCGTACTGTCGGCGGCCCTCCTCGTCGGCCATGCCCTCACCCCCTGCGACGGCCCACGGGCCGTAGGCGACGGCGGTGGCGGGCAGGCCGAGCGAGGCGCGGTGGGCGGCGAGGGCGTCCAGCGCGCCGTTGGCGGCCGCGTAGGCGGCGCAGCCCTCGGTGCCCCACACCGCGGACACCGAGGAGATCAGCGTGAAGAAGTCCAACGGCCGCTCGCGCAGGGCGAGATGCAGCCACCAGGCGCCGTCCGCCTTCCCGGCGAGCGCGTCGGCGAGGCCGGCGGCGCCGAGCCGGTCGAGCGGGACGCGCTCCAGGGTGCCGGCCGCGTGCACAACACCGCGCAGGGGCGGCATGCCGTCCGGCAGGTCGAGGCAGGCCGCGACGGCCTCCCGGGTGTCGCAGCCGCCGCCCCGGTACTCGGCCCGTACGCCGTCGGCGCGCAGCCCGGCGAGGAAGCCCGCGGCCCGCTCCCCCAGCTCCGGCTCGGCGCGGCGGCCGACGAGCAGCAGATGGCGGGCGCCGCGCCGGACGAGTTCCGCGGTCAGTTCCCGGCCGACGGCGCCGAGGGCGCCGGTGACGAGGTAGGTGGCGTCGGCGCGCACGGTGAGCCCGGGGCGGTGGCCGGGCGCGGGCCGCAGCCGGGCGCCGAGGAGGGTGCCGTCGCGTACGGCCACCAGATCCTCGGCGGACTCGCCGCGGCCGCGCCGCAGTTGGGCGGCGGCCAGACCGAGCAGCGCCCGCGCGTCGGCGGGCCCGCTCTCGGCGGGCAGGTCGACGACGCCGCCCCACACGGCGGGGGCTTCGAGCCCGAGGGCGGGGGCGAGGCCGTGCAGGGCGCCGTGGTCGGTCGCGGGGACGCTGTCCTGTCCGGTGGTCCGGCGGGCGGCGCGGGTCACGACGAAGGCCCGTCCGTCGGTCTCGGTCATCGCCCGGACCGCGGTGGTGACCGTGGCGCACACGCCGGCGCCGGAGAACCCGCGCTCCCCGGAGGCGGGCAGGTCGTGGGCCCTCGGGGCGAGCACCAGCGCGGCGGGCCCGTCCCCGGTGCGGCCGGCCCAGAAGGCCCGCCAGGACGGCTCGTCGGTGGGCAGCGGGGCGACGGTCCAGCCGGGCTCCGCGGTGAGTGTGCCCTCGGGCACGAGGAGGGTCCCGCCGTCGGCGGCAGCGGCGAGCCGCCCGAGCAGCTCGACGTCGTCGCCGGCCAGGACGAGCGGGCAGCTGCCGCCGTCCTGGGTCAGGGGTTCCCACACGAGCTGGTGCGCGACGGGGCCGGACGGCTCGGGGGCCGCCGCCGCCAGGGTCTCGGGCGCGTAGCGCTGCCGCTGCCACGGGTAGGCGGGCAGGTCGGCCACCCGCCGGGGCGACGGCGGAGCGGCGGGCCGATCGCCGATGTCCTCGCCGACGACGACGGCGGCCGAGGCGCGGCCCTCCGCCAGGGCGCGCAGCGCGTCGACGGCGGCTGCCGGGTCGGCGGCGGCGACGCGGGCCCGGACCTCCAGGCGGGCGCGCCCGTGGGTGGCGGTGTCGGCGAAGGCGGGGTAGTCGGCCGGGTCGAGCGCGGCCAGCCGGTCGGCGCAGCGCGCGGCCAGCTCCCGCAGCGCCTCGGGCGTACGGGCGGACAGCTCGAACCCGGTCACGGGTCCGGCCGGTGGGGCGCCGGTCTCCTCGGGGGCGGGGCCGAGCACGACATGGGCGTTGGTGCCGCTCATCCCGAAGGAGCTGACGCCCGCGTAGCGGCCGGCCCCGCCCGGCCAGTCGGTCAGCTCGGTGGGCACGGTGATGCCGGTGCCGGTCAGGTCGATGCGCGGGTTGAGGGTGCGGAAGTGCAGCACGGGCGGCACCTGGCGGTGCCGGATCGCCAGCAGGGCCTTCACCAGGCCGGTGATTCCGGCGGCGCTCTCCAGGTGGCCGAGGTTGGTCTTGACGGAGCCGACCGGGAGCGGGGCGCCGCCGTTGCGCCGGCCCAGCGCGGTGGCGAGCGCCTCCATCTCGATGGGATCGCCGAGCGAGGTGCCGGTGCCGTGTGCCTCGATGTGGCCGATGTCGGCGGGTTCCAGGCCGGCCTCGGCGAGCGCGGCCTCGATGACGGCGACCTGGGCGAGGACGTTGGGCGCGGTGAAGCCGCCGGCCCGGCCGTCCTGGTTGACGGCCGTGCCGTGGATGACGCCCAGGATCCGGTCGCCGTCGCGCCGGGCGTGGTCGAGGCGCTTGAGGACGAGCGCGGCGCAGCCCTCGCCGCGTACGAATCCGTTGGCGCGGGCGTCGAAGGTCTTGCAGGTGCCGTCGGGCGACAGCGAGCGGGTCTCCTGCACGAGCCGCATGGTGCGCGGCGACATGATCAGGTTGGTGCCCGCGGCGAACGCCACCTCGCACTCGCCGCGTCTGAGGGCCTGCACGGCCAGATGGACGGCGACCAGCGAGGAGGAGCAGGCCGTGTCGACGGACAGGGCGGGCCCGGTGAGCCCGAGGGCGTGGGCGATGCGGCCGGCCGCGAAGTTGTGGCCGTTGCCGGTGGTGGCGTACGCGTCCGGCTCGTGTTCCAGCCACTCGCGGTAGTCCTGCCACATGATGCCCAGGTAGAGGCCGGTGCGCAGGCCGCCGAGCCGGTCGGCGGGCAGGGCGGCGTGCTCCAGCGCCTCCCAGGCCACTTCGAGCAGCAGCCGGTGCTGCGGGTCGAGGTGCCGGGCCTCGCGCGGGCTGATCCCGAAGAACGCCGCGTCGAAGTCGAGCACCTCGTCGAGGAACCCGCCGCGCAGCGGGAGGCCCTCCCACTGCGCGGCGAAGGGCTCCCTGCGGTGCGGCGGCAGGGTGTGCACCAGGTCCCGTCCGCCGGCCAGGGCGTTCCAGTAGCCGTCGAGGTCGTCGATCCCGCCGGGCAGCCTGAGGCCGGCGCCGATCACCGCGACGGGCTGGGTGCCCTCGCGTTCGGCGAGTTGCCGGCGCAGCACCTTGATGGTGTCGAGTGCCCGGGTGAGCGGGGTCGCCTTCTTCGTCTCCGGTGTGCTGGTCTCTTCCATCAACTCGGTTCCTCGCGACGGGACGGGGTGTCGGGCTGCGGTGCCGCCGGGCCTGTCAGCCGGCGGTCTCGGGCGGCTCGCCGCCGGGTGCGGGCGCGTCCGCGAGCAGGTCGCTCAGAGCCCCGGCCAGGGCCTTCGGGGTGCCGTAGGCCCACAGCAGGGTCGGGGACAGGCGCAGGCCGAGTGCGCCTTCGAGCCGGTTGCGCAGCTCCAGGCTCATCAGGGAGTCCAGGCCCAGGGACTTGAACGGGGTGTCGTCGGCCATCCGGTCGGGCGCGATGCGCAGCACCCGGCCGGCCACGTCCCGGACGGTGTCCTCCAGCAGGGCGGCCCGGTCCTCGGCGGGGGCGGCGAGCAGCGCGGCACGCAGGCCGCCGGCGGAGGCCGGGCCCTGCCGGTCCCGCTGGGCCAGTTCGTACATCGGGCGCCAGCTGCCGCAGGCGACCGTGTCGGGGTAGGCGTCGAACCAGCGGCGCGGGTCGAGCTCCACATAGCCGGTGACCGGGTGCTCGCCGTCCAGGAGGGCCACCAGCGCGTCCCAGGCCTCCTCGGGCGCGAACCCGCCCATGCCGCGTTCCTCCAGACGGGCGCCGCGCCGGCCGTCGTGCGCGGCGAGGCCGACCTGCGTGAAGGGGCCCCACTGGACGCTGAGCGCGGGCAGGCCACGGCGTCTGCGGGCCTCGGCGAGAGCGTCGAGACTCGCGTTGGCGGCGGCGTAGGCGGCCTGGCCGACGTTGCCGACGAGGGCGGCCGCGGACGAGAACAGCACGAAGAAGTCGAGCGGGTCGCCCGCGGTGACGGCTTCCAGATGGCGGGCGCCGACGGCCTTGGGCCGCAGCACCTCGGCAATCTGATGATCCGTCAGGTTTTGTACGGTGGCGTCGGACAGCACGCCGGCCGCGTGCACCACCCCGCGCAGCGGCGGGAGTTGACCCCGGACGGCGTCCAGAGCGGTCCGCAGCGCGGCCTCGTCGCCGACGTCGCACCGCACGGCCTCGACCCGCGCGCCCTTCTCGCGCAGCCCGTCGAGGACGCCGGGTGCCGGCGCGGAGCGGCCGAGCAGGATCAGGGCGCCCGCGCCGCGCTCGGCGAGGAAGCGGGCCAGGGACAGGCCCAGTCCGCCGAGTCCGCCGCTGATCAGATAGCTGCCGTCGGCGCGCAGCCGGCCGCCGGGCAGCGGCTCGGCGGTGACGCGGTCCACGGTGCCGGGGCCGAGCAGCACGAACCGCTCGGCGGAGGCGCCCGTGGCGAGTTCGCGCAGGGCCGGGCCGGCCTCGGCGAACCCGTAGGGCCGTACGGGCAGCGGGTCGAGCTTGCGCTCGACGATCCGCTCCCACACCTCGGCCAGCGCCCGCGCGAACCGGCGGGGCCTGCGCTCGCGCAGTCCCGGCATGTCGAGTGCGGCGTAGCTGATGCCCTTGGCGAAGGCGTCCAGGCCGAGGAGGCGTCCCTGGCGGATGTCGGCGCGGCCCAGTTCGACGAACCGGCCGTCCTCGGCGAGCAGGTCGAGCCCGGCCCGTACGGCCGCGCCCGGCAGGGAGTTGAGGACGACGTCCACGCCCCGCCCGCCGGTCGCCTCCCGCACCTGCGCGGCCCAGTCCAGGCCGCGGGAGTCGAAGACCCGGGCGACGCCCAGTTCTTCGAGGTAGGCGCGCTTCTCGGCGGTGGCGGCGGTGGCCAGGACGTTGGCGCCGAGCAGCCGGGCGATCTGCACCGCGGCGAGCCCCGCGCCGTCGGCCGCCGAGTGGATGAGGACCGTCTCGTCGGAGTCGACGCGGGCCAGCTCCACCAGCGCGTACCAGGCGGTCGTCATGACCAGCGGCAGCGCCGCGGCGACCTGGTCGTCCAGCTCCGCCGGCACGGGCCGCGCGTGCTCCGCCCGTACGGTGACATGGCTGGCGAGGGCGCCGGGCGCGCACGCCACGACCCGGTCGCCGGCCGCGAACAGCGTCACGTCGGGGCCGACGGCCGTGACCCGGCCCGCGCACTCCGCGCCGAGCGGCCGCGCGGGGTCGGTCCCAGGGTCGCCGAGACCCAGCGCCCGCAGCGCGTCGGACAGTCCGAGCGCGGCCGCGGTGACGGCGACCTCGATCTCGCCGGGGCCGGGGGTGCGGCGGGCGAGCGGGAAGCAGCCGACCGCGTGGTCGCCGCCCGGCCGGACGAGGCCCAGGCGGAACGGCTGGGCCGCGGTGGTGGGCACCGGCAGCGGGACCGCGCCGTCGTCGGCGGCCGAGTCGCCGCGTACCAGCCGGCCCGCCAGCCGCCGGCCCGCCCGCAGGGCGACCTGGTCCTCGTCGTCGTCGGTGAGCAGCTCGGCCGCGCACCGGACGGGCCACTGCGCGTCCTCGGGCTCGAAGTCGACCACTCGGGAGCGCAGTTCGCCGTGCTCTCGCCGCAGCACACGGGCGTAGCCCCAGTACAGGGCCGCGCCGGGGTCGGGCTCGGTGCCGCCCGCGGCCTGCGCGGCCGCGGTGAGGACCACCAGCCGCGGCGGGCCGTCCAGGGCGGTGCAGGCGCGCACCAGCGCGGTCAGCTCCCCGAGCCCGCCCGCTTGGGCGTCCGCTCCGGCGCCGCGCCTCGGGGCGAGGAACACGACCCCGTCGGGCTTCCCGTCGGCGAAGGGGTCGCCGCCGTGGGCGAGGTGCCCGCGTCCGATGTGCTGGACGCCGGCGCCCCGCGCGCGCAGCGCGTCGGCCAGTTCGGCGGCGCCCTCGGTGCCGACGACGGTCCAGGTGCCGGGGCCGGACGTCGTCGAGGCGGCCTCGCCGTCCGTCACGTCCGCCCACACCAGCCGGTGCAGCCGGGCCAGGTGGGCCGAGCCGCCGGCCGTGCCGGGCAGCGCGGTCAGACGGACGCCCTGGAGGTGCATCAGGGGGCGCCGGCCGGTGTCGTAGAGCCGTACGTCGAAGGTGCCGTCGGCGGCGCGTACGGCGTGCGACCACAGTGCGGTGACCGGTTCGGAGAGGTCGCCGAGCAGGGTGACCGCCTCGATCCCGGTGGGCACGAGCGCGCTGCCCGCGTCGATGTCCTCGCACAGGGCGAGCGCGACCTGCAGGGCGCCGTCCCACAGGGCCGGGTGCAGGACGTGCGGGCGGTTCCCGGCGCGCAGCCGGCCGGGGAGGACGACCTCGCCGAGCGCCTCGGCGGATCGCGCCCCGCCGACGCGCAGGCTGGTGACGCCCCGGAAGGCGGGCCCGTACTCCAGTCCGCGTGCGGCGCAGTCGGCGTAGAACTCCTCGGCCGGCCGTGGCGCGGTGTCCTCGGCCCAGGCGGGGAACGCCGGTGCGGCGGGCGGGGCGGCGAGCGGCTCGACCCGGGCGGTGGCGTCGACCTGCCAGGCGCCGGCCGGGTCGGGCAGCGACATGAGCCGGAAGCCGCCCTCGCCGTCCGCCCGGTCGTCGCGCCACTCGGCGGTCAGCCGTACGGGGCTGTCGCCGAGGGCGATCTCCTTGCGGAAGGCGATGTCCTCGATGCGGACCGGGGCCCTGCCGGTGCGGGCGCGGGCCGTGTTGACCGCGAGGGTCAGCATGGCCGTGCCGGGCAGCACCGGTGTGCCGTGCACCCGGTGGTCGCCGAGCCAGGGCAGGTCGGCGAGCGAGAGGTCGAGGGTGCCGTGCCAGGCGCCGGGGTCGGCGGGCGCCGGGGTGAGGGTCACCTCGAAGCCGCGGGCCGGGGTGCCCCGGCCGCGGTCGGGCGTCCAGTGGCGCTCGGAGCGCAGCGGATAGCCGGGCAGCGGGACGACCCCGTGCCGCGGCAGCGTGCCGAACGGCTCCAGGCCGCTCACGTAACCGCGGGCCAGCGCCAGCGCGAAGTCCTGGCGGCCGCCCTGCTCGCGGCGCAGCGACGGCAGCACGGCGACGGGCTCCTCGCGGCCGGCGGCGAGCTGCTCCACGGCCGGGACGAGGAGGGGGTGGGGGCTGATCTCCACGACGTGGGTGACGCCGTCGGCGAGCAGCGCCTCCATGGTGTCGGCGAACAGCACCGGGCTGCGCAGGTTCTCCACCCAGTACGCCGCGTCCATCTCCGGCCCGTCGAGCCGCCGTACGCGCACGGTGGACATCAGGTCGATGCGTCCGGGGCGCGGGCGGGCGGGGGCGAGGGCGGTGAGCAGGTCCTCGCGCAGCGGGTCCATCTCGGGGCTGTGCGAGGCGTAGTCGACGTTGACGAGCCGGCAGAAGACGCCCTCGGCCTCCAGGATCTCCTTGAGGGTCAGCACGGAGTCCTTCTCGCCGGACAGCACGCAGGAGCGGGGCCCGTTGTGCACGGCGAGGGAGACGGAGTCCTCGAACCCGGCGAGTGCCTCCAGCGCGGAGTCGCGGTCGAGGTCGACGGCGAGCATCCTGCCGCGCCCGGAGGTGCGGCGGGCGATCGCGCTGCGCCGGGCCATCACCAGGGCGGCGTCCTCGTAGCTGAGGATCCCGGCGAGGGTGGCGGCGGTGATCTCGCCCTGGCTGTGGCCGAGGACGACGTCGGGTTCGACGCCGGCGGCCCGCCACAGTTCGGCGATGCCCAGCGACATCGCCCACAGGGAGGGCTGGAGCATGTCGATGCGGGTGAGCCACTCGTCGCCGGCGTTCCCGGTGAAGACGTCCGTCAGTTCCCAGTCGGTGTGCGGGCGCAGCGCGTCGGCGCAGCGGCGTACGACGTCGGCGAACAGCGGGCTGTCGCGGAAGAGTTCGCGGCCCATGCCCTGCCACTGGGAGCCCTGCCCGGGGAAGACGAACGCGGTGCGGCCGCGCGGCACGGTCCGGCCGGTGGTGACGCCGTCGGTGTCCTCGGCGCCGGCGGCGTGGGCCCGCAGCCGCTCGGCGAGCTGTGCGGGGCTGTCGGCGACGACGGCCGCGCGCTGCGGGAAGTGGTCGCGCCGCCAGGCGAGGGTGCCGGCCAGCGCGTCGAGCCCGTCGTCGGCGGTGCGCCCGGCGGCGTCGGCGAGCCGGGCCGCGACCTCGGTGAGGGCCGGCTCGGTGTGCGCGGACAGCGGCACGACGGCGGGCAGCCCGGTGCGCGGCCGGTCCTCCGCGGCGGGCTCGGGGCTGTTCTCGGGCGGGGTCATCAGCACCACGTGGGCGTTGGTGCCGCCCCAGCCGAAGGAGTTGACGCCCATGTACAGCGGGCCGGTCCCGGGCAGCGGGTGCGGTTCGCGGACGACGCGCACGCCGAGCTCGTCGAAGGCGATGGCCGGGTTGAGCTCCGCGGAGTGCAGGCTGGGCGGCACGACGCGGTGGCGCATCGCCAGCAGCAGCTTGAACAGGCCCGCCATGCCGGCGGCGGCCTCCAGATGGCCGATGTTGGTCTTCACCGAGCCGACCAGCAGCGGCTGGTCCGCGGCGCGGCCGGGGCCGAGGACACGGCCCAGCGCGCCGACCTCGATGGGGTCGCCGCGGCCGGTGCCGGTGCCGTGCGCCTCGATGTAGGCGGGCTGGCCCGGTGGCAGACCGGTGCCGTCGTAGGCGCGGCGCAGCAGGTCCTCCTGCCCGTCGGGGCTGGGAGTGACCAGGCTGTCGCCGCCGCCGTCGTTGTTGACGACCGTGCGGACGACGACGCCGTGGATGCGGTCGCCGTCGGCGAGGGCGCGTTCGAGGGTCTTGAGGTAGAGGGCCGCGACGCCCTCGCCGCGCACGAAGCCGTTGGCCTGCGCGGAGAAGGTCTTGCAGCGGCCGTCGGGCGCGAGCGCCCCGAAGTGGGTGAGCCCGACGGTGACATGCGGGTCGAGCATCAGGTTGGTGGCGCCGACGATCGCCGCGTCGACCTCGCCCTCGCGCAGCGCCTGCGCGGCCAGGTGCAGGGCGACCAGCGAGGAGGAGCAGCCGGTCTCCACGGTCATGGACGGGCCGCGCACCTTCAGGAAGTACGACAGCCGGGCGGCGATCACGTCCAGGGCGTTGCCGACCAGGCTGTGCGGGGTGGGCGCGGCCCCGCGCTCCTTGCGCAACAGCTCGTAGTCGTGCCAGGAGGCGCCGACGTACACGCCGGTGCGGGTGCCCGCGAGGTCGGCGGCGCGCTGTCCGGCGTCCTCAAGGGCGCGCCAGCCGACCTCGAGGAGCAGGCGCTGCTGGGGGTCGACGGCGGCGGCCTCGCGGGGGGAGATCCCGAAGAACTCGGCGTCGAGGCGGTCCACGTCGTCGATGAAGCCGCCGACCGCCTGGATCTCCTTCTCGGGGTCGAGCTGCTCGCCGCTGTCCCAGCGGTCCGGCGGCACGGGGCCGATGGCGTCGCCGCCCTCGCTGAGCAGCCGCCACAGGGCGTCGGTGTCGGGGGCCTTGGGGAACCGCCCGGCCATCCCCACGATGGCGATGAGCCGGGACGGGTCGTGGCCGGGCGGGACGGTCATGCGTGCCCCCTGGACAGGCGCATCTTCACCAGGCCCTTGCTGGCGTTGATCATGCGGGGGCCGATCTCCGGCGGCGCGTCCCTGCGGCACCACACGGCGTTCTTCGCCATCTTGCCGGGGCTCATGTTGAAGCAGCGGGTGTCGCGTTCGCCGAGCCGGAAGGACGGGGCGATGAAGTCGGCGTGCCGGATGTGCTCCAGGATGCGGGCCGCGGCGGTGCCGGCGTCGAGGGTGCCGGCCTCGACGGCCTGGCAGGCCTCGCGCGCCAGGTCGCCCATCTCGTTGAAGCCCTCGCTGACGGGCAGCGGCGAACCGGGCCGCTTGGACTGCTCCAGCTCCAGGAACACCGCGTCGCTGCCGGTGCGCTGGTAGCGGTAGTAGGCGTCCTCCAGCATGACGTTGCCGAGCATCGTGCCGAGCATCCAGGTGCGGTTGACCGCGTTCCACAGCTCGTAGTCCTTGAAGCCGACGAAGGAGCTGTAGACCAGGCTGTCGTGGAAGTCGAACAGGCCCTGCTGGAGGCTCTCCAGGTAGGAGAACCGCTCGGTGGACCAGTCGCCGTCGCGGGACGCGGCGATCAGCCGCCAGCCCAGCGCGTTGACGATCTCCAGGGTGTTGGTCAGGCCGCGCGAGTACAGCGCGTCGATGAAGCCGGCGGCGTGCGAGGTGAGGCAGAACCGGTCACCGACGACCCGGTGGGCGGAGTACTGCAGCCGCCCGGTCGACACCCACGGGCGTACGGCCTTGGCGCCCTTGAACTGCCAGGCGATCTCGGGGAACCTGGCGAGGAAGTCGTCGAACTCCTGCTGCGCGCCCGCCTCCGACTTGGGGAACTTGCGCGGGTCGTAGGTGAGGCCCACGCTGCACAGCGGGTTGAGGGACTCGGGGTGGTTGTCGAAGGGGATGACCCACAGCCAGCCGCCGTCGAAGACGTGATGCAGCGTGCCGTGGTGCCAGGGGTTGGGCTGGTCGTGCGGGCGCGCGGTCGGGGACGCGTCGAACGGCTTGACGCCGATCATGTGGGTGAACATGGACCGCGAGTGCGTCAGCGCGCGGGTCGGCTTCTCGCGCAGGTCGAACTTCTCCGCGAGCGGCGAGCGGAAGCCGCTGCCGTCGACGACGTAACTGGCCCGGAACTCCTCGCCGTTGTCGGTGCGCAGCACCGCGCCGCTGTCCGGGTCGATCTCGATGTCGGCGATCCGGGTGGCCAGGCGCGGATGGGCGCCGTACTTCACGGCGACATGGAACAGGTAGGAGTCGATGTCCTGGCGGAACAGATGGGTCTCGGTGCGGATGGCGGACGGCACGACCAGCTGGTTGATCCGGCGCGGGTCCTGGGCCCGGCCCTCCTCGTGGTAGACGAAGCCGAAGTTCTGCTTCTGGCCGCACTGGCGCGACACGCTCTGCCGGATGCCCTTGAAGCTGGACAGCGGCTTGAGCTCGGGCACGTCGTAGCGGTCGGCGATCATCCGGGTCATGCCGGAGGTGTAGGGGATCGTCGACTCGCCGACGGCGAACCGCGGATGGGTGCCCGCGTCCAGCAGCAGCACCTTGACGCCGTTGCGCGCCAGCACCGCGCCGAGCATGCCTCCGGCCATGCCACTGCCGAGGATGGCCACGTCGTAGCGGTCGTCGCTCCTGGGCCGAGCGGTCTTCTGGGACAACTCCCTCACCCTTGCCTTCCGTTGCTGTGTGGGGTCGGGCCCTGCGGGCCGGGTTACGCGCGTGTGTGGAGCTGGGACGTTGTTCAGGCCCGGCCCGCCGGGGTCACGGCCGGTTCCGGTTCGTCGGCGGGGGGCACGGCCGGCACCTCCACCGGCTTGGAGTAGATGACCGACAGCAGCGGCCCGGTCATCGCGGTGGTGATCACGGCCATGACGACCATCAGGGAGTACAGCGAGCCGTCCAGCAGGCCCAGTTGCAGGCCGACGCCGAGGATCACCAGTTCGGTCAGGCCCCTGGTGTTCATCAGCGCGCCGAGCGCCGTGGCGGGCCGCGGCGGCAGTCCCTGGGAGCGGGCGCCGAGGTAGGTGCCGCCGAACTTGCCGACGACGGCGACCAGCAGGATCAGGCCCAGGTCGACGAGGTCGTCGCCGCGCAGCCCGCCGAGGTCCACGTTCAGGCCGGCGACCACGAAGTACACCGGCAGCAGCAGCCCGGTGACCTGCCCGGTCCGCTCGTGGATCTCCGCGCGCAGCACGGACGTTCCGGCCTTCGGCATCACCACGCCGAACAGGAAGGCCCCGAAGATGTAGTGCATGCCCATGGCCTCGGTGGCCGCCGCCGACAGCAGCACCCCGATCAGCACCACGGAGAGGTTGCGGGCGCTGAACGGCGCCGGGATGCCGCCCGGCAGCAGCAGGGCGCGCAGCAGCGGCCGCACGACGCCCACCATCAGCAGCAGGTAGGGCACGGTCAGCGCGACCCGCCAGTGCTCCCCGCCGCCGCCGACGGCGGCCTGCACGGCGGCGAGGCCGGTCCACGCGACGACGTCCACGCTGGCGGCGGTGGCCAGGGCGATCCCGCCGAGCGAGGTGCGGCTGAGGGCGCGGTCCTCCAGGATGCGGGCCAGCACCGGGAAGGCGGTGACCGACACCGCGAGTCCGACGAACACCACGAACGCGGCCTCGTGTCCGCCGCCCCGGCCGTCCAGCAGCCGGAAGGCGAGGGCGATGCCCAGGGCGAAGGGCACGACGGTGGAGCCGAGCACCGACCCCACCGTCATCCGGCCACGACCGCGCAGGGTGCCGCCCTCGATCTCCAGGCCCACGAGGAACATGAACAGGGCCACGCCGACGTTCGCCATCGCCGTCAGCAGCGGGCGCATCTCCGCCGGGAACAGCGTCCGGGCCAGCTCCCCGCCGAACAGGGTGGGGCCCAGCAGGACGCCGGCCAGGATCTCCCCGACCACGGGAGGCTGGTGGACGCGCGCCGCCAGCCTGCCGAGGCCCCGGGCCAGACAGAGGATGATCGCGAGGTCGACGAAGAGCAACTGCACCTGAGAACTGGTCATGTCCGGTCTGCCTCACTCGCCAGGTCGTCTCGGCGGGTCACGCCTTGAAGTCGACGGAGTCGCCGACGAGGTCGGACAGGTCGAGGTTGAGCATCGGGTGCTTGCCGCTCAGGCCCGAGATCAGCTGGACGAAGTCCGCGGAGGGCTCCCGGGTGCGCTCGGGGTCGACCATCTCCTGGGCGAGGCTGTAGTAGAACTCCTTGTACTTGGTGCGGTCGTAGAACCGCTCGACGAAGGAGCGGATCTCGTCGAAGAAGCCGCGGTAGGCGGTCGCGTAGCGCTTGAGGGCCTGTCCCTCGATCTCCGGGTGCTTCACGATCTGGTCGGCGATCTTCGACAGGACGCTGCCGGCCAGGGTGGCCAGGGCGACACCGGTGGAGAACAGCGGGTCGACGAAGGCGGCGGAGTCGCCGACGCACACCCAGCCGTTGCCGTAGAAGGTCTCGCTGGTGTACGACCAGTCGCGGGCGGAGCGCCAGCCGGCCGCCTGGTTGGCGGGGGCCAGCATCTTCTTCAGCTTGGTGGACTTCGCGACCTCGTCGGCGAAGATCTCCTGGAGCGAGCGGCCGTCCTTGCTGACGTGCGAGGAGCGGGTGACGTAGCCGACGCTGATGGTGCCCTTGTCCAGCGGGATCGCCCAGAACCAGCCCTCGTCGAGGCCCTCGATGAGGATGTTGGTGTACTCGTCGCCGGGCAGCCGCTCGCAGTTGTCGAAGTACGTCCACACCGCGACGTTGCGCAGCTCCTCGTGCCAGGTGACCTCGGAGTAGCGGCGGCTGAGCAGCCGGGACTGGCCGGAGGCGTCGACGACGAGCTTGGCGCGCGCCTCGTGCTGGGTGTCGACGCCGCGCAGGGTGAAGCGGACGCCGGTGACGCGGCCGTCCTCCTCGACGGGCTCCTTGACGGTGGCGTCCTCCAGGACGAACGCGCCGAGTTCGCGGGCGCGGTCCAGGATCAGCGAGTCCATGTCGGCGCGGCGGGTGTGGAAGGCGTACTCGTAGGCGCCGCCCTCGATGAACGAGAAGTTCCACGGGACCTGCTCGTTGCCCCACACCAGGGTGCCGCCGTACTTGCGCTCGAAGCCGCGGGCGTCCATGCGGTCGGTGATGCCCAGTTCCGCCATGGGGCGCATGAAGGCGGGGATGAGGGACTCGCCGACGTGGTAGCGCGGGAAGCGCTCGCGGTCGAGGACGAGGACCCGGTGGCCACGCTTGGCGAGAAGGCCCGCCGTGGTGGCGCCTGCGGGGCCCGCGCCGATGACGATGACGTCGAATTCGTCGGGGACACCGAAGAGTGTGGACGGCATGCTGAGACCTTCCCTTGTCCGATTCCGTGGTCGGCGCGTGCGGATCCGCAGCCCCGCCGATGCGGCGGGGCCGTCCGTGCGCCTGCTGGAAACCCCGTTCTGCCTGGGGTCGAGAGAACCGGTTCGCGAACCGACTGGTCCGTGACCGGATGCGCTGGTCTTGCGATCAATTCTTTACGGTGTCCTAAAACACGTCATCGCGCCCGTTGCTCAACCAGCGAGACCTGGACCACACAACTCCCGGCCGGCGCAGCCGAGTTCACTTGCGGGCGACGGTCTCGACGGTGCCGTCCGCGCGGCGCACCCCCAGCCAGTCGGAGCGCAGCGGGACTCCGGCGTCCGGTGGTGCCTGCCGGCCGTGGTCGGCTCGTACGGAGTCGAAGGGCACGGCCGCGCCCCCGGCCCACAGCCGGCCCTTGCGCCCGGGCGGCAGCGGCTCACCGTGCGGGTCGAGGACCCACACCTGCACCTGCGGCACGGGCCTGCCGACGCCGCCGGCCGCGGCCGCGGGCGGGCCGGGCGGGGCGAAGTCCCGGGCCGTCCACGGCAGTACGCCGCTGACGGGCGCGAACTCGGCCCGCAGCCGGGTGTCGGGCAGCACCGCGAAGTGCCGCTCGACCAGCTCGTCCGGACAGGGTTCGCCGACCAGGACCACGGCACGCGGGCCGACGGCGTCACCGGCCGCCTCCAGCGCGTCGAGGACCCCGGGATACTCCTCGGGGCTCAGCACGACGGCCGTGGCCTCGCCCCGCAGCACCGTACGGTCGACGGCGTCGGCGTCCGCGCCGGTGACCAGGGTGCCGCCGTTCGCGAACACCCACCACATCGCGGACAGCGCGACCGGCTCCCCCGGTGCCCGGCGCACGGCCACGGCACCCGCGGCCGGGAGCCCCGTGCCCTCGGTGCGGGCCGCGCACAGATGGCCCCACGCCGTGTGGTCGGCCAGCTGTCCTTCCAGGTCGCGCCCGTACCCGGGGCCCGGCAGCAGATAGGAGGCGTCCAGCGCACCGGACAGCGGCAGCGCGGGCTCCACCCGCAGGGCGTTGACCCGGGCCCGGGTCTCCTCGTCGTCGAGGGCCAGCACCAGGTCCTGCCGGGCCCACGGGCCGCGCGTGGCCGCACTGCACAGCACGGCCTGCGCACCACTGACCCGGGCGATGCGGTCGCACCGCTTCCGGCCCGCGTTCCGCGCCACCGGCACGCACACGCCCCCGGCCTTGAACACCGCCAGATGCGCCACCAGCGTCTGCGCGTGGTCCGCGCAACTCACGACGACCGGATCGCCGAGCTGCACCCCGCCACGCACCAGGGCGGTCGCCAGCTGCGTCGCCTTGATCTCGGCGCGCCCGTAGCTGAGCCGGTCCGTACCCTCCCGCACGGCGGTGGCCCCGGGCCGGGCGTGCGCCACGGCGGAGAACACCGCGTCCAGGGTGAGCGGCGGCACGGGCCGCACGGCCGGAGCCGCGCCTCCCGACGGAGCCGGCCGGCCCACCAGGGGCCCGCGCACCGCCGAAACCGCCCTGCCCGCGGGAGCCGCGGTCCATGCGCCGCGCCCCTGCACCGCTGTCGTCCGCCCAGCCATCACCGCGCCCCCTTGACATCCGGTGTCGTCCGGCGACGTCCGGCGGCCTCGCGTCGTCGCCCGGGCTCAGACTGAACCGCGCCGGAAAGGCACGTCACCGCACCCGTTGCCCAACCGGGACACCGGCCGTGGCTCAGCCGCCGGCGGTGGCCGGCCTTCAGCGCGCCATGAGTTCGGCGTGGTCGAGCTCCGTCTCCCCCGCCAGCACGGCCTGCTGGAGCCGGCGCAGCCGGGGCGAGGGCTCCAGGCCGAGTTCCTTCACCAGGGTGGTGCGCAGCCGCTGGTAGGCCTCCAGCGCCCGCCAGGCGCCGCCGGAACGGTGCAGGGCGACCATCAGCTGGGCGCAGAACGTCTCGTGCATGGGATGCCGGGCCACCAGCACCCGCAGCTCGGGCACGAGTTCGCTGTGCCGGCCGAGTCGCAGGTCGGCGTCGATGCGCCGCTCCTGCGCGGCCATCCGGTCCTCCTCCATGCGCAGCATCTCCAGTTCGAGGATGCTGCCCACCTTGACGTCCACCAGGGCCGGCCCGCGCCACAGCCCGAGCGCCTCGCCGAGCAGCGACGACGCCGACTTGTAGTCCCCGGCGTCGTACGCGGCGCGCCCGGCGCAGGCGAGGGCGTCGAAGTCCTGCGCGTCGACCCGTCCGGGCCGCACCCGCAGTGTGTATCCGCCGTGCTGCGTGGCCAGCACCAGCTTGGCCTGGCGTTCCGGCTCGCCGGCGAGCGCGGCGGAGATGTTGCGCCGGAGCTGGAGTATGTACGTCTGCAGGGTCGTCGAGGCGCTGCGCGGCAGTGCGTCGCCCCAGAGCTCTTCCATGAGCGTCGGCACGGTCACCAGACGGTCGGCCTGCAGGGCCAGCAGCGCGAGTATCTGGCGGGGCTTGACGGCGCTCGGCACCAGGGACACACCGCGCTCATGGGCCGTGAGCGGTCCCAGAACCTTGATTTCCATTTGCGCTCCTCCCGGTCCGATCGGCCGTCCATCGACGAGGCGGCCGCTGTTGAAGCGTCGTCCGAGGCTGTCATCACCCGGGGCTCGAGCCCAGTGAGCGGCTCATGCGGCGAATCATGAAAATGTCACACCCAGCCGATGAGTTGTGCACTGCCCGTTCGGGCCGCGCAAGCCCAGAATCAACCGCACTCACAGCCGAACTCGACTGATTCACACACCTTTTGGAGGGACCCGTCATGTCCGAGATGACTGTCGCAGCGCCGGCTCGTGCCACCCGGGACACCGCCGCCGAACAGGACCTGCGCATGGCCAGCCTCGCCGCCCGCGCCGGTCTGGAGCCGGAGCTGGCCCAGCGGTTCGGCAGAGACCCGTACGCGGTTCTGGCCGAATTCGGTCTCGTGCCCGCGCAGGACCCGGGCTGTCCCACCGTACTGGAGCTGGAGAACCTGCAGCCGTACGACGTGACGGCCGTGGCCAACCCGACGCTCATGTGCGTCAACGACTCGGCGGCCGTCGCCAACCCGACGCTCATGTGCGTCAACGACTCGGCGGCCGTCGCCAACCCGACACTCATGTGCGTCAACGACTCGGTGTCCGTCGCCGCCCCGACGCTGATGTGCGTCAACGACAGCGAGCGGCTCGGCCGGCGGAACTGAAGCCACCACCAAGCGAACCGATCCGATCACGGCAGGGGGAGCCGGATGCTGAAGAGTGTCACGATCGACAACGGCCGACCGCTCGGACTGCGCGCGCATCTGCGCGCCGAGGTGGTCCCCGGTGAGGCGGTCTATCTGCTGTCCGCCCGCCACACCCTGGCCCTGCGGGGCCCTCACCTGGAGGCGCTCGTCCCGCTGCTCGACGGCACCCGGACCCTCACCGACGTACTGGGCGAGGCCGCGGACACCGTACCGCCGGCGCAGGCCGGCCGGCTCATCGGGGAGCTGGCGCGGGCCGGTGTGATCGGCTACCGCTCCCTGGCGGGCGAGACGGCGGACCGGGCCGCGGAAGCGTACTGGGAGCTGGCCGGTCTGGACGGCGCGTCGGCGGAGAAGTCGCTGGCGGGCTCGCCGGTGGAGCTGGTCACGGTGGGCCGGGTGGACACGGCCGGGGTGCGGGCGGCCTGCCGGGCCTCCGGCCTGGTCCTCGCGGACGAGGCCGGCGCGAGCGGGCCGGGCACGTTGTCGCTGGTGCTGTGCGACGACTATCTGCACCCGGACCTCGCCGCCGTGGACGCCCGGCACCGGCGCGAGGGCCGGCCCTGGCTGCTGGCCCGGCCGTGCGGCACCGAGCCCTGGGTGGGGCCGGTGTTCGGGGTCGACGACGGTCCGTGCTGGCACTGCCTCGCGCACCGGCTGCGGCTGCACCGCGGCTCGGAGCGCCCGCTTCAGCGCGCGCTCGGCGAGGCGGGACCGCTGGCCCGCCCACCCGCCTCCCTGGCGGCCGGGCGGGCGCTGGCGCTGAACACCACCGTGCTGGAGGTGGCCAAGTGGCTGGCCGGCGTGCGCCATGAGGGGCAGTCCGCGGTGTGCGTGCTGGACACCTTCACCCTGCGGGCCGAGCACCACGGGGTGCGCCGGCGGCCGCAGTGCGCCGAGTGCGGCGACCCGGCCTTGGTCGCCCGGCGCGCGGGCCGCCCGCCGCGGCTGAGGGCGCGCCCCAAGGCGGCGCACGGCGGCAGCAACGACCGCGCGCTGACCCCGGAGCAGATGCTGGACCGCTACGGCCATCTGATCGGCCCGGTCACCGGCGTGGTGCCGGAGGTGCGGCCGGACACCCGGCTGCCCGACGGGCTCGACTGCTGGCTGTCGGGCCGCAACCTCGCCCTCGCGGGGCAGAGCCTCGACGAACTGCGCGGCAGCCTGCGGTCGTTGAGCGGCGGCAAGGGGACCAGTGCGCTGGAGGCCAGGGTGAGCGCCCTGTGCGAGGCGGTGGAGCGCTACTCGGGCACCCGGCAGGGCGACGAGCCCGTCGTCGTGGACACCCTGAACGGCCTGGGCGCGCAGGCCCTCGAACCCAACTCGTGCCAGCTGTTCGCCGACTGGCAGTTCGCGGAGCGGGAGCGGTGGAACGCCACGCACTCCGCCTTCCACCGGGTGTGCGCGCCCTTCGACGCCGGCCGGCCGGTGGAGTGGACGCCGGTGTGGTCCCTGACCGGCGGCGGACAGCGGCTGCTGCCGACGTCGATGCTGTACTTCCATCCGTCCTCCCGCTTCGACCCGCGCGGCCCGTGGGCGGACTCCAACGGCAACGCCGCGGGCAGCAGCCTGGAGGACGCGATCCTGCAGGGGTTCCTGGAGCTGGTGGAGCGCGACGCGGTGGCCCTGTGGTGGTACAACCGCACCCGGCACCCCGGTGTGGACCTCGACGCCTTCGACGAGCCGTGGCTGGCCCGCACGCGAGGGGCGTACGCGCGGATGCACCGCGAGATGTGGGTGCTGGACCTCACCTCCGACCTGGGCGTGCCCGCGATAGCGGCGGTGTCCCGGCGCACCGACAAGGCGGCCGAGGACATCACCTTCGGTTTCGGCGCGCACTTCGATCCCCGGCTCGCGCTGCGCCGGGCCGTCACGGAGATGACGCAGATGCTGCCGGCGGTGGCGGGGGTCCGGGCCGACGGAACGGGATATGTCCCTTCGGCGGCCCGGGATCTGCTGGATTGGTGGACCCGGGCGACCGTAAGAAATCAGCCACACCTGCTCCCGGATTCCGCCGAGTCGGCGACCGCTCCTTCTCGCTACGGGTATTCCCCGCGCGCCGATCTCGCAGCCGATCTGACCGCGGTGAAGGAGCTTGTGACAGCGCGGGGAATGGAGCTGTTCGTGCTCGACCAGACCCGGCCTGACCTGAACCTTCCCGTCGTGAAGGTGCTCGTGCCCGGGCTGCGGCACTTCTGGGCGCGATTCGCGCCGGGGCGGCTTTTCGACGTCCCTGTGCGACTGGGCAGGATCAGCCAACCGCTCGGCGTCCACGAGCTCAACCCGATTCCGCTCTTCGCCTGAACGGGAAACGACTCACGTTGCCATGGCTTCTCGGTGTGAACGGGAATAATATGCGCCCCGCCCCCCAGCCTCCCGCAACTCCTGTTCTCATGGACCCGATCGAGGAGACCTCTTGGCGAACGACGCACACTGCGAGAGCGGCTGTAGCTCGATGGCCGACGAGATCAGGGCACTGGGCGGTCCGTCGGACCCGGAGGACGAACGGGTCCTGCTGGCCCCCAGGACCGCCAGGTCGATCACGGTCTGCGCACTCGTCTGGTTCGCCGCCGTCGCGGTCCTCAACGTCCTGTGGAGCGGCACCGGCGGCAAGAACGTTCTGCTGTGCATCGGTTGCGCCCTCGCCGTGTGCGCCATGGGCATCGTCATCACCTCCGCCCGGGCCCGGAGCTGGAGCCGGGCCGTGCGCATCCGGGCACTGGCCTGCCAGGCCCTGCTCACCGCGCTGCCGTACGCGCTGTTCGGCGCCAACTGGGGCAGCATGGCGGGGCCGCTCGCGGGGTCCCTGCTGTATCTGATCCCGGGCAGGACGGGCCGGCTGCTGTTCGGCGGCGTCATGGCGGGGCAGCTGGCCGTAGCCGTGGCCTCGCACCAGGTGTGGGTGATGACCGCGTACCTGACGCTCGCCACCGGGTTCACCGGAATGGTGATCTACGGCCTGGCCCGGCTGTCGGAGCTGGTGCAGAGGATGCACGAGACGCGCGGCGAGCGGGCCCGGGCCGCGGTGGTGCAGGAACGGCTGCGGTTCGCCCGCGACCTGCACGACCTGCTGGGCTACAGCCTGTCCGCGATCACCCTGAAGAGCGAGCTGATCCACCGGCTGATCCCGACCCGCCCGGACCGTGCCACCGAGGAGGTGCAGTCCGTCCTCGCCGTCTCGCGGCAGGCGCTGGCCGACGTACGGCTGGTGGCCAGCGGCTATCGCAGCATGTCGCTGGCGGAGGAGGCCGACTCGGCGGCCGGGATCCTCGCCGCGGCGGAGATCGACGCCGAGGTGGAGGTGGGGTGCGGGCGGCTGCACCCGGTGGTGGACACCGTGCTGGCCACCACCCTGCGCGAGGGGGTCACCAATCTGCTGCGGCACAGCGTCGCCCAGCGCTGCCGCATCACGGCCGAGCGCAGGGGCGAGGCGGTGCGGCTGACGCTGGTGAACGACGGGGTCACCGGACTGCCCTCGCGGACCTCCGACACCAGCGGCAGCGGCCTGGGCAATCTGCGGATCCGGCTGCAGTCCATCGGCGGCCGGATCGAGTCCGGCGTTCACGACGGCGGAACCTTTCGCCTCGTGGCCGAGGCGCCGGCCCGGCCGCAGATGAGCGAGGCGTTCGAGCGCGCGGCCGCGCGGATGCCCACGGCCGGTACTACGGTGTGAGCCTGCGCCCGAGGGGGAGGTGAGGGCGTCCGGGCGGACGGGTCCGGTCCGCGTCCGCGGACACACGAGCGTGCATGAGGGCAATTCAACGGGGAGAGCAATGTTGTCCGTACGCATTCTGCTGGCCGAGGACGTCCATATGATCCGGGGGGCGCTCGTCGCACTCCTGGAGCTGGAGACGGGCCTCCAGGTGGTCGCCTCCGTGGACCGGGGCGACACCATCGTGCCCACCGCGCTGCAGGTACGGCCCGACGTGGCCGTGATCGACGTCGACCTGCCGGGCATGGACGGCCTGACCGCCGCCGCCCAGCTGCACAAGCAGTTACCGTCCTGCCGCACACTGATACTGACCAGCCTCGGCCGGCCCGGGGTGTTCCGCCGGGCGATGGCGAGCCAGGTCTCCGGGTTCATCCTCAAGGACGCCCCGCCCGCCCGGCTCGCCCAGGCCGTGCGCAGCGTCGCCGCCGGCCAGCGGGTGATCGACTCGCAGCTCGCGCTCACCGCCTGGGACGCCCCGGAGAACCCGCTGTCACCACGGGAGACCGAGGTACTGCGGCGCACGGCCCGTGGCGCCGACGCCTCGGAGATCGCCGCCGACCTCCATCTCTCCCAGGGCACCGTGCGCAACTACCTCACCGCGGTCGTCACCAAGCTCAACGCCCGCAACCGCATCGACGCCGTCCGCATCGCGGAGGACAACGGCTGGATCCCCTGACCCGGCCACGCCGCCGTCCTCGTCCGGCAGCAGCCCGGCGAGGACGTCGGCGAACTCCCACGGCGTGGTCCGCGGGCCCGCGCACACGGTGACCACCGCCGGCCCGCCGTCCCCGCCGGCCAGCTCCCGCAGCCAGGGCGACAGCACCGGGCGCGGGGAGACCTCCACCACGTGGGTGGGCGCCTGCTCGGCCAGCAGCCGCCGGGCGGCGTCAGCGAACCGCACCGTCGACGTCAACTGCTCGGCCCAGTAGGAGGCGTAGAGCGGCTCGGTGGTCGGGCCGCCGCGCATCGCCGAGTAGTACGGCAGCCGGGCCGCGCCGCACGGCAGCCTGCGGGCCGCCGGCTCGAACAGGTCCGCCGCCGCGCTCAGCCGCGACGAGTGGTGCGCGTGCGTGCGCTCCAGCCGCGCGTGGCCGACGCCTGCTTCGGTGAGCCAGGCGCAGATGCGGTCGAGGCCCGCGAGGTCGCCGGAGATCACCGTGTGCCGGGCCGAGTTGATCTCCGCGATGTCCACGGCGGGCTCCTCGGCGACCAGCGCGGCGACCTTGTAAGCGGCCAGGTGCACCTCCGCCATGCCCCCGCCGGCCGGCAGGCTCTGGGTGAACGCGCCGCGCAGCGCGACCAGTTGGGCCGCGCAGGCCAGCGGGAGCGCCTCGGCGACGGTCGCCGCGGCCACCTCGGCGGGCCCGTGCCCGACGACCGCGACCGGCAGCACCCCGGCCTCCTCCAGAGCCCGGGCGAGCCCGTACTGGCAGGCGAACAGCGCCGGCTGGGCGTACGCGGGCTGCAGGACACGGCTGTCTCCGGACAGGATCAGCTCGGTGACGTCCACCCCGGTGTACGGCAGCAGCGCGGCGGCGGCCTCGTCCAGGTGCGCCCGGAACGCGGTCACCCCCCGGTACAGCCCCGCCGCCATCGAGGGGTGCAGCGCGGCCCGCCCGGCGAACGCGAACGCCACCCGCACCGGTGAGCCGCCCTCCAGCCGCAGGTCCCGGCGCGCGAGGAACGCGGCGAGGTCCCTGATCGTGGGGTGCAGCGCGATGTCGGTGGGCTCGATCAGCGGCCCGAAGTCCCGCTCGATGTCGCCGTAGAGGACCAGCGCGTCCGTGGAGGTCAGTCCGCAGTCGCGCAGCGGCACGTCGGCCGGGACACGCTTGTGCAGATGGCGCAGCGCCCAGTCGCCCAGCCATTCGGCGAAGAACGCCTCCGGGGTCTCGGCTGCGAAGTCGGCCATCAGCGGGCCTCCCTTCGGAAATCCTCGTATCGGCCTGTCGTACGTGCCCACGAGCCGTTCGGCGCCGCCATCAGGCCGCCCTCGCGGGTATTTCCTCGTAGAGCGCGTCGATCTCGCCGCGCAGGAACAGCCGGCGCGTCGCGGACCGGCGGACCTTGCCGCTGGTGGTGCGGCGCACGGTCCCGGGCCGCACCAGCACCAGGCCGCCCCCGGTCACGGCGAACTCCTCGTCCAGACGCCGCCGTACGCGCCGGGCCAGATCGGTGAGGTCGAGGTCCCTGGCCTGCCGGGCACGCAACTCCTGCACGAGCACGACCTGTTCGCGCTGACCCGGCAGCGTGAAGGCGACACCCGGACCGAACAGGGCGCTGATCTGCCGTACGGAGTGCTCCAGTTCGTGCGGGTGCAGACTGCGTCCCGCGACGACGAGCACGTCCTTCAGCCGACCGCCGACGAACAGCTCCCCGTCGGCCAGCAGGCCCAGGTCCCCGGTGCGCAGGAAGCCGCCCTCCCCGTCCGCGGTGACCGCGCCGAAGACGTCCGCGCTCTCACGGACCCGGTCCCAGTAGCCGCGCGCGACCCCGGCGCCGCGCACCCAGACCTCGCCGGTGGCTCCGTCGGGGAGCACCGCGCGGGTCTCGGGGTCGACGACCCGGACCTCGCAGCCGACGGGCTGCCCGCAGGAGACGGTCCCGCCGGGGGGCGTGCTCGCGCGCCGGGCCGCCGCGGAGTGCGCGGGACGTCCCGCGCAGACCAGGAGGGTGCTCTCGGCCAGTCCGTAGCCGACGGTGAAGGCGTCGGCCCGGAACCCGGCGGGCGCGAACCGCTCGGCGAAGGCGCGCAGCGTCGAGGCGCGCACCGGTTCGCCGCCGCTGACGGCGCTCTGCCAGCAGGACAGGTCGAGCGCCGCGAGGTCCTCGTCGGTGGCCTGCCGTGCGCACAGCTCGTAGGCGAAGTCGGGGGCCGCGCTCACCGTCAGCCGGTAGCGGGAGATCGTCTCCAGCCAGGCCACCGGCCGCCGTACGAAGGTGGTCGGCGACATCACCACCGAGGTCGCGCCCAGCCACAGCGGGTGCAGCAACTGGCCGACCAGGCCCATGTCGTGGTGCGGCGGCAGCCAGCCGCCCGGCCGGGAGGCCCGCGTGGTGCCGAGAGCGGCCTGGAGCGCCTGCTGGTTGGCGATCAGGTTGGCGTGGCTGACGGCGACTCCGCGCGGCTCGGCGGTGGAGCCGGAGGTGTACTGCAGCAGCGCCACGCTGTCCGGGTCCGGCTCCCGGGGCTCCACCGGCTCGCCGGCCGGTACGGCGTCGACGGCCAGGCAGGGCACGCTGCCGTGGCCCGTCCGGGCGAGCGTCCGCGACAGCTCCGCGGCCCGGTCGGCGCAGGTGAGCGCCAGACAGGGCCTGGCGTCCCTGACGACGCCGGCCACCCTGCCGTCCAGGCGTGCGCCGCCCGGCGGTGGCACGGGGACCGCGACGGCACCGGCGTACAGACAGCCGAGCAGCCCCACGGCGAACAGATCGGGAGCGGCCGCCGCGACCAGGACGCGCTGCCCCGCCGCCCCGTACTCCGTCAGCCAGGCCGCCAGCCGGCGCGCCCGCGCGTCCAGCCGGCCGTACGTCAGGGTCCGCGGTGCCGCGTCGGTGCCGTGGCCGGGCACGACGACCAGCGCGTCCCGCTCGGGCAGCCGCGCGGCCCGCTCCCGCATCACGCCCGTGAAGGTCCGGTGACCCGCCAACGCCCCTCCTCCTTGCGACTCGTCGCACCGCACCCGCCGGCTGTCGCGGGCGGCCCGGTGCGCGCCCTGCTGTCGCGAACCATGGTCCGCACGGACCCTCGAACCCGGCTCGGACGGGGCAGGCGCAACGGACGACAGGCGGGAATCGGCCAGCGGCACGCGCGGGGGCCTTCCACCGGGTCGCGGGCCCGGGTCCACGGGGGTGCGCCCCGCGGGCGCCTCACACGGGGCCCGGGACCTCGCAGGCCACCAGGCTGCCGCCGTACGTCGTGAGGGTGGCGAGGCCGCCGATGCGGTGACGCGCGACGCTGTAGCCGGGGCCGGCGAGGGCGGCGTCACGGCACTGTTCGTCGCGCCAGGCGAGGACGCCGAGGTAGCGCCGCCCGCGCAGGGTGGACCGCAGCAGCTCGCCGCCGCCGAAGCCGTCGCTGTTCACGCAGTGCCCCACCAGCGTGCCGAAGGCGAGCTCGAACTCCCGCCACGAGTCGGGGACATCGGCCTGCAAGAGCACACAACTGCGCAGTTCCTCCGCCGACGGCCCGCCCCGCATCCGCCCCACGCTGCGCATCTGGTCCACCTCGACGTCGGCCAGCGCGTCCAGCGCCCAGTGCCGCCGCCCCACACCCTCCTCGTACGCGGCGGTGAAGAACCCGCGCACGCTGCTCCAGTAGTCGAGGGCGACATAGGCTCCGGGTTCCTCCGGCACGGTGAACGCGAGATGGGCCAGGAAGTCGTCGCGGGCACACAACTGCCGGGCGTAGGCCTGCCGTTCACGCTCGAACACCGCGGGGTCGCCCCGTACGACGTAGCGGTTCACCATCGCCACTGGAAGCTGACGTTCAGCCTCCGTCATATCCAGACGACCTCCGTCGGAGCGGGTGGCGCTTGCTCAGCAGAGCGTAGGCCACGGCGTCGAGCAGGGCTTCCCACACGGCGGCGACGGTGTTCTCGTGGACGCCGACAGTGCCCCAGCCGCGCTGCCCGTCGTGGAAGCACGCTACAGCGCGCACGAGCGGCCGGGGGTCCGAACCGGAATCCTCGGCGCCGCGCCGGGGCGGGCCGTCGAGCATACGGATGCGGTAGTCACGCAGCCGCACGGGGGCGAACTCGGGGAAGAACGGATCGAGGGCGGAGTGCAGTGCCGCGTGCAGCGCGTCCACGGGGCTGTTGCCGGTCGCGGTCGCCGTCAGCGGCACGCCGTCGACCCGCAGCCGGACGTGCCCCTCGGTGCGCAGCCCGCCGTCCCGGTCGCGGTTCACGCCGACCCGCCAGGACTCCACCCGGATGGGGTGCGGCTCGGCCTGCCCGGCCAGCTCGGACCACAGCAGCAGTTCCAGCGACGCCTGGGCGTCGTCGAAGCGGTATCCGCGTTCCTCGCGCTCCTTGACGCGCGCGGCGGCCCGCGCGTGCGCCGCGTCACCCACCTCGCCTCCCGCCGCCGGCCCGCCGGCGCGCGCGGTGACGGCGGCCCGCCCGCGCGCCACCGTGCGCAGCGCGGTCATGCCGCCCTGCCGTGCCGCGGGCACCCGGGCCGTGCCGCGGACCGGCGCCGACGGCGTCTCGGGTGCGGGGCGCCCGGCGGGCCGCAGCGGAGGCAGGGGATGCCGGAGCACCTCCTCGAAGGAGCGGGCGGCCAGAGCCATCTCCCGCAGCCGATCGGCCGGTACGACGTGCAGTCCGCGCTTGCGGACCAGGTGCTGGGCGACGGTGAGCAGGTCGGCGCCCGCCTCGGGGTGCGTCGCCTCGCGGAGCGCGGTGCCGTGCACGTGGTCGGCCCCGGCCGCCACGGCGGCGAGGGTCGCGGCCGTGGCGCAGCCGGAGCGGTTGCCGCAGTGGATGCCGACGGCGGCTCCGGTGAGGGCCACGGTGTCGGCGACGACCCGGCCCACCTCGTCGGGCAGGCTGCCGCCGCGGGAGTCGCACAGCACGACCCGCTCGGCACCCGCGCTCACGGCCGTGCGCACCAGCTCCAGCGCGAACTCCCGGTTGGCGGCGTAGCCGTCGAAGTAGTGCTCCGCGTCGACGAAGACCCGGCAGCCCTCGCGGGCCAGGCCGAGGACGGTGCTGTGCAGGCTCACGAGCCGCTCGTCGAGGGCGTCCAGGGCGAGCCTGCTGTGGTACGGGCCCCCGCCCGGCGGCGTCCGGCACAACAGGGTGACCGCGCCGGTCCCGGCCTCCAGCAGCGTCCGCACCCCCTCGTTCACCGGCCCGGGCCGGCCCACCCGGCCCACCGCGACGAGCTGGGCGGGACCGGCCGGGAGCGTGCTGCGGGCGACCCGGTAGAACTCGGCGGCGTCCGGAAGGTGAGGCGAGCCGCCGTCGACGAAGGGCACCCCGAACGCCTTCAGACAGCGCAGTACGGTGAGCCGCTGCCCGAGCGGAAGGGGGCCGGTCTCGGCGTCGTCGAGGTCACGCAGCGTCGTGTCGTGCAGCCGGATCCGCCGGTCAGCCATCCCGCCTCCCCGTAGCACCGCTGTAGGCCGGCCCCTCGATGCCGCCGTCGCGTCAACGGTAGAAACGAGCCGAACAGCGAGCGACTTCACTGTTGCTCAATTCCCCCGGCCGCCCGGGGAGCACCGGAGAACGACCTGGTCAGGGCCAGGCAAGCACAGAGCGCCGGCCGGGATCGCTCCCGGCCGGCGCTCTGCCGATGGTGTCCGAGGGGGGACTTGAACCCCCACGCCCGATAAAGGGCACTAGCACCTCAAGCTAGCGCGTCTGCCATTCCGCCACCCGGACAAGGTGTCCGCCGCCTTGCGCGGGGTGTTCCCCGCGGCGACATGGACAACAATACCAAGGATTCGGAGTGCCTCTCACCTGCATATCCGCACGTCGGCGGGGTGCGGGCGGCCCCCGTACGCTCCGAGCGCGGACCTTCACGGCCCGTGACCGGAGATCACCCGTGGGTGTCGCTCTCGCCGGTCAGCAGGCGCAGGGCCCGCAGCAGCGCCGCCGCCGTGTCCTCGTCGAGCGGCGCGAGGAAGCGCCGCTCGGCCGCGCACCGGGCCGCGTCCGCGCTCACCAGGCACTCCCGCCCGGCCGGGGTCAGCCGGACGATGTTCTTGCGCCGGTCCAGCGCGCTACGCCGCCGCTCCACCAGGCCGTGGTCCTCCAGCCCGTCGATCAGCGCCGACATCGTGGACCGGTCTACCCCGACCCGCCCGGCCGCCTCCGCCTGCGACAGCGCCTCGTCCCCCGACAGCGCCCCCAGCACGGCCACCTCGTGCGCGTCCACCCCGAACGGCACCAGCGCCTGAGCCGCCGCCCTCGCCAGCTTCCCCTGCACCCGCCCCAGCAACACCCCGAGCCCCGGCTCCGCGCACCCGGCTCCCTGCGGATCGACCATGCGGGGAATGTAACGGGCGGGGGGCGTACGGGGCTCGCCCTGCCCGGGGCCCTCCCCAGGACCGGCGGCCCGGCGCCGCCTCCGTGCCTCAGTTCCCGAAGGCCGCGTCGAAGGGGGCCGACGGCGGGTCGAAGTCGTAGGCCCTCAGGCGGGTGAGGGCCTCGGGGGCGCCCTGCAGGCGGTCCATGCCGGCGTCCTCCCACTCGACCGAGACGGGACCGGTGTAGTCGATGGAGCGGAGCATGCGGAAGACGTCCTCCCAGGGGACGTCGCCGTGGCCGGCGGAGACGAAGTCCCAGCCGCGGCGCGGGTCGCCCCAGGGCAGGTGGGAGCCGAGCCGGCCGTTGCGTCCGTCGAGGCGCTTGCGGGCCTCCTTGCAGTCGACGTGGTAGATCCGGTCGCGGAAGTCCCACAGGAAGCCGACGGGGTCGAGGTCCTGCCAGACGAAGTGGGAGGGGTCGAAGTTGAGGCCGAAGGCAGGGCGGTGCTCGACCGCCTCCAAGGCCCGCCGGGTGGTCCAGTAGTCGTAGGCGATCTCGCCGGGGTGGACCTCGTGGGCGAAGCGGACGCCCTCGGCGTCGAAGACGTCCAGGACCGGGTTCCAGCGGGCGGCGAAGTCCTCGTAGCCGCGCTCGATCATCGCGTCGGGGGCGGGCGGGAACATGGCGACCAGGTGCCAGATGGCGGAGCCGGTGAAGCCGACGACGGTGTCGACGCCGAAGGCCGCCGCCGCGCGGGCGGTGTCCCCCATCCGGGCGGCGGCACGCCGCCGTACGCCCTCGGGGTCGCCGTCGCCCCACACGGAGGCCGGCAGGATGCCCCGGTGGCGTTCGTCGATGATGGCGTCGCAGACGGCCTGGCCGACGAGGTGGTTGGAGACCGCCCGGCACTGCAGTCCGTACTTGTCGAGCAGCTCGTGCCTCGTCGTGAGGTACGACGGGTCGCGCAGGGCCTTGTCGACCTCGAAGTGGTCGCCCCAGCAGGCGAGTTCGAGGCCGTCGTAGCCGAAGTCGCGGGCGAGTCGGCAGACCTCCTCCAGGGGCAGGTCGGCCCACTGGCCGGTGAACAGGGTGAAGGTGCGCGGCATGTGTCCGGGCCTCCTCAGACGGCTATGGGGGTGTAGACGGAGTTCTTCTCGGCGCTCTCCTCCACGGCCGCCAGGACGCGCTGGACCTGGAGCCCGTCGGCGAAGGAGGGCTCGGGGCGGCGGCCCTCCGCGACGGCGTGGACGAGGTCGCGGGCCTGGTGGACGAAGGTGTGCTCGTAGCCGAGGCCGTGGCCGGGCGGCCACCAGGCGTCCAGGTACGGGTGCTCGGGCTCGGTGACGAGGATGCGGCGGAAGCCGGCCCGGGAGGAGGGCTCGGTGGCGTCGTGGAACCACAGCTCGTTGAGGCGCTCCAGGTCGAAGGCCAGGGAGCCGCGCTCGCCGTTGAGTTCCAGGCGCAGGGCGTTCTTGCGGCCGGTGGCGTACCGGGTGGCCTCGAAGGAGGCGAGGGCGCCGGAGGTGAAGCGGCCGGTGAACAGGGCGGCGTCGTCGACGGTGACGGCCTCCCTGCCGGCCGCCGGTCCGGCGGACAGGCCGCTGGTGGCGCCCACGGGCAGGGGGCGTTCCCGGACGAAGGTCTCCGTCAGCGCGGACACCCCCGCGAGCGGCTCGCCCGCCAGGTACTGGGCGAGGTCGACGACATGGGCGCCCAGGTCGCCCAGCGCCCCGGAGCCGGCCCGCTCCTTGCGCAGCCTCCAGGTGAGCGGGAAGTCCGGATCGGCCAGCCAGTCCTGGAGGTAGGTCACCCGCACGTGCCGCAGTGTTCCGAGGCGGCCTTCGGCGACCATCCCGCGGGCCAGCGCGGTGGCGGGCACCCGGCGGTAGTTGAAGCCGACCATCGCCAGCCGGCCGCGCCCGAACGCCTCCTCCGCGGCACGCGCCATGCTCACCGCCTCCTCGACGGTGTTCGCCAGCGGCTTCTCGCACAGCACGTGCTTGCCCGCGGCGAGGGCGGCGAGGGCGATCTCGGCGTGGCTGTCGCCGGGGGTGCAGATGTCGACGAGGTCGATGTCGTCGCGGGCCACCAGGGCGCGCCAGTCGGTCTCGGCGGACGCCCACCCGTGCCGGCCGGCCGCGGCACGCACGGCGTCGGCGTCCCGGCCGCAGATCGCGGCGAGGACGGGGCGCAGCGGCAGATCGAAGACATGACCCGCGGTGCGCCAGCCCTGGGAGTGGGCGGCGCCCATGAAGGCGTAGCCGACCATGCCGATCCGCAGCGGGGGCTTGGCCGACGTGGTCTCCCCCGGGTCCGGCTGCTGCGGCTGGTCCATACGGTGCTCCTCCTCTGATGCGTGGCGCGGGTGGGGGTGCGGGCCGGGCAGCGCCACGACGACCGTGTCCTCGGCGGCCGAAAGGTCGTACTCGCGCGTCACTGGAAGCCCGTGGGCATGTACTGGTCGACGTTGTCCTTGTCGACGACGGCCGAGTAGAGGGTGAGGGACGCCGGGATCTCGAACTCGGCCAGTCCGCCGACGCCCTTGCCCTGGCCGAGGGCGCGGGCGAGGTCGATGGCGGAGGCGGCCATGGTCGGCGGGTAGAGGACGGTCGCCTTCAGCACGCCGTCGTCGCGCTTGATGGCCTGGAAGGCGGAGAGGGCGCCCGCGCCGCCGACCATGAGGAAGTCGTCGCGGCCGGCCTGCTCGACGGCGCGCAGGGCGCCCACCCCCTGGTCGTCGTCGTGGTTCCACAGGGCGTCGAAGTCCGGCTGCGCCTGGAGCAGTTGTGCCATCTTCGCCTGTCCCGACTCGACGGTGAACTCGGCTGCCTGGCGGGCGACCTTCCTGATGTTGGGGTAGTTCTTCAGGGCGTCGTCGAAGCCCTGGGTGCGCTGCTTGGTGAGCTCCAGGTTGTCCAGGCCCGCGAGTTCGACGACGCGGGCGTCGGGCTTGTCCTTGAGGCGCTCGCCGATGTAGTGCCCTGCGTTGAGGCCCATGCCGTAGTTGTCGCCGCCGATCCAGCAGCGGTACGCCTGCGGGGTGTTGAAGATCCGGTCGAGGTTGACGACGGGGATGCCGGCGCGCATCGCCTCCAGGCCGGCCTGGGTGAGGGCCTTGCCGTCGGCGGGCAGCACGACCAGCACGTCGACCTTCTTGTTGACCAGCGTCTCGATCTGCCCGATCTGGGTGGCTGTGTCGTTGGAGCCCTCGGTGATCTCCAGGGTGACGTCGGAGTACTTCTCGGCACGCCGGCGGGCGTTGACGTTGATGGCGTTGAGCCACCCGTGGTCGGCCTGGGGTCCGGCGAAGCCGATGGTGACCGGCTTGCCCGGCCTGTCGTCGGCGGCGGGCTGCTCACCGGGCCCCCGGCTGCCGTCCTCGTCCTTGGTCTCGTGGCTCGTGCAACCGGTGAGGAAGGCGCCGGCGGAGACGCCGACGGCCCCGAGGAGCAGTCCTCTGCGGCTGGTGTTCTCGGTCATGGCGGTGAACCCTTTCCTCACTCAGCTCGTGCTCGCGGTGCGGCGCTGGACCAGCACGGCGGCGACGATGATCGCGCCCTTGGCGATCTGCTGGACGTCGCTCTGCAGGTTGTTCAGGGCGAAGATGTTGGTGATCGTGGTGAAGACCAGGACGCCGAGCACGGACCCGGTGATGGTGCCGCGGCCCCCGCTGAGCAGGGTTCCGCCGATGATCGCGGCGGCGATGGCGTCGAGCTCGTAGAGGTTGCCGTTGGTGTTCTGGCCCGAGCCGGACAGCACGATCAGCAGGAAGGCCGCGATGCCGCAGCACAGCCCTGACAGCAGGTAGAGGTAGAGCCGCTGGCGGCGTACGTCGATGCCCGCCAGCCGGGCGGCCTCCGCGTTGCCGCCGACGGCGACGGTACGGCGCCCGAACGTGGTGCGGTTGAGCAGCAGCCGACCGGCGACGGTGACGGCGGCGAAGACCAGCACGAGCGGCGGGACGCCGAGTACGTAGGCGTCGCGTTCACCGAGGCCGAGGATGCCGTCGACGGTGACGATCTGCGTGCGGCCGTCGGTGATCTGCAGGGCCAGGCCGCGCGCCGATGCCAGCATGGCGAGCGTGGCGATGAACGGGACCATGCCGCCGTACGCGATGAGGAGCCCGTTGACCAGCCCGCAGCCGACGCCGACGGTCACCGCCGTGAACAGGATGCCGGCGAAGCCGTACTCCTGGGTGGCGACGGTCGTGGCCCAGACGGAGGCGAGGGCGACGATCGCGCCGACGGACAGGTCGATGCCGCCGGAGGTGATGACGAAGGTCATACCGACCGTGACGACCCCGATCACCGAGGCCTGGGTGAGGACCAGTTGGAGGTTGCGGGTGTCGAGGAACTCCTCCGGCCTGGTCGCGCCGCCGACGGCGATCAGCGCGGCGAGCACACCGAGGAGTGAGAGGGTGCGGACGTCGGCGCGGGGCAACAGGGCGCGCCAGGCGGGTGGTTCACCGGCCGGGGCCGCCTTGCCGGTGCCGTCCCGCGGCGGGGAGACATGCTGCGTCATGACACCGGGGCTCCTTCCATGACGAGGTCGAGTACGCGGTGTTCGTCGAGTTCGCGGGCGGGTGCGGTGTGCACGACCCGGCCCTCGCGCAGCACCAGGACGCGGTCGGCGAGGCCGAGCACCTCGGGCACCTCGCTGGAGACCAGCAGCACGGCGAGGCCCTCGTCGGCGAGGCGCCGGACGACCGCGTACAGCTCGGCGCGGGCGCCGACGTCGACGCCCCGGGTGGGTTCGTCGAGCAGCAGGACCCGGCAGCCGCGCAGCAGCCAGCGGGCGAGGACGGCCTTCTGCTGGTTGCCGCCGGAGAGGGTGCGCACGGGCACGGAGGGGTCGTCGGGCCGCAGCGACAGCTCCTTGGCCGCGGCCCGCGCCGCGGCCGCCTCCGCCCGGCGGTCGAGGAAGCCTCCGCGGGCGAAGCGGGACAGGGAGGACACGGACACATTGCGGGTGACCGACTCCAGCATCAGCAGGGCCTGCGCCTTGCGTTCCTCGGGGGCGAGCCCGAGTCCGGCACGTACGGCGGCACGCACGCTTCCCGGCCGCAACGCCTCCCCTCGGACGAGGACTTGGCCCGCGTCGGGCCTGCGGGCGCCGTAGACGGTCTCCAGGATCTCGGAGCGGCCCGAGCCGACCAGTCCGGCCAGGCCGACGATCTCGCCGGGGTACACCTCCAGGTCGAGCGGCGCGAACTCGCCCTCCCTGGCCAGCCCCCGCACCTGGAGCACAGGCGCTCCCCGGGGCGGGGCGGCAGGGCGTGCGGGAAAGACGTACTCGACGTTCCGTCCGGTCATCAGGGCCACCACCGCACGGGTCGGGGTGGTCTTCGCGGGCAGTCCGCCGGCCACCGCGCGCCCGTCCTTGAGTACGGTCACCCGGTCGCCGATGCGGCGGATCTCCTCCAGGCGGTGGGAGATGTAGACGACGGCCACGCCGCCGGCCGTCAGGTCGCCGACGATCCGGAAGAGGTTGTCGACCTCGTCCGGGTCGAGCGCGGCGGACGGTTCGTCCATCACGATGAGCCGGACGTCGTGGGACAGGGCCCGCGCCATGGAGACGATCTGCCGCTGGGCGGCGGACAGTTCCCCGACGAGGCGGTCCGGGCCGATCTCCGGATGCCCGAGCCGCTTCACCAAGCGGGCGGTCGCCTCACGGGCGGCGCCTCGGCGTACGACGAAGCCGGCGGCCGTCGGCTCATGGCCGAGGTGCACGTTCTCGGCCACCGACAGGTGCTCCACCAGGTCGAGTTCCTGGTAGATGGTGGCGATGCCGAGGCGCACGGCGGCGCTGGGCGAGCGGAGCGTGACCGGCTCGCCGCACCAGCGGATGGTGCCGGTGTCGGGCTGGTGGGCACCCGACAGGACCTTGATGAGGGTGGACTTCCCCGCGCCGTTCTGGCCGAGCAGGCAGTGGACCTCGCCGGCCTGGACGTCGAGGTCGACGCCGTCGAGGGCCCGGACTCCGGGGAAGGACTTGGTGATCGCGGACATGCCGAGCAGCGGCGGGTGTGGTGCCATGTGGTTCCCCTGGGCAGAGGGCCGGTTTCGGGGCAGGGCGAAGCAGCGCGCTGTACTGGTGGAGTGGTCCGAGTGACGGGTGGAGCCGTGAAGCTGACTCGTGGAGCCGTGAAGCTGACTCGTGGAGCCGTGAAGCTGACTCGTGGAGCCGTGAAGCTGAAGGCCGAGCCGTGAAGCTGAAGGCCGAGCCGTGAAGCTGACTGGCCGAGCCGTACAGGTGCCCGGCGCCGCCGTGGAGGTGTACGGCTTTGCCGTGAGGGTGACTTACGCGGGTGAGAAGACGTGGTCGCTGATCAGGCGGGCCGCGCCGGTGACCCCGGCGATGGGGCCCAGTTCGCCGAGGACGATGGGGAGGTTGCCGGTCGCGAGCGGGAGCGACTGGCGGTAGACCTGGGTACGGACGGCCGCGAGGAGGGTGTGGCCGAGGCCGGTCACCCCGCCGCCGATCACCACCAGGCCGGGGTTGAAGAAACTGACCAGCCCCGCGATGACCTGGCCGGTGCGGGTGCCGCCCTCGCGGATGAGGTCGAGGCAGGTGGCGTCGCCCGCGGCGGCTCCGGCGGCGACGTCCGCGGCGGTGAGGCCGCCATGGGCCGCCAGCCGGGCCGCGAGCTCCGGCGACCGCCCCTGCCGGGCGGCCTCCTCGGCGTCGCGGGCCAGGGCGGCGCCGCCGAAGTGGGCCTCCAGGCAGCCCCGGTTGCCGCAGGCGCAGGGGCGGCCGTCGGGCACGGCCTGGATGTGGCCGATGTCGCCGGCGCTGCCCGTCGTACCGCGGTGGACGTTCCCGCCGACGACGATGCCGCAGCCGATGCCGGTGCCGATCTTGACGCAGAGGAAGTCGGCGACGGTGCGGGCGACGCCCGCGTGCTGCTCCCCCATCGCCATCAGGTTGACGTCGTTGTCGACCATGACCGGGCAGCCGAGTTCCTGGCTGAGTGCCTCCCGCACGGGGAAGCCGTCCCAGCCCGGCATGATCGGGGGTGCGACCGGCACGCCTTCGGGGAAGCGGACCGGTCCGGGGACGCCGATGCCGGCGCCGTCGAAGCCGTCGGCGAGTCCGGCGTCCCTCAACTCGGCCGCCATGGCGAGGACTTGCTCGAAGACGGCGACCGGGCCCTCGCGGACCTCCATCACCTGGGTGAGGTGTCCGAGGATCTCCAGCTCGGCGTTGGTCACGGCCACGTCGATCGACGTGGCGCCGATGTCGACGCCGAGGAAGCGCAGTCCGGGACTGAGCCGGACGTTGTGGGAGCGGCGGCCACCGCGTGAGGCGGCGAGGCCGTCGGCCACCACCAGGCCCGTGTCCAGCAGCCGCTCCACCTCGACGGCCAGCTTCGAGCGGGAGAGCTCGACCTGATCGCCCAGCTGGGCGCGGGAGTGGGGACCGGCGTCGCGCAACAGCGCGAGCAGCCGGGCCTGATGGGCGTTCGCGGGTCGAGCCGTCATACGTCTCACATGCCCCTCCCCGCCTGGTTCGGCCACCGTTCCCGTAGGCCGCGCGCCTCGCTTTCGAGGGGAACGTAGCAGCGGCTGCCGGGACGTGGAAGAAGCAGGGCAGGAATCGCCCCCACTTTTTCCACCGGGAGGACAAAGGGATGCCGCTGCCCACGCGGAACGGGGTCAAACCCCCTGTGCACGTAGGATCTTGGCGCCAGAGGCAATCCAGGGGGCGTACATGAACACCGCAGTGGAGGGGCCGGGGCGCAGGGTGACGACCCTGGAGCTCTTCTTCGACCTCGTCTTCGTCTTCACTCTGATCCAGCTGACCGTGCTGCTCGCCGACGACCTGTCCTTCGTGACGGCCGGTCGTACGGCACTGATCCTGGTCGTTCTGTTCTGGATGTACGGCGCCTACGCCTATCTCACCAACCAGGTACCGCCGGACCGGCCTTCGCGCCGGCTGCTGCTGATGCTGGGCATGGCGGCGTTCCTGGTGTGCGCACTGGCCATTCCGCGGGCCTTCGAGGACACCGGGGTGGTGTTCGGGCTCGGCTTCCTCGGGGTCGTCGTGGTGCACACCGTGCTCTACACCCGCGGGCACGGCCTGGACTCCGTCTGGTACGGCGTCCCCAACGCCCTTGCCGCGCTGGTGGTGACGGCGGCGGGGCTGTTCGACGGGCTCACCGCGGACGGGCTGTGGGTGCTGGCCGTGGTGCTGCAGTTCGTGACGCCGTTCGTCGCCGAGTACGGGCCCCGGCGGCTCGACGGGCGGGCCGGCGACACCCTGCGCGTGCAGCTGGGCAGCCTGGATCCGGCGCACTTCGTGGAGCGGCACGGGCTGCTGCTGATCGTGGCGTTCGGCGAGTCGGTCATCGCGATCGGCATCGGCGTGGGCGATCTGCCGCTCACGGCGGGGATGCTCAGCGGGGCGTTCCTCTCCCTGGCGGTGGCGGTCGGGCTGTGGTGGACGTACTTCGTGCGGGACGAGGAGCTGGCCGAGGAGGCGTTCCGGTCGACGCCGACCGCGGCGCGCTGGCGCCTGGCGATGAACGCCTACTACTACGCCTTCCTGCCGATGTTGCTGGGCATCGCCTTCCTCGCCGCCGGGGTGAAGAAGACCCTCGGTCACCTCACCGGCCATCTCGGCACGGGTCCCGCCCTGGCGCTGGCCGGCGGTGTCGCCCTCTTCCTCGCCGGCGACGCCGCGTTCCGCACGGTCCTGCGTCTGCACCCGGCCCGCTACCGCCTGCTGGCGGCCCCAGCCGCTCTCGCCGCGGCCCCGCTGGGCATGGCCCTGGGCGGTCTGACGGAGCTCCTGGCACTGGTGGGCGTACTGACGGCGATGCTGGTCGTGGAGGAGAGGCTGGGAGCAGGCCCCTCAGGGGCACGGGGAACTGAGCGATCGACCGCACACGACCCGCGGTCGCGAGAACACAAGGCCCGGCACGGCGTTACGGCGGAACAGTCCTAGGGAAGCGTCCCTCAGGAAGAACCCTCCGCGCGGTAGGACCGCCGGGTGTGCTCGGTGTGCTCCCGCATCAGACGCCCGGCGCGCTGCTCGTCCGCCGCGTCGATCGCCGCGACGAGCTCCCGGTGCTCGATCCAGGACTGCTCGCCCCGCTGCCGCACCACCGGCGTGCAGTACCACCGCACCCGCCGGCCGACCTGTCCCGCCAGCTCGGCGAGCACGGTGTTGCCGGCCAGCTCCATGATCGTGGCGTGGAATCGGGCGTCGAGGGCGACTGCGGCGTCGGCGTCGTCCGCGGCGACGGCCCGCTCCCCCTGCGCGCACAGCTCCTCCAGCACCCGCACGCCTGCGCTCCCCGCGTTCGCCGCGGCCAGCCGCGCGGCCTCGGCCTCCAGCAGGGTGCGTACGGTGAGGAGCTGGTCGGCCTCCTCCTCGGTCGGCTCGTGCACGAACGCGCCCTGCGCGGGCCGCAGATCGACCCAGCCCTCGGCGTTGAGCCGCTGCAGCGCCTCGCGCACCGGCTGGCGGGACACCCCGAGGTGCCCGGCGAGCTCGCTCTCGACCAGATGCCGGCCGGGCTGGAGGACGCGCGCGCTGATGAGTTCGAGCAGCGCCTCGTAGACCCGCTCGCGCAGCGGCCCGGGCCGCTCCAGCCTGGGCACCGCCCCCTGGGGCAGTCCTGTCGACAGCATCGCGGTCCCCTCCTCTCGGCAGGACGGCCGTGCACAGCACCCGGAACGCCGGTGTGGATCGGATTGCGTGGATGTCGTGGACCGGATTACGTGGATTGCGTGATCGGATGCGTGGATTGGATTTCGTCTACAGTCTACGGGCCGATGGGACGGCGCCCGATGGGCGGGCCATGAACGGCTGAAGCGCCCCGCGGGCCGCTTCACATGCCCCTGAGGTCAGGGGCAGCGCACCACCTGGCCGGCGTACGACAGGTTCCCGCCGAAGCCGAACAGCAGCACCGGGTCGCCGGCCGTGACGGCTCCCTGTTCCACCAGCTTGGAGAAGGCCAGCGGGATGCTCGCGGCCGAGGTGTTGCCGGACTCGGTGACATCGCGGGCCACGACCGCGTCGACCGCGCCGATCTTCACGGCGAGCGGCTCGATGATCCTCAGGTTGGCCTGGTGCAGCACGACCGCCGCCAGGTCGGAGGGCGTGAGGCCGGCCCGCTCGCAGGCCTGCCGGGCCAGCGGCGGCAGCTGCTGGGTCGCCCACCGGTACACGCTCTGCCCCTCCTGCGCGAACCGCGCCGGCTCCCCCTCGATGCGCACGGCGTGCCCCATCTCGGGCACCGACCCCCACAGCACGGGCCCGATGCCCGGCTCCTCACCCGGAGCGCATGCCTCTACCACGGCGGCCCCCGCGCCGTCGCCGACGAGGACACAGGTGCTGCGGTCGCTCCAGTCGGTCACCGCGGACATCTTGTCGGCGCCGATCACCAGCGCACGCCGGGCCGCCCCCGCGCGGACCGTGTGGTCGGCGGTGGCCAGGGCGTGGGTGAAGCCCGCGCAGACCACGTTGACGTCCATGGCGGCGGGCCGCGGGACGCCGAGCCGGGCTGCGACGCGGGCGGCCGTGTTCGGGGAGCGGTCCACGGCCGTGGAGGTGGCGACCAGCACGAGGTCGATGTCGGCCGGGGTCAGTCCCGCCGCGGCCAGCGCCTTGGCGGCGGCGTGGGCGGCCAGCTCGTCGACGGGCTCGTCGGGGCCGGCGATGTGGCGGGTGCGGATGCCGACGCGGCTCCTGATCCACTCGTCGCTGGTGTCGACCATGCCGGCCAGGTCCTCGTTGGTGAGCACCCGTGCGGGCTGGTAGTGGCCGAGTGCGGCGATGCGCGAGCCGTTCATGTCTGGCGGTCCCCCTTGTGGCGTACTTCAGTGGCGTACTCGGTCGGGTACTTCAGTGGCGTACTCGGTCGGGTACTTCGGGTGCGTACTTCGGTTGCGTACTTCGGTTGCGGGATTCACCAGTCTTGTCAGTGACTCACGGGTAGCCCGGCAGGCGATCTCACAGGATTCCCGGGCCGGCGTTGTCGGCTTCTGTCAGAGGAGCGACCGGGCGAGGGCCGCCAGGCGTCCCCTTGCCCTCCCCCCTTGCGTACCGCGGAGCGGGCTGCGACCTCGCCCCGCACGTGCAGGACAATGAGATCGTCGAGGTCACCTCGCCGCACGACCGCCCGGTGGCCCACGGCAACGTCTGCATCAAGGGCCGCTTCGGCCACCAGCACGTACAGAACCGGGGCTGATGGGCACATGGGACGAGTCACGGAACGACGCAAGGTGATCCGCATCCGGGACGGGGCCGTCTCCACCCGCCCGGACACGCTCGTCGCCGAGGAGCCCCTGGAGATCCGGCTCAACGGCAGGCCGCTGGCGATCACCATGCGCACCCCGGGCGACGACTTCGCGCTCGCGGCAGGGTTCCTGGTCAGCGAGGGGGTGCTGGCCGAGGGGGCGGACCTGCTGAACATCGTCTACTGCGCGGGCGCCACGGCCGACGGCTCGAACACCTACAACGTGGTGGACGTGCGGACCGCGCCGGGCGTCCAGGTCCCCGACATCACTCTGGAGCGCAACGTCTACACGACGTCCTCGTGCGGGCTGTGCGGCAAGGCCAGCCTCGACGCGGTCCGTACGACGGCCCGCTGGCCGATCGCGGACACGCCCGCGCTGCGGGTCACGCCCGAACTGCTGGCCGCGCTGCCCGACCGGCTGCGCGCGGCCCAGCGCGTGTTCGACCGGACGGGCGGCCTGCACGCGGCCGCGCTGTTCGACGAGGACGGCGAACTGCTCGACGTACGCGAGGACGTGGGGCGGCACAACGCGGTCGACAAGCTGATCGGGCGGGCGGTGCGGGAGGACCGTCTGCCGCTGTCGCGGGCGGTTCTGCTGGTGTCGGGACGGGCCTCGTTCGAGCTGGCGCAGAAGGCCGTGATGGCCGGGATCCCGGTGCTGGCCGCGGTGTCGGCGCCGTCGTCGCTCGCGGTGGACCTGGCCGCCGAGACGGGGCTGACCCTGGTGGGCTTCCTGCGGGGCGGGTCCATGAACGTGTACACGGGTGAGGACCGCATCGCCCTGCCGGCCCCGGCCGCCCAGGGCTGACCGGGCCCCTCGCCGCACGGACGGCGGGACCCCGGGCCGGTCGCGGAGCGCCCCCAGCGCCGCCGGGGCCCTGCCGGGTCCGCCGGGCCCCGCGCGGCTGCTGATGGGGGCGCCGTCCGAGGGAGGCCCGGCCCGTGGTTCAGTCCTTCCGGAAGGCGATCTCCGCCGCCGGCGCCACCGTGCCCAGGCGGGGGAAGTCCAGCGTCACCGACGCCGTGTGCTCGGGCGCGGTGAACGCGGTCATGGCGTCCTCGACGAAGATCAGCTCGTAGCCGAGGTCGCCGGCGGCGCGGGCGGTGGACTCCACGCCCAGGTTGGTGGCGATACCGCCGAAGACCAGGGTCTCGACGCCCTGGCCGCGCAGCCGGTCGTCGAGTCCGGTGAGGTGGAAGCCGCCGATCGTGCGCTTGACGATCTCGATGTCCCCGTCCCTGAGCAGCCCGTGCGCGAGATCGCTGCCGGGCGGCTGCTCGGTGACGCCCGGCCGTTCCACCCTGACGAGCACCACCGGCGCCCCGGCCGCACGGAAGCGGGCGGCCAGCTCCTCGCAGCGGGCCAGGACTTCTCTCCCCGTGTGGGGTTCCAGGGGCAGTGCGACGATGCGGTCCATCAGGTCGACGAGGACCAGGGCGGTGCGCGCCGGATCGAGCGCGTGGGGTGCGGTGGGTGCGGTCATGCCAGAACGTTATCGGCCCTCGCCCCGCGACCCCGTGGCGTATGACCACGGCCGACTTGCGGGGCATCGGGGCCGCCCGCCTCGCGGGCGCACCCCGCGCTGAGCGGCGGCGGACGGCTGGTGCTCAGCTATGACGTCAACTGGCTGGAGCCGACGGACGCGGCGGCGCGGATCAGCGCTGACGTGGCGCTGTATCGGCCGCGGTTCGTGAGGCTGCGGCCGGGGAATGCCCGCCGGCCGGTTCGACCGGGTCGTGCGAGCGGCGCTTGGCGATCACCGCACACACCATGAGCTGCATCTGGTGGAAGAGCATCAGCGGCAGCACGGCCAGCGAGGCATGCGCGCCGAACAGCACGCTCGCCATGGGCAGCCCGGACGCCAGGGACTTCTTGGAGCCCGCGAACTGGATCGTGATCCGGTCCGCACGGCCGAAGCCCAGCGCCTTGGAGCCGTACCAGGTCAGCGCCAGCATGACCGTCAGCAGCACGGCCTCCACCAGCAGCAGTCCGCCCAGCCGCAGCGGGCTGACCTGGTGCCAGATGCCCTGGACCACGCCCTCACTGAAGGCGGCGTAGACGACCAGGAGGATCGAGGCCCGGTCGACCAGGCCCAGTACCTTCTTGTGCCGGGCGACGAAGCCGCCCACCCAGCCGCGCAGCAACTGCCCCGCCACGAACGGCACCAGCAGCTGCAGCACGATCTCCGTCACCGAGTCCGCCGAGAACCCGCCCACGCCGGACCCCAGCAGCGAGGCCGCGAGCAGCGGCGTGATCACGATGCCGGCGAGCGAGGAGAAGGACCCGGCGCAGATCGCGGCGGGCACGTTGCCGCGGGCGATCGAGGTGAACGCGATCGACGACTGGATGGTCGACGGGACCAGCGTCAGGAACAGCAGGCCCTGGTACAGCGGCTGGGTCAGCAGCACCGGAACCAGGCCGCGGGCGGCCAGCCCGAGCAACGGGAAGATCACGAACGTGCAGGCCAGCACGGTGACGTGCAGCCGCCAGTGCTTCAGTCCGTCCAGCGCCTCACGGGTGGACAGCCTCACCCCGTACAGGAAGAACAGGAACGCGATCGCCGCGGTGGACGCATGGTCGACCACCTCCGCGCCGGTGCCGCGGGCCGGCAGCAGCGCCGCGAGGCCCACCGTCCCGAGCAGGAGCAGGACGTACGGGTCGATCGGCAGCCGGGTCGGCCATCGCAGGCGCTTCACTGTGCTCCGCTTTCGGTGCTCGGTGGTACGTGGTGCTCGGTGGTACGTGGTGCTCGGTGGTGCGTGGTGCTCGGTGGTACGTGGTGTGCGTGGTGCGTGGTGCTCGTGGTGTTCGGAGAGCCGTCGTGGTCGGTGGGCCCTCGTCCTCGGTGGGCCGCAGAGGCCGAGGGTCGGCTCCCCTCCATCCTGCTCCGCACGGCCGTGATCGGGAATCCCGTACACCGCACTGACTGTCATCACGAACGGCGATAGCCTCGGGGCCATGTACGACCCCGCCCAGCTGCGCACCTTCCTCGCCGTGGCCCAGACGCTGAGCTTCACACAGGCCGCCCGGCGGCTGGGGCTGCGCCAGTCGACGGTGAGCCAGCACGTGCGCCGCCTGGAGGACGCCACCGGGCGGGCGCTGTTCACCCGGGACACCCATTCGGTGGAGCTGACCGAGGACGGCGAGGCGATGCTCGGGTTCGCCCGGCGGATCCTGGCGGTGCACGATCAGGCGACGGCGTTCTTCACCGGCACCCGGCTGCGCGGCCGGCTGCGCTTCGGCGCGTCCGAGGACTTCGTCCTCACCCGGCTCCCGGAGATCCTGGAGCGCTTCCGCCACGACCACCCCGAGGTCGACCTCGAACTGACCGTCGAGCTCTCCGGCACCCTGCACGAGCAGCTCGCCGCCGGAAAACTGGACCTGGTCCTCGCCAAGCGCCGGGCCGAGGACCCGCGCGGGCGCCTGGTCTGGCACGACCGCCTGGTCTGGATCGGCGCCGAACGCCTGCGCCTGGACCCCGACCGCCCGGTGCCGCTGATCGTCTACCCGCCGCCCGGAATCACCCGCGCCATGGCCCTGGAGGCCCTCCAGCGGGAGGGCCGCGAGTGGCGGATCGCGTGCACCAGCGGCAGCCTCAACGGCCTCATCGCCGCCGCGAGAGCCGGCCTGGGCGTCATGGCCCACTCCCGCGGCCTGATCCCGCCGGGCCTGGTCCGCGTACCGGACAGGGCGGGGCTGCCTCCCCTCGGCAAGGTCGACTTCGTCCTGCTCACCGGCTCCCGCCGCAGCGCGGCGCAGGGGCCGGCGGAGGCGCTCGCCAGCGCCGTACTGGCCGGCGGTGTGCGCCCGTAGGGCCGCGATCGGCCACGGCGAACGGCCGGTCAGGTACGGCGGTACGTCAACTGCTTCACCCGCCGGAGAAACGGCGAGGCCTCCACGTGCTGCACGCCTTCCAGCCTCCCGAGAGGCCCGCTGAGGTAGTCGTAGAGATGGGCGGTCGACCGCACGACGACCGTGGCGACGATATTGCTGGGCCCTGCCGTCGCCGCCGCGTGGGCGACCTCGTCGTGCGCGGCCAGGGCCTCCCCGACGGAGGTCAGCGCGGAAGGTGTGGTCGTGATCCACAGCACCGCGGCCATCGGATGACCCAGCACCTCCGACCAGTACTCGATGTCGATGTACACCGCCCCCGACCCGAGCAGCGAGTCCAGCCGTCGCTTCACTGACGACTCGGACCGCCCGGTCACCCGCTGGAGCTCGGGATACGTGGCACGCCCGTCCCGCTCCAGGGCCTGCACCAACGGCTCGTCCTCGGCGGAGATCCGCGCGGGCCCCTCGACGGCAGGGTGCCCGGCCCGCAGTGCGGCGACCTGGTCGTCACCGAGGACGCGGAACTTGCGCAGCCACCCCGTGGGACCGCCGTAGAAGCGGTGCAGCACCTGATGCGCCCGGATCTCGAGGACGCGAGGAGTCCGTGGCAGCTTTCCCAGGAGCAGGTCGTCGCGGTCCCCCGGACTGCGCGGGCGCGTCCCGACGACGATCTCCGTGCCGCCCGCGGCGAGCCCGATCCAGTTGGTGTCGGCCCGCTTGGCGAGCGCGTCGGCGATGGTGAGCGCGCTGTCGGGCACACAGCGCAGCCGCAGCGTCCACTGGTCCTGCCCGAGCCGCTCGGCGTCCCGGACGGCGACGACCCGTAGCCCGCCCTCGGCGCACAGCCGCCGGTAGCGGCGCGCGACGGTCTGGTCGGAGACCCCGAGCACCGCGCCGATCCGGCTGAAGGAGGCCCTGCCGTTGACCTCAAGGGCGTCGAGGATCTGAAGGTCGAGCGGGTCGAAGATGTCGGATTCCAGTTCCATGGCAAGCCTCTTGGTCGGATTCCGCCGGGCAGCGGCTTCCTTCCACAGCGATCCGCCGCACACCGCCCATCGTACGGAGCGACAAGGAAACGGACACGACTCGACGAGGAGTGGGACATGCGGACGTGGGGGCGGACGTGGGGGCGGACGTGGGGGCCGCTGACAGCGGTGTGCCTGGGCACGTTCATGCTGCTGCTGGACGTGACGATCGTGGTCGTCGCACTGCCGGACATGGCGGGTGCGCTGGACGCGTCGCTGAGCGACCTGCAGTGGGTGATGGACGGCTACGCCCTGGCGCTGGCCGCGCTGCTGCTGGGCGCGGGGGCCGCGGCCGACGTGCTGGGGCGGCGGCGGGTGCATACGGCGGGCGTGGTGCTGTTCGCGGCGGCGTCGCTGCTGTGCGGGCTGGCGTCCGGGCCGGGTGTGCTGGTCGCGGCGCGTGGGGTGCAGGGCGTGGGCGCGGCGGCGATGCTCGCGACGACGCTGCCGCTGCTGGGCTCGGTCTACCAGGGGCGGCGCCGGTCGGTGGCGCTCGGCGTGTGGGGCGCGGTCAGCGGGGCGGCCGCCGCGGTGGGCCCGGTGCTGGGCGGGCTGCTCACCGACGGGCCGGGCTGGCGGTGGATCTTCTACGTCAACCTGCCGGTGAGCGTGGCCGCGGTGTGGCTGACGCTGCGGGCGGTGCCGGAGTCGAAGGGCGCGGCGGGCCGGCGGATCGACTGGGCGGGCACGGCGCTGTTCGCCTGCGCCGCGGGCGCGCTCACCTATGGGGCGGTGCGGGCCGGTGAGGACGGCTGGGGCGACGGCGGTGCCCTCGCCGCGTTCGGGCTCGCGGCGGTGGCGCTGGTGTGCTTCGTCGTGGTGGAGCTGAGGGCCGCCGATCCGCTGCTGGACCCGCGGCTGTTCCTGCGGCCCGCCTTCACGGGGGTCATGCTGGGCGGGCTCGCGTTCACCGGCGCGGCGTTCGGGCTGATGGCGTACACGTCGATCTGGCTGCAGACGGTGCTGGGGATGAGCCCGGTGCGCGGTGGCCTGGTGTTCCTGTGGCTGTCGCTGGCGGCGTTCGTGGTGGCCGCGGCGGGGGGACGGCTGCTGCACGGGGTGCCCGCGCGGTTCACGGTCGGCGGCGGTCTGGTGCTGATCGGCGCTGGTCACTTCTGCATGGCGTTGCTGGACGCGGGCTCGACCGCGTCGGCGCTGGTGCCGGGGCTGCTGCTGGTGGGCCTGGGCACCGGTCTGGTGGCTCCGGGCATCGCGGGGGCCGCGCTGGCCGCCGTACCGCCGGAGCTGTCGGGGATGGCGGGCGGTGCGGTGAACGCGTTCCGGCAGCTCGGGTACGCGCTCGCGATCGCGGTGTTCGGGACGGTGCTGACCTCGCGGATGGCGGACGACCTGCCGCGCGAGGCGGCGCACACGCTGGCGGGCGGCGGTGCGGAGGCGCTGCGGGGCGGGTTCTCGGAGCAGACGCTGCGCGCGGCGTTCGTGTCGGGCCTGAACACGACGGCGGTGTTCGCCGGGGTGCTGGGCGTGGCGGCGGGTCTGCTGGTGCTGGCGCTGGTCCGCCCGGCGCCCGTCCGGGCGGGCGGAGTGACGGATTCGGCCCCGGCGGCGCTGACGGAGGAGAGGCCGGCCCGCGCCTCGGGGTGACGGCCGGGGCGGGGGCGGACCGTGCCTCGGGGTGACGGCGGGGCGGGGGCGGACCGTGCCTCGGCGGGACGGGCCGCGCCCCGGGCGGGCCCAGAGTGGCGGGAGGCGCGGAACCGGTCGCGGAACCGGACGCGAAACCTGTCGCGGAACCGGATGCTCGGGTCGTACAGATTCCGTGGAGATTGCGGTCCCGGAACTTACTGGATCGTCAGGAATCTGTCCGGCCCCTCCCCATCTGCGCGCATTTTCCCTCGCTGACCGGCTCGGACCTGAACACCCGTCCGGTTCGCGGGCCCTCCCGCCGTCCGGAGCCGTGGGGTAGCTTTCACGGCGCTGTGCGGAGCGCCACATCGAGGGAGCGGGTTTGCGCGAGTTCACCAACCCTCCGTCGGCGTCGGCACCGCCGGTGGGCGGTCTGGCCGACGTCGTCTTCGAGCGCGCTTCCAAGGACCCGCACCACGTCACGCTCGGCCGCAAGGACGAGGCCGGACAGTGGCGGGACGTGACCGCGGCCGAGTTCCGCGACGAGGTGCTCGCCCTCGCCAAGGGGCTGCTCGCGCAGGGCGTCCGGTTCGGCGACCGGGTCGGGATCATGTCCCGCACCCGCTACGAGTGGACGCTGTTCGACTTCGCGTTGTGGACGATCGGCGCGCAGGTGGTGCCGCTGTACCCGACCTCGTCGGCCGAGCAGTGCTTCTGGATGCTGTACGACGCCGAGGTGACCGCCGCGGTCGTGGAGCACGAGGACCACGCGATGACCATCGCGACGGTCATCGGCCGGCTGCCGCGCCTCGGCAGGCTGTGGCAGCTGGACGAGGGCTGTGTGCAGGAGCTGTACGACGCCGGGGCGCACCTGGACGACGACGTGGTGCACCGGCACCGCAACGCGGTCACGCCCGACTCGGTGGCGACGGTCATCTACACCTCGGGCACGACCGGCCGCCCCAAGGGCTGTGTCATCACCCACGGCAACTTCATGTTCGAGGCGGACACCGTGCTCGCGCGCTGGGAGCCGGTGTTCCACTCCAAGCGGGGCGACGAGGCGGCGACCCTGCTGTTCCTGCCGCTCGCGCATGTGTTCGGCCGGATGGTGGAGGTGGCCGCGGTCCGCGGCGGGGTGCGCTTCGGGCACCAGCCGCGGCTGGACGCGGCCGCGCTGCTGCCGGACCTGGCCGCGTTCCGGCCGACGTTCGTCCTGGCCGTGCCGTACATCTTCGAGAAGGTGTTCGCGGCGGCTCGCCGCAAGGCCGAGAAGGAGGGCCGGCCGGGGCCCTTCGACAAGGCCGTCGAGGTCGCGGTGCGCTACGCCGAGGCGGTCGAGGAGAAGGCCTGGGGTACGGGGCCCGGACCGTCGGCGGGGCTGCGGATGCAGCACCAGCTCTTCGACAAGCTCGTCTACTCCAAGGTCCGCGCGGCGATGGGCGGCCGGATCCGCAACGCCATGTCGGGCGGCTCGGCGATGGACCGCAGGCTGGGGCTGTTCTTCGCGGGCGCGGGCGTGCAGATCTACGAGGGCTACGGCCTGACCGAGTCGACCGCCGCGGCCACCGCCAACCCGCCCGGACGCACCCGCTACGGCACCGTGGGGCAGCCCGTGCCCGGCGTGACCGTGCACATCGCCGAGGACGGCGAGATCTGGCTGCGCGGCCCGAACGTCTTCCAGGGCTACCTCAACAACCCCAAGGCCACCGACGAGACCCTGCACGACGGCTGGCTGGCCACCGGCGACCTGGGCCAGCTCGACGAGGACGGCTATCTCACCATCACCGGCCGCAAGAAGGAGATCCTCGTGACCTCCGGCGGCAAGAGCGTCTCGCCCGGCCCGCTGGAGGAGCGCGTCCGCGAGCACCCGCTGGTGCACCAGTGCGTCGTCGTCGGCAACGACCGCCCCTTCGTCGCCGCCCTGGTCACCCTGGACCGGGACGCCGTCGACCACTGGCTGGCCATGCGCAACAAGCCGCAGCTCGACCTCGCGGAGCTGGTGCGCGACCCGGACCTGGAGACGGAGATCCGCAGAGCGGTCGTGGCGGCGAACACGCTCGTCTCGCAGGCCGAGTCCATCCGGACGTTCCGCATCCTCGCGCAGCCCTTCACCGAGGAGCACGGCCTGCTCACGCCGTCGCTGAAGCTGAAGCGCAAGGCGATCGATAAGGCCTACGCGGCGGAGGTGGAGGCGCTGTACCGGGTGTGAACCCGATCGCCGCGTTTCCCGTCAGGAATGCCGGGCCATATGTGATCGTTGACCATGTGAGTACCACCTGACGACAACCGAAGGATCGAGAGCTCGTGAGCAGCAAGGTCCCCCCGATCACCCTCAACAACGGCGTCGAGATGCCCCAGCTGGGCTTCGGCGTCTGGCAGGTGCCGGACGACGAGGCGGAGCGGGCGGTCGCCACCGCGCTGGAGGCCGGGTACCGCAGCATCGACACAGCGGCGATCTACGGCAACGAGGAGGGCACCGGGAAGGCCATCGCGGCCTCCGGCGTCCCGCGCGAGGAAATCTTCGTCACCACCAAGCTCTGGAACAGCGACCAGGGGTACGACTCCACCCTGCGCGCCTTCGACGAGTCCCTGGAGAAGCTCGGCCTGGACTACGTGGACCTGTACCTGATCCACTGGCCGACCCCGTCCCGGGACCTCTACCTGGACACCTACCGCGCGTTCGAGAAGCTCCAGGCCGACGGCCGCGTCAAGTCCGTCGGCGTCTCCAACTTCCTCCCGGAGCACCTGGAGCGCCTGATCGCGGAGACCTCGGTCGTCCCCGCGGTCAACCAGATCGAACTGCACCCCCACCTGCAGCAGCACGCCGCCCGCGAGTACCACGCCGAGCAGGGCATCGCCACCGAGGCATGGTCGCCGCTCGGCCAGGGCAAGGGCCTGCTGGAGGTCCCGGCGATCGTCGCCATCGCCCGCAAGCACGACCGCACCCCGGCCCAGGTCGTCCTGCGCTGGCACCTCCAGCTCGGCAACATCGTCATCCCCAAGTCGGTGACGCCCTCCCGTATCCGGGAGAACATCGACGTCTTCGACTTCACCCTCGACACCGAGGACCTGGCCGCGATCAGCGCCCTGAACGAGGACCGCCGCCTGGGCCCGAACCCGGCGACGTTCGAGATGGCCTGAGCCCTCACTTCCCGTACACCTGCGACGCCCCGGCGGCCCTGCGGCTGCCGGGGCGTCGTCGGCTCCAGGCCCCCGCGCCTCCAGGTGCTCGCCGCGTACCGGGCCCCCGTCACCCGATCCGGGTCGCCGTGTGGACCGTGTGGGCCGCCAGGACGAAGACGTCCGGGCGGTGGTGGACGCTCGCCGGGTCGGCGGGGTCGAGGAGGCGGTCCAGGGTGGCACGGTCGTCGGGGTCGAGGTCGTCAGACAGGCCGTCGCGCAGGCGGGTGAGGTGGGCGGCGACGTAGGCGCGGGCGCGGTCGGGGGCCGGCGCGGGCAGATCGAGGAGGAAGGTGCGGGTGCCGGTGGGCTTGAGGCCGGCTGCCGTGAGCAGGGCGGGCCAGTCCTCCGTCTCGGCGACCGTGTCCGGCAGGGACGCCCGCATCCGGCTGAACCACTCCGACTCCAGGGCGTCGAGGCGGGCCTGGAGGCCGGGACGGCCGAAGCCGATGTCCCGCGGGAGGAAGCGGGCGGGCAGGCCGCCCTCCATCAGGGCGAGGGTGCCGCCGGGCGCGAGATGCCCGGCGAACGCGGCGAGCGCGGCGCGCTGGTCACCGAGGTGGTGCAGGCTGCGGCTGGCCCACAGCAGGTCGGCCGGGTAGTCGAGGTCGCCCAGGACCGCGGGCAGCTCGCCGGCCAGGGTGCCGAAGCGGTCCGCGACGCCCAGCCGCTCGGCCCGGGCGCGGGCCCGTTCCAGCAGCGGCTCGGTGCTGTCGACGGCGACGACCCGGGCGCCGGGGAACGTCTCCGCGAACAGGCCCGCGACCACGCCCGGGCCGCTGCCCGCGTCCACCACCAGGCCGGGGTCCGTCTGCCGTTTGGCGAGCCACGCCAGGGCGTGTTCGTACAGCGGTGTGAAGACCTCCGCCTGCGACTCCAGCAGCGGGCCCATCTCGGCCCAGTCGATGTCGCCGTGGTCGTGCGCGTGGTCGTGAGCGCGGTCGTGGTCGTGGTGGTGCGCCATGGTGGTCAGCCTCTCCTCCGGATGCCATCAGCCTGCGCCGACGCACCGGGGAGAGGCCACTTCTGTTGCCGTAACCGCAAAAACGGGGGGTCTCGGCGTGCTCCGCCGGGACCGGCGCGGGCCGGTTCCGGCGGAGCACGCGTCGGTCACCCGGTCAGGACAGCGGCGGGTAGGCGTTGCGCATCAGCTCCTGGAACTGCGCGGAGAACCACTTCCCCGAGAGCGGGGCGTTCGGCAGGGCGCCGGACAGGTTGTTGTTGTTCCGCGGGTTGCCGGTGTACGTCGGGTCGCACATCCGGTCGAAGCCCTTGCCCTCGTCGTTCGGGATCGCCGAGCTGGCGCCGTCGGACTCACCCGGCGGCTTCATCCAGACGTAGGCGTCGATGCCGGGCTCGGGGGCGGCCTTGGGCCGTTCGCCGAGACCCGCGCCGGCCTGGTTGCACCAGTTGCCGGTGTTGAGGCGGCGGTCGTAGCGGCCGCCGTCGACGTAGGTGTCGACGCTGGTCGTGGCACCCGGGCCGGTGGGCCGTGCGCTGCCGCCCCAGCCGTTGCGGGAGGTGTCGATCAGCATGCCGATCTTCGAGTCGAAGCCGACGGAGACCAGCTTCTCGCGCATGGCCTGCGCGTACGACAGCTCGTCGACGTAGCGGTTCCAGTCGACCCACTTGGACTGGCGCACGGACGTGCCGTTCACCGTGTCCGTGATCTTGAAGTTGTTCTCCTTCAGCGCGCTGTAGTTGGCGGTGTTGACGATGAACCCGGCCACGTCGGCGACGGTCGCGCCCTCGGTGGTCGCGGCGACCTTGAAGATGTCTGCGGAGGGGCCGAAGTTGTCGTCCCAGCCGAGCCAGCCGTGGTGGCCGGCGTCGAGGTAGTTGTAGACGTTGGGGATGTCGCCCAGCTTGTTGAGGGCGTAGCCGACGCCCTTCTGGTAGTTGCCGTTGGCCTTCATCACGTCGCAGTTGGGCGTGGCGGTGGCCCGCGGGGTCACGTTGGTGACCAGGTTGGGCAGCGAGTCGAGCTCGACCGTGGTGACGATCCGCAGGCCGCGGTACTTGGAGTCGGCGAGGATCGCGGCGATCGGGTCGATGTACTGCGTCTTGTACTTGTCGATCTCCGTCGGGCCCAGCTCGCCGTTGGAGGCGAGCGCGGCACAGTCGCGGCCGGGCAGGTTGTAGATGACGAGCTGGACGACGAGCTCGCCGGTGCCCTTCTGCCGCAGTGCCTCGTCGAGGTGGGCGCGCAGGCCCATCCCGCCGTTGACACCGTTGATCGCGGCGGTCCTGTCCAGCCACACACCGGTGGGCTGGTTGGAGATGCGGCTGCCGCCCGGCTCGGCGGCGGCGTGCGCGGACCACTCGGGGTTCACGTACACCTTGGCGCCGGCGTACGGGTTGTCGACCCGGCCGGTGGGAGTGCCGGGGTCGGTCGGGCCCGGGTCGGTGGGGCCGGGGTCGGTCGGGCCGCCGCTGTCGACGTTGCAGGTCACCCCGTTGAGGGTGAAGGTCGCCGGGACCGCGTTGCTGCCGCTGTAGGTGCCCTGGAAGCCGAAGCTCGTCGAACCGCCGGTCGCCAGCGTGCCGTTGTACGACTCGTTGGCGGCGGTGACGGCGGCGCCGCTCTGGGTGACCCTGGCGTTCCAGGCGTTGGTGACCCTCTGGTTGCCGGCGTAGGACCAGCCCACCGACCACGAGGACTTGGCGGCCCCGTTGTTGGTGACGGTCACGGCGGCGGTGAAGCCGCTGCCCCAGTCGTTCTGCACCTTGTAGTCGACCGTGCAGGGCACGGCGGCGACACCGGCGTCCCCGGGTACGACGGCGAGCGCCGTCCCGGAGGCTCCGGCGGTCAGCGCCAGGGCGGCGAGCAACGCAGTTCTGGTACGGCTCATGAGTGCGGGTTTCCTTCTTTGGATGGGGGGTTGCTGATGGGGGGTCACGGGCTGAGGCCGCGCAGGCGGTCGTGCAGCCCGATGCCGAAAGACGTCGGCGTGCCGTCGTATCCGGTGATCAGGGCGGGCCTGGAACCGCGCATACCCCAACAGCTCTGATCGGCAAAGGAGTTGGAACCGCAGGCGTGCCGAAGGGCGGTGAGGTCGCCCGCCGGGTCGGCGGGCACCGCTGCGGACGCCGTGACCACCGGAACCGCCGCGGTGCCCGAACGGGCGGTGACGGTGGAGCCGGCGTGTAAAAGAGCTGAACGCGGGGGGTGTCGCATGAGCGATTCCTTGCAGCTCGGACGCGTCGGGACGGCACGCGTCGACTGGTGGAGTCGCTCCCACTGGTGCGAAGGAAGGTAGCGCCAAGTGCCGGTAAAAGACAGGGGATCGGCTTGACTTTTCTCCGATCGCCCTCGTCGAATCTTTTCGACTCTTCAAACACCTTGACCGGAATGCGCCGCGTCTTCACTATGGGAGCGCTCCCACTGGTTCAAGCCTTGACTTCTTACTCCGAGCCGCAAGGAGGAACCAGCACGTGCATCCCCCTCGCAGGCGCAGAGTCGTACGACGGTTGTGGACGGCCGTCGTCGCTGCTCTGGCGCTTCCCCTGACCATGCTGGGCACGGGTTCGACTCCCGCCCAGGCAGCGGCACTTCAGTGCAGCGTCGACTACAAGACCAACGACTGGGGGTCCGGCTTCACCGCGGACCTCACCATCACCAACCGGGGCACCGACCCGATCAACGGCTGGACCCTGACCTACGGCTACTCGGGCAACCAGCGGCTGAGCAACGGCTGGAACGGCACCTGGAGCCAGTCCGGCCAGTCCGTGACGGTGCGCAACGCGAGCTACAACGGCACGATCGCCGCCGGAGCCGCGGTGTCGACCGGTGCCCAGTTCACGTACAGCGGCAGCAACGCGGCACCGACGTCCTTCGCGATCAACGGCACCACGTGCGCCGGCGCCCACCAGCCGCCGATCGCCGTGCTGACCAGCCCGACCGCGGGCGCGGTGTACACGCAGGGCAACGCCGTCCCGCTCGCGGCGACCGCCGCCGCGGCCGACGGCGCCAACATCACCAAGGTCGAGTTCTACGACGACACGACCCTGCTCGGCACCGACACCAGCTCGCCGTTCACCCTGTCCGCCTCGAACCTGGCCGTGGGCAACCACTCGCTGGTGGCGAAGGCGTACGACAGCCTGGGCGCGTCCGCCGACTCCACACCGGTCGGCATCACGGTGGCCGCCGGGCCGTCCGTGGTCGCGACGCCCACCCAACTGCCGGTCCAGCAGGGCAGGACGGGCACGTACGAGGTGAAGCTGTCCACGCAGCCCGCCTCGAACGTCACCGTCACCACGGCCCGCACGGGCGGCAACACCGGTCTGACGGTGACCGGCGGGGCGAGCCTGACCTTCACCCCGCAGAACTGGAACACCGCGCAGCGGGTGACCATCACCGCCGACTCCTCCGGGACCGGCGCGGCCACCTTCGACTCGACGGCCACCGGGCACGCCAAGGCCACGGTCACGGTCACGCAGATCGGCGCGACCAAGGAGTACGACGCCCGGTTCCTGGAGCTGTACGGGAAGATCACCAACCCGGCGAACGGCTACTTCTCCCCCGAGGGCATCCCCTACCACTCGGTGGAGACGCTGATCGTCGAGGCGCCCGACCACGGCCATGAGACCACCTCGGAGGCGTACAGCTACCTCCTGTGGCTGCAGGCCATGTACGGCAAGGTGACCGGCGACTGGACCAAGTTCAACGGCGCCTGGGAGATCATGGAGAAGTACATGATCCCCACCCACGCCGACCAGCCGACGAACTCCTTCTACAACGCCTCCAAGCCGGCGACGTACGCGCCCGAGTACGACAACGTGAACCAGTACCCGTCCCGGCTGGACACGGCTGTCTCGGTCGGCCCGGACCCGATCGCGGGCGAGCTGAAGTCCGCGTACGGCACGGACGACGTGTACGGCATGCACTGGATCCAGGACGTCGACAACGTCTACGGCTACGGCAACTCGCCCGGCAAGTGCGAGGCCGGCCCGACGGACACCGGCCCGTCCTACATCAACACCTTCCAGCGCGGCCCGCAGGAGTCGGTGTGGGAGACCGTCCCGCAGCCGACCTGCGACGCGTTCAAGTACGGCGGCAGGAACGGCTATCTGGACCTGTTCACCGGTGACTCCAGCTACGCCAGGCAGTGGAAGTTCACCAACGCGCCCGACGCCGACGCGCGCGCGGTGCAGGCCGCCTACTGGGCGGATGTGTGGGCCAAGCAGCAGGGCAAGGGCTCGGCCGTCTCCGCGACCGTCACCAAGGCCGCGAAGATGGGTGACTACCTGCGCTACGCCATGTACGACAAGTACTTCAAGAAGATCGGCAACTGCACCAGCCCGTCCTGCCCGGCCGGCACCGGCAAGGACGCCTCGCACTACCTGCTGTCCTGGTACTACGCCTGGGGCGGTGCCACCGACACCTCGGCGGGCTGGGCCTGGCGCATCGGCTCCAGCCACGCGCACGGCGGCTACCAGAACCCGCTCGCCGCGTACGCGCTCAGCTCCTACGACCCGCTGAAGCCGAAGTCCGCCACGGGCACGGCCGACTGGTCGCGGTCGCTGACGCGGCAGATCGAGTTCTACCGCTGGCTGCAGTCCAGCGAGGGCGCGATCGCCGGTGGCGCGACCAACAGCTGGGCGGGCCGGTACGCCGCTCCGCCGGCCGGCACCTCGACGTTCTACGGCATGTACTACGACGAGAAGCCCGTCTACCACGACCCGCCGTCCAACCAGTGGTTCGGCTTCCAGGCGTGGTCGATGGAGCGGGTCGCCGAGTACTACCAGCAGACGGGCAACGCCGCCGCGAAGGCGGTGCTCGACAAGTGGGTCGACTGGGCGCTGTCGGAGACGACGGTCAACCCCGACGGCACGTTCCGCATCCCCTCGACGCTCGCCTGGTCGGGTCAGCCGGACAACTGGAACGCCTCCAGCCCCGGCGCCAACAACGGGCTGCACGTGTCCGTGGTCGACTACACCAACGACGTCGGTGTGGCCGCGGCGTACGCCAAGACGCTGACGTACTACGCGGACCGCTCGGGTGACACCCAGGCGGCCTCGACGGCCAAGGCCCTGCTGGACGGCATGTGGAAGAACAACCAGGACGCCCTGGGCATCGCCGTCCCGGAGAACCGCACCGACTACAGCCGCTTCGACGACCCCGTGTACGTGCCGAGCGGCTGGACCGGCACGATGCCGAACGGTGACGCCATCAACTCGTCGTCGACGTTCGCGTCCATCCGTTCCTTCTACGAGGACGACCCGGCCTGGTCGAAGATCGAGTCGTACCTCGCGGGCGGTGCCGTGCCGTCCTTCACGTACCACCGGTTCTGGGCGCAGGCGGACATCGCCCTCGCCATGGGCTCGTACGCGGAGCTCCTTGAATAGCCCCCGCCGGGCCCTTCGGGAGGTACGCCTCCTCCTCGAAGACGCCTGAGAGTTCCGTGTACGTGGTCTCGTCACCTGACGGCGAGGCCGACCGGCCGGGTGGCCCCCTCCCGCACGGGGGCCGCCCGGTCTCCCCATGCCTTTCCACCCCCATGAGGAGAGGATCCCCACCGTGCGAAGAACCCGCATCCTCACGGCTGTGTTCGCGCTCGCGGCCGGCCTGCTGGCGGGCGCGCCGGCCGCGGTCGGCGCGCCCGGCCCGGCCGCGAGTGCCCCGAGCGAACCGGTGGCCGTCGCCGCCGACACCTACACCTGGAAGAACGCCCGGATCGACGGGGGCGGTTTCGTCCCCGGCATCGTCTTCAACCGCAAGGAGAAGAACCTCGCCTACGCCCGCACCGACATCGGCGGCGCCTACCGCTGGGTGGAGTCCTCCCGGACCTGGACGCCGCTGCTGGACTCGGTCGGCTGGGACGACTGGGGGCACACGGGCGTGGTGAGCCTCGCCTCCGACCCGGTGGACCCGAACCGGGTGTACGCGGCCGTGGGTACGTACACCAACGGCTGGGACCCGGGCAACGGCGCGGTCATGCGCTCCGCCGACCGGGGCGCGACCTGGCAGAAGACGAACCTGCCGTTCAAGCTGGGCGGCAACATGCCCGGCCGCGGCATGGGCGAGCGACTCGCGGTCGACCCGAACCGCAACAGCGTCCTCTACCTGGGCGCGCCGAGCGGCAAGGGGCTGTGGCGGTCGACGGACTCGGGCGTGACCTGGTCGCAGGTGGCGAACTTCCCCAACGCCGGCAACTACGTGGCCGATCCGAGCGACACCTCCGGCTACAACAGCGACAACCAGGGCATCGTCTGGGTCACCTTCGACGAGTCCACCGGCACCGCGGGAAGCGCCACGAAGACGATCTACGTCGGTGTGGCCGACAAGGACAACGCCGTCTACCGCTCGACGGACGCGGGCGCGACCTGGCAGCGCGTGGCCGGGCAGCCCACCGGCCACCTGGCCCACAAGGGCGTCCTGGACGCGGCGAACGGCCATCTTTATCTCGCCTACAGCGACACGGGCGGCCCGTACGACGGCGGCAAGGGCCGGCTGTACCGGTACGCGACCGCGACGGGCACCTGGACCGACATCAGCCCGGTCGCCGAGGCCGACACCTACTTCGGGTTCAGCGGGCTGACCGTCGACCGGCAGAAGCCGGGCACGGTGATGGCGACGGCGTACAGCTCCTGGTGGCCGGACACCCAGATCTTCCGCTCGACGAACAGCGGCGCCACCTGGACGAAGGCCTGGGACTACACGTCGTACCCGAACCGCTCGAACCGCTTCACCATGGACGTGTCGTCGTCGCCGTGGCTGACCTGGGGCGCGAACCCGTCGCCTCCCGAACAGACGCCGAAACTGGGGTGGATGACCGAGTCGCTGGAGATCGACCCGTTCGACTCGAACCGGATGATGTACGGCACCGGCGCCACGATCTACGGCACCGAGAACCTCACCGACTGGGACAGCGGAAGCCAGTTCACCATCAAGCCGATGGTGCAGGGCCTGGAGGAGACGGCCGTCAACGACCTGGCCTCTCCCCCGTCGGGCGCCCCGCTGCTCAGCGCGCTCGGTGACGTGGGCGGCTTCCGGCACACGGACCTGACGAAGGTGCCGGCGATGATGTACACCTCGCCGAACTTCACCTCCACCACCAGCCTGGACTTCGCCGAGACGAACCCGGCCACGGTGGTGCGGGTCGGCAACCTGGACTCGGGCCCGCACATCGCGTTCTCCACCGACAACGGCGCCAACTGGTTCGCGGGGCAGGACCCCTCGGGCGTCAGCGGGGGCGGCACGGTCGCCGCGGCGGCCGACGGCAGCCGGTTCGTGTGGAGCCCGCAGGGCGCCGGGGTCCACTACGCGACCGGCTTCGGCACCTCCTGGTCGGCGTCGGCCGGCATCCCGGCGGGCGCGGTCGTCGAGGCCGACCGGGTCGACCCGAAGGTGTTCTACGGTTTCAAGTCCGGCAAGTTCTACGTCAGTTCGGACGGCGGCGCGACCTTCACCGCCTCCGCCGCGACCGGCCTGCCCAGCGGCGACAGCGTCCGCTTCAAGGCGCTGCCCGGCACCAAGGGCGACGTGTGGCTGGCGGGCGGGGCGAGTGACGGCGCGTACGGCCTGTGGCACTCCGTGAACGGCGGGGCGAGCTTCACCAGGCTGGCGAACGTCGAGCAGGCCGACACCATCGGCTTCGGCAAGGCTGCGCCGGGAGCCTCGTACCAGACGCTCTACACCAGCGCGAGGATCGGCGGTGTGCGCGGCATCTTCCGCTCCACCGACAAGGGCGCGACCTGGACCCGGATCAACGACGACGCCCACCAGTGGGGCTGGACGGGCGCCACGATCACCGGCGACCCGCGCGTCTACGGCCGGGTGTACATCGGGACCAACGGCCGGGGGATCATCTACGGCGACACCTCCGACACCGGTGACGGGGGCGGCGGGGGCACCGACCCCGACCCCGAGCCGCAGCCGACCGGCGCCTGCGCGGTGACGTACAGGATCACCAACCAGTGGTCGGGCGGCTTCCAGGCCGACGTACAGCTGTCCAACACCGGGCGGAGCGCCTGGAACGGCTGGGCCCTGAGCTGGAGCTTCCCCAACGGGCAGACGGTGTCCCAGATGTGGAACGCCGAGGCCTCCACCGCCGCCGGAACGGTGACGGCGAGGAACGTCGGCTGGAACGCCACGGTGGCCGCGGGCTCGTCGGTGGGCTTCGGCTTCACCGGGAGCTGGACCGGCACGAACGGGAAACCGACCGCGTTCAAGATCGGTGACCAGTCCTGCACGGTGGGCTGAGCCTCGGCGGTCGAGGGGCGGGCCCTGTCGGGACGCGCCCCTCAATCGCCGTAGCGGCGGACCAGTTCGGCTGCGGTCGCCGCGATCCGGTCCCGCAGCTCGGCGGGTTCGAGCACCTCGATGCCGGTGCCCAGGCGCAGGAAGTCGCCGTGGGCCCGGTCGAGGGACTCGATGGGTACGGTGGCGACGGTCCAGCCGTCCTCGTCCGTGCGGCCGTTCGCGCGTACGGCGTCCCCGGCCGGTCCCGCCAGTGCCACCCCCGGGGCGAGCCGGACCACCGCCTGCGCACGGTGCAGCCGGGACAGGAAGTCACGCTGGTGGGCCGCCCAGTAGGCGGCCAGGTCGAAGTCGCCTGGGCGCTCGAACCCCTCACCCGTGGCGGCGAGTTCGAGGATCTGGTCGACTCGGAAGGTGCGCGGCCCCGGACCGGCGACGACGTACCAGCGGCCCGCTTTGAGGACCAGTCCGTACGGTTCGAGGCGGCGTTCGACGTCGGTCGGCTCGCGCCAGCGGCGGTACGTCACGTGCAGCACCCGGCCGTTCCAGACGGCGTCGGCGACCGCGGGCAGGAAGGGCGTGTCGTCGGCGTCGGTGTACCAGCCGGGCGCGTCCAGGTGGAAGCGGCCGCTGATGCGGTCGGCGTGGTCCCGCAGCTCGGCCGGGAGGGCGGCGCGCACCTTGAGCTGGGCCGCGGCGAGCACCGGGCCGAGCCCCAGCTGGGCGGCGGGTCCGGGGACGCCGGACAGGAAGAGGGCCTCGGCCTCGCCCGGGGTCAGGCCGGTGAGGCGGGTGCGGTAGCCGTCGAGGAGGCGGTAGCCGCCGGCGTGGCCCGCGTCCGCGTACAGCGGCACCCCGGCGGCGGCGAGCGCCTCGGTGTCCCGGTAGACCGTGCGCACCGACACCTCCAGCTCCTCGGCGAGCTGGGCGGCGGTCATCCGGCCCCGGGTCTGGAGCAGCAGCAGGATCGAGACGAGTCGGCTGGACTTCACTGACACATGGTGTCATTCAAGACCAAGCCGAGGAAGCCCGCTGAACAGCGGCTTTGCCCCCTCGAAAAGATCATCTGGGAGACGTGTGGGAAACGGCGGCACCCACAGCCCCCGCGCCACAACCCGCTTCTCCCACACCTCCTGAAGGTACTCCACGACCCGCAGCTCCATCGACCGCGTCACCTCGGTGTAGACGCCGACCATGCCCGGCAGCTCATGCCCCATCCGGGCCTCCTTCGCCACCTCAGCAATGTCCGCACCCGGCTCATCCAGCAGCGCCCTGTGCCAGTGCCGCAACCGGTAGATGTCCTGCCCCGCCATCTCCACCACGGCCGGCAGCGTCGTGCGCGCGACGCGAGGCCCGCCGCGCTCGGGCTTCACCTCGTTGCGGCCATCGCGAATCTGGTACCAGTAGTTCTTGGTGAAGCCGACGCTCAACATCGGCTTGCCCGTGGGCGACACGAACAAGAACGGCTTGTCGTGAGAAGCCAGCAGCACCTCGTGTTGTTCATGAAGGAATGGCGGAATCACGAGAGATCGGTAGCTGTCGTACTTCGGGCCGGCCAGTGTTGGCTTGCCGTCGGCGTAGTACATCTGGTGCTGCACGCGCAGCGCATGCATTCCCTTGTACCGATGCTCGGCCTCTTGGCGTCGTTCCCTATCCGGGTCGGCGGCGGGCCAGTGCACGGACGTGAAGCCTCTTTGCATTCCCCACGTCTCGCCGGGCGGCCTCATGCCGGTGAAGGCGAGCGTCCAGATGTGGGCCCAGCCGGCGTATCCCCACACGTGGTAGGCGTTGACCGCGAGTTGGTGGACGGCCTCGATGGGTAGCTCGCGCTTGACGCGGCGGGTCTGCTTCTTCTCGAACCGGCCGCGGCGTCGTTGGTTGATGATGGGCGACTCGTCGCGCAGCTTGTACTTGAGGACGGCGTCATCCATCAGCATGCGGAACACGCTGAGGATGGACTGTTTGTAGCTCTCGGAGTACCGCTTGGTCACGTACCTGTTGAACTGGTCGTAGTCCACGGGCGTGATCTGGGCGACTGTCCACGCGTGCCAGTACGGTTTGATCACCGCGTTGAGGATCGACTCGTATTTGTTCTGCGACCGCACGCGCAGTTCGATCGAGTTGAACCACAGGTCGCAGTAATCGCCGACGTCCATGTGCTTGGACTTGGGGCGGTGGCGGTTGTTGCGGACGTCGGATTCGCGGTCGAGGCCGAAGTTGTAGGCCTCGTCCTCGTCCTGGAACGGGACTCCCGGTTCTGGCCCGCTGGCGCTCTCGTACTTCTTGCGCTTTGTCGGCTTCCCGGCATCGTCGAGGTGGTATTCGCCGCCCCACCACTTCACGCGGATCGAGTTGCCTCGCGTCTCGACAGACGGCATCTGCCCCCCAGGGTGTGCGGGTTGTGCGGGAAGTCGGTGGCGGGTACCCCTTCCGCCGACCGCTTCCTCTGTGACTGCTCCTACGATGCCTGTCCGATGGGGCAGGCGGCGCAGGTTCTGCAGTCTTCTCCCTGGCCCTTCATGAACTGCCTCACGCGTCCCTGAATGACGCGGTCTCGGGCGGCCCTGGAGGACAGGACACACACCTTCTTACCGGCGATCTTGGTCTGGTATCCGTCGATGCCCGGACCGAGATCCAGAAAGATGGCACTACTCACCGGTCCCCCTTTTTCCTCTGGGACCTCCCCGGGGTGGCTGCAAGCGTGACATGGCGAACACGGGATCGGGAGGGGGTTGTTGAGGATTCATCAGCCCGGAAGGTCACGTTTCGGTAACGACAAAAAGGTTGCACGTCCGATCGTCCCTGATCAGACGCCCTTCGATACACGAAAAGACCTTCGCAAGACCTCCACGAACTCCTCAACAAAGTCGTCAATCGCCCCAATTGGCGTAGTTGACGGCATCTTCGCCCGAGCCGCCTCGAATGCGGCCTTGCGCGCCAGCTCCTCATCGAACGCCATCCCGCCGGCTGCACCCGTATCGACCGCAGCGCCGGACGCCTGGGCCACGAGCGCCGGCTCTTTGCCTTCAGCGATGTCGACGCAGCTCCCGGGTGCCCAGCGCAGCGCCTTGTCGATCTTGGCGTAGGACGAGTCGCGCGCCGGCCGCCCCTCCTCGACGCGCTGCCAGGTGTCCTTCGTGACTCCGGAGGCAGCGGCTGCCGCGTCACGAGAGGAGTACAGCTCAAGCCGGTGGGCCTTGACGTACTTCGCAAGGCGGTCGAGATCGCGGGTTGCCATGTCGACATAGTGCCAGTGCCGCTCAGTTCCAACCAGTTCCACCAGGGTAAACGGCCGGTTTTCACTGAATCAAGAAGATCCAAGACGATCCCCGCCGCCACGGATCGACGAACTTAGACGAACTTAGTGGCGTTCAGACGTGGACAGCGAGACGAACTCACGCTAACTTCGAAGCATGCACCAACCGACGACCTTCGAGGTCGACGGGGACGCGATCCGCAAGGAGCGCATGCAAGCGGGGCTCACCCAAACCGAGCTGGCCAGACAGGCGGGAATCAGCCCCCGCTACGTCAGCCACCTCGAAAACGGCACCCGCAGACACATGGGCCCCAAGCCGTACAAGCGCCTCCGCGACGCCCTCAAAGCGACCGACGAACGCCTGCGGCTCACGCGCCCTCGCCCCACCGAGGACCCACCCCCAGAAGAAAGGACCTAACCCCGTGCTCACCAAGTCCCAGCGGTACGGCACGCCCGTCCCCCCCGCCGACCTGGAGCAGGAGTACATGACCGCCCAGGAAACCGCCTACGTGCTGCGATGCAGCCTCACCTGGCTCCGCCGCATCCTCAGCGACAACCCCGAGCTCTGCGGCCGCAACGGCAAGCGCGGGCGCATCGTCACGAACCGCGAGCAGCGGCAGGCGATCCACGCCATCCGCTCCGCCGGCGACCCGCGTACCGGCCGTTCGATCCCGCGTCAGCGCCGCCGTCCGGCAGCCCGCAAGGCGCCGGCCCTCGCCGGTTCCTGACCCCGCATACGCCGAAGGGCCGCCCGCTTTGACCGGCCTGGCGACCCCTGATCGGCGAACCCCTACACCTAGAAGGAGAGGCCCTCGATGGCCACATCATTGCAGATCCCCCCGGTCCGGCAGGTGCCGCTGTCGCTGCATAAGGCGCCGCTGCCGACGACGGTGTTCGTCGATGCGCAGGGCGACGTTTGGGAGGCGACGGGGCACACCCCGTCGGGTGAGCTGCTGCTGTCGTGCCCGCAGCCGTCGAACCCTGAGGACGCGGGCGAGGGCGAGTCGTTCGCGTGGACGTTGCGGTTGGTGCAGGCGGCGTTCGGTCCGCTGATCGCCCGGTCGGCGGTGGCCCGGTGAGCGCGGGCCTGTCGCCGCTGGCGATGCAGGCGAAGCGGCTGATCGACGCGACGTGGTTGAACCGTCCGCCGTATGACCTGTCGTCGCTGGCTGCTGAGGCGTTGGAGTCGGCGCAGATGTTGCAGTCGCCGGAGACGGCGGCGGAGCGTGCTGCGGCTGAGGTCGCGGTGCGTGTCGCTGAGGAGACGCTCGCGGAGTTGAAGCGGGAGCACGCGGAGAACGCCCGCCTGCGGGAGCGGATCGCCGAACTGGAGGCGCTGACGCCCGCTGCGGTGCAGACGTGCCGCGAGTGCGGTGCGGGCTACTCCTACGGCGAGCCGTGCAGCCAATGCGTATTCGAGGCGCACATGGCTGCGGCTGCCGCCGCGGGCATCGAAGACCCGCACGACAGCCCGCTGCACCACGCGTACCGGCTGGGCCGGGACCTGCCCGAGGCGGGCGCCCAATGACCGCCACCACGCCCGAGGACTGGGCGCTGGCCCTGTCGATTGCGCTGATCCTGTGCGGCACGACCGGGGCTGTGGCCCTGCTGCTGATCGACCTCGACCCGCGTCCGGCCTGCCGCCGCGTGCATCAGGTCGTGGTGGATGCCGGTCACACCGTGAATCGGGCGACCGCCACCGCCGAGCGCCTGTCGCGCCTCATCGCTTGCGAGGCCGCCGTGACGGCGACCGCTCTCCTCTTCCTCCTCTCCTCCCCGGAGGCCACCCGATGATCCATTCCTCGAAGCCTGGCCTGTCGTTCGAGGTCGGCGCCAACCACCTCCACGGCGTCCTGAGGGTCGACGCCATCCGCAACGACACCCTCGTCCAGCTGGTCCAGCACTGGGGCGACCCGGACGCCCGTGACGAGATCCTCGACGCGCTCGACGACCTCGCCGCCGTGGTGCAGGGGGTGTCCCGCGAGGGCGAACTCGACGCCGCGATCGAGCAGGTCGAGGACGTCGCCGGGATGGAGACCGCGCAGGTCGAGGTCCGCGGGCACGACGTGACCCGCCTGCTCGCCGAGCTGACGAGGGTCGCGCAGCGGGTGTCCCGGTTCGCCCGCCGCGCCCTGCCGGGCCAGAGGAGGGCGGCATGAGCGCTCTCACCGACCAGGTCCGTGCCCTCGTCGCACGACAGCGCGCCGAACTCACCGCCGATGGCCGGCTCGCCCTGGCCGCCGCCTACGTCCACCAGCCCGAACCGTTCGAAGCCGAGTTCGCCCAGCTCGCCTGCGACTGCGACGACCCCTGCGCCTGCGGCGACGGGAGCCAACTGTGAGCCGTCTCGCCCGACGTCCCCGCGCCGACCACAAGACGGTGGCCGCCGAGGCCCGCCGCCAGCCCGGCAAGTGGGTCGTGGTCAACGACTACCGCAGCAGCCTCGTCGCTGACGGCACGGCCTGCTACATCCGCCGCGGTCACGAGTACAGCAGCCGTGGCCCGTCGCCTTACCAGCCTGCTGGCGCGTTCGACGCCCGCACGGAACTGGTCGAGGACGGCGTCCGCGTCTACGCCCGCTACGTGGGAGGCGACGCATGACCGTCACCACCGACGCCGGGGCTCAGGCTCCGGCCGCCGGCCCGGTCGTCCTCGGCTCGTTCGAGCCCGGGTCCGAGGCCTGGCACGCGGCTCGGGCGCAGGGCATCGGCGGCAGCGAGATCGCCGCCGTCCTCGGTCTCTCCCCTTACGAGTCCCGGTTCTCCCTCTGGCACCGCAAGAAGGGCGCCATCGGCCCCGTCGAGGAGTCCGAGGAAATGTACTGGGGCAAGGAGCACGAGCCCGCGATCTGCCGCCGGTTCGCCCGCGAGCACCCCGAGTGGTTCGTCCGCGGCGCCTTCACCTACGCCCATCCCGACCGGCCGTGGCAGATCGCCAACCCCGACCGGAACCTGTGGCCCACCGACAGCCACATCGACGACCGTGTCCCCGCCGCCGTGCTGGAGGCCAAGACCGCCCGCGACGACACCGGCTGGGGCAAGGAGGGAACGGGCGAGATCCCGGTCCACTACCGCGCCCAGGCCCTCTGGTACATGGACGTGACCGGCGCCCGCCGCTGCTACGTCGCGGTGCTGATCGCCGGGTCGGAGTACCGCGAGTACGTCGTCGACTACGACGAGGCCGAAGCCCAGATCCTGCGGGATGCGGGCGCCCGGTTCATGGACGACCTCGCCCGCGACATCCGCCCCGACATCGACGGCCACTCCGCCACGTACCAAGCGATCCGCGAGATCCCCGAGGGCCTGGACCCGATCGACGTTGAGATCCCGACCGCGCTCCGGGACCGCTTCTACGCGGCGCAGGACGCGGCGTGGGCTGCCGAGGACGAGCTGACCGCCTGCAAGGGCGAGCTCCTCGACGCGATCGGCACCGGCCAGCGCGCCGTCTGCGAGCGCGAGCGCATCGCCACCCGCACCGTCCGCGACGGATCCACCTACTCCCTGATGCCCGCCCGCACCCGAAGGAACGCCCGATGACCGAGAACACCGTGACCACCGCCGTCGCCGTCCGCGACACCGGCCCGGCCGCCATGGTCGAGCAGTACCGCGAGGAATACGCCGCCCTCGTCCCCTCCCACATCAACGCCGACCAGTGGATCCGTCTCGCCGTCGGCGCCATCCGCGGCAACAGGATGCTGGAGCAGGCCGCGAAGACCGACGTCGGCGTATTCCTGCGGGAGCTGAAGACCGCCGCCCGCCTCGGACTGGAGCCCGGCACCGAGCAGTTCTACCTCACCCCGCGGAAGTCCAAGGACCACAACTGGAACTTCATCATCAAGGGGATCGTCGGCTACCAAGGCATCGTCGAGCTGATCTACCGGGCTGGCGCCGTGTCCTCCGTCGTCGTCGAGACGGTCCGCGCCAACGACACCTTCCGCTACGTCATCGGCCGTGACGAGCGCCCGGTCCACGACGTCGACTGGTTCGGCGGGGACCGCGGCGAGCTGGTCGGCGTGTACGCCTACGCGGTCATGAAGGACGGCGCCACCTCGAAGGTGGTCATCCTCAACCGGCAGCAGGTCATGGACGCCAAGGCCAAGTCGGACAGCGCGTCCGGCAAGGGCGCCGACTACTCGCCGTGGAACACCAACGAGGAAGCGATGTGGTTGAAGACGGCCGCCCGCCGTCTCGCCAAGTGGGTGCCCACCAGCGCGGAGTACATGCGCGAGCAGCTCCGGGCGCAGGCCGAGGTCGCGAAGGAACTGCCGTCCGGGTTCGCGCCCCCGCTGCCCCAGCCGCAGGCAGACATCCCCGACGACGGCACCACGGACGACGGCCCCATCGAGGCGGAGTTCGTCGACGACGAGCCCGGCCAGACCGGATGGCCCACGGTCGCCCAGCCCCCCGCCTGACCCGCACAGCACGGCCGGCCCGCAGGCGAATTGCGGGCCGGCCACCCCAAGCAGACCACACCAACATCGAACGGAGTATCCGACATGGCGAACATCGCCTTCGTCGACACCGAGACCACGCACTTGGACGCCGAGATCGGCGAGGTGTGGGAGGTCGCGATCATCCTGCGCGAACTCGACGACAACGCGCCCACTGACACCGAGTACGTATGGCAGATCCGGCCCAACCTCGCGACCGCTGACCCGGAGTCGCTGAAGATCGGCCGCTACCTGGAGCGGTTCGTCGTCCCCACTCTCGCTGAGGCGGCCTGGACGGGCTACGACCAGGGACCCATCCTGCCGATGAGGCGCAAGGAAGTCGTGGCCGCGGTGATGGACGTGCTGCGCGGCGCGGTTCTCGTCGGCTCAAATCCCGGCTTCGACGACCGCTTCCTCCGCAGGTTCCTCGGTCCCGGCTCCGCCCAGTGGCACTACCGGCCGGTCGACGTGGCCACCCTGGTGGCCGGCTCGCGGTTCGGTCTGGCCAACGCGATCCGCGCCTTCGGGGGAAAGACGGGCGAGGCCGACGTACCGACGTTCCCCTTCTCGTCGCGAGCCATGTCGCGTTTCGTGGGCGTGGAACCGCCGGGGGACGGGGTGGCGCACACCGCGCTCGGTGACGCCCGCTGGGTCCGCGACGTCTTCGACGCAGTGACGGGCGGTGCCCGATGAGACTCGTCAGCGCCGCCAAATACGCCGCCCTGCAAACCCTGCAGCAGCGCACCGCCCGCGACCTGGAAGCCGCGGAGAAGCTCGCCGCGAACCGACTGGGCACCATCACTCGCCTCCGGGCCGACCTCGACAAGGCCGAGGACAGCAACCCGAACAGCCCGCTCCCGCAGCCCGCCCCGACCGCAGGGGAGTCGGAGCTGCGCCGCCAACTCCAGCTCGCACAGCGCGCCATCCGCAGGCTGACCGACGAGCTGGACCGGTTGCAGACCTCGCACGAGGCGGACACACGAGAGCTCCACGACCTCCGGCAGGGGGCGACGTCATGAGGCTGCTGCCCGCCCGCTACTTCGGCCGCGCGCACGGCCGCCACCGCAGGGCCGCCGGCTTCCCGCACCCGGAGTTCGGCGCGGTCGTCACCCAGGGCTTCGCCGCCTGTGACCCGTGCGGCGGGGACGTGCCGGTTGTCCTCCACCCGTCCGGCGGCCACACCTGCCAGGCCGGCCACACCACCGCCGGGGGTGCGCGATGAGCGACCTGCCCGCCCTGTTCCTCGCCGCGGTGTTCACCGTCGCTGTGGTCGGCGCCGCCGTCCACAAGCTGCGCCACGCCTGCCGTCGCGCTGAAGTCGCGCTCGCGCCGCCGCTGATCGGGTTCCACCGCCGCGGCACCAACACGCTCCTGCACGACACCTGCGCCCTCATCTGGGACCTGCCGGCCTACGGCGAGACCCCGGACGCCGGAGAACAGCGACTGCTGCAGGCCATCCGCGACGAACAGCAGAAGGAGGACCGGCCGTGATTGTCGATCTGTTCGCTGGCCCCCGCGGCTGGTCCGAGGGCCTGCGCATGCTCGGCCTCGCCGACGTCGGCCTGGAGCTGGACACGGCCGCCTGCCGCACCGCACACGCGGCTGGCCACATGACGATCCAGTGCGACGTCACCCAGTACCCCACCGCCCCCTTCCGGGGCCGCATCAAAGGCAAGATCTCCTCGCCCGTGTGCACGCCGTTCTCGACTGCAGGCAAGCAGGGCGGTATCACCGACCTGCCGCTCGTCCACCAGGCGATCCACGACCTCGCGCACGGCCGCGACACCCGCATCCAGATCAAGGGCGCCTGCCTGGACGACAAGTCCATCCTGGCCGCTGAGCCGATGCGCTGGCTGCACGACCTGCGGCCCGAGTGGGTGTGCATGGAGCAGGTCCCCGGTGTGCTGCCGCTGTGGCAGCAGTACGCAGGCGTACTCCGGGAGTGGGGCTACAGCGTGTGGACCGGCGTCGTCAACACCGCCGACTACGGGCTTCCGCAGACCCGCCGCCGCGCCATCCTTATCGCCTCACGGACGCGCAGGGTGGTCGCGCCGGATCCCACGCACGGCGAGAACAGCGAGATGGACCTGTTCGGCGTGGCCCGCCGCCCGTGGGTGACGATGGCCGACGTCCTCGGCCTGGAGCCGGGCCAGTGGGTCCGCACCCGCGGGGAGCGGAAGACGCCTGGCGGGAACGAGTGGCCGTGCGACGAGCCCGCGCGGACGCTGACGGAGAAGGCCCACTCCTGGTGGGTCCTGCGGCAGGGCAAGCGGACAAACGCCACCGTCCGCCGCCTGGACCAGCCCGCAGGCACTCTCGTCGCCGGCCACGCCCGCCACGACTATCAGTGGATCCGGGTCAACGGCACCACCGACTTGGAGAAGCGCCCGCTGCTGCTGGGCGAGGCCGCGGTCCTCCAGGGCTTCCGCCCCGACCACCCGTTCCACGGCAGCGAGTCGAAGCGCTTCCTGCAGATAGCCAACGCCGTGCCGCCGCTGCTTGCCGCGCACATCGTGTCCGCCGCCACCGGCATCCCGGTCCAGCAGACGGCGGAGGCGGCCGCATGAGCGCCCCTGCCGCGGTCCGTGAGGCGCCTCACCACCGCAACCTCACCTGCGTCAAGGTGTACCGCTGCCGCCGACCTGAGTGCCGACGCCGGTCCGCCGACTACGACCGCAACCGGAACCGGCTCGTCGCCTACGGCCGCTGGCAGCCGTTCGTCGACGCCGACCCCGTCCGCCAACACATCGCCATGCTGAGGAGCTACGGCATCGGCTGGCAGCGCGTCTACCGCCTCGCCGGCGTCGCGGCTGGCTGCGTCTCCCGCATCCTCTACGGCGCCCCCCACGAAGGCCGCGGCCCCACCAAGCGGGTCCGCACCACCACCGCAGACAAGATCCTCGCCGTCAAGCCTTCGTTCGACCACCTCGCACCCATGGCCCGCGTCGACGGCACTGGCACTCGCCGCCGACTCCAAGCACTCATCGCGAACGGCTGGCCGCAGCTGCGGCTCGGCGAGGAGATGGGCATCAAGCACCACCGGCTGATCTGGGACCACGTCCGCCAGGACGTCGTCGCCGCCGACACCGCACGCCGCGTCAAGGACATGTACGAGCGGCTCTGGAACGCCGACCCGATCGCCCACGGCGTGAGCCCCCGGTACGCCGCCGAATCGAAGCGGCGCGCCGCCGCCAACGGCTGGGTGCCTCCGGCCGCGTGGGACGACGACTACATCGACAGCCCGGCCGCCGTGCCGGATGTGGGCGAGAGCGTCGACCGGTACACGGCGATCGCCGAGGACGCCCGCTGGCTGATCGCCGAGCACAACTACACCCGCGCCCAGGCCGCGCACCGGCTTGGCATCACCAAGAAACACCTTGAGCGGGCACTGTCCCAACGGCCTGAAGGAGCAGAGGCGTGACCCACTACGACGACATCGTTGCGCCGCAGCGGAAGCCGAACTGGCGTGACGACGCCGCCTGCCGCAGCGTCGACCCGGATCTGTTCTTCCCGCGCGTCGGCGAGGCAACGCATGCAGTGGCCGAGGCTCAGGCCATCTGCCGACGCTGCCCGGTCCGCGCCGAGTGCGCCGACACGGCGATCAAGTTGGGCGAGTACTGGGGCGTCTGGGGCGGCATGACGCAAACCCAACTGCGGACGCGGTCCAGGCAGTACAGGGCCGCTGCGTGACCTCGGGCGATCCGCTCGCCTGCGACATTCCCGCCCCGCTGCCCCCGAACGCGGGCTTCTGCCGGACCTGCTCCGGCCCCATCGGCCAGTAACAGACGCCCCGCCGCAGGCCAATTACGGCGGGGCACCAACCCCAAGGAGAACACGAGCATGACCGACAACGTCACCATCGCCGCCGTCGACGGCACCGACGCCCTCGCCTTCGTCGTCATCCGCCCCGGCGAGACCGAAGGCGGTGTCTCCATCGAGGCCGCCGCGAAGGGCCTGGACAAGCCGTCCGCCGCCTACGTCCTGCGACACGTCGCCAACCAGTGGGACGGCGGCCAGGGCGACCAGAGCGCCACGCTGTCCGCGCTCAACACGCTCGCCGAACGCTGGGAGCGCATGGCCAAGGCCGCCCCGGACCTCGGTAGCGGGCTGCTCATCGACGAGCCCACACCCCTCCAGCTGCAACAGCGCGAGCGCGCCGACGTCTACCGCAGGGCCGCCGCCGATCTCCGTGAGGTACTCGTCTCGGGCCGCATCCCGCACGACCTGATGACCGACGCCGAACTCGGCGACTGACCCATCCCTCCCGGCGGTCGTCCTCCCCGCGGCCGCCACCGGGCGCGGCCCCTCTTCCCCCACCGGGCGCGGCCCCTCTTCCCCCACCGGGCGCGGCCCCTCTTCCCCCACCGGGGCCGCGCCCACCCCACCCGCACGACAGGAGGACCCCATGCCTGCGATACAGCCCGCCCTCGACGGCACCCTCCCCGCCCCGGCCACCGACTTCGAGAGCTGGGTCGACGCCGTCTGGCCCACGTTCGTCGAGGCCGCGAAGACCGGCCGGCCGTTCGTGTGCTGGCAGGTCGCCGACGCCAACGATCTCCCGCACCCGCCGTGCCAGGAACGCGACTGGGCCCGCCTGATGGGTCGCCTCCACCGTGCCCATGTCGTCCGCTACGACGGCTTCGGCTTCGCCCGCGACAAGTCCGCCTGCCGCCGCTGGCGCGGCACCCGAGCCGCACAGGCCGGGAGGGTCGCATGACCGACAGCCGTGACGCGATCACCCCGGAGGTCGCGGAAGAACTCCGCGCCATGTACGCCATCGCCCGCACCGTCAACGGCGCCACACCCCTCGGCGACCCCAGACGGCAGACCAGCCGCGAGTTCACCGAGGCGCTGTTCGTCCTCGTCGAGCAGGGCGTGACCGTCTACCGGCTCGCGAAAGTCCTCGGCGTCCGGCACAGCACGGTCTACGCCCGGCTTGCCCGGCACGGCTACCGCAGGCCGTCCCCGTCCACCGCGCACAAGGCGTACCAGGACACGACCATCTGGGACTCCCGCCGCGCCAACCAGGACCACTGACCACACGACAAAGGCCCCGCCATGCGGGGCCAGGGGAGAAGGGAGGGGACGTGTCAGGACTCGGAGACGTTGAGCGCCGCGCGCTGGTCCTCGACCTCGCGCACCAGCCGGCGGACGTGCTCGCGGGTGTACCCGGTCACCTCGACGACCTCGGATTGCTTCATGCCCGCCTGTATGGCGTCGGCCATCGTGACGGCCAGCGCTGCACGGGCGGCGTCGGCTCGGTCTTCGGCGGCCTTCTTGGCGCGCACTGCCTTCCGCAGCGCGGCGACGGTCTCTTCGGTGGCGGGCATGTCGACATGTTCGCACACCGAGGTGGCCACACGGAAGTCCGCCCACTCACCGCGATTCCGGTACTCGCGTGTGGCCACATCAATGTGGCATCATGGATGTGCGCCAGAGATCCCTAACGGGCGGCAACTTCCCCATGCCCTGACCAGCGCAAACGAAAGAAGACCGCGTGAGCACCGAGGCCATGAAGTGGGCGATCGAACTCGCCCCACCGATGCCCTCCCAACTTGTCGGCACACTCGTTGGGCTGGCGTACCACGCCGACAAGCAGGGGCGCGGCGCCTACCCGTCGCTCGCGCGGCTCGCCGCATACGCATGCAAGTCCGAACGCTCCGTGCGCCGCGACCTCCGCGACCTGGAGAACCTCAAGCTCATCCGCCAGGGCGACCAGGGCAAGGCCGCCCACATCGCAGCCGACAAGCGCCCCACGGTCTACGACCTGGCCGTCGAGAACCGCGTCCCAAAGGGCCGCGCAGGCGACGACGAGGGGACGTGGGCGTCCGCCCGGACGCTGGCGTCCTCCCGAGCCCGAGGCGTAGAGACACGTCGAGCCAACAAGGCCAGGTCAGAGCAGCAACCCCACCCGGAGCGGGAGGACGTGGACGTCCGGGGGGACGCCGACGTCCGCCCGGACGTGGACGTCACAGCGGGGGGACGTCCACGTCACAGCGGGGGGACGTGGACGTCCGCCAAACCAAAAGACGAACCCACAGACGAACAACTACCTAAAGACTCTTCTTCGGCTGCGCCTCAGACAGACGAGCCCGCCGAGGATCTCCACCTCGAAGCCTTCGGCGCCTTCTGGACGGTCTACCCGAAGAAGCGCGCCCGCGAAGAAGCCAAGAAGGCCTGGATCGCCGCCATCAAGCGCGGCGCCGACCCGGCCCACATGACCGACCGCGCCCAGGCCTACGCCCGCGAGCGCTTCGGTCAGGACCCCAAGTACACGAAGTACCCGGCCACCTGGCTCAACAAGGGCTGCTACGACGACGAGCCCGACCCGCAGCCCGGCCCCCACCTCCGCGCCGTGTCCGGCGGCTACCAGCCCTGGCGCAACCCGGACAACCAAGACGACTACGACCAGCCCTTCTTCTAGGACACCCCATGAACGAAAAGCCCATCGACCTCACCCACTGGCAGCCCATCCTCGAAGCCCACAACCTCGACCCCGACCTCATCAACAGCGACCCCGCCACCTGGGTCGGCGAACCCGGCTACCACGCCCGCCGCGGCATCCTCACCGCCGACGCCGGCATCCCCTTCATCTACCGCACCGCCCTCCCCACCCTCCCCGAAGTCAAGGCCTGGGCCGACAGCTACCTCGACGCCAACCAGAACCTCAACAGCAAGAGCACCCCACGCCACCGCTCCCTGCTGCTCCTCGGCTCCACCGGCGTCGGCAAAACCCACCAGGCCTACGGCGTCCTCCGCTACCTCGCAGCCGCCGACGTCTTCACCTCATGGGCCACAACCAGCGCCGCCGACATGTACGCCGCGCTCCGCCCCCGCCACGGCGTCGACAGCGAGACCGAGTTCCGCAAGTACGCCCACGCCCAACTCCTGATGATCGACGACCTCGGCGCGGCCAAGCCGTCCGAATGGACCGAAGAGATCAACTTCCGGCTCGTCAACCACCGCTACGAGAACCGACTCCCCACGATCATCACGTCCAACGTCCTCCCGAAAGAGCTCACCGAACGCGTCGGCGAACGCGTCGCCTCCCGACTCGTCGGCATGTCCGACCGCGTCGTCCTCCGCGGAGAAGACCGGCGCCGACAGGCCGCCGCATGAACCTCAACGAAGACGACGTCCGTGCTCTGCGCCGCCAAGGCGAACTCACCGCGCTCCTCAAACACGCACGCGCCCAAGGCGCCACCGAGAACGCCCGCCGCCGCGCCCTCGTCCTCCGCCACCCCGACCTCGCCGCCAAACTCACCGAACCCCCGCTCCGCCACACCCTCCCCGAGCACTGGACCGGCTACATCCCACCCGAGTACGACCCGCCCACAGTCGGCGGCCACCAGCCTCTCAACAACAGCGCCGCCCGCGCCGCGCTCCTCGCCCTCGTCGCCGAAGCCGAACGCCGCACGACCGGCCACGCGCCCGCCATCGCCGCCTAGCCCCGCGGCCGGCGCCTCCCCATCCCCAGCCACGACGCACGCATCACACAACACCAGAACAGGAACCCGACATGGCCATCACCGACCACCGCAAGCTCACGCAAGCCGAACTGATCACCGAGGCCACCGAACGCTTCGGCAAGAACCCCCTCAAGTGGGCGTTCGTCTGCCCGTCCTGCGGCGACGTCGCCAACGGTGAGGACTTCAGCCAGGCCCTCGCGGAACACCCGCGCACGAACCTGCGCACCGACAAGCCCGTCATCGCCTCCGACATCGTCGGCCGCGAATGCATCGGCCGCACCCTCGGTGCCCTGGACAAGCCGAACGGCAAGTACGAAGGCCGCGGCTGCGACTGGGCCGCCTACGGCCTTTTCGCCGGGCCGTGGGAGATCACCCTGCCCAACGGCCACAGCATGCACGCCTTCGCGCTCGCCCCCGCCGCCTGATCCCCGCCGCCAACACGCACACCGGAGCCAACCCATGAGCAGCACCCCGCACACACGAGCAGACGCCCGACCCACCCGCATCCAACGCCGCCGCACCAAAGGCTGGCGCGCGCCCGAAGGCGCCGTCTACGTCGGCCGCGGCACCCGCTGGGGCAACCCCTGCCGACAGGTACGCATGCCCGCCCTCGACGGCACCGAGTGGGAGCACGAAGGCCGCCTCGGCAAGACCTCCGGCCAGCGCCACGCCTTCGTCCACCCCGACAAGACGATCACCTGGCACCTCGTCCAAGACGCCACCCGCGAGCAGGCCGTGGCCATGTACCGCCACTGGCTCGACCAGCGGCCCTCCCTCGCCCAGGCAGCGCGCGCCGAACTCCGAGGCCGGGACCTCATGTGCTGGTGCCCCCTCGACCAGCCCTGCCACGCCGACGTGCTCCTCGAACTCGCCAACCAGGAGCAGCCGTGACCGCCATCCCCGACGCGGCCATCGCCGTCATCGCCGCCGCCCTCGACGACTACCGGCTCACCACACCCGCCGAACGACAGTCCCCCCGAGGCGCAGCCGAACGCGCAGCCGAATACCTCGCAGGCAGCGGCTGGGGCCTCCACGTCCCCCGCAACCCCACCTACAAACACCGCGCCCCCTGCCCCGCCTGCCCCGCCCACCCCCTCGTCACCCAAGCCGGACGCATCCGCCGCCACGGACCCCACGCCCACCCCTGCCCCGGCAGCGGCACACCCGCCCACCGCCCCACCCAGACGGGAGACACCCGATGACCAACCCCACTGACCAGCCCGACCTCGACCAGATCGAAGCCCGCGCCAACGCCGCCACACCCGGACCCTGGACGTTGGAGCTGGAGCAGTGCGACTGCTCCGACGGCTACTGCCACCACGGCACCTACGTCAGCGCGATCTACGCCGAGGGCGAGCGCCGGGATGAACTCGGCGACTTCTCCGACGACGACTGGCGGTTCGTGATCCACGCCCGGACCGACGTGCCCGCGCTGGTCGCCGAGATCCGCCGCCTCCGCGCCGCGCTCACCGAGATCCGGCACCTCCACAAGGACTCGCCGATGGGCCCCTGCCCCGTCTGCATCGACGCTGACGCCCTCACCGCGGGCGGCGACGGCCTCGTCCCGTACCCGTGCCCCACGGCCCGTCTCGCGGGCGCACAGGACTGCGACCCGCCCCACCGCCGCGCCGCTGGTGTTGTGGTGCCGGCCGCCAGCGAGGAGACCGGACGATGAACGCGGACGGCATGCCCGTGGAAGCAGCCGATTGGGTTCTCTCGAACGTCTTGCCCGCCTTGTACCGCAGCCCCGAGGGAGCCGAGGAACTGCGGACCTGCATCTGTCAGGCAACACCCTCGGACTGGCTCGGCGGAATCGAGGAGCCCGCAGCACGCTTCTGGGACCGCGACGGGCGCTCCCTGGCGTGGGGAGCGGCTGGTGCCACGACGAAGTTCCTCGGCGCGCGGCACCTGGTCGTGGTCTGGGAAGCGGACCGGGTCTGCCGACGGCTCCGCCCTGCCGCTGCCTCGTCCTGACCGGAGCCCCGCCCGCAAGCAGGCCGGCCGCGGGCAGTGCGGCCGGCCCGCGCCCAGCCTACGCATCGACAGGAGCACCATGACCGACCACACCCCGCCCCCGTGCCGGACGACACAGCACTGCGCGTACCACGGCTGGTGCCACCGCTGCGATCCCGCGTTCGCCGCCGTCATGTCCGCCGTGAACCGGGCGGTCCAGCGCACCGACACCGACGAAGCCCACTGGGGTCCGCTGTACGCGGCTGTCGGAAAGGCGCTGCGCCCCGTTGTCGCTGTCCCGGTGCTGCCGCCCGCCGACCACACCCCGGACCGGGACGCGCTGCGGGACCGGTTCGCCGACGCCATCTGGGACCGCTGCAACATCGAGGGAGTCTCGCCGCGCCTCGTTGTCGACGACCCGCGGAACATCGCCGACGCGGTGCTGGCCGTGCTCCCGCTCACCGACCGGGCCTCCCTGCTGCGCGCCGCCGACATCGTGGAGGCAATGAACGAGGGCTGCGGGCAAGCCAAGCCATGCACATCCTGCGACGCCCGCTCGGACGCTGCCGACGCCCTCCGCGACAGCGCGCGCCGTATGGCCGACGAGGAGCAGCCCGCCACCGAGACGCACCGGTGCGGCAACTGCGAGGGCGTCGACCCCAGCACCTGCCTGATGAACCCGGACCGGCCGAAGCTCCCGCCGATGGACCCGGTGCACATCCTCGGCATCGACGCGCCCGCTGTCGTAGCGGAGCAGCCCGCCACCGAGACGCGGCAGCCCGACGAGTACGAGCAGACGACTGGCCACCTGATCACATGCTTCGCCGTGGCGGGCGGCAACCCCGACCCGGACTGCCCGTGCACCGCTGTCGTGGCGGAGCAGCCCGCGGCAGCCGACACCGACGAGGAGCAGCACCGTGGCTGAGTTCACCTCCGAGACGATCACCCGCACCGTCCACCGCTGGATCGTCCCCGCCGCCGAGCCTTGGGGCGCAGCAGCCGGCGAGATCGGCAAGGCGTGGGCGGTCGCCGAACGCGCGTACCGGGACCACTTCGAGATCCCCGACGACCGGCCGCTGCACGACGACGCGCTCCGCTTCCACGTCCGGGACGAGGAGATCGTCATCGAGTTCGCGACTGAGGCCATCGCCACCTGACGAGTGCCGGGAGGCGGTCCGCCCGCAACAGGCCCACGCGCGGCACTGGATGGCCGCCTCCCCGCCTCAACCCCGCTCGCGGCTCCCGAGCCGCATCGAACCCCGCGCCAGCCCCGCACACGGGCGCTGAGCGCCCCGCCGACAGGAGAACCCCATGACCCCCGCCGACGAACTCCGCGCCGCAGCCGACAAGCTGCGCACCCTCACCACCGCCGACGGCATCGAGCCCGGCCCATGGCGCACCGAGTGGCACGAGCAGCAGTACGAACTCCTCAGTGCCGACCCCACCTCGGTCGCCATCACCGAGTGGACCTACGCCATTGCCACGTGGGAGCCGCAGGCCAGCGAGCAGCGCGCCGAATGCGACACGGCGAACGCCGACTACATCGCGACCATGCACCCCAGCGTCGGCAGCGCCCTCGCCGCCTGGCTGGAGAGCACGGCCACAGCCCTGGCCGCCAACACCCACCCGGGCTGGCAGGAGTGCGTGGCGCCCCACGCCATCGCCGTGGCCCGAGCGATCAACGGAGGCGAGCAGCAGTGACATACCACTACACCGACCCCGACGGCCACCGCATCGAGACCGAACCCGGCTGGGTCGCAGAAACCGCCGCCGTCAGCCTCACCACCTGGAACGCCCACGGCGACACCATCCGCGTCCACATCCCCCTCGACCACATCGAGGAGCTGGTCGCCGGCCTCCGCGACACCGCACGCCAAGCAGCAGGAGCACACCAGTGACCCACCGCAAGACCGCCTCCACGATCACCGACGCCGAGCTCGACCAGCTGTACAACGACCTCGCCGCCCTACGGGAGGTCGCCCGCGGCTACTGCCCCGAATGCGGACGCGGCGACGCCTCACCCACCGCACAGCAGTGGCTCGACCAACGACTCCGCGCCGACCAAGCCGAGGAACTCCTCGCCATCGCGCACGACACGTCCAACAAGTCCGAAGCCGCACGCGCCTGCGCCGTACAGCGGGCAGAGCGCGCCGAGGCCGCCATCGCCCGCGTCCGCGCCCTCGCCGACGTCATCGCAGCCGGCGCACCCTGGACCGCCAACCTGGACGAAACCGCCCACCGCATCCGGGAAGCCCTCGACGGCCCGACCCCGCTCACCGGCGCCGACGGCCGCATCATCTGCACCTGCACCTACGGCACGCCCTGCGGATGCGGCACCAGCGTCCACTACCAGCACCAGGAGCCCACCCGATGAGCGTCTGCGCCACCTGCTACGAGCCCACCATCCGCGACTACGACAGCCACAACTGCCCCGGCATCGGCGAGATCACCATCACCCGCAAGCGCGGCCACGGCCTCATCGTCCTGGAAGCCCCACGCCGCGCCCGCATCGCGGTAGGACTCCTCGCCGACGCCAAGTGGGGTGCAACCATGGCAGGCAAGGATCTGATCAACATCGCCGAGCAGGTGCTGTACCAGATCACCGGCTACGACCCCGACCATGCAGCGCTCGTCGTCCAACTGGTGGAGGACTGGCGGCAGCCCGGCATCCTCACCTTCGACCACCGCCTCACTGACGCCGAGGTCGAGGAAATCAAGGTGCGGTGGCAGGAGCGGTACGGGAACCCTGGCGCTTGCAACCACGAGCCGCTGACGGAGGAGGCCCCCGGTGCCTGACCTGCACGGCTGGATCACCCAGCAGATCGACAAGACGCAGCGCGTCGCGGAAGCTGCACGCGGTACAGGCGAAGGCCGCTGGCACCACGACACCTCGTACCCCAACGGTTACGTGTACGACGAGGGCGTGCAGCCAGTCGTGTACGACGAGAGCACCCCGTCACCGGAGGAGGCCGCGCACATCGCGCTCAACGATCCGGCGTCGGTGCTGCGGCGCTGCGCCGCCGACCGGAAGATCCTCGCCCGGCACTGCCTCGACCCCGACGTCCACTTCGAACCCGCATGCAAGGGCTGCCGCACCTACGGCGACTGCGACTTGTCGTGGACCGACAACCTCAACGAATGCCCGGAACTCCTCGACCTCGGCTACGCGCACGGCCTCACGGAGGAGATCCTCGCTACCCTCGACCAGCCGGTACCGCCGCCGATGCCCGAACGCCCGGAGCCGCGCGCCTACCGCATCGGGCCGTCCGCCCGGCCAGCGTCCACCGTCCCGCCCGCCCTGCGCGGCCCCAACTGGAAGGCGACGCCGTGACCACGTGCAGCACCTGCCGCCAGGTGTACATCGTCGGAGAGCACGACTGCCCCGGCCGCCGCCCCCTCGCCATCGGCGACATCGTCCACGGCCACGCTTCCGGCGCCTTCGGCCGCGACCACTACGACTGCGTCCGCATCGAAGCCGTCGGCCCCGACTGGATTGTCGCCCGCAACCCACACGAACGCTGGCACGGGCCCGTCTTCGCCTCCGGTCGGAAGCGTCTGGAGACGTGCCAAGAGGCGCGAGATGAGGGACGCCACGACGAGGAGCCCTGCCCATTCTGGAACGACGAGCCGACGTTGACGACGTGGAAGCCCGGTCCGGCTTGACGGCCGTGGCATCCTGAGCGTGGCTCCCGCTACGGCTCCAACCGCAGGGACGGCCGCGGGGTTGCAGCCCCCGGCCACACCATCCGCCTCGCCCCGACCTCGACACGGGACGAGGCGGTCGTGTGTCCGGGCGTGGGGCGGCCCGCCAGCCTCGGGGTAAAGGACCGGCGGGCCAACGCCCCGAAGGGCGCCCTCTGTCTGGGACGGTACGCCCGGAACCCGCACACCGATAGATGTCAGCCGTATTGACCTGAAACCATCCCAGGCGCAGCCTGAACCCCCTACACACCACCCAAGGGGGTCACATGCCCGACGCCTACCACACCATCAGCCGCGAATACCCAGACGGCCGGCGCATCATCGCCGTGGTCACGGACACCGACGACCCCGTGCAGAAGTCCGACGAGGAGATCCTCGACGACCTCGAAGCCCTAATGGAGAAGGACCGGCCCGAGTAGCTCAGTGGTCCCACACGCCGGGCCCGCCACCCCGCCACTCAATCCCCGCCAGCCCAGGCACGTCCGACGCCTCCACGCCCTCCAGGCCGGCGCGCCGCAGGAACTCCGCCACATCCCGCAACCCGAACGCCCGGCCGAGGATCTCCCCGTCGATGCGGACACGTCGGCCACCGTCCTCATCAGGCGGGTACACGATCACCACAGGCATGAGGCCAGCCTGCACCAGCCCACGCCCGGTCGCATGCGGGGTACGGCTTGACGGGCGTGGGACCGTAGGACTGCTGGCGGTCGCAAGCTGCTGCCGACACGCCAGCCGGTACACAGCAGAGCGCCCCCGTCGTCCAGGTCGACAGGGGCGCTCCGCACGTCCGGGGTCAACCGAGGGAGGCGAGCGCCTCCGCGTAGCCCTCACGGTCCGAGTACGCCGACGCGAGCTGCTTAACCACCTTCAGCAGTACGAGCAGCCGGATGTTCTCCTCGTGGCGCTGCTGCTTCTGGACCTCGGTCTCCTCGCCAGACTTGGCGCGCCGGCTGAACTCCTTCGACCGCTTGAGGGATTCCTCGAAGTCGGCGAGCACCTGCCGCTTGGCGTCGATCTCGCGCATCACCCGAGACGGATCAGCGAACCGCCGCACGTGGCGCTCGGCCGCCTCAGTCGCAGTCGATGAGAAGTCCTGACCCGCGAGAATGAACTCGACCGGGTCTGTCGGCGCCAGACCCGGATCAGGCTTCACCGCCCGCGCGGTCTGCTCGTCGGCGTCGAGCTGCTCACCCAACCACCGCACCAGATCAACCATCCTGCGCCTCGCTGACCTCGGTGATGTCGAAGCCGAACGGCAGCTCGGATCCCGCGTCGTAGATCTCCTGCCGGATCTGCTCCGGCGTCACCTCGCTGTCGGCTTCGACCCGCAGGGTCACGGTGTACACGCTCATCGCGGTCTCTCCTTGCTGCTCGGGCTGGGGCCTGCGCTTCTTGCGCGGCTGCTTGGGGTTCGCCTCAAAGAACGCGGCCACCTCGTCCTCACGGAACCGAGGCCGCGTACTGCCCTCGCCCGCAACAGGCGAAGGGAAGATGCCGGTCCGCCGATACGTGTGGATCGTCTGACGGCTGACCCCGTGCTCCGCCGCGATCTCGGTGACGGTCATCAAGCGCGGGCTCCCCTCGTGTTCGGGGTTTTTGGGCACGACAACATCCTCCCTGATCTGCTTGACGTTGTAAAGCAGATCGTGCACTGTGGAACAGCACCAACAAGAACGGCCCGGACGAGAGTTCGCACCTCTCGTCCGGGCCAGCCCATCCCCTGCCGTGAACAGGAGAAAAGCCGTGCCGCAGTCTACGAGCACCACCCCCCAACAGCCCAGCCCCTTCGCCGCACCCTGGCCCAACGGTGTCATCGCCCGCTACCTCACCCTCGCCGGCGCCACCGTCGACCTGCGCGGCGGCCTCTCCGACACCACCTCCAGCTGCACCGGCTGCGGCGAGTACGAATACCCGAACTCCGAGTCGTATGTCCGGCGTCGCGCCCAAGCCCACGCCGAGGTCTGCCGCGCCCTGCCCCGCCCGAAGGCCCACGCATGAGCGAGCAGACGGACCAGGACCGCGCACCCCGCACCAACCAGATCCTCGCCGAGCCGGCCACCGTCGCCGCCTGCCAACGCGACTACGCGCAAGCCGCAGACGTCCGCGAGGTCATGGACGCCCAAGACCGAGGGGACCGCCACTGATGGGCCGCCTCTTCAACCGCGCCCCCGAGCCCCGCGGCTACCAGCCCACCCAAGCCGAGATCACCGACGCCGCAAACCGGCTCAACACGGGCAGCCACCACGCCGCCTACGAACTGGTCGCGCACTCCGGCGACTACCAGCAGCAGACCGCCATGCGGATCCTCGCCGCATCCATCCAAGACCCCGACGACTGAAAGGACCCGCCATGAGCCTGTTCAAGAAGAACGAGACCGGCAAGCCCTGCCAGGCCTGCGGCCACGAGACCACACCGCAGGACCCCGCTGTCCGCACCAAGGACGGCAACGCCCGTATCCACAAGAGCCACACAACCACCCCCGGCAACGGCTTCTACGGCGAGAAGACCAAGCGCTTCCGCTGACCGGCTGCCCGATCCGCCCGTCTCGCACGGGCGGTGAGGAGAACCGGCCAGCCCCACCCCACCCGCCCAGGGAGCCCGCCATGCGACGCCGCCCCGACCACCTGCTCCGCAACCTCTTCATCACCAGCCTGATCATCATCGCCGCCATGCACCCCGACGCCGCCAACCATCTCGCACAGCTCGGCACCGGACTCCTCCTCGCCATCGCCCAAGGCGCAGCAGACGCCGCCGCCGCCAACCCCGGGGCCGCAGCGCTCGTCGCCGGCGCCACATACATCGCCCACCAGATCCGCACCCACCGACCCGCCCCAGCCCGCACGACCGCCGCCCGCACCTGAGAGGACCCGTCATGGAACGCCTGCTCTACGCCTTTGCGATGTTCGCCAGCCTCGCGACCGGCATCCTCGCCGTCGCCTGGATCATCACCCACTGACCCGCCGCCCCTCGGAGGCCGCCGCCATGCCCCGCCCGTTCCGCCGCCCCACCAAGACCGTGAACGAGACCGTGCACGGCATCGACGTCTCCTACGAGATCCCCGACACGACGCCCCTGCCCCGCCTCCCGTTCAACCTCGACGCCACCCTCCGCCGCGCCCTGTTCATCGCCGCCACCCTCATGACCGCCGGCGCCATCATCTGGGGCACCGTCGCCATCGGCAGCATGCTCGACCTGCTCGCCCCCGCCTGGGCCGCCTACCTCGTCGCCGGAGTGTTCGACGCCGGATGGGCCGCCTGCCTCATCGCCGAGTGGCTGCTGCGCTACGACAGCCGCCGCGCCGCCCTGCCCCGCAACGTCGGCGTCGGCATGCTCGCCGTGTCCATGGCCGCGATCATCACCCACGGCGCGCTCTCCGGATCCTGGGGCTGGATCGTCGGCATCGTCGGCGCCCTCGTCTCCGCCGCCGCCAAAGGCGTCTGGGCGATCGGCATGCACACCATCCGCATCCAGCTCGACCCCAAGTACGAGGCATACCTCCGCGCGCTGCAGCAGCAGACCGGCACCGAACAGGCCCTCGCCCTCACCGAGTGGGACCGCCGCATCACCGAAGACCGCACCGTGAAGCTGCGCCTCGCCCTCGAAGCCCGCCGGCCGGTCGCTGAGCCGGCCGTCGAGCAGGTGAGCGCACCGGCCGCCCCCGCGCGGAAGGAATCGCCCGCCGAGCCCGCCGGCCCGGTCGGACAGGAGATCGACGACCTCGACGGCCTCCTCGCTCAGGCCCACACGCCCGTCGTGTACTTCCTCCGCAACGGCACCCGCGTCAAGATCGGCACCACCCGCAACCTCCGCCGCCGCATCGCCGGGCTCGCGCTGCGTCCCGACGACGTCGTCCGGGTCGAGCACGGCGGCCAGGACTACGAGCAGTCCCTCCACGCCCGCTTCGACGACTACCGCGTCGGCAACACCGAGTGGTTCGAACTCCGCGGTGAGCTCGCCGCCTACCTCGGTGAGCCCGAGGCTCAGCCCCTTGAGCTCACGGCTCAGTTTGTCGAGCCCACCGCTCACGCGCCCGAGCCCAGCGCGGCCGGAGGAGGGCTCAGCGTCGCATCTGCGCAGGCCACGACGGATGAGCCCGGGACTCTGCCGTCTGCGCCCGAGGCCCACGCGTTCGGCTTCTCGGCGCACCTGACCGGGCAGGCGGCTCAGCGCGCCAAGGCTGTGGCTCAGGTCGCTGAGCTCCTGGCTCAGGACCCCGGTCTCACCTCCGGCCAGGTCGCCGAGGAACTCGCCGTCAGCCCCGCCACGGCCAAGCGCTACCTCCGCGAAGCCCGCCAGGCCAAGTAAGCCACCCGCCACCGGCCCCCGCCCACCGCGGGGGCCGCCTTGTCTTCGGAGCGCCCGCCCGTGAAGGTCACCGCCGCCGACATCGCCACCAGCACCATTACGCCCAGCATCGTCACCGGGGCCGCCCTGATCGCTGAGATGCAGTACGGGGCGAACGCTGCCGCCATCGAGTTCGTCACCGCCCTCGGCACCGGCAAGCTCGCCCTCGTCTCCTTCTCCAAGAAGTGGTCGCCCGCTCTGTCCTGGAGCAGCCTTACCGCCGCAGGCCTGTTCACCCAGGCTGGCGTGACCACGGTCGGCGGGATAGGTCCAACCCTGTACGCGTGGCTGGTTGCCTCGGCTGCGGCGGTGGCTGCCCGGCTGGTGTACAAGCACCACACGCGACACGACGAGATCAAGCTGGACATGGAGGCAGTGAAGCTCCAGACGGCGCTGGTCGGCCAGCAGATCAAGCAGCAGCAGCTCAAGAGGCTCACCGCGCCTGAGCCCGTCACCGCGGGCCCTGACCTGACTGGGCGGACTGTCGAGGAGCAGCAGCTGCGCACCGCCGTGTGGGAGGCGTTGAAAGCTGAGCTCGCTGGATGCTTCGTCGAGACCACCGACGTCGGCTGGAAGGCCGTCCTGGACTGCCCGCCCACGCTCGATCGAGCCACGCTGCGCACCCGCTGGCCCCGGGTTGCCGGCGCCATGCGCGTGGACGGGGCGTTCCACCTCGACGACGGGCCGCTGACCAGCCAGTTGGTTGTCAGCTACGTCGATGGCGACCCGCTTGAGGCGGCGGTCCCGTATGTCCCGGAGTACGGGGCGACGTTCAGGGACCCGGTGGAGATCGCCCGTGACGAGTTCGGGCGGCCTGTCCTGATCGAGATGGCTTACGCCCACACGCTCATCGCAGGCTCCTCGAAGTTCGGGAAGTCCACGCTGGTCAGGCTGATTGCGATCCGTCTCGCCGGGCGCCCCGACACCGTCCTATACGGCGTGGACATGAAACCCGGCAGCCCCGAACTCGCGCCGATGCTGCCGATCCTGCAAGACCTTGCGTCCAGCCCGGAGGAGGCGCACGCCCTGATGGACTGGATGCGGCAGGAACTGGACGAGCGCGGCGCGATCCTCGCCGATCACGGCGACCAGGAATGGATCCCCGAGAAGCACGGCCGGCCTGCGGTGTACGTCATCGTCGACGAGCACGCTGAGTTGGTCCGGCAGGGCGACAAGGGTAGGAAGAAGGGGGATCGGATCTCGGACAAGGTGGAGTCGTTCCTGGCCCTGAACAGGGCGTATGGCATTCACATGATCTCGGCGACGCAGCAGCCGTCGTCTGGGGTGTTCGGGGGGAAGACCGACGCGCGCGGCAACTACGCGAACAGGATCAGCACCCGCATGAACGACCGTGATCACGCAATGTTCGTGTTCGGCCGATCCTCCGGCTACAACCCCGGTGACCTCAGCCGGCCGGGCGAGATCCTCGTCAACACCCCGGACCACGCGCGGCCGTTCCGGTCGCGGGTTCAGTGGCTGCGCGGCGAGGACTTCAAGGCAGAGATCGTGCGGATCGGCCGGGAGACGGCGAAGGCGCCGGTGGGGAAACGGCTGATCCTGCCCGTGCCCGGCGACTCCAACCAGGAGCGGGTGAGGAACGCGCTGGCCAAGTACGGGAACGCCACGCGGCGGGAGGTCGAGCAGGCGACCGGGCTGGAGGAGCGGCAGGTACTCAAGGCGATCGAAGGGCTGAAGCCGGAGGTGGAGAGGACGGACGCGGGGACGTGGCGTCTGGTGCCGGGGGAGGTGTGGGAGGCGCAAGCCGTATCCGTCCCCTGAACCAGCATTACCGCAGGTCACACGCCCTGTCGGCTGGTCTCCTGACAGGTCCCCTCACACCTGGCGCGGCGTCCCCTCCAGCGCGCGCAGAGGGCCCGCGGGGGACCGGGGAGGGGACCCGTACCGGCGCCCTCGCGACCCGAGTTGACAGCGCTGCCACACTGAAATGGCGACCCCGCAACAGCCCCGCCGAACCCCCCGTCCGGCGGGGCTTCGCACGCCTACCGGTCCGCCGGCTCCCGCACGGGCGGGCGGCCTTGGGGTACGGCGCGGGCCATCCACCGGCCGTCTGACAGGTACTTGGGCAGCATGATGGGGATCATGCCCGCGTCGACGAGACGCGCCAGCCCCTCGGCGCACTCTTCTTCGCTGTCGGCTTGGACGCCATACCTGATCGCCATGGTGGTCAGTGTGCCGTTACCGGAAGGGCCGCGCTTCCGGTTCGGGTGGATTCCGGTCACGGAACGGCCACAACCCGCCCACACCACCCGCACCCGCGCGCATCATGCCCCCAGCACTCAAGCCCTGGGGGGACCATGCGCCGCCGCACCGTCTGGATCATCCTGTCCGCTGTCGTGCTCGCGATCGCCATCGCGGGCACCGTCGTCTGGCTGAACGCCGACTCGTATGACGACAAGGTCGCCGACTGCCGGAAGGCCATCGCCGTCCACGATTTCGACGCCGACCCGGTCGAAGAGGGCGGCACACTTCCCGGCTGTGAGGGCGTGAAACGGGATGACTACATGGCGTTGATCCTGTCGAACGCGATCGACGACATGCCGGAGAAGGACAAGGACAGGTTGGACTACTTCGACAACGGCACGATCGACGGCAGCATCGGCTGACCGCAGACGCGTTGAGGCCCCGCCCGGGTTGGGCGGGGCCTCCGTCATGCCGTGGGTGGCTCGACGGCTGTGCGCACGGCGTTCCGGATGGAGTCAGCCGCCCACCCGACACCGTCCGCCTCAATCACCTCGGCCACGTACAGGACTTGGATCAGGGCGCGGTTGGCGCGGTCGAGTCGTTCCCGGAGGGCATCGCGCGCAGCGTCGGCGTCTTGGAGGTCGCGGGCGAGGATCTCGGCGAGGTCGTGGCTCATGTGGGCTCCTCGTCCGGGCGCACCGGGACCGCGCCGGCGGGCGGGTATGCGTCGAAGGTGCAGTTCGGTTCCCGGCCCTCGATCTCCTCGAAGCCCACGCCCAGCGGCTCCAGTGCATCCATCAGCTTGTTCGCGAGCGCCTGCGCCTCGCCCCACTGCTCGTACCCGTCCTGCCCGGTGAACCGCGCCGTCACGGTCACGCGGGCCGCGCCCGGTGCGCTGCTGGCTTCGACAGCAAAGCCGGTTGTCTCGAAGTACTCGCCGGGGCGCAGGCTCGGTAGAGCGGTGAACCCAGCAGCCGCCAGCTGCTGAGTAACCCAAGTGGCTGCCTCGCTCATCCGGTCTTCTCCTCGCTGCTCGCCGGGCGCGGGCCGTACTTCGCGACCACGTCCTCGACGTCCTGGAACGCGAGCTTCTCGGTCAGGCTCATCGCCTCGTCCTCGGCGAACGCGTCGATGTAGAGCCGGGCGACGGCGAGGAGAGTGTCCAGCTCGTGCCGTTCGACGGCGACCTGTTCGCTCATGTGGTCGTCTCCTCGCTGCTCGCCGGGCGCTCTCGGTGCTTCTTCCGGACCAGGTCGTGTAGGGCTTCGATGATCAGCTCGGAGTTCTTCCGGCCCTCGGCGGCGGCGATCTCCTCGACGTCCTTCCAGAGCGCGGGCGGCGGACGGAAGGTCTTGACGGGTGTCTGGCCGGTGGCGGGCCGGGCCATGGCTCCTCCTCGGGTGTCGTATTACAGAAACTAGGATCCATCTGCGCAAGCCTGTTGACAAGCCTCCTGCTCCGGGTGCATTCTCGTATTACAGAAACCGCACCGCAGCAGGAGGCCACCATGCAGAACACCACCCACACCCACTGCCTCCGCTGCGGCCGCACCCTCACCAACACCAAGAGCCAGGCCGCCGGCTACGGCCCCACCTGCGCCCGCCACATCCGCAACGCCCAGGTCGAGCTCACCGACTACAAGCCCCACCAGATCCAGTCGGCCCGCGAGCTCATCGAAGACGGCGCGATCATCCCCCTCCGCAGCATCGTCTTCATCGCCGTCTCCACCGACGGCACCGAGACCTATAAGACCGCCCCCACCGCCTGCTCCTGCCCCGCCGGGCTGAAGGGCTCGCGCTGCTACCACCAGCTCGCCGCCCGCATGCTGCTCGCCGCCTAGGAGGACCACATGCCCGACCCCACACCCGAAGAGGTCCGCCGTCTCCTCGCCGAGGCTCGCCTCCGCCGCCACGGCTGGGCCCGCTTCGAGGACGGCGCCCGTCGTACCGCGCAGCGCCTCGCCCGGAAGCCGATTGACGAGCCGGACACTGACCGGCCTGCTTGACCCTCGTCCTACGCTCAACCCACCGCCACCGAAAGGAACCCGCCGTGCGCCTCGCTGACCTCCGTGCCGCACTCGCCAATCTCGGCCACCTGCCCGACGACACGATCGTCGTGCTCGCCAAGGATGCCGAAGGGAACGGCTTCTCGCCGCTCGCAGAGGCGGAGGACGCCATGTACTGGGCGGAGACCACCTGGAGTGGCGAGCGCTACCTCACCGAGGAGCAGCGGCGCGCCGAGGCCAACCCCGACGACTGGAGTGAGGCCCCGGACGACGCGGTCCGTGCCGTCTTCCTCTGGCCGGTCAACTGACCCCGCATGCAACTGAAGGCCCGCCCCTGCCCGGGGGCGGGCCTTCGTCCTGCCCGCACCCGCAGGGCCGCCACCCGAGTTGCGTGCATCGTTACCATCAAACCACGCCAACCAGTAACCAGGAGGGGAGCCCACCGCCATGGCCAACCCCAACCAAGACGCACGCGACGGCAACGGCCGCTACACACGCAACCCCCAAACCGCCGAACGCGACGGCCAAGCAGCCGAACTCCGGGCCCAGGGCTGGACCTACCAGCAGATCGCCGACGAACTCGGCTACGCCGACAAACGCACCGCACTCGAAGCCTGCCGCCGCGCCATCCGCGACGCATGCGTCGGCCCCGGCAAAGCCCTCGTCGACCTCGAAGTGCAACGCCTCGAAGCGATGTACGACAGGGTCCTCGACATCCTTGAACAAGATCAGCCGCTCGTCTCTCACGGGCGGATCGTGAAGGACGACACCGGCGCCGCGCTCGTCGACGAGGAACTGAAGCTCAAGGCGATCGACCGCGCCCTCCGCACCCGCGAGTCCTTCCGGAAGCTCCTCGGCCTCGACGCCCCCTCCCGCGTCTCCGTCGAAGCCGAGAAGCTCGGCCGCGACATCGCCCGCCTCCTCGACGCCGCCACCGAGGATCCCGGTGACGACACCGACGCGTGACGAGGTAGAGCGGCAGATCCAAGAGCTCGTCCGCGCCGGCGACACGAAGGCCCTCAAGCAGATCAAGGATCAGCTGCAGCGGAAGGTGGACCGCCGGAACCTGCGACAGCGGACGCGCCTCTACCAGGACAACCCGGTCGGCTGGGTGCGGGAACGCCTGAAGCAGACGGTGTGGTCTAAGCAGCGCGAGATCATGGTCAGCATCCGCGACAACCGGCGCACCGCGGTCCGCTCCTGCCACGGCGTCGGCAAGTCCCACACCGCCAGCCTGGTCGCCGCCTGGTGGCTCGACACCCACCCGCCCGGCGAAGCCTTCGTCGTCACCAGCGCCCCGACCTTCGCGCAGGTCCGCGCCATCCTCTGGCGGTACATCCGCCGCGTCCACCGCCGCGGAGAACTCGCCGGCCGCGTCAACCAGACCGAATGGCACATGGAGGACGAGCTCGTCGCGTTCGGCCGCAAGCCCGCCGACCACGACGAGTCCGCGTTCCAGGGCATCCACGCCCGCTACGTCCTCGTCATCCTCGACGAGGCGTGCGGCATCCCCGAGCAGCTGTGGGTGGCCGCGGACGCGCTGACCACGAACTCGGACTGCCGGATCCTGGCGATCGGCAACCCCGACAACCCGGCCTCCCACTTCCGGAAGGTGTGCCAGCCCGGCTCCAACTGGCACGTCATCGGGATCAGCGCCTTCGAGTCCCCCAACCTCACCGGGGAGGAAGTCCCGGACGACGTCGCCCAGGCCCTCGTCTCCCGCGAATGGGTCGAAGAGAAGGCCGCCGAGTGGGGCGAGGACAACCCCCTCTACAAGTCCAAGGTGCTCGGCGAGTTCAGTGAGGACGCCCCGAACAAAGTCGTCCGCGCGTCCGACATCGCGAAGTGCCGCATCGACCCCGAGAAGCGGCCGGCCGCCGACGACCCGGAACCGGTCGAGCTCGGCGTCGACGTCGGCGGTGGCGGTGACGAGACCGTCATCCGTGAGCGCCGCGGCCGGCGCGCGGGCCGGGAGTGGCGGGCGCACACGGACCGGCCGGAGAAGATCGCCCCCCTGGTGCTGCAGGCGATCGAGGAGTCCGGCGCCACCGCCGTGAAGGTCGACTCCATCGGCGTCGGCTTCGGCGTGATCGGCGAGCTGCGCAACCTCGCGTCGCAGGGTAAGCACCGGGCGCGGATCGTCGGCGTGAACGTGGGCGAGAAGTCGACGCAGCCGGACAAGTTCAAGAACCTGCGCGCCGAGATGTGGTGGGAGCTGGCGCGCGGCCTGTCGGAGCGGCAGGGCTGGGACCTCTCTCAGATGGAGAACGCGGACGCCACGGTCGCGCAGCTGTTGGAGCCGCTGTGGATGGTCGATGCGGCGGGCCGTATCCAGGTCGAGCCGAAGGACGAGATCCGCAAGCGGCTCGGCCGCAGCCCGGACAACGCAGACGCGCTGCTGCTCGCGTTCTACAGCGGCGCCCGTACACGAGTGAGGTGGCTGTGATGGACAACGTTCCGATCGTCCGTGCCGGGGACACGCTGATTGTCTGCATGGGGCGGGAGACCACCCAGCAGGAGCGGGACCTGTTCTGGGAGCAGATCAAGGCGGGCTTGCCGGGTCTGCGGGTGGCGTTCCTGGAGAACGTGACCGGGCTAGCAGTGTTCCGCCCCGACTGTGCAGAGTCGACAATGCCCGAACCGGGAGAGTGAGGCGGCTGTGAGCAGGAGAAAGGTGTCCGCGCGCAGGTGGATGCAGGGTCTGAATAACTCTATGCCTGTCCTGCTTGACACGACTGGGATCATTCTGTTGTCGGGTTTCACCATGGCGTGGCCGTCGTGGCACGTCGTGGCCGGGGGCTACGTCCTCGGCTTCGGAGTCCTGGCGCTCAACAAGGTGCACGTGGGCGGCAGCAGCAGATGAGGTGAGGAGGGGCGTTGGCCAGAACCCTCCTCGACGCGCTCCTCAACCGCGCAGGCAACGCCACCGCCACGCCCGTCCCCTTCGCCCCCCGCTCCGCCTCCTACAGCCGCGGTCTGTTCGGCAGCCAGCGCGGCATGACCGCCCAGCTCGACAGCATGGGCTCCGTCTCCACCCTCTTCGCCATCGTCAACCGCACCGCCAAGGCGGAGGCGGGCGTCGAGTGGAAGCTGTACCGCAAGGCCAAGTCAGGCCGCCCCGAGGACCGCACCGAGGTCACCTCGCACGCGGCCCTCGACCTGTGGAACCGCCCGAACTCCTTCTACACGCAGTCCGAGTTCGTCGAAGCCGGCGCGCAGCACAAGCAATTGACGGGCGAGCAATGGTGGGTTGTCGCCCAGCATGAGGCCGTGAACCTGCCGCTGGAGCTGTGGCCGGTGCGCCCGGACCGGATGCGCCCAGTGCCGGACCCGGAGACGTTCCTGTCGGGGTACATGTACACGGGCCCGGACGGGCAGGAGGTCGCGCTCCGCAAGGAAGACGTGATCTTCATCAGGACGCCGCACCCCACCGACCCGTACCGCGGGATCGGCCCGGTGCAGGCGCTCCTCACCGACCTCGACGCGGTGCGCTACTCCGCCGAGTGGAACCGGAACTTCTTCCTCAACTCGGCAGAGCCCGGCGGGATCATCGAGGTCCCCAACGGCCTCGACGACGCCGAGTTCGACCAGCTCCGCGAACGCTGGAACGAACAACACAAGGGCATAGCCAACGCCCACCGCGTCGCCATCCTCGAACACGGCGTCTGGAAAGACCGCAAGTTCACCCAGCGCGACATGCAGTTCGTCGAACTCCGAGAAGTCGGACGCGAGATCATCCGCGAAGCGTTCGGCTTCCCCAAGCCCATGACCGGCGCAGTCGACGACGTCAACCGCGCCAACGCCGACGCAGGCGCCGTCATGTTCGCCCGCTGGCTCGTCGTCCCCGACCTCGAAGCCATCCGCGACGCCCTCAACCACCGCCTCCTCCCGCTGTACGGGCCGACCGCGCAGGGCCTGGAGTTCGACTTCGTCAACCCCATCCCCGACGACGTCGAGACCGAAGCCCTTCAGCTGACCGCCCGAGCCGACGCCGCCGCGAAGCTGCGCGGTGCGGGCTGGGACCCGGCCGGTGTGCTGTCCGCGGTCGGCCTGCCGGCCATTCCCTTCTCGGGCTCAGCCACGGCACCCGCGGTCGAGGCGTCGTGGGCGGAGACCGTGGCCGGCCTCACCGGTGGGCTGCCGGAGATCGAGGCGGCACAGCGGTGGGTCGTGGTGGCGCAGGACGACGACAACACGTGCGAGCCGTGCCGCGACAACGCGGGCCGCACCTACAAGAACCGGGCGCAGGCGTACCGGGACTACCCCGAGGGGCGCGGCTACATCCACTGCGTCGGCGCCGAGTACGGCAATGACTGCCGCTGCAAGGTCGTCAAGCGCGGCCGGAAGGGAGAAGGGTCCTGATGCCGTTCATTGACCTGCCGGACCGTATCCCCGGCATCCGCGCGCAGGCCCGCGAGCCGCGGTCCTGGTATCGCATCACCAACAGTGCCGCCGACGAGGCAGAGGTGATGCTCTACGACGAGGTTGGGGGCTGGCTCGGCGCAACCGCCGACGACTTCATCAACGACCTGCGCGGCATCACCGCGTCGAACATCCTGCTCAGGGTCAATTCACCTGGCGGCCAGGTCTATGAGGGAATCGCGATAGCCAACGCGCTGCGCGCCCACCCGGCCAGCGTGACCGTGCAGGTCGACGGCATCGCTGCCTCGATCGCATCCGTGATCGCGATGGCTGGTGACCGGGTTCGGATGATGCCGAACGCGATGTTGATGCTGCACGACGCCAGCGGGCTGACGGTCGGAAATGCTGCCGACCACCGCGAGACGGCCGAGCTCCTCGACAAGATCAGTGGAAACATCGCGGACGCCTACGCAGCGAGGGCCGGTGGCACTCGCGACGAGTGGCGACAGGTCATGGTGCAAGAGACCTGGTACACCGCCGAGGAGGCTGTCGCGGCCGGGCTCGCGGACGAGGTCGTTCCCACGCCGAAGCGTGGCGGTGACGCCCCAGAGATGAACCAGCAGTTCGACCTCACCGCCTACGGCTACACCGGTCCCCGCCAGCCTGAGCCGCAGGTCGAGGCGGAGCAGTCGACGACGCTGACGATCAACATCGGCGCAGCGCTCGGCGACGACTTCGCCGAGGAACTCCGCGCCCTGGTCCGCAAGCAGGTCGCCGACCGCACCGCGACCCCGCCCGTCGAGGACACCACCCCCGTCGAGCCCGTCGCCGAAGCCGCGCCCATCGAGCCCGCCCCGGAGCCGGCCGTGCCCGAGCCCGAGGCACCCGCCGCCGAACCCGAAGACCCGTGGGCGGACATGGTCGCCCACCTGACGAAGGACGAGCCCGACACGTGGTCGGTGCTGGTCTCCAACCTCACCACCACCACGGCGTCGTCCAGCGCGGCGACGGAAGCCTGAAGGAGGGCACTGTGGCAAAGACCCTGACCACGCCGCGCAACGGCACCGAGCTTCGCGAGATGCTCGGCGACTCGGCGGCCCGTAAGGAGATCCTCGCCAGCGAGGACAGCCTCACCGAGTTCATCGAGGAGTACGCCAACCGCGCCCAGGGCGACGGCACGGACCTGAAGCGGATCGTCGACGAGCAGGTGCAGCAGGGCATGGCTGCGTTCCTCCGCGACCACGGCGTGGAGAACGTGAAGCGCCCGGACCTGCGCGCGGCGACCCCCGACCCCTACGCGGGCGCCTCGCCGTCGGCGAAGGCGAAGGGCCTCTACAACCGGAACGCGCTCGGCGCGAAGGTCGACGGCATGTTCGACAGCTCTGGCGAGTACTTCCGGGCGATCTGGCGCAGCAACCCGGAGAAGAACTCCCCGGAGATGGCCGCCAAGCTGGAGACCCTCCGCAACTTCGGCAGCACCGTCCCCTCCGACGGCGGGTTCCTCATCCCCGAGACCCTGCGGTCCGAGCTGCTGTCGGTGGCGCTGGAATCGGCGGTCGTCCGGCCCCGCGCCCGCGTCATCCCCATGGACAGCCTCCGCGTCCCCTTCCCCGCCATCGACTCCACCAGCAACGTCTCGTCGGTGCACGGCGGCATCGTCGGCTACTGGACCGAGGAAGGCGCCGCGCTCACCGAGTCCCAGGCCCGCTTCTCCCGCGTCGTCCTCGACGCGAAGAAGCTCACCGCCTACACCAAGGTCCCGTCCGAGCTCCTCGCCGACAGCATCGTGTCCCTGTCGGCGCTGATCGACCAGCTGTTCCCCGAGGCCCTCGCCTGGTTCGAGGACGTCGCGTTCCTCACCGGTGACGGTGTCGGCGAGCCCCTCGGTGTCCTCAACGGCAACGCCGCGATCTCCGTGTCCCGCACGGCGGGCGGCAACGCCATCGAGTTCGCCGACGTGATCAACATGTACGCGAGGATGCTGCCGAGCAGCCTCTCCCGCGCCGTCTGGCTCGCCAGCCCGGACACCTTCCCGTCCCTCGCGCAGCTCGCCCTCACCCGCGGCACCGACGGCATCGCCTCCCCGGCCATGTGGATGAACAACGGCCAGGCCATCGGCGCCCCGCCCATGACCCTCCTCGGCCGCCCCGTCATCTTCACCGAGAAGGTCCCCGCCTCCGGATCCGCAGGCGACCTGTCCTTCGTGGACTTCGGCTTCTACCTGGTGGGTGACCGTCAGGTCATGCAGGCCCGCCAGTCCGAGGACCGCTACTTCGAGACCGACGAGGTCGCGTTCCGCATCATCGAGCGCGTCGACGGCCGGCCGTGGCTCCAGTCCGCGATCACCCCGCAGAACAACGGGTCTTCGCTGTCCCCGATCGTCAAGCTCGCCGCCTGACCAGCCCCCTGAAGGAGAACGGATCATGGAAGCACTCGGGCGGCTGTTCAACGTCGCCAAGGTCATCAGCCCCGTCGATCTCGCATCGGGCGCGCAGACCGGCACCCGCGTCCACCTCAAGGACTGCCAGGGCGTCGCGTTCATCTACGTCGCCGACGCCGGCACCGCCGGTGAGGACGTGGACCTGGACGTGCAGCAGCACACCGCCTCCAGCGGTGGCACCACGGCGGACCTGGACGTCGTCACCCGCTGGTTCTCGAAGCGGGAGACCACCCTCGACAACGACGAGCAGTGGACCAAGCACACCCAGACCGCGGCGTCCGAGGTCGACCTCGGCGACGACGAAGGCGAGAACGAGGTCATCGCCGTCGTCGAGGTCTCAGCCAAGAGTCTGACGGACGGCTACGAGTGGGTGTCCGTCAACACGACAGACGCCGGCGCGACGGCCGGGAAGCTCGGCTGCGTCATCGCGATCACCTACGACCTGACGGACCAGCGGTCTCCCGAGCTGCTCGCGGATCTGCTGTGACCTTGCGGGTCTGTCTGGACTGCACGACGGCCTTTGCGGTGGGGGCGCCCCGGTGCCCTCACTGCGGGTCGGAGCGGCACGCCGAGGAAGGCACAGCCGCCGCGCTGGGCCTGCACGCGCGCGGCCGTATCAAGGAGGACAACAGCATGCCGAAGATCACCCGCCATGGCGGGCCGTCCGACAAGGCCGACATCACCGAGACCACCGGCGAGGACACCCCACCCGAAGCCACCCCCGCCGGCCCGGCGGAGGCACCCGAGGCGACGGTCGAGGAGCCGGCGGTGAAGGCTACGCCGCGGCGTAGGACGCGGAGCAAGTCGTGACTGTCGGGCTCTCCGCTGCTGCGGCGAACACGCACCTCGACAACCAGGGCACCACCTACCCGTGGATCAAGTTGCACACCGGTGACCCGGGCGCGGCAGGCACGTCGAACGCCGCGACCGAGACCACCCGCAAGCAGGCCACTTGGGCGTCTGCCAGCGGTGGAGCGAAGACCACGTCGGCGGACCTGTCTTGGACGTCGGTGTCCGGTAGCGAGGACTACACGCACTTCAGCATGTGGACCGCGTCGACCGGCGGCAGCTTCGGCGGGTCCGGCACGGTCACCGCGAACGCCGTCACCAGCGGCGACACGTTCACCATCCCCGCCGGGGAGCTCGACCTGTCCCTGTCCGTCGCGTCCTGAACCAGCCAGCCCAGTCCAGAGAGGAGGTGACCGAGAATGTCGATGCGTGCCGATCAGGCCAGCGACCGCGTCAGCTACACAGCCAGCGCTCCGCCCGCCCCGGCGACGGCGTTCACGGTCACCTTCTGGGCGCGGCTGCGCGTGGACCGGGACGACTTCTCCACCATGCTGCGCCTGCACTCGTCGTCGGGCGGCTCGACCTCCGTCAACATCGCCACGGGCAGCTCCGGCACCACACCGGTCGTCGTGAGCCCTGGCAACACGGGCGGCATCGTGGGCGCGGACCCGCTGGCCGTGGACACGTGGCGGATGCTCGCCGTGACGGTTGCTGGGACCGGCGCCACCGACGGGAAGATCTACACGAGGACGGTCGGCGGATCCACGAGCGTCGTGTCTGGGCTGGTGTCCGGCGGCGGCACCCCGGACGGCATCACCCTGTTCGGCCGGTCGGCCGGGGACGCCACCGAATGGTTCAACGGTGGCTTGGCCTACGTCCGCGTGTGGTCGGCGGTCCTGTCGCAGGCGGAGATCGAAGCCGAGTGGGCGTCGGCGACGATCGTCCGGACTTCTGGGGTGTGGGCGAACTGGCCCATGCTCACCGACATCAACGACATCTCCGGCAACGCCCGCCACCTGTCTGCCGGATCGACAGCCCTCACCGTCGAGGACAACCCGCCGCTCTCCACCACGGTCACCGGCACCGCGCTCGGCACGTTCGGCAGCCTGACAGGCGCAGCGTCCGGGGTGCGCACCGCGTCCGGGACCGCGGCGGCCTCCCTCGGCGGACTGACAGGCGCAGCCGTCGGCACGCGGAAGGTGACCGGATCGGGCGCCCTGTCGGGCGGCGCGCTCACCGGCACAGCGAGCGACAGCGCAGCAGCCACACCGGCCTCGGGGTCGTGGTACGGGCTGCTCGACATCCTCCGCGAAGGTGCACAGCAGTACCGCGAGGAGCAGCAACGCCCGCCCGAGGCATGCCTGGACTGCGGCGAACCCCTCCGCACCAGCCCTCGCGGCGAGCTGTTCTGCCGGTTCGACGGCTCGATCTGGGCGGCTGGCGGCCGTCTGGTCGGCCACGTCAGCACTGCTGGGAGGAGGTGACCCCAGATGACTAACCCTTGGTACGCGACCCGTGAAGAGATCAAGGCTGAGCTGGACGTGAAGGAGACCGCGCGCGCAAACGCGCGGATCGACCGTGCACTTGAGGATGCGTCCCGAGCGGTCGAGGGAATGTGCCACCGCCGCTTCTACCCGGAGGCGGGTACGCGTTACTTCAACTGGCCGGACTCTCAGTACGGCACGTCGTGGCGGCTGTGGCTCGACGACAGTGAACTCATCTCCGTCACCACCCTCGTATCCGGCGGCGTCGAAATCGCATCGACGGACTATCTGCTGGAGCCCAACCGGAACGGCCCGCCCTACAGCAGGCTGGAGATCGACCTCAGCAGCTCGGCCGCGTTCGGCGGGGGCGACACCCACCAGCGCGACATCACCATCACCGGCCTGTGGGGCTACCGCAACGACGAAACCCCCGTCGGCACGCTCGCCGAAGCGCTCGACGCCAGCGAGACCGGCATCGACGTAGACGCAGCCACCTCCGCGGCTGTCGGTGTCGGCTCCCTGCTGCGCATCGACTCCGAACGCGTCATCGTCACCGGCCGCTCGCAGCTCGACACCGGGCAAACCGTCGGCGGCAGCGGCCTCACCGCCCAGAACAACAGCGTCACCCTGACCGTCCAGTCCGGGACGGCCTTCGCCGCAGGCGAGACCATCCTCATCGACGGCGAACGCCTCCGCATCGACGACATCGCAGGGAACACGCTCGTGGTGGCCCGCGCCTGGGACGGCTCCACCATCGCCGCCCACTCCGTCGGCGCCACCATCTACGCTCCCCGCACCCTCACCGTGGAACGCGGCGCCCTCGGCACCACCGCCGCCACACACGCCAGCAGCGCCACCGTCTACCGCTTCGACCCGCCCGGCCCCGTCCGCCAGTTCGTCATCGCCGAAGCCCTCAACGACCTTCTGCAGGGGCGCGCCGGCTACGCGCGCACGGCGGGCGCCGGCGAGTACGAGCGGGAGGTTACGGCCCGCGGGCTGAAGGAGCTGCGGGAACGCGTGTACGCCTCTCACGGCCGCAAGGCCCGGATGAGGAGCGTGTGATGCGACTCATCGTCTCCACCAGCGGTCGCGGCCCGATGTTCGACGGGCGGGCCCTGGGTGCCCTCAACCGGTACGTCGACCACTTGGAGGAGGAGCTCGCCGAGGACGGCCGCACCATCCTCCTGGGCGAACTTGACCGTGTCCTCAAGACGCAGACGCCGTACTACACGACTCGGATCGAGGTCATCGACCGGCACACCATCTGGGACAACCGTGTGATCTACGGTCCGTGGCTGGCTGGTATCGGCTCCCGCAACTACCCGGTGACGAAGTTCAAGGGCTACGACCACTGGACCGTCACCCGGGACAAGCTCAACACCCGCAAGCGCGGTATCGGCGAACGACTCCTCCGCCGCTACACGGGACGGATGTGATTGCCGTGACCGACCTCGACCTCCGCGCCTACCGCAGCGCCAGCACGTCACATGCCCAGGCCCTCGGCCTGTTCGACCAGGTGCTCGGCCACGAGCCCGTATCCGCCCCCGGCAGCGGCCTCACCTACGCCATGTGGGTCGGCCCCGTCCGCCCGGTCCAGGCCCGCTCGGGGCTGAACGTCGTCTCGGCCCGGCTGGAACTCAAGGGGCGGGTGTTCATGCCCGCAGACACCGAGCCGATGGACGACGTCGACGTGGCCGTGACCGACGCGGTGTCCGCGCTCATGGGTGCGTACTGCGGCGACTTCACACTCGACGGCCTCGTGTCGAACGTCGACCTCCTCGGCGCCCACGGCGCGCCGCTCGGCGCGGACTTCGGCTACACGCGGCTCGACAGCATCACTTACCGGGTGGCCACTCTCACCATCCCGCTGATCATCAACGACGCATGGAACGAGGTGGCATAGGTGACCAAGAGGTCCGGCCTCGCACAGAACTTCTACCTCGGCGGCTACAACCTGTCCGGCGACACCGGCGCGGGCAACGACATCGGCGGCGGCTTGGCCGGAACCCAGGACGTCACCGGCATCGACAAGAGCGCCTTCGAACGGATCGGGCTGCTCCGAGACGGTCGCCTGTCCTGGACCGCCTTCTTCAACCCGGAGAAGGCCACCGACATCCCGGGCACAACGGAGGACCGGGCGCACACCGTCCTGTCCAGCCTGCCCACTACCGACCGCCACATGATGTGGGCAACGGGTACGAGCATCGGTTCGCCGGCCGCGTGCATGGTCGCGAAGCAGATCGACTACAACCCGACGCGGGCGGCGGACGGTTCGCTGACGATCAGCGTGTCGGCTCAGGCGAACGCTTACGGGCTGGAGTGGGGCGACCTGCTGACGGCCGGCGTGCGCACGGACACGACCGCCACGAACGGCAGCTCGCTCGACCTGGGCACCGGCTCCACTGCGTTCGGACTCCAGGCCTACCTGCACGTTTTCGCTTTCACGGGCACGAGCGTGACGGTGAAGCTGCAGGAGTCCAGCGACAACGGCGGCGCGGATGCCTGGGCGGACGTCACGGGTGGCGCCTTCACCGCGGCGACCGGGATCACGGCGCAGCGGATCCAGACGGGCCGCACCCAGACCGTCGAACGCTACCTGCGGGTGGTCACGACGGGGACTTTCACGAACGCCAAGTTCGCCGTGGCCGTCATCCGTAACGACGTGAGGGTGGACTTCTGATGGGCGAGCCGTTCCGACTCCAGCCGCAAGGCCCCACCGGGGCGTACCAGACGTTCAGCATCCGCTCCCGCCCCGACCAGGCCGTGCGCACCGTGTGCGAGCAGGTCGCGTGCGAGGCGTGGCGCAAGGGCTGGGAGTCCGCCATCGACGAACGCACCGACCTCGGCAAGGCGCAGGCCGCGTACATCCGCACCCAGTCCGGGCGGACCTTCCGTGAGATGCCGCGCGGCGACGGCCTCACCGTCTTCCGCTTCGACAGCGGACAGCGCTGCTTCGCCGACCACAAGACCCGCCCCGAGCTGTACCTCGTCCGCGACGGGGACTTCCGTGGCAACCCCACCGGCCGGCGCCGCGTGCACACGCGGGCGCAGGACTGGGTGGAGAACGTGCAAGAGGAGCTTGGCCGGTTCAACGAGGACCGCCGCCGGGGCTAGCCCCGAATACCACACAGAAGGGTGTGAATCATGGCAAAGGAATCGGGCCTCGGCTGGACCACGCTGAACGTGGACGACTCCGCAGGCAGCGCGCGGGACATCCGGAACGACGTCACCAACCTGGACTGGTCCATGCCGCGTGGCGTGCAGGACGTGACCGGCATCGACAAGAGCGCGATCGAGCGGCTGCTGCTTCTCGCGGACTTCTCCGGGACGATGAACGGCGTCTTCGATGACGGCTCCAACCTGGCGCACTCGGTCCTCAAGACCGTGAGCAGCACGTCGGTGAACCGGACGATCGGGATCGTGATCTCCGGCCAGACCCTCAACAACGAGTGCCTGATCACGGACTACGCGCTCACCCGCGCCGCGTCCGGCGAGTTCACCTGGTCGGCGCCGTTCTCCCTCGCCGACGGGAACGTGCCGACCTGGAGTTAGGACCAAGTCGCATGCAGCGTCGGTTAGTTGGCCTCTAGGCTGTCCAGGTAATCGAGTCTTGGAGGCCATGTCATGGGCGGAGCAGCATCCGGCAAGTACAACGTCAAGTCCTGCGGCAACGCACACGCGTGGTGCGCCGAATGCCGCCCCGAGATGGCAGCCGCCCTGCGGAAGCCGAAGAGACCGAGGAAGGAGCACGACAAGCCATGCAGAAACTGCGGACGCTGCGACGCGTGCCTCGGGATCGAGGCGCCGGAGGGCATGAAGGTATGCCGCAACTGCCAGTCGACCAAGCCGCTGTCGGCGTTCGCCCGGAGGAACGACACCGGCGGCTACCGAAACCAATGCAACCAGTGCCGAAACGGTGGGGTGGAGTCGGCACGCTGCACGGGGTGCGGGGAACGCTTCGCACGGCAGAGCAGCGCTCGGGATCTCTGCCCGCGATGCCGTCCGCCTCTGACAAAGCCGTGCGCACGCTGCGGAAGCCAGTTCACCGGCTCGACAGAACTGCGCCGCTACTGCTCGCCCGAGTGCCGCGATGCAGCGCTCGACGACAAGCGCAGAGAAACGCGACGCAAGGTGCGACTGGAAGCTCTGCGAGCGTACAGCGGCGAGACACCGATCTGCGTCTGCTGCGGCGAGGACACGCTCCTCTTCCTCTCGCTGGACCACATCGACGGCGGCGGCGGCAAGCACCGTCAGGAGACAGGCGGGGGCGGGTTCTACACCTGGCTGCGCCGCCACAACTACCCGGCCGGGTTCCGGGTCCTCTGCCACAACTGCAACCTCGGCCGACAGCTCAACGGCGGCACCTGCCCGCACCAGGAGGAATGACCCCTATGGGATTCGACGCAACCCCCGCTACGGTCACCGTTCGTTTCAAGCCGGGGCACAAGTACCACGGCGCCGAAGCGCAGGTGCGCGGCATGAGCATCGGCGAGTACCTCGCCGCCACCGGCATGGACGGCGGCGAGGGCGACGACACCGCGAAGACGATGGCGCGGTTCTTCGACTCCCTCGTGTCGTGGAACCTCACCTACCAGGGCCAGCCGCTGGCACCCACCCCGGACGCCATGCAGAAGGCCGACCAGGCCCTGATCCGCGCCATGAACAACGCCTGGATCGAGTCGCTTATGGGGGTTGCCGACAGCGACCCTTTGCCCGAGAACTCCACCTCTGGCGCGAGCTCCCCGGCGCCAGCAATTCCGATGGCACCACTGTCGGAGAGCCAGGCGAGCTGACCCAAGCCCGCTACCTGCTGGGGATCCTGCGGAAGTTCCCCGGCTACACCCTCACCACCCTGTTGCAGGAAGACGTGCGCCTGCTGCGCCTGCTCAGCATCGAAGCCCTCGGCACACCCGACGAACCCGACCCGGAAGGAGGTGACGACGCATGGCCGGAGACGACGTAACGATCACTATCCGCGCCGACAGCGGCGACGCCGTCCGCGCGTTCCGTGACGTGGACGGACGCCTACGCGACATGCGTGGCCGGTTCGTGTCCGAGAGCGCGATCATGTCCGGGTCGATGAACCGGCTCTCCTCCTCCATCACGGGAGTCCGCGGATCGATCATCCCGCTCGCCGCCGCGGCCGTACCGCTCGCGGCGGCCATGGCCCCGGTCGCGGCGAAGTCGCTGGCGGCCGGCGCAGCGGTGGCGGCGTTCGGTGTTGCCGTGGCCGGGCAGGTGGGTCATCTGTCGGATGCGTCGAAGGCGCAGCAGAAGTACGCGGACGCGGTCGCCCAGTACGGGCGGGGTTCGAAGCAGGCGGCTGAGGCTGCTCGCGCGCAGCAGGCGACGTTGGCGGGCATGCCTGCGGCGACGGCTCAGGCCTCGGTCGCCATGCAGACGCTGGGCCGCACGTTCCGCGACTGGTCTGACTCGACGGCGAAGTTCACGATGGCGCCGGTCGAGAAGAGCTTCACCGTGCTGGGCGAACTGGTGCCCCGCCTCACACCCATGGTCGAGGGCGCATCAACCCAGCTTGAGCGACTGGTCGACGTGGCCGGCGGTGCGGTCGCCTCGCCCGGCTTCGATGCTCTGGCCGAGAAGCTCGGGACACTCACCAGTGGTGCGCTTGAGGGCGCGGTCGACGGCGTCATCCGGTTCGCGCGGGCTCTGTCCGAAGGCGACGTGTCCGGGCCGATCAAGACGTTCATGGACTACGCGGAACGCAACGGCCCCGCCATGCGGGAAACCCTCGCCTCCGTCAGCGACGCCGTCATGAACCTCGTCGAGGCCGCGGCCGACGCCGGCCCCGGCATGCTGACGCTGGTCAACGCGGCTGCGGGGCTGGTGGCGTCGCTGCCGCCTGAGCTGGTCACGATCCTCATGCAGACCGCGGTCGCCCTGAAGGCGGTGTCGCTGGCGGGCGCGGGGGCGGCTGCTATCGCTGGCGGGATCGCGAGTCTCGGCGCGCAGATCACGGCGCTGAAGGCGGCGTCGGTTGCGGCGGGCGGCGGGCTGGCGGGCTTCAACGCGGCGTTGACCACGCTGTCGACGGGCGGTAAGGCGGCGCTCGCGTTGGGCGTGGTGGGCGGGCTGTCGCTGGCGATGCACCAGCTCAGCGACCAGAAGTCGCCGGTCGCGGTGGATGAACTGTCGACGGCGCTGAACACGCTCGCGTCGACGGGCAAGGTCACCGGGGTCCTGAAGACCGACTTCGACGAGATGACGAAGTCGATCGCGATGATGTCGAAGGGCGCCTCGGACAACAAGCTGCTGAAGCTCACCAGCGACTTCGGCACGTGGATCGGCATCGCGACCGGCCCGTCGATCTCCGACGCCCGGAAGAACCTGGACGCCTGGGACAAGTCCATGGCGAACCTGGTCAAGGAGGGCCGCTTCGAGGAGGCAGCCGCCCAGTACGACATCCTTAAGAAGGCGTGGCAGGCGGGCGGCGGAGACCTCGACCGGCTGAAGGACACCACCAACGACTACCAGAACTCGCTGGCCGACGCTGCGTTCGAGCAAGACCACGCCGCCCAGAGCATGGGCGTGTTCGGGGCGGCGGCGCAGGACACTGAGGCGAAGCTGGCCGCGCAGCGGCAGGCTGCTGATGGGCTGCGCGCCAGCATCCTCGCCCTGAACGACGTCAACAGGTCGGCGCACGATGCGCAGACCCAGTTCGGGGCAGCTCTTGACGCTCTCACCGCCAGCTTCGCGGAGCATGGTGCGACGCTCAGCGCGGACACCGAAGCGGGCCGGGCGAACCGGGATGCCATGTCGGCTGCCGCGGCGGCACAGGATGAGCTGATCGCATCCGGCCTGGCAGCTGGTGAATCACTCGGCTCAATGACGAAGAAGTCGAGCGAGCTGCGCGAGGAGATGATGCGCCTCGCCCTCGAAGCCTTCGACGGGAACAAGCAGAAGGCGACGGAGTACGTCAACACGCTGCTCGGTATACCGAGCGACATCAAGACCATGATCACGGCGGAGAAGGAGGAGGCGATCTCCGGGCTGCACTCCGTGCAGGCCGAGATCGAGAAGACGCCACGAGCCAAGACCGTGACCGTGGAAGCTCTGAACGGGGCGGCTATCGCGGCGCTGGAAGCGGTCGGCCTCAAGACCCGGCAACTCCCCGACGGGCGGACACAGGTCTTCACGGCGAACGGGCAGGCCCTCGGATCCATCGGTGCTGTCGTTGCTGCGCTGGCGGCACTCGACGGGAAGACCGCACAGACCTACACCACGCACAACGTCACCACGATCTTCAAAAGCGTCCAGGCGAGTGGCGGCTCCAACCAGTCGGCAAGGAACGCCGCCGAGCTCGCATCGCGCGGACTCCTCGCAGACGGCGGCCTGGTCCCTCGGTACGCGGACGGCGGAGACGTACAGGTCGCCCCGAACGGCCTGATCCGTGGCCCCGGCGGTGGACGCTCGGACAGCATCCTGGCCCTGTTCGCGTCGGGGGCAACCGGCCGGATCTCGAACACCGAGTACGTCGTCAACGCCGCCTCTACAGCGAAGTACCTGCCGCTGCTGGAAGCCATCAACGAGGACCGCCTGCCCAAATTCGCGAAGGGCGGCAAGGTCTCGAAGGCGCAAGAGCGCGCCCGAGCCCAGGCGAAAGCCGAGGCGGAGGCACGCCGCGACGCGATGGGCGACCTCGGCATCAGCCACTTCGGGCGGATGGCCGGCGACCGGCGCAGTTCGTTCAATTCGGCGCTGGCCCGGCCCGACAGCCTGGCGTCCCTGGTGAGCTCCCTCAACGAGTGGGCCAGCGTCATCCGCAAGGCCACGCACGGCTCCCTCGAAAAGGGCCTCCTCAGGGCGCTCGACTCCGCCGGCCGGAAACTGATCGGCTGGGAGAAGCAACTCACCCAGGTAGGCAAGGAACTCGACAAGGCGAAGGGCCGGCTGTCTGATCTGCGGTCGGCGGCGTCGCAGCTGGCGGGCTCGGTCCGGTCGGGGGTGCTCAGCTCGGCGAGCATCACGCGCGGTGCGGGCGGCAGCGGCACGGTGTCCCTGTCGTCGATCATGGGCGGCCTGATCGGGAGCAGGGACAAGGCCACCGCTTTCGCTAGCGCCTTGGACCAGCTCCGCGACAAGGGCCTCTCCTCCAGCCTGCTCCGCCAGGTCGCCGAAGCCGGGATCGAGGGCGGCGGCCTGGAGACCGCGGGCGCTTTGCTGGGGGCGTCGTCGTCGGAGATCAAGACGATGAACGACCTGCAAGGCCAGATCGCGAAGGCAGCCTCGGCGGCGGGGAAGACGACCGCGGACGCGGTGTACGCCAAGGCGATCGCCGCGCAGGAGCGCCTCGTTAAGTCGCTCGGCGCGCAGCAGAAAGACCTGCTCAAGAGCATGGACAGGCTCGCCGGGTCGATGGAGAAGCTCATCGAGGCCGCCTTCAAACGGAAGGGCGGTAAGGCGGCTGGCGGAATCGTCGGCGCCGCATCGGGCGGGATCCGCTCGAACCTGACATGGGTGGGCGAGCACGGTCCGGAGCTGCTGGATCTGCCGGCGGGGGCGCGGGTGTGGTCGAACCCGGACTCGCGGCGGATGGCTCAGGGCGCGTGGGCGTCGATGCTCAACACCCCCCGCCGCGGTGGTGCGGCTGTGGCGCCGGCGGCTGGCCGGCCTGAGCCGGTGGTGATCGAACTGCGGTCGAGTGGCTCCGAGGTTGACGAGTTCCTGCTGAAGCTTCTGCGCCGTGCGATCAACGCGCGCGGCGGTAACGCCCAGGTCGTCCTCACCGGACGCAAGCAGTAGAGAGGAAGACCCGATGCCCTTCACGGTGTGGAACGGCCCGGCACCGACAACGGCCGCGCTGGCCAGCGTCACGACGGGGACCGCGATCAAGACGATGCTGCAGCTGGCAACGCCGTCGACCACGCAGATCCGCATCATCGAGTGGGGGTTCTCCCTCGACGACCCGCCCGGCGCGGACGGTGTGATCGAGCTGCTGCAGACGGACGTGGCGGCCACGGTCACACAGCATGTCGCCGCGACCGGCGTGGTGAACCTCGACCCGAACGGCCCGACGACGCTGCTCACGATGGGCACGTCGGCTACCGGCTACACAGCGACCGCTGAGGGGGCGATCGCCGCGACACGCCCGTTCGATGCGGTGTCGCTGTCGTCGGTGTCGCAGGAGTCTGGCCTCACCTACACGAAGACGTTCATGCCGAACGCCATGCCGATCGTGGCGGTGAGCCGGTTCCTGCGCGTGCGGGCCACGACCCCGACGACGGCGGCGGACATGCGCTGCTTCGTGACCTTCGAGCAGGTGGGCTGACCTGTGCCGTCCTCCCTCGTCCAGCTCGTCACCGCGTACCGGCGGCGGTTCACGAACACGCCTGGCCCGGCGCGGCCATCGGGCGAGGTGTCGAATGGTGAGCCGGTCCAGGTGGAGATGTGGATCAATGGTGCGTGGGTGGACATCACCGCATATGTGATGGTCCGCGACGACCAGGGCCGCATCTCGATCTCGTATGGGGTGCGTGACGAGTCGTCGCTGACGGAGCAGTCCCGCAGCACCCTTCCCCTGCGGAACGACGATGGCCGGTTCACGCGCCGGAACCCGACCGGCCCGTACTACGGCTACATCGGCCGCAACACCCCGATCCGGATCTCTGTGCCGGACGGGCTGGGCGGCAAGAGCTACCGGCAGCAGGCCGAGATCTCGAAGTGGCCCAAGCAGTGGGACCCCACCGGCAACGACGTGTGGGTGGACGTGTCCGCGGACGGCCTCATGCAGCGCCTGTCGAAGGCCCCGCCGCCCGAGCGGAGCGTGGTGTACGAGGCGATCACGGATCCGCTCGCCTCGTCGGTGGTGGCGTACTGGCCGTGCGAAGACCCGTCCGGTTCGACGTCGCTGGCGTCGGCGATGACGACCGGCTCTGCCATGACCTGGACCGGCACGCCAAGCCTGGCCTCCTACGACGGGTTCACCGCGTCCGACCCGCTGCCGGACCTGACGACCGCCACCCTGTCCGGCGGCGTCGCCAAGTACACAGATCCGACCGCCACGCAGGTGCGGTTCCTCGCGTACATCCCCGCCGACGGTCTCGCCCTCGGCAAGGTTCTGGTGGCGATCGACCAACTCGACTATTCGGCCGGGGCCTCGCAGTTCTGGGAGGTGTTCTACGACACGAGCACCAAGAGCTTCACGATCCGCACGTGCGCGTCCGACGGCACCGTCCTCGGCGCCGAGCTGCAGCACACCCTCGACGTCCGCGGCCGGCTGCTGTACGTGTCGGTGGAGCTGCAGGAGTCCGGCGCCAACATCACCCGCACCGTCCGGTTGAAGGACGTCTCCACCCGCCAGACGTACACCGTCAGCGACACCGTGGCCGTCACCCAGCTCACCCGCGTCACCAAGGTGCAGTTCGGGCCGGCGTCCCGCGCGGTGTCGGGCGCGGCCGGCACGCAGTACCTGCCGGGGGTGGCGGTCGGGCATGTGACGGTGGAGAACTCGATCACGGCGATGGATGCGCTCGGCGTGCGGGTCAACCCCATCGGGGAGACCGCGGGGCGCAGGATTCAGCGGCTGTGCGGCGAGGAGGGCCTGCCGTTCGAGTGGGTCGGCGACCTCGATGACACGGTGGCGCTCGGCGCGCAGGGCAAGAGCAATCTGCTGGCGCTGGTGCAGGAGGCGGCGCTCGCCGACGGCGGCCTGCTGTACGAACTGCGGTCCGGGCTGGGGCTGGGCTACCGCACGCGTGCCTCCCTGTACAACCAGGACCCGGCGCTGACGCTGGACTACACGGCCTACCAGCTGTCGCAGATCCCGGCACCGGTGGAGGACGACCGCTACCTCGCGAACCAAGTCGTCGTCTCGGTCAACGGCGTGACGGCAACGTATGAGGAGACGGACGGCCCGCTATCAACGGAGCTGCCGCCCGCGGGGGTCGGCGTGTACGGCGCCAACAGCGAGTCGCCGCTGTCGCTGAACCTGGCGACCAGCGACCGGCCGACACTGCTGGACCACGCGGCATGGCGGGTGCACCTCGGCACGGTCGATGAAGATCGCTTCCCTGAGATCAGCGTGAACCTGGTCCACCCGAGCATCACCCCGGCAATGCGGCAGGCCATCCTCGCGCTGCGCCTCGGCGACCGCATCCAGGTCACCAACCCGCCCGTCTGGGTCGGCCCCGAAACAATCGACCAGCTCGTCATCGGCATGTCCGAGGAGATCACCCACTTCGAGCACCGAATCACGCTCACCTGCCAGCCCTCGTCGCCCTACAACTCGATGGGCGTCCTCGACGCCGCAGCCGCGCGGATCGACACGGACGGGTCGGAGCTGGCGGCGGACGTGTCGTCGTCGGCCACGTCGCTGTCGGTCGCGTCGTCCGCCGGCCACACCACGCTGTGGACAACGGACGCTGCCGACGCGCCGTTCGACATCCGGGTGGGTGGCGAGGTCATGACCGTGACCGCGGTGTCCGGGAGCAGCAGCCCGCAGACGTTCACCGTGACCCGCTCCGTGAACGGCGTCGTCAAGGCCCACGCTGCTGGCGCGGATGTGCGTCTCGCTACCCCTACCTATCTCGCCCTGTAAGGAGGCCCGTTGTGGCTGAGCAGTACCCGACGCTTGCCGCAGGCCAGCGCATCACCGCGAGCCTCCTGCGCAGCATGCAACCGCAGTTCGCCCGCAAGACCGCCGACACCGCGCGCCCCGCGGTCACGACCCAGACCGACGACCCTCACTTGACTTTCACGGTCGAGGCGAACGGGGTGTACGACTGCACGGGCTGGCTGAAATACGACGGGCCGACCGCGGCCGACTTCCAATTCTCGTGGACCATCCCGGCCGGATCGGACGGCGAGTTCTACGGCTGGGGCGCCGGCCACTCCCCGGTGATCACGTTCACGAATACCGGCGTGGTGCAGCTGGATACGTCGTCGTCGCGCGGCTACCCCATCCGGGTCGAGTCGCTGGACATCACCAGCGCAAGCCGCAACGTGGGCTGTCTCGGTGTCGGCACCGTGCTGACCGTGCAGACCAGGGCCCTGCTCCGCGTCGGCGCGACCGGCGGCACCTTCGCCCTGAAGTGGGGCCAGGCCACTTCGGATGCCTCGGCCACGACTCTGTACACCGACTCGATGCTCCGTCTCGACCGAATCGCCTAGGAGACCCTCATGCCTCAGTACGTCATCACCGGCCGCAGCAACGACGGGACCACGATCGCGACGACGTCCGTCAGCTCGGTGGATCAGGACGGGCCGGTCATCGACGACATGACCATCGTGAATGCGGCTCGGGCCGCGATGGCGTCCGGTGCGGGCGTGGCTTCGGTCCTTGTCCGCAAGTACGACCAGATCATCACCGTCGTCTAGGGGGCTGGCATGGCACGCACCGGACCACAGCGCTACCCGGGCGCCTCGACGGCGGCTTGGTACCAGGACGACTTCCCAGGCTCGCCGATGGAGGTGAACGTCGTTGTCCTCCATACGACCGAGGGCACGTCGTTGCCGTCCTACGGGGGCGGCGGGTCCGCACCGAACCTGACCGCGCGCCCGGACTTCGCGGCGAAGCGGCTGGTCTGGTTCCAGCACTTCGACATCGACGTCTCCTCCCGCGCCCTCCGCAACCTGTCGGGCGGGGTGGAGACGAACACCCTGAACGTCTGCCAGGTGGAGCTGGTCGGCACCTGCGACCCGACCACCCACCAGCGCTGGCAGGCCGCAGGCGTAGCGCACATCTACTGGCCGGAAGCCCCGGACTGGGCGCTCCGCGACGTGGCCGCGTTCCTGCGGTGGATGAACGCCGAGCACGGCGTCCCCCTCGTCGGGCCGTCCCGGTGGCCGGCGTACCCCAGCTCTTACGGGTCGGCCGGCGGGCAGCGGATGTCGGGCGCGCAGTGGACCGGGTTCTCCGGGGTGTGCGGTCACATGCACGTCCCGGAGAACGACCACGGCGACCCGGGCGCCATCGACTTCCCCAAGCTGATTGCCCTGGCCAAGGGCAGCACGACTCCGTCCGAGGAGGACGACATGGCGCTGAGCGCTGAGGACAAGGCGTGGATCGAGGCCGCGATCAGGCGGCTGGTGCCGGTGGCGGTGCTGAACACGGACAACGTCCTGAAGAACCCGAACCCGGCGACGGCGGACGAGAACCCGTACATCGCGCTGGCGACGGCGATCGGGAACATCGAGATCCTCGCGCGGCGCACGGAGGGCCGGGTGATCGGGCTGAAGGCGCCGTCGTTGACGGATGCGCAGGTGGGTGCGTTGGCGGCGGCTGTGGCTGCGCATCCGCTGCTGGCGGATCTGATCGCGACGAAGGTCGCGGACAAGCTCGCCTCGCGACTCGCGAGCTGACCCCCCTCACAGACAGGAGACTGATCATGAAGGATTCGTCGAAGCGCACGGCCCGCACAGTGCTGCAGACCGGCGTCGGCGTGGCCGTGGCCCTGCCCGGCATCGTCGCCGCGTCGGGGGTGCCGGAGTCCCTGCCGTGGGTGGCGGGCGCCCTGGCGGTGGCGGGCGGCTTCGCCCGGGTGATGGCCCTCCCCGCGGTGCAGGGGCTGCTCCCGGCGTGGCTGCGGACGGACGGGGGCGGGACTGAGGCGGTACGCGAGTGACGACTCCGGAGGTGTCTGTGGCGCTGGAGCTGGAGCGGCTGAGGGGAACCTGCGAGACCGGGTTCACTCGGGTGGATGGGCAGCTCGCTCTCCTGGTCCAGCGCGGTGATCAGACAGACAAGGACATCGCGGAGCTGAAGGCGGAGGTTGAGGCGTTGAAGCGCGGTCGCTGGCCTCTGCCGTCGATCGCTGCGGTGTGTGGTGTGGCCGGGCTGGGGATGGCGCTGTGGCAGGCGGCGGGCCGGTGACCAGCGCGGATGTGGTGTGGGCGGGGCTGATCCTGGCGGGTGCGGCTTTCGAGACGTATGCGCTGCGCAACGCCCGCCAGGGGGACACGCTCAGCGAGTCGACGCGCAGGTGGTTCCGGGTCCACACGCGGGCGGGCGCCGTGGCGTTCGGCGTCTCGTGGGCCGCGTTCTCCCTCTGGTACGGGTGGCACATCCTGACCTGACTGGTCGCACGAGAGGCCTCGTCCGCTACGGCGGGCGGGGCCCTCTGCTTGTAGCTACTTGAAGCCGAAGACCTACAAGTAGAGCTACAAGTAGGTCTGGTGAGTGCTTGTTGGAGAAGAGGGGGCGGTTGTTGAAGATCACGCCGCCGTGCTCATGTCCCCGCGTTCCACCCGCCGCAACTCGGCCAGCAGCCGCGCGTACTCCTCCCGCTGCAGCGTCGTCAACGGCACAGCCGGATGCGACCACAGCGCGCGGATCTCCGCATTCACCTCAGCAGCAGAGCGCACGACAGCACCGGGCGCAGGATCGGGGGACATGATCCAAGGCTAGAGCCCTCAGTCCTCCAGGTCGATCCTGAAGTCCACGATCGTGGTATCTCCCCGCCGCACGATGGGATGCGCTACCTCCACCACCCGGCCTGTGTCCGCGATGTGCCGCCGCGTGTACCGCAGGACCGGAACGCCCGCGCCTATCCGCAGCGTTGCCGCCTCCACCTCGGTGGGCATCGCCGCCGTGAACGACTCCGTGATCTGCGTGACCCGGATGCCGAGCGTCGCCAGCTGCGCGCGAGTTCCGCCGGGCCAGGGCTCGTTGATCGGGTCGGCGACGGGGGTGCCGGCCACGTCGGACCAGCGCACGTAGCTCGTCGACATCTGGGTGGGCTGGTCGTTGTCGTAGAAGATGAAGTGCCGCGCGAGGAGCTGCTCGCCGGGCGCGCACTCGAACAGCGCGGCCAACTCGGCGTCCGCCTGGACGCGCTCGAACCGCTTGTCGAGCCGGTACTCCGACCAGCCGATGCCCTGATCCCGCGTGTATGGCGTCGACTTGGCGCCGGGCGTGGACCGGTAGCGGTCGGCGGCCATGCGGTGGATCGGCGGGCGGGGCCTGACGCGGGTGCCGGCGCGGGCGTTGGACTCGACGAGGCCTTCGCCGCGGAGGAGTGCGATGGCGTTGCGGATGGTGGTCTGTGACACGCCGTAGGCGTCGCAGAGTTCGGGGAGGGTGGGGATCTGGTCGCCGGGCGCCCACTCGCCCGCGGTGATGCGGCGCCGCAGGTCGGCGGCGATGCGCAGGTACTCGGGCTGTGCCACGGCGGTGCTCCCACGGTTGGTGATCGCGTCAATCTGTGTACACATACTGTCCCGTCCCCCTTGACCTGCGCCAACCTCGCGGACATTCTGAGTACAGAAAAGCAGATCCTGTACTCAGATAGCTACTGGTCGTGGGGGACATTCATGTCCGAAACAGGCAGAACATGGCAGCGTGCGTTCAAGGGCCACGCCAGCGAGGCTGCCGAAGTTCGGGCCTGGACAGCGAAACGCACCACCCCCGAAGACGCCGTGCAGATCGCCCACGAACTGTTCGCCGCCGTCCTCAGCTCCGGCGCAGACGTCATCGAGCTGACCCTCTCTACCGCAGGCCAGCGGCTCCGCATCACCGCCACCGGCGACCGCCGCTTATCCCTACGCCACAGCCACGGCCCCGGCTGGACCATCATCGCCGCACTCGCCCAACGCACCGGCACCACCACAGACGAGTCGGGCCTGTGGGCGCAGATCGAGACCGACACATGAGCAGCCCCCTGCCGCCCGCAACCAGCCTGACCGGCCCGCAGTACAACGGCTGGGCCTGCGTCTGGTGCGGCACCTCACTCGCCCGCACCGGAGGCGTCAGCGCAGGCATCGCCCGCGGCCAGATCGGCGCCCACGTCCTCGATGTCGAGGTGTACGCCTGCCCGGCAGGCTGCCGCACGCGGCCGACCAAGACTCCCGCCCGAGCCGGTGATCCTCCACAGAACCCGGCCGGGCGGGCCATCCCCAACCACACTCAGCAGAGGAGACCATCGTGACCTTACCGCCGAACCCTGGCCCCGACCGCGACCCGACGCCCGGCCCGGTGCCTGTCCTGCCGCGCATGCTGCTGACGGACCAGCAGTTCGCCAGCGTGCGGGGCACGGTGATGGACGCCAACCCCGGCATGGGTGAGGAGCTCGCGGGCCGGATCGTCGACGAGGGCATCAAGTTCGTGACCGCGTGCGCCAAGCACCCGGGTGCCGGTTTGGTGCCGTCGCGGATCGTGGACGAGGGCTGGCACGCCCTGATCCTCCACACCGCCCTCTACGCCGACCTCTGCCGCGAGGTGGGCGGCCAGTTCGTGCACCACTACCCGGGCTACGACCCCGGCAACTACGACCCCACGGTCCTGGACCGCACGCGTGAGGCGATCGAGGGCCTGGGCTGGGACGTCGACGAGGAACTCTGGGTGGCACCGTCGGACGAGACGCTCGTCGCCGTGGCCGCGAAGTGCCAGCACTCCGACGACTCCGGTCCGATCGTCACCTTGCCCAAGCCCAAGGGCTGACAGCCCCTACGCTGGCGGGACGAAGGGAGGCCGCATGTCCGAGTGGATCGACCCGCGGTACGCGGAACTGGTCGCGGCGTGGAAGCGCGCGCAGCAGCCGGAATCCGATGGTGAGGGTCGGCAGGCGCGGGGTTTCATCGTCCCGCCCAAGCCGTAGACCGGGCGGCCCCGGCTGTAGCTGGTCGGGGCCGTTCACCGCAGGAGATCCGCCAGCGGCATCCCGAGGGCGTCGGCGACGAGCAGCAAGTCGTCGAGGTTGGGTGGTGTTGCCGCGGTCTCCCACCGGTGGACGGTTTTGTGGTCGCGGCCGACGAGCTCGCCGAGCTGCATTTGGGAGAGGCCGAGTTGGCGGCGTGCCATGCGGATGCGTTCCCCGATCTGCCGGCGTCGGGTGGTTACCCAGGCGGGCATGGGGTCGAGTGGCACCCGACCACGTTGGAATGATCTTGGGAAGAAGTCTTTACCATCAGTGGTAAATCGCTAACTCTGGGGTACCCGCGTAGATATATGCAGGTACCATCGGCCAGAACTCAACAGAGAGTCACGAATCCACACCCCGTGTGACGGTCGCGCGCGCATATGCCTGCCGCAACCGCTTCCCAGGATGGTCGTCCCATGATGGGATCAAGCTGCCCCACCCCCCACCACGTGCCCGGCGCGGTGCACTGAGCCTGCACCGCGTCGGACTGGCCGTCCGTCTGTCGTGAGTACCCCCTCGTCGGCAGGCGGACGGTCACATCACTGGCCAGCTTGAACCGAAGTCAAACTCACTCGAACGAGTGACCGATTTGGGCGTGACGGATGCCCCGTACACGCGTTAGAAAGAGTGGCCAGGGTGGGGCACAGGTCCCCTCCCCGGGGTGACAGCCCCACCCTGGTCCAACGGCCCCCGACGTTCACCGTCGGGGGCCGACTCATTTCCCATGGGGAACGGATGGGGTAATGATCTTGTGAACTCAGGCTAACTCAAGCGAACTAGGGCCAACTCAAGCGAACTTGCAATCCACGGCCCCGCAGGCCAGCCCGTCGACCTGCAACAAGTCCACCAACACGACTGACACATGGTGTCAGTGAAGCCGTCCTAGCGTCCTGCCATGGCTTTCACGGAAAAACTGCTCACCGTGCCACCGCCGATCGAGGTGGCCGGGCGGCACGTCAAGCGCTACCACGTCACCGCCGACCCCGCGGGCATCGCGCCCGAGGTGCGGGAGGCGGCGTACGCGATCCTGCCGAAGCTGCTGCCGGAGCCGGACGGCACCCCGCCCGCGACCTTCGTGGTGCTGCACCGGGGCGGCGACAGCGGCGCCTATCTGAACGTCTACAGCTGGGTGTGGGACAACGTGCTGCACTTCCGGGGCGCCGCCGCCGGACAGCCGGTGCTCGGCTGCCCGGACCGCGATCCCACCCACTTCGTGCCGACCGGGCGGCCCTGGATCGGCTGCGTCTGGGAGCTGCCGCCGATCCGGCACGAGCGGGACGCCTGGGTCCGGCATCTGCTCGCGCCCGGCACCCCCGACCTGGCCGCGTACCTGGCCGACAGCATGCCCGAGGGAACCACGGGAGACCCCGCATGAGCAGCCCGCACGACTTCGACTTCCTGCACGGCGACTGGGACGTCCGCAACCGCCGGCGCACCGACTTCCTGGACCCCGCCGGCGCATGGGAGGAGTTCCCGGCCACCACCCGCTGCTGGAGCCTCTTCGACGGCGCGGCCAACGTCGACGAGATCGACATGCCCCACCTCGGCTGCCGCGGACTGACCCTGCGGCTGTTCGACCCGCGGACGCGGCAGTGGTCGCTGAACTGGGCGTCCAGCCGGACCGGGCGGCTGTTCCCGCCGGTGCTCGGGCACTTCGAGGACGGCCGGGGCGTCTTCCACGGCGACGACGCCTACGACGGCAAGGAGGTGCGGGTGCGCTTCGTGTGGTCGGGGATCGGCGCGGCCACGGCCCGCTGGGAGCAGGCGTTCTCCCTGGACGACGGCGAGAGCTGGCTGACGAACTGGTCGATGGAGTTCACCCGCGCGGCTTGCGGAACGCCCGCAGGCTGAACTCCGGGTCCGGGCGGGGCCGGTCCTGGTCGGGGAGCCCGGCGAGACGCGCCGCGAACTCCTCGGTGCGCGGCTCACCCGGCGGGAGGGTGACGAACCAGCCGCGCCGCAGGTCGGCGATGGTGCGCCGGGGGCTGCGGCCCTGGCCCCGCCCCGGGAAGCGGGCCCGTCCGGCGGGTGTCAGTCCGTGTGCCGCGGCGAGCGCGGCGACGGTGCCGGCGGCGTCGTGGGCGGGGCTGGGCGGCCGGGAGGCGAGGACGGCGTCGATGTCGCTGCCCACGTTGTGCGCGGCGGCCTTGTCGACGGTGGTGACGTAGACCCCGCCGGGCCGCAGCACCCGCGCGCACTCGGCGACGACACCGCGCACGTCGGTGTCGTCCAGCAGGTGCAGCAGCCAGACGCTGACGACGGCGTCGAAGGAGGCGTCCGGGAACGGCAGCCGGCGGCTGTCGGCGACGACGACCCGGCCGGGCAGCCGGGCGGCGGCCGTCCGGGCCATCCCGGCCGCCAGGTCCACGCCCGTCACCCGGGTGCCGGGGCGGGCCGCGGCGAGGCGGCGGGTGACGATGCCGGTGCCGCAGGCGAGGTCCAGCAGGTCGGTGCGGTCCGGGGGCAGCAGCCCGAGGACCGCGTCGGCGGCGGCCGCCGCCCGGGGCTCACCGCCGCGCAGGGCGTCGTAGGCGTCGGCTTCCTTGTCGTAGTCGAGCATGCGCGCCCCCCGGCCGTCACTGATCGATCATCCGGGTCAGCTTGCCCCATGCCCGGGTGCCAGGTCTTCCACCTTTCGCGCAAGGCTGAAGTCCATGTCGGTGACGGCGCCGCCCGCGCTGTGGGTGTTCACCGCCAGGCGCACGGTGTTGTAGCCGAGGGTGAGGTCGGAGTGGTGGTTCAGCTCCTCCTGCACCTGCGCGATGTGCACGACCAGCGCGGCCGCGGCGAAGTGGGAACCGAGCCGGTAGGTGCGGGTGAGCCGGTCGTCCTCGACCGCCCAGCCGGGCAGCTCGGCCAGCCGGTCCTCGATCTCCTTCAGCGACAGGGGTTCGACGGCCACGCGTGGCTCCCTTCCTGGGAATCCGGGGATCGTGTACCTGACCAGCGTGCCTCGCTCGACTACGGTCGTCCACATGACCACAGTGAGGTCCGCCCGGGCCACCGTTCCCGCCGCTGCCGCCGCCTCCGCCGACTCGGGTGTCGGTCCGCTGCTGCGGGCCTGGCGGGAGCAGCGGCGGGTCAGCCAGCTGGAGCTGGCGCTGCGCGCCGACTCCTCCGCCCGGCACATCAGCTTCGTCGAGACCGGCCGCTCCCGGCCGAGCGAGGAGCTGCTGCTGCGGCTGGCCGAGCACCTGGAGGTGCCGGTGCGCGAGCGCAACGCCCTGCTGCTGGCGGCCGGTTACGCCCCGCGCTACCCGGAGACCCCGCTGGACGACCCGGCACTGCGCTCGCTGCGCGAGGGCATGGAGCGGCTGATCCAGGGCTACGAGCCCTACCCGGCGCTGGTGGTCGACGCGACGTACGACGTGGTGGCCGCCAACCGGGGCATCCTGATGCTGTTGGACGGCATGCCCGAGGAGCTGCTGGCGCCGCCGCTGAACGCGATGCGGCTGACCCTGCACCCGAAGGGCCTCGCGCCGCGCATCCGCAATCTGCGCGAGTGGCGCGGGCATCTGCTGGCGCAGATGGAGCGGCAGATCGCGCTGCACCGCTCCCAGCCGCTGCGGGAGCTGTACGAGGAGGTCGCGGCGTATCCGGTGCCCGACGAGGCACCGGGCGCGGAGCCCGAGGAGCCGGTGCCGTACTTCGCGCTGCCGCTCCAGGTGGAGCACGAGGGGCGGGTGCTGTCCTTCATCTCGTCCATCTCCACCTTCAACACCCCCATGGACGTGACCGTCGCCGAGCTGGCCATCGAGACGCTGCTCCCGGCCGACCCGGCGACGGTCAAGTACCTTCACTCGCTCATGCCCTGACGGGACCTCAGGGCGGTGTGCTGGAGCAGGGCGAAGCCGATGACCGTGAGGGCCTGCAGCACCGTCCACACCGTGCCGGCGGTGCTGGGGTCCAGCCAGAGGCCGAGCGCGACGAAACTCACCGCCGACCAGGCGAGGTTGGCCTCGATCACGGCCTTCACCGGCAGCGCGGCCGGCCGGGTGCGGGAGGCCAGCAGGCCCACCGCGATCGCGTACGCCGTGAGGAACGCGCCCAGTTCGAGCAGCAGGGGCCTGCCGACGCCGAGGAGGTCGGCCAGGGGGCCGGACGCGGCGAGGTAGGCGAGGCCGTTGACGCCGGTCACCGCCGTGTCGAGAGCCAGGAACCTACGCAGGGCGGTGTTGGGCTCCGAGGTGCGGGCGAGGGCGCTGAGTGCGGTGGCGGACATGGGAATCACCCTCCGGGCAGGTCGTGTTGTCGGTGGGACAACCATGCCGGGACGCGTCCGCCGGGGTCGATTACCTCAGAGGTAATCATGGGTGGTCGGAGCTCACCCGAGATCATCCGAAGCCGGCCGAGGTGATGCGCCTGAGCCGTCCCGCTCACACCGCGCGGCGGAGCGGCATATTCAAAAGGGCCCGCTCCCCTTTACAGTGCAGGCGTGCTGAGGAGGCGTGGTGAGTGAGCGGCGGCCTGCGCCCACCGTCGGGCAGGTGGTGCTCGGCAGGCGGCTGCAGGAACTGCGGGAGGCGGCGGGCCTCAAGCGGGAGGAGGCCGCCAAGGTGCTGCGCGTCGCCCCGGCGACCGTGCGGCGGATGGAGACGGCCGAGGTCTCGCTGAAGATCCCGTATGTGCAGGTGCTGCTGGAGACCTACGGGGTGCCGCAGGAGGAGGCGGAGACGTTCGTCTCGCTCGCCGAGGAGGCCAACCAGCCGGGCTGGTGGCAGCGGTACCACGACGTGCTGCCCGAGTGGTTCAGCCTGTACGTCAGCCTGGAGGGCGCCGCCCGGCTGATCCGCTCCTACGAGCCGCACTTCGTGCCCGGCCTGCTGCAGACCGAGGCGTACGCCCGTGCCGTCATGGCGGCCGGGACGATAGGGCAGCAGGGGCCGGAGGCGGTCGAGCGGCACGTCGCCCTGCGGATGGAGCGGCAGCGGCTGCTGGAGCGCGCCGACCCGCCCCATCTCTGGGTGATCATCGACGAGACGGTGCTGCGGCGGCCCGTGTGCGGGCGCCCCGAGGTGATGCGCGACCAGCTGGACCGGCTGCTCGAGGCCGCCGAGCGGGACCGGGTCACGCTCCAGGTCGCCGAGTTCGCGAGCGGCCCGCACCCGGGGACGTACGCGCCCTTCTCGCTGTTCCGCTTCGCCGAGCCCGAGTTGCCGGACATGGTGTTCACCGAGTACCTGACCGGCGCCCTCTATCTCGACTCGCGCCAGGAGGTCTCCGCGCATCTGGAGGTGCTGGACCATGTCACGGCCCATGCCGCGTCCGGCCGGCGCACCAAGAAGATCCTCCAGGAGTACCGCGAGCGCTACTAGGGGGACGCCCCCCTAGCCATGACCCACTTCTTTCGAGGAGCGCATTCCGCATGACCGGACCCGACGCCGCAGCCCCCCGTATCGACACCAGCCGGCCGCACCCGGCCCGGGTGTACGACTGGTGGCTGGGCGGCAAGGACAACTACCCGGTGGACGAGGAGCTCGCCCGGCGCATCCTCGCCGTGGACGGCACGGTGGTGCGTGGCGCCCGTGCCAACCGGCGTTTCATGCACCGGGCCGTCCGTACGGTCGCCGAGGCCGGCATCCGCCAGTTCCTCGACATCGGCACCGGGATACCGACCGAGCCGAACCTGCACCAGATCGCCCAGCGGGTCGCCCCGGAGTCGAAGGTGGTGTACGCGGACAACGACCCGATCGTGCTGCGCCACGCGGAGGCCCTGCTCGGCGGCACGCCCGAGGGAAGCACCGACTACGTGCACGCCGACGTCCGGGACGCCGGCGCCCTGCTGGCCCGCGCCGAGGAGTCGCTGGACTTCGCCGAGCCGGTCGCGCTGTCGCTGGTGGCGCTGACGCACTACCTCGACGACGAGGCGTACGGGCTCGTGGAGCGGTACGTCGACGCGCTCGCGCCGGGCAGCTACCTGATCCTGTCGCAGGTCACACCCGATCTGAACCCGGCCGCCATCGAGCAGGCCGCGGAGAACTTCCGGCGCAGCGGCACGTCCTTCCACCCGCGCACGCTGGCCGAGTTCACGCGGTTCTTCGAGGGTCTGGAGCTGCTCGGCCCGGGCGTGATCCCGGTCCACGGCTGGCGCCCGGAGGCGGAGGACGTGGCCGCGCAGGCGGAGGGGATCGTCCCGGTGTACGCGGGGGTGGCCCGCAAGCCCTGACCCGCCGGGGGCGCCCGGTCCGGGGGCGGGAGCGGGTGGGGCCGCCGGTCGGGCGGCTCCTCCCGGGCGTCTCCGCCGGGTCAGGCGGCTCCGCCCTTGCGTTCGCGGTCGTCGTCGACGATCTCGGCGTCGACCACGCCCTCCTCCTCCGGTGCCGTGGGCGTCTCGTTGGGCGTCCGGGTCTGCGCGTACATCGCCTGTCCCATCTTCTGGCTGATGCCGGCGAGTTTCTCGACGCCCGCGCGCAGGGGTCCGGTGTCGGCGTTCTGCTCCAGCAGCGCCTTGAGGTCGGCGACGGCGGACTCGACCTCGGAGCGGGTGGCCTGCGGTACCCGCTCGGGGTTGTCGTGGAGGAACTTCTCGGTCTGGTAGACGAGTTGCTCGGCCTGGTTGCGGGCCTCGGCGTTCTCGCGGCGGGTGCGGTCCTCCTCGGCGTACTGCTCGGCCTCGCGCATCATGCGGTCGATGTCGTCCTTCGGCAGCGCCGAGCCGCCGGTGACGGTCATCTTCTGCTCGCGCCCGGTGCCGAGGTCCTTGGCGGAGACGTGCATGATCCCGTTGGCGTCGATGTCGAACGCGACCTCGATCTGCGGCACGCCCCGCGGCGCGGGCGGCAGTCCGGTGAGGTCGAAGGTGCCGAGCTTCTTGTTGTACGCGGCGATCTCGCGCTCGCCCTGGTAGACCTGGATGCCGACGGAGGGCTGGTTGTCCTCGGCGGTGGTGAAGATCTCCGAACGCCGGGTGGGGATCGTGGTGTTGCGCTCGATCAGCTTGGTCATGATGCCGCCCTTGGTCTCGATGCCGAGGGACAGCGGGGTCACGTCGAGCAGCAGCACGTCCTTGACGTCGCCGCGGATCACCCCGGCCTGCAGGGCGGCGCCGACGGCCACGACCTCGTCGGGGTTGACGCCCTTGTGCGGGTCCTTGCCGGTCAGCTCGCGCACCAGGTCGGTGACGGCGGGCATCCGGGTGGAGCCGCCGACCAGGATGACGTGGTCGATCGCGGAGAGCTTGATGCCGGCGTCCTTGACCGCCTGGTGGAAGGGCGTCCTGCAGCGGTCCAGCAGATCGGCGGTGAGCTCCTGGAACTGGGCGCGGGTGAGCTTCTCCTCCAGGTGCAGCGGGCCCTCGGCGGAGGCGGTGACGTAGGGCAGGTTGATGTTCGTCTCCGAGGAGCTGGACAGCTCGATCTTGGCCCGCTCGGCGGCCTCCCTGAGGCGCTGCACGGCCATCTTGTCCTTGGAGAGGTCGATGCCGTACTGCCCCTGGAAGCGTTTGACCAGGTGCTCGACGATCCGCTGGTCCCAGTCGTCGCCGCCGAGGCGGGTGTCGCCGTTGGTGGCCCTGACCTCGATGACGCCGTCGCCGATCTCCAGCAGGGACACGTCGAAGGTGCCGCCGCCGAGGTCGAAGACCAGCACGGTCTGCTCCTCGCCGCGGTCCAGGCCGTAGGCGAGGGCGGCTGCGGTCGGCTCGTTGATGATCCGCAGCACCCTCAGGCCGGCGATCTCCCCGGCCTCCTTGGTGGCCTGGCGCTGGGTGTCGTCGAAGTAGGCGGGCACGGTGATCACCGCGTCGGTGACGTCCTCGCCGAGGTAGGCCTCCGCGTCCCGCTTCAGCTTCTGCAGCACCCGCGCGGACAGCTCCTGCGCCCGGTAGCGGGTGCCGTCCACGGAGCCCTGCTCCGGGAAGCGCCACGAGCCGTCGCCCATGTGCCGCTTCACCGAGCGGGCGGTGCGCTCGACGTTGGTGACCGCCTGCCGCTTGGCGACCTCGCCGACGAGGACCTCGCCGTTCTTGGCGAACGCCACCACCGACGGTGTCGTACGGGCGCCCTCCGCGTTGGCGACGACGGTGGGCTCACCGCCCTCCAGCACGGCCACCACCGAGTTCGTGGTCCCCAGATCGATACCGACCGCACGTGCCATCGCCGTCCCCTTCCACGAGGGTCTCCCCGGTCGCCTGCACCTCCAGCACAAAACCTGAGCGGATGCTTGTCAATGGGGCGCTCGGCGCACAGGGGCGCGGCCCGCCGCCGGGGCGGGCCGCACCGCCTGTCCTGCCCGCCCGGTCAGGCCAGCTTCGCCGTGAGGGTGATCGGTACGGCCTTCAGGGCCTGGCTGACGGGGCAGCCGACCTTGGCCTCCTCGGCGACGGAGAGGAACTTCTCCTCGTCGAGTCCGGGAACCGTGCCCTCCACCGTGAGGTGGATGCCCGTGATGCCCTCGCCCGGCTGGAAGGTGACATCGGCGGAGGTGACGAGCTTGGTGGGCGGCGTGTCGTTCTTGGCCAGCATGTTCGAGAAGGCCATGGAGAAGCAGCTGGAGTGGGCGGCGGCGATCAGCTCCTCCGGGCTCGTCCTGCCGTTGGCCTCCTCGGCGCGCGAGGCCCAGGTCACCGGCTGCTGGCCGATGGCGCCGGAGGAGTCGAAGGTGACGACACCGTTGCCCTTGAGGAGGTCGCCTTCCCAGATGGTGTGTGCGGAACGCGTGGTAGCCATGTTTCTTCCTTTCGCCGTGCCTTCACAAGGACTTGCGGCTCCATCCGATCACATTCCGGGTCACCGCACGCGGAACACCGGCCCACACGCGGTGAACGGCAGCCGGGCGCCCTGGGGAATCAGATAGGCGTGCTCGCGCCGCACCCTGAGGACGTCGCACCAGCCGTCCGTGATGATCAGCACCGGCGCGTCGGGCGGGAAGTCGTCCGCGCGGTGCAGCAGATCGATCCCCGGCTGCAGGACCGTACCGCCACGGCCGTGCACCCGCACCCGCTCGGCGATCTCCGTGACCGGCAGATAGCCCGCGTCGTGCGGGGCCGCGTCGCAGAACACCACGCGGGCCGCGGGCACGTCCCGGGCCTCGGCGTAGGAGGCGATGGCGCCCAGCGCCTTGCCGAGCAGGGTGTGGTTCATCGATCCCGAGGTGTCCAGGACGACGCCGAAGGTGCAGCGGGGCACCTCCTCGGGCGGGAAGTACCGTCCCGCACGCGGGATGCCGGGGGTGGAGGCCTGGCGCCGGGCGGGCCGGGCGTACGACCTGAGCGGCTCGGGGCGGGGCACGAACTCGTCGAACCAGCGGGCCAGTTGCGCGTCCCAGGGCAGCGGCGGATGGCTGAGCGCGCGGATCTCCTCGATCAGCCCGCCGGGCAGGAGGCCGCGCTCCTGGCGCTGGTGCAGGTCGAGGCCGTGGGCCAGGCCCCGGCGGTAGAACTCGTCGAGGTCGGCATGGTCTCCGGGCGCGCCGAGCGGGCCGCTCAGGATGTCGCCGACGCCCTTGCCGCGCAGGGTGGCCAGGCGCCGGCTCCGGCGCAGGTCGCCGGCGATGCGGTCGTAGACCTCCTCGGCGGACAGCCCGGCCGGCTCCGGGTCGTGGAGCAGCCCTTCGGGCATGGTGCCGATCCGCATCTCGCGCAGCCAGGCGTTGATCACGTAGTCGCAGGCGACGTTGAACAACTGCGGGTCGCGGGTGCCACAGCGGTCCTGGTGGCGCAGGGCGGCGTGCAGCATCTCGTGGGCGAGGACGAACCGCCACTGTTCGTCGTCGTAGCGGCACAGCGGGTTGATGTAGATCTCCCCGGACAGCGCGTCGACCGCGGCGATCGCGATGCCGTGCGCACGGGCGAACTCGGCGTCGGCGACCAGCCTGATGCCGGAGGCGATCCCTCCGAGCAGCGGGTACGACGACACGAACCAGCTCAGCGCCCGCTCCCAGGGCCGCCGCTCGGTGGGGCCGCCGGTCATGGCGTCGCGGCGGCCGCCTGCCAGGTCCATCGCGGTGGACAGGGTGCGGGTGAGGGCGTGCGCGAAGGCGAGCTGCCAGTCGGGCACCTGGCCGTTCCAGGAGCCCCAGTCGACCAGCAGCTGGTCGGACTCCTCGCGCCGGTACGCGGCCGGGATGCCGTCGCGGCGCCACAGGGCGGTCAGGCGCTCCTCGTCGCCGTCCGGGTAGGCGGCGGGCAGGTCCTCGGGCGGGCGGCCGACCTTGAAGGTCAGCAGGAACCGGTCGACGACCGCGCAGCGCGCGGCCCGCTCGAACCGGTCGGGCTGGACGCGCGCGCCGTCGGCTGCGGGGACGTGCCCGAAGCCGAGGTGGATCAGCGCGTGGGCGATCGCCCAGGCCCAGTCGGCGGGCTCGGCACGGGCGGTGGGGTGCAGATGGACGGTGCCGTTGGAGTCGACGCGGGCGAGGCCCTGCCGGGGCGCGGCCCGGCACTCGGGGTCACGGCAGGTCCTGGCCTCCAGCGCGGCGAGCGCGGGGTCGGCCCGCACCGTGCGCAGGCCCTCGGCGCACGCCTCGGCCGCGGGGTCGCGCTCGGCGGCGGCCTTGGCCTTGGGTCTGGCGGGGCTCATCGCCGGGCCTCGACCAGCCGGGGCATGTCGCGGGCCGCCTCGACCAGGAACCAGGAGGGCAGCACGGGGTTGCCGTCGGCGTCGGACGCGATCACGCTCTGGGCGACCTCGACGGAGATCTCCGCGAGCTGCACCAGCAGGGACTTGGCGCGGTAGGCGGTCTGCCGGCCGTTCGCCGACAGGTGCTCCTTGGAGACGGGCAGCTCCTTGAGCAGCCGGCCGCGGAACGACTCGGCCAGGTAGTAGAGCAGGTCGCGGTCCTCGACGCGGCTGGGCCAGCGGGCGTCGCCCCTGAGGACCGCCTCGATACCGAAGCGGCTGCGCACGATCTTGACGTAGCCGCAGAAGGCGGTGGCGTGCCGGGGGGTGAGCGTGCCGTGCGCGAGGACCTTCAGGGTCTCCTCGTCGAGGTCCGCGCCGAAGGAGTGCAGCGCGTCGGAGAGCATGTGCCAGGAGCGCGGGGTGGAGAACGGCTCCTCGGTCTTGGGCGGCTTGGCCCACAGGTGGTCGGGCCGGTCGGTCAGGTGGTCCAGGATCCAGGGGTGGATGCCGTTCTTCGCCGCCCACACCAGCCAGTCCTTCGGCGAGGCCTCCAGATGGACGTGGGTGAGCCGGTTGACCAGCGCGGACGCGATCGGGCGGGCGAGGGCGTTGTCGGTGGAGCGGTTGCCCGCGCCGATGACGATCGAGCCCGCGGGCAGCTCGTAGTTCCCTATGCGGCGGTCCAGGATCAGCGAGTAGAACGCCTTCTGCACGTCCGGCGTGGCCGCGTTCAGCTCGTCCAGGAACAGGCAGTACGGCTCGTTCCGGGCGATCGCCTCGGGCGGGCAGAACACCGACCGGCCGTCGCGGATCTGGGGGACCCCGATCAGGTCCTCGGGGGCGAGCTGGGTACCGAGCAGGCTCACGCACTCCAGCCCGAGGGACTCGGCGAACTCCCTGACCAGGGAGGACTTGCCGATGCCGGGCGCGCCCCACAGGAACACCGGCCGGACGGCGGCGAGGCCCAGCAGCAGGTCGGGGACACGGGCGGGAGTGACGGTCACGGCGGCCTGCAACGCAGGGGCTCCTCGGGGCGACAGGGGGCGTAGGCACTCACAGTGTGTGCGTACGGCCCCCTGCCCGCAGCCGAATTTCAGGCGGTGCGCTGCCTCCTGGCAGCCAGCCACGCGTACACGAGGACGCCCGCGAACAGGAACAGCACGCCCTGGTAGACGGCCGCGTACCCGGCGCCCGCGACCAGCCACATCGAGAAGCCGAACGCGACGGCGGCGACCAGGGCGTCGCGCAGCAGGCGGGCCTTGTCCACCTGCTCGCCCCTGACGAGGTGGAAGATCTGCGCGGCGGTCGCCAGCAGGTAGGGCACGGTCGCGGTGAAGGTGGTGACGAGGACGAGGATCTCGAAGACCTTGGCGGTGCCGGCGGTGTAGTTGTAGACCGTCAGCAGGGAGGCCAGGACGACCGTGACGGCCACGCCGACGGTCGGCACGCCGCGCTTCCTGCGGGCGAAGGCGGCCGGGAACAGGCCGTCCTTGGCGGCGGCGTACGGCGTCTGGGCGCTGAGCAGGGTCCAGCCGTTGAGGCAGCCGGTCATCGACACCAGCGCGGCCAGGGCGACGGCCCAGCCGCCCCAGCTGCCGCCGAACATGGCGTTCACGGCGTCGGAGAAGGGGGCCGAGGAGTCGACGAGCTCGTCGTGGGCGACCGTGCCGAACACGGCGAGGGTGCCGAGCAGGTAGACGAGGGCGGCGCCCGCGGTGCCGATGACGGTGGCGCGGCCGACGTTGCGCCGCGGGTCGCGGACCTCGCCCGCGCTGACGGCTGCGGATTCCACGCCCAGGTAGGAGAAGAGCAGGATCGCGGCGGAGGCGGACACCGCGCCGATCGCGCTGTCCCCGCTCGCCCGGAACGGGCCGAGGTTGCCGGCGTCGAAGAAGAACAGCCCGCCGACCGCGACGAGCAGCAGCGGCGCGAACTTCAGCACGGTGGAGACGAGCTGCACGGCACCGACGTAGCGGGTGCCGGCGAAGTTGGCGAGCGCGGGCAGCCACTGCACGGCGAGGGCGGCCAGGCAGGCGGTCCATCTGTGGTCGTTCACCGGGATCAGCACGTCCAGGTAGCCGACCGCGGCGACGGCGAGGGCGGCGTTGGAGACCCAGGTGGTGATCCAGTACGACCAGGCGGCGAGGAAGCCGGCGAAGTCGCCGAACGCCTCACGGGCGTAGACGTAGGGGCCGCCCGTGCGCGGGTCGCGCTCGGCCAGCCGGCCGAAGACCAGGGCCAGGGCGATCGCGCCGACGGTGAGCACACCGAAGGAGACCAGGCTGATCGTGCCGAAGGGGGCCACGGAGGCCGGGAGCAGGAAGATCCCGCCGCCGATGATGTTGCCCATGACCAGGGCGGTGGCGACGGGGAGGCCGAAGCGGCGGGCGTGCCGGCTGGTCGGTGCCGTGGGGTTCGCCTGCTCGGGGGCCGGAGCCGGTGCGGTGACGGTTCCGGAGTCGTGCATGGGGTGGTGCGCCTCTCATCGAACTGACGCCCGGGATCGCCGGGACGGCGCCCATGGTCGGGCACCGTCCGGCGGCTCTCCAAATCACGCGGTTTTGTCCTGTACGACCCCGTCCGGCACCGGAAAAGGTGCGATGTCGCCCGTTCCCGGCCGCGAATCGTCCAGCACCTGGGGGCCGTCGGACTCCCGCAGCCAGCGGCGCAGCACCCGGTGGACCTGCTCGGCACCGGCGATCTCCCCGGGCGGCGGGGTGAGGGCGAGCGGGGACAGCAGGAACGCCCGGCCCTGCTCGCCGCCGAGGCCGCCGTGGGAGCCGATCTGCTCCTCGAAGGCCAGCACCTCGCCGTCGGCCGGGTCGTGGAAGGAGTTGACCATGATGTCGGCGGTGTGCGGGAAGGAGTGCGTGCGCCGTACGGCGTCGGCGGCGCCGGAACCGAAGCCGGCCAGCGGGCCGCGTCCGTCCACCAGCTCGGCGACCGGGATCTCGGCGCCGTACGCCCCGAGCACCACCCCGCCGTGCTCCTCGCTGCGCACCAGCAGGAAGCCGATGCCGGGGTGGTTGGCGAGGGTCGGCAGCAGCGCCGGGTGGCGGGCGTCGATCTCCTCCTTGGTCATGCGGTGCGGCACGTCCGGGAAGGACACCAGGCCGAGGTTGCCGGAGGCCAGCACGACCGGCTCGCTGCGGCGGGCGGGGCGGTACTCCTCGGCGCCCTCCTCGACCGGCCGGCGCAGCGCCGCACGGACCGCCGCGCGCGCCTCGGCGCCACTGTGGGTGCGCTGCGCCCGGCGCGGCACAGGAAGGCCGCAGCCGGCCCGCACGAGGTCGCCGAGGGTGAGACCGTAGCGGGCGCGGAACGTTTCACCCGGGCTCTGGCCGTGGTCGGAGAGCACCACCAGGCGGTACGGGCGCGGCGCGTGCTCGGCGACGTTCTCGATCAGCGCCAGCGAGCGGTCGAGCCGGGCGAGGACCTGCTCGGCGTCCCGGCTGTGCGGCCCGGAGTGGTGCGCCACCTCGTCGTAGGCCACGAGATCGGCGTAGACGGCGGTGCGCCCGGCGAGCAGGTCGCCCGTCACGGCGGCGACCACGACGTCCCGCTCGACGACGGTCGCGAAGGCACGGATGAACGGGTACAGGCCGCCGCGGCTCACCCGGGGGCGCTGCCGGCGCAGCCGGGCCCGGACGGACTGGACGATCTCGCGGCCCACCTCGGCGACGAACGACAGCGCGGTGCGCACGGCGTTGGCCGGGTCGGAGAAGTAGGCGAAGTACCCGGCCCGGGACCGGGTCTCGCGGCTGCGCCGCCGGGCGGCGATGGACAGCACCAGGGCCTGCTCGTCGGCGCCGCCGCTGAACAGGTTGCCGCGGCTGGCGCCGTCCACGGTGAGCAGCCCGCCGTCCCCAGTGCGCTCGACGGCCCGGCGCTGCAGCTCCACGGCGCTGGTGGGCCGGTTGCACACCATGACGACCTGGCTCTCCTTCTCGTACCAGCGGAAGGCCGGCACGTCGAAGTTGCTGCCGTGCAGGATGCCGAGCTGGCTGGCGCCGGTCTGGCTCGACCAGTCGGTGCGCCACGGGGTGAGCCGGTGGGTGGCGGGCGCGCCGGGGGCGCCGTGCAGCCAGCGCGCGACGGTCGGCATGAGCCCGTTGGCGACGGCGTCGGCGAGCACGTCGTGGCCCACCCCGTCCAGTTGCAGGAAGACGGTGCCGGGGCTGGCGGGGCCGGGCACCGGCAGGGCCCGGCGGCGGCGGTCGGCCAGCCGGTACAGGCGGCGCCGGTAGGCGTCGTCGTCGCGGACGGCGAGGGCGGCGCCGGTCGCGGAGGCGACCGCGGACATGACGGCGGCCACCACCACGGCCGTCTCCCAGGCCGCACCGCCCCGCTCGGCCGGGTTCAGGCGCAGCGCGAGCAGCAGCAGCCCGCCGTTGAGGAAGAACACCAGCAGGCCCAGCACCAGCGCGGGCACGAGCAGCAGCAGCCGCACCAGCAGCGGCCACACCAGCGCGGAGAGCACACCGAAGGCGCCCGCGCCGCACGCGGCCGTGACCGCGATCCGGGTGGCGCTGTCGCCGTCCGGGGACTGGAGCTGGAAGTCGGGCAGGATGCCGGCGAGGACGAGCATGGTGAGCGTCGACACGGCCCACACCGTGGTGCTCCGGCCGATCTGGCTCACGACCCGTCGCCAACGCCGTCCCAGCACCCCGCACACACCTCACGTTCCGTACCCGTCCCCGCGGCGGGCCCGGCATCCAGCCTGGCACACGGTGCCGCGGAACCGGCTGGTCCGCCGGGTGACATTCGAAAGTGCGGGCCACCGGCGGACGTGTCCGGGCGGGCGCCCCCGGGCTCAGCGGCCGTCGTAGCCGGCGGTGGGCATCGACAGCCTCCGGTGCACCACGGCCTTCATCCGGGCGTCGTACGCCGGTTCGGCGCAGCCCACCGTCTCCAGGCGCACCCCGCGCCGGGCGCACTCGGCCGTGAACTCCTCCAGGGAGGCGAGCGCGCAGCGCAGCACGCGCGGGCTGGGCGCCACGAACAGGTCGAGACCGGGGCGCACCCCGTCCCACAGGGCGCGGTGGTCGGGCCGCAGCCCGCGTACGAGCAGCTGGCGGGCGACGACGTAGCCGCGCTCGGCGGCCCAGCGCGCGCACATGGCGTGCTGTCCGCGGGAGTCCACCAGGAAGGGGTCGGCCTCCAGTTCCTCCAGCGGCGTCAGGCCGGCGATCGCCGTGACCTGCGCGACCGCCGCGTCCGGCCGGCCGAAGGCACCCCGCGTCTGTCCCATGGCGTCCCCCTCACCTCAGGGTTTCGCCGCCGACCCTACTCCTGCACGTAGGCTTCGGGGGAGTCGCGCGAAAGGGGCGGAAGGGTGCCGGTGGAGATCACCTGGTGGGGGCACGCCACCTGCACGGTCGCGGACTCGGACGTACGGGTCCTCACCGACCCCCTGTTCGCCCGCAGGCTGGCGCATCTGCGGCGCCGCCGGGGCGCGTTGCCGCCGCCGGACGCCTGGCACGCGGACTTGGCGCTGGTGTCGCATCTGCACGCCGACCATCTGCACGTGCCGTCGCTCGCGCGGCTCGCGCCGGGCACGCGCCTGCTCGTGCCCCGGGGCGCGCGCCGTGCGGTGCCGTCGCTGCGCCGACTCTCCCATCTGCGGATCGAGGAGGTGGGGCCCGGTGACGAGACGCGCGTGGGCGACCTCCTCGTACGGGCCGTGCCCGCGGCGCACGACGGACGGCGGCTGCCGGTGGGGCGGCACCGCTCCCCCGCGCTCGGCTATGTCGTCGAGGGCGAGGCACGCACCTACTTCGCCGGGGACACCGGCCTGTTCGACACCATGGCCAAGGAGGTCGGTCCGGTCGACGTGGCCCTGCTGCCGGTGGGCGGCTGGGGCCCCTACCTGGGCGAGGGGCACCTGGACGCGGGCCGGGCCGCCGAGGCGCTGGCGCTGCTGGGGGCGGCGAGCGCGGTGCCGGTGCACTACGGGACGTACTGGCCGATCGGGATGGACGCCGTGCGCCCCCACGAGTTCCATACGCCCGGCGAGGAGTTCGTGCGCCTCGCCGCCTCGCGGGCGCCGCAGGCGGCGGTGCACCGGCTGGGGCACGGGGAGAGTGTGCGGCCGGAGGTCACGCGGTGAGCCTTCTCGCGGCCGCGTCCTCGTCGGTGCCGCCGGAGTCGACGCAGCAGGCCATCGGCTATCCGACGCTGTTCCTGCTGGTGTTGGCCGGGGCGCTGGTCCCCGTCGTGCCGACCGGGGCGCTGGTGTCCTCCGCCGCGGTGGTGGCCTTCCATCAGACGGCGCCGTTCGCTCTGGCCCTGGTGTTCGTGACGGCCTCCGTCGCCGCGTTCCTGGGGGACGTGGCGCTGTACTGGCTCGGGCGGCGGGGGCTGAAGTCGAAGAACGGCTCCCGGTGGCTGGAGGCGATTCGGGCCCGGGCGCCCGAGGACCGGCTGGAGCAGGCGCAGGTGAAGCTGGCCGAGCACGGGGTTGCCGTGCTGGTGCTGTCGCGGCTGATGCCGGCGGGGCGGCTGCCGGTGATGCTGGCGTGTCTGCTGGCCCGGTGGCCCCTGCGGAGGTTCGTGCGCGGGAATCTGCCCGCGTGCCTCGCCTGGGCCGTGACGTATCAGCTGATCGGCATTCTCGGGGGGTCGCTGTTTCCCGAGCCGTGGGAGGGAGTCGTCGCGGCGGTTGGGCTCACGCTGGTGATCAGTGTTGCGCCAAGTGTCTGGAAGCGGGTTCGGGCTGCCGGGTGACGCTCGCGTCGCGGGGTGTCGCGCCGTCGTGGCTTGTCGCGCCGTCGTGGCTTGTCGCGCCGTCGTGGGGTGTCGCGCCGTCGTGGCTTGCCGCGCCGTCCCCGCGCCCCTAGAAGTCGGCGCTCTTCAGCACCCTTGAAGCGCCTACGGGCAGGTCCCACAGGTCCTCCCTCGCCAGGCCCGCCTCCTCCCACGCCCTCCGCACGCGGGTCAGCGGCTCCAGCACCGGCTCCGCGGACAGGATGAACGTGCCCCAGTGCATGGGGGCCATCCTGCGGGCGCCCAGGTCCTGGGTGGCGCGGACGGCCTCCTCCGGGTCGCAGTGGACGTCGCTGAGCCACCAGCGGGGGTCGTAGGCGCCGATGGGGAGCAGGGCGAGGTCGATGCCGGGGTAACGGCGGCCGATGCGGGTGAACCAGTGGCCGTAGCCGGTGTCGCCGGCGAAGTAGACGCGCTGTCCCCCGGCGTCGGTGAGGACCCAGCCGCCCCAGAGGGAACGGCAGGTGTCGGTGAGGGTGCGCTTGGACCAGTGGTGTGCGGGGACGAAGTCGAAACGGACCCCGGACACTTCGGCGGCCTCCCACCAGTCCAGCTCGGTGACACAGGTGAAGCGGCGGCGCTGGAACCAGCGTCCGAGGCCGGCCGGCACCAGCACCGGGGTGTCGCGCGGCAGTCGGCTCAGGGTGGGCGCGTCCAGGTGGTCGTAGTGGTTGTGGCTGATGACGACCGCGTCGATGTGCGGCAGCGCGCTCCAGGCGACGCCCACGGGTGTGACACGGGGCGGGGTGCCGAGGATGCGGCGGGACCACACGGGGTCGGTGAGGACGGTCAGGCCGCCGATGCGCACCACCCAACTGGCGTGCCCCGCCCACGAGACGGCGACCGTGCGGGCGTCCACCCGGGGCAGCGGCCCCGGTTCGAAGGGCAGCCGGGGGATGTCGGCGAGACCGTCGGCGCCGGGGCGCACGGCACCCTCGCGGGCGAAGCGGGCGAACGCCTTGAGGCCGGGCAGCGGGGCGGTCAGCCGGTCGTGGAAGGTGCGCGGCCACACGCGCCGCTCGCCCAGCGGACGGGGTTCGGCGAGCGGCGGGAAGGGCGGGGCGAGGGGCGACTCGACGAGGGATGCCTCGGTCAGCGGCGTCTCGGTGAAGGGTTTTTCGGTGAAGGGCGTCTCGGTGAAGGGCTTCTGCGCGAAGGGGGTTTCGGTGACGGCGGACTCGGTGAGCGGGGCGGCGGCTTCCCGCGCGGGGGCGCTTTCGCGGGGGCCGGCACTCGTGGTGGTCGACTCGGACTGCTGCGTCATCGAGGAGGCTCCCATCGCTGAGCGTCGTCGCGGAGTTCGTCGAAGACCGTCTTCACGGTGATCAACGCACGGTGCACGTGTGGCAGTTCCAGGGGCGAGGGCGCATCGAGGCACCGCGCGCGCTCCTCGTCGGTGCCGCCGAGCAGCGGTCCGGTCGCGAGCCGTACGCGCAGGGCGGCGAGGTCGTCGCCGAAGCGCTGGCCGCCGGGGGTTGGCATGCCGAGCCGGGCGGCGAGGAAGTCCTCCAGCTCCTGGGCGTCGCCGACGCCGTGGGCGGACAGGGCGGCGCGCAGCGGGCCGAGGTCGGCGTAGAGGTGGCGGCCGGCCCGCGGGGGCCGGGCGAGGGCGCCGGCGCCGACGACGGCGTCGTACAGGGCGGCGGCCACCCGCGCGTGCAGCCCTACGGCGGCGGTGACGCGGGTGGTGACCGGCTCGGGTTCGGCGAGGGCGTAGGCGGCCGCGGCGGCGACGGGTCCGGCGACGCGGGCGCCGAGGGCGGTGAGGACGTCCAGCACGCGTGCGCGCAGGCGGGCTCCGGCCGGGTCCCCGGGGAAGCGCGCGACGGCGGCCGGCCAGCCCGACGGCAGCAGCGCGCCGGCCAGGTCGGTGACGACGGTGACCCGGCCGGGGAGCATCTCGGCGGGGCTGAGCAGCAAGGTGTCGGGCGGGCAGTGCACGGCGGCGGACGCGGAGTGCACGGTGCCCGTATGGGAGTGCACGGTGTCGCGCCAGGTCTCGTCGCTGACCAGGTGCAGGCCCTCCCCCGCGGCGGCCTCGACCGCCTCGTGCAGCACCTCGGGCGGGGCGACGGTGCCGGTGGGGTCGTCGGCGACGGACAGCACGAGCAGCCGGGGGTCGCCGCCCTCCTCGCGGACCCGGCGCACGGTCTCCAGCAGGGCGTAGGGGTCGGGCACTCCTCCGCACTCGGCGGGGGTCGCGACGTGGAAGACGGGCCTGCCGAGGAGGCGTGCGTACGGTGCCCACCAGGCGGCGCAGGGCCGGGGCACCAGGACGTCGCCGCCGAGCGCGGCGGTCAGCGCGAGCAGCAGGGACGGGGCGCCGGGGCCCGCGGCGGCGTGCTCGGGCGCGGTGGGCAGTCCGCGGCGCTCCCAGTAGCCGCAGGCGGCGTCCAGCAGCGCCGTGCCGCCGCCGACCGGCTCGGCGCCGCCGCGTCCCGCGGCCGCCGCGAGGACCGCGCACAGCTCCGGCAGCACCGGCAGCCCGTCGTCGGGCGACGGCGGCCCGTACCGTACGGGGCCGTGGCCCTCCGCGTCCGCCGCCCACCGCATGCCCACCTCCGCATCCTGCCGCCGCTGTCGTCCGCCCGCATGCCGGGTGCCCTGGCCGGGCGCGGAACCGGCGCTCGTGTGGCCCGTGGGGCTCTGTGTACCCGGCGCGGGGCGCGGTCAGGCGTCCTTGGCGGGGTTCCTGCGGTGCAGGCGGTAGGCGGCGCCGCCGAGTGCGCCGGTGATGAGGAGGCCGCCCGCGACGAGTGCGGGCACCGAGTCGGTGAAGGTGCCGCCCTCACCGGCCCGTACGCCGTGCTGGACGGGGGCGGGCGGCGGGCAGGCGGAGCCGTGGGAGGACTGGTGGGAGGGCTCGGGGCAGGGCGCCGGGCAGGCGGAGCCGTGGGAGGACTGGTGGGAGGGCTCGGGACAGGGCGCCGGGCAGGCGGTGCCGTGGGACGACTCGGGACAGGGCGGCGCACTGGTGGCGCCGCCGCCGTCCTTGGTCACGGTGAAGGTGGCGCTCCAGGGCGCGCCCTGGCCGCCGGGCGCGGCCGGGCAGGTGCCCTCGACGGTCCAGGCGGTGTCGGGTCCGAGGCCCGCCGGCTCGCTCTCCAGGGCCTCGGCGGGCGCGATCCGGGCGGTGCCCCGGTAGGCGGGTCCCGAGAGCTCGTCGTCGTTGCCGGGGACCAGGTGCAGGGCGACGGTGCCCTCCTCGAAGGCCTCGGAGGTGGCGTCCATGGTCGCGGGCGGCGACCCGCCGACGGGGTCGCAGGAGACGGACACGGTGATGCTGCCGCCGGGCGACACAGCGGCGGGGCTCACCTCGGCGGCGGGTTCGGCCGCCACCAGCGGCACGGCACCGGTCAGGGCGGCGCCGGTGAGGGCGACGACGGACAGGACTCGGGCGGTGCGGCGCATACGAAGGGCTCCTCGGGCCGGCGGGCTGCGGGGGCACGTCGTTCGCGCCCCCGCAGCCATCACAGCCCGCCCTGCCCCGCCCCGCGCGCGGCCGGACCCCATCGGTGGGACCCGCACGCCCGACCGGGTGAAGCGGGGCCGGATCAGGCGGCGTCGTCCAGCACCTGTTCCCTGAGCCGGTCGCAGCAGCGGCTGATCAGCCGGGAGACGTGCATCTGGGAGATGCCGAGCTGCTCGGCGATGCGGCTCTGGGTCATGTCGTCGAAGAACCGCATGTAGAGGATGGCGCGCTCGCGTTCGGGGAGGGCGGCGAGCCGGGTCCTGACGGCCTCGCGGTCGACGACGGTGTCGAGGGCGGGGTCCGGGGCGCCGAGGGCGTCGCCGAGGGAGTAGCCGTCCTCACCGCCGGGCAGTTCGGCGTCGAGGGAGAGGGCGGTGAAGCTCTCCAGGGCCTCCAGGCCGACCTTGACGTCGCCCTCGCTCAGACCGGTGTGCCCGGCGATCTCGGCGACGGTCGGGGTGCGGCCCGCGGGGCTGAGCTCGCCGACGGCGACACGGACCCGGTTGCGCAGGTCCTGGACCCGGCGTGGCACGTGCAGGGTCCACATGTGGTCGCGGAAGTGGCGCTTGATCTCTCCGGTGACGGTGGGCACGGCGTAGCTCTCGAAGGCGTTGCCGAGTGCGGGGTCGTAGCGGTCGACGGCCTTGACCAGGCCGAGCGCCGCCACCTGGCGCAGGTCCTCGTAGGACTCGCCGCGGTTGCGGAAGCGGCCGGCGAGCCGGTCGGCCATGGGCAGCCAGGCTTCGACGATCTGCCCTCGCAGGGTGTCGCGCTGCGGCCCCGGGGGGAGCGTGGCGAGGGTGCGGAAGGCCTGGGCGGTGTCGGGGGCGTCGTCATGGGGGTGGCGCTTCGCGGCTGCTCGGGTGCGCATGGTGCGTCGCAACTCCCTTGTGTGTGCTCTGGGGTGGACGGTCACCGTGGGGAGCCTGGCCGTGGCCGGGCAGCGTGCGCGGGGCTGCGGCGGGCCGCTTCCACGGACGTGCCTCCGGTCCGAAGCACTGAGGGTGCGCCTGCCCCGGCCCCGGGGGCGCAAACCAGGCCGCGGGTTTCCGGGCGGGGTGCGGGGTGACTCGGCAGGGCACGAAGCCCGGTCCGCTGTCCGTCCCGTCCCGGGAGGTTCCGTCATGAGCACCAAGGTCTCCGACCATGTCCTGTCACGGCTGCGCGAGTGGGGGGTCGAACATGTCTTCGGCTACCCCGGCGACGGCATCAACGGCCTGCTCGCCGCCTGGGGCCGGGCCGAGGACCAGCCGATGTTCGTGCAGTCCCGGCACGAGGAGATGTCGGCGTTCGAGGCGGTCGGCTACGCGAAGTTCAGCGGCAGGCTCGGAGTGTGCGTGGCGACCTCGGGGCCGGGGGCGATCCACCTGCTGAACGGCCTGTACGACGCCAAGCTGGACCATGTGCCGGTGCTGGCGATCGTCGGCCAGACGCACCGCACCGCGATGGGCGGCTCCTACCAGCAGGAGGTGGACCTGCACTCGCTGTTCAAGGACGTCGCCTCCGACTTCGTGGAGACGGTGACCGTGCCCGAGCAGCTGCCGAACGTCCTGGACCGGGCGATCCGCACCGCGTACGCGCGCCGCTGCCCGACCGCGCTGATCATCCCCGGCGATGTGCAGGAGCTGGACTACTCGCCGCCCACGCACGAGTTCAAGATGGTGCCGTCGAGCCTGGACCGCAGCGCGTGGACGGCGGTCCCGTCGGACGAGTCGCTGCGCCGGGCGGCGGAGATCCTCAACTCCGGTGACAAAGTGGCCATCCTGATCGGCCAGGGCGCCGCGGGCGCCGTCGACGAGGTGCGCGACGTCGCCGAGACGCTCGGCGCGGGCGTGGCGAAGGCGCTGCTCGGCAAGGACGTCCTCAGCGACGAACTGCCGTACGTGACCGGGTCGATCGGGCTGCTGGGCACGCGCCCGTCGTACGAGCTGATGCGGGACTGCGACACGCTGCTGACCATCGGATCGTCCTTCCCGTACACGCAGTTCATGCCGGAGTTCGGCAAGGCGCGCGGGGTGCAGATCGACATCGACCCGCACATGGTGGGGATGCGTTACCCGTACGAGGTGAACCTCGTCGGCGACGCGCGTGAGACGCTGCGCCGGCTGATCCCGATGCTGCGGGGCGAGGGCCGCGGCCGGGAGTGGTTCGACACGGTGTGCGACAACGTGGCGCGCTGGCACGAGGTGATGGAGCGGCGGGCCGGTCTCTCGGCGGACCCGATCAACCCGGAGTATGTGACGCGGGCGCTGGACCCGCTGCTGCCGGAGAACGCGATCGTCACGTCCGACTCGGGGTCGGCGGCGAACTGGTACGCGCGGCACCTGAACATGCGGCCGGGCATGCGCTCGTCGCTGTCGGGCACGCTGGCGACGATGGGCTGCGGGGTGCCGTACGCGATCGGCGCGAAGTTCGCGCACCCGGACCGGCCGGCGATCGCGCTGGTCGGGGACGGCGCGATGCAGATGAACGGCATGGCTGAGCTGATCACGGCCGCCAAGTACGCCGGCCGCTGGCAGGACCCGCGGCTGGTGGTGGGCGTGTTCAACAACCACGACCTCAACCAGGTCACCTGGGAGATGCGGGCCATGGAGGGCGCGCCGTCCTTCCTGCCCTCGCAGGAGCTGCCGGACGTGCGGTACGCGGCGTTCGCGCGCTCGCTGGGCCTGACCGGGATCCGGGTGGAGAAGCCGGAGGACGTGGAGGCTGCCTGGCGGGCCGGCCTGGAGGCGGACGGGCCGGCGGTGGTGGAGTTCCTCACCGACCCGGCCGTACCGCCGATCCCGCCGCACTCCACCTGGGAGCAGATGGAGGCCACGGCCGCGTCGATCCTGAAGGGCGACGCCGACCGCGGCTCGATGGTGCGGCAGGGCTTCAAGGCGAAGGTGCAGGAGTTCCTGCCCGGACGGGCGAAGAAGTAGCGGGCTGCGCCGCCTCCGCCGTGTCCTCGGGCAGGAGCAGGTCCTCGTACCAGCCGAGCGCCAAGACGACGCCGAGCAGGACGACGGGGATGAGCACCGCGAGTACGACCATGGGCTTTCCTTCCCCAGGCGGATCCGTGGGGGGTTCTGGCCGGGTCTCCCCCGATCCGGCCGGCAAACCCCGGTGTCGTCGGAGCGGGGCCGGGTACGCGGTCGGCGACTGCCGACGATCTGGAGGAGTCATGCAGCGAGGCAGCGACCGGATGAGCGCACACCGCGACGACGAGATGAAGCACCAGCTCCAGGGCCTGCTGAGGTCGGGCCACCCCACGCGGGTCGAGGAGTGGCACGATCCGGAGCCTGTCGCCGAGGACGACCCGTGGATCGCGGGCGGCCCCCATGTCCCGGCCTCCGCGGCCGAGGCCCGTCTGGAGCTCGGCCGGGTCCTCGGGCGAACCGCGTTCCCCGCGGGTCCCCGGGAGCTGATCGGCCTGCTCCGCGACCGGCACGCGCCGGACGCCCTGATCGAGCCGTTGCACCGGCTGCCGCGTTCCGCGCGCTACCGCAACGTCCAGGAGCTGGCCGAGGCGCTGACCGGCGAGGGACGGGAAGGAGGCCGGTGATGGCCGAGTTCGTACGCGAGGTGATGACCCCGGGCGTGGTCGCCGTACGCCCGGACGCCTCGTTGGCGGAGGCCGCGCAGCTGATGCGCGCACAGGACATCGGGGACGTGGTGGTGGCCGAGGGCCAGCAGGTCGTCGGGGTGCTCACCGACCGTGACATCACGATCCGGGCCGTGGCCGAGGGCATCGACCCGTCGGCGATGAGCGTGCGGGCGGCCTGCACCCCGCACCCGGTGACGGTCGGCCCGGCCGAGACCGTGGCCACGGCCGTCGCGCTGATGCGCGAGAAGGCCGTACGGCGGCTGCCTGTCGTCGAGGACGGGATGCCGGTCGGGATGGTGACGCTCGGGGACCTGGCGATGGCCGAGAACCCCGACAGCGCGCTGGCCGCGATCAGCAGGGCCGACCCGGACGAGGAGCCTGGCGCCGGCCGGTACGGCCGGGGGCCCGTGTGAGCCGGGACCGGGCCGCCGAGATCTCCGGGACGGGCGTCACCGTGGACGTGGGTGACGCCACCGTCCGCTATCTGCTGTACGGGCTGCTGCCGAGCTGGTTCGTTCCCGGCCTCGCGGACTGGCTGATGCACCGGCGCACCCGGATCGAGGAGACGACGGGGACGAAGGAGTCCGCCGTCCACTCACTGATGATGGCCGAGGTGGGTGTGCCGATCGCGCTGACCCTGCGCTACGAGGTCAACCCGCTGCTGCTGACCGTGCAGTTGGCGGGTGCCGCCGCCCATGAGGCGACCGCGCTGTGGGACGTGCGGATGGCGACGCGCAGCGAGCGTGAGGTCAAGCCGATCGAGCAGCACATCCACAGCTTCCTGGAGTCGCTGCCGTTCGGCGCGCTGTCCGCGCTGATGTGTCTGCACGCCGACCAGGTGAAGTCGCTGCTGCGGGGCGGCCGCGGAAGCCGGGACGCGTGGCGTCTGGTGCCGCGCGATCCACCGCTGTCGCGGGCCTATCTCGCGGGCATCGGGGCCGCGATCGGCACCTGTGTGCTGCTGCCGTACGGCGAGGAACTGCTGCGCTGCCTCAGGGTGGCCCGGCGGAACAGGAAGCGTGCCGAGGAAATCGACGAAGCCGAGGAAATGGAGTGACCACATGCGGATCGCGTTCCTGACGGCGCCCGAGGGCGTCGAGCAGATCGAGCTGACCGATCCCTGGAAGGCGGCCGAGGAGGCCGGCCACCAGCCGGTGCTGGTGTCGACCGAGGCCGGCCGGGTACAGGCGTTCGAGCACCTCGACAAGGGGGACACCTTCCCCGTGGACGAGGTGGTGGGCGAGGTGGCCGCGGAGTCGTTCGGCGCGCTGGTGCTGCCCGGCGGGGTCGCCAACCCGGACTTCCTGCGGACGGACGACAAGGCCGTCGCGTTCGTGAAGGAGTTCTTCGACCGGGGCCGCCCGGTGGCCGCGATCTGCCACGCGCCGTGGACGCTGGTGGAGGCGGACGTGGTGCGCGGCCGGGTGCTCACCTCCTGGCCGAGTCTGCGCACCGACATCACCAACGCGGGCGGTACCTGGGTCGACGAGCAGGTGAAGGTGTGCGACCACGGCCCCAACAAGCTGGTCACCAGTCGTAAGCCGGACGATCTCAAGGCGTTCTGCGAGACCTTCCTGGAGGTCTTCGCGAAGGAGAACGGCTGAGCATCGGAGACGGCCTGCTCAGCCCCGCAGGACGGCTGAGCGGGCCGTGACCGCGCGCGGACTCCGGGCCGCGGGGACCGACTCCCGGTTCCCGCGGCCCGGAGCGCTGTGCAGGACCGGCCCGGGCCGAGTCCTGGGCTGCGGGAGTCCTGGGCCGCGGTTGTCGGCAGGAGCCTGGCCTGCCGCTGTCAGCCGCCCGCGCCGCCCGCTCCCGGGCCCCACTTGCCGACCGGGGTCCGGTCGGGGCCCGACGGCGTGCGCTCGCGCGCCCCCTCACGGGTGCGGGAGGGGGAGACGGACCGTCGCGGGTTGCGGCGGAGGTACTCGCCCTCCAGTTGCGCCATGCGCTCGTTGTGGGCGCGCAGCGCGTCGTTCGAGCCGTACAGCAGGGTGTCGTGGCGCGTGCGGTGGATCGTCTCCAGCTCTTTCATGAGCTGCTGGTCGTCCAGCCGGCCCGGTTCGACTCCGGTCATCGTGGTGCCCCGCTCGTCGTGTTCGTCCATATCTGCCGGGTACCCGCCCGACGCGTACCGCACCACCGAACGGCCTCCGGGAGGGAGCCATGGACCTCGCTTTCCTGCACCCACTGTACGAACAAACCGGCCCCTGGGCCTCCGTGTACGTCGACACCTCCCGGCACACGGAGGGCACCCCGCACGAGCGGCATCTGACCGCCGAGGCGATGGCCCGCGAGCTGGCCCGGCAGGGCGCGGACGAGGCCACCTGCCGGGCCGTGCGGGACGCCCTGGAGCAGTTGCGGCACTCCTCCGAGCCCCATGGGCGTGCCCTGTTCGCCCGTGCGGGTGAGGTCGTGCTCGACCCGTCGCTGGCCCGGCCGCCGCTGGGCGACCGCGCGGAGTGGGCGCCGCTGCCGCGCGTCTCCCCGCTGCTGGAGCTGACCGGGGAGGACCCGGTGTGCGTGGTGGCCTACGTCGACCGCAAGGGCGCCGGCTTCGAGCTGCGCAGCGCCCTGGACCGGGAGCCCGCGGGCACCGTCGCCTGGCGGCAGTGGCCGGTGCACCGCACCAGCAGCGCCGACTGGTCCGAGCGGCACTTCCAGCTCAGGGTGGAGAACACCTGGGAGCACAACGCGGCGGAGATCGCCGACGCGCTGTCCGTCTGCCAGGAGGAGACGCGGGCCGACCTGCTGATCCTGGTGGGCGAGGACCGCGAGCGGCGCTCGGTGCGCGAACGGCTGCCGCAGCGGCTGGCCGGCCGCGTGGTGGAGGCCCCGCACGGCGCGGGCAGCCGGCTCCTCGACGCGGACGTGGAGGAGGCCCGGACGCGGCATGTGCGCGAGCGCACCGAGGCCGCGCTGGACCGGTTCATGGCCGCGCGCACGCCGGACGACGAGGGCCGCGCCGCAGCGGCCGAGGGCGTCCCGGCGCTGGTCGAGGCCGCGCGCGAGCACCGGATCGACACGCTGGTGGTGCGGCCGGACGGGCCGGACACGCATCGCGAGGTGTGGATCGGGGAGGACCCGGACCAGCTGGCGGTGCGCCGCACCGATCTCAAGATCCTCGGCGAGCAGCACTCGTGGGCGGCGCGCGCGGACGACGCCCTGATCCGCTCCGCCGTCGCCACGGGCGCGCCCGCGCTGTCCCTGGCGCCGCTGGAGGCGGCCCGGCGCGACGACGTCCCGTCCGGCGGACTGGGGGCGCTGCTGCGCTGGAGGTGACCGGCGCGCGAGGAAGGCGGGCGGAGCGGGCCCGCGACGGCGGCACGATCCGGACGACAGTCCCCAGGGCCTGTCCGACGCCGCGGCGCACGCGGGAATGGTCAGACAGCCCTAGCGCGCCCGCTCCACCCGTCGTTCGTCCCACACCGGCTCCGGGGTCTCCCGGACCCGGCCGTCGCTGCCGAAGACCAGGAAGCGGTCGAAGGAGCGGGCGAACCACCGGTCGTGGGTGACCGCCAGGACCGTGCCCTCGAAGGCTTCGAGTCCCTCCTGGAGCGCCTCGGCGGACTCCAGGTCGAGGTTGTCGGTGGGCTCGTCGAGCAGCAGGGCGGTCACGCCCTGGAGCTCCAGCAGCAGGATCTGGAACCGGGCCTGCTGGCCGCCGGAGAGCCGGTCGAAGGTCTGCTCGGCCTGGTTGGTGAGCTCGTAGCGCCGCAGCCGGGACATCGCCGCCCCGCGGTCCTGGGCGTGCTCCTTCCACAGGATGTCCAGCAGGGTGCGGCCCTGGAGCTCCGGGTGGGCGTGCGTCTGGGCGAAGTGCCCGGGCACGACGCGTGCACCCAGCTTCCACTGCCCCGTGTGCGCCACGTCCTCGCCGGCCAGCAGCCGCAGGAAGTGCGACTTGCCCGAGCCGTTGGACCCGAGGACCGCGACGCGTTCGCCGTAGAAGACCTCCAGGTCGAACGGCTTCATCAGGCCGGTGAGTTCGAGCCCGGCGCAGGTGACGGCCCGTACGCCGGTCCGGCCGCCCTTCAGCCGCATGGTGATGTCCTGCTCGCGCGGCGGCTCGGGCGGCGGTCCGGCCTCCTCGAACTTGCGCAGCCGGGTCTGGGCGGCGGCGTAGCGGGAGGCCATCTCGTGGCTGACGGCGGCGGCCTGGCGGAGGTTGACCACCAGCTTCTTCAGCTGGGCGTGCTTCTCGTCCCAGCGGCGGCGCAACTCCTCGAAGCGGGCGAAGCGTTCGCGGCGGGCCTCGTGGTAGGTCGCGAAGCCGCCGCCGTGCACCCAGGCGTCGGCGCCGGCCGGGCCGGGCTCCACGGAGACGATCTTCTCGGCGGCACGGGCGAGCAGTTCACGGTCGTGGGACACGAACAGGACCGTCTTGCGGGTCTCCTTGAGCCGCTCCTCCAGCCAGCGCTTGCCGGGCACGTCGAGGTAGTTGTCCGGCTCGTCGAGCAGCAGCACCTCGTCGGTGCCGCGCAGCAGCGCCTCCAGCACCAGGCGCTTCTGCTCGCCGCCGGACAGGGTGCGCACCAGCCGCCACTGCGCCTTGTCGTAGGGCACGCCGAGCGCGGCCGTGGTGCACATGTCCCACAGCGTCTCGGCCTCGTAGCCGCGCGCCTCCGCCCAGTCGGACAGGGCCTGCGCGTACTTCATCTGGGCCGCCTCGTCGTCCACGGTCATGACCGCGTGCTCGGCGGCGTCGACGGCCTTCGCCGCCTCCCGGATGCGGGGCGTGGCCACGGAGACGAGCAGGTCGCGCACGGTGGTCTCGTCGCGTACCGACCCGACGAACTGCCGCATCACACCGAGGCCGCCACTCACGGTGACCGTGCCGCCGTGCGGCTTGAGCTCCCCGGAGATCAGCCGCAGCAGGGTCGTCTTGCCGGCGCCGTTGGGTCCGACGAGGGCGACGACCGCGCCCTCACCCACCCGGAAGGACACATCGCCGAGCAGCGTCCTCCCGTCGGGGAGGTGGTACTCGAGGTGCGCGGCTTCCAGATGTCCCATGGTCAGGCATTGTGCGGGCGGGCCGCACACCCGGGCAAACCGTTATCCGGTCCGGCCGCGCGCGCGTCTCACCCGGAGGTGTCGTCCAGGGGCCGGCCGGCCGGACCGCCCTCCGTGCCCGGGCCCACCGCCGCCACCATGGCGCCGGCCCAGGAGAGCGCCTTCCAGCCGTCGCCCGGTGAGCCCTCCAGGGCGACCACGCCGGTGTTGTCCAGGCCGTGGGAGGCGGCGAAGTCCACGTCGACGTTGGCGGCGCGCGCGGCCGTCCAGAGCCGGATCACGGCGCCGTGGCTGACCATGGCGACGGTGCCCGCGCCGTCGGCGGCGGCCTCGGCGACCACGGCGTCGTAGCGGGCGAGGACCTCGTCGCCGGTCTCACCGCCCGGCATCCGCAGTCCGGTGTCGCCGTTCATCCAGGCGACCACGGTCCGCAGATAGCGCTGCCCGTCCTCGGTGCCGGCGGGCAGCATCTCCAGCTCGCCCGCGAACACCTCGCGCAGTCCGTCGCGGACCAGGACGTCGAGCCCGCGCGCGGCGGCCAGCGGCGCGGCCGTGCGCCGGGTGCGGGTCAGCGGGGAGGCGTAGACGACCGCGACGTCCTCGTCGGCGAGGGTCCCCGGCAGCAGGGCGGCCTGCCGCTCGCCCAGCTCGGTCAGGTCCGTGCCCGGGTACGCGGTGTCGAGCAGGAAGTCGAGGTTGGCGACGGTCTGGCCGTGGCGAACGAGAAGCAGACGCACCACCTCAGCGTACCCGCACAGAACCTTCACACGGCTGACGAACCATCAGTCCACATGTCGAAACGGCGGTCTCAGAATGCGGCCGCACGGCATACGGTGGCGTCAGCCGCTCCGGCACCTCGGGGGGCGGACCCGACGAGAAGGGGGACGTCATGTCGCAGGCACGGGAGACCGCCGTCTACACGCACGGGCACCACGAGTCGGTGCTGCGATCGCACACCTGGCGCACCGCCGCCAACTCCGCGGCGTACCTGCTGGGTTCGCTCGAGCCCCATATGCGGATCCTGGACATCGGCTGTGGCCCCGGCACCATCACCGCCGACCTGGCCGCACTGGTCCCGGACGGACACGTCACCGGCGTGGACAGGGCGCCCGGGATCGTCGAGACCGCCCGGGCCACCGCCGCCGAACGCGGCCTGGCCAACACCGACTTCGCCGTCGCCGACGTACACGCCCTGGACTTCCCGGACGACACCTTCTGCGTGGTCCACGCCCACCAGGTGCTGCAGCACGTGGGCGACCCGGTGCGGGCACTGCGCGAGATGAGGCGGGTGACGAGGCCGGGCGGCCTGATCGCCGTCCGCGACTCCGACTACGCGGCGATGACCTGGTACCCGGCCTCGCCGGGCCTGGACGCCTGGCTGGACCTGTACGAGCGGGTGGCCCGGGCCAACGGCGGCGAGCCGGACGCCGGGCGGCGCCTGAAGGCCTGGGCGCTGGAGGCCGGCCTGACCGACATCACCGCCACCTCGGCCACCTGGACCTTCTCCACCCCCGAGGAGCGCGCCTGGTGGAGCGGACTGTGGGCGGACCGCACCCTGGCCTCGTCCTACGCCGACCGCGCCACGGAAGGCGGCCATGCGACGGCCGAGGAGCTGCGGGCGGTGTCGGAGGCCTGGCGGGAGTGGGGGCGGCGGGAGGACGGCTGGTTCAGTGTCCTGCACGGAGAGATTCTGTGCCGGAAGGACGCCTGAAACCCGGAATTCTGGATACCCGGGTCGGCAGGAGGTTCACATTATGGTTCCCATCCTGCTGGTGCTGCTTCTGGTGCTCATCCTGTTCGGCGCCGGATTCGCGGTGAAGGTGCTGTGGTGGATCGCACTCGCTGTGCTGATCCTGTGGCTGCTGGGCTTCCTGCTCCGCGGCACGACCGCCGGGGGCGGCAGGGGCCGCTGGTACAGGTGGTGAGGTAAGACCCCCGATCACTTCCGGGGCAGCAATGGTCCGAGCGGCCCGAGGTCCAGATTCAGGTCCTCGGGCCGCAGTCCGTAGCGCTCACGCAGCTCGGTCATCCGCTCGTCCAGCAGCATCAGGGTCAGCCCGATGCGCTCCTCCTGCTCCTCACTGAGGTCGCCCGCGTCGAACCGGCGCAGCGCCTGGCGCTCCATGAGCTGGCGCAGCAGCTCGACGACGGTCAGCACCAGCTTGACCAGGTCCCGCTCGACGGTGTCCGGGTCCAGCTCCATCCGGCGCCGTGGCTCGCTCACGCTCACGCGCTCTCCTCCCAGGGTGCCGGCAGCTGCGGTCCCACCGAGCTGATCAGCGCGTTCAGGTCGATGCGGACGAGGTCGACATCGGCGATGCGCAGGGTGATGTCCCCCGTCAGGACGACCCCGCCCGCCAGCAGCCGGTCGAGGAGGTCGACGAGGGCCACCTCACGGCGTTCGATGACGGTCACCGCTCCTCCCCCACGTCCTCCGTGCCCTCCGTGCCTGCCGTGCCTGCCGTGCCCGCCGTGCCCGCCGTGCCCGCCGTGACCCCGGGAGCCTTTTCCGCGTCCCCGGCGTTCTCTGCGTTCTTTATGGTCTCGTTGTTCTCGGTTTCCCCGGTGAATCCCATGTCCCCGGTGAACGAATAGGCGGCCCACGGCCCGGTGAGTTCCACCCGCATTCCGCTCGCCTGGTCCTTGGTGCGGTCGACCAGCTCGACGAATTCCTCGGAATGGGCCCGGGACACGAGATAGGCCGCATTGAGCACATTCCGCCCCGCGGCCCCGGAGAGCGCCGGATTCTGCGGGGCGTGCAGCCGGGAATCCTCCGCGAAGGAGGCCAGTGTCCGGTGCAGCCCCGTGGCGAATTCCTCCGCCCGCCGCCAGGTCTCCTCGGCACTGCGCGACTGCAGACGCCGCTGCCGCAGATAGTCCCGGCCGCTCGCCGGCCGTGCGGCGGGCCGCGCCGGCTCCGCGGACTCCTCGGAGGGCTCCAGGTACACCTTCACACCCCACTCCACCCGGCCCTCCAGCCGGTCGAGGGTGCGCCGGAACGCCTCCTCGTGCTCCTCGATCATCACGCGTACGCCGCTGTCGTCACGGAAGACGGTGCCGAGCCGCAGCGGCAGCGGCGTCGTGACGGCCGTGAGCGCGTCGATCACGCCCTGGTGGGCGCGGGCGGTCGTGGTGAGCCAGTCCAGGTCCTCCAGCCGCTCGCGCAGCGCCGCCTCGGAGAAGTCGGCCTCGGGTACCGTGCTCACGACGGCGATCAGGCCGTGGTGGGTCAGCTGCCGGGGCGGCACTCCGGCCACGCCCGTCAGCTGGGACTGGAGGGCGGAGCCGAAGGGCCGGCAGACGGCGTAGACGTAGCGCAGTCCGGTCATGAGGCCTCCTCCTGGAGCTCGCCGCTCTCCAGTCGTGCGAGCCGTTCCCGCAACTCGGCGTTCTCCCGCGCGAGTTCCCCGCTCCGGGCGCGCGAGGACAGCGCCGGGTCGTTCTCCCACCAGTCGATGCCCATCTCACGGGCCTTGTCGACGGACGCGACCACGAGCCGCAGCTTGATGGTGAGCAGCTCGATGTCGAGGAGGTTGATACGGATGTCGCCGGCGATGACGACGCCCTTGTCGAGCACCCGCTCCAGGATGTCGGCGAGGTTGGAGCCGCCGTCACCGCCGTAGGTCTGAGGAAGTCGGCTCGGTGTGCTCATCGGCGGCTCCGGCGGCGGGGCTGGGACTCTTCCTCAGGGGACTCTTCCTCCGGCTCGTCCTCGGCCTCGTAGTCGTCCTCCCGCTCGTCCTCGTCCTCCGGCTCGTAGTCGTCCTCCGGCTCGTCGTCGTAGTCCGCCTCGGCCTCGTCGTCGTACTCGTCCTCGTCCTCGTCCTCGTCCTCGTCCTCGGCGGCCTCGTCGGCCTCGTCGCGGTCGTCGCGCTCGCCGCGCGGTTCGTCGCGCTCGTCGGCCTCGGCGTCGGCGTCGTCCGCCTCGTCCTCGTAGCCGTCCTCGTCGGACTCGTACTCCTCGTCGGCTCCCTCGCGGTCCTCGGCGCCCTCGGCGCCCTCGCCGTTCCGGGCGTCCTCGGCGCCCTCGTCCGACTGTTCCGCCTCCTCGGCCTCCATGGCGTCCTCATGGGAGCGGACGACCTCTCCGTCGCGGATCTCGCCGCGCCAGCCCTCGTCCGCCTCGCCGCGCAGGGTGACGTAGCGGGCGTAGTGCTTCAGGTCGAGCCTGGCCCGGCGGCCCTGTGCGCGCCAGATGTTGCCGGTCTTCTCGAAGAGGCCCTGCGGGTAGTACTCGATGACCAGCAGCACGCGCGTGAGGTTCTCACTGATCTCACGGAAGGAGACGACACCCTTCACCGTGCCCTTGGCGCCCTCGGACGACCACGCGATGCGGTCGTCCGGCAGCTGCTCGAGGGTGTGCGCCTTCCAGCTGCGGTTGGACCAGAAGATCTTGGCCTGCCAGTCCGAGGTGGTGTCGTCGGCGCGCTGCGCGCTCTTGACGCCCTTGGCGAAGGTGCTGAAGTCCTGGTAGCGGGTCCACTGGTCGTACGCCGTGCGCAGCGGCACCGCGACGTCGACGTACTCCATGATCACCGTCGGCTTCTGGCCGACGCTGCCCTTGCGGCCCTTCTTGCCGCCCAGGGCGTTCTTGACCGCGCCGGTCACGCTGTCCTTGGCGCGCTTGGCGCCGACCTCCAGGGCCGCGCGCATCGGGCTCTTGCCCTCGGCGAGCTTGCGGCCGCCGTCGACGGCGAGCTTGGCGAAGCCCGGGCTGTTGCCCTCCGCGATGTCGTTGAGCTTGCCGGTGGTCTCCCCCAGCTTGCGGCCCAGGCCGGCCAGGAGCCGCTCCGCCTGGGCGGCGAGGTACTCCTGCGCCTCGGCCTTGAGCCGGTCTGCGGCCTCGCTGTGGGCCACCTGCGAGAGCGGGTTTCCGTCCGCGGCGCCGGCTGCGGCGCCGGTCGCCTTGGAGGCCGCTGATCGGGCTGTGGCGGTCATCGGTCACCGCCTCCTTTCGGCCGCCGGGCACCGGAGGCCGTCCTGGCGGCCGATCCGGCCGCCTTGGCTCCCCGGGCCGTCTTCTTGGCGGCGGTCTTGCGAGCGCCCGCCTTCTTGGCCGGCGCGGTGGTCTTCCGGGCACGTGACCTGCTGCCGGACGCCTCGGACGATGAGTCCTCCTCCGCGGTCTCCTCCGCGTCCTGGGTGTCCCTGGCCTGCGCTGCGTCGTCCTCCTCCGGCTCGGCTGCGTCCGGCTCCCGGTCCTTGTCCGACCGGGTACCCCCGGCTGGGGCTTCCTCCTCGTCCTGAGCGGATTCCTCCCCATCGGGGAGAACCCCGGCGAGCCGGTCGCGGGTCTCGGCGGTACGGTCGTGCAGCCGTCCGGCGAGGGCGTCGAGCTGCCGCTCGATCATCGCCGAGGACGCGGCCTTCCCCACGCCGCGCAGATCACCGCGCAGCTGGTCCCCGAGCTCCTTGAACTGCGGGTTCTCCCGCAGCTGCCGGGAGACGAGGTCCACGACCGTCCCGGGGCCGAGGTTCATCCGGCGGCCCGCCACGAACGTGCCGACGGCGACGGCCAGTTTGAGTTTCCTGGTCCGTCCCAGAAGATATCCGGCCCCTATCGCGAGGCCGAGTCCCGCTCGGTTCATCGTGTCCGTCCCCTCACTGTGCGGCGCCGTCCTGGCGCGAGCCTCTCTCCAGCCGGTCGAGGAGCTCGTCCTCCCTGCGGTCGAACTCCTCCTCGTCGATCTCCCCCGCCTCCAGTTGCTCCTCCAGCCGGGCCAGCTCGGCCCGGACGGCCGCGGGGTCGTAGTAGAGCCGCTCGGCCTCGTGCAGCACCTGTTCGATCACCCAGGCGCTGCCGCGCACCGGGGCGAACGGCAGCAGCAGCACCTCGGAGATCAGTCCCATGGCCTACTCCACCGGCTGCGCGCTGGTGATCCCGGTCTGCGCGGACTCGGCCGGCCCGGGGTCGACGAAGCTGTACGGGGGGAGCGGGCCGTTGACGCGCAGCTCCAGGTGCGGAAGCGTGCCGCGGGCCTCCTCGACGGCCTCCAGGAACTTGGCGGCCGCGTCCCGGTGCACCAGGAACGAGACGTTGACCAGCCAGCCGCTGGACTCGGGCCCCGTGCTGGTCGCCTCGGCGGCGGAGCGCAGCAGCTCCTGGACGCGGGCGGCGTCCTCGGCCTCCTGGGCGCGCACGGCCCCCGCGACCATCTCGCCGAGCCGCAGCTTGTCCTCGTAGCTGCCGCCGCCTGACCTGCGGTTGGCCTCCGCGAGGGCGCGGATCTCGGCATCGGCGGACATCACCTTGTGCAGTACGGCCTCCTCGTCGTGGGAGGCCTTGACGTTGTACTCGACCCGGCCGTCGAGGGCCTGGAGCCGCTCGCGGTAGTGGTCGGCGCGTTCGGTGAGCACCCCGGTCACCGTGTCGTCGTCGGGGGCGACGCTGCCGAACCGCATCGGCAGCACACAGCCCTCGGCCCCCGCCTCTCCCAGCACCGCCTGGTGCGCGATGAGGTCACGGCGCTTGGGCCGCAGCCCCTCCGGGGCCTCGCCGACGACCGCCGCCAGCTCGCCGGCGGGCAGCAGCCGCACCGGGCCGGGCGGGTCGCCGACACCCTTGAGGCCCTCGGGCAGCGGCGGGTGGTCGCTCCCGACGATGCCGTAGACGTAGGTGCTCACTCCTGCTCCTCCTTCCGGCGGGTGGTGGTGCGGCGGGCGCGCGGCTTGCTCTCGGTCTCCTGGCCCTCGTCGCGGGCCTGCTTGAACGCGTCGGAGATGGTCTGGGCGGCGCCGGACAGGGCCCCCTTGGACTTGCCGCGGGCCCCCGACTCGGTGATCTCGCCGACCACCTCGGGCAGCCCCGGGCTCTTGTTAGGTCCGGACTCGAGGTCGAGGCGGTTGCACGCCTCGGCGAACCGCAGATACGTGTCGACGCTGGCCACGACGACACGGACGTCGATCTTCAGAATTTCGATGCCGACCAGGGAGACCCGCACGAAGGCGTCGATGACGAGCCCCCTGTCCAGTACGAGTTCCAGCACGTCGTAGAGGCCACTGCTGCCTCCCGATCCTCCGGTCTGTTGTGCCGGGACGACGGTCATGCCGGTGGTGCCTCCTTGCTGTCGTTGATCGCTCTGGCGATGGCCGCACGGTGAGGGCGGAGCGGCGCTAACGGCCGCCGGACCGCTGTCCGTCGGACCGTCCCCGCTCGTAGCGGCGTACGCGTCGGTAGCCGGTGACTCCGCCCTGGGGGTCGAGGTCGACCCGGTAGCTCGCCAGCAAGCTCATCGTGTCGGGTACGCGGGCCAGTTCGAGGACTTCGACCTCAAGGGTCCAGCCGTCCGCGGTCTGTTCCACCGACGACACCCCCTCGGCGGTCATGCCGGTCAGCTCGGCGAACTGCGCACCGGCCGTGCGTATCACTTCCATCAGGGGCGGACGCTCGTCCGCCCCACCGGTCTTCTCTGCTGTCTTCTTCTCAGTCATTGGCGCCTCTGAGAGCGAGTGGCCCGTCAAGCCGTGGCCAAACCCGGCACCTTCGGAAACGGCCGGAGTTCAGCCGCGCAGCGCGTCGAGCCTGCGCCGCGCCGGACCGAGGGACCTGGCCCGGTCCATGACACCCGACCAGGGGTTCGTCCGGGCCTGTCCGACGGCGTTCGCGATGCTCCAACGACGGGCGGTGAGGGCCGGATCGGCGAGCTGCTCCCAGGTGACGGGGGTGGCGACGGGCGCGCCGGGCAGGGCGCGGACGGTGAAGGGCACGACCGCGGTCTGGGCGTAGGCGTTGCGCTGGATGTCGAGATAGAGGCGGTCGCCGCGGTCCTTCTTGCGGGCGGCGGTGGTCAGCCGGCCGGGGTGGGCCGCGGCGAGCAGCTCGGCGACGTCATGGGCGAACTCCCGGACCTCGTCGAAGTCGTGACGGCCGCTCAGCGGCACCACGATGTGCAGTCCGCGCGATCCGGTGGTCATCGGCGCCGAGGGCAGCCGGAGTTGGTCGAGGACCTCGCCGAGCAGCCCGGCCGCCTCCCGCACCTGCTCGAAGTCGTCCCCGGCCGGGTCCAGGTCGAACACCATCCGGTCGGGCCGGTCGACCGCGCCGGTGCGGGACAGCCAGCGGTGCAGGGTGAGGCAGGCCTGGTCGGTGAGGTAGAGCAGGGTGGCGGTGTCGTCGCAGACGGTGTGACAGACCGTGCCGCCCTCCTTGCGCACCTCGTACCGGGTGATCCAGTCCGGGTAGTTCACGGGGGTGTTCTTCTGCATGAAGCCGGGCCCGTCGACGCCGTCCGGCCGGCGCTCCAGCATCAGCGGGCGGCCGCGCAGATGGGGCAGCATGAACGGGGCGACCGCGCGGTGGTAGTCGGCGAGGTGGCCCTTGGTGTACTCCTTGCCGTCGCCGTCCCCCGGGAACAGCGCCTTGCCTGGCCGGTGCAGCTCCACCGTGTGCCGCCCGGCCCGGATACGTCGTACGTCGTCGCCGCTCACGGCACGATCGCCTGCTCCACCAGCAGCCGTACGCCTGCCGCGACGGATTCGGCGTCGATGCCGGCGGCGTGCAGCTGCTCCTCGGGGGTGGCCGAGCCGGGCATGGTGCGCACCGCGAGCCGCACCAGGCGGGGCATCGGGCGCCCGTCGAGGAAGGCGTCGACGACGGCGTCGCCGAGGCCGCCCTCGGGGTGGTGGTCCTCGACGGTGACCAGGCAGCCGGTGTCCTCGGCGGCCTGCCGCAGGGTGAACCGGTCGACGGGCTTGACCGAGTACAGGTCGATCACGCGGACGGCGATGTCCTCGTGCGCCAGGATGTCGGCGGCGGCGAGCGCCTCGTGCACGGTCACGCCCGCGGCGACCAGTGTGACCCGGTCGCGCGTGGAGGAGCGCAGTACCTTGGAGCCGCCGATCGGGAACTCGTCGTCGGGGCCGTAGATCACCGGCATCGCGCCGCGCGAGGTGCGCAGATAGCGGATGCCGTCCAGCCGGGCCATGGTCGCGACGAGGCGGGCGGTCTGGTTGGCGTCGCAGGGGTAGAGCACGGTCGAGTCGTGCACGGCCCGGAACATCGCCAGGTCCTCCAGGCCCATCTGCGAGGGCCCGTCCTGGCCGATGGAGACACCCGCGTGCGAGCCGACCAGGTTGATGCCGGCGCCGCTGATGGAGGCCATGCGCACGAAATCGTAGGCGCGGGTGAGGAAGGCGGCGAAGGAGGAGGCGTACGGCACCCAGCCGCGGGAGGCGAGCCCGACCGCGGCGGCGACCATCTGCTGCTCGGCGATGTAGCACTCGAAGAACCGGTCGGGGTGTTCCTTGGCGAAGAACTCGGCGCGGGTGGAGTCACCGACCTCGCCGTCCAGGGCCACGACGTCCCCGCGTCCGCTGCCGAGCGCGGCGAGCGCCTTGCCGTACGCGTCACGCGTGGGCACCTTCTCGCCCATCGGCCAGCTAGGCGGCTCGTAGGGCCCGGTGTGCACGGCGTGCAGGGCGCGCGCGGCGGGCGGCTCGGCCACCTGGACGATCAGGTCGGAGGTGCCGCCGAGCTCGGCGACCGCCTGCTCGGCGTCGGGCAGCGGCTTGCCGTGCAGGCCCTCGCGGTCCTGGACGTCCTCGACGCCCTTGCCCTTGAGGGTGCGGGCCAGGATGACGGTGGGCTGGCCCAGGGTGGACAGGGCCTCCCCGTAGGCGCGGTCGATGGCGTCGACGTCATGGCCGTCGATCTCCACGGTGTGCCAGCCGAAGGCCTGGAAGCGGCGGGCGTAGGCGTCCAGGTCGTGGCCGTGGCGGGTGGGGCCGCGCTGGCCGAGGCGGTTGACGTCGACGATCGCGGTGAGGTTGTCCAGGTGCTCGAAGGAGGCGTGCTCGGCGGCCTCCCACACCGAGCCCTCGGCGAGTTCGCTGTCGCCGCACAGCACCCACACCCGGTATCCGGTGCGGTCCAGGCGCTTGCCGGCCAGCGCGATGCCGACGGCGACGGGCAGGCCCTGGCCGAGCGAGCCGGTGGCGGTCTCCACCCAGGGCAGCTTGCGCGGGGTCGGGTGGCCTTCGAGGCGGCTGCCCTGCTTGCGGAAGGTGAGCAGTTCCTCGTCGTCGATGGCGCCGGCCGCCTTGGCCGCCGCGTACATCAGCGGGGAGGCGTGGCCCTTGGACAGGACGAAGCGGTCGTTGGCCGGGTGGGTGGGGCGTTCGAAGTCGTAGCGCAGATGGCCCGCCAGCAGCACGGCCATCAGGTCGGCGGCGGACATCGACGACGTCGGGTGCCCACTGCCCGCCGCGGCGGAGGCGCGCACGCTGTCCACACGCAACTGTCGGGCGAGGTCGGCGAATTCGCGGGAGTTCATCGCGCTCCTTGCTCGGGTTCGTCGGGCTTGTCGGGTTCCTCGTCACCGGGTACCGGGAGCTGCCCGAGGGGGCGTGACCTGCCGGTCCCGCCGGGCTTCCCGGGCTTCTCGGGGGCCTCGTCCATGAGGTCCTCGCGGCGTACGGGACCGGGTGGTTCGGTGTGCCGGGTGCCGGCCGCGGCTCCTGCCGCCGCCCGCGGAGCGGGTCCTCCGGCCACCCGGGCGAGTTCGGGTGCGGCCGTGTCCAGCGGGACCGACCAGGAGCGGACGAGGCCCAACTGCACGGCCTGGCGGGGCAGTACGGCGTCGAGCAGCCAGTCGGCGGCGACCCGGACGCGGTTGCCGGGCATGGCGGCGAGATGGTAGCCGCGGGTGACCAGTCCGGCGAGTGGCCCGGACAGCGGCAGCCCGAACGGGTCGGCGGCGGCCTGCACCCCGCCCAGGTCGACGGCGAAGCCCAGCTCGCGGTGCCGGTACGCGGCGAACTCGCCCCGGCCGAGGGAGGCGGCGACGTTGCGGCCGCAGACCTTGCCCTGCCGCCAGGCGTGCTGCGCGGTCATCGGCGTGTACTGCCCGGGCCGGTCCAGGTCGGGTACGGCGGCCGCGTCGCCGCAGGCGAACACCTCGGGCCTGCCGGGCACCCGCAGCTGCGGGTCGACCAGCAGCCGGCCGCGCTCCAGGGGCAGTCCGAGCGACTCGGCGAGCGGGTCGGGCCGCACGCCGACGCACCACACGAGGGTGCGGGTCTCGACGAACTCCCCGTCGGTGAGCAGCACTCCGTCGGGCGTGGCCTCCTTCACGGACGTGCCCATGCGCACGTCGACGCCCCGCCTGCGCAGCACCTGGTCGGCGGTGCGCGAGAGCCGCTGGTCCAGTTCGGGCAGCACCCGGTCGGCGACGTCCAGCAGCATCCAGCGCGGCCGCAGACCCGAGCGCAGGGGGTGTCTGCGCACCTGCGCGTCGGTGAACAGCTGCCCGTGCGCGGCGACCTCTGTGCCGGTGTAGCCGGCGCCGACGACGACGAAGGTGCAGCGGGCCCGGCAGCGCGCGGGGTCGTCGGCGGAGGCGGCCAGCTCGACCTGGCGGGTCACGTGGTCGCGCAGGTAGAGGGCCTCGGGCAGGCCGCGGAAGCCGTGCGCGTGCTCGGCGACGCCCGGGACGGGCAGCAGCTTGTTGACGCTGCCGGCGGCCAGCACCAGCCGGTCGTAGGGAAGGGTTCCGCCGCCGCCCTCGGGGTCCGTGTAGTGCACGGTCCGCGCGTCGAGGTCGATGCCGTCGGCCTGGCCGAGGACCAGCCGCACCCGGGGCAGCGTGCCGGACAGGGACACCGTGACGCGGCGCGGCTCCAGGATTCCGGCGGCCACCTGCGGCAGCAGCGGCAGATACAGGAAGTAGTCAGTCGGGTTCAGCAGGGTGACGTCGGCCTGCTGCCGGGCCGGCCCCGACAGCGTGCGTGCCGTGCGGTACCCGGCGAACCCGGCGCCGACGATCACGATGCGGGGTCGGCTCACGATCTCGCCTCCGGCGGTGGCGTATGTGCTCGTACGAGGTCTTCCGCGTCCCCCCGGCCCGGGCGGCCAAACCCGGTGCGGCCGCACCGGGCCGGTTTCCGCGGGGGTGCCCGGGTACTCGGGGCGGGTCCCGACCGCCTCAAGCGGAGGTACCCCCCATGCCCGAGTACGGCTACTTCCTGGCCTCGGAGGAATTCGGCCCCGCGGACCTCGTGGAGCAGGCGCGGATGGCCGAGCAGGCCGGTTTCACCTCGCTGTGGATCTCCGACCACTTCCACCCGTGGAACGACGCCCAGGGCCAGAGCCCGTTCGTCTGGTCGGTGATCGGCGCGCTCTCGGAAGCCGTGTCGCTGCCCGTCGAGACCGCGGTGACCTGTCCGACGGTCCGTGTGCATCCGGCGGTGGTGGCGCAGGCCGCCGCGACCTGCGCGGTGATGACGAACGGCCGCTTCCGGCTCGGCGTCGGCACCGGCGAGGCGCTCAACGAGCACATCCTGGGCGACGCCTGGCCGCCCGCGCACGTCCGCATGGAGATGCTGGAGGAGGCGGTCCAGGTCATGCGCGAGCTGTTCACCGGCGAGGAGGTCAACCACGACGGCGTCCACTACACGGTGGAGAACGCCCGGCTGTACACGGTCCCGGACGAGCCCGTCCCGATCGACGTCTCCGGCTTCGGCCCGAAGGCGACCTCGCTGGCGGCGCGGGTGGGCGACGGCTACATCACGATGATGCCGGACGCGGACCTGGTGGAGCAGTTCCGCGAGGGCGGTGGCGGCACGAAGCCGGTCCTCGGCGGGACGAAGGTCTGCTACGGCCCGGACCGCGACGAGGCGGTGCGGACGGTGCGCCGGCTGTGGTCCAACCAGCTGCTGCCCGGCGAGATGGGCCAGATCCTGCCCTCCCCGAAGCACTTCGAGCAGCTGGAGCCGCTGATCACCGAGGACATGGTGCGCGACGGCACGGTGTGCGGGGACGACCCCGACGACCACATCGAGGCCCTGACCGCCTTCGCCGAGGCCGGCTTCGACCGCGTCTACGTCAACCAGATCGGCCCCGACCAGCGCGGATTCTTCGACTTCTACCGTACGAAGGTGCTGCCGCGGCTGCCCTCCTGACCGGCCCGGCTCAGCGGGGCCCGGCCCCCAGCCGCCTGGCCGCCACGGCACCCAGCGCGCCCGCCGCGAGGAGCCCGGCGCCCAGCCGAGTCCGGTTGCGGGAGAGCCACTCCTGGGGGTCGCCGTCGCGCGACTCGGCGTCGAAGCGGCCGTGCGCCCCGTGGTCGTGCCCGTGCGGCCCGTCGGCCGGGGTCCACAGGTTCCCCGCGCCCTCGGGCCGCTGCCCGGGCTGCCGCTCCTGCTGGCTGTCGTACGCGGTGCGGGCCAGGTACCGGTCCAGCAGTCCCGGCATGACCGCGTTGGCGAACAGCGCGGCCGCGGTGGGTGCGCCGGTCCAGTACTCGCGCCGCCGTGGGTGCGCGGCGGCGTGCACGATCGCGCGTGCCGCCACCTCGGGCTGGTAGACGGGCGCGACCGGCCGGGGGCGGCCCGGCATCCGACTGAGCACCCAGTCGAACTGCGGGGTGTTCACGGCCGGGAGCTGCACCATCGTCGTACGCACCCGGCTGCCGTCCCGCAGCAGCTCGCAGCGCAGCGACTCGTTGAACCCCTGGATGGCGTGCTTGGCGCCGCAGTACGCCGACTGCAGCGGCACACCCCGGTAGGCGAGCGCGGAGCCCACCTGCACGATGGTGCCGCGGTCCCGGGGCAGCATGTGCCGCAGCGCCGCCCGGGTGCCGAACACATAGCCCAGGTACGTCACTTCGGTGACCCGGCGGAACTCGTCGGGTGTGATCTCGGTGAAGGGCGCGAAGACGCCCGTGAAGGCGTTGTTGACCCATACGTCGATGCCGCCGAAGGCGTCGGCGACCTGCTGGGCGGCGTCCTCGACGGCCTTGGCGTCGGCCATGTCGACGCCGACCACCAGCGCCTCGCCCCCGGCGCGCTGCACCTCGTCGGCTGCGCCGGCGAGGCCCTCACGGCCGCGGGCCAGCAGCGCGACCCGGTCGCCGCGGGCGGCGAAGGCCACCGCCGCGGCCCGGCCGACTCCGCCGCTGGCACCCGTGACGACGACCGTCCTGCCCCGCCCGCGCACCGGTACTCACGCCCTGTGGTGCGGGGTCTCGGGGTCGATGTCGTCCGGCCGCGGGGCGGCGCCGTCGCTCGTGCCGGGTGCCGGCGTGCCCGCTCCGGGTGCCCCGGTGGCCGCGCCCGCGCCGCCGGGCGCGACGGGCGGGACCGGCGGGTAGCCGCCCGGTCCGGCGAGCCCGCCGGGCGGGCCCAGCGGGGCGGTGCCGCCGTGCACGTGCTCGCGCTCACCGCGGGCCGCGGCGTCGTCCCTCATCCGCTCGGGTGTCGGCCGGGACGCCGAGGGCTTCGCGGCGGCGCGCAGCGCGTAGGCCGCCGCGGCGAGGATCACCGCGGTGATCAGCGCGGCGGCCCAGTCGGGCAGCCCCTCGGCCAGGGCCAGCCCTACGGTGAGCGCCAGCGCGGCGCCCGCGTAGAGGGCGAGGGCCCCGGACGCGCCGTAGAACATCGCCTTGCGCCGCTGCTCCCGCGTCTGCCGGCGCAGCTCGTCCCGCACGGTCTCCCTCGCCACCTGCGCGAGTTCGTCGACCAGTGCCTTGTCCAGATGCTCCAGATGATCCAAGCGCTCCATGCGGTCCGGGTACCCGGGGTTCCGGGGGCGTAACGGGGTGTGCCCGCGGGGGCCGGTGGCACGTCTGCGGGTGGTCCCTGGCTGATCGCGCCGTTCCCCGCGCCCTTTGACGCCCCTCGGCTCGCGCCGTCGCCGGCTGCGGGTGGTCCGTGGTTGATCGCGCAGTTCCCCGCGCCCCCTACCGCCGTCGTCGGCTCGGGTCGTCCCCGGCTGCCGGTTCCGTGGTCGATCGCGCCGTTCCCCGCGCCCCTGGTCGGCGGTGGGCGTCCGTTATTCCCGGCGGGGCCTCACGGCGGCGGCGTACAGTCGGCTCTTTCGATGTGACGTACGGCGACGTATCGGGGAGTGGGACGTGGGCGAGCGGCACACCTACCGGGTGATCGTCCGGGGGACCTGGGACGGGCTCACCGAGGAGGCGCGGGCGCGGCTGGTCGCCGAGGCGGCGGACCACGGGCTGGCGAGCATGCGGTTCACCGAGGAGGGCACGCTGACGTACGAGCCGTCGCCGCTGAAGCACTTCTCGATGCGGTTCGTGGTGGTGGCGGACGCGGCGGACGGCGAGGAGATGGCCGCGGCGATCGCGGAGGACCGGGCGGAGACGGTGCTCGGGGGCCTCGGCTACGGTTGGGGCCCGCTGCGGTCGACCGTCACCGACCTCGACACCATGAAGATCAACCGGAAGTCCGCATCTCGGCGGTGAGCGCCCAGCGCTCGTGGTCCCGCCAGGCCCCGTCGATGAACAGCATGTCCGGGGAGAAGCCCTCCAGCCGGAAGCCGCAGGAGCGGGCGAGGGCGATGGAGGCGGTGTTGCCGGGCTGGACGTTGATCTCCAGGCGGTGCAGCCGCAGCGGCCCGAAGGCGTGGCCGACGACGAGGTCGAGGCCCTCGCGCATCAGACCGCGTCCGGCGGCGTGCGCGAAGGCGCCGTAGCCGAGGGCGCCGCACTGGAAGGCGCCGTGGACGATGTTGTTGATGTTGATGAACCCGGCGATGGCCCCGTCGCCCTTCTCGCACACCAGGAAGCCGGCCCGGGCCGGGTCCTCGATCAGCCGGCCGGCGTAGGCGGCGTAGTCCTCGGCGGTGTCGGGCGGGAACAGCCAGGGGTGGTGGAGGTCCTTGCTCTCCCGGGCTCGGGCGGTGAACTCGTCGCCGTCGGCCAGGGTGAAGTGACGTATGCCCACGCGGGGGCCCTCGGCGAGGTAGAGGGATGCAGTGTGCGGCATCGGGTCAGCCTATGCGGGAGTCACCTCCTTCGCCTCATGAAATAGGCCCCGACCAGCACGCCGATGACCCCGGTGGCGAGCAGCGCCACCCACAGCGGCATGGTCACGACGGGGATCAGCAGCCGGATCTCGGTGCTGTCGTTGTTCTGGAAGATGAAGATCAGGGCGAGGACGGCGAGGGCCAGGACGACGTACCGGGCCGGGGTCATCCACTCGCGCAGTCCGCCGCCCTTGACCTTCTTCTCGACACGCTCGGAGGTCTTGGTACCCATACCACCAGGGTGCGCCCACTGCACCTGTCACGCACGGTGAGCGCGTCACGCGCACTCCTTCGTCCGGCGAAGGACGCGTCGTCGCCCGCGGCGGCCCCGGGACTCAGCGCACTGCCGGCTTGTCGAGCGTCAACGTGCCCGCCTCCGCGTCCAGTTCGGCCGCCACCCCGAAGGGGATGGTCGACGCCCCCTCGCCGTGCCCGAACCCGAACTCCTCCACGACCGGCACGCCCAGCGGGCCGAGCCGGTCGACGAGCATCGGCCGCAGTCTCTCCGCGTAGGGCTCGCAGCTCTCCCAGGAGCCGAGCAGCACCCCGCTCACCCCGTCCAGCCAGCCCGCGCGCAGGAGTTGGGTGAGGTAGCGGTCGAGGCGGTACGTGTCCTCCCCGACGTCCTCCAGGCACAGCAGCCCGCCCGCGGCGGAGGGGCGCGCGTGCGGGGTGCCGAGGTCGGCGGCGAGCAGGCTCAGACAGCCGCCGAGCAGCACCCCGCGGGCGCGGCCCGGCACCATGGCCCTGCTGCCGGGGGCGGTGAGGGTGGTGACGGTCTCCGGCGCGAACAGGGTGGCCCGCAGGTGGTCCTGGGCGTGGGCGTTCTTGATGAAGTCGACGCCCGCCGCCATGGGCCCGTGCAGTGTGACCAGACCGAGCCGGACGGCGAACGCCTCGTGCAGGGCGGTGATGTCGCTGAACCCGACGAACACCTTCGGCCCGGCCGCCCGCATGGCCTCCCAGTCCAGCAGGTCGACCATGCGCTGCACTCCGTAGCCGCCGCGGGCGCACAGCACGGCGTCGACCGCCGGGTCGCACCAGGCGGCCTGGAGGTCGGCGGCCCGGTCGGCGTCGGTGCCCGCGAGGTAGGGGAACCCGGGGTGCCGGTCCAGGACATGGGGCGCCACGACCGGGTCGAGGTCCCAGCCGCGCAGCACGTCGAGGCCCGCCTGGAGCCGCTCCTCGGGCACGGGCCCGCTCGGCGCGACGACGGCGACGCGGGCGCCGGGCGCGAGCCGGGGAGGGCGCTGAAGTTCTCTCACTTGGCCAGCTCCAGCCGCGGCACCCCGCGCAGGTCGATGCCGAAGACCTGGGCGTACAGGGACAGTTCGGCCTCCAGGGCGCGCACCATGGTGTCGGCGCGCCGGAACCCGTGCCCCTCGCCCTCGAAGGCGATGTACGCGTGCGGCACCCGCCGGCCCTCCATCCGGGACAGCAGCCGCTCGCACTGGGCGGGCGGGCAGATCACGTCGTCCAGGCCCTGGAGCAGCAGGAAGGGGGCGGTGATCCGCTCGGCGTGCTCGACGGGCGAGCGCTCGGCGTACCGGGCGGGCACCTCGGCGTACGGGCCGACGAGGGTCTCCAGGTAGCGCGACTCGAAGTCGTGGGTCTCCCCCGACGCCCAGCCGGCCAGGTCGAGGACGGGGTAGATGATCGTGGCGCACGCGTACACGTCGGTCCCGGCGAGGGACGCGGCCGCGGTCCAGCCGCCCGCGCTGCCGCCCCGGATGCCGAGCCGGGCCCGGTCGGCGGTGCCTTCCTCGGCGAGGGCCAGCGCGACGGCGGCGCAGTCCTCGACGTCGACGACGCCCCACTGCTCGCGCAGCCGGTTGCGGTACTCCCGCCCGTACCCGGCCGAGCCGCCGTAGTCGACCTCGGCGACGCCGATGCCGCGCGAGGTGAAGTAGGCGATCTCCAGGTCGAGCACCAGCGGGGAGCGCCCGGTGGGGCCGCCGTGCGCCCACACGACGTACGGCGGCAGCTCGGCGTCGGGGGCCGTGCACAGCGGGTTGTGCGGCGGGTAGACGTGGGCGTGGATCTCCCGGCCGTCCGGCCCGGTGAAGGTGCGGATCTGCGGCTCGGGGTAGTACGCCGGGTCGACGGCGTCCTCGTGCGGGGCGCCGATCACCCGGGCGCGTCCGGTGCGGGTGTCCAGCTCGACGACCTCGTACGCGGTGCGCGGGCTGGCGCCCACCGCGACGACGCGTTCGCCGTGCACGGCGAGGGTGGGCCCGAACTCGGTCCAGGGCCCGGCCGCGTCGACGACCTCGCCGGTCTCCGGGTCGAGGATGCCGAGCGCGGTGGCGCCGCGTCCGTGCACGACGGCGATCAGGCCGCTCGGCAGCGGCGCGAACCAGCGCTGGCCGACCTTCCACAGCGGCCCGCCGAACTCCTCCTCGCGGGGGCACAGGGCCTTGCCGTCGCGGTAGAGGTTCCACCAGCCGGTGCGGTCGGAGGCGTACAGCAGCGCGCCGTCGGCGGCGAAGTCGGCCTGGCAGACGGACTCCTCGGGGCCGCCGGCGACCACCTCGGGCGTGCCGAGGGTGCCGTCGGGGCTCACGTCGGCGAGGAGCAGTTCGGTGCCGTCCCAGGGCATGTTCGGGTGGTCCCAGCCGATCCAGCAGGCCCGCCGTCCGTCGGGCGACAGCTTCGGCCCGGTCACGAACCGGTGCCGCTCCGGCGCGAGTTCACGTACGGCACCGGACCCGTCCAGCGCCACGGCGGCCGGCACCCGGCGCACGTCGGAGGGCCCCTCGCCGGTGAACTCCTCCCGCACGCACCACACTTCGCCGCGCTCGGGCAGCACCACGAGGTCGGCCCAGCGCAGTCCCCCGCCGGTCTCGCCGGCCGGGGTGAGCGCGACCGGCTCGGCGCCGGGCTCCCACCGGTACAGGCGCTGGTCGGCGAAGTGCACGAACACCACCAGCGGGCGGCCGTCCACCTCGGCGCCGGCCCAGGGCTGTCCGCCGTACTCGATGACCCGGCTGCGCACGTTCCACGGCGCGGGCAGCACCGGCTCCTCGCGGCCGTCGGCGTGCCGGCGTACCAGGGTGCGGCGGCCGCCCTCGGTGGGGCGGGGCTCGGTCCACCAGGCCTCGTCGCCGACGAAGCCGACGTACTCGGGGTGGCCGTCGTGGGCGGCGGCGAGGGCCGCGTCGATGGGCGAGGGCCAGGAACCGTAGGCGAGTGTCTGCACGTCGTCCCCCACTTCGCTCAGGCGGTCCGCAGGAAGCGGTCCAGGACGCGGACACCGAAGTGCAGCGCCTCGACCGGGACCCGCTCGTCGACCCCGTGGAACAGCGCCTGGTAGTCGAAGCCCTCCGGCAGCTTCAGCGGCGCGAAGCCGTAGCCGGTGATGCCCAGGCGCGAGAACTGCTTGGCGTCCGTGCCGCCCGACATGCAGTACGGCACGGTGTGTCCCTCGGGCGCGAACTCCTCGACGGCCTGCCGCATCCGCAGGAAGGTCGGCGAGTCGACGGGCGCCTGCAGGGCGACCTCCCGGTGGTGGAACTCCCAGTCCACGTCGGGCCCGGTCAGCTCGTCCAGGGTGGCCCGGAACTCGTCCTCGTGTCCGGCGAGGAAACGCCCGTCGACATAGGCGGCGGCCTCGCCGGGGATGACGTTGACCTTGTAACCGGCCTCCAGCATGGTCGGGTTGGCGCTGTTGCGCACGGTCGCCTCGACCAGCTTGGCCGCCGGGCCCAGCTTCTCCAGCAGCCTGTCGACATCGCGGAGGTCGGTGTCGATGCCGTAGAGCGCGGCGAGTTCGGTGAGGGCGGCCCGCACGGTCGGGGTGAGGCGCAGCGGCCACTCGTGCGCGCCGATGCGGGCGACGGCTGCGGCGAGGCGGGTCACCGCGTTCTCCCGGTTGACCTTGGAGCCGTGCCCGGCCCGGCCGCGCGCGGTCAGCTTCATCCAGCCCGTGCCGCGCTCACCGGCGGCGATGGGGTAGATCTGCCGTCCGGCGCCGTCGTGGAAGGTGAACGCGCCGGACTCGCTGACGCCCTCGGTGCAGCCCTCGAAGAGATGCGGGTGCCGGTCGGCGAGGAAGCCCGAGCCGTCCTCGGCGCTGGCCTCCTCGTCGGCGGTGAACGCGATCACCACGTCCCGGCGGGGCCGTACGCCCTCGCGGGCCCAGGACCGTACGACGGCGAGGATCATCGCGTCCATGTTCTTCATGTCGACCGCGCCGCGGCCCCAGACGACCCCGTCGCGGATCTCCCCGGAGAACGGGTGCACGCTCCAGTCGGCGGGCTCGGCGGGCACGACGTCCAGGTGACCGTGCACGAGCAGCGCGTCCGCGGTCGGGTCGGTGCCCGCGAGCCGGGCCACCACGTTGGTGCGGCCCTTGGTGCGCTCCAGCAGCACCGGCTCCAGGCCCGCCCCGGCGAGAGCGGCGGCCGCGTACTCGGCGGCGGGCCGCTCCTGGCAGTCCCCGCCGCCCCGGTTGGTGGTGTCGATGCGGATGAGGTCGGAGGTGAACCTCACGACCTCGTCCAGTGCCTGCTCGTCAGCCATACTGCTCCTCCACTGCGGCCGAGACGATGGTGGTGACCGCCTTGAAGGTGCGGATCCCCTCGAACATGGTGTCGCTGGTGTAGGCGACCTTGCGCTCCCCGATCCGCGCCACCCCCGGCACGACGGTCGCGGCCATCGCGAGATGCTCGGCGTCGAACTCCAGGGCGATGGTGTGCGGTCCGGCGGTGACCGGCTCGTGCCGCACGGCGAGCGCGGCCGCCTCCTTCGCCGCGGCCCGGATGTCGGCGGCGGTGCGGGCGGGCGTACGGCAGACCGCCGCGTAGCGCGACACATGGTCCTTCACGGCGACCTTCAGCGCCTCGGGCGCGTAGCCGAGCGCGTCCTCGCAGGCCACGTCGTCGCCGGTGACCAGCACGACCGGCACGCCGTACTCGGCGACGACATGGGCGTTCAGCAGGCCCTCGCTGGCGCGTACGTCGTCCAGCCAGACGCCGGTGATCTGGTTGGCGAGGTAGGTGTGGGCGAGGACGCCCTCCATGCCGGCGCCCGCGTGGTAGCCGATGAACGCGATCCCGTCGACGTCGCCGTGCTGGACGCCCTCCACCATCGACAGTGCCTTGTGCCGGCCGGTCAGCATCTGGGCGCGCTCGTCCAGCTGCTCCAGCAGGAGGTTGCGCATGGTCCAGTGCGCCTCGTTGACGAGGACCTCGTCGGCGCCGCCGTCGTAGAAGCCGAGCACCGCCGCGTTCACGTCCGAGGTGAACATCGACCGGCACCGCTCCCACTGCGGTGTCCCCGGCAGCACGTCGGCGGGCCAGGTCACACCGGTGGCGCCCTCCATGTCGGCGCTGATCAGGATCTTCATGGTGCGTCACGTTACGCGGAGAAGCGGGAACGGGCCAGGACGCGGTTTCACCCGACCTGACCGGTTCCCCACCGTGCGTCGCTTACGTCCCGCCGGCCTCACACCGCCTCACACCGCACGCCCCACCACCAGCCAGGTCGACGGGATCCGGATGCGGGTGCCGTCGGCCGTGTGCTCGGTGGTGGTGAGCGGCAGCTCGCCGGCCTCCAGGACGGTCAGGCCGGCCGCGGTCAGATGGCCGGTGACCGCGGCGTCGCTGACCTCACCGGGCGCGATGCCGTGCCGGAAGACCGGGGCGAGCTTGGCGGGCGGCCCCTCGGGGCTCTGGGCGAGGCCCCGCAGGACCGCCCCGGCGGCCTCGGACGGCTCGACGAGGAAGGCGCGGCCGCGCGCGCCGACGAGCGTGGCGAGGGCGTCGGCCAGGGGCCGGCGGTCGTCGGGCTCGCACTGGTGCAGGACGCCCCGCATATAGACGTTGGCGTCGCCGAGTTCGGCGTGCAGGGTCTCGGCCTCGGTCTTGTCGGTGGCGTCGAGCTGCCGGTAGGCGGCCTGTCCTGCCGGGTCGGCCCGCCGGGCGTGCTCCACCGCGGCGGCGGCCAGGTCGACGCCTATGACGTGCGGGAAGCGGCCGGCGAAGAAGCGGGTCTGGGTGCCGTTGCCGCAGCCGAGGTCGATCAGCGGCAGGGCCGGGTCGGCCAGCAGGGGCTCGAACAGGCCGAGGTGCACGGCGGCGGTCAGGGGCGGTTCGGCGTCCCAGAAGACGGACCCGGGTTCGTCGGACGCCTCCCGCCAGAAACCCTCCCAGGCCTGCCGGTACCGACTCGTCACGCTCATGCCCAACTCCCCACGGTGCAGCGCCGATCCGTCGCGTTCGACGGGCGAGTACGGTCTACCCCGCCCGGGTCGCGCCGACAAGCGCGTGACGCGACCGGCTTTCAGCGCCGGGGCAGAGTGAGCTCGAACCACACCGTCTTGCCCGCGCTCGTGCGGCTGGTGCCCCACTCCCGGGCGAGCGTGGAGACCACTCGCAGTCCGCGTCCGGTCTCGTCGTCGGGTCCGGCGCTGCGCAGGGTCGGCAGTTCGTGGTCGTCGTCGTCCACCTCGCACAGCAGCGTGTCCCCGCGCACCAGCCGCAGTTCGACGGGCCTGTTGCGGGAGTGCCGTACGGCGTTGGTGACCAGCTCGCTGACCAGCAGCTCGGCGCTGTCCGCCAGCTTGGCGAGCCCCCAGTCGTGCAGCTGCTCGCGCACCACGGCGCGGGCCCGGGGCACCTCGGCGGGGTCGAGTCCGAGGCGCCACTCGGCGACGTCGTCGGGCTCGATGCCGTTGAGGCGGGCCATCAGCAGGGCCACGTCGTCCTTGCGGCCGCCGCGGGTGTTGAGGGCCCGGATGATCGTGTCGCAGGCGTCGTCCATGGACGCGGCAGGGTGCGCGGCCGACTCGCACAGCGTGGCGAGTCCCACGCCGATGTCCTCGCCGCGCATCTCGACCAGCCCGTCGGTGCACATCACCAGCCGGTCGCCGGGCTCCACGCGCACGCGTACGGCCTCGAAGGGCACCCCGCCGACGCCGATGGGCGCGCCCGTGGGCAGGTCGAGCAGCTCGCTGCGGCCGTCCTCGGCGCGGACGATCACCGGCGGGATGTGTCCGGCGTTGGCGATCACCAGCTCGCTCGCGATCGGGTCGTACACCGCGTACAGGCAGGTCGCGAGGTAGGTGTCGCCGAGGCGCTGGGCGAGGTCGTCGAGGTTGCGCAGCAGCTGGGCGGGCGGCAGGTCGAGGGCGGCCATGGTCTGCACGGCGGTGCGCAACTGGCCCATCATCGCGGCCGAGTTGAGGCCGTGTCCCATCACGTCGCCGACGACGAGCGCGGTGCGCGCGCCGGGCAGCTTCACCGAGTCGAACCAGTCGCCGCCGACCCGGCCGAGCAGGGTGCCGGGCAGATAGCGGGTGGCGATGTCGCAGCCCGCCATGCGCGCCGGGATGTGCGGCAGCATGCTGTCCTGGAGGGTCTCGGCGACCGCCTCCTGGTAGGTGTACATGCGCGCGTTGTCGAGCACCAGGCCCGCGCGGGCGGCGAGTTCCGCGCCGGTGACCCGGTCCATGTCGTTGAACTCGGCGCGCTCGGGGTGGCGCAGCAGGATCATGAAGCCGAGGACGACGTTGCGGGCCTTGAGCGGGACGACCAGCATGGACCGGCCGGTGATCAGCGGCCGGATGTCGCGCTTCTCGAACTGCGAGGCGATGGCGTGGCCCATCTGCTCGCTGATGCGCGGCACCAGGACGGGCTCGCCGGTCGTCATGCACTGGAAGAACGGGGTGTGCGCGGGGAACGGCATGGCCTCGCCGACCGGCACGACGTCGTCCCAGCGGCCGGGTTCGTCGGTGTGCTCGACGGCCACCCGGTGCCACAGGGTGGTGGTGTCGGGCACGCCCTCGGGGAACCCCTCGCCGGCGACGACCTGTTCGCGCAGATAGGTCCCGGCGACGTCGGTGAAGCGCGGTACGACCGCCTTGCTGACCTCGACGATGGTGCGGGACAGGTCGAGGGAGGTGCCGATCCGGCCGCTGACCTCGTTGAGGAACTCCAGCCGCTCCCGTACGGCGGCGTACTCCAGGTCCTCGCGGTCGTCCTCGGTGAGTACGGCGGGCAGCGGCTCGCCCGCGGCGACGGCGCGTGCCAGGCGTTCACGGCGGGCCTTGCGCTCGGCGCGCCGGGGCACGCCCCAGTCGGGGGTGACGGGCACCCGGTCGTTCTGGCTGAACTCCAGCACGGGATAGCCCAGTTCGAGGACCTGCGCGACGATGCGGGCGCTCTCCTCGACGCTCATGCTGGGCAGGATCTCGGGCAGCCCGCGGGCGAGGTCCTCGGCGCCGGGGAAGTCGGTGTGCAGGGCGAAGGCGGGCGCGATGCGCTGGACCGCGCCGTCGGTGTCGTCCTCGGCCCGCAGTCCGGCCGCGTCGGCGGCGAGGACGAGAAGCCGCTCGGGGCCGGGGCCGACCAGCGGGTAGGCCCACCACAGCACGTCGGCGCGGTGGCCCTCGGGCACGTCGAGGCGGGCGCTGCCCGCGGCGGGGTAGTCGAGGCCGCCGTCCAGCGAGGAGCCCAGGTCGGGGCCGAGGCCGTCGTAGTCGTACGGCTCGGGTTCGGGCAGGGCGCCGGAGACCGGCAGCAGATCGGTGGCGGGCCGGCCGATGGCCCCCTCCTTGGGGGTGCCGAACAGGCGTCGGGCGCCGCTGCTCCAGTGCGAGACCAGGCCGGTGCGGTCGACGACTATCACGGCCAGCTGCACGCGCCCGGCCGCGGGCCCAGCCTCCACGCCGGGCCCGGCCGGCCGGCTGGGAGGTGCTTCCCGGTCGGTGCCACGGTCCATGGCCCAAGCCCTCTCTCCGCACGCCTCCACAAGATCTGTCCCCGCACCACGGTACGGCGCCGCCCCCGCGGGATGTGCGGCAATGAGGGAATTGGTCTCCAGGGCGCGCCCCGGCGCACGCCCGCGCCCGGAGGGAAGGCCGTCCGGGCGCACCGGCGACGCCCCCGCTCTCCCGCGGGGCGCGGTCAGTCCTCGTGCCCCAGCTGGAGGTCCCGTTCCGTGCGGCCGCCGCCCGCCACCTGCAGGACGGTGGCGACCGGCGGGTAGCCGGACGCGATCACGGTGTACTCGCCGGAGGACAGGTCGACGAAGCGGAAGGTGCCGTCGGGGCCGGTGGTGAGGGTGTCGACGACGTTGCCCGCGGCGTCGAGGAGGGTGACGCGCGCGTCCTCGACGGGGCGTCCGCCGCCGGCCCGCACGGTGCCCCGCAGCACGGCTCCGCCCGCGAGTTCGATGTCCTGGCGGGTCTCCCGGGCGGCCTGGACGGTGACGGGCAGCGCGGCCGGGCGGAAGGCGGGGGCGCTGGCGGCGAGGGTGTACTCGCCGGCGACCAGCTCGCTGATGACGTACCCGCCCTCGCGGCCGCTGCGGGTGCTGGCGACGACCTCGCCGTGGACGTTGGTGAGGGTGACGGTGGCGTCCCGCACGGTGCTGCCGTCGGCGGTGACGACGGTGCCCGCGAGGCGGCCCGCGCCGCCGAGGACGACGTCGAGCTCCACGGGGCGCTCCCCGACCGTCACCGAGACGGCCTGCGGCTGGTGTCCGCCGGCCGCGGCGATGAGGACGTACGAGCCCTGTCCGGGCGTCGACAGCGCGTACCGGCCGTCCTCGCCGCTCGCGCCGCGGCCGATCTGCTGTCCGGCCACGTCGACGAGGGTGAGCGCGGCGCGGGGCACGACGGTGCCGTCCGGGTGCTGCACGGTCCCGCAGACGGGGATGCCGGCGGCGAGGGGCGTCCGTGCCTGGGGAACGGTCGTCGGCGAGGTCTCGGTGGCGTGGTGGGACACCAGGGGTCTCTCCTTGAGGAAGAAGGCGATGAGCAGGCCGAGGACGAGCACCGGCACGAGGTAGAGGAAGATCCGCGGCATGGCGTCGGCGTAGGCCTGGATGTAGGCGTCGCGCAGCGCCGGGGGCAGGGAGTGGACCGCCTGCGGGGTGACGGACTCCGGGTCGGGCAGCCCGCCGCCCGAGGGCAGTTCCCGGCGCAGGGCGTCGGCGAGCCGGTCGGCGAAGAGCGTGCCGAAGACCGCGGCCCCGACGCTGCCGCCGATCTGGCGGAAGTAGGTGTTCGCGCTGGTGGCCGTCCCGAGGTCGGCCGGGCGCACCGAGTTCTGCACGGCGAGGATCAGGACGGGCATCACCATGCCGATGCCCGCGCCGAGGACGGCCATCCAGATGCTGTAGTGCAGCCGGGGCGTGTCCGCCTCCAGCCGGGACAGCAGCCACATGCCGAGGACGGACAGGGCGCTGCCGAGGACGGGCCAGAGCCGGTAGCGGCCGGTGTGGCTGACGAGCTGGCCGCAGACGACGGAGGCGCCGACGATGCCGCCCATCATCGGCAGCATCAGCAGCCCGGACTCGGTGGCGCTGGCCCCGTCGACCATCTGCAGGAACGTCGGCAGATAGCTGGCCGCGCCGAACAGGGCGACGCCGACGACGAGCCCGACGAGGCCGGTGACGTTGAAGACGGAGTCGCGGAACAGCCTGAGCGGGATGAGGGGTTCGGCGGCGTAGCGCTCCGCGACGAGGAAGAGCACCGTCGCGGCGAGCGCCCCGGCGGCGAGGCCGAGGATCACGCGGGAGTCCCAGGCGTACTCGGTGCCGCCCCAACTGGTCAGCAGAATCAGGCAGGTGGAGGCGGCGGCGAGCAACAGCGCGCCGAGGACGTCGAATCGGGGCCGCGCGTGCGGCTTGGGCAGCTTCAGCACGACGGCGACGACGGCCATGGTGACCAGGCCGAAGGGGACGTTGACGTAGAAGCACCAGCGCCAGGAGAGATGGTCGGTGAAGTAGCCGCCGAGGAGGGGGCCCGCCACGGAGGCGAGTCCGAACGCGGCGCCGATCAGGCCCATGAACCGGCCGCGCCGCCGGGGCGGCACGATGTCCGCGATGATCGCCTGGACGCCGATCATGAGCCCGCCCGCGCCGACGCCCTGCACCGCGCGGAAGGCGATCAGCTGGTCCATGGTCTGCGCGCGTCCGGCGAGCGCGGAGCCGACGACGAAGACGGCGATGGCGAACTGGAAGACGCCCTTGCGGCCGAGGAGGTCGCCGAGCTTGCCGTAGACCGGCAGTCCGACGGTGGCGGTGAGCAGATAGGCGGTGATCGCCCAGGACATCCGGTCCAGGCCGTGCAGTTCACCGACGATCTTCGGCAGGGCCGTGGCGACGATCATCTGCTCCAGCGCGGCGAGCAGCAGCGCCAGCATCAGGCCGAGGAAGACCAACCGCACGCGCCGGGGGCTGAGTTCGCCGGCGTCGGCGGCCGGCGGCGGGACCGGCGGGCCGGGTGGGCCGGACGGGGTCTCGACCGTTTCCGTCCGCTCCAGAGTGATCCCGCCCATGCAGCGCTCCCCTCGTCACACCTGCCACACAATTCCCGCGTAATGCGACAACTCCGAGCAAGTGCGACGAGTTACGGCGCCGACCCGGTCGAGATGCGAATCCACTCGAACCGGTGATGGGGGCAACGCCCCAGCGGATCGCGGGACTTACTTCTCGACCTCGGCGGCGAGCTTCGCGAGGACCTCGTCGTAGATGCGGCCGAGGCCCTTGGGGGCGAAGGTGCGCTCGAAGAAGCCGCCGATGCCGCTCGCCCCGGTCCAGGTGGTGGTGACGACGACACGGGACCTGCCCTCGCCGGCCGGCGTGACGCGCCAGACGGTGACCATGGAGGAGTTGCGGTCCTTCTCGACCAGCTCGCCGTCGGTGGGCTCGGTGACCTCCAGCAGGCAGTCGCGCACCCGCTTGCTGGTGGCCTGGAGCCTCCAGTGGACGAGGGTGCCCTCGCCGTCGCCGCCCTCGCGCACCTCGTACTCGCTGAAGTGCTCGGACAGGAGCTTGGCGCGGGTGCCGCTGTAGTCGGCGAGGGTGTCGAACACCGTCTCCGGGTCCGCCGCGACGACCCGCTCCGTAGTGGCCTCTACCTGCGCCATTGCTTCCTCCAGGACCTTCGGTTCTCGCCGGACGGGGCAAGCCAACCACCCGGGCGCCCGGCCGCCCAAATCGAGGTCGCACGATCATGGGAACACGTGTTCTATTGTGAGGGGAGTACTACCGAGGAGGCGTCATGCGCTGGGACAATCTCACGCAGTCCGGCGAGCACGGCCGGGCGGCCGACGCCGCGCTGTTCGGCGCGGACGCGGTCACGACCCGGACGTTCGACACGCCCGAGTTCCGCGGGATCACCTTCCACGAGGTGCGGGCCCGCTCGATCCTGAACCGGGTGCCGGGCGCCTCCCGCATGCCGTTCGAATGGACGGTGAACCCCTACCGGGGCTGCACGCACGCGTGCGTCTACTGCTTCGCCCGCAGGACCCACAGCTATCTGGACCTGGACACCGGCATCGGCTTCGACACCCAGATCGTGGTCAAGGTCAACGCCCCCGAGCTGCTGCGCCGCCAGCTGGCCTCCCCGCGCTGGCAGGGCGAGCACGTGGCGATGGGCACGAACGTCGACTGCTACCAGCGCGCCGAGGGCCGCTACCGGCTGATGCCGGGCATCATCGCGGCCCTGAGCGACCGGGCGAACCCGTTCTCGATCCTCACCAAGGGCACCCTGATCCTGCGCGACCTCGACCTGCTGACCCGGGCGGCCGAGGTCACCGACGTCGGCATCTCCGTCTCGGTCGGCTTCACCGACCACGAGCTGTGGCGCACGGTCGAGCCGGGCACCCCCGCGCCGGAGCGCCGCCTGGACGTCGTACGGACCCTGGGTGAGCACGGCATCGGCTGCGGGGTGCTGATGGCGCCGGTGATCCCCTTCCTCGGCGACCACCCGGCCCAACTGCGGGCGACCGTCCGGGCGATCGCGGCCGCCGGGGCGACCTCGGTCACCCCGCTGGTGCTGCATCTGCGGCCCGGCGCCCGGGAGTGGTTCATGGCCTGGCTGGGGCAGCACCACCCGCATCTCGTGCGCCGCTACGAGCGGCTGTACGCCGACGGCGCCTACGCACCCAAGTGGTACCAGCGCCGGATCACCCGTCAGGTGCACGAACTCGCCCAGGAGTACGGCATCGGCCCCGCCCGCCCCGGCATGCCGCGCCGCATCCGGGAGCCCGCGCCCGCCACGGAGACGGAGCCGGGTCCGCAGGCGGCGTCCGCTCCGCAGGCGGTGTCCGCTCCGCAGGCGGTGTCCGGTCCCACCCAGCTGACCCTGATATGACCCCGCGACGAAAGCAACTCACCCCGATATGAGCGCATCCGAGCGCAAGTAGCGACCCGATCGGGTCAAGTACGACCAGAACAGGTTCTTACAGGCGCCCTTTCCGGGACGATGCGGCGAGGACCGCGGCCCTCGCGGTCCGGCTCACCCTCCGTCCTGGGAGGACTCCTCCATGAAGAAACGCGCAGCCGTGCTGTGCGGTGCCGCCGCCGTCCTGGCCGGGTCGTTCACCGCCGTCCCCGCCGAGGCGAGCGGCCCGCACACCGCGGCCCCGAAGCTCGCCTGGACCAAGTGCGGCACCACCGGCCACCCGACGCTGCAGTGCGCGTCCCTGAAGGTGCCGCTGGACCACGCGAACCCCGCGGGGCGGCAGATCACGCTCGCGCTGACCCGCGTCCCGCACAGCGCGAAGAAGTTCCAGGGGCCGCTGCTGGTCAATCCCGGCGGCCCGGGGGGCAGCGGCCGGACCCTCGCCGGGTTCGTCGCCACGAGCCTGCCCGAGGCGGTGGCCGCCCAGTACGACGTGATCGGCTTCGACCCGCGCGGCGTCGGCAGGAGCACGCCCGCGCTGAACTGCCGGCCCGGCCACTTCAAGCCCGTACGCCCCGACTCGGTGCCCGTCACCCCGCAGATCGAGCGGGCCAACCTGGTCCGCGCCAAGGCCTTCGCCGACGCCTGCGGCAAGAAGTACGCGGACGTGCTGCCGTACATCGACACGGTCTCGGCGGTACGGGACATGGACCGCATCCGCGAGGCGCTCGGCGCGGGGAATCTGAACTACTTCGGCTACTCGTACGGCACCTACCTCGGCGCGGTCTACGGCAAGCTCTACCCGCACCGGGTGCGCCGTTTCGTGCTGGACTCGGTCGTCGACCCGACCGGCGTCTGGTACGAGGACAATCTCACCCAGGACCACGCCTTCAACGACCGCCACCGGGCCTTCATGTCGTGGGTCGCCCAGCACGACAAGACGTACCGGCTGGGCACGGACCCGGCCCGGGTCGAGACCAAGTGGTACGCGATGCGCGCGGCGCTGGCGAAGAAGCCCGCGGGCCGCAAGGTGGGCCCCTCCGAGCTGGAGGACACCTTCATGCCGGGCGGCTACTACGACGGCTACTGGCCCTACCTCGCCGAGGCGTTCGCCGCGTACGTCACCGACAGGGACGCGGACCCGCTGGTGGAGGCGTACGAGACGTTCGGCGCGGTCGACGCCGCCGGGGAGAACGGCTACAGCGTCTACACCGCGGTGCAGTGCCGGGACGCCGGCTGGCCGCGGGACTGGGAGACCTGGCGCGCGGACAACTGGGCCGCGTACGAGAAGGCGCCCTTCATGACCTGGAACAACGCCTGGTACAACGCGCCGTGCGCGTTCTGGCCGACCGGGTCGCGGCTGCCGAGGAACATCGCCAACGGCGATCTGCCGCCGGTGCTGCTGTTCCAGGCGACCGACGACGCGGCCACCCCGTACCGGGGCGGCGTCCTCGTGCACCGCATGCTGTACGGCTCCAGCCTGGTCGTCGAGGAGGGCGGCGGCAACCACGGCATCACCCTGAGCGGCAACGCCTGCCTGGACAGGCACCTGGCCGCCTACCTCACCGACGGCACGGTCCCGCGCGGCGCGGGCGAGGTGGACGCGGTGTGCAAGGCCCAGCCGGCCCCGAAGCCGCTGGCCGCCAGGTCCGGCCCGTCCCGGGGCACGACCCTGCACAGGCTGCTGGGCTTCCGCGGCTGAGCCCATAACCGGGGGCGGGCGCCCTGGCCCGTGTGGTCCCATGAGCCCATGAGTGAGCCGATCGTCAGGATCCCCGCCCCCGACGGTGTCGCCCCGGCGGCCGCGTACACGCATGTGGTGACGGGCACGGGGCGTTTCGTGGCCGTGGCCGGCCAGCTGCCGCTCGACGAGAACGGCACGCTGGTCGGCCCGGGCGACCCCGAGGCGCAGGCGCGGCAGGTGTTCGAGAACCTCCGGCGCTGCCTCGCCGCCGCCGGCGCGACCTTCGACGACGTCGTGAAGCTCACCTTCTTCGTCACGGACATGGCCCATATGCCCGCGATCCGCGCGGCCCGCAGGGCGTACGTCCCGGACGACCGGCTCCCCGCCGCCTCCGCCGTGCAGGTGGCCGCGCTGGTGGCGCCGGAGTACCTGATGGAGATCGAGGCGTTCGCGGTGGTGGCCGAGTGAGCGTCCTGGTCCGCCCGATGACGCTCGCCGACTGCGGCCGCGTGGCCGAGATCCGCGTCGGCGGCTGGCGCTCCGCCTACCGGGACCTGATGCCGCAGTCCCACCTCGACGGGCTGAGCGTCACCGAGGACGCCGCCCGCCACCGCACCCGGTTCGCGGCAGCCGACGGCAGCACCCTGGACCTGGTGGCCGAGCGGGACGGCGAGGTCGTCGGGTGGGCCTGCCACGGTCCGTACCGGGACGGTGAGGTGCGCACCGCGGACGCCGAGTTGTACGCGATCTACGTCGACCCCGCGCACTGCGGCGGCGGCGTCGGGCAGGCGCTCCTCGCGGAGTCCGTGGCCCGCTGCACGTCCGCCGGCCGCCCGCGGATGCTGCTGTGGGTGCTGAAGGGCAACGCCCGCGCGCGGCGCTTCTACGAGCGGGCCGGCTTCCGCGCGGACGGCACCGAGGAGCCGTACGAGGTGGCCGGAGTGCCGGTGCCGGAGGTGCGCTACGCCAAGGACCTCGCCGCCTAGGCGACGCGCCGTTCAGCCCCGGCGCTGTCCGGGGAGTCGGGCCAGCGCGTGCACGGCGGCCTCCGCCAGCGCCGGGTGGGCGAGCGCCTCGTTGAGTACGGTCCTGGCGCGCGTGTCGCCCAGCGCGCCGAGCCCCTCCACGCAGGCGAGGGCCACCCGCCGGTAGGGGTCGTGCGGGCGCAGGCGCCGCTCCAGGGTGGTGATGAGCGCGGGCACGGCCTCCGGGGCGCGCAGCTCGACCAGCAGCCGCACCGGGTGCAGGGCGTAGGCGACGCGCAGTTCGTTGGTGGCGAGGGCGGCCGCCGCGCGGGCCGTGCGCGGGTCGCCGAGGCGGGCGAGGGCGTGGGCGGCGGAGGCGCAGCGCTCGGGGTCGCGGTGGTTGAGCAGCAGGACGAGCGCCTCGAAGGCCCGCCGGTCGCCGGCCAGGCCCAGCCGGAACGCGGCCAGCTCCCGCGCCCACAGCGGCTGCCCGGGGGCGGTGAGCACCTGCGCCAGCTCGTCCGTGTCCTCGGTCGCCGCCAGGTGTGCGAAGGCCGGGGTGTCCCCGGACTCCTTCCGTAAGCGCTCGGTGAGCGATCGCAACGCTTCGTCCATGAGCCCGAGGGTAGGGGCGATGCCCGCGCAAGGGGACCTACATCACAAACTCCGGGGGCTGGCGCGCTCGTTACCCGCGGGTTAAGCTCAGACGAGCGAGTCACCCACTCGCGGAACTCCTCACGACGGTTTGGTGACGCAACCGTCGTGAGTGCAGCAGTCGGTTCGGTGCCCGAAGGTACCGCAGTGCGACCTGGCCATGGGACAGGGCCGGTCGGATCAGCCGCAGTCCGGGCGTGTGCGCGCCCGTGGGCTCGGCACCGGGCGTGTGCGCTCGCAGCCCGGTCATCACACCCGCGTTTTCTCCACGCACCCGGTGCGCCCTTCGGCGCACCCGGGCGCGCTTCCCGTCGTCACCCTCATTCCTGGAGTCCCGCGATGGCTGCTCCCCTGTCCGACACCCCTCCGTCCCCGCTCCAGACGATCGCCGTCGTCGGCCTCGGCACGATGGGCACCGGCATCGCCGAGGTCCTCGCCCGGGCCGGCCGCCAGGTCGTCGGCATCGACATCAGCGAGGCCCAGGCCGCGAGTTGTGCCGCCGCCCTGGATGCCTCCACCGCCCGCGCCGTTCAGCGCGGCCGGCTGACCGAGGAGGAGCGCGCGGGGACCCTCGCCCGGCTGCGCACTTCAACCGATCTGCGGGCCGCTGCCGACGCCGACCTGGTGATCGAGGTGGCGCCGGAGTCCTACGAGGTCAAGCACCAGATCTTCCGCGAGCTGGACGGCATCGTCCGGCCCGAGACGATCCTGGCGACCGGCACCAACGCGCTGTCGGTGACCCGGCTCGCCGCCGACTCGGCGCGGCCCGAGCGGGTGCTGGGCCTGCACTTCTTCAACCCGGCGCCGGCGATGAAGCTGGTCGAGGTGGTCTCCTCGGTGCTCACCGCCCCGGCCGCGGTCAGCGCCGTCACCGACCTCGCCCTGGACCTGGGCAAGGAGCCCGTCGCGGTCGGTGACCGGCCCGGCTTCGTCGCCGACGGCCTGCTGTTCGGCTACCTCAACCAGGCCGCCGCGATGTACGAGGCGAAGTACGCCTCCCGCGAGGACATCGACGCCGCGATGCGGCTGGGCTGCGGCCTGCCGATGGGCCCGCTCGCGCTGCTGGACCTGATCGGCATCGACACCGCGCGTACGGTCCTGGAGGCCATGTACGCCGAGTCGCAGGACCGGCTGCACGCCCCCGCGCCCATCCTCAAGCAGCTCAGCGAGGCCGGGCTGACGGGCCGTAAGGCGGGCCGGGGCTTCTACAGCTACGAGGCGCCGGGCAGCGCGACCGTGGTCCCGGACACGCTGACCCCGCCGGAGGGCGGCGGCCTCGCCGGGGGCCGTCCCGTCTCCTCGGTCGGTGTCGCGGGCTCGGGCACCATGGCCTCCGGCATCGCCGAGGTCTTCGCCAAGGCCGGCTACACGGTCGTGCTGGCCGCCCGCAGCGCGGAGAAGGCCGAGACGGCCAAGGCGCGGATCGGCAAGTCGCTGGCCCGCTCGGTCGACAAGGGCCGGATGACCGCGGAGGCGGCCGCCGAGACCCTGGAACGGATCACCCCGGCCGGCTCCTACGACGCGTTCGCCGAGGTCGACCTGGCCGTCGAGGCGGTCGCGGAGGACCTGGAGATCAAGCGGCAGCTGTTCGCGACGCTGGACAAGGTGTGCAAGCCGGGCGCGATCCTGGCGACCACCACCTCCTCGCTGCCGGTCGTCGCCTGCGCCCGCGCGACCTCGCGTCCGCAGGACGTGATCGGCATGCACTTCTTCAACCCGGCGCCGGCCATGAAGCTGGTCGAGGTCGTCCGCACGGTGCTCACCGCGGACGACGTCCACGCCACGGTCCGCGCGGTGTGCGCCAAGATCCGCAAGCACGCCGTCGACTGCGGCGACCGGGCCGGTTTCATCGTGAACGCCCTGCTCTTCCCGTACCTGAACAACGCGATCAAGATGGTCCAGGACCACTACGCCTCCCTGGACGACATCGACGCCGCGATGAAGCTGGGCGGCGGCTACCCGATGGGCCCGTTCGAGCTGCTGGACGTGGTCGGGCTCGACGTCTCCCTCGCCATCGAGCAGGTCCTGCACCGCGAGTTCCGCGAGCCGGGACTCGCCCCCGCGCCGCTGCTCGAGCACCTGGTGGCCGCGGGCTGCCTCGGCCGCAAGACGGGCCGCGGTTTCCGCGAATATGCCCGGCGCTGACCGGGCCGGCGACTGGCTGCGGACCGGGGAGGACTGGGGCGGGCTGCTGGATCCGGCCACGGCCGGGCAGCCCGACCGGTCCGCCGCTCCCCCGCCCTCCCCGGGCGGGGAAACCCCCGTGCATGCGCACCGAGCTGCGCACATGCAGTACGTTCGGGTCATGTCCCAGCCCGCCAAGTCCTCACGTACACCAGCCACACCCGACGCGCCGGAGAGTGCCGCAGGTTCCCGCGCGGCGGCCCAGCGGCTCAAGATGCGCCGGGAACTGGCGGCCGCGGCGATGGAGCTGTTCGCGACCAAGGGGTACGAGGCGACCACCGTCGACGAGATCGCGGCGGCGGCCGGCGTCGCCCGCCGCACCTTCTTCCGCCACTTCCGCTCCAAGGAAGAGGCCATCTTCCCGGACCACGACGACACCCTGGTCCGCGCGGAGGCCGTGCTGAACGCCGCCCCCGCCCATGAGCACCCGCTCGACACGGTGTGCCGTGGGATCAAGGAGGTCATGCGGATGTACGCGGCCCGGCCGGAGATCTCGGTCGCCCGCTACAAGCTCACGCGCGAGGTGCCCACCCTGCGCGAGGCGGAGATCGCGTCGGTGGCCCGCTACGAGCGCCTCTTCACCCGCTACCTCCTCGGCCACTTCGACGAGCACGCGCACGACGACGACGCCAACGACGACCCGCTGCTCGCGGAGGTCGCGGCGTCCGCCGTGGTCACCGCCCACAACCACGTGCTGCGCCGCTGGCTCAGGGCCGGCGGCCAGGGCGATGTGGAGGCGCAGCTCGACCACGCCTTCGCGATCGTCCGCAAGACCTTCGGCTCCGGCATCATGGCGGGCCGCACCACCCCGCCCCAGCCGACGGCGGCGACGACCTCCACCCAGGGCGAGGTCCTGGTCACGGTCGCCCGCACCGACGCCCCGCTGGACGAGGTGATGCGCACCATCGAGCAGGCGCTCAAGGAGCGCTGAGCGCCGCCCGGAGGGCGCTGAGACCTACCTCTCAGCTGTGACGACGGCCACCCGCGAGGGTGGCCGTTTTGGCATGTCGGGGGCCCTTTTGCGGGGGCCTCCCCAAGGCGTTCGATCGATCATCGCTCATGTGTTACGTAAAGATTTCATCTGAGACGAACATCTGGCACTCAGTGCCTTGTCACCTGACACGCGGTGTCATACGTTGAAGACGTCCGGGCAGCTGTCCCAGCGAGCCGCCACAGGCCCGACCGCCCGGACGCCTGCGTCACAGGCAACCTCCCGCGCCACAAAGCGCTGCCGAACGAAGCACCACCCGCCGAACCGACGGCACCCGCAAGAAACCACCCTCAGCAGCACCGACGTACCCATCGGCGCCCCTCCCTCAGGGCGCTCACCGCCGGAGGCAACACCGTGACCGTGAACGACATCCTCGCCGCGATCCAGTCGCCCGACTCCACCTCGGCCGACTTCGCCAACCTGCAGCTCCCCGAGTCGTACCGGGCGATCACCGTCCACAAGGACGAGGTCGAGATGTTCGCGGGCCTCGAGACCCGTGACAAGGACCCGCGCAAGTCGATCCACCTGGACGACGTCCCGGTGCCGGAACTCGGCCCGGGCGAGGCCCTGGTGGCCGTCATGGCCTCCTCGGTGAACTACAACTCGGTGTGGACCTCGATCTTCGAGCCGGTGTCCACGTTCTCGTTCCTGGAGCGCTACGGCAGGCTCTCCCCGCTCACCAAGCGCCACGACCTGCCGTACCACATCATCGGCTCCGACCTCGCGGGCGTCGTCCTGCGCACCGGTCCGGGCGTCAACGCCTGGAACCCGGGCGACGAGGTCGTCGCGCACTGCCTGAGCGTCGAACTGGAGTCCCCCGACGGCCACGACGACACCATGCTCGACCCCGAGCAGCGCATCTGGGGCTTCGAGACCAACTTCGGCGGCCTCGCCGAGATCGCGCTGGTCAAGACGAACCAGCTGATGCCGAAGCCGAAGCACCTCACCTGGGAGGAGGCCGCGGCGCCGGGCCTGGTCAACTCCACCGCCTACCGCCAGCTGGTCTCCCGCAACGGCGCGGCGATGAAGCAGGGCGACAACGTCCTGATCTGGGGCGCGAGCGGCGGACTCGGCAGTTACGCCACCCAGTTCGCCCTGGCCGGCGGCGCCAACCCGGTCTGTGTCGTCTCCTCGCCGGAGAAGGCCGAGATCTGCCGGAAGATGGGCGCCACGGCGATCATCGACCGCAACGCCGAGGGCTACAAGTTCTGGAAGGACGAGCACACCCAGGACCCCAAGGAGTGGAAGCGCTTCGGCAAGCGCATCCGCGAGCTCACCGGCGGCGAGGACATCGACATCGTCTTCGAGCACCCCGGCCGCGAGACCTTCGGCGCCTCGGTCTACGTCACCCGCAAGGGCGGCACCATCACCACCTGCGCCTCGACCTCGGGCTACATGCACGAGTACGACAACCGCTACCTGTGGATGTCGCTGAAGCGGATCATCGGCTCGCACTTCGCCAACTACCGCGAGGCGTACGAGGCCAACCGGCTGATCGCCAAGGGCAAGATCCACCCGACGCTGTCGAAGACGTACTCCCTGGAGGAGACCGGACAGGCGGCCTACGACGTGCACCGCAACCTCCACCAGGGCAAGGTCGGCGTGCTGTGCCTGGCCCCCGAGGAGGGTCTCGGCGTGCGCGACGAGGAGATGCGCGCCCAGCACATCGACGCCATCAACCGCTTCCGCAACATCTGAGACACCCGGGGTCATAGATGACTGAGCGTCAGCCCGCCGAAGGCAGGCGGGAGAAGGACCGGCCGTGGCTCATGCGCACGTACGCCGGTCACTCCACGGCCGAGGCGTCCAACGAGCTGTACCGGCGCAACCTCGCCAAGGGCCAGACGGGTCTGTCGGTCGCCTTCGACCTGCCGACCCAGACCGGCTACGACTCCGACCACATCCTCGCCCGCGGCGAGGTCGGCCGGGTCGGAGTGCCGGTGGCGCACCTCGGTGACATGCGCCGGCTGTTCCAGGACATCCCCCTGGAGCAGATGAACACCTCGATGACGATCAACGCCACCGCCATGTGGCTGCTGGCGCTCTACCAGGTCGTCGCCGAGGAGCAGGGCGCGGACATCACCAAGCTCCAGGGCACGACCCAGAACGACATCGTCAAGGAGTACCTCTCGCGGGGCACCCATGTCTTCCCGCCGGGGCCCTCACTCCGGCTGACGACGGACATGATCGCCTACACGGTCTCCCACATCCCGAAGTGGAACCCGATCAACATCTGCAGCTACCACCTGCAGGAGGCGGGCGCCACGCCGGTCCAGGAGATCGCGTACGCGATGTCCACCGCGATCGCGGTTCTCGACGCCGTACGCGACTCCGGGCAGGTCCCCGCCGAGAAGTTCGGGGACGTCGTGGCCCGTATCTCCTTCTTCGTGAACGCGGGTGTCCGCTTCGTCGAGGAGATGTGCAAGATGCGGGCGTTCGGGCGGATCTGGGACAAGGTCACGCGCGAGCGGTACGGCATCGAGGACCCCAAGCAGCGCCGCTTCCGCTACGGCGTCCAGGTCAACTCCCTCGGCCTGACCGAGGCGCAGCCGGAGAACAACGTCCAGCGGATCGTCCTCGAGATGCTGGCGGTCACCCTCTCCAAGGACGCCCGCGCGCGTGCCGTGCAGCTGCCGGCCTGGAACGAGGCGCTGGGCCTGCCCCGGCCCTGGGACCAGCAGTGGAGCCTGCGCATCCAGCAGGTGCTGGCGTACGAGAGCGACCTGCTGGAGTACGACGACATCTTCGAGGGCTCGAAGGTCGTCGAGGCGAAGGTCTCCCAGCTCGTGGAGGACTCACTCGCCGAGATCGAGCGGATCCAGGAGATGGGCGGCGCGATGGCCGCCGTCGAGTCCGGCTACCTGAAGTCGCAGCTCGTCTCCTCGCACGCCGAGCGCCGGGCGCGGATCGAGTCCGGCCAGGAGAAGATCGTCGGCGTCAACATCTTCGAGGGGACCGAGCCGAACCCGCTGACCGCCGACCTGGACACCGCGATCCAGACGGTCGACCCGGCGGTCGAGGCCCAGGTCATCGCCTCGCTCCAGCACTGGCGGGACACCCGTTACCAGCCGCCCTTCAACCACCCGCGCCCGTGCAAGGCGCTGGAGAGGCTGAAGGAGGCCGCGAAGGGCACCGCCAACCTCATGGAGGCCACCCTGGAGTGCGCCCGCGCCGGTGTCACCACCGGCGAGTGGGCCGGGGCCCTGCGCGAGGTGTTCGGCGAGTTCCGCGCCCCGACGGGCGTGTCCTCCGCGCCGGTCGCCATCCCGGCCGAGGCGGGCTCGGCGCTCGCCGAGGTGCGCCGCAAGGTGGAGCTGACGGCCCAGGACATGGGCGTGGGCAAGCTGCGCTTCCTGGTCGGCAAGCCGGGCCTGGACGGGCACTCCAACGGCGCCGAGCAGATCGCGGTGCGGGCGCGGGACGCCGGCTTCGAGGTGGTCTACCAGGGCATCCGGCTCACCCCGGAGCAGATCGTGGACGCGGCCCTCGCCGAGGACGTGCACGCGGTCGGCCTGTCGATCCTGTCGGGCTCGCACGCGCAGCTGGTGCCGGACGTCCTGGAGCGCCTGCGTGTGGCCGGTGCCACAGATATACCGGTGATCGCAGGTGGCATCATCCCGAACGGTGACGCCGAGCAGCTGAAGGAAGCCGGAGTGGCCGCCGTCTTCACCCCGAAGGACTTCGACATCACCGGGATCATCGGCCGCATCGTCGACGAGATCCGGAAAGCGAACAAGCTCGACCCTCTGGAGGTCCCCGCATGACGACCGTCAACCGCCTTCGCCCGCGGCGCTCCTGCCTGGCCGTGCCGGGCTCGAACCCGCGCTTCCTGGAGAAGGCCCAGGGCCTCCCCGCCGACCAGGTCTTCCTCGACCTGGAGGACGCCTGCGCCCCGCTGGCCAAGCCCGAGGCGCGGCACACCATCGTGAAGTTCCTCAACGAGGGCGACTGGACGGGCAAGACGCGCGTGGTCCGCGTCAACGACTGGACGACCGAGTGGACGTACCGCGACGTCGTCACGGTCGTCGAGGGCGCCGGCCAGAACCTCGACTGCATCATGCTGCCGAAGGTGCAGGACGCCCAGCAGATCGTCGCGCTGGACCTGCTGCTGACGCAGATCGAGAAGACGATGGGCTTCGAGGTCGGCAAGATCGGCATCGAGGCGCAGATCGAGAACGCGCAGGGCCTGAACAACGTCAACGAGATCGCGCAGGCCTCCCAGCGCGTCGAGACGATCATCTTCGGCCCGGCCGACTTCATGGCGTCCATCAACATGAAGTCGCTCGTCGTGGGTGAGCAGCCGCCCGGCTACCCGGCGGACGCCTACCACTACATCCTGATGAAGATCCTGATGGCCGCCCGCGCCAACAACCTCCAGGCGATCGACGGTCCCTACCTGCAGATCCGCAACGTCGAGGGCTACCGCGAGGTCGCGCAGCGCGCCGCCGCGCTCGGCTTCGACGGCAAGTGGGTGCTGCACCCGGGCCAGGTCGAGGCGTCCAACGAGATCTTCTCGCCCTCGCAGGAGGACTTCGACCACGCCGAGCTGATCCTGGACGCCTACGACTACTACACGTCCGAGGCGGGCGGCAAGAAGGGCTCCGCGATGCTCGGCGACGAGATGATCGACGAGGCCAGCCGCAAGATGGCCCTGGTCATCTCCGGCAAGGGACGCGCCGCCGGCATGCAGCGCACCAGCAAGTTCGAGATCCCGGAGGCGTGAGCATGCAGTTCGGACGCACCTACGAGGAGTTCGAGGTCGGGGCGACGTACAAGCACTGGCCGGGCAAGACGGTCACGGAGTACGACGACCACCTGTTCTGTCTCCTCACCATGAACCACCACCCGCTCCACATGGACACGAACTACGCCGAGAAGACGACGGACTTCGGCAAGAACGTGGTGGTCGGGAACTACATCTACTCCCTGCTGCTCGGCATGAGCGTGCCGGACATCTCCGGCAAGGCGATCGCCAACCTGGAGATCGAGTCGCTCAAGCACGTGGCGCCGACCTTCCACGGCGACACGATCTACGGCCAGACGACCGTGCTCGACAAGTGGCCGTCGAAGTCGAAGGACGACCGCGGCATCGTCTACGTCGAGACCAAGGGCTACAAGCAGGACGGCACGCTGGTGTGCGTCTTCCGCCGCAAGGTGATGGTGCCCACCGAGACGTACATCAAGGAGCGCGGCGGCGAGCAGCCGGGCCGCCCCGAGCTGAACGCCCCTTCGGAAAAGTCGGAGAAGTAACGATGGCCCGTCTCGCCCAGACCGCCGGTCTGACCGACGTCCAGCAGGAGATCCTCGCCACGGTCCGCGACTTCGTGGACAAGGAGATCATCCCGGTCGCCACCGAGCTGGAGCACCGCGACGAGTACCCGCAAGCGATCGTCGACGGGCTGAAGGAACTCGGCCTCTTCGGCCTGATGATCCCCGAGGAGTACGGGGGCCTGGGCGAGTCGCTCCTGACCTACGCCCTGTGCGTGGAGGAGATCGCCCGCGGCTGGATGTCGGTGTCCGGCATCATCAACACGCACTTCATCGTGGCGTACATGCTCAAGCAGCACGGCACGCAGGAGCAGAAGGACCACTTCCTGCCCCGGATGGCGGCCGGCGACATCCGCGGCGCCTTCTCGATGTCCGAGCCGGCGCTCGGCTCCGATGTGTCGGCCATCACCTCCAAGGCGGTCAAGGACGGCGACGAGTACGTCCTCAACGGCCAGAAGATGTGGCTGACGAACGGCGGCACGTCGTCCCTGGTGGCCGTTCTGGTCCGAAGTGACGAAGGACACCCCGAGGGCACGGCCCCCCACAAGTCGATGACGACCTTCCTCGTGGAGAAGGAGCCGGGCTTCGGTGAGGTCCGTCCGGGCCTGACCATCCCCGGCAAGATCGACAAGATGGGCTACAAGGGTGTCGACACCACCGAGCTCATCATGGACAACCTGCGGATTCCGGCCGATCGGGTGCTCGGCGGGGTCACCGGACGAGGTTTTTACCAAATGATGGACGGGGTCGAGGTCGGCCGCGTCAATGTCGCGGCCCGTGGCTGCGGCGTCGCCCAGCGTGCCTTCGAGCTCGGTGTCCGCTACGCCCAGCAGCGTCACACTTTCGGCAAGCCGATCGCCCAGCACCAGGCGATCCAGTTCAAGCTGGCCGAGATGGCTACCAAGGTCGAGGCCGCGCATGCGATGATGGTGAACGCAGCGCGCAAAAAGGACTCCGGGGAGCGAAACGACCTCGAAGCAGGGATGGCGAAGTACCTCGCCTCCGAGTACTGCAAGGAGGTCGTCGAGGACGCCTTCCGGATCCACGGCGGCTACGGCTTCTCCAAGGAGTACGAGATCGAGCGCCTCTACCGTGAGGCCCCGATGCTGCTCATCGGTGAAGGTACCGCCGAGATCCAGAAAATGATCATCGGCCGCAGGCTGCTCGAAGAGTATCGATTCCAGGGCTGATTGTCCGGATACGGGGTGTTTTCTTCGCGAAGAAGATCACACCCCGTCATTACCCTTCGGCCGCCGACTCGGCTTCCTGGCTTACCCAGTTGCGGCTCTTAACCGCTACGATCGCCGGAAAGCCGCCGTCCCCCCTCATGCGCGGCATCATCCGCTACGAAGGTCATCCATGCCCCACAGCCAAACCTCTGCACCACGCGACAGCCGAGTCGGCGTACGCCTCGCGCGCGGAGCATCGCCGTGGCTTCTCCCGACCGTCGCCACCGCAGCACTCAGCCTGGCCCGGGCGCGCCGCTCCGGCGCCGCCAAGGCCGTCGCCGTGCCCGCCACCGCTCTCGCGGCGGGCATGCTGTGGTTCTTCCGCGACCCCGAGCGTGAGATCGCTACGGGCCGGGTCATCTCCCCCGCCGACGGTGTGGTGCAGAGCATCATGCCGTGGAAGGACGGGCGGACCCGTGTCGCGATCTTCATGAGCCCGCTCAACGTCCACGTCAACCGCGCCCCCCTCGCGGGCACCGTGACGTCGGTCGAGCACATCCCGGGCGGCTTCGTTCCCGCTTTCAACAAGGAGAGCGAGAACAACGAGCGGGTCGTCTGGCACTTCGACACCGAGCTCGGCGACATCGAGATGATCCAGATCGCCGGCGCGGTGGCCCGCCGTATCGTCCCCTACATCCCTGAGGGCACGAAGGTCGAGCAGGGCGACCGCATCGGTCTGATCCGCTTCGGCTCGCGCGTCGACCTGTACCTCCCGGAGGGCGTCGAGGTCGCGGTGGAGGTCGGTCAGAAGACCGTGGCTGGGGTGACTCGCATTGACCGTGATTGACCCGGAGACCCAGACCGGGTGGGTGCCCGAGGCCGAGGAGGCGGACGAGGAGGAGATGCCTCTCTCGCTCCGCCTCTCGATAGCGGACACGCTCACCCTGGGCAACGCCACGTGCGGCTTCATGGCGGTGTACTTCACCACCACCGGCATCCTGATCCCGCACCTCACCGGCAGCCAGGAGACCGGCATGGCCCGCCACAGCGCGGCCACGGCGGTCATCCTGATGCTCTGCGCGGCGGTCTTCGACCTGTTCGACGGCCTGGTGGCGCGCAAGCTGCGCTCCTCCCCCATGGGCGCCGAGCTGGACAACCTGTCGGACCTGATCAGCTTCGGTCTGGCCCCGGCGTACTTCGTCCTGGTCTACGGCATGGTCGCCGACGACGCCCACCAGCGGGTGGCGGCTGTCGGCGCGATCGTGGTCCTGCTGGCGGTGGTGCTGCGCCTGGCGAGATTCTCCTGCGTGACCATGAAGGACGGCATGTTCCAGGGCATGCCCTCCCCCTTCGGCGCGCTGACGGTCGTCTCGATCGTCCTGCTGGAGCTGCCCTTCGTGGCGACGCTCCTGGCGATCCTGGGCACCGCCTGGCTGATGGTGAGCCGCGTGGAGTACCCCAAGCCGCGGGGCCGCCTCGCGGTGGCGATGCTCGCCTGGATCGTCCTGAGCATGGGCCTGCTCACCGCCTGGGCCTTCGACGCCCCGAGCGGTCAGCTCCTCCTCCAGACCGGCTGCGCCCTGCAGCTCGTCATGGGCGCGGTCATCCCCCTGTTCGCCACGGCCCGCCGGGTGAACAACTTCCGCGACAACCGCCGCGAGGCACGGGCGGCCCAGCTGCCGTAGTCCCGCGGACCGGCTGTACGACGCCGAAGGGGCCCGAGCTTGATCTCAAGCTCGGGCCCCTTCGTGTTGCGGCGCCTCAGCGCGCCCGGTGGGCGGAGCCCCCTGGTGTTCGGCTCCGGCGCCTGGACATGGCCTCAGGCGAGGAAGTCCCGAGCGATGGACTCGGCGACGGTTTCCAGGATCGGGCCGGCCTCGGCGATGCACTTGGCCACGTCCGGCTCGACCTCGGTGAGGGGGTAGGCCCTGCGGATGCCGGCGCGGCCCAGGGCCTCCGGGGCGAGGGCGAGGCGCCCGCACACCGCGACGACCTCCTTGTCGGCGGCCCGTGCGGCGGCGGCCACACCCGCGGGCGCCTTGCCGTGCAGGGTCTGCTCGTCCAGCGAGCCCTCCCCGGTGATGACCAGGGTCGCCCGCTCCAGCGCCGGCGCGAAGCCCAGCACGTCCAGCATGACCTCGATCCCGGGCCGGAACCGCGCGCCGACGAGCATGGCGCCGTAGCCGACGCCGCCCGCGGCACCCGCCCCCGGGGCCTGCGCGAACTCGGCGGCCTCAGTGCCCACCGCCCCCTCCAGCACCTCGGCGAAGTGAGCGAGGGCCGCGTCCAGCGTGGCCACGTCCTGCGGCGAGGCCCCCTTCTGTGGTCCGTACACCGCGGGCGCGCCCTTGGGCCCGGTCAGCGGATTGTCGACGTCGCTGGCGAGCACCAGCTCCACCCCGTCCAGCCGCGGGTCGAGCCCGGACAGATCGGCGGAGGCCAGCGAGGCGAGACCCCCGCCGCCCGGCGGCACCGGCTCACCGGAGGCGTCCAGGAAACGCGCGCCCAGCGCGGCCAGCATCCCGGCCCCGCCGTCGGTGGTCGCGCTGCCGCCGACCCCGAACACGATCGTGCGGGCCCCCGCGTCCAGCGCGGCCCGCAGCAGCTCCCCGGAGCCGTACGTGGACGCCGTGAGCGGCGCGAAGACACCCTCCGGCAGCCGCTGCAACCCGCTCGCCTCGGCCATCTCCACCACGGCGGTGCCCTCGCGCAGCGCGAACGCGGCCGTCACCTCGTCGCCGAGCGGCCCCGAGACCCGTACGACACGACGCTCGAACCCGGCCGCGACCGCCGCGGCCACCGTCCCGTCGCCGCCGTCGGCCACCGGCAGCGCCTCGACCTCCAGGCCGGGCACGACCCGCCGCAGTCCGGCGGTCACCCGCTCGGCGACCTGCACGGCCGTCAGCGACCCCTTGAACTTGTCCGCGGCCACGAGCACCCTGCGGGTGCCCTCCAGTGCAGCGTCAGCCACCTTGCAATCCCCTTGCTCTCCGAGCCTTGCGCACGTCAAGGCAGTCGCGCCGCTGTGACCATAACCGCAAGCCCCGGCCGCCGTCATGCCCCTTCCCAGAGGGTGGAACCCGCGCGAGCACCGCCGGAACGGGGTAGATGTTGCCCCATGACCGCTTCTGGCACCGCCGCGACGCTCGCCGACCGCATCCTCGGAGGCTGGCTGGGCCGGATCGCGGGCAACATGCTGGGCAAGCCGGTCGAGCAGGGCGAGGTGTGGACCCGCGCCCGCATCGACCGCTATCTCCGCGAGGCCGGTGCGCTCCCGCTCACCGACTATCTGCCGGAGCCCGTGTCGGAGACCGACACGCTGGCGCTGCGCCCGGAGTGGCGGGAGTGCGTCCGCGGCCGTGTCCACGGCAGCTGCCGCGACGACGACGTGGACTACGCGATCCTCGGCCTGCACCTGCTGGAGCGGCACGGTTTCGGCTTCAGCACCGAGCAGGTCGGCGACCTGTGGCTGCTGTCGCTGCCGTATCTGCAGACGTTCACGGCGGAGCGGGTGGCGTACCGCAACCTGGCGAACGGGCTCAGGCCGCCGCTGACCGCCACCTTCGACAACCCCTACCAGGAGTGGATCGGCGCCCTGATCCGCGCCGACGTCTACGGCTGGACCTGCCCGGGCCTGCCGCGCCGGGCGGCCTCGCTGGCCCGCCGGGACGCGGTGCTGTCGCACTCCGGCAACGGCGTCTACGGCGCCATGTGGGCGGCCGCCCTGATCTCGGCGGCGTTCACCGCGCCGACCGTGCGGGACGCCGTCGACGAGGGCCTCGCCGTGATCCCCGGCGGCAGCCGGCTCGCGCGGACCGTACGCCGGGTGGCCTCGCTGCACGAGAGCGGCCTGTCCTGGGAGGAGACCCTGGCCACGCTCACCGAGGAGACGGCGGGGCTGGGCTGGATCCACGCGGTGCCGAACGCGGCCGTGATCACCGCGGGGCTCCTGTACGGCGCGGGCGACTTCACCCGGACCATCGCCCTCACGGTGCGGGGCGGGCTGGACACCGACTCCAACGGCGCGACGGCCGGCTCGGTGGCAGGCGTACTGACCGGCGCACGGGCGATCCCGGCGCACTGGAAGGACCCGCTGGAGGACACCGTACGCAGTGCGGTGTTCGGGTCCGACGGCGTACGCATCAGTGAGCTGGCGGCGCGCACCCTGCGCCTGGCCGAGAGCGGCGACCAGCGCGGGGAGGCGCTGGTTACCCTTCCTGGATGACCACTGCTGACTTCGCCGCGTACATCGCGGGCCTGCCCAAGGTCCTGGCCGGGGCCGCCGCCCTGTTCCGCGACGCCGAGGGCCGTGTCCTGCTCGTCGAGCCGAACTACCGCGAGGGCTGGGCCCTGCCCGGCGGCACGGTCGAGTCCGACGCCGGGGAGACCCCGCGTGCGGGTGCCCGGCGGGAGACGCTGGAGGAGATCGGCCTGGACCGCGAACTCGGCCGGCTGCTCGCCGTGGACTGGTCGAGCGCCCCGGACCGGCCGCCGCTGGTGGCGTACCTCTACGACGGTGGCGTGCTCGACGAGGACGACCTGAAGGCCATCCGGCTCCAGGAGGAGGAGCTGCTGTCCTGGCGCCTGGTCCCCCGCGAGGACGTCCTCGGCCATCTGCTGGGCAGCCTCGGCCCGCGCGTGCTGGCCGCCCTGGACGTCCTGGACAGCGGCTCCGGCACGGTCGAGCTGGAGAACGGCCGCCCGGTCGCCTGACCGTCAGCCTTCCTCGCGCGGCCGGGCGTCCCGGTCGTGCAGCACCTCGTCCCGCTCGACGACCCGGGCCTCGGTACGGTGCCCGCGCTGGATGTAGTCGCGTACGACGAGCTCGACCGCGTCCTGCGGACTGCCCACTCCGGACAGCACCATGACTTCCACGACGAGCTCGGCGTCCAGCGACACATTGACCTTGGCCATGCGGGGACGCTAGCAGCCGCCGCCCCGGCGCGACAGGGATATCCGCTCGCCGTGCTCCGGCGGCCCGCCCTACCCTCGGTCACATGACCAAGCCCCTCGTCGCGATCCTCAGCGGCGCCGGTATCAGCACGGACTCCGGCATCCCCGACTACCGCGGGCCGAACGGCCTGTGGCGCAAGGATCCCGAGGCCGAGAAGCTCGTGACGTACGAGTACTACATGGGCGACCCCGAGATCCGGCGCAGGTCGTGGCAGATGCGGCGGCGGAACCGGACGCTCCGGGCCGAGCCGAACGCCGCGCACCGGGCGGTGGCCGAGCTGGAGCGGGCCGGGGTGCCGGTGCGGGTGATCACGCAGAACGTGGACGGGCTGCACCAGCTCGCCGGGATGCCCGCGCGCAAGGTCCTCGAACTGCACGGCAGCGCCCGCAGTGTCGTGTGTACGTCGTGCCACGCGCGCGGCCCGATGGAGGACGCCCTGGCCCGGGTCGAGGCCGGTGAGGCGGACCCGGCGTGCCTGCTGTGCGGGGGCATCCTCAAGTCCGCGACGGTCATGTTCGGCGAGCGCCTCGACCCCGTCGTCCTCGGTGAGGCCCTCGCCATCACCAAGGCGTGCCAGGTCTTCATCGCCGTCGGCACCAGCCTCCAGGTCCAGCCCGCCGCCGGTCTCGCCGGCGTGGCCGCCGACCACGGGGCCCGCCTGGTCATCGTCAACGCCGACCCGACGCCGTACGACGACCTGGCCGACGAGGTCGTACGCGAGCCGATCGGCACGGCCCTGCCGCGCCTGCTGCGCGCGCTGGGCGCCGAGGCGACGCCTCAGGGGCCTCAGGGGCCGTAAGGCCGTTGGGGTGTCGCGCCGGTCAGCCCAGGACGCGGCGCTTCTGCTCCTCGAACTCCGCTTCGGTGAGGACGCCCTGCGCCTTCAGTTCGCCGAGTTCCTTGAGCTGGGCGATCCGGGTCGCCATGTCGTCCGGCGGGGCCGTCCCCTCCGGTCGCGGTGCGGCGGGCGGCTGCTCGTACGCCGGCCGCTCGTACGCCTGTTGCTCTTCGTAGCTCTGCCGGGCCCAGCGGCCGGCCTGGCGCCGTGACACTCGGTTGGACACCGCTGTCGCGGTGCCCGAGATGACGGCGGTGCGCGCGACGCCGCGCAGCAGTCCGGGCATGTCACTCATCTCCCACCGGGGGTGTGCGGTCAGGCGGCCGCCGGGCCGGCGCCGGGCGGTGTGTCCTCCAGGGCGTCCAGAGCCGCCAGCAGTGCCTGCACCGGGATACGGCCGCTCGCCACCATCTGGGCGCCCCCGCGGCGCAGTGCCCGGGCCAGGGGTGCCGCCCAGAGGTTCTCGTAGACGAGGAGTGCCGCGGAGTTGCCCGGCTGGAGCACGGCCGCCGCCTCGTCCACGTCGTCCTGGCCCATGAGGCCGGACGAGGCTCCCTCGAAGACGGAGAGGTCCGTCTCGTCGCCCAGGTCCTTCAGCTCCAGTGCGGAGACCGTGCCGTCCTCGTCCCTGCGGACGAAGAGCAGGTCGAGGACGCGGATGATGCCGCGATCGACGAGATCCACGAGCAGCGGAAGCCCCTCGCCCGTCATCCGGTTTCCGGGGAACTCGACGACCAGGTAGTCGACGGGGCCCATTTCTTCCACGTCGTCGCTCATGGTCACTCCTCTGGCCACTCCTCGGGAGCGGTCGGCCCGAGGCCGCGGGGCACCGCACGGGCTCGTGGTCGGCGGTGCCGGGTCACCCCCATTGCATCACCGCGGTGCGGGGGGCGCATGTCATGCGGCCGCGGCCGGCCGGGACCGCCGCCTCAGGCCGGTGCCGTCACGGCCGGGACCGGGAACGGCTTGTGGAAGGTGAACGCCTCGGGCGTGGGGCCGTGTTCGCGGACCAGGGCGACGCGTTCCATCGCCTCGGCGACCGCGGGGCGATGCCCTGCCGGGACCCACCACAGGGCCTGGTGGGCCTCGCCCATGCGGTGGAACCACTCGCGGCGGCGGCCGAGCACCCGCAGGTGGCCGCTGTGGTACGTGAACGCGCGCAGCGCCTCCACCGACTCCCAGACGGAGCAGTTGATCAGGAGCAGCTCGTCCTCGCCGTCGGGGCGCAGGCCGGTGGCGCCCTCACCCTCGTCGTCGACCATGCGCCAGACGAATCCGGGGCTGCGGTCGGCGAGTTCGTTGATCTCCGGGAGCTGGGCGACGAAGTCCGCCAGCTCGGGGCTGTCCAGCGGGGCGACGATCCGGCCGATGTTGACCTGGGCCAAGTGATGCTCAGTCATGGGCCCAGCATGGCCCGGCCCCGACTCTATAGTCAATGACTTTTGTTTTTAGACTTGCCGGGACAGTGCCACACAGCAGCCCCCCGGGCACGGATCCATCGCCGGGGACCACCCCTCGGGCGCCATGCCCTCGATGAGGGCGAGGTTCATACCGCAGATCAGGGCGGGGAAGTCCTTGGCCAGCGTGTGGAAGGGACAGTTGCGCAGCCGCAGCGTGCCGCCGTCCCAGAAGGGCTCGTAGCCGCGGGCGCGCAGCGCCGCCTCCATGTCGCCGGCCTGCCCGCCGGACTGCTCCGCGCCCGCCGTCCGCGCCGCGGCCTGCAGCTCCCGGTCGAGACCGGCGTTCTCCAGCACCTCGGCGAGGAGCCGGCCGGCGGTGTCGTACGACCGCGGCGGCACGGACACCGCGTGCTCCCCCTCGGCACGCCGGTACACCTTCGCCGGCCGACCCGCCCCCGGCCCCGTGCGGCCGGACAGCCGCCGGAAGGAGACGGCCAGCAGCCCCGCCTCGACCAGCTTGTCCAGGTGGAAGGCGGCCAGCGACCGCGAGACGCCGGCCGCCTCCGCGGCCGCGTCCCGGCCCACCTCCTCCGGGGCGGCGGCGACACAGCGGTAGAGCCGGCGGCGCAGGGGGTCGCTGAGGACGCCCAGCACGTCGAACGTGGAGTCTTCGTCAGTCACCCTTCGACTCTATGACCAACGAGGCTTGAGAAAGAAGGTCGGCTACTGCCCGGGAAGCGGGGCGGGTGCCCTCGGCCGTACGACGCGGCGGTACGGGAGGGAACCCGCAGTCACCGCCGAGCATGCGCCTGGCGCAGCGCGCCGGCTGGGCGACCATGCTGATCGCCCTCGCCTCGGGCGCGGCGTGATCGCCCGGGGCGTCGTCGAGTCGAACACGGCGGGGCAGCAGGCCGCCTACGCCGAGGGCGGCTTCCCGGAGGCCGTGCACGGGGTGAGCATGCACGGGGTGCTCGCACTGCCGCTGCCGGCCTGGGCGTCGGCGCGGGCGCCGTGGACGGAGGAGCGGCGGGTGCGGGCCGTCGCGCTGGGGCGTGGGCGTACGGGGTGGCTGCCGCCGTGGCGCTGGGGGCGTGGGCGTACGGGGTGGCTGCCGCCGTGGCGCTGGGGGTGTCGGTGGCGAGGATCTGAGGCGCACCCCTCCGCTAGAACAGAGCCGCCCCCCGCTCGAAGTCCAGCAGCCGCTGCTTGCGGTCCAGGCCGCCGCCGTAGCCGGTGAGGCTGCCGTCGGCGCCGACCACGCGGTGGCAGGGGACGATGATGCCGACCGGGTTCCTGCCGTTGGCGAGGCCGACCGCGCGGGAGGCCTGGGGGTTGCCGAGGGCGTCGGCGAGTTGGCCGTAGGTGCGGGTCTCGCCGTAGGGGATGCGGGTGAGCTCGTCCCACACCCTGCGCTGGAACGGGGTGCCGTGCAGCCGCAGTTCGAGACCGAACTCCTTCAACTCGCCTTCGAAGTACGCCTTGAGCTGCTTCTCGGCCTCGCCGAACAGCGTGTCGTCGCGCGGCCCGAACGTCTCCTCGTCGGGGCGGTGGCGCTGGTCGGTCATGTAGAGGCCGCACAGGACGCCGTCGTCGGCGACGAGGGTGAGCGGGCCGTAGGGGCTGTCGACGACCGTGTGCCGTTTCATCGAATCCATGGCGTACGTCCTTACACCGGAAGGAAGTTGATCGGGTGGCTGTCCGTCGCCCACAGGTACTGCACGGCGTAGGCGCGCCAGGGGCGCCAGGCGGCCGCGCGGGCGGTGAGGGCGGCCGGGGTGGAGGGCAGGCCCAGTTCCTGTGCGGCGCGCCGGATGCCCAGGTCGGTGGGGAGGAAGGCGTCGGGGTCGCCGAGGGCGCGCATGGCGATGACGTCGACGGTCCAGGGGCCGAAGCCGGGCAGGGCGAGCAGCCGGGCACGCGCCTCCGCCCAGTCGCTCTCCACGCCCAAGCGCAGCGACCCGTCAGCGAGTTGGCCGACCAGTGTGGCGAACGTCGTACGGCGGGCGCGAGGCATCGCCAGTGACTCCGGGTCCACGGCGGCGAGCGCCTCGGGCGTCGGGAAGAGGTGGGTGAGGCCGCCCTCGGCGTCCTCGACCGGGTCGCCGTAAGCGGTGACCAGACGGGCGGCGTGGGTGCGGGCGGCGGCCGTGGAGACCTGCTGCCCCAGCACGGCCCGGACCGCGAACTCGGCCTCGTCGACCGTGCGCGGCACGCGGCGGCCCGGCGCCTTGTCCACCAGCGGCGCGAGCAGCGGGTCGGCGCGCAGCTGGTCGTCGACGGCGACCGGGTCGGCGTCCAGGTCGAGCATCCGGCGGCAGCGGCTGATCGCGACGGGCAGATCCCGCAGGTCACCGAGGGTGAGCCGGCAGGCGATGTGATCGGGCTGGGGCCGCAGCGCCACGACGCCGTGCCCGTACGGCAGCCGCAGCGTGCGGCGGTAGGCGCCGTCCCGCCACTCCTCCACCCCGGGCACGGCGGTGGCGGCGAGGTGCCCGAAGAGGTTGTCGGGGTTGAGGGGGGCGCGGAACGGCAGCCGCAGGGTGAGGACGCCCGGGGTGTTCTGCGGGCCGTTGCGGGGTGCGCGGGCGCGCAGGTCGGTCGGGGTGAGGGCGAAGACCTCGCGGACGGTGTCGTTGAAGGTGCGGATGGAGGCGAAGCCGGCGGCGAACGCGATGTCCGCCATGGGCAGCGTGGTCGTCTCGATCAGCAGGCGGGCGGTCTGCGCGCGCTGGGCGCGGGCGAGGGCGAGCGGGCCCGCGCCCAGCTCGGCGAGCAGCTGGCGTTCGATCTGCCGGGTGCTGTAGCCGAGCCGGGCGGCGAGGCCGGGGACGCCCTCGCGGTCGACGGTGCCGTCGGCGATCAGCCGCATGGCGCGGGCCACGAGGTCGGCGCGCCGGTTCCACTCCGGGGAGCCGGGGCTGGTGTCCGGGCGGCAGCGTTTGCAGGCCCGGAAGCCGGCCTGCTGGCAGGCGGCCGCGCTCGGGTGGAAGGTCATGTTCTCGGGCTTGGGCGGCACCACCGGGCAGCTGGGCCGGCAGTAGATCCGGGTGGTCAGGACCGCGGTGAAGAACCAGCCGTCGAACCGCGCGTCCTTGGACTGGACGGCCCGTACGCAGTGGTCGCGGTCGGTGTGCATCCCCTTCAGCATGCGTCCAGCATCCGGTACGCACGCCGAAGGGGCTGGCGAGAATCCGACATCAACCTCGGCTGTCCTGCGGCGGCCCGGATCGCCAGGCGGACTCGCGCAGCAGCCGCAGCCCGTTCAGGCCGACCAGCACGGTGGATCCCTCGTGCCCGGCCACGCCGAGCGGCAGTGGCAGGTGCCCGGCCAGGTCCCACACCACCAGGACGGTGATGAAGGTGCCGGCGATCACCAGGTTCTGCCGCACCAGGCGGCGGGCCGTGCGGGAGAGCCGTACGACGGCGGGTACGGCGGCCAGCTCGTCGCGCACGACCACCGCGTCCGCGGTCTCCAGGGCGAGGTCGGACCCCGCTCGGCCCATCGCCACGCCCGAGTGCGCGGCGGCGAGCGCCGGGGCGTCGTTGACCCCGTCCCCGACGAACAGCACCTTGCGGCCGGCCCGTTCCAGGCCGCGTACGGCGTCCACCTTGCCCTCGGGCAGCAGACCGGCGCGTACGTCGGTCAGGCCCGTGGCCCCGGCGACCCGGGCCGCGGTGGCCTCGTTGTCGCCGGTGAGCAGCAGGGGCGCCGAGCCGGTGAGCTCGGTGAGCTCGGCGGTGGTCGCGGCGGCGTCAGGGCGCAGGCGGTCGGTGAGGGCGAGGGTGCCGACGGGGATGCCGTCACGGGTGACCCGGACGACGGTGGCGGCCTCCCGCCCGGCGACCTCCGCCTTCCGCCCGGCGACCTCCGTCTCCCGCCCGGGGGTGCTCACCTCCTGACCGGGGGCGCCCGCCCCCCGACCGGTGTCGGCCTCCCGGCCGGCGGCAGCCTCCCCGCCCTCCCCCGCGTCCCGGCCCACGGTCACCTTTCGGCCCCCGACCGTGGCGGTGACGCCGGCCCCGGGGGTCGCCGTGAAGTCCCGCGCGGCGGCGATCGGCAGGTCACGGGCGCGGGCCGCCGCGACGATCGCGCGGGCCAGCGGGTGCTCGCTGGAGTGCTCGGCCGCGGCGGCGAGGGCGAGGAGCCCGTCCGCGTCGAGGCCGGAGTCCGGCAGGGGCGTCACTCCGGTGACCTCGGGGACGCCCTCGGTGAGGGTGCCGGTCTTGTCGAGGGCGGCGGTGTCGATCTCGCCGAGGCGTTCCATGGCGACGGCGGACTTGACGAGGACGCCGTGCCGGCCGGCGTTGGCGATGGCGGACAGCAGGGGCGGCATGGTGGCGAGGACGACCGCGCACGGCGAGGCGACGATCATGAAGGTCATCGCCCGCAGCAGGGCGTCGGTCACCGGGGCGCCGAAGGCGAGGGGCAGGGCGAAGACGGCCAGGGTCGCCGCCACCACGCCCACGGCATAGCGCTGCTCGACCTTCTCGATGAACAGCTGCGTCGGCGCCTTGGTGCGGGACGCCTCCTCGACGAGAGTGACGATCCGGGCGATGACCGAGTCGGCGGGGTCGCGCTCGACGCGCACGCGCAGGGCGCCGGTGCCGTTCAGGGTGCCGGCGAACACCTCGTCGCCGGGGTGCTTGACGACCGGGAGGGGTTCGCCGGTGATGGTGGCCTGGTCGGCCTCGCTCACCCCGTCGAGGACCGTGCCGTCCGCGCCGATGCGCTCGCCCGGGCGCACCAACAGGACTTCCCCGACGGCCAGTTCGGCCGTGGGGACGGTCTCCTCCCCGTCGGCGGTCAGCCGGGTCGCGGTGGCGGGGGCGAGGTCGAGCAGGCCGCGTACGGCGTCGGCGGTGCGGGCGGTGGCCAGGGCCTCCAGGGCGCCGGAGGTGGCGAAGATGACGATCAGCAGCGCGCCGTCGAGGACCTGCCCGATCGCGGCCGCGCCGAGCGCCGCGACGATCATCAGCAGGTCGACGTCGAGGGTCTTCTCGCGCAGGGCCCGCAGCCCCTTCAGGGCGGGCTCCCAGCCGCCGGTGACGTACGCGACGGCATAGAGAGGCGCATGGGCCCAGGCCGGGGCGCCGCCGAGGTCCAGGGTCAGGGCCGCGAGGAACGCCAGGAGCGAGACGAGCGCCCAGCGGGCCTCGGGCAGGGCGAGGACACGGGTGCGGCGGCGCGGTGGGCCCGCGGCGGGGCGGGCGGGAGCGGATCGGGTGGTGAGGGTCGCTGACACGCCGGCCACCATACAGGAACACTTGAAGACTCATTCATCTGTTCATGCGAGATGGGTAGGATACGTCCATGGGTCATGGAGCCGTCACCACCACCGCCACGGATCGCGTACGCCTCGACGCGGACAACGTCGCCAAGGTGGCCACCACGCTCCAGGCCCTGTCCACCCCGTCCCGGCTGCTGATCCTGGCGCGGCTGCGCGAAGGCCCGCTGCCCGCCACGGAGCTGGCCGCCGAGGTCGGCATGGAGCAGTCCGCCTGCTCCCACCAGCTGCGCCTGCTGCGCAACCTCGGCCTGGTCGTCGGCGAGCGTCGCGGCCGCTCGGTCGTCTACGCCCTGCACGACCACCATGTCGCCGAACTGCTCGACCAGGCCGTCTACCACGTCGAGCATCTGCGCCTGGGCATCAGTGACGCCCGGGACTGACGCCTGCTCAGGCCGTCCGTTCCTGCTGACTGGCCAGCGCCCAGATGACGAACACGTCGATCGCCATCATGATCACGGACCAGACCGGCGCGTACGGCAGGAAGAGGAACTGGGCGATCAGGCTGAGCGCGGCGAAGAAGATGCCCGCGAACCGGGCCCAGGGCGCCGCCTTCAGCAGGCCCGCCCCGGTGACGGCCACCAGCGCGCCCAGGATGACGTGGACCCAGCCCCAGCCGGTGAGGTCCATCTCGTAGACGTAGGAGCCGATGCGGGCGTACACGTCGTCCTCGGCGATGGCCGCGATGCCCTGGAGGACGGCGAGGACGCCGCCGCAGAGCATGAGCACCCCGGCGAAGAGGACGCCGCCGGAGACCCATGGGTCGGGCTGCCCGGGCCCGGCCTGCCGCCCCTTGGGCGTGCTCCAGGCGGTGCCGATGTCGCCCTCCGGCCGTCCGCCGGGCTGTGCTGCGTTCTGGCTCATGGTGCGGTCCCTTTCGGTGATGTTGCCCCCGGTTGCGGTGGTCCCCCCGTGGTGGACGCGGTCCTCCCCGGCTCCCGGTCCTCGGCCAGGAACTCGACGACGGTCAGCGCGAACAGCAGGCCCAGTGCCAGCCCGAAGATCACCCAGCCCGTCGGGTACGGCCACAGGACGAAGGCGAGCACGGCCGCCGCGACGAGGATCCAGGTGATCCAGGTGCGGTAGCGGTGCAGGAACGGGCCCACGGGACCGGTGCGCATGCCCAGCCGGTCCGCGCTGGAGCGCGTCGCGCCGACACCGGAGTGCCACATGTGCCGCAGTCCGGTCGCCCAGCGGCCCGGCCCGCAGAGCCAGGCGGCGACGGCGACGACCACACCGAGCGTGATCACCATCCGCACCCCGGCCCGCAGATAGCGGATCAGCGTGTCGTACACCGACCCGGCGGCCGGCCGGTTCACCCCGGACGGAAGGGCGTCGAGGTACACGCCCCGGAAGACGCTCAGGGCGACGCCGAGTACCAGCACCGAGAAGGCGAGGCACAGCGCCGCGGTGATCAGCACCCGGCGGCGGTGGGCCGAGAGCAGCACGCCGGCCGCGATCAGCAGCAGCGCGACGACGGGCAGCCAGAAGCCGAGCACCTGCAGCAGCCGGAAGTACGTCTTGATCTTGCCGATGTCCTCGGACTCCACCACCGTGAACCGGGCGTGGATCTCGGGGATCTTCTCGGCCACCGTCAGACCCGAGTCGACGAGCCGCGCCTTGACCTCTTCCACGACCGGCCCGAGGTCCACGGTGACCGTGTCGTCGTTCAGCCGCACCGTGCCGTCGCCGCCCCCGGTCAGGGCCTCGTCCACGGCGCTGTGGACGCGGCGGTTGGCCCCGGTCCAGATCTTCTCGAAGGCGTCGGAGGCGACCACCGCCTGCGCCTTGTCGTGGACGAAGCTGGCGACGGCCCCCTCCAGGGAGGGCCCCAGCTTGCCCAGCGCCTTGTCCACCAGGGGCCGCTCGTCCGGCGCCACCCCCTGGAGCAGGTCCTCCAGGTCCAGGTACTGCATCACGGCGTCGGTGACCCGGTCGGCGACCGCGTTCTGCACGTCCTCGTCGGAGGCGAGGGGCTTGACGGTGTCGACGTAGCGGTCGGTGTCGCCGACGATGTCGGCGGTCCAGGCGGCCACCAGGCTCAGCGGGGCGAGGACGCAGCCGAGGACGATGAGCACCACGGAGAAGAAGGCCCGTACCCGGTGGTGCTGCGGGCGGGCGCGCTCGGCCTCCAGGGCCGCGACACGGGCCCGCAGGTGCTCCAGTTCGCCCGGCCCGGCCGAGCCGTACCCTTCCGCCATGGGCCGCTCCCTCCTCGCGCCGGGACGAACCCCGACGCAAGCAAGGACAACCCGCCCGCGCGGCGGCGGCGACCGGGGCGGGGCCCTCCGGGTGAACGGCCCCCGCCCGGCTGTCACCGGTGATGCCGTGCGTCACATGTTGATCATGTGCCCGGCCAGACCGTGGACGGCCTCCTTGACGGCCTCGCCGAGGGTCGGGTGGGCGTGGACGTTGCGGGCGACCTCGTGGACGGTGAGGTCCCACTGCTGGGCCAGGGTCAGCTCCGGCAGCAGCTCGGTGACATCGGGGCCGATGAGGTGGCCGCCGATCAGCTCGCCGTACTTGGCGTCGCTGATCAGCTTGACGAAGCCGACCGTGTCACCGAGGCCGTGCGACTTGCCGTTGGCGGTGAACGGGAACTTGGCCACCTTGACGTCGTAGCCCAGCTCGCGGGCCTGCGCCTCGGTGTAGCCGAAGCTGGCGATCTGCGGCTGGCAGTAGGTGGCGCGCGGGATCATCGCGTAGTCGAGCTCCATCGTCTCGGCGTCCGCGAGGGTCTCGGCCGCGATCACACCCATCGCCTCGGCGGTGTGCGCGAGCATCAGCTTGGCCGTCACGTCACCGATGGCGTAGATGTGCGGGACGGACGTACGGCAGCGGCCGTCGACGTCGATCGCGCCGCGGTCGGTGAGGCGGACGCCGGTCTTGTCCAGGCCGTAGCCCTCGACGTTGGGCGCGAAGCCGATGGCCTGGAGCACCTTGTCGGCCTCCAGCACCTGCTGGGCGCCGTCCTTGCCGGTGACGGTGACCCGCACCTTGGGGCCGGACTCGTCGATGGCGTCCACCCGGGTGGAGGTGAGCACGTCGATGCCGAGCTTGCGGTACTGCTTGGCCAGTTCCGCGGAGACCTCGGCGTCCTCCAGCGGGGCCATGCGGTCCAGGAACTCGACGATCGTGACCTTCACGCCGTAGTTGTGCAGCACGTACGCGAACTCGATGCCGATCGCGCCGGCGCCCGCGATCACGATCGACTCCGGCAGGTCGTCGGCCAGGATCTGCTCCTCGTACGTCACCACGCGCGCGGTGCGCTTGGTGCCCGGGAGCAGCTTCGGCGTGGCGCCGGTGGCGATGATGCAGTTGTCGAAGCCGATGGTGCGGGTGTTGCCGTCGTAGTCGGCGACCTGGAGGGTGTTCGCGTCGAGGAAGGTGCCCCGGCCGTCGAACTCCGTGATCTTGTTCTTCTTCATCAGGTAGTGGACGCCCTTGACGCGGCCGTCCGCGACCTTGCGGCTGCGCCGGAACGCCTCGCCGTAGTCGAAGGAGACCGTGCCGTCCACCTTGATGCCGAAGGTCTTCGCCTCGCGGGTGACGATGTGCGCCAGCTCGGCGTTGCGCAGCAGGGCCTTGGTGGGGATGCAGCCGACGTTCAGACAGACGCCGCCCCAGTACTTCTCCTCCACGACGGCGACTTTCCTGCCGAGCTGAGCGGCGCGCACGGCGGCGACGTACCCGCCGGGGCCGGCGCCGAGTACCACGACGTCGAAGTGCTCGTCCTGCTCGTCCATGGGTGGTCCTCTTCGGTGACGTAGGAGCGGTGCGCAACAGATTGTTTCGCCCGGCCCGGCTCACCGCCACCGAGCCCCACCAAAGGTGATCACCCTCTCAGTGGTTGGGGCCGGCGCGGCTGATGTCGGCGAGGGCCGAGCGGGGGTCGTCGGTGGTGGCGAGGTCGCCGAGGGTGATCACGCCGACGGGGCAGCCGCCGTGCTCGACGACGGGCAGGCGGCGTACGGCGTGCCGGCGCATCAGCTCGGCGGCGTGGTCGGTCGTGTCGTCGGGGGTGAGCGTCACGACCGGCGGCCGGGTGCACACCGTGCCGACGGCCGTGGCCGCCGGGTCGCGGCCCTCGGCGACGACCCGCAGGGCTATGTCGCGGTCGGTCAGCACACCGAACAGGTCGCAGTCGTACGCCACCAGGACGTCGCCGATGTCCTCGTCGCGCATCATCCGCGCGGCCCGCGCCACCGTGGTCATCGGTTCCACGGCCGTCGCGCCGGGCGACATCACGTCACGTATCTGCCGGTTCATGGGCACCTCCCGTGGGTTGCGTACGGCGTTCCGCGGCAGGCTCGGTCCGGCCGGCGCACACCCCGGGTTCCCGTCGGCCGGGCGTGCGGGGGCTCCGCGGCGCTCCTCACACGGCCCGGGTTTCCCCGGCGGACCGGGTCACACGCAGAAGGCGGGTGCGCGTTGATCGCCCGGGGGGCGCGGCCGGGCACGCAGAGGTCACCGACCTCGTGGGCCGGCCGCGCTGCGCCTGGTTCCCCCGCGCCGCTGCCTGCGCGAGCTGCCGCTGTCCCGGCTGCGGACCTGGGCCCCGCCCGACCGCTGCCCGAGCCGCCGGGGTGGCCGCTGCCCCTGCTCCGGGGTGGGGGCTGCCACCTGCTCCGGGGTGGGGGCGTGGCCTACGGCCGCTTCCCCCGCACCGCCCACGCGCGGGCCGTCAGCGCCACCTCGCCCTCCCGCGGCCCGGCCCCGACGCTCCCGGCGAGTGCGTCCCGCACGCGGTCCCGCGCGGCCGGGCCGAGGGAGGCGACGTACGCGGGTGCGGGGCCCTGCCCGGCGAGGAACGGCTCCCACAGGTCGTCGAACCCGGCGAACACCGTCGGCACCTCGATGCCGGTGACCGCCACCTCGGAGAGCCCGGCGCGCGTCCACGTCTCCCGCAGGGCCTCGGGGCGGCACACCGGGAAGCGCCGGCCCTCGTCCAGGGCGGCCGCGGCGGGGTCCACCCCCACGGCGGCGTCCCAGAAGAGGCGCAGAAACCGCATGCCCTCGGCGTAGTCCCAGACGTACGCGGCGACCGTGCCGCCCGGCCGGACCGCCCGGGCCATCGCGGACGCGGCGGCCACCGGCTCCGGCAGGAAGTTCAGCACCAGCCCCGACACCGCCGCGTCGAAGGCGCCCTCGCGCACCGGCAGCGCCACCGCGTCCCCGACGACGCACCGGGCCGGTCCGCCCCCAGCCGCCCGCCCGGCCGCGACGAACGCCTCCGACCGGTCCACGCCCAGCACCAGCCGTGGCCGGCACCGCTCGGCCACGGTCCGCGAGAGCACGCCCGTACCGCAGCCCACGTCCAGCCACCGCAGTCCGTCCCCCGCGCCGCACCACGGCAGGAACTCCCGCGCCACGAGCCTGCTCCAGCGCCCCATGTAGCGCTCGTAGGCGTCCGCACCCGTCCACATGCCGGCCTCAGGAGGTGACGTCTCGGAGCCGCGCGGCGAACGCGGCGTAGGCGGTCTCGTCGAAGAGGACGAACCTGACCTCCTCGACCGCCGTCGCGGTGGCGCGCACGGTGTTCACCGCGATCCGTGCCGCGTCGTCCGTCGGCCAGCCGTGGATCCCGGCGGAGACGGCCGGGAACGCGACCCTACGGGCGCCCAGTTCGTCGGCGACGCGGAGGGACTCGCGATAGCAGGAGGCGAGCAGCTCCGAGCGGTCCTCGTCCCGGCTGTAGCGGGGGCCGACGGTGTGGATGACCCACCGGGCGTCGAGGTCGCCCGCGGTGGTGGCGACCGCCTGACCGGTCGGGAGGCCCTTGCCGTAGTGGGAGGCGCGCAGGCGGCGGCAGTCCTCCAGGACGGCCGGGCCGCCGCGGCGGTGGATGGCGCCGTCGACGCCTCCGCCGCCCAGCAGCGAGGAGTTGGCGGCGTTGACGATCGCGTCGGCGCTCTGCCGGGTGATGTCGCCCTGCACGAGGGTGATGGTGGTCACGGCTGCATCAACCCTTTCCTCTGAGCCGTCTCCAGACCGCCTTCGCCGCGTTGTGCCCGGACATGCCGTGCACGCCGGGGCCCGGCGGCGTCGCCGACGAGCAGATGAACACGGCCGGGTGCGGGGTGCGGTACGGCGCCAGGGACAGCTTGGGCCGCAGCAGGGTCTGCAGTCCGGTGAACGCGCCGCAGGCGATGTCACCGCCGACGTAGTTGGCGTTGCGGGCGGCGAGTTCGGGCGGTCCCGCGGTGGCGCGGGCGAGGACGCGGTCGCGGAATCCCGGCGCGAAGCGCTCCAGTTGGCGTTCCACGGCGTCGGTGAGGTCGCCGGTCCAGCCGTGGGGGACATGCCCGTACGCCCAGAAGACGTGCTTGCCGTCGGGCGCGCGGGTGGGGTCGACGACGCTGGGCTGGACGGTGATCAGGAAGGGGACCTCGGGCGCGCGCCCCTCGCGGGAGACGGCACGCAGGGCGGTCCCGATCTCCGTGCTGGTCGGGCCGATCTGTACGGTGCCCGCGCCGCGGGCCTCCTTCGCGGTCCAGGGCACCGGCCCGTCGAGGGCGTAGTCGACCTTGAAGACGGCGGCGCCGTAGCGGTAGCCGTCGTACCGGTCGCCGAGGCCCGCGATGCGGGCGAGGGCGGTGGGTGAGGTGTCGAAGACGTACGCGCGCGCGGGCGGCAGGTCGTCCAGGCGCTTGACCTCGTAGTCGGTGTGGACGACGCCGCCGTGGGCCCGGAAGAGGGAGGCGAGCGCGTCGGAGATCGACTGGCTGCCGCCCTCGGCGACGGGCCAGCCGCGGGCGTGCGCGGCGAGCGCGAAGACCAGGCCGATCGCACCGGTCGCGAGGCCGTTCAGCGGGGCGATGACATGGGCGACGAGCCCGGCGAAGAGGGCCTTGGCGCGCTCGTCGTGGAAGCGGCGGGTCAGCCAGGTGGACGGCGGCAGGCCCAGCAGACCGAAGCGGGCGAGGGTGACCGGGTCCCGCGGGAGCGCGGTCAGCGGCAGGGACATGAAGTCGCGGACGAGGGTGTCCCAGTGCGGCAGGAAGGGCTCGACCAGTCTGCGGTAGGGGCCCGCGTCGCGCGGGCCGAAGGAGGCGGCCGTCTCGGCGACGGACCGGGACAGCACGGCGGCGGTGCCGTCGTCGAAGGGGTGGGCCATCGGCAGGTCGGCGTGCAGCCAGCGCAGTCCGTGCTCCTCCAGCGGCAGGGCGCGGAAGGCGGGTGAGTTGATGCCGAGCGGGTGCGCTGCCGAGCACGGGTCGTGGCGGAAGCCGGGCAGGGTCAGTTCCTCGGTGCGCGCTCCCCCGCCGACGGTGTCCCGCGCCTCGAACAGGGCCACGGAGAAGCCGCGGCGGGCCAGCTCGACGGCGGCCGTGAGCCCGTTGGGCCCCGCTCCCACCACGACCGCATCGAACATGGTCGGCACCTTCGGACTCCTTCGTCAGCCGATGGCCTGCGGGGTCAGGATATGCCGCGGCACCGACAACACCCGCTCCCCGGACGCCTCCTCACCGGACGCACCCGTACTCCCTGGGGTCAGGCCGCTCCCGACAGCAGGCGCAGCACGCGCCGGGCGGTGGCGGCGTCCCTGGCCGCGGTGAACGGCAGGGAGTTGCCGCCGGTGACGCGGAACGGCTCGCCGGTCAGGGTGAGGTGGGCGCCGCCCGACTCCTCGACCAGCAGCAGGCCCGCGGCGTGGTCCCAGGCCGCCTCCCAGGAGAAGGCGACCGCGTCCAACTGGCCGCGTGCGACGGCCAGGTACTCCAGTCCCGCCGAGCCGCACGCGCGCGGTGCGACACCCTCGGTCCGCAGGCCGAGCAGCGCGCGCTTCTGCTCCTCGGTGGTGTAGTCGGGGTGGGAGGTGGCGACGGCCAGGTCGCGGCCCGGGGTGGGCGGTCCCGCGTACAGCCGCTCGCCGTCGAGGAAGGCGCCCCGGCCGCGTACGGCGGTGGCGAGTTGACCGCGGACGGGCGCATAGGTCCAGGAGGCGAGCACGACGCCGTGCCGGGCGAGGGCGACCAGGGTGCAGAAGCCGTCCTCGCCGCGCACGAACTGCCGTGTGCCGTCGACCGGGTCGACGATCCAGACGGGGGCGTCGCCCCTGATCGCCTCGTACGTCGCGGGGTTGGCGTGCACCGCCTCCTCGCCGACGACGACGGAGCCGGGCAGCAGGGCGCACAGCGCCTCGGTGAGGTACAGCTCGGCCTTGCGGTCGGCGTCCGTCACCAGGTCGTGCGGGCCGTTCTTCTGGTCGACCTCGTGCGCGGCGAGGCGGCGGAAGCGGGGCAGGATCTCGGCGCGGGCGGCCGCGCGGACCGCCTCCTCCACGTCGGCCGAGTGGCGGGCGAGAAACTCGTCGATGGTTTCCGTGTCTTCGATCATGCCTCCATGAGATCACGCGCCACTGACAATCCCCACCCGGGCCGTGCACACCGGGCGGAATCGGCATGAACACCCGGTGACCGGGCTCAGCGCCCCACCGCGTACCCCTGCATGCCCCGCGGGTTCGCCGCCGCCGACAGCACGCCCGTGTCCGGGTCCCGGGCGACCGCGCACAGCCGTCCTTCCGACCAGGCGTCGCCGACGGTGACGTCATGGCCGCGCAGCCGCAGTCCGGCCACGACGTCCTCGGGCATCCGGGACTCCACGGTGAGGCTGCCCGGGCGCATCCCGCGCGGGTAGAAGGAGCCGGGGAAGGAGTCGTTGTGCCAGTTCGGGGCGTCGATCGCGCCCTGCAGGTCGAGGCCGCCGCGCACCGGCGGGCGCAGGGCCGCGGCGAGGAAGAAGTGCAGCTGCCACTGGTCCTGCTGGTCGCCGCCGGGCGTCCCGAACGCCAGCACCGGCACTCCGTCGCGCAGCGCGAGGGTCGGGGTGAGGGTGGTGCGCGGGCGGCGGCCGGGCGTCAGGGAGTTCGGCAGGCCCTCCTCCAGCCAGGTCATCTGCAGCCGGGTGCCGAGCGGGAAGCCCAGCTCGGGCACGACCGGGTTGGACTGGAGCCAGCCGCCGCTGGGCGTGGCCGCGACCATGTTGCCCCAGCGGTCGACGACGTCCAGGTGGCAGGTGTCGCCCCGGGTGCCTCCGTCGGCGCCGACCCGCGGTTCCCCCGGCACCGGTGAGGTGGAGGGCTTGGCGACGGTGGGTTCGCCGACGCCCAGGGCGTCCATCGGGCTGGGCCCGGAAGGGACCGAAGCGGCCACGCGCGCGTGGGCGGGCAGCAGCGGACTGCGCCCGCCCGGGCTCCCCGGCCGCAGCTCGTAGGACGCCTTGTCGCCGATCAGCTTCCGCCGCCCGGCGTTGTACGGCTCCGACAGCAGCTCCGCGACCGGTACCTCGGCGGCGTCGCCGTACCAGGCCTCCCGGTCGGCCATGGCGAGCTTGCAGCCCTCCACCAGCAGGTGCACGTACTCGGCGGACCCGTACGCGGGCAGTTCGGGCGGCAGCAGGGCGAGCTGCTGCAGCAGGACCGGCCCCTGGCTCCAGGGGCCCGCCTTGCACAGGGTCCAGCCGTTCCAGTCGTAGGTCACCGGTGTCTCGTAGGCCGCCGACCAGCCGGCGAGGTCGGCTGCCGTGAGGGTGCCGGTGTGGCGCTCGCCGCTGGTGTCGAGGGTGGGGCGGGCGGACTGCCGCACAAGCGCCTCGGCGATGAAGCCCGTGCGCCACACCTCCCGCGCGGCGTCGATCCGCGCCTCCCGGCCGGCCGCGCCTGCGGTCTCGGCGAGCAGCCGCTTCCAGGTGGCGGCGAGGGCGGGGTTGCGCAGCAGCCGGCCGGGGCGGGGCGCCTCGCCGCCGGGCAGATAGACCTCCGCCGACGACGTCCACTCGGTCTCGAACAGCTCGCGCACGGTCTCGACGGTCGCGCCGACGTTCTCCACGGGCGCGTGCCCGTGCTCGGCGTACCCGACGGCGTACTTCAGCACGTCGGCGAGGTCCTTGGTGCCGTGGTCGCGCAGCAGCAGCATCCAGGCGTCGAAGGCGCCGGGCACGGCCGCGGCGAGCGGGCCGGTGCCCGGGACCAGGCCGAGGCCGAGCGCGCGGTAGTGCGCGACGGTCGCTCCCGCCGGGGCCACGCCCTGTCCGCACAGCACCCGCACCCCGCCGCCCGCGGGGGCGAGCAGGACGGGCACCTCGCCCGCGGGCCCGTTGAGGTGCGGCTCGACGACATGCAGCACGAACGCGGCCGCCACCGCCGCGTCGAAGGCGTTGCCGCCGTCCTCCAGCACGGCCATCGCCGACTGCGAGGCCAGGTAGTGCGTCGTGGACACCATGCCGAAGGTGCCCTGGAGGGTGGGACGCGTGGTGAACACGGGCGGACTCCCCTGCGGTACGGCGTACGGGTCGTGCGATCGTATGCGCCGGGGTGCGGGCGGCGGCAGCCCGCCGCGGGACATATCCGGACATGCGCCACGGCGTCGGCTCGCCCCCGTCACCGCCTGCGTACGGAGCGAGTTGGCACTTCCGCACCACTGCCACTCGTGTGACACTGGCGTCCCCTGTCCGCAGTGCGGACTGCTTCCGCACCGTCCCCCACGAAAAGTGCGCCCGTGCGTTCTCTTCCTCTGCCGCTCGCCCTCACCGCACGTCTGACCCCCGTAGCCGTCCTCGCCTGCGCGGGCTGGGTCCTCACGTCGGGCCCCGAGACCCCGTCGGCCGCGCAGGCCGCACCGCGCACGCAGACGGGCACGCAGTCGGCGGCCGGCCCTTCGACGACGGCCGTACCGAAGACGTACGCCGCCGCCCCCGCGCCCTGCGCGAGCCTGGGGAAGAAGACGGTCACCTCGCTGGTGCCCGGCGCCAAGCCGGCCGGCAAGGAGATACCGTCCTCCGACTCCGAGGAGCGCCGCACCTGTTCGTGGAACGCCCTCGACGGCTACGACTACCGCTGGCTGGACGTGTCCTTCGAGATCATGGACTCGGACGCGGAGGCGGAGAAGTCGTACAAGGAGCGGATCGCGGACCGCAGCGGCGGCGGCGTGGTCCCCGGGCTCGGTGACGCGGCCTACTCGGTCGTGAACCTCACCACCGAGGACGACCAGGAGACCCGCGAGGGCGTGGTGCTGGCCCGCTCCGACAACGCGCTGGTGGTCGTCACCTACAACGGCAGCGACTTCGAGTCGAAGAAGGCACCGGGCACGGACGAGATCAACGAGGGCGCCATCAAGGCCGCCAAAGAGGCGATGGCCGCGCTGAAGGACGGCGGCGGCAGCGCCTGAACCGCCCGCCGCCCTTCGGCACGCGCCCCTCACCCGGCGCTGCGGTCCCGCCCGCCGGTCGTCACCGTCAGCAGCAGGTACAGCACCATCGAGGTGCCGAGGCCCACCGCCCAGCCGTAGTCGGCGAGCGGCTCCAGCACCGGTACGGGCCTGCCGTCGAGGACCGGCTCGAAGCTCGCGCCGCCGACCGCGAGGACACCGCCCGCGAGGAACGCCGCGACGGCACGCCAGTTCCAGCCGCCCCGGTACCAGTAGCGGCCGCCCTCGCGGTACAGGTCGACCAGGTCGAGGCGGGTGCGGCGCAGGATCCAGTAGTCGGCGATGAGGATGCCGGCGACCGTGCCCAGCAGCCCGCCGACCAGGCCCAGCCAGGTGAAGATGTAGCCCTGCGGGTCCGAGTACAGCTTCCAGGGGAGGATCAGCACGCCGAGGACACAGGTCGCGAGGGCTCCGGCGCGGAAACTGATCCTCCTGGGCGCGATGTTGGAGAAGTCGAAGGCCGGGGAGACCAGGTTGGCGGCCACGTTGACCGACAGGGTCGCGACCAGCACGGTCACCAGCGCGTACAGCAGGCCCACCTCGTTGTCGGTGCGCGCGGCCAACTGCACCGGGTCCCAGACGGGTTCGCCGTACACCGCCTGCGAGCCGGAGGTGACGAGCACCGACAGAAACGCGAACAGGGTCATGGTGGTGGGCAGTCCGAGGGCCTGCCCCCAGGTCTGGGCCTTCTGGCTGCGGCCGTAGCGGGTGAAGTCGGGGATGTTCAGCGACAGCGTGGACCAGAACCCGATCATGCCCATCAGTGCGGGCCAGAACAGCTTCCAGAAGTCACCGCCCCAGCCCAGCTTCGACGGCTGGTCGAACAGCGGGCCGAGTCCGCCCGCCCTGCTGCTCATCCACCACAGCATCACGAACGCGCCGACCAGCACGAAGGGCGCCGCCCAGTTCTCGAAGCGGCGGATGGTCTCCATACCCCGGTAGATGATGGCCACCTGGAGCGCCCAGAAGATCGCGAACGACAGCCACATCGTCCAGGCGTACCCGCCGATCTCCGACGCGTCCGTCCAGCCGGCGCCGATCAGCTTGCCGGCCAGGAAGTAGATGGCCTCGCCGCCGATCCAGGTCTGGATGCCGAACCAGCCGCACGCCACCAACGCCCGTACGACAGCGGGCAGGTTGGCGCCGCGGATGCCGAAGGAGGCGCGGGCGAACACCGGGAAGGGGATGCCGTACCTGGGTCCGGCGTGCCCGGTGAGCAGCATCGGGACGAGCACGATCACATTGGCGAGGGCGATGGTGAGCACCGCCTGCTTCCAGTCCATGCCGACGGCGATCAGACCGGAGGCGAGCGTCCAGGAGGCGGTGTTGTGGGCCATGCCGACCCACAGGGCCGAGAAGTTGTACGTGGTCCAGGTGCGGTCGGCGACGGGCACCGGGAGCAGGTCCTCGTTGGCGTAGGGACCGCTGGGCTGCGGCGAGCCGGGCGCGATCTCCACCCGGCCGTCGGCGAGGGTGACCTGGGCGGCCGGGGGTATGGCGGAGGGAGCGGTGTCGGTCATGGGCAGGCCAATCGAACGAGGCGGGACGGAAGAGGCCGTGCGGGCACCGGCCCCTCCCCGGGACGGCGGGGAGGGGTGACCAGGGGGTTGTGCGGTTCAGCCGTCGAGGGCCGGGATGACCTTCGTGCCGTATGTGTCGATCACGTCCTCCTGCGCGTCGTGCATGTCGTAGACGGCGAACTGGTCGACGCCCAGCGCGCGCAGCGCCCGCAGCTTCTCGACATGCCGCTCCACGGGGCCGATCAGACAGAACCGGTCGACGATCTCGTCGGGCACGAACTGGGTGTCGGGGTTCCCGGCGCGTCCGTGGTGGGAGTAGTCGTAGCCCTGACGGGCCTTGATGTAGGCGGTGAGTTCGTCGGGGACCTGCGCGGAGTGCTCGCCGTACTTGGCGACGAGGTCGGCGACGTGGTTGCCGACCATCCCGCCGAACCAGCGGCACTGGTCGCGGGCGTGGCCGAGCGCCTCGGGCGAGTCGTCGGCGGTGACGTAGGCGGGCGCGGCGACGCAGACCGTCACCTCGGCCGGGTCGCGCCCGGCGTCCGCCGCGGCCGTCTTCACGGCCTTGACCATGTACTCGGTCAGATAGAGGTCGGCGAGCTGGAGGATGAACCCGTCGGCCTCCTCGCCGGCCATCTTCAGCGCCTTCGGCCCGTACGCGGCCATCCACACGGGCAGTTCGGCGCCCGGCTTGATCCAGGGGAACCTGACGACCGTGCCGCCGCCGAGGTCGGCCTGGCGGCCGCTGCCCAGGTCCCGGATGACCTTCATGGCCTCGCTGATCCGGGCGAGCGTGTTGGGCTTGCGGCCCGCCACCCGCATCGCGGAGTCGCCGCGGCCGATGCCGCACAACGTGCGGTTGCCGAACATGTCGTTGAGGGTGGCGAAGGTGGAGGCGGTGACCTCCCAGGTGCGGGTGCCCGGGTTGGTCACCATCGGGCCGACCTTCAGCTTGGTGGTGTTGGCGAGGATCTGGCTGTAGATGACGAACGGCTCCTGCCAGAGCACCGCCGAGTCGAAGGTCCAGCCGTACCGGAAGCCGTTGCGCTCGGCGCGCTTCATCAGGCTGACGACCCGCGCGGCGGGCGGGTCGGTCTGCAGGACGAGTCCGAAGTCCATGGGCACCGCTCCTAGGTGAGGTACTGACAGGTGGAGCGCGGGGTGTAGACGCCGTGCCCGGCACGGCCCGTGTACTCCCGCTCGGTGATGACCGGCACACCGCGCGAGAGCACCGTCTCCACCCGGCCGGTCAGGCGCTTGCCCTCGTACGCCGAGTAGTCGACGTTCATGTGATGTGTCTCGGCGGAGACGACCTGCTCGGCGTGCGGGTCGTAGATCACCACGTCGGCGTCCGCGCCCGGCGCGATCGTGCCCTTCTTCGGGTACATGCCGAACATACGGGCCGGCGTCGCGCAGGCGATCTCGATCCAGCGGCGGCGCGAGATGTGCCCGTCGACGACGGCCTGGTGCAGCAGGTCCATGCGGTTCTCCACGCCCGGCAGGCCGTTGGGGATCTTGGAGAAGTCGCCGCGGCCCAGCTCCTTCTGGCCGACGAAGCAGAAGGGGCAGTGGTCGGTGGAGACGACCTGGAGGTCGTTGGTGCGCAGGCCCCGCCAGAGCTTCGCCTGGTGCTCGCGCGGCCGCAGCGGGGTGCTGCACACGTACTTGGCGCCCTCGAAGTCCGGCTCGGCGAGGTTGTCGGTGGACAGGAACAGATACTGCGGGCAGGTCTCGCCGAAGACGTTCAGTCCCTCGTCGCGGGCCTTGGCGAGTTCGGCCACCGCCTCCATCGCCGAGACGTGCACGACGTACAGGGGCGCGCCGGCCACCTGGGCGAGCCTGATGGCCCGGTGGGTGGCCTCCGCCTCGAGGAGCGCCTTGCGGACCTCCCCGTGGTAGCGGGGGTCGGTCTCGCCGCGCGCCAGGGCCTGTTCGACGAGGACGTCGATCGCGATGCCGTTCTCGGCGTGCATCATGATCAGGCCGCCGTTCTCGGCGGAGCGCTGCATGGCGCGCAGGATCTGGCCGTCGTCGCTGTAGAAGACGCCCGGATAGGCCATGAACTGCTTGAAGGACGTGACTCCTTCCTCCACGAGGAGGTCCATCTCCTTCAGCGTCTCCTGGTTCACATCGGAGACGATCATGTGGAAGCCGTAGTCGATCGCGCAGTTGCCCTCCGCCTTGGCGTGCCAGGCGTCGAGGCCCTCGCGCAGGGCCCGGCCGACGCCCTGCACCGCGAAGTCGACGATGGTGGTCGTGCCGCCCCATGCCGCGGCGCGGGTGCCGGTCTCGAAGGTGTCCGAGGCGGAGGTGCCGCCGAAGGGCAGCTCCATGTGGGTGTGGACGTCCACGCCGCCGGGGATGACGTACTTTCCGGTGGCGTCGATCGTGGTCTCCGCCGAGAAGGCCTCCGCCGCGGGGGTGTGGGAGGCGGCGAGGGCGGCGATGCGGCCGTCCTCCACCAGGACGTCAGCATGGATTTCGTCCGAGGCCGTGATGACGAGGCCGCCTCGGATCAGTGTTCGGCTCATGGGTCGCTCCTCACCGTTCGTACGTACCGGTCGTGGGTGGCTGGTCGCGAAGTTCCCCGCGCCCCTAACGGTCCGTGAGCGGACCGTACGTTCCCGGCGCGCGGTCCCGGTAGAACTGCCAGCGGTCCCTGACCTCCCTGAGCTTGGCCATGTCCAGCTCCCTGACGACCAGTTCGGGTTCCTTGTCGCTCGCCACCTCGCCGACGAACTGGGCCTCCGGGTCGACGAAGTAGCTCGTGCCGTAGAAGTCGTTGTCGCCCAGCTCCTCCACGCCGACCCGGTTGATCGCGCCGACGAAGTACTCGTTGGCGACGGCCGCGGCCGGCTGCTCCAGCTGCCAGAGGTAGCCGGACAGGCCGCGCGAGGTGGCCGAGGGGTTGAAGACGAGCTCGGCGCCCGCGAGGCCCAGCGCCCGCCAGCCCTCGGGGAAGTGGCGGTCGTAGCAGATGTAGACGCCGACGCGGCCCACGGCGGTGTCGAAGACGGGCCAGCCGCTGTTGCCGGGACGGAAGTAGAACTTCTCCCAGAAGCCGCGGACTTGGGGGATGTGGGTCTTGCGGTACTTGCCGAGGTAGGAGCCGTCCGCGTCGATCACGGCCGCGGTGTTGTAGAGCACGCCGGGCTGTTCCTCCTCGTACATGGGCAGGACGAGGACGATCCGCAGTTCCTTCGCCAGGGCCTGGAAGCGGCGGACGACGGGTCCCTCGGGGATCCGCTCGGCGTACTCGTAGAACGCCGGGTCCTGCACCTGGCAGAAGTACGGCCCGTAGAACAGCTCCTGGAAGCAGAGGACTTGGGCGCCCTGGGCGGCGGCGTCGCGGACCGCCTGCTCGTGGGCCTGGATCATCGACTCCTTGTCGCCGGTCCAGGCGGTCTGGAAGACGGCGGCACGGATCACTCGGCTCATCGGGACCTCCGGTAGCTCGGTGTGCGGTGAGCCTAGAAAGTCCGCGTGTCCGCGGTGAGTTGCACCGTGTCACGTCCGCGGGGGTGCGGCGTGGCACCGTGTCACCCTTGACCGACCCCATGTTTCACCGCCGTTCTCCCAGGTCGTCGCATGTTTCACCCCTGTTGCGCGTCATGCGCGAGGAGCGCGATGTGCACCGAGGCCGCCTGCTCGAAGTCGTCGAGGTCGACGCCGAGGCGGCTCTGTATGGCCTCCAGCCGGCGGTAGAGCGCGGGCCGCGAGACATGGTGGAGCTGCGCGGTACGGGACTTGTTGCGGCCCGTCGCCAGATAGGTGCGCAGCACGGCGAGGAGATCGTCGTCGGCCGCGCGCAGCAGGCCGTCCAGCTCCCGCTCGGCGAAGGACTGCACATGCGGGTCGTCGCGCAGCAGCCGGACGAGACCGCGCAGGTGGACGTCCTTCAGACGGATCACCGGCGGGAGTTCGAGGGCGGCGGAGGAGTCGGCGACCGCGTCGGCCACGTGCCTCGCCTCGCGCAGTCCCGCCGGTACGTCGTCCCAGTCGGGGCGGGCCGCGGCGGCGGCCACGACGGCCGCGGGGCCCTCCTGCCGCAGACGGCAGGCGAAGTGGGCGGTGAGCGCGTCGGCGTCCTGGTCGCGGGCGAGGCTGAGCAGCACGGCCGTGGCCGCGTCGGCGAGCTCGGCGACCAGTCCCGGCAGCCCGGTCAGCCGCAGGACGCGGTCGAGCCGGTCCGGGCGGGTCCCGCGCACCACGAGCGGCACGAACGTCCGCCGGTTGACGGGCAGTCCGGCGGCCCGCGCCCGCGGCAGCAGCTGCCGTGCCGGTACGACGCCGGAGACCAGGTCGGTCAGCAGGCTCTGCGCCGACTGCTCCTCCCAGGTCGCGGTGCCGCCGAGCATCCGGTGCAGGACGAGGGCCTCCGCGGCCCGGTCGGCGAGCAGGCGCCCGGCGGCGGTGTCGCCGCGGAAGCCGCAGAGCACGATCCGGCCCCAGCGTTCGCCGCGCCCGCCGAGCTCGGCCCGGATCCAGCCGTCGCCCTCGCTGCCTCCGGCCTGCCGGGCGATGCGTTCCCAGTCGCGCAGGACGTCGTCCACGGCCGGCCGCTCCCCCGCGGTGGCGAGGACGCGGTGGGCGAGGTTGGTGAGGACGACGGGGCAGCCGCTGTGCTGGGCGACCTCGTCGAGCAGCGCCTGGAGGGGCGCCCCGGCCGTGACGAGGGCCGTGAGCGCGGTGCGGACGGCCTCGGAGAGGCTGACGGCGGCGAACTTGCGGCGCACCAGCCGGGACTGCACCTCCTCCGTCAACTCCGCGAAGGGGAAGGGCCGGTGCAGCACCACCAGCGGCAGCCCGCAGCGCTCGGCGGCCCGGCGCATCACGGCGGGCGGGGAGGGGAAGGCGCGGCCGAGCCCGAGGACCACGGCCGCGGCCTCCGCGCGGTGCAGGGAGCGGATGTACTCGGCCTGCTTGTGCTCGTCCCCGGCGAGCAGCACACCGGTGGTGAGGACCATCTCGCCGCCGCTGAGCATCACCCCGACGTCGGCGGCCTCGGCGACGTGCACCCAGCGCACCGGCCGGTCGAGGTGGCCCGCACCGGCCACCACCTCGGGCTCCCCGGCCAGGACCCGCTCCAGGCCGAGGACCTGGCGGACCGACAGGGCGGGCTCCAGGGACTCCAGGGCGTCCAGGGCGGTGGTCATGCGGCGCTCCCTCGGCTCACGCGGCGGCTACTGGAGGCTTCTCAGGGCCCCTTCGAGGATCGCGGCGCCCTCCTCGGCCTCCGCGACGGTCAGGGACAGCGGCGGGGCGATCCGCAGCGCGCTGGTGCTGTGGCCGCCGCCCTTGCCGATCAGCAGCCCGCCCTCGCGGGCCGCCTCCAGTACGGCGGCCGCGGCCTTGGGGTCGGCCTCGTCGGTGCCGGGCCGGGTCAGCTCGATACCGATCATCAGCCCCCGCCCGCGCACCTCCCGTACGGCGGGCACCTGCGCGGCGGCGGCCCGCAGCCGCTCGATGAGCAGGCCGCCGACCCGGCGGGCGTTGCCCTGGAGGTCTTGCTCCAGCAGGTAGTTGAGGTTGGCGAGCCCCGCGGCCATGGTGATCTGGGTGCCGCCGAAGGTGGAGATGCTGTTGGCGTCCAGGCAGTTCATGATCTCGGAGCGGGCGATCACGCCGCCGATGGACATGCCGTTGCCGATGCCCTTGGCGAAGGTGACGATGTCCGGCGGGCCGGACTGCCCGTGGGCCTGCCAGCCCCAGAAGTGCTCGCCGGTGCGGCCCCAGCCGGTCTGCACCTCGTCGGCGATCCACAGCGCGCCCTGCTCGGCGAGGACCTCGCGGAAGGCGGCGTAGAGGCCGTCGGGCGGGGAGGTGAAGCCGCCGACGCCCTGGATCGGCTCGGCGATCAGCGCGGCGGGCGGGCGGGTGTGGCCGAGCAGGTCCTTGAGGTCCTCGACGCAGGCGGCGACGAAGTCGTTGTCGTTCAGCGCCGCGTAGGGCCCCCGGTTGCGGACCGCGCCGTGGACGTACAGCGTCTGCAGCGGGGACAGCGAGGTCGGGGACCAGCCGCGGTTGCCGGTGATGCCTACCGCGCTGAAGGACCGGCCGTGGTAGCTGTTGCGCATCGCCAGGATCGTGTTGCTGCGCCGGTAGGTCGTGGCGAGCAGCAGGGCGGTGTCGTTGGCCTCGGTGCCGGACGTGGTGAAGAAGACGCGGGCGTCCGGGATGCCGCTCACGTGGGCGACGCGCTCGGCGAGTTCGACCATCGGCCGGTTGAGGTAGAGCGTGGAGGAGTGGATGATCCGCCCCGCCTGCTCGGCGACCGCCTTGGTGACCTCGGGCAGGGCGTGCGCGGTCATGGTGGTGAGGATGCCGCCGAAGAAGTCCAGGTAGCGGTTGCCGTCGGCGTCCCAGACGTGGCGGCCCTCGCCGTGGGTGATCTCCAGCGGGTCCTCGTAGTAGAGGGCGAGCCAGTCCGGGAGCACGGCGCGGTGGCGGCCCAGCAGGTCCTTGGTCACGGCTGCACCAGTCCTTCGTAGGCGTCGGGGCGGCGGTCGCGGTAGAAGGCCCAGGTCTGCCGGACCTCTTCGATCAGGTCGAAGTCGAGGTCGCGGACGACGAGTTCCTCCGTGGAGTCGCTGGCGGCCTCGCCGACGAGCTGTCCGCGCGGGTCCACGAAGTAGCTCGTCCCGTAGAAGTCGTTGTCGCCGTACTCCTCCACCCCGACCCGGTTGATCGCGGCGACGAAGTACTCGTTGGCGACGGCCGCCGCGGGCTGCTCCAGCCGCCACAGGTAGGAGGACAGACCGCGGTGGGTGGCGGAGGGGTTGTACACCAACTGTGCGCCGTTCAGGCCGAGTTGCCGCCAGCCCTCCGGGAAGTGGCGGTCGTAGCAGATGTACACGCCGACCTTGCCGACGGCCGTGTCGAAGACGGGCCAGCCGAGGTTGCCGGGCTTGAAGTAGTACTTCTCCCAGAAGCCCCGGACCTGGGGGATGTGGTGCTTGCGGTACTTGCCGAGGTAGGTGCCGTCGGCGTCGATCACGGCCGCGGTGTTGTAGTAGAAGCCGGACTGCTCGACCTCGAACACCGGCACGACGACGACCATGCCCGTCTCGCGGGCGAGGTCCTGCATCCGGCGCACGGTCGGCCCGTCGGGGACCGGCTCGGCCCAGCGGTAGTGCTCGGGTTCCTGGACCTGGCAGAAGTAGGGGCTGTTGAAGACCTCCTGGAAGCCGATGACCTTGGCTCCCTGCCGGGCGGCCTCGCGGGCGTGCTCCTCGTGTTTCGCCACCATGGACTCGGTGTCGCCGGTCCAGGCGGCCTGGACCAGAGCGGCACGGACGACGTTCGCCATGAGCTGCTCCTTCGACGGGACGTCAGCGCCTCTACGCACGTAGAACAGGGCGTAGAGGGATGAACGTATGCCTCCCCGGGGACCTTGCCAAGACCATTGTCGTCAACGCGTGGCGTCGCCGGCGTTTCCCACTCCCGTGGGTGAGTCCCGGGACGGGAGAGCGAGCCGGGTCAGGCGGCGAGCCCGGCGACCCGCAGGGCGTGCAGCAGGTCCCGGTACCGCTCGGCGGACACGCCCCGGGCGGCCTCCAGCAGCAGCGGGACCAGGGTCCGCGGGTCGGCGTGGGCACTGCGGGCGGCCTCCTCGGGGGCGCGCACACGGACGTAGGCGTCGAGCAGCGCCCGTACGCCGGACCGCCGCCCGGCCGCCTCCAGCGCGGCCACGGCCTGTCCGATCTCGTCGGCCGGCCGCACCACGCCCTGCCGCAGGACCTGCCGCCCGTCGGCGCCCCGCCCGGCCGCGACCAGGGCGTCCGCCGCCTCGACGAGCCGGTCTGCGGGCAGCGACGCCGTCTCCCACAGCAGGGTCGCCCAGTCCGCGGCGAGCCCGGCCCGCTCCAGCTCGGCGGCCAGCAGCGGGAACCGGGCCGCGGGCCAGTGCGCCGCCTCCACCAGCACCGCGTGCGCCTCCCCGCTCCGGCCCTGGCCCCGCAACCGCTCCAGCGCGTCGACGGCCTCGACCACCTCGGCCCGCGTGTTCTCGTCGACCGCCGCCCGCACCGGCTGCGGCTCGTCGGCCGCGCCGGCGAACCGGGCCCCCCGGGGCGTACGGCGGTCCCGGCCCGCCGGCGCCGGCAACTCCGGCATCCCGCCGCCCGGCGGCACCACGGCCGCGGCGCCCTCCTCCGCCCCCATCCCGGCGAACCTGGCCCCACCCCGGCGGCGCTTGCGGGGCTTGCCGGGCTCGGGGGCGGCCTGCATCGCTTGGGGGGCGGGGGCGGTCTGGATCGCTTCGGGGGCGGCGGTCTGGATCGCTTCGGGGGCGGGGTGGGCGGCAGAGCTGGGGGCAGTTTGGATCGCCCCGGGCCCACCGTGAGCGGCAGGACCGGGAGCGGCCTGCACCGCCCCGGGCCCGCGGTGGGCGGCATGACCGGGAGCGGCGGCCTGGGGATGGTCTGCGGGCCCCTCCGGGCCGGTGTCCACGGGGCGCCCCACCCCGTACGCGTCCGCCTCCGCCTCGCCCGGCACGGCGGTCACGGCCGGCCCCTCCCCCGGCCTGCCCCCCTCGGCCCGGCCGGGACCGGACGGCGTGGCGGCCCCCTCCGCCGTCACCCCGCCCCCGGGCCACAGGACCGGCCCCCGCTCCACGGCGCTCCGCCGATGGACGGCCGGCTGGTCCAGTTCCTCCATGCGGGCACGCAGCTCGGCACAGCGGGCGGCGGCGCGGACATGGTCGTCGCGGGCCCAGGCGAGGTCGACGCGGAGGGCGTCGGCGGACTCCGGGGTGGCGGAGGCGAGGGCGTGGTGGAGGGCGGCGAGGCGTTCGGCGGCGTACTTCTGTTCGCGGAGCATGACGTCGAGCCGGTCGCCGAGGGCGTCGCGGCCGCCGGGGCGGCGGTCGTGGGCCCGCAGGGCGGCCGAGTGCAGGGCGGCCGCGCGCTGCTGCTCCTCGGCCGCGAAGGCGGGGCCGTACTCGGCGGCGAGGTCCTGCAGGAGTGACTCCAGCACGTCCCAGGGCGGCATCTCGCGGCCGTCGAGGCAGGCCCGCATGCCCTCGGGGTCGCGCTGCCAGAACACCCCGCACCAGCCTGAGCTCTGGTCGAGACGCGCCAGCAGGCCGTCCAGGTAGTTCGCGAACTCCCTGACCTGACCAGGGAGTTGATCCACTGTCATCGCACGACCCCCGCAAGACCGGAGTGTTCCGGCTGGTAGCGAACACCAGCTGTGTTACGACCCGGCTACAGGGAGTTTTCCAAGGGGACGCGGGAGCCTCAGGGGCCCCGCCGCGCGGCGGTGACGTCAGACGGGCACGAGGTCGCAGCGCACGATCAGGTCGTCCATCGACAGCCCCAGCGCACGCGCCAGCGCGGCCACGGTGAAGAAGGCGGGCGTCGGGGCCCGGCCGGTCTCGATCTTGCGGAGCGTCTCGGGAGAGATCCCGGCCTCCGCGGCGACCTCCGGCATACTGCGGCCGCCGCGGGCCTCACGCAGCAACCGCCCGAGCCGCTCGCCGCGTTCGCGCTCTTCGGGGGTGAGGGGGGTGCGCACCATGGACCCATTCTAATACCGGTCCGGCGTGTCGACCCCAACGGGCTCCCGTTTATGCACCCATTAAAATACCGGTATAGTAATTGGCATGGTGGAACTGAAGACGGACTCCTCGATCGACGCGATGCACGCCGCAGGCCAGGTCGTCGCCCGTGCCCTGACGGCTGTACGGGAGGCCGCCGGCGTCGGCGTGTCCCTGCTGGAGCTGGACGACGTGGCGCGTGCGGTGCTGCGCGAGGCGGGCGCGACATCGCCCTTCCTGGGCTACCGGCCCTCCTTCGCCCCGACCCCCTTCCCCGCGGTGATCTGCGCCTCGGTCAACGACGCGATCGTGCACGGCATCCCCACCGGGTACCGGCTGCGCGACGGTGACGTCCTCTCCGTCGACTGCGGCGCCGAACTGGACGGCTGGGCCGGCGACTCGGCGCTCACCTTCACCGTGGGCACGCCCCGTCCGGCGGACCTGCGCCTGATCGAGACCGCCGAGCGCGCCCTCGCGGCCGGCGTCGGCGCCGCCGTCGTCGGCAACCGCGTCGGCGACATCGCGTACGCCATCGGCTCGGTGTGCCGCGAGGCCGGCTACGGCGTCCCCGAGGGGTTCGGCGGGCACGGCATCGGCCGCCGTATGCACGAGGACCCGCCGGTCCCCAACGAGGGCCGGCCCGGCCGTGGCATGCGGCTGCGCCACGGCATGGTCCTCGCCATCGAGCCGATGCTGATCGCCTCGGGCCGGGACGACTACCATGCCGCCGCCGACGGCTGGACCCTGAAGACGAACGACGGCTCACGGGCGGCCCACGCGGAGCACACGGTGGCGATCACCGAGGCGGGGCCGCGCATCCTGACGGCACGTCGCTAGTCCACGGACCGGCCGGGTGACGGCGTCCGCGCCCCTGGTCGCAGCGGGCTCGGAACGGGCCGCTCGGCGGTGGGGCGGCACCCCCTGGGGGCTCCGGCCGCGGGCCTGTCTCCAGGTGCCCCCCGCTCCCGTTCGTGCGAAGGTGTTCTACGAACGCGGCCAGGTGTAACCGGCTTCCGGCAGGGTTACCCGACTCCGGCACGTCGATCAGCGAGGGCGACCCTGCCCGCGCAGGGACGCCGGATGGGAACGCCATGACCAGCGGTTTCAGCGGCCCGGAAGGCTACGACGCCTTCGGAGAGTTCCTCGCCCGCTTCTTCGGCGGACCCCGCCCCGGTCCCCGGCAGATCAACATCGGCCAGCTGCTCAGTCAGCCCGCCCGCGAGCTGGTGCGGGGCGCCGCCCAGTACGCCGCCGAGCACGGCAGCCGCGATCTCGACACCCAGCATCTGCTGCGCGCGGCCCTGTCGGCGGAGCCCACCCGGAGTCTGCTGAGCCGGGCAGGCGCCGACCCGGACGAGCTGGCGTCGGAGATCGACGAACGCTCGGGCCCGGTCGTCCACCAGGCGGCCGAGGCCCCGCCGCCGACCTCGCTGTCCCTCACCCCGGCCGCCAAGCGGGCGCTCCTCGACGCCCATGAGCTGGCCCGGTCGCGGGGTTCCGGCTACATCGGCCCGGAGCATGTGCTCAGCGCGCTGGCCGCCAACCCCGACTCGGCCGCCGGGCACATCCTCAACGCCGCCCACTTCGCCCCCGGCGCCGTACCGCCCGAGGCCCCGGAGGCGGCGCCGCCGCGCGCGGAGCGGCAGCGCAGCAGCGGGACGCCCACGCTGGACAAGTACGGGCGCGATCTGACGGACCAGGCGCGGCAGGGCCGCATCGACCCGGTCATCGGACGGGACACCGAGATCGAGCAGACCGTCGAGGTGCTGTCCCGGCGCGGCAAGAACAACCCCGTGCTGATCGGTGACGCGGGCGTCGGCAAGACCGCCATCGTGGAGGGCCTGGCCCAGCGGATCGCGGAAGGCGATGTGCCGGACATCCTGATCGGCCGCCGGGTGGTGGCCCTCGACCTGACCGGTGTGGTGGCCGGCACCCGCTACCGGGGCGACTTCGAGGAGCGGCTGAACTCCATCGTCGAGGAGATCCGCGCCCACTCCGACCAGCTGATCGTGTTCATCGACGAGCTGCACACGGTCGTCGGCGCGGGCGGCGGCGGGGAGGGCGGCTCGATGGACGCGGGCAACATCCTCAAGCCCGCCCTGGCCCGCGGCGAGCTGCATGTGGTCGGCGCCACGACCCTGGAGGAGTTCCGGCGGATCGAGAAGGACGCGGCGCTGGCCCGCCGCTTCCAGCCGATCCTGGTGCCCGAGCCGACCCCGGAGGACGCGCTGGAGATCCTGCGCGGCCTGCGCGACCGCTACGAGGCCCACCACCAGGTCCGTTACACCGACGAGGCGCTCGACGCGGCCGTGGAGCTGTCCGACCGCTATCTCACCGACCGCCGGCTGCCCGACAAGGCGATCGACCTGATCGACCAGGCCGGCGCCCGGGTCCGGCTGCGCGCCCGCACCAAGGGCACCGACGTACGGGCCATGGAGCGCGAGGCGGAGCAGCTGGTCCGGGAGAAGGACCAGGCGGTCGCCGGCGAACAGTACGAGGAGGCCATGCGGCTGCGCGACCGGATCGGCGAACTCAAGCAGCGCATCGCCGAGGTCAGCGGCAGCGACGCGGCCGACGAGGGCCGGCATCTGGAGGTCACCGCGGAGGCCGTCGCCGAGGTGGTGTCCCGGCAGACCGGCATCCCGGTGAGCCGGCTCACCGAGGAGGAGAAGGACCGCCTCCTCGGTCTGGAGGACCACCTCCACCAGCGGGTCGTCGGCCAGGACGAGGCCGTGCGGGTGGTCTCCGACGCGGTACTGCGCTCCCGCGCGGGCCTGGCGAGTCCCGACCGGCCCATCGGCAGCTTCCTCTTCCTCGGCCCGACCGGCGTCGGCAAGACCGAGCTGGCGCGGGCGCTGGCGGAGGCGCTGTTCGGCAGCGAGGACCGGATGGTGCGCCTGGACATGAGCGAATACCAGGAGCGGCACACCGTCTCCCGGCTGGTCGGCGCGCCGCCCGGCTACGTCGGCCACGAGGAGGCCGGGCAGCTCACCGAGGTCGTGCGCAGGCACCCGTACTCGCTGCTGCTCCTGGACGAGGTGGAGAAGGCCCACCCGGACGTCTTCAACGTCCTGCTGCAGGTCCTCGACGACGGCCGGCTCACCGACTCCCAGGGCCGCACGGTCGACTTCACCAACACCGTCATCGTGATGACCAGCAACCTCGGCTCCGAGGCGATCATCCGCGGTGGCGGCGGTATCGGTTTCGGCGCGGACGACGGCGAGGCCGCCGAGGAGGCGCGCCGCGAACGCATCCTGCGTCCGCTGCGCGAGCACTTCCGGCCGGAGTTCCTCAACCGCATCGACGAGGTCGTCGTCTTCCGGCAGCTGTCGTCCGAGCAGCTGCACCGGATCACCAACCTGCTGCTGGAGCAGACCAAGCGGCTGGTCCACGCGCAGGGCATCGCGGTCGACTTCACCGACAGCGCCGTCGACTGGCTGTCCCGGCAGGGCTTCCAGCCGGAGTACGGCGCCCGCCCGCTGCGCCGCACCATCCAGCGCGAGGTCGACAACCGCCTGTCGCGGCTGCTGCTCGACGGCAAGGTCGCCGAGGGCGACCGGGTGATCGTGGACGCGGCGGACGGACGCCTGGACTTCCGCACGGACGCCGGGCCTCAGGAGACGCCCGGCCTCGCATAGGGCGCCCCGCCTACGGTGCCTGGGGTGCCGGGCTGACCACCATCGCCGATCCGCCGCCGCGGCGGACCTTCTCCGCGGCGGCCAGCCACCTGCCGTCCGGCAGCCGCTGCACGCCGGTCGCCGCGCCGATCTCCGGGTTCGGCCGGAAGCCGTGTCCGATCGCCTCCAGCTCGGCCCGCAAAGGACTGTCCCACAGGCCGGGTTCGAGTTCGGTGGTGGTCTGGTTGCGCTGGCTGGCGCGCGGCGCGGCGATCGCGTCGACGAGCGGCAGCCCGCGGTCGAGGAACCCGGTCAGCGTCTGCAGCACGGTGGTGATGATGGTCGCGCCGCCGGGCGAGCCGACCGCCACCACGGGCCGCTCGTGCCGGTCGAGCACGATCGTCGGCGAGATGGACGAGCGCGGCCGCTTGCCGGGACCGGGCAGGTTCGGGTCGTGCACGGCCGGGTTGGCGGGCGCGAAGGAGAAGTCGGTCAGCTCGTTGTTCAGCAGGAACCCGCGCCCGGGCACGGTGATGCCGCTGCCGCCGGTCTGCTCGATGGTGAGGGTGTAGGCGACGACGTTGCCCCACTTGTCGGCGACGGTGAGGTGCGTGGTGTTCTCGCCCTCGTACGTCGTCGGCGCCGCGGTGCCGGGAGCGCCGCAGTCGGCCGGGTCGCGCGGGTCGCCCGGCGCGAGCGGGCTGGTCAGCACGGCGTCGTCCTTGATCAGGCACGCGCGGGAGTCGGCGTACCGCTGGGAGAGCAGTTCCTTCGCCGGTACGTCCTCGAAGGCGGGGTCGCCGACCCAGCGGCCCCGGTCCGCGAACGCGATCCGGGCGGCCTCGATGAAGCGGTGCAGATACTGCGCCTGGCTCGCCTTCGAAAGGTCGCTGTTCTCGAGGATGTTGAGGGCCTCACCGACGGTGGTGCCGCCGGAGGAGGAGGGCGCGATGGAGTAGACGCCGAGTCCGCGGTACGTCGTCCGGGTGGGGGCCTGGAACTTGGCGCGGTAGGCCTTGAGGTCCTCGGCGGTGAGTCGGCCAGGGCGGGCGTTCCAGCCGGAGGCCGGGTCCACGGGCGGGTGGTTGACCGTGTTGACGATGTCCCGGGCGAGGGCGCCCCGGTACAGGGTGCGCACGCCCTTGCGGCCGAGTTCGGCGTAGGTGCGGGCCAGGTCGGGGTTCTTGAACGTGCTGCCGACGACCGGCAGTTGCCCGCCGGGCAGGAACAGCTCGGCCGTGTCCGGGAAGTAGCGGAAGCGGGTCTCGTTGGCGGCGGTCTGCGCGCGGAAGGTGGTGTCGACGGTGAAGCCGTCCCGGGCGAGCCGCTCGGCGGGCTTGAGCAGCGGGGCGAGCGGCCGGCTGCCCCACCTGTCCAGCGCCTGCTGCCAGGTGGCGGGTGTGCCGGGGACGCCGACGCCGAGTCCACTGCTGACCGCGTCCGCGAAGGCGAGCGGCCTGCCGTTCTCCAGGAACAGGTCGGCTCCCGCGCTCAGCGGCGCGGTCTCGCGGCCGTCGATGGTGTGCACGGACCGGGACTTGGCGTCGTAGTAGACGAAGTAGCCGCCCCCGCCGATCCCGGCGGAGTAGGGCTCGGTCACCCCGAGCGCGGCGGCGGTGGCGACGGCCGCGTCGACGGCGTTGCCGCCCTTGCGGAGCACCTCGATGCCGGCGGCGGAGGCGTCCGCGTCGACACTGGCGACGGCGCCGCCGTATCCGACGGCGACGGGCACCTTCTCGGTCCCCGGGGCCGGCGCGGTGGGCGGCGCTGCCGCTCCCACCGACACGACGGCGGCCGAGACCGCGAGGACCGTCAGTTTCCGTACGACAGGGCGACGCATCCGCACCTCCAGTCGGAGAGACCGTCCGGGCAGCCTATGCCAACCCCATGGCCATGTCAGGCAAGTAGCATGCGCGCCCATGAATGACGACGTGCGCAACATCGTTCTGGGGGTCGTGGCGGCCGGTGTCAGTGCCGCGCTGGGCTGGTTGTCCCGCACCTATCTGTGGCGGCGCAAGCTGCGCCGCAAGCAGCGGTTCCTGGGGCTGCCGGAGAACGCGGAGTCGCTGCTCGTCGTCAACCGCGATCCGGCCGCGTCCGAACCGGCCGTCCACCGCTTCGACGTGTTCGCCCTGGTGGAGCTCTCCGCGCTGATCAAGGACTGCGGGGCGCACGTCCAGATCGTCACCCAGGACATGGCGCCGCCCGGGTTCGGCGAGCGGACGGAGTTCTGCGTGGGCGGGCCCGCCTCCAACCGCCGTATGACGGCGCACATGGCGGCGATGCTGCCGGGCGTGCGGGTCAATGTGGACGCCGAGCCCGGCCCGGACCGCGGGGCGTTCCAGATAGGCGCCGAGCGCTACCGGATGGAGCCTGGCCGTACCGAGTACGTGCTGCTGGCCCGGCTGACGGACGAGCAGAACCCCAGGGCGCGGCCGGTGTTCCTGTTCTGCGGTCAGCGCGCCATCACCAACCAGGCCGCCACCCGCTATCTGGCCCGCCACCACGAGCGCCTGTCCCGCAAGTACGGCACGGGTTCGTTCGTGCTGCTGCTGAAGGTGGTCAACTCGCAGGCGTACGGCCCCGATGTGGTCGAGCTGGTCGGGGACGTGACGCGCGCGGCCCAGGCCCCGCTGCCGGCCGCGCCGCGCGCCTCTCACCGGGCGTCCTGACGGAGATCGTTACTCGTACGTAACTTACCGACGGGTTACTTCCGGTAATACCGCGCGGTTACCGTCGGGTCACTTTGCACTGACACGAGTGAGGAGTGACCTGTGCGACCCCACCGCACCGCACTGCGTACGTCCACGGTGGCCGCCGTCTGCGCGGCCCTGATCGCGACCGGCGCCCTGAGCCTCGCCCCGACCGTCCAAGCCGCCCCGAACCCGGTCCGGTTCGTCGACATCACCGGCGACGGCGGGACCGTGCTGAAGGCCAACGTCGTCACGCCCACGGGCGCGGACGGCAGCCGCCGCTACCCGCTCGTCGTGCTGCCCACCAGCTGGGGCCTGCCGCAGATCGAGTACCTGGTCCCGGCCCAGAAGCTCGCCGACTCCGGCTATGTGGTCGTCACCTACAACGTGCGCGGCTTCTGGCAGTCGGGCGGTGAGATAGAGGTCGCGGGGCCACCGGACGTGGCCGACGCCTCCCGTGTCATCGACTGGGCGCTCGCCAACACCCCGGCCGACCCCGGCCACATCGGCATGGCGGGCGTCTCGTACGGCGCCGGCATCAGCCTCCTCGCGGCCGCGCACGACCCACGGGTGAAGGCCGTCGCCGCGCTCAGCGGCTGGGCCGATCTCATCGACTCCATCTACGGCGGCCGCACCCAGCACGTCCAGGCGGCCGCCCTGCTCGACGGCGCGGGCACGCTCACCGGGCGCCCCGGCCCGGAACTGCGGCAGATCTTCCAGAACTTCTACGCCTCGAACCTCGAGCGGGAGCCGGAGATGATCGCCTGGGGGGAGAAACGCTCCCCCGAGACCTACGTCGACCGGATCAACGCCAACGGCACCGCGGTGATGCTCGCCAACGCCTGGGGCGACAGCATCTTCCCGCCCGGCCAGTACGCCGGCTTCTACGAGCGGCTGACGGGTCCGAAGCGGCTCCAGCTGCGCCCCGGCGACCACGCCACCGCCGAGCTGACGGGCCTGTTCGGGCTGCCCAACGACGTGTGGACCGACACCGGCCGCTGGTTCGACCACCACCTCAAGGGCGCCGACAACGGCGTCGACCGCGAGCAGCCGGTGCGGCTGAAGTCCCGTACTTCGGGGGGCTACGAGGGCTATCCCGACTGGAAGTCGGTCGCGGCGACGAACCGCAAGATCGCTCTGGCGGGCACGAGGACGATCCACACCGACGTCGACTCGGGCGCCGACGGCGGAGTCGTCTTCCTGTCCAGCATCCTCGACCAGGTCGCCCAGGTGCCGCCGATCGCGTCGATCCCGCTGCTCCCCCGCCGCTGGGCCGCCGTCTGGCAGACCGAGGCGTATCCGACGGCCCAGCACATCCGGGGAACCGCCCGGCTGCACACCACGCTGACGGCGACCAAGGAGAGCGGAACCCTCGTCGCGTACCTGTACGACGTGGGCCCGCTCGGCCTCGGCAAGCTGGTCGGCCACGCGCCGTACACCTTCCACGGGCGCACCCCCGGGAAGCCGTTCGGCGTCGACCTGGAGGTGTTCTCCACGGCCTACGACGTACCGGCGGGGCACCGCCTGGCCCTGGTCGTCGACACGGTCGACCCGCTCTACATCGAGCACAACCCGTCCGGCGCGCAGCTGACCTTCTCCTCGCCTGCGGACGACCCGTCGTATGTGACGGTCCCGCTGCGCGAGCAGTGATCTCCGGCTGCCGCCGGCCGGGTCTGGCTCTTTTTGTGACTGCTGCCCCCTACGGTCGAGGGGCCGTGGGGGGTTCCCCACCCGGCAGCAGCGTCCCTGGTCCGGAGACGACCGTGACCACCGGCTCCGCAGGCACGAAGGTCAAATCGTAGTCCAGGTCCGGAGCGGCGCGTCGCCCGGTGGGGTGCGTCCCGGATCCGGCGACGCCCGCGGATGTGGTAAAGAGCGGTCCTGACTCAGTGCTTGAGGATCTTCGACAGGAAGTCCTTGGCGCGGTCGCTGCGCGGGGATTCGAAGAACTCGTCGGGGCTGCGGTCCTCCACGATCCGGCCGTCGGCCATGAACACCACGCGGTTGGCGGCGGAGCGGGCGAAGCCCATCTCGTGGGTGACGACGACCATCGTCATGCCCTCCTGGGCCAGTTGGCGCATGACCTCCAGGACCTCGTTGATCATCTCGGGGTCCAGCGCGGAGGTCGGCTCGTCGAACAGCAGGGCCTTGGGGTCCATGGCGAGGGCACGGGCGATGGCCACGCGCTGCTGCTGGCCGCCGGAGAGCTGCGCGGGGTACTTGTCCGCCTGGTCGGCGACGCCCACCCGCTCCAGCAGTTCGCGTGAACGCCGGTCGGCGTCCTCCTTCTTGCGCTTCCTGACCTTGACCTGGCCGAGCGAGACGTTCTGCAGGACCGTCTTGTGCGCGAACAGGTTGAAGGACTGGAAGACCATGCCGACGTCCGCGCGCAGCGCGGCGAGCGCCTTGCCCTCGTCGGGCAGGGGCTTGCCGTCGAGCAGGACGGTGCCCGACTGGACCGGCTCCAGCCTGTTGATCGCCCTGCACAGGGTGGACTTGCCCGACCCGGACGGGCCGATGACCACGACCACCTCCCCCTTGCCGACGGTCAGATCGATGTCCTGAAGGACATGCAGATCTCCGAAGTGCTTGTTCACTTGACGCAGTTCGATCAACGGATCGACAGCCATTCCCAGCCCCACTCACTCTCAGCCGTGCCGTGGCTGCCGCAACCTATCCACCGGGGAAAGGGGCCGACGAACGACACGCACCTTTCGGGCATTAGCCGTATAACCGTCTCAGGCCTCCGCCACTTCGGCGTAGACCTGCGACAGCTCGGGTGCACCGCTCGACGCCCACTCCTGCCCCGCGGTCACGACGTCGACCTCACGGCCGGAGGCCAGCCGCACCACCGGGTGCCCGTCGGGCCACAGGTCCCAGGCGGCGCCCGGCACGGACCGCACGATCACCGTGCCCAGATACAGACCGGCGTCGTTGCCCAGCCAGGGCAGCGTCTCCTCGTCGTCCCGCCAGCGCGGCACCAACTGGTCCAGCGCCTCCAACGAGGCCGCCGTGTCGTCGAGTCGTACCCCCGCCTCGGCCGCCTGCGAGCGCAGCAGCTCGCACTCGGACAGCAGCGCGGCGATCCCCTCCGGATCGGGCGCGGCGCGCTTCTTCTGCCGGTGGCCGAGGAACGGGATGTTCATCCCACCAGCGTGGCACCCGCACCGCCCCGCGCACCACAGGCGCGCGGGGCACCTCTTCCGGGTGATTCTCGCCAGCTGCCACCCCGTCGGATTGACGGCTACTTACCGTCTCCCTAGCTTCACTTTGCGCCGCTAACGTCACAGTGCGCCGCTCCTCGCACAGCGGCCGGTTCGCCTCACCCCACCGGGAGGATCGGTTGGTACGCCAGGGATGCCGGATCTTCGTCGCCTCCGTCTTGGTCCTGATCGCCACCGCGTTGTCGCCGATCGCGCCACCGGCCAGCGCCGGGCAGGTCTCCCGACCGCTTGAGCTGCTGTACGACAACACCGCCATCAGCGACGACACCGAGCCCGCGGAGGCCGACTTCGACGGCTCGGGCGCCTCGCTCTCGGCCCAGGACCTCGCCGCCGCGGGCTGGACCCCGGGCCGCACGATCACCGTGCAGGGCGCCCGGCTGACCCTGCCGCGCCGCGCGCCGGGCGAACCCGACAACGTCCTGGCCACGGGACAGTCGGTGCGTGTCACCGGGCGCGGGAACGCGCTGGCCTTCCTGGTCGCGGCCACGGGCGCCGACGCGAGCGGCACCGGCACGGTCGACTACGCGGACGGCACCCGCTCCCGCTACCGGCTCACCGCCGCCGACTGGCGCACCGGCCCCCTCGCCACCAAGGCCGTCGCCCTGCCGCACGTCAACACGCCCGACGGCCAACTCGCCGAGCAGGCACGGCTGTACGTCGTGACCGTGCCCATCGTCCCCGACCGCACGGTCCTGTCGGTACGGCTGCCGCACGCCGCCGACCTGCACGTCTTCGCGCTGTCCGTGCGGCCCGCGACGCCGGGCTGGACCGGCACCTGGTCGGCCGCGACCTCAGGACACCCGGCCGTGGGGCCCTGGACCGACCGCACCCTGCGGCTGGTGGTGCACACGTCGGCGGGCGGACCGCGGCTGCGACTGCGGTTCGACAACACGTTCGCGTCGGCGCCGGTCGGGATCGCCTCCGCCACGGTCGCCGTGCAGGAGCAGGGCGCCGCCGCCCTGGACACACCGGTGCCGGTGACCTTCCGGAGCGCGCCGGGCGTCTCGCTCCCGGCCGGCGCCCAGGTGTACAGCGACCCGCTGGACTTCCCCGTGGCCGCGGACACGAACCTCCTGGTCAGCTTTCGGCTGACCGGCACGGTCAGCGCGCTGCCCGTGCACCGCTTCGCCAACCAGCGGTCGTACGTGAGCCGGACCGGCGACCACACGGCGGACGTCTCGGCGGCGGCGTTCACCTCGGGCATCAGCTACTGGCCGCTGCTGACCGGCGTGGACGTGGCCGGCGGGCCGGGGTCCGTGGTGCTGCTGGGCGACTCGATCACCGACGGCAGCCGGTCCACGGTCAACGCCAACCGGCGCTGGCCCGACCTGCTCTCCGACCGGCTCCGGGCGCAGTCCAAGATCCCCCCTTACGGGGTTCTCAACCAGGGGATCTCGGCCAACCGCGTCGTCACCGACGGCTACCCCGGCGACGGGACCTCATCGGTCCAGACCGGGGTCAGCGCCCTCAACCGCCTCGACCGGGACGTGTTCGCGCAGACCTCGGCGCGCACGGTCGTCGTCTTCGAGGGGGTCAACGACCTGCGGTTCGGCGCCGATGCCGGCCAGGTCGCCGCCGGCCTGAGCCAGATCGCCGAGCGCGCCCACGCGCGGGGCCTCAGGGTCCTGGCCGCCACGATCCTGCCCTGCGGGGGCAACGTCCTGTGCACACCGGCCATGGAGGCCGAACGGACCGAGCTGAACACGTGGCTGCGGGCCGGAGGCGGCGGGTTCGACGGGCTGTTCGACTTCGACGCCGTGGTGCGCGACCCCGCCGACCCGAGCCGGATGCTGCCCGCCTACGACGGCGGCGACCACCTGCACCCCGGGGACGCGGGCATGGCCGCGCTGGCGCAGGCGGTGGACCTGGAGGCGCTGTGAGGGTCCAGGGCTGTCGTCCGGATCAGGTCGGCCGAAAGGGACAGGCCCTAAACGTCCAGGTCGACGACCACCGGGGCGTGGTCCGAGGCGCCCTTGCCCTTGCGCTCCTCGCGGTCGACGTAGGCGTCGCTGACGGCCTTGGCGAAGGGGGCGTTGCCGTAGACCAGGTCGATGCGCATGCCGCGGTTCTTGGGGAAGCAGAGCTGGCGGTAGTCCCAGTACGTGAAGGGGTGCTCGTACTTCAGCGGGCGCGGCACCACGTCGTTCAGGCCGGTCTCGCGCAGGGACGCCAGCGCGGCGCGCTCGGCCGGGGTGACATGGGTGGAGCCCACGAAGGCCGCCGGGTCGAAGACGTCGTCGTCCGTCGGCGCCACGTTGTAGTCGCCGAGGATCGCGAAGGGGCGGCTGCCGCCCGCGTCCCCGGCGACGGCGGCCTTGAGGGCCTCGAACCACTGGAGCTTGTACGCGTAGTGCGGGTGCTCGACCTCGCGGCCGTTCGGCACGTACACCGACCAGACGCGGACCGGGCCGCAGGTCGCCGAGATCGCCCTCGGCTCGACCACGCCGTCGAAACCGGGGTCGCCCGGCAGGCCCTTGACCACATCCTCGATGCCGACGCGGGAGAGCACCGCCACGCCGTTCCACCGGCCGGTGGCGTGGACCGCCGACTCGTAGCCCAGCTCGCGCAGCTGCTCCGACGGGAACTGCTCCTCGGAGACCTTGGCCTCCTGGAGGCACAGCACGTCGGTGCCGCTGCTCTCCAGCCAGGCCAGGAGCCTCGGCAGGCGGGCGGTGATCGAGTTCACGTTCCAGGTCGCGATGCGCATGCCTCACAACCTACCCGGAGGGTCTGACAACGCCCTCTCTGCGGTCTCAGACGTCGGCGGAGGTGCCCGGGGACAGCCGCAGATGGTCGGTGCCGCCCAGCGCGCCGATCTGATGGTCGTAGATCGGGCGGGCCAGATCGGTGAGGTAGGCGTCGTGGACGTCGTAGGCCCGTCGCGGCCGGACCTCGCGGACGTAGTCGATGACCTCGGAGATCTTGCTCCACGGCGCCATGACCGGGAGCATCAGCGTCTCCACCTCGTGGTCCGGCACGGTCAGGGCGTCGCCGGGGTGGAAGACGCGGCCGCCGTCGACCAGGAAGCCGACGTTGGTGATGCGCGGGATGTCCGGGTGGATCACGGCGTGCAGTTCGCCGTGCACCTGGACGTCGAAGCCGGCCGCGGTGAAGGTGTCGCCGTGGCCGACGGTGTGCACCCGGCCCGGGAAGGCGGCCGAGATCCGGTCGGCGACCGCCCTCAGGGTCCAGATCTCGGCGGCCGGGTTCGCCTCCAGCGCGGCGCGCAGCCGTCCCTCGTCGAAGTGGTCGGGGTGCTCGTGCGTGACGAGGAGCGCGTCCGCGCCGAGCGCGGCGTCCTCCTCGGTGAAGCCGCCGGGGTCCAGGACGAGCGTGCGGCCGTCCTTCTCCAGGCGGACACACGCGTGTGTCATCTTCGTGAGCTTCATGGTCCCCCATCCTGCCGCGCGGCCCTCGCCGCCGCTCACTCCGGCAGGGTGGTCTCCTCGCGGATGACCTGCTGCGCGACCCGGAAGGCGCTGCCGGCCGCGGGCATGCCGCAGTAGACGGCCGCCTGCATCAGGACCTCCTTGATCTCGGCCGGGGTGAGGCCGTTGCGCAGGGCGGCGCGGGTGTGGACGGCGAGTTCCTCCAGGTGCCCGCCGGCGACGAGCGCGGTGAGCGCGACGCAGCTGCGGGTGCGGCGGTCCAGGCCGGGCCGGTCCCAGATCTCGCCCCAGGTGCAGCGGGTGAGGAAGTCCTGGAAGTCGGCGGAGAAGTCGTCGGTCTGCGCGAGGACGCCGTCCACGTGCGCGTCGCCGAGCACCTCGCGGCGTACCTTGATCCCCGTCTCGTAGGGGTCCGCGGGCACTTCGGCCTCGGGCTGGGCCGCGGCCGGGGCGATCTCGGCGATGGGCGCGACCGGTGCGGGCGCCACGACGGCCATCGGCTGGGCCGGGGCGGCGACCGGCACCGGGATCGGGCCGGTACCGGTGTCCGGCTGCCAGGCGGTGGAGAAGTGCCGCACCAGCAGGTCGGTGACGGCCGCGGGCTGCTCGACGGGTACCAGGTGCGAGGCGCCTGGGACGACGGCCAGGCGTGCGTCGGGGATGCCGGCGACCAGGGTGCGCGCCTCCGCGGGGCCGGTGACCTGGTCCTCGGAGCCGACCAGCACGAGCGTCGGCACCCCGACCCGGGTCAGCTCGGGACGCACGTCGAACGCGGCGAGCGCCTCGCAGGCGGCGATGTAGCAGCCGGGGTCGGTCGTCCGCACCATCTGCACGGCCCAGTCGGTGATCGCGGGCTGCGCGGCGGCGAAACCGGCGGTGAACCAGCGGTCGGGCGCGGTACGGGCGATGGGGTCCAGGCCGTTCGTCCGTACGATCACCCCGCGCTGGCGGAACTCGTCGGCCGTGCCGAACCGCGGCGAGGCCGCGATCAGCGCGAGGGACGCGAGCCGCTCGGGGTGGCGCAGGGCCAGCTCGATGCCGACGGCCCCGCCGAGCGCGCAACCGGCGTACCCGAAGCGCTGCACCCCGAGCCCGTCGAGCGTGGCCAGCAGCCGCGCGGTGAGGTCGGCGACCGATCCGGCCGGGTACGCGGGGGCGCCGCCGTGCCCCGGCAGGTCGAACCGGAAGACCCGCCACTGTCGGGTCAGCTCGGGGACCTGGCGGTCCCACATGTGCCAGGTGGTGCCCAGTGAGGGACCGAGGATCAAGACCGGGGCCTCTTCTGGCCCGTCAAATCGGTATTGCAGGGTGTTCGACGGTGTCTCACTCACGCGTCAGACCCTCTCACGTCTCACGGACGCCCCTATAACGAGGGGGCGCCGGACGCCGGTCCGGCTCCTGGCCGGCTCAGCGGGGCATGCGTGACACCGGTCGGCGCCGGCCCGGCTGATCACTGCGGCGTACGGCAAGGGCCCGGCCTCCCGAAGCCGGGATGCCGGGCCCTCGTCGAGGCGCGCGATCAGGCGGGGCGGATGTTCTCCGCCTGCGGGCCCTTCTGGCCCTGCGTGACGTCGAACTCGACCTTCTGGCCCTCCTGCAGCTCGCGGTAGCCCGTGCTGGCGATGTTGGAGTAGTGGGCGAAGACGTCGGGGCCGCCGCCCTCCTGCTCGATGAAGCCGAAGCCCTTCTCGCTGTTGAACCACTTCACTGTGCCCTTGGCCATGACTGTCTCCTTCGAGGGAAACCGGGCGCGCACCATGCGCGGCCGGGAGGTGATCGCCCTGGTCCGGAGAGGCGCTAAACAGCAAGAACGCCCGCGATGGCGATCACGGGCGAACGGAACTTCGGAACCACGACTGCTGATCACAACGCTATAACGCCATGACCGAAGTCGCTAGCGAAAACGCGCCAGCATCCGGCTCGAAACGAAGGGCTTGATCGCCCGCGCAGCGACTCCCCGTCCCGGTCGCCGGAGTGATCCGGTCGTGCCGGGGCAGCCCCTGCGGGTGATCCGGTCGTGCCGGGACACCGGCAGCGGGTGCCCCGCTCCGTCGGGACAGACGATCACACGGGCAATGGATCACACCGTCCCGCTCTGCGGGTACCGTCAGGGTATGAGTCATCCCCACCCCGAGCTGAAAGCCGCCCCGCCCCTTCCCGAAGGAGGGCTGCGGGTCATCGCCCTGGGCGGCCTAGGTGAGATCGGCCGCAACATGACCGTCTTCGAGCACGCGGGCAAGCTGCTCATCGTCGACTGCGGCGTGCTGTTCCCCGAGGAGACGCAGCCCGGCGTGGACGTGATCCTGCCGGACTTCACCTCGATCCGGGACCGGCTGGACGACGTCGTGGCGGTGGTGCTCACCCACGGCCACGAGGACCATATCGGCGGCGTGCCGTACCTGCTGCGCGAGCGGTCGGACATTCCCGTCGTCGGCTCCAAGCTGACTCTGGCGTTCCTGGAGGCCAAGCTCAGGGAACACGGCATCCGGCCACGCACGGTGCGGGTGCGCGAGGGCGACCGGCGTGGCTTCGGGCCCTTCGACTGCGAGTTCGTGGCGGTCAACCACTCCATCCCCGACAGCCTCGCGGTCGCGATCCGCACCCGGGCCGGGATGGTGCTGCACACCGGCGACTTCAAGATGGACCAGTTCCCCCTCGACGACCGCATCACCGATCTGCGCGCCTTCGCCCGTCTGGGCGAGGAGGGCGTGGACCTGTTCCTGACCGACTCCACCAACGCCGAGGTTCCCGGCTTCACCACCTCCGAGCGGGAGCTGAACCCGGCGATCGAGCAGGTGATGCGCACCGCGCCGCGCCGGGTCATCGTCTCCAGCTTCGCCAGCCATGTGCACCGCATCCAGCAGATCCTGGACGCCGCCCACCAGCACGGCCGCAAGGTCGCCTTCGTCGGCCGGTCGATGGTCCGCAACATGGGCATCGCCCGTGACCTGGGCTATCTGAAGGTCCCCTCCGGTCTGGTCGTGAGCACGAAGGAGCTGGAGAGGCTCCCGGACCACAGAATCGCTCTGGTGTGCACCGGCTCCCAGGGCGAACCGATGGCCGCGCTGTCCCGGATGGCCAACCGCGACCACATGATCCGCATCGGCAAGGGCGACACCGTCCTGCTCGCCAGCTCCTTGATCCCCGGCAACGAGAACGCCATCTACCGGGTGATCAACGGACTCACGCGGTGGGGCGCCCACGTGGTCCACAAGGGCAACGCCAAGGTGCACGTCTCGGGGCACGCCAGCGCCGGCGAACTCGTCTACTGCTACAACATCGTCAAACCCCGCAACGTCATGCCCGTGCACGGCGAATGGCGCCATCTGCGGGCCAACGCCGACCTCGCCATCCGGACCGGCGTCGACCCCGAACGGGTCGTGATCGCCGAGGACGGCGTCGTCGTCGACCTCGTCGACGGGCGCGCGTCCATCACCGGCAAGGTTCCCGCCGGCAACGTCTACGTGGACGGCATGGAAGTCGGCGGCGCCACCGAAGCGTCCCTCAAGGACCGCCTCACCCTCGCCGCCGAAGGCGTCGTCACGGTGGTGGCCATCGTCGACGCGGACACCGGTGCCCTCGCCGAGGCCCCCGACTTCCTGGCCCGGGGCTTCGTCCACGACGACACCACCTTCGAGCCGGTCATCCCCGTCATCGAGAAGACACTGGCCACCGCGGCCGCGGAGGGTGTCGGGGACGCGCGCCAGCTCGAACAGCTCGTCGCCCGCGCCGTGGCGAACTGGGCGTTCCGCACCCACCGCCGCCAGCCCCTCATCATCCCCGTCATCATCGACGCCTGAGCCCCGGCCCGGCCGCACGGTCCGCAAGGCCGGGGACCCCAGTCGTCACGCAGCTCAAGGGTGCGGCAGCTGGCTCAGCCCCGGCCACGGACCATGCGGGGCACGACGGCACCCACGGACCATGCGGGGCACGACGGCACCCACGGAGCACGCAGCGTCCGGCGGCTCGCGTGTGCCGGCCACCGGGCAGGCGAAGCCGGCGCCCTGCGGAGCGGCACACCGCGTCATTGCGAAGGAATGCGGAACTCGAACTCGGGACGGTCCCAGGGCACGGCGGGCGGGTTCGCGAACGCGGTTCCGGTCCGCACTGCACCGACGCGGTGGTAGAACCCCTCGGCGGGAAGGTGCGACACGACCTTGACACGATCCAGCCCGGCCCCGCGGGCCTCGGAGAGCATGTGCGTGACGAGCAGTCGTCCGATGCCCCGCCCTTGCGCCTCGTCGGCGACGAACAGCAGGTCGAGCTCCGGCGGGTCGAGGACGAGCGAGTAGAACCCGAGGACCCGGCCTCCGTGCTCGTCGCCGTCGACCGCTACGAAGCTGCGGTGGGCCTCGATGTAATCAGGGCCGACCCGGTAGCCCGCGACTGCGGCTGCGTACTCACCCCGGTAGGCGCCTGAGCCCCGCACGAGCCGCGTGAGCCGCTTGGCATCCCGCGCGACGGCCCGCCGTATCGTGATCGGCCGGCCGGCCGGGGAAGTGCGTGAACCCATCCCAGAAGTATTTCGCACCGGGAAGCGCCTGCGCGCGGAGGGTCGGCTGCCAGGGCCTGTCGTTCCCGCACCGCTGCGGCGGAGCCGGCCGGCACCATGGTGCACCGGCAGCAGCAGCACGGGACGCGGACAAGGGTCAGGCCCCGGGCTGGATGCCCGGGGCCTTCCCGTCCTGCGGAATGCGCGATGTGCCGCCGACGTGTCAGCGGGTCTTCTTCAGGGTGACCTTGCCGGCCTTCTTCGTGAGCAGGGCGCCGCCCGCGCTCAGGGAGACGAAGAGGTTGTACCGGCCGGCGGGGAGATCCGACACGTCGATTCCGCCGGCTTCGGTGGTGAAGTATCCGGCGTCGTAGTTGCCGAAGTCGCCCTGTGGTACGAGCGGCCGCACCCGCGTGGCGTTCTTCTTCGCCGCCAGCAGGTACGAGTACGTCTCGGACTTCCCCTGGAGAACGAGGTAGTAGGCGGCGTGCATTTCCCGCTCGGCGTTGCGGCCCGGCAGGAAGAAGACGCCTTCCGTGTGGATCTTCCGGTCCTGCTGCTCGGACTTCACCAGCGAGAAGGCCGCGCTCTCGGAGTCCACTCCGATGATGTTCCTCTTGATCACCTTGAGGCCGGCCTTGCCGCCGCGGAAGATGACCTCCGAGTCACCGAAGGGAAGACGCCGGTCGATGACCTTGTCCGAGGTCAGCCGGGTCCTGCGCTCGATGCCCTCGGCCTCGCTGGCCACGCTGACGGACACGTCGAAGGTGCCTCGGGGCAGGGAGGTGAAGTCGAGGCCGTTCTCCGTGGCGAATTCACCTTCGGCGTATTCGCAGAAGTACTCGTCGAAATACTCCCGGTAGAGCTTCTTGCCCGGCCGCGTGTCCAGCGGATAGACGAAGGTCGTGCCCTTCTCCTCCAGGACGAGCCGCTTGGTCTCCGTGGTCGGCCCCTCGGGGGAGACGCCCGGCAGGAAGGCGTGGCCCTTCAGGTGCAGCTTGCCGTCGATGCGCACGGCACCGGTGAGGGTGGCCACGACGGTGTCGCGCCGGCGAAGCTCGGCGAGGTACGCGGACGCCTTCTCCGGGTCCTGCGTGCCGGCACCGATGCGGACCTCCCCGATACGGGGGGTGAAACCCTCCGACAGGGCGTGGACGATGCTCCACACCGAAGGCAGCGCCTGGCGGGTCACCTGGTAGTGCTCCTGGACCGTGGGCGAGTCCAGGAACAGGAAGTTGAAGTTCTCGTACGCCCGGAGCGCGGGCAGGTAGTGCTTCACTTCCTGCTCGTACTGGTAGTCGTTGGGCGACGAGATCAGGTAGATGTTCCGGTTGAAGTCCACCTCCTTGTCCAGGAGGTTCTTCATCACGGAGTCCATGACGGCGACGTTCTCGTCCGACTGCCCCTCGCCGAGGACGGCGTCGCCGAGCTGGCCGTGACCCTTGGAGTAACTCCCCAGGAAATACTGCGGAGTCGAGGAGACGATGTTCTTGTAGTCGTACTTCAGGCCGTAGTAGAGCGCGGCGGCACCACCCTTGGAGGTGCCCAGGAGAGTCACCTCGTCCTTCGTCACGCCCAGGCGCCCCATATAGTCCTCGATGAGCTCCTGAATGGAATCGGAGACACTGAAGTCCATATTGCGGGCCACATAGTAGGAGGCCCCGTCGTCGAAGTGGTCCCGGATGCGCAGGACATTGCAGAGAACGCCGTCGAGCGCGGCACCGAACCCGTACCTGCTGTCCACGGACGAGAACACCACGAGCAGGTGCCGGTGGTCACCGTGAGCCGGGCGGAACTGGAATTGGACGGGCCATTTCCCATAAACCTCCACATGCTCCTTGGCGACGCGAGTTCTTTCCGTCGCATAGTTGGGCGACAGGGGAGGAAGTGAATTGTTCATCGGGGCGTGAAGACTCTCTGGCCGGGGGCTCGGGCGGGGGGGCTTCGGCTCAGTATACGGAGCAGTCATCTGATGGTCATACAGAAGTACAGTGCGGTTACCGCGACATGAGTTGGGTAGACGCGCGCCTCCTCTTCAATGGATCTTGCCAAGGTTCCACAGGGGTGAAGGTCAACCGTTGATCGCCGCGATTCGCACGAGGCGCGCGGCCTGCACCTCGGCAGGGCACGGGCGTTTGTGCTGGTCACAGGCGTAGCAGCGGGCGACGAGGTGGCGGCGTATTCGCCGGTTTGACCTATTCCGGACTCGTTCGCGGGGATGTCGGCGACATGGGTGAATTCGCTGCCGACTGCCGGAATCCAGCGGATTTTCCGCATGGGGAGGGAAATTGGCGGGCCGGGCTGTTTCGCGTGCCTCTGTTCGGCGTGTCCCCCGAGGCGGCCGCCCGGTCACAGACCCGAGGCGGTGCCCAGGCCGGTGAGGGCGCCGACCGGGTCGTGGTCGGGGGTGCCCCGGGGCCACCAGTCGTCGGCGCCGGGGTCGGACTCGTAGGCGTACCAGAGGCCGTCGCGGCCGAGGCGGAGCTGGAGGTGGCCGCGGGGATGGGTCAGTCGGTTGCGGTGCGGGCGGAAGGCCGGCAGGTCGGCGGCCAGGAGCAGGGGACGCGCGCGGTCGAACCGGCCGGCCGGCGGGTCCCACGCCTCCTCCAGCACGGCGAGGCCGTCCGGGCCGCCCTGCCGCCACGCGGCGACCGCGCGGGCCAGCTCGGCCGGTGTGCGGCCCGCCGCGGAGGCGAGCGAGGCGTACAGGGAGCGGCTCCCCGCGGTCAGTCCTGAGCCGGGGCGGGCCGCGGCGAGCCGCACCGCGTCCTGCCACAGCGTCAGTTCGCCGATCGGGTCGTCGCCGGTGACCAGCAGCGTGTGGGCGCGGGCGGCGGCGTCGGTGGCCAGCTGGTCCAGCGCGAAGGGGTCGGGGCCGCCCGGCGCGGCCGGGTAGGCCGGGGGCTGCTCGGGGTGCGCGGGGGCCGGCGACGGCATCGGCAGCGGCGGCCGCTCCCGCCGGGCGAGCACCTCGCTCGCGCGCACGCCCGGCAGCGGGGCGGGGGGCTGCTCCTGCGCGGCACGGGCCGCGCGCGCGGCGTTACGGCGGGACAGCGCGTCCAGCAGCGCGCGTTCGCCCCGTCCGCGCAGCAGGAGCAGCACGAACGGGTCCGCGTCGAGCAGCCGGGCCGTCTGGTAGCACAGCGCCGCGGCGTGCTTGCAGGGGTGGCCGCGGTCCGGGCAGCTGCAGTGCGGCTCCAGCTCCCCCGGGCCGGGCAGCAGCGGCACGGCGCCGTCCGCGAGGGACGGGGGCAACTCCTTGTCCAGCAGTGCCGCGATGTGCGCGGGCCGCTCCGCCGCGGCGTCCAGGAACCTCTCCCAGTCGGCGTCGTCCAGCGTCCGCAGCCGCACCTGCACGCGATACGGCCGCGGCCTGCTGCCCTGCACGTACGCCAGCACCAGCCCGGGTGTGACCGTGATGGCGTCCACATGCCCCTGCTCGGCGTACCCCCGCCCGCGCACCAGCCGCTTCGCGTCCAGGGCGCCTTCCTCCAGCGCCCTGACCCAGGCGTTGCCCCACCAGGTCTCGGCGAAGGCGCCCTGTGCGGGGCGGGTGCTGAAGGCGGGGAAGGTGCGGCGCAGGTCGGTGTCGCGGTGCGGGTCGGCCATGGAGCGGGAGGTGGAGGCGGGCTGAGAGGCCGTCAGAAGCTGCTCAGGGGTGAGGTGATCCGTCCGGGCCGGAGGGTGCGGGGGCAGGGGGCGGGGGCCGTCCGCCGTGTCCGGGGCCGGGTCGGCCTTCGGCGCGGGGCGTCGGCGGGGTGCCTCGGCCGGACGGTGGCGGCGTGCCTCGGTCGGGGGCGCGGCTTCGCTCCGGGACGGCCCCGAGGACGTGCGGTCGCCGCCGGCCGGCTCCTGGGCCGCTCTGGCCGCACGCAGTGCCGCGCGGGCGACGTCACCGGGCCGCGGACCGGGGTGCGGCCGGTGCCCCTCGGGGTCCGTGGTCCGCTGTGCCGCGTCGGGCGCGAGGGCGGGAGTGTCGGCGGCGTCCGCCTCGGGCACCGGCGCGCCTCCGGTCTCGGGGCCGGGCGCCGTCTCCGGCCCGGGAGACGGCTCCGGACCGGGCGCCGTCTCCGGGGCAGGCGTGCCACGGCGCAGGGCCGCGCGGGCCGCGTCGGCGGGGCCGGGCGGGCTGTCGGCGGGGCGCACCCGGACTGCCGGGGTGCGCCGCCGCGGCCTGCCGGCGTCCGGTTCGGGGTGCACCCGGCTCAGTGCGGCCCGCAGCGCGCGACGGGCCTCGTCCGCGGGACCGGAGGACTGTGCGGTGGGGGCGTCCGCAGCTGTGGCGTCCGGGGCTGCGTCCGGGTTCGGCGGTGTCTCCGCCGGGCGTTCCTCCGTCATGACGTCCTCCGCAGGGAGACCAGGTCGGACAGCTCACGGTCGGAGAGTTCGGTCAGGGCCGATTCGCCGGAACCGAGGATGGCGTCGGCGAGGGCGCGCTTGGCGGCGAGCATCTCGGCGATGCGGTCCTCCACGGTGCCCTCGGTGATGAGCCGGTGGACCTGGACCGGCTGGGTCTGGCCGATGCGGTAGGCGCGGTCGGTGGCCTGTTCCTCGACGGCCGGGTTCCACCAGCGGTCGAAGTGGACGACATGGCCCGCGCGGGTGAGGTTCAGGCCGGTGCCCGCCGCCTTCAACGACAGCACCAGCACCGGAGTCGCCCCGTCCTGGAAGCGGTCCACCATGCGCTCGCGCTCGGGTACGGGCGTGCCGCCGTGCAGGAGGTCGACCGGGATCGCGCGGCCGGCGAGGTGGGCGGTGATCAGCCGGGCCATGCCGACGTACTGGGTGAAGACCAGCGCCGAGCCGTCCTCGGAGAGCAGGGTGTCCAGCAGCTCGTCCAGCAGGGCGAGTTTGCCGGAGCGGGCGGCCAGGCCCTCCGGGTTGCCGTCGGCCTCCTTGAGGTAGAGCGCCGGGTGGTCGCAGATCTGCTTGAGCGCGCCGAGCAGCTTCAGGACCAGGCCCCGCCGGGCGATGCCGTCCGCCGTCTCGATCGCGGCCATCGACTCGCGGACCACGGCCTCGTACAGCGCGGCCTGTTCGCGGGTGAGCGGGACCGGGTGGTCGGTCTCCGTCTTCGGCGGCAGTTCGGGGACGATCCCCGGGTCCGACTTCTTGCGGCGCAGCAGGAAGGGGCGCACCAGGCGGGCCAGCCGCCGCACCGCCTCCTCGTCCTCGCCCGTCTCCACCGCGCGCGCGTGCCGGGCGCGGAAGGACTTCAGCGGGCCCAGCAGACCGGGGGTCGTCCAGTCGAGCAGGGCCCACAGTTCGGAGAGGTTGTTCTCCACCGGTGTGCCGGTGAGGGCCACGCGCGCGGGGGTCGGGATGGTGCGCAGGGCTTTCGCGGTGGCGGAGTACGGGTTCTTCACATGCTGGGCCTCGTCGGCGACGACCATGCCCCAGCGCTGCTCGGCGAGGGCCGTGGCGGCCGAGCGCATGGTGCCGTAGGTGGTGAGGACGAAACCGCCGTCGAGGTCGTCGAGGCTGCGCTCGGTGCCGTGGAAGCGGCGGACGGGGACGCCTGGGGCGAAGCGGGTGATCTCCCGCTGCCAGTTGCCGAGCAGGGAGGCGGGGCAGACCACCAGGGTCGGTTCGGTGCGGGCGCGCTTGAGGTGGAGGGCGATGACGGTGACGGTCTTGCCCAGGCCCATGTCGTCGGCGAGGCAGCCGCCGAGACCGAGGGAGGTCATGAGGTCGAGCCAGGCCAGGCCGCGCAGCTGGTAGTCGCGCAGGGTGGCGGCGAGTCCGGCGGGCGGTTCCGCGGGGCGTACGCCGGCCGTCAGGCGGTCGCGCAGGGCGGCCAGCGCGCCGGCCGGGACCGCCTCGACTGTCTCGCCGTCGACCTCCGCGGTGCCGGTGAGCGCCACCGAGAGCGCGTCGACCGGGTCGAGCAGGCCCAGTTCGCGCTTGCGGGCCTTGCGGACGAGGGCGGGGTCCACCAGCACCCACTGGTCGCGCAGCCGGACGACCGGACGGTGGGCCTCGGCCAGCGCGTCCATCTCGGCGTCGCTGAGCGGGTCGCCGCCGATGGCGAGCTGCCAGCTGAAGCGGAGCAGTTCCTCGCTCTCGAAGAAGCCGGTGCCGTCGGTCGCGGAGCCGGGGGCGGGCCGCACCACCGCGGTGGCGGTGAGGTCGCGCGCGAGGTCGCGGGGCCAGTGGACGGCGACCCCGGCCGCGGCGAGCCGGGTCGCGGCCACCCCGAGCAGATCGCCCAACTCCTCCTCGGACAGGGCGAGGACGTCCGGCACGTCCTGCTCTGCGAGCCGGTCCAGCGGCGGCCAGACCCGGGCCGCGCGGCGGACGGCGAGCGCGGCGTCCACCCGCGCGCGTGGCCCGAACGCCCCGTCGGCCTCCCCCGCCCACAGCGCGGTCGCGTCGGCGACCAGGGTGGGGTCGGCGAGGCTGTGCACCTGCACGATCGCGGCCCCCGCGCGCCGGACCCGCTCCCCGCCGGGTGCCTCGGCTCCCCCGCCGTCGCCGCTGTCGAAGATGTCGTACGCCGACAGGTCAAGCCGGAGGGAGACGCGTACGCCCGCGTCCATGCCGGCGGCGACCTCGGCGGCCCAGTCGTGGGCTGCGGGCAGATGCTGGGGGCGGCGGTCGGCGAAGGGGCGGCCGCAGGCGTGCGGGGCGGCCGGGGTGCGGGGCAGGGTGTCCGCGACCGCGTCCAGGAAGGCGCGCATCAGCGCCTCCGGCTCGGGCAGCCGGACCGGGCCCGGACCGGGCAGCGGCACGGCATGGCCCTCGTAGGGCAGGGCGGCGGCGACAGCGCGCAGGTGTGCGATGTCGTCCGGGTCGAGGGGGCCGGCACGCCAGGCGTCGTGTCCGGAGGTGGTGAGCCCGGGCAGCAGACGGCCCCGCGCGGTGAGCCGCAGCGCGTGCAGGGCGGCGGCGCCCCAGCAGACGGTGGCGGGGTGGGCGGCGGGGTCCCGCCTGGCCCGGACGAGCAGAGGCAGGGCCTGGTCGAGCGGCAGGCTGAGTGCGGGCGCGGTGCCGCGGCGCACACCCTTGCCGTGGGGGCGGACGACGGTCAGCTCGGTGACGTCCTCGGAGGCCGGCGCCGGCCCGCCCTCCGGGTCCCAGAAGGCGACGCGGCCCTCGCGCGGGAGCGGGGCCGGGAGGAAGACGGCCGCGAGGCGCGGCAGGGCGGCCAGGTCCGGTCGCGGGGTCGTCGCCGTGTCGGTCATACGTCCTGTCACCTCCCGCCCGTCGTGTCGGATCAGATGTCTTCGACTCTACGGGCGGGGTCTGACAATCGGCCCCGGAGACCGCCCCGGGCCGTCCCGGGCAGACCGTGGCCCTGGCCTCATGGCGCGTGCGGAGAACCTCTCAGGGGGGCGTTCGTAAGGACAGCCGGGGCGCCGTACCGGAAGCCTCGGGCCGTCGTGAGGAAGCCCCGGGCCCTCCTGCGCGAGCCTCAGGGCGTCGTACGGGAGACCACGTACACGAACGGGTTGTTCGGCTCCGACAGGTTCACCATCACGTCCTGGGTGGGCGCGGGCTTCTTCTGCTCGTGGACGAGGCCGTACCAGGGGCCTGGGCCGCTGAAGTCCCAGCCGGTGATCCGCTGGTCGCGGGCGCTGATGGTGATGTCGCCGCGCTTGAGCTGGGCCCGGCTGGCGCCCATGTTCCGCAGGAACTCGTCGAGGTTGACGTTGGGCGCCTGGAACTGGACGTAGAGACGGCTGGTCTTCCAGTTGTTCGTCTCGTAGTGGGCGACCTTCACGGACGGGTGCGGTATCGGCACCTGGTAGAGGCGGCGCTGGACCTTGGACGGCCAGTCCTCGGTCAGACCGCGCGCCGAGTAGCGCGCCTCCTTGTCCTTGCCGCTGGCGCGGCTCTGTGCGGCGGAGATCATCAGGTAGCCGGCCGGGACGCCGATGAGCAGCACGATGATCAGCAGGGTGAGCGCCCGTCGGCGGCGCATGTGGCGGCGGTCCTCCGTGTCGTGGGCCGGCGCGTCGGGCGGGCCGGGCTGCTGGGGCAGGGAATCCGTCACTGGGACTCCCCGGTGCGGCGGGAGGCGGCGAACCACTCGTAGCGCTCGTAGCGCTCCACGCGGCGGCGCTTGGCGCGCCGGAAGCGGCGGGCGACCAGCCGGGCGAGGTCGGCGGCGCCCACCATGCCGGCCTCGGGGCCGAGCTGGGCGCGCACGATCCGGGCCTCGGGGCGGTAGCCGCGGCCGGTGAGATGCCGCTTGAAGGCGTCCCGCGCGGGGCCGATGAGCAGGTCGTCGGCGGCCGAGACGCCGCCTCCGATCACGAAGCAGGAGGGGTCGAGGGCGGCCGCGAGGTTGGCGATGCCGACACCGAGCCACTGGCCGATGTCCTGGAGCAGCTCGATGCACATCGCGTCACCCTCGCGGGCCAGCTCGGTGATCATCGGGCCGGTGATGTCGCCGACCTGCCCCTTGACGTGCTCGACGATCCCGTACGCCACCGGGGAGTCGGCCGCGGCCAGTTCCTTGGCCTCTCTGACCAGGGCGTTCCCTGAGCTGTACTGCTCCCAGCAGCCGCGGTTGCCGCACGGGCAGCGGTGCCCTCCGGGGACGACCTGCATATGGCCGAACTCGCCGGCGACGCCGTACTTGCCGCGCTTGACCTGGCCGTCCTCCAGGATCGCGCCGCCGATGCCGGTGCCGAGGGTGATCATCACCAGGTGGTCCTCGCCGCGGCCGGCGCCGAAGCGCCACTCGGCCCACGCGGCGGTGTTCGCGTCGTTGTCGACGAGCACGGGGACGGCGAGGCGCCCGGCGATGCGGTCGCGCAGCGGCTCGTTGCGCCAGGACAGGTGGGGGGCGAACAGGACCCGGTTGCGGTCGGCGTCCACCCAGCCGGCCGCGCCGATGCCGACGGCGTGCACGTCGTGCCGGTCGGACAGGTCCAGGACGAGCTCGACGATGGTGTCCTCGACGACCTTGGGGCTCTTGGACTTGTCCGGGGTCTCGGTGCGGACCTTCTCCAGGATGTTGCCGTCGGCGTCGACCACGCCCGCCATCACCTTGGTGCCGCCGATGTCGATGCCCACGGTCGGCACGCGGGGTGCCGTCAGGTGCGAGCGGCGTTCCCTGGTGCCGACCGTGCGCAGGACGGGCGCGCGGCGGGAGCCGATGGGGGCGGTGAGGTCGCGGTAGGTGCTCATCAGAGCCGATTCTGCCGTACGGGCACACTGCCCGGCGTACGCAACAGCAACGGGGTGGCTCGTCTCATACAGCGGCTGCGGGCGGTATGTGGTCGATCGCGCGGTTCCCCGCGCCCCTAACCGCGCTGCAGTTCGTGGCGTAGAGCGTCCAGGTCCGAGCCGCCCGCCATCTGCTGGGTCAGCTCGTCCAGGGTGATCTGGTCTCGGGTGTGGTTGCCCACCATCGTGCCTCTCTTCAGGAGGACGAAGCGGTCTCCTACGAGGTACGCGTGGTGGGGGTTGTGGGTGATCAAGACAACACCCAGGCCCTCGTCGCGTGCCGCGGCCACATACTTCAGGACCATGCCGGACTGCTTGACGCCGAGGGCCGCGGTCGGCTCGTCGAGGATGAGGACCTTGGCGCCGAAGTGGACGGCCCGGGCGATGGCGACGCACTGGCGTTCGCCGCCGGAGAGGGTGCCGATGGGCTGGTCGACGTCGCGGAGGTCGATGCCCATGCGCAGCAGTTCGGCGTGGGTGGTGCGGCGCATGTGGTCGACGTCCAGGCGCTTGAACGGGCCGATGCCCTTGCGCGGCTCGGAGCCGAGGAAGAAGTTGCGCCAGACCGGCATGAGGGGGACGACCGCGAGGTCCTGGTAGACCGTGGCGACACCGCGGTCCAGTGCCTCGCGCGGGGAGGAGAGCCTCGTCTCCTCGCCGTCGAGGCGCAGGGTGCCGCCGTCGTGCTGGTGCAGGCCCGAGATGATCTTGATGAGGGTGGACTTGCCCGCGCCGTTGTCGCCGAGCACGCAGGTGATCTCACCCGCGTGGACCTCAAGGGACACGCCTTCGAGGGCGCGGACGTTGCCGTAGCGCTTGCTGACGTCGGTCAGCTCGACGAGTGTCACTTGGTGGCCTCCGCCCGCTTGCGGACCCAGGCGTTGAGCAGGGTCGCGAGGAGCAGCATCGCTCCGAGGAAGAACTTGAACCAGTCGGGGTTCCACTCGGCGAAGACGATGCCCTTGCTGGTCATGCCGAAGATGAACGCGCCGACCGCCGAGCCGACCGCGCTGCCGTAGCCGCCGGTGATCAGACAGCCGCCGATGACGGCCGCGATGATGTAGATCAGCTCGTTGCCGACGCCCTCGCCGGACTGGACGACGTCATAGGAGAACAGCAGGTGCTGGCCGGCGATCCAGGCGCCGAGGGCCACGCCCATGTAGAGGCCGATCTTGGTCCTGGTGACGGGGACGCCGACCGCGCGGGCCGCGTCCTTGTTGCCGCCGACCGCGAAGATCCAGTTGCCCACGCGCGTGCGCAGCAGGATCCAGGAGGCGACGGCGACCAGGCCGAACCACCACAGGATGGTGATCTTGAAGTCGACGTCACCGATCGTGAAGGCCGAGGCGAAGACGTCGTGGGCGGTGGGGAAGCCCTCCATGTCGGCGATGGTCTTGGTGGAGACCGTGCCGTCGATCAGCTTGGTGAAGCCGAGGTTCATGCCGGTCAGCATCAGGAAGGTGCCGAGCGTGATGATGAAGCTGGGCAGGCCGGTGCGGGTGAGCATGAAGCCGTTGAAGGCGCCGATGGCGAGGGTGACGAGCAGCGAGACACCGACGCCGACCCAGACGTTCGCGGTCATCTGGTAGCTGAACATCGACGAGATCAGCGCCGACGAGGTCACCATGACGCCGGCGGACAGGTCGAACTCGCCGCCGATCATCAGCAGCGCGACCGGGACCGCCATGATGCCGATGGTCGATGACGCGTACAGGACGGTACTGAGGCTGGATGCCTGCAGGAAGCTGTCGGCGGCGAGCGCGAAGAAGACGAACACGGCGATCGCGCCGACGGCCGAGCCGAGTTCGGGGCGGCCGAGCAGCTTCTTCAGCGGTGAGGTGCGCAGCAGTCGATCGTCGGTGGTCGTCGCGCTCATCGGGTGCCCCGCTTCGTGTACTCCTCCAGCGCGGACGCCTGGTCCTCGGTGACGATCTGCGGGCCGGTGAGGACCGGCTTGCCGCCGCCGAGGACGTCGGCGTTGTAGCGGTAGAGCCACAGCAGGTCGATCGCCTGGTAGCCCTGGAGGTAGGGCTGCTGGTCGACGGCGAAACCGAGGGTGCCGTCCTTCAGGCCGGCGGCGACCTTGGCGTTGAGGTCGAAGGTGTCGATCTCGGCGTCGCTGCCGGCGTCCTGCTTGGCCTTCACGGCGGTGTCGGCGAAGGGGGCGCCGAGCGTGACGACCGCGTCGATGTCCTTGTCGGCCTGGAGCTTGGCCTCGATCGCGGACTGCACGTCGGGCATGTTGGTGCCGGTGACGTAGAGGTTCTGCACGTCGCCGTCGAAGGTCTCCTTCACTCCGGCGCAGCGCTGCTCGTGGCCGACGTTGCCCTGCTCGTGCAGGACGCAGACGGCGTGCTTGCGGCCGCGCGCGTCGAGCTCCTCGCCGACGGCCCGGCCGGCGACGGTCTCGTCCTGGCCGATGTGGGTGAGCGCGCCGAACGCCTTGGACTCGGCGGAGCCGGAGTTGACGGTGATCACCGGGATGCCGGCCTTCACGGCACGGGCCACGGCGGCCTTCATCGCGTCGGGCTTGGCGAGGGTGACGACGATCCCGTCGACCTTCTTGTCGATCGCCGCGTCCACGAGCTGGGCCTGCTGCTGGGCCTCGTCGTCGTGGGAGTACAGGAAGTTGATGTTGTCCTTGGCGGCGGCCTCCTCGGCGCCGCTCTGGACGATGTCCCAGAAGGTGTCGCCGTCACCCGAGTGGGTGATCATCGCGAAGGTCCAGCGGGGAGTGGACACCGCCGCCCTGCCCCGCTCGGCCGCGGCCTTGCGGGCGTCCTCGGCGCGCTTGCCGCCGGTGCTGCTGCACGCCGCCAGGGACACGCTGAGTGCCCCCGCCAACGCGATCCCTGCCCAGGTCCGAAACCGTGCCACGAGGCCGTGCCCTTCTTGCCGTGTTCTGCCGTACGCGGGGCCGGTCGTCCCACCGGCCCCAAACGCCCCAGTATCGAACACAGGGATCGTGCACCTCATGGCCGGGGAGGGCGAGTCGGCCGCCTTGTCAGGACATTGCGACGAACGGCGGCCGACGGCCGGGCATGCCTCAGGGCCGCACGAGGAGCTGGAACTCGAAGGAGTAGCGGGTGGAGCGGTAGGTGTGGTCGCCCTGTTCGACGGCACGGCCGGTGTCGTCGTAGGTGGTGCGCCGCATGGTCAGAAGGGGGGCGCCCTCGGGCTCGGACAGGCGCTCCGCCTCGGTGGCGGTGGCGGCGCGGGCGCCGATGGACTGGCGGGCGCTGTGCAGGGTGATGCCGGCGGCGCGCATCAGGCGGTAGAGACCGGTGGCCTCCAGCTGGGCGGTGTCGAGGTCCAGCAGGCCGGTCGGCAGGTGGTTGCACAGGTACGCCATCGGCTCGCCGTGGGCCAGGCGCAGGCGCTCCACACGGTGTACGTCGCTGTCCTCCGGGACGCCGAGGGCCGCCGCGACCTCCGCCGAGGCCGGGACGATCGTGTTGACCAGCACCTTCGTCGCGGGGCGCTGCCCGGCCGCCTCCAGGTCGTCGTAGAGGCTGCTGAGCTCCAGCGGGCGCTTGACCTGGCTGTGCACGACCTGGGTGCCGACCCCGCGGCGGCGCACCAGCAGGCCCTTGTCGACCAGGGACTGGATGGCCTGGCGGACCGTGGGCCGGGACAGGCCGAGCCGGGCGGCGAGGTCGATCTCGTTGCCCAGGAGGCTGCCTGGAGTGAGCGTCCCGTGCTCGATGGCGGCCTCCAGCTGCTGGGACAGCTGGAAATACAGCGGCACCGGCGAGCTGCGGTCCACACTGAGCTCGAGTCGCACGGCCGGGTCAACGTCTGGTTTGGGCACGGCCCGAGCGTAGCTCCGTGAATGGTTGACGGGAAGTTGTGTAGTCCGGTTGTCCGGACATACGGATTGACAGATGGCCGGTCCGCCCGCACCTTGATTCCATGCGCATCGGGGTCATCGGTACGGGCCGCATCGGCACCTTCCATGCCAACACGCTGAGCCGTCATCGTGACGTCGGGTCCCTGATCCTCACGGACGTCGATCCCGCGCGGGCGCAGGAGCTCGCCCAGCGGCTGGGCGAGACGGCGGCACCCGGTGTGGACGAGATCTTCAAGTGGGGCGTGGACGCCGTGGTGATCACGGCGGCGACCTCCGCGCACGCCGAGCTCATCGGGCGGGCCGCCCGCTCGGGCCTGCCGGTGTTCTGCGAGAAGCCCATCGCGCTGGACCTGCCGGGCACCCTGCAGGCGATCTCCGAGGTGGAGACGGCCGGGACGGTCCTGCAGATGGGGTTCCAGCGCCGCTTCGACACCGGCTACACCGGCGCACGCGAGGCCGTACGCGCCGGGCGTCTGGGCCGGCTGCACACCGTGCGGGCCATCACCTCCGACCAGGCGCCCCCGCCCGCCGCCTATCTGCCGCTGTCGGGCGGGCTGTACCGGGACACCCTCATCCATGACTTCGACGCCCTGCGCTGGGTGACCGGCCGTGAGGTGGTCGACGTGTACGCGGCCGGGTCCGACGCCGGGCCGGGGATGTTCCGCGAGGCCGGTGACATCGACACGGCGGCGGTGGTGCTCGCCCTGGACGACGGCACCCTGGCCACGGCGACCGCGACCCGGCTGAACGGCGCCGGCTACGACGTCCGGATGGAGCTCGCCGGTGAGCGGGACCAGATCACCGTCGGCCTGGACGACCGTACGCCGATCGCCTCCACCGAGCCGGCCGGGCCACCCGCCGCGTCCAAGCCCTGGACCGGTTTCCTGGAGCGCTTCGGGCCCGCCTACGAGGCCGAACTGGCCGCGTTCATCGAGGTGGTGCGCGGCGAGCGGGCCAACCCCTGCGACGGGCGCGAGGCCCTGCAGGCGCTGCGGATCGCCGAGGCCTGCGAGCTGTCGCGGCGCGAGCGACGGCCGGTCAGGCTGGGCGAGATCCCGGGCGGGCGGGACCTGGGCGCCTGAGCCTGCCGGGACGCCTCGGAAGGCGCCACCGGGCCCGCGCCCGGCTCAAGGCCCTGCGCCGAGCCCCCTGCGCCGAGCCCTCTCACGACGTCCGCGACGACAGCACCGTGCCCTGCGCCACCGCGCACAGCGTCTCCTCGCCGTCCTCCGCGAGCGTCAGCAGGTCGCAGCGGACGACGGCCTGGCGGCGGCCCGCGTGCACCACCTGGGCGGCGGCCCGCAGCGTGCGTCCCAGCGCCGGGCGGACGTACTGGATGGAGAAGCCGGAGGTCAGGACGGCCGGGCCGAGGGCGCTGCCCGCGGCGAAGGTGATCGCGTTGTCCGCGGCGTAGGACAGGACCCCGCCGTGCACGAAGCCGTTCTGCTGGTGGAGTTCCTCGCGGATGTCGAGCTCCAGGACCGCCTCGCCGTCGCCGAAGGCGCTGATGCGGGTGCCGAGGAGTCTGCTGAACGGCTGGGCGGCCAGGGCCTGTCGGGCCGTGTCCAGGTCCAGCTCGACCGGGCGGGAGGGTGCGCTCATGCTGCGGGGCTCCTGAGGTTCGTGGGAAGGGTCGTCGCGGAGGTCACCGGTGTCACCAGCGCACCGGCAGGCTGCGCATGCCGCGCATCAGCATGCCCGGCAGCCAGTCGCCGGAAGGGCCGTCCAGGGCGAGGCCGGGGGCGCGCTCCAGCAGGGTCCGGATCGCCGTACGGCCCTCCAGGCGGGCCAGCGGGGCGCCGAGGCAGAAGTGGATGCCGTGCCCGAAGGCGACATGGCCGCGCGGGTCACGGCGTATGTCGAAGCGGTCGGGGTCGGTGTAGCGCCGCGGGTCGCGGCCGGCGGCGGTGAGGCCGACCAGCACGGACTCGCCCTGCGCGATCGGCACCCCGGCGATCTCCATCGGCTCCGCCGCGAACCGGAAGGTGGCCGTCTCCACCGGGCCCTCCCAGCGCAGCATCTCCTCGACGGCGCCGTCGAGCAGGCCCATGTCGGCGCGCAGGTCGGCGAGTTGGACGGGGTGGGTGAGCAGGGCGTGGACGCCGTTGGCGATGAGGTTGACGGTGGTCTCGTGGCCGGCGACGAGCAGCAGGTAGGCCATGCCGCGCAGTTCGCCGGCGGAGAGCCGGTCGCCGTCCTCGGCGGTGGTGCGGATCAGGTCGCCGAGCAGGTCGTCGCTCGGGCCGCCGGCGCGCTTGTCCTCGATGAGCGCGGTGAGGTACTCGGCGAGGCGCACCACGGCGTCGTACTCGCTGCCGGAGCTGCTGGGGGCGACCACCTCGGTGGACATCTTGCGGAAGGCCGCGCGGTCCATCTCGGGGACGCCGAGCAGTTCGCAGATGACGGTGATGGGCAGCGGGAAGGCGAGGGACTCGACGAGGTCGGCGCGGGCGTGCGGCAGCATCGCGTCCAGCAGTTCGTCGGTGATCTGCTGGACGCGCGGCCGCAGTTGCTCCACACGGCGCGGGGTGAAGGCGCGGGTGACCAGGGAGCGGAGCCGGGTGTGGTCGGGCGGGTCGACGCTCAGCAGGTATTTGCCGATGTGCTCCTCGTCGAGGAAGGTCATGCCGAGCTTGGCGGGGTCCTTGGCCAGCCGCGGGTCGGCGAGCGCCGCGCGGGCCTCCTCGTGGCCGACGACCAGCCAGGTCTCGTGCTCGGGCCCCGCGCCCGGCGGCCTGACCCGGTGCACCGGCCCGCGGGCGCGCAGCTCGGCGTAGACCGGGTGCGGGTCGGTGCGGAACGTGTCCCCGTAGCACCCCAGGTCGATCACCTCGGTCATGGAGCCTCCCCCTCGCCATATCCGTGGTCCTCACCCCGCACAACGCACGGGCGTCCGCTTCAGTGCCCGTTTCGGCGATCTTCTTCGGCATCGGTGAGCCCGGCGTCGTAGGCGAGCAGGGCGATCTGCACGCGGTTGTTGAGGTCGAGCTTGGCGAGGATGCGGGAGACGTGTGTCTTGACGGTGGCGACGCTCATGAACAGGGTCGCCGCGATCTCGGCGTTGGACCGGCCGCGGCCGACCTCGACGGCGACCTCGCGCTCGCGGTCGTTGAGCCGGGCGACGCGCTCACGCGCGCGTGCCCGCCGGGTGCCGGCGGCGGAGCCGGCCGTGCCGCCGGCCGCGTGGGCCATCAACTGCCGGGTGACGGTGGGCGACAGGACCGGGTCGCCGGCGGCGACCTTGCGGACCGCTGCGACGATCTCGGCGGGCGGGGTGTCCTTGAGGACGAAGCCGGCGGCGCCCGCGCGCAGGGCCCGCAGCACCTGCTCGTCGGCGTGGAAGGTGGTCAGGACCACGACCTGCGGTGCGCCCTCGCGGCCGCGCAGCCGTTCGGTCGCGGTCAGGCCGTCCACGGCCGGCATCCGGATGTCCATCAGCACGACGTCCGGGCGGGTGCGCTCCACCAGCGCCTCCACCTCGGCGCCGTCGGCGGCCTCCCCCACGATCTCGATGTCCGGGGAGCCGCCCATCATGAAGGACAGCCCGGCGCGCACCAGGGGGTCGTCGTCGACGAGGAGCACCTTGATCGCTGTCATGGGCCTACGAAACCACGGTCGTACGGGCTGTGGGGGCGGGGCCGAGAAAGCCGAGAAAGGGGCCTCACTCCCACGGCAGCCACCCCCGTACCTCGAAGCCGCCCCCGGCCGTGGGTCCGTGGTCCAGCCGGCCGCCCGCGAGGGTGGCGCGTTCCGCGAGGCCGATGAGGCCCTGGCCGGAGCCGGGCACGGGCGGGACCTCGCCGTCGGGGCCGGGGTTGCGCACGGTCACCGCGAGGCCCTCCCCCGGCGCGCCCGCGACGGTGACGGTCACCTCCGTGCCGGGGGCGTGCTTGCGGGCGTTGGTGAGGCACTCCTGGGCGATGCGGTAGGCGGTGCGGCCGACGGAGGCGGGCACGGTGGCCGGGTCCGTGACCTGCTGGGCGAGCGTGACCTTCATGCCCGCCTCGCGGGACTCGGCGACGAGCGTGTCCAGCGCGGCGAGCGTCGGCTGCGGGCGGCCGTTCTCGTCGGGCTCTCCCGCCCGCAGCACGCCGATGATCTCGCGCAGGTCCTGAAGGGCGTCGTGGGCGCTCTCCCGGATGACGCCGGCCGCGCGGGCGATCTCGTCGCGGGGCGCGTCCGGACGGAACTCCAGCGCTCCCGCGTGCACGCTGAGCAGGGTCAGCCGGTGCGCGAGCACGTCGTGCATCTCCCGCGCGATGGCCTCCCGCGCGAGGCGCTGCGCCTGCTCGGCCCGCAGCCGCGCCTCGGTCTCGGCCCGGCGGGCCCGGTCCCGCAGGCTCAGCATGAGCTGCCGCTTGGACCGGACGAGCAGACCGCAGCTGACGACCGCGACGACGATCACCACGCTGAACGCCACGGCCACCGCGTACGGCAGGCCCGGCTCGGGCCGCAGCCAGTAGTAGAGCGGCTGCGCCGCGAGGCCGACGCCGCCGATCCAGGCGACGTAGCGGAAGGGCCGGTGCACGGCGAGGCTGAACAGGGCGATGAGCCCGGCGCCGCCCGAGGTCGCCGACAGCAGCCCGACGGGAAGCAGGGCCACGGCCAGGCCGGCCGGCCACCGCCTGCGCAGCCACACCGCGGCGCAGGACAGGGCGCCGAGCAACTGGTCGAGGGCGGCGAGGCCCCGCGGCAGATGCTCGTCGGACAGTCCGTCGGCGGCGAGCAGCCCGATGACGACGGACAGCAGGAAGCAGCTGAAGTCGACCAGCCAGTCGCGCGCGGTGCGCCGGGGCCGGCGTCCCGGCCGTACGGCGTCGGGGTCGAGCTCATGGATGACGGCGGACGGGAACAGCCATCTGCGCCCCTCGAACGCCGGCCGTCCGGCGGGCCCCGTGATCTGCGTACCGTCACCCTTCACGGTCGCCCAATCTACGCAGGTGCGGCCCCCGTCACCGGCCCGCGCGCGAGACCGTCGACCTAAGTCGTACGACTGCCGTCCTTCGGCGCTGCCCAGTGCCGTGACCGGCGACTTTCGTCGACGGGGTCCCGCCGCGCGGCCGATGTGGGCGGGGGGTCCGCGGAGCGAGGGTCGGGGGCATGAAACAGGTGCTGGAACTGCTCGGCTTCATCGCCCTGGTGCAGGGCGTCCTCGGTCTGCTGCACGAGTGGGTCCACTGGGACGTGGGCCTGGTGCGGCGCGTCGGCTTCCTCGACGGCCACGAGATCTACGCGAGCGTGGCCCTGATCGTGCTGGCTTTCGCGCTGTTCGCCGTCGCGGAGAGGGAGCGGTCATAGCGGCGGAGCGGTCGTAGCGGCGGAGCGGTCGTAGCGGCGGAGGGCTCGTGGATGCGGAGGGGCCGTGGATGCCGAGGGGCCTGGCTGCCGAGGGGCCCTGGCTGCCGAGGGGCCCTGGCTGCCGGGGGCCGTGGATGCCGAGGTCCGTGCATGCCGAGGTCCGTCGATGCGGGCGGTCAGCCTGTCGCGCGGCGCCCCCATGCCGTCCCCCCGAGCACCAGCGCCCCGCCCAGCAGGCCGAGCGCGCCGAGCCGTTCGCCGCCGAGGGCGATGCCGGCCGCGGCCGCCCACAGCGGCTCGGTGCCGAGCAGCAGGCTGACCCGGGACGGGGAGGTGCGGCGTACGGCCCACATCTGCACGAAGAAGGCGAACAGCGTGCAGAAGGCCGACAGGAACAGCAGCCCGGCCCACTCCCTCGCCCCGAAGTCCGCCGCGGTGGCCCACGGGGTCGAGTCCGACCCGGCCGACAGCAGCGCGAACACCACGACGGCCGTGCCGAGCTGGACCGTGGTCAGGGGCAGCGCACCGGCGTCCTGTACGTGCTTCAGCCGCGCCATGACCAGGACGTGCACGGTCCGCGCGAGGGCGGCGAGCAGCATCAGCAGGTCCCCTTCGGCGGGGCGGGTGAAGCCGCCGCCCTGGGTGAGCAGTACGACGCCGAGCACGGAGAGGACCGCCGCGCCGAGGAAGGCCCGGGAGGGCCGGGTGCGGGTGACGGCCGCCTCGGCGAGCGGTGTGAAGATCATGGTGAGGCTGATGATGAGCCCCGCGTTGGTCGCCGAGGTGTGCACGACGCCGTACGTCTCCAGCAGGAAGATGCCGCTCAGGATCAGGCCGAGCAGGCCCGCGCCCCGCCACTGCGCGGGTCCGAGGGCGCGCAGGCCCCGCCAGGAGGCGCCCACCAGCGCCGGCAGGACGAGGGCGAACCTCAGCACCAGTACGGCGAGGACCGTCCGGGCGGTCGTGATGTCCTTGGCGGCGAGATAGCTCCCGCCCCAGACGACCGCCACCAGCAGCAGCGGCAGATCGGTGAGCCAGGCGCGGCGGGGCGCCAGCGGGCGGGGTACGGCGATCGTGGACACGGTTGCGGCTCCCGGTCGTCTCCGGCGGGCGGACGCCCTTCCCGTCCCGTCGGGCGGTCGTCCTTCCCGGCTCCAGCGGGTGGGCATGCGTGGAGACGGCGGCGGCTCGCACGGGGAGGGTCACCGTACCGGGGCCGGTGATCTTTCGGCCAGGACTTTCCGGAGGGCGGACGCCGGCTCAGGCCTCCCCGGGCTGCGGGAACGAGCCGTACTCCGGGGTGCCCGCGCGGTCGTACGTCTGGATGCTGACGCCCGACGAGGTGACGCGGCCCGAAGTGCGGCGGAAGGCGGTGGGGACGGCGCCCTCGCGGAACAGGCGGCGGCCCGCGCCGAGGACGACCGGGAAGGTGTGGAGGTGGAGGGTGTCGATCAGGCCGAGGTCGAGGAGGGAGGCGACGAGGGCGGCGCTGCCGTGGATCTGGATCTCGCCGTCCGTGCGCTCCTTCAGGGAGGCGACCTCCTTGGCGAGGTCGCCGCGCAGCACGGTGGTCCCGGCCCAGCCGGGGTCGTCGCGGAGGGTCGAGGAGACGACGTACTTCGGCAGCCTGTTCAGCGGGCCGGCGATCGGGTCGGCCGGGTCGGTGATCTTCGGCCAGTAGGAGGCGAAGATGTCGTAGGTGTGGCGGCCGAGGAGGAACGCGGCCGGGCGGGTGAAGAGATCGGTGATGAAGGCGCCGCTCTCGTCGTCGGCGTACGGGACGGTCCAGCCGCCCTGCTCGAAGCCGTCGCGGGTGTCCTCCTCGGGGCCGCCGGGCGCCTGGTGGACGCCGTCGAGGGAGAGGAAGATCTGGGAGACGAGCCTGCCCATGGCGAGTGCCTTCTTCCGGGTGCGGGGTCTGCTGTCATCAGGGCAGACCCCGCCGGCGCCCGCAACTCATCGGCCGCTGGCGCCGGTCACCCCGCGTTCGTCGAGAAGAGGCCTCCCGTCGGGCCCTGCTTGTCGCCGCCCTGGGCCTTCTTCAGGGCGTTGGCCAGGCCCTCGATGGTGAGGGACTGCAGGATCACCCGGCCGTTGCCCTCCAGGGTGGCCAGGGACAAACCCTCGCCGCCGAGCACGGCGTTCATCACGCCCTGGCGGTTGAGGCCGCCCACGCGCTGGACGCCGTACTGGATGCCCTCCTCGAAGGCGACGACGCAGCCGGTGTCGACCTCGATGCGGCCGCCGAAGTCGGCGGGGTTCAGGTCGATGAAGTTGCCCGCGCCGGCGATGATCACGGTGCCGCGGCCGGTGAACTTCTCCAGGACGAAGCCCTCGCCGCCCTTCATGCCGGTACGGCCGCCCTGGAAGGCGATGCCGAAGTCGACGGTCGACTCGGCCGCGACGAAGGCGTCCTTCTCGGCGAACCACGCGCGTGTGCCGTCGAGCTCCAGCGCGCGCATCTCGCCCGGGAGCACACCGGCGAAGGCGACCGTGCCCTCGCCGCTCTGCGCGGTGAAGTACTGGAACGCCAGCGACTCGCCCGCCAGCACGCGCTGGCCGACCTGCATGGCGGTGCCCATCGCCTGGCGCAGCAGACCGCCCATGCCGCCGGACGAACCGGACGAGCCGGACGAGGCTCCCTGCTGTCCCGTCTCGTTCGACGGGCCCGTCAGACGGGTCTCCATCGTCACGTTCGACGTCTTGAACAGGAACTTGCCCGCCTCGCAGTACACGGTCTGGCCCGGGGCGAGGTTCACGACCGCCATCTGCATGGCGTTGCCGACGATTTCTTGCTGAAGAGTCACGTGGGGAGAACGCGCCGCCGGATGCGCGAGTTCCGGGGCCCGAAGACTCTCTGAGGTCGGGCGGCGGTCCTGCGGAGTCGATGTCCGATCGCCGCCAGCCTTCCGCGCCGCCGGGCGCTGAGATGGAGGCATGACAACGACGAGCGAAGCACCCCTGAACAGCGTGGACGCGCCCCTGAACGGCAGGGTGGCCCTGGTCACCGGCGGCAGCCGGGGCATCGGCGCGGCGACCGCCCTGCGGCTGGCCCGGGCCGGGGCCGATGTGGCGCTGACCTATGTGAACGGCAAGGACGCGGCGGCCGACGTCGTACGGGCGGTCGAGGCGCTGGGGCGCCGGGCCGTGGCGCTGCGCGCCGACGCCGGGGACGCGCGGGAGGCGGCGGGGGCCGTGCACGCGGCGGGCGACGCCCTGGGCCGGTTCGACGTACTGGTGAACAACGCGGGCCTCGGCGTCCTCGGGCCGCTGGGCGACCTCGGCCTCGCCGACGTGGACCGGGTCCTCGCGGTGAACGTGCGCGGGGTGTTCCTGGCCTGCCAGGCGGCGGCCGCGAGGATGCCGGACGGCGGGCGGATCATCACCATCGGCACGTGCATGACCCAGCGCGTGCCCGGTCCGGGCGGGACCCTGTACACGACCGGCAAGGCCGCCCTGACCGGTCTCACCAAGGCCCTGGCGCGCGAGCTCGGACCTCGCGGGATCACGGCGAACGTGGTGCACCCCGGCCCCACCGACACCGACATGAACCCGGCCGACGGCCCCTACGCGGCCGGCCAGGCCGCCATGACGGCCCTGGGCCGCTTCGGCAGGGCCGACGAGGTCGCCGCGATGGTCACCTACCTGGCGGGGCCCGACGCTGCGTACATCACCGGCGCCGAGTTCTCCGTCGACGGGGGCCACGCCGCGTAGGGCTTTGGCAGTGGGGCGGCGAGGGGAGGGCGCCTCCGTGGGCCGCCGGCGGTGGCGCCGCGAAGGGGCGGCGGGGCGGGTCTCGGCCGGCCCCCGGGCTGCCCCCGGGTGCCCGAAGAGCAGGGGGCGTCCGCCCGGCGGGGCGAGGCGGGGCGCACCGGTGCTGTCCAGGCCGGTGCGCCCCGCCGCCGTACCCCGGACTCAGCCGCCGAGCTCCTGGTGGCGGGCCGCCAGGGCGCTCGCGCCGGGCTCGGTCAGGGAGCCGAACAGGCGCAGGCGGGAGATGCCGCCGTCCGGGAAGATGTCCACGCGCGCGTGCGTGCCCACGGCCGGGGCCGGCAGCACGAAGCGGTGGTTGGTGTCGGGCTGGAGGCGGGTGCGCGGGAGGATCTCGGTCCACTCGCCGTCCTCGCCGTCCTTGACCGAGACGGACGCCCAGCCCGCGCTGTTGCCCTTCAGGTACGCCGTGTCGATCTCGACGGCGCGGATCCGGGACTGGGCGGCCAGGCGGTAGCGGATCCAGTCGTTGCCCTGGTCGCGGCGGCGCCGGGTCTCCCAGCCGTCGTCCATCTTGCGGGAGCGGCCCGGCTGGATGGTGTTGGTGGCGGGCGAGTAGAAGAGGTTGGAGGCGTCCTCCACCTGGCCGCCGTTCTCCAGCGCGACCACGTCGAAGGTGCCGAGCGCCGACAGCCACGCGGGGTCGGGGACGACCTCGCCGTACACGCGGAGTCGGGCGATGCCGCCGTCGGGGTGCTGGTTGACCCGCAGGTGGGTGAAGCACTGCTCCACCGATACGGCGAAGCCGTTGGCCGCGTGGCCGCCGACGGCGGTGCGCGGGACGAGGGTCGTCCACTTCACGTCGTCGCCGAGCAGCTCCTCGGGCGACGGGGAGCCCGCCACCGAGGTGCCCTCGACCGACACGGCCTGCGGGTAGTTGCCGCGGAAGTGGGCGGTGTCGACGACGATGCCGCGGATCACGCCGGGCGCGCCGAGCCGGACCAGCGCCCAGTCGTGGTCCTCGGCGGTCGGCCAGGGGTGCTCGGCGGAGACACCGCGGCGGCGCCGGGTCTCCCAGCCGTCCATGATCTTGCCCTTGTGGCCGAAGTGCTCCGGGTCGAACTCGGCGCGCTCGGGCACGAGCAGGTTCTCGCGCTGGGCGAAGAACTCGTCGTTGGCGGCGACGACCCCGGCCCCGAGCTGCCGGTCGGCGAGGTTGGCGTACTGGGTGAAGGGGAAGTCGGCGGTGCGGTAGTCCGCGTACGGGTCGCCGCCTCCGTAGGGGTTCGCGTCGCCGGTGAAGCTGGCCCAACTTGATTGATGCAGCGCCGTCACAGTGATCAGTTCTTCCTATCGGAGCTCGTGGGTGGGGTTCAGACGGTCCGGGTGAGCAGACGTCCCTTCGGCTCGGTGAACTCGCCGTCGGCGACGATGCGCTCGCCCCGCAGCCAGGTGGACTTCACGACGCCGTAGAGCGTCTTCCCGGCGTACGCGGTGACGCGGTTGCGGTGCTGGAGGGCGGCCGGGTCGACGGTGAAGGTGTCGTCGGGGGCGAGGACGGCGAAGTCGGCGTCCCGGCCGGCCTCGATGGCGCCCTTCCGGGTCAGGCCCGCGAGTTCGGAGGTGCGCGCGGACATCCAGCGGACGACGTCCTCCAGGTCGTGGCCGCGCCTGCGGGCCTCGGTCCATACGGCGGCCAGGCTCAGCTGGAGGCCGGAGATGCCGCCCCAGGCGGTGGCGAAGTCGTCGGTCTTCAGGTCGGCCGTGGACGGCGAGTGGTCGGTGACCACGCAGTCGATGACGCCGTCGGCGAGGGCCTGCCAGAGCAGGTCCTGGTTGGCGGCCTCGCGGATGGGCGGGCAGCACTTGAACTCGCTCGCGCCGTCGGGGACTTCCTCGGCGGTCAGGGTGAGGTAGTGCGGGCAGGTCTCCACGGTGATGCGGACGCCCTCGGCCCTGGCCTCGGCGATCAGCGGCAGCGCGTCGGACGAGGACAGGTGCAGTACGTGCACGCGCGCGTGGAGCCGCTTCGCCTGGGCGATCAGCTGGGCGATGGCGGTGTCCTCGGCGTCGCGCGGGCGGCTGGCGAGGAAGTCGGCGTACTTGGGGCCGCCGTGCTGCGGGGCCGCGGCCAGGTGGTGCGGGTCCTCGGCGTGCACGATCAGCAGGCCGTCGAAGGAGGCGATCTCGGCCATCGACTGGGCCAGCTGGTCCTGGTCCAGGTGCGGGAACTCCTCCACGCCGGACGGCGACAGGAAGCACTTGAAGCCGAAGACGCCGGCCTCGTGCAGCGGGCGCAGGTCCTTGACGTTGTCGGGCAGGGCGCCGCCCCAGAAGCCGACGTCGATGTGCGCCTTGTCGGCGGCCACCTGCTGCTTGGTGCGCAGGTTGTCGACCGTCGTGGTCGGCGGGAGGGAGTTGAGCGGCATGTCGACGAGGGTGGTGATGCCGCCGGCCGCCGCCGCGCGCGTGGCGGTCCAGAAGCCCTCCCACTCGGTGCGGCCCGGGTCGTTGACGTGCACGTGCGTGTCGACCAGGCCGGGCAGCAGGACGTCGTCGCCGAGGTCCTCGATCCGGGCGCCGGCGGGCACGGGAGCGTCGTACGGCAGTACGGCGGTGATCGTGCCGCCGGCGACCGCGACGGACGCCGCGCGCGTCCCGTCGGGCGTGATGACGCGCGTCGAGCGCAGCACCAGTTCAGCGTCGGACACCCGGACCCCTCTCTGCCGCGTTGTGCTTCCGTCGGCGCGGTCGGTTCACGTCCGCCGACCGCCCCGGCGGAATTCAACGTTCTGTTGAAGCTGCTGTTGAGGGAGTCTTCACTCCCGTCCGGGCTCCGTCAAGAGCACACTTCTCCACAGTGCACCCCGGGGCACCCCTCCTGGATGTTTCCACAAAGCGGAAATACAATTCCGGCAAGCAGAACGTACTTACGCACAAGCGGGGAGTCAACCGGCCGCCGGGTAGGCTTCTGCCCTCTCGCCAGTCCCGAAAGGAACGCGCCGTGCCGACGTCCAGCGCCAGCACCACCGACTCCGCCAAGTCCGCCACCGGCGGGGTCCAGTCCCTCGAGCGCGCCTTCGACCTCCTGGAGCGGATGGCGGACTCCGGCGGTGAGGTCGGGCTGAGCGAGCTCTCGGCCAGCAGCGGGCTGCCGCTGCCCACCATCCACCGGCTGATGCGCACGCTCGTCGCCTGCGGGTACGTCCGCCAGCAGCCGAACCGCCGGTACGCCCTCGGCCCCCGGCTGATCCGCCTCGGCGAGTCGGCGTCCCGGCTGCTGGGCACCTGGGCCCGGCCCTACCTCGCCCGGCTGGTCGAGGAGACCGGGGAGACGGCGAACATGGCGCTGCTCGACGGCGACGAGATCGTGTACGTGGCGCAGGTGCCGTCCAAGCACTCCATGCGGATGTTCACCGAGGTGGGGCGGCGGGTGCTGCCGCACTCCACGGGCGTGGGCAAGGCGCTGCTGGCGCACACGCCGGCGGAGGAGGTGCGTGCGCTGCTGGCCCGTACCGGGATGCCGGCCGCGACGGAGAAGACCATCACCACGCCGGAGGGCTTCCTCGCGGCGCTGGAGGATGTGCGGCGGCTGGGGTACGCCGTGGACGACAACGAGCAGGAGATAGGAGTGCGGTGCCTCGCGGTGTCCGTGCCGGACTCTCCCACCGCGGCGGCCATCTCCATCTCCGGGCCCGCGGGGCGGGTGACCGAGGAGGTCACCGAGCGGATCGTGCCGGTGCTTCAGCAGGTGGCGGCCGAGCTGTCGCAGGCGCTGGCCAGTTCCGGGGCCTGATTTTCACGCCTCTCGCGACGGGGGGTTCTGCGGGGTCGCGGGTGCGGGTGAGTCGTGGTTGCTCGCGCAGTTCCCCGCGCCCCTCAAAGCGCCCCCCGCGAGAGGCTTACCGTGCGGTCGCGGGTGCGGGTGAGTCGTGGTTGCTCGCGCAGTTCCCCGCGCCCCTCAAAGCGCCCCCCGCAAGGGGCCTTCCGTGCGGTCGCGGGTGCGGGTGAGTCGTGGTTGCTCGCGCAGTTCCCCGCGCCCCTGGAAGCGCCCCCCGCGAGGCGCCTTCCGCGCGCTCGCGGGTGCGGGTAGTCCGTGGCCGTTCGCGCAGTTCCCCGCGCCCCTTGGGGTGCGCTCGTGCAGATGTCCGCGGTTCTGAGAGCCGCCGTGGTGGGCTAGTCGCCCTGGGGGGTTCCGAAGAGTTCTATCGCGTCTCTCACCTCCGCCAGGGCGGACGCCAGGGCGCTCATCGAGCCGATCGCGCCTGCGATCAGGAGCAGGGAGCTGCGCAGGCGGGGGATCTCGGGGGTGCCGCCGGCGGCCATGGCGGCCAGGGCGGCGAGTTCGTCCTCGGCGACGGCGCGGTCGGGGAACTCGGCCGGGTACGCGGCGAGACGGCGGCGCAGGTGGGACACCGCCGTGCGCAGTCCCGTCACTCTGGGGTCCTCGTCGCTGCCGGTCACCGGCCTCTGCCCTAAGCTCCGCAACACAGTCCTTCCCCTCGCCCGCCCAGGCCCCCCTGACGGTCCGCGGGCCAGTAAACGCCTCCCGGTGGGCGTGCGCCAGCGATGGGCGCGAAATTCCTTCCCGCCGGTCGTCACAGGATTGACGTGACGTCAGGTATGCAGGACGTATGAGCGATCCGACGGAGGCCCCAGTCGCCGGGCTCGTGCTCGCCGCAGGAGGCGGACGCCGGCTCGGCGGACGCCCCAAGGCCCTGCTGACGCATCGCGGGCGCCCGCTGGTGGAGCATGCCGTCGCGGCGCTGCGCGCGGCCGGCTGCACGCGCGTGCACGTGGTGCTGGGCGCGGGCGCCGCCGCCGTACGGGAGCGGGCGGAGCTCGCCGGGTGCGTGCTGGTGGAGAACCCCGAGTGGGAGCGGGGCATGGGGTCGTCCCTGCGGGCCGGGCTGGCCTCGCTCACCTCCGGCGGGGCACGGGCCGCCCTCGTCGTCCTGGTCGACCAGCCGGGGATCGGCGCCGCCGCGATGGCCCGGGTGCGGGCGGCCTACCGGGACGAGCGGTCACTCGCCGCGGCCTGCTACGGGGGCGAGCGCGGCCATCCGGTGCTGCTCGGGGCCGCCCACTGGGCGGGCGTCGCGGCGGCCGCGTCCGGCGACGAGGGTGCCCGGGCCTATCTGCGGGAACACGCCCAGGACGTCACGCTGGTGGAGTGCTCCGACGTGGCCGACGCCCATGACATCGACACCGAGACCGACCTGGGCCACCTTGAGTGAACGGGGTGGCACCCAGCGCCACCTTGCCTCGACCCAGAGAATCTCGACATCAACAAACCATTGAAGTTCCACAATGAGGAAACTACTATCCACTGCTCAGAAGCACTCGACCGCACAGCGGGTGCGAATTCTCCTATTCGTCCCATCAGGCACCCGGTGCCACCGCTGAAGGAAGTGACCGCTCATGTCCGCACCAGCGCCGTCTCCGCTGGCCATCGTCGATGCCGAGCCCCTGCCCCGGCAGGAGGAGGTCCTCACCGATGCGGCGCTCGCCTTCGTGGCCGAGCTGCACCGGCGGTTCACGCCGCGGCGTGACGAGCTCCTCGCCCGCCGAGCGGAGCGCCGCGCCGAGATCGCCCGCACCTCCACGCTCGACTTCCTCCCGGAGACCGCCGCCGTCCGCGCGGACGACTCCTGGAAGGTGGCCCCGGCCCCCGCCGCGCTGAACGACCGCCGGGTCGAGATCACCGGCCCCACCGACCGCAAGATGACCATCAACGCCCTCAACTCGGGTGCCAGGGTCTGGCTCGCGGACTTCGAGGACGCCTCCGCGCCCACCTGGGAGAACGTCGTCACCGGTCAGCTCAACCTGATCGACGCCTACACCCGCAGCATCGACTTCACGGACCCGCGGTCCGGCAAGTCGTACGCGCTCAAGGCCCAGGACGAGCTCGCGACCGTCGTCATGCGGCCCCGCGGCTGGCACCTGGACGAGCGCCACCTCCAGGTCGACGGGCGCCCGGTCCCCGGCGCGTTCGTCGACTTCGGCCTGTACTTCTTCCACAACGCCCAGCGGCTGCTGGACCTCGGCAAGGGCCCGTACTTCTACCTGCCCAAGACCGAGTCGCACCTGGAGGCCCGCCTCTGGAACGACGTGTTCGTCTTCGCGCAGGACTACGTCGGCATCCCGCAGGGAACCATCCGGGCCACCGTGCTGATCGAGACGATCACGGCGGCCTACGAGATGGAGGAGATCCTCTACGAACTGCGCGACCACGCCTCCGGGTTGAACGCCGGCCGCTGGGACTACCTGTTCTCCATCGTGAAGAACTTCCGTGACGGAGGGGCCAGGTTCGTGCTGCCGGACCGCAACGCGGTCACCATGACGGCCCCGTTCATGCGCGCGTACACCGAACTCCTCGTGCGCACCTGCCACAAGCGCGGCGCGCACGCCATCGGCGGGATGGCGGCGTTCATCCCCTCCCGCCGCGACGCCGAGGTCAACAAGGTCGCCTTCGAGAAGGTCCGCGCCGACAAGGACCGCGAGGCCGGCGACGGCTTCGACGGCTCCTGGGTCGCCCACCCCGACCTGGTCCCGATCGCCATGGAGTCCTTCGACAAGGTCCTCGGCGACAAGCCCCACCAGAAGGACCGGCTGCGCGAGGACGTCCACGTCGAGGCCGCCGACCTGATCGCGATCGACTCGCTGGACGCAAGGCCCACGTACGACGGCCTGGTCAACGCCGTGCAGGTGGGCATCCGCTACATCGAGGCCTGGCTGCGCGGGCTCGGCGCGGTCGCCATCTTCAACCTGATGGAGGACGCGGCCACCGCCGAGATCTCCCGCTCGCAGATCTGGCAGTGGATCAACGCCGGCGTCGAGTTCGAGAACGGTGAGAAGGCCACGCCCGAGCTGGCCCGCAAGGTCGCCGCCGAGGAGCTCGCGCACATCCGCGCGGAGATCGGCGAGGAGGCCTTCGCGGCCGGCCACTGGCAGCAGGCGCACGACCTGCTCCTCGAGGTCTCCCTCGACGAGGACTACGCGGACTTCCTGACGCTGCCCGCCTACGAGCAGCTCAAGGGCTGACGTCCCCCTTCGGGAGCCTCTCCGAGTGGCCCAGGGTCTTTCCCGGGGCCACTCGGTCGCGTACGGCCTTCTTGACCGCAGTGGGCTCGGGGAAGCCCTGCACACGGCGGTCCCAGACCACCTCGTCGCCCACCCGCACGACGAACACGCCACCCGTGCCGGGCTTGAGCGCCAGCTCGTCCAGCTCGGCCTCGAAGGTGGTCAGCAGCTCCTGCGCCAACCAGGCCGCACGGGGCAGCCAGCGGCACTGGGTGCAGTACTCGATCTCGACCCGACGCGTCTCGGACGTCATCCCAGGTGCACCGACCAATCCTGTTCGGCCGCGGGCTTGCCGTGCAGGTCGGGGACCTGCTTCAGCCACGCGGGGCGTCCTCGCCGGCTCTCCTCGGCCCGGCGCGCGTCATCGGCGGCGAGCTCGTCCCGGCTGGGGAAGTCGGTGGGCAGCCAGCGCTCCGACGCCCGCACCCGCGCGTGGAGGTAGGCCACATACGCCTCGCGGGCCTCGGCGGGACCGGCGAACCCACCGTCGGCGAGCCAGGCGTCCGGCACCTCGGCGACGATCCCGCGCAGCAGCTCCTCGGTCACCTTCGGCGCCAGCTCGGCGTCGGCGGCACGCACGTCGGGACCGTAGTGGCCGAGGGCGTGATGGCGGAAGTCGTACACCTTGGCGGGGTCCGCGCCGTCCCAGCGGTGGTGGAAGACGAGCGCGGCGCCGTGGTCGATGAGCCACAGCCGCGGCGGTACGGTGCCGAGCGTCGGCCAGACCATCAGGTTGGAGCTGTGGACCGTACGGTCGACGTTGACGGTCAGCGCGTCCAGCCACACGATCCGGCCCGCCTCCAGCGGGTCCACGGGGAAGACCTTCGCGAGCTCCGGGGTGAAGTCCCGCGCGCCCGGCAGGTGGTCCATGCCGAGGTTGACGCCCGCGCTCGCCCCGTGCAGGTCGCGGACCTCCTGGTGCGGCTCGTGCGCGGCGACGGCCGGGTCGAAGTGCACCAGCACCAGCTCCGGGAAGCGGAGCCCGAGAGCGCGGGCCAGCTCGCCGACGATCACCTCGGCGACCAGCGCCTTGCGGCCCTGCGCGGAGCCGGTGAACTTCACGACGTACGTGCCCAGGTCGTCGGCCTCCACGACGGCGGGCACGGAGCCGCCGGACCGCAGGGGGGTCACGTATCGAACAGCAGTCACGTCGCGCAGCACACCCGCCAGGGTAGTTCAGCGCCGCGGGACCGCCGGCGCGGGACGGGGCGCCGGCCGTCCCGCGGCACGGGCGGGGTCACATGCCGTGCGTCGGCAGGTCCTGGGTGCACACGACGTGGACGACCAGGTCGGCCGGCTCGATCCGCGGGTGCGCGCGGTGGTGGTGCGGCGACGGCAGCACCTGCCCCTTGCGCACGGTGACGATCCAGCCGGTCGCGGTGTCGTTCGGGCGGCTCTCGAGGAGGTCGGCGGCTTCCTTCAGAAAACGGGCCCCCTTACGGGCCTTGAGGGTGAAGCCGCCGCTGTAGGCGTGGAAGGGCGCGGGACAGAACAGCTCGTGGGGACGGCCGTCGGCGCCGCCCGGGATCACCTTGCCGGTGATGTGGCGCGGGGGCTGGGGCGGGTCCGCCGCGGCCGGGGTGACGCAGAGGCCGAGCAGGGCGACGGCGCCCGCGGCGGCCGCGAGGGCGGCCCGAGTCGTGCGCATGGCAGTGGTCCTCCTTGATGCAGGGGATGGGGAGTCGGGCCATTGCTAGCAGCGCGCCGGGGGCCGCCCGGGCGGACACGCAGGGTGAGACACCAACGGGCCATGCCGAATCGTTCCGCTCGGACACCAGCCCACAAATCGCTACGGTGTGTGATCTACTCGCCCCATTCAGTCACCCTGCGTGGTCACCCGGTCCTGTCCGGGTGGCTGCCATGCTCTTAAGGAGCCTGATGTCCCGCAGAGGGAGATGGGCACTCGCGGTCGGCTGTGCCGCGATCGCACTGTCCGCCACCGCGCCCGCCGGCGCCTCCGTCCCGTCCGCCCGCTCCAAGTCCTCACCGGCGTACGAGTCCCCCGCCCGGCCGGGCGGCCTGCGCATCACCGACGAACAGGTCCGCGCGGAGGTACGCCCCGACGAGGTCGAGGCCCTCGGCCGGAAGGCCGCCGAACAGCTGGCCCGCGACCGCATCGGCATGCGGGCCATGGACCACGGCTATTCGCAGCCCATGCGCACCCGCAGCCTCAAGCGGCTGACCGCGTCCCAGAAGGAGATCAACGAGGCCTTCGACGCGCGCACATGGGGCCGGTTCACCGAGTACTTCCCCAGCCCCGACTTCGGTGACCACGTCGCGCTGCTGCCCACGGGCAAGGTCCTGCTGTTCTCCTTCGAGCCCGTGGAGGACAGCCCCAACAAGGAGACCGCGCCCACCGACGTCATCGGCGGCGACAACGCCGGCCGCGCCTACCTCTGGGACCCGGAGGAGGGCACCGGAGCCTCCGCCTTCAAGGCGGTACCGCCGCCCGTCGTCGACATCGACGACGGCATGGACGAGCCGCGGCCCGCGCCGATCTTCTGCGCCGGGCACGCCTACCTGCCCAACGGCATGGTGGGCGTCTTCGGCGGCAACCTCGGCGGCAACCACGGCAGCGGCGCCCACCTCGCCCTGGTCTTCGACCCGTGGAAGGAGACCTGGCTCCAGCAGCAGGACATGGCGGAGGGCCGCTGGTACCCGACCGTGGTCACCGGCGCCGACGGCCGGCAGTTCATCACCTCCGGCCACTCCGACGTCGGATGGGGCGTGCTGTCCAAGACGATCGAGCGCTTCCCGGCCAAGGGCACGCCCGTCGCCCACGACCCGGGCACCAGGCCCCGCGGCCAGGCGCTCGACAAGTGGCCCGTCAAGGCCGAGTTCACGGTCGACTACCCGCACCTGTTCTCGCTGCGCGACGGACTGATCTACGGCTTCGGCCGCAACTACGACGAGCAGTACGTCTTCGACCCGCAGCAGGAGACCAGCCGCAAGCTGCCCAACCGCCCCGACGGCGGCATGCGCAACTACGGCTCGGCCGTCGCCCTGCCCAACGGCGTCGACGGCCCGGACTCGGTGCTGATCCTCGGCGGCAACCGCAACGACAGGAACACCTACAGGTTCTCCGGCGGCCGCTGGACCAAGGACACCCCCCGCGCCTTCGGCCGCACCCAGGACGACACGCTGATCCTGCCCGACGGCACGCTGTTCACCGTCAACGGCGGCTACGACATCCGCGACTACGGCAACGGGCCCTACAACCCCAACGCCGACGAGAAGTACCGGCAGATCGAGCTGCGCGACGACAGCGGCCAGTGGCGCCTCGGCCCGGTCCAGCGGCTGCCGCGCGCCTACCACTCCAACGCGGTGCTGCTGCCCGACGGCCGCATCATGGTCACCGGCGACGAGCTCCAGCAGATCGCCAACGACCCGGACGTCGCCTCCGACATGAACGGCACCATCGAGATCTACGAGCCGGCCTACCTGCACCAGGGCGACCGGCCGGCGCTGTCCGGCGTGCCGACCGGCCCGCTGGGCTACGCCGCCAACCTGCGGGTCAGCAGCAGCACCCCGGAGCGGGTCAGCCGGGCCGTGCTGATGGCCCCCATCACCTCCACCCACTCGGTGGACACCAGCCAGCGGCGGCTCGAACTGCCCATCACCAGCCGGGCGGGCAACAAGCTCGTGCTGCGCACCCCGGCGTCGGCCGAGGAAGCGCCCCCCGGCTACTACCTGCTCTTCCTGCTCGACGACAAGGGCGTGCCCAGCACCGCCCAGTGGGTGCAGCTGCGCCCGGGCGCCTGACCGCGCCCACCCCCAGTCCGTCCCGACATCCTCAGGGAGACTCATGGCCGCTCAGCTCACGCTGCGCGACAGCACCGAGATCCAGGGCGACATCCTGGCCGGTTTCAAGAAGGACCATGTGTCCTTGCTGCTCCTCCAGTTCGGCGACGTCACCGCCGCCCGCTCCTGGCTGGACGACCTGGTCCCGCAGATCGCCACCACCAGGCAGGTGGCCGACTTCAACGCCCGGTTCAGCGCGGCCCGGCGCAACTCGATGGGCGACGACCCCCAGCACCTCAAGGCCACCTGGCTGGGGCTCGCGCTCACCCATCCCGGACTCCAGTTCTTCACCGGCAGGGAAGAGATCTTCGACTCCGTCCCCGGCGGCAGCACGGTCGAGGCGTTCGTGCAGGGCGCGTCCGAGCGGGCGCTGGCCCTCGGCGACACCGACGACAGCGACCCGAAGACCTGGCTGTTCGGCTACGACCACTCCCGGGTCGTGCACGCCGTCCTGACGATCGCCTCCGACACCGAGGAGGACCTCGGCAACGAGCTGAACCGGCAGCGCGAGGCCGCCTCCCGCGCCGGGGCGGTCGTGGTCTTCCAGCAGAACGGGGCCACCCTGCCCGGCGAGTCCGCCGGCAAGGAGCACTTCGGCTTCAAGGACGGCGTCAGCGAGCCCGGCGTACGCGGGTTCGAGGAGGAGGACCCGGCCCGCCCCGGCTATGTGCTGGGCCACCCCGGTACCCGGCTGATCCCCGCCGACAAGTTCGTCGTCGACGCGAGCGGCGACGGCACGCGGCCGGCCGGTGTGCCGCCCTGGATGCGCAACGGCTCCTTCCAGGTCGTCCGCCGCCTCCACCAGGACGTGCCCGGCTGGTGGGCGCAGGTCGGCACCGAGCTCAAGCGGCTCAAGGCGGCCAAGGCGGTCGACGAGAAGACCTCCCAGGAGTGGCTCGCCGCCCGGCTGGTGGGCCGCTGGCCGTCCGGGGCGTCGATCGCCAACTGCCCCGTGAAGCCGGCCGGGAAGCCGGAACCCGTGCCGGACAACGACATCTCCTTCAAGGACGACCCCGACGGTCTGGTCACCCCGCTCTTCTCCCACCTGCGCAAGACCAACCCGCGCGACGGCCTGGTCGACGGGGGCGAGCTGGTCGACGAGAAGTTCATGGACGAGCGGCGCATGATCCGCCGCGGCATCCCCTACGGCCGGCCCTTCAACCCCACCCAGGGCGAGGGAGGCGGCGCCGACGACCCCCGGGGGCTGGTCTTCGTCTGCTACCAGGCCGATCTGGTGCGGCAGTTCGAGTTCGTCCAGGCCGACTGGGTCAACGACCCCGACTTCCCGCACGACCGCCCGAACCGGCCGGGTCCCGACCCCATGGTGAGCGGTCAGCTGACCGATGTGAACGACGGCCGGGTCAGCTTCGAGAGCCGCAACGCGGCGGGCGAGCGGCAGACCACCACGCTCGGCTTCCGCCCGTTCGTCAGGACCGAGGGCGCGGTGTACGCCTTCAGCCCCTCCCTCAGCACCCTGCGCGCCCTCGCGCAGGGACGCCTGGAGGGCGGCGGGTCGGTCACGCCCGTGCCGGATCCCCAGGCGCGGCCGGTCGACGCGGTGATCCCCCACCCGCAGCACCCGGACAGGTACCTCGCCTTCCAGGGCGGCACGGCCGTCCCGCTCCTCTCCACCGTGGGCGGCGGGGACGCCGCGCTCACGCTGGACGGTCCGGGCGGGCGGGCGCTGTCCTCCTGGGACGACCTGCGCGACATCGGACGCGTGGACGCCGCCTGGCCCGTCCCGGACCGGCAGGAGGTCGGCGGGGAGTCCGGCCACTGGCTGTTCTTCACCGGCGAGGACGGCCGGCAGGTCTACCGGCATGTCGTCGTGAACGGGCAGGAGCCCGCCGGGATCAGGGTGGACGGCAACCGGGTGAGGCCGTTGAGCCAGTGGAGGTCGTTCGAGGCCGCGCCGGACCCCGTCACCCATGTCGACGCGGTGCTGCCGATCCCCGACAAGCAGCCCGGGGGCGACGGCCGGTACCACTACTGGATGTTCCACACCACGCCCGCGGGCCAGCGGTACCGGATCATCTCCCTGCAGGCCGGGGGCTACCGGGACCGCCGCGAGGGCGACGACAACGAGCTCTCCCGGTGGCCGTCCCTCGCCGGGGTGCGGCACGTCGACGCCGTGCAGCCCGTCCCGGGCCGGCAGCCCGGCGCCGCCCAGAACTGGTACTGGGTCTTCCACGAGGGCCGCTACCGGGTGATCAGCGTGGCCGACGGCTCGGCGCACACCGATGCCGTGGTGCAGCAGGACCGCCCGCTCCCGGGCTGATCCCGCCCCGCCGCCGAGGCCCCCGGGAACCCACCCCGGGGGCCTCGGCGTGACCGCTCAGCCGCCGGTCAGCGGATTGGGCAGCGGCAGATAGCGGGCGTCCGCGCCGTCCGCGCCGGTCCAGCGCAGGAGGAGGTTCGTCTTGCCGGGCAGGGAGGGGGCCGTGAGCAGGGCGCGGGTCTCGGGCAGGTCGTGGCGGGACAGCTCCCGGCGTACGGCGGGCCAGGGGTCCAGGCCGGGGTGCCGCTCGGCGAGCAGATCGGCCAGTTCCATGAGGTGGTTGACGACCAGGCAGTACACCAGCCGCTCCCAGCCCGCGGCCCGCTCCACGTCGGGCAGCAGCTTGACGCCCTCGGCGTCGCGGAACAGGGCCTGCACGGGCAGGCCCTCGGCGTTCACGGCCACGAGGGTGTTCTGCAGATGCGCCTCCAGTACGACGCCGTGGTCGGCGAACGCCGACAGCGCCGGGGGCACGACCGTGCGCAGGTACGCCTCCCACCAGGCGGCCGGGTCCGCGGCGCGGTCCAGGGGGCTGCCCTCGAAGCCCTCCACCAGTCCGGCCGCGAGCAGCGGGGTCGCGCCGGGCAGCAGCCGGCCGGTGAAGCCGTCGCGGACCAGGACGGCCAGCTCCTCGAAGGCGAAGCGGGCGGTGCGGTAGCCGCGGTCGCCGAGCCATCCGGCGCCCGGCCCGAACCCCGCGAGGGCACCGGCGGCGGCCTCGTCCGTGCGGCGCAGTCTCAGCAGGTCGTGGCGCCAGAGCCGGCGGATGTCGTTGGTGATGCGCACATCCAGGCTGAACTTCAGGAACAGGTCGTGCTCCGGCGTGTACAGCGTGCGGATGGCGGCCGTCGGCCACAGCGGGAAGCCGGTCGTGCCGAGCCGGACCAGCCGGCCGTCGGCGAAGGCGGGCGCCAGCCCGGGTGCGGTCAGGTCCAGCTGCCAGGGGTGCGCGGGCAGCAGCCGGTAGCCGGGCGGGGCCTGGCCCAGCGCGTCCAGGGCCGCGGTGTCGCCCTCCTCCACCACCTCGTCCTCGCGCAGTCCGAGCAGCACCACCGGGAAACGGGCGTACGCCTCCGGCGCGTACGGCAGCCAGGCCGCGGCGGGGGCGCCGCCGCGCGCCTTGGGGGCCGGGTGGTGGGGGTGCCCGGTGACCAGGGACTGCTCGGAGCGCAGGTACAGGCCGTCCGGCGGGGTGGCCCGCGCGCGTGCGGTGAGCAGCGCGGCGACCGCGTCGCGGCTGTCGGCCATCTCGGCGGGCAGCTCGTGGTTGGAGCGGCCGGTGTACCGGGTCAGCTCCTCGGCGACGAGTTTCACCAGATCGGAGTGGTCGAGCGGCTGCCAGGTGCCGCCCGTGCGCACCTCGGGGCCCGCGGGCCGCCGGGTGCCGCGCACCCGCAGCAGGCGGCCCGTGCCGGGCAGCCGGTGCACGTCCTCGCCCACCGGCCGGGCGACCTCCCGCAGCAGACAGTTCAGCAGCGGCACGGCCGCGCAGGCGTCGGCTCGCGCGGCGACGTCGTCGTGGGGTGCGGCGTCGTCGCCGGCGGGCTGGGGCAGGAGGTCCACGCGTTCCACTCGTTCCCTACGGTGCTGTCCGGGCGGGGACGATCAGTATCGCTGCCGTCACGGCCCGCCGTGACCGTCGTACGCTCACCTCTCCAGGTACCCGAGGAGCCCGAACCGTGCACCGACCCCCCGCCGCCGGGGCCGCCGAGACCGACATGGCCGCCGAGCTGGCCGCCGTACGCCCCGGGCTGCTGCCCCGGTTCACCGCCGAACTGCCCGGCGCCCGTGCGGCGGTGCTCACCCGGCTGTGGCGCGCGCTCACCCATGAACCGCTGCCGTGGCGGGAGCGCCGCGGGCCGGGCACGCTGCGGCTGCGCGACGGGCGCGTCCTGCGGGGGCCGGTGCCGGACCCGTACGCGACCGACGCGTACGTCACCGCCGTCACGCTGGACGGCGTGCCGTACGACGATCCGGCGCGGCTGACGGCGGCGCTCGGGGTGCCGCACGGCGGCTCGCTGGCCGCCGAACTGGACCACAGCGCGGTGTCGTTGGCGCTGTCGCGGGCGAACCGGCAGCCGCGGGAGGACAGCTGGCCGGTGAGCGACTGGGCGTGGGAGCGGCGGGTGGTGGACGGGCATCCGTATCACCCCAACTGCCGCTCGCGGCCCGGCTTCTCGGTGGCCGACCAGCTGGCGTACGCGCCGGAGCACGGCCCCGAGGTGCGGCTGGGGCTGGTCCCGGTGCCGGCCGGGCGGTGCCTGGTGTCCGGTGACTGGCCGGCCGAACTGCGCGACGAGGGGCGGCTGCTGATCCCGGTGCACCCCTGGCAGGCGGCGCACGTGCTGAAGCAGCCGGGCGGGCCGGGGCCGCTCGCGCGGCCGTTGATGTCGCTGCGCACGCTGGAGCTGCTGCCGGGCGGGCCGCACGTCAAGACCGCGCTGAGCGCCCGGCTGACGTCGTCGGTGCGGGACATCTCGGTGGGGTCGATCGCCGCGTCGGCGGTGCTGTCGTCCTTCGGGGAGGCGCTCGCCGCGCGCACCGGGGGCCTGCTGCACGTCACCCGCACGCTGGGCGCGGCCACGGCCGACTCCCCCGACCTGGCGGCGATGCTGCGCGAATCGCCGCGGGTGTACGCGGGGGCGGGCGAGCACGTGGTGCCGGTGGCGGCGCTGCCCACCACCGCGCCGGGCGGGGACCCGGCCTGGCAGGCGGACTTCGCCCGGCTGGCGCTCACGGTCGGCCTGCGGCTGCTGGAACTGGGCGTGGCCCTGGAGGCGCACGGGCAGAACCTGCTGGTGGTGCTGTCGGCGGAGGGCGCGCCGCTGCGGCTGGTCTACCGGGACCTGGCCGACATCAGGGTGAGCCCGGCGCGGCTGGCCGCGAACGGCGTCCCGCTGCCCGAGGGGATGCCGGAGCGGATCCTGACCGACGACGTGACGGCCCTGCGCCGCAAGCTGTTCGGCTCGCTGGTGGCGGGCGCGCTGGCGGGCACGGCGGGCTCCGCTCAGGCGCTGGGCGCGGCCCTGGAGGCGGCCGTACCGGATCTGCCGTGCACCCCGGACCTCGCCGCGCTGACGGACGAGCCGCTGCCCGCGAAGGCGCTGACGCTGATGCGGCTGTCGCCGGGCACGCCGGGCGACCGGTGGACCGCCCTGCCCAATCCGCTGACGCGCACCCCGCTTTGAAGCCGGGCACCGGCGCTCAATAAGATCCGCCGATGATCACAAGAAAACGGCTGGCGTCAGGCGTCTGTGTCCTGTTCGCCGCCCTGGCCGCCGGGATCGCCGTCCCGGCCGGGGCCGTCGCCGACGAGACCACGGCCACCGCGCCGAAGGTGAACCTGGTCCTGGACGTGAGCGGCTCGATGCGGGCCCGGGACATCGACGGCCAGTCGCGGATGGCCGCGGCGAAGCAGGCGTTCAACGAGGTGCTCGACGCCACCCCGGAGGAGGTGCTGCTGGGCATCCGCACGCTCGGTGCCGACTACCCCGGCGACGACCAGAAGAGAGGCTGCAAGGACACCGCCCAGCTCTACCCGGTCGGCCCGCTGGACCGCACCGAGGCCAAGACGGCGGTGGCGACCCTCGCGCCCACCGGCTGGACCCCGATCGGCCCGGCGCTGCTGAAGGCGGCCGACGACCTCGACGGCGGCACCGGCTCCAAGCGGATCGTGCTGATCAGCGACGGCGAGGACACCTGCGCCCCGCTCGACCCGTGCGAGGTGGCCCGCGAGATCGCCGCCCGCGGCATCGGGCTGACCATCGACACCCTCGGCCTGGTGCCCAACGCCAGGATGCGCCAGCAGCTCAGCTGCATCGCCGAGGCGACCGGCGGCTCGTACACCTCGGTGGAGCACACCGAGGAACTCGCCGACAAGGTCAACCAGTTGGTGGACCGCGCGGCCGACCCGGTGGTGACGCCGGTGGCCACCGAGGGCGCCGAGGCCTGCGCGAAGGCGCCCACGCTGAAGTCCGGGCTGTACACCGACCGCGTCGGGTTCGGGCAGCAGCGCTGGTACCGCGTGGACGTCGAGCCGGGCAGGGAACTGCGCGCCTCGGTGAGCGTCGCCGCCGACCGGGCCCTCGCCCCGTCGTACGGCGTGCTGCTGCGGGCCGTGACCGTGCACGGCCGGGAGATCGTGCGCGGCGAGGCCGCGGGCGACGGCCGTACGGATGTGATCTCGACGGGCCTGAGGTATCCGAAGGCGGACGACGACGAGGCGCCCACCGAGGGCGTCTGCCTCCAGGTGACGCACTCCTTCGCGGCCGCGTCGGGGGTGGAGACCACGCCCGGTCTGCCGCTGGAGCTGACCGTGGACGTCGTCGAAGGACCCGGTGACTCCGACGACGTGGCCTCCTTCGGCCTCGGGCGCGGCTGGTGGCTGCTGGGCGCGCTGATCCTGACCGGTTTCGTGGCCGGTCTGCTGTGGGGCTGGCTGTCGCGCTGGCGGGTCGCGGTCTGGAGGACCAACTGATGCGTATCGCAAGGATGCTGGGCACGGCGCTGCTGCTGCCGCTGCTGGCGGCCGCGCCCGCCGCCGCGGACTCGACGCCGTCCGCGAGCCCGTCCGAGGACTCCGGCGCCCCCACCGAGGCGGGCACCTCCTTCCGTACGGCGACCGAGATCGAGCAGGGCCAGACGGCCACGGCGAGCGGGTCCACCGGTGACTACCTGTACTGGTCCTTCCCGGCGGACGCCGGACAGCGGCCGACGGTACGGGCCACCGTGAAGCTTCCCGACACGCACGCCGCCGAGACCTGGCAGATCGACGTCTACGACGGTCTGCGCCGCCGTCAGGCCTGCCAGTACGGCATGCAGACCCGTACGGCGGCCGCGGACGCCCCGGCCGTGGAGCTGGCGTGTGTGCTGCGCACGGTGCGCGCCTGGTCGGAGCCGTGGGCCGACGACCCGCTGCCGGGCACCTACTACCTCCGTCTGACCGCGACCGGCCTGGGCACGGCCGACCGGGGTCTGCCGGTGAACGCCGAGGTCCGCGTCGAGTCCAAGGACATCGGTGGCGCGGCGGCGGTGGACGGCTCGCTGGGCGAGCCCGTCGTCCCGGGCATCGCGATGAAGTCCGCCGGGGAGTCCGGAGAGGACGAGGAATCCGCCGTGCTGTCCGCGATCGACCCGGACGACGGCTGGTCGTCCGGCTGGTGGTCCGACCGCTGGGTGTGGACGGCCGTGGGCGGCGCGCTGGCCGCGCTCGCGGGGATCGGCGGCTACCGGCTCACCCGGGGTTCGGGGCGGCCGCGGCACGTGCCGCCGGGGGTCTGAGACCCGGGGGTGTCATCCGAGCCCGCCGCACGCCGACGCGTGCGGCGGGCTCCGCCGTTCGACGTGACCCCGATCGCGGCAGCGCCTCATGCCTCCCGCAGGGACTTCGCCAGCGTCCCGTCCCCGGTGACCTCGACGCGTCCGGCACGCACCGCCTCCGGCAGGCTCAACTCCCCGCGCGCCAGAGCCGTACAGGTCTCCCCGTCCATCGACAGCCGCGCCCCCGGCTCCCGGGGCGCAGGCCCGTCCCCGTAGGCGGGACCCTCCCCGGCGCCGGCGTAGAGGTGGAAGTCGCCCTCCTCCAGGCGGACCTCGACGAGCCCCTCGCCCTCCAGCGAGCCCAGCGAGCTCAGCAGCGGCAGGGCGAACCAGTGGGCGCGCAGCGCGTCGGTGGGCCTGCGCTCGCCCAGGCCGGCGCGCCCCCACTCACCGAGCGCGAGCAGCACGGGGAGCAACTCCCGCCCGCGCGGGGTGAGTTCGTAGACGTAGGCCGCTCCGGGCGGCGGCAGGCGGCGCCTCGTCGTGAGCCCGTCGCGCTCCATGTCCTTCAGCCGGGAGGCGAGCACGTCCGTGCTGACCCCCGGCAGATCCGCGTGCAGGTCCGTGTAGCGGCGGGGTCCGGCGAGGAGTTCGCGCACGATCAGCAGGGTCCAGCGATCGCCGACGGCGTCGAGGGCGCGGGCGGCCGAGCAGTACTGGTCGTAGCTTCGACGAGGTGGCATACGACGCAGTCTAGACAAGTTGTTGGACTTTCCAAGCTTCTACTTGGTAAAACCAAGTGACACTGGTTATCTGGAGGGGCGCACGCATGGAGTTCCGGCAGTCGAACAAGCTCAGCGAGGTCTGCTACGAGATCCGCGGCCCGGTCATCGAGCAGGCCAACGCGCTGGAGGAGGCGGGCCACAGCGTGCTGCGCCTGAACACCGGCAACCCGGCGCTGTTCGGCTTCGAGGCGCCGGAGGAGATCCTCCAGGACATGATCCGGATGCTGCCGAAGGCCCACGGCTACACCGACTCGCGCGGCATCCTCTCCGCCCGCCGCGCGGTCGCCCAGCGCTACCAGACGCTCGGCCTGGAGGTCGACGTCGACGACGTCTTCCTCGGCAACGGCGTCTCCGAGCTGGTCTCCATGGCCGTACAGGCGCTGATCGAGGACGGCGACGAGATCCTCGTCCCGGCCCCCGACTTCCCCCTGTGGACGGCGGTCACCACGCTCGCGGGCGGCAAGGCGGTCCACTACCTCTGCGACGAGCAGGCCGAGTGGTACCCCGACCTCGCCGACATGGAGTCGAAGATCACCGGCCGGACGAAGGCGGTCGTGATCATCAACCCCAACAACCCCACCGGGGCCGTCTACCCCAAGGAGATCGTCGAGGGCATCCTCGACCTCGCCCGCCGGCACGGCCTGATGGTCTTCGCCGACGAGATCTACGACCAGATCCTGTACGACGACGCCGTGCACCACTCCGCCGCCGCGCTCGCCCCCGACCTGGTGGTCCTCACCTTCTGCGGCCTGTCCAAGACCTACCGGGTGGCCGGCTTCCGCTCGGGCTGGCTCGTGGTGACCGGACCCAAGCAGCACGCGCGCGACTACCTGGAGGGCCTGACCATGCTCGCCTCCATGCGCCTGTGCGCCAACGCGCCCGCCCAGTACGCCATCCAGGCCGCGCTCGGCGGCCGCCAGTCGATCGGCGAACTCACCGCCCCCGGCGGGCGGTTGCGCGAGCAGCGCGACGTCGCCTGGGAGAAGCTGAACGAGATCCCCGGCGTCTCCTGCGTCAAGCCGAAGGGCGCGCTGTACGCCTTCCCGCGCATCGACCCCAAGGTGCACCCGATCCACGACGACGAGAAGTTCGTCCTCGACCTGCTGCTGCGGGAGAAGATCCAGGTCGTCCAGGGCACCGGCTTCAACTGGCCGGCCCCCGACCACTTCCGTATCCTCACCCTCCCGCACGCGGAGGACCTGGAGGCCGCGATCGGCCGGATCGGGCGCTTCCTGAGCGGATACCGGCAGTAGGCCCGACCCTGGAGAGGAGCCCGCCGTGAGCCGATCCCTCACCGCCGCGCAGCGGCGTGTCGTGGACACGGCCGATCCCGTCACCGGGCGGCTGAAGGGTACGCAGGCCCAGCTCACGGCGCTGGTCGAACGTGGCCTGGCCTTCCGGCACCCGAGGCCCCCGCACGACCACTTCCTCACCCCGGCGGGGCACCGGCTGCGCGAGGAGGAGCCGTCCCCACCGCCCACCGCGCGAGCCGAGCCGGCCGAGGACCAGGGCGTCTTCGCCGCACGGGTCGGCGGCGAGGAGGAGCCGCCCGCCTCCGGGCCCGCCCGGACGCGCGAGGTGCACAGCGCCTGGCAGGGACTCCTCGAACTGCGCCGGATGACCAACCCGGACGGCGCCGTGGACCGGCCGTGCGGCTGGGAGCGTACGCATCTGGTCCGGGCCGCGGCCCTCGCCCTGGAGGCCGCCGGGCACCCCCCGGCAGGCCCGGAGGGTGCCGGGTACCGGGTGCGGGCGACCCCGCAGCCGGACGCCGTCGCCGTGTACGAGACGGACACGGTGGCGCTGCGGGCCTGCGCGGCCACGCTGGAGCGGGCGGGCTGGCAGACGGGCGAGCACACCGAGCCGCGGACCCGGGCGCGCTACCTGCTGGCCTCACCGCGCCGGGCGTGACGGCCGCGGCCTACGTGCAGTGCGCGGCCTCGGTGCCCTCCGTGCCCTACGTGCCCTGCGCGGCAGCCGTGACAGGATCGAACGGCAGAGCACCCAACGCCGAACAGCACGAGGGGAAGCAGTGAGCGAGCCGTTCTCCGTCCCGGTGACCGTCCGTGGCTACGAGACCGACGTCCAGGGGCACCTCAACCAGGCCGTCTACCTGAACTACGCCGAGCACGCCCGCTGGGCGCTCCTCCAGGCCGCCGGCATCCGCCAGGCCGACCTCGCGGCCCGGGGCATCGGCCCGGTCGCCCTGGAGACCACCATCCGCTACAAGCGCGAGCTGCTGGCGGGCGACGAGGTCGAGGTGACCTGCGAGTTCGTCTGGAGCGAGGGCAAGACCTTCACGATCAGACAGGCGATCCGCAGGACCGACGGCACCCTCGCCGCCGAGATCGACGCCGTCGGCGGACTGCTCGACCTCGAATCGCGCCGGCTCCTGACCGACCCGCGCGAGCGCTTCAAGGAACTCGCGGCCGACCCGGCGCTGTTCGGGCTGTAGCCAGGAGCGCCCCCTAGCGCCCGAACGCCTCCCGGTGGTCCTCGGCCCACTCCCGGTAGCCGCGTGCCGGGCGGCCGAGGACCGTGCGTACGTCGTCGGTGACGACCTCGTTGCGGCCCCGGCGGACGTGCGCGTTGCCGGCCAGGATCGCCTCGACGGCCTCGTCGCCGAGGCCCCAGGCGCCCAGGAAGTCGCGGGACTCGTCCGCCGACGGCTCGCGCGTGGTGACCGGCCGGCCGAGGGCCTCGGCGAGGACGGCCGCCTGCTCGGGCACGCTGATCGCCGCCGGACCCGTCAGGGTGTACGTGCGTCCCGCGTGCCCCGGCTCGACGAGGACACGCGCGGCGACCTCGGACACGTCAGCGGGTCCACGACGCCCCGCCGGGCCCCGCCGGTCATGTCGGGCACGGGTTCGCCCGCGCCGTTGGGGTGTGCCCAGCTCAGCGTGTTGGAGGCGAACACCGAGGGGCGCAGGACGGTCCACGCGGCGCCGCTGTCCGCCGACGCCCGCTCGCCGGGCAGGTGCCAGGCCGCCTAGGGGCCCAGTCCGGAGTCGCGGCGCCGATCGCGGACAGCTTCACCAGCCGGCCCACCCCGGCCGCACGGGCCGCCGCCACCAGCTCCGGGTCGTGCAGCGCGCCCGGCCCCGGCACGCCCACGAGGACGCCGCCGTCACACCGTCCATCGCCGCCCGCACCGACCCCTGGTCGAGGTAGTCGCCGCGGACCACCTCCACGCCCGCGGGACGTCGGCCTTCGCCGGGTCGCCGGTGAGGGCGCGCCTTCCCGCCGTGAGCGGCCAGCCGTCGTACGAGTCCCCGCATCGACCGGGTCCGGCACGTGCTGGCCCGCGCGGCCACGGCCTCCTGGGCCGAACTGGCCGCCGACACCGGCTACTACGACCAGTCCCACATGACAGCGGACTTCCGCGCGCTCATGGGCGACCCGCCCCGCGCCTTCCTCACCGGCCGCCGCCCGGGCCCCCGGCCCTGCTTGGCGGTGAGCCGCCTCTAGGCCGCCTTCGGCCAGGTGTGCACGCCCAGTTGCAGGAAGGCCTCGTCCCGCAGTGCCGTCTGCTTGACCTGGATCTCGAGCACCCCGATGTCGCCGGCGGCGTTCTTGACGCAGATCTCGGTGCCGTCGCCCGCCGCCGCCAGCGACCAGGTGCGGTACTCGGCGCCGGTGGCCCCGCCGAGGAGGAAGCGGCAGGTGTCGAGGGAGGCGGCCTTGCCGTTGAACACCTGCACGAACACGTTGGTGTCGCTCTCCAGCGCGCAGTCGACGTCGTCCTCGCAGTCGAGGTGGATGTCCCCGTCGCGGTCCTCGCGTGGCTCCAGGTCACCGAGGCTCAGGGAGTTGCTCGGCCTCAGCCACACCGGGGACAGCTTGTGCGCTCCCGGAGTGCGGGAGGCGGCCGGGGCGGGCTGTGACGGTCGGGGGGCGGCTCCCGCGGAGGACGCATCGCCCGCGGACGGCGCCGAGGACCGTGCGGTCTTCTCCGGGCCGGGTGTCGAGGCGGGTGCGTCCGCGGCCCACTCGCGCAGCCGGTCCCGGGCGCCCGGCCAGGTCAGGCCCGTCAGCACCAGCGCGCCCGTCGTCAGGGCCGCGGCCCCGATCAGCGCGGTGCGCCGTACGCCCGCCCGGCGGTCGCGTCCCGGCGCCGGTGTGGCGACCGCGGTCAGCGGCGCCGTAGGAGTGGGGGAAGGAGCCGGAAGGGCCGGCTCGGGTTCCGTGAGCTCGCGCCAGACGGCCGCCCCCGCACCCGGGTCGGCGTCCGTGCCCAGCCGCTTGCGGCACCACTCGACGACCTCCTCCAGGGTGGCCCGCTGCCGCGGGTCGCGGGCCAGGCACCTCGCCATCAGCGGGCGCAGCGGCTCGGGCAGCAGGGACAGGTCGGGTTCCTCGTGCACGATCCGGTACAGCACCACGGGCGCGAGGCCGTCCCCGTACAGCGGCCCGCCCAGCGCCGCGAAGGCCGCCGTCTGCGCCAGCGCGAAGACATCGGTGGCCGGGGTGACCTCACCGGCGGTCGCCTGCTCGGGGGCCATGAAGTGCGGTGTGCCGACGGTGGAACCGGTGGCGGTGTGGGAGGAGAGGCCGGCGGCCAGGGAGATGCCGAAGTCGATCACCCGCGGCCCGTCGGAGGCCAGCAGCACGTTGGACGGCTTGAGGTCCCGGTGGACGATTCCCGCGGCGTGGATGGCCTGGAGCGCCTCGGCCACGCCGGCGATCAGCCACAGCACGGCGGGCACCGGCAGCGGCCCCTGCCGCGCCACGGCCTCGGTGAGGGACGGTCCGGGCACGTACAGCGTGGCGAGCCAGGGCGGTACGCCGTCGGGGTCGGCGTCGACGAGTTCGGCGGTGTAGGCGCCCCTGACCCGGCGGGCGGCCTCCACCTCGCGGCGGAAGCGGCGCCGGAAGGCCGGGTCGTCGGCGAGCTCCGGCCGTACGACCTTGATCGCGACGGGGCGGCCGCCCCGGGTGTGCGACAGGTAGACCCGGCCCATGCCTCCGGCGCCGAGCCGGGCGCTGAGGCGGTAACCGGCCACGACGTCGGGGTCGTCCGCCTGAAGCGGCTGGAACACCTCGGTGGTGCTGCTCATCGGCCTGTCCGTCCCCTGGTCCCCTCATCCCCCGGACCGGCCGAAGGGCCGGTCCGGGACAGCAGCCTAGGGCCTGTCTGACCATTACCGTCGTCCGCCCGGAGGGCGGGCGGGAATGGTCGGACGGGCCCTTAGGGGCTGGGGGAAGACCTGTGACCCGGGACGGTCCGGCTCATGCGCCGGCCGTGGGCCACGGCGGAAGGCGTGGCCCACGGGCCGGGTCGGGTCCTGGCTGCCGGCGGCGGTTTCAGTGTGCGGCGGCGATCTCCTCGCCCGCCTCCATCGGGTGGGTCACGTCGTGGGCGTCGCGGCTCCTGCCGAGGTGGTTGAAGAGCATGTTGAGGACGACTGCGGTGACACAGCCCGTCGAGATGCCGGAGTCGAGGACGATCTTCGCCGTCTCGGGGAAGGAGTGGTAGAACTCCGGCGCGGTGATCGGGATGATGCCGACCGCGAGGGAGACGGCGACGATCAGGACGTTGTTGTCCTTGTCGAGGCCGGCCCGCACCAGGGTCTGGATACCGCTCGCGGCGACGGAGCCGAACAGCACGATGCCGGCGCCGCCGAGGACCGGGCGGGGCACGACCGCGATCAGCGAGGCGGCCATCGGGCACAGGCCCATCAGCACCAGGAAGGCGCCGCCGGTGGCGACGACGTACCGGCTGCGGATCTTCGTCATGGCGACCAGGCCGATGTTCTGCGCGAAGGCGCTGCACATGAACCCGTTGAACAGGGGGCTGATCGCCGAGCCGAGGGTGTCGGCCCGCAGGCCGGCGGCGATGGTCTTCTCGTCGGCGGGGCGTTCGACGATCTCACCGAGGGCGAGCATGTCGGCGGTCGACTCGGTCATCGAGACGACCATGACCACGCACAGGGAGAGGATCGCGGCGAGCTGGAACTGCGGGGCGCCGAAGTGGAACGGGGTCGGGAAGCCGACGATGTCCGCGTCGCCGACGGGGCTGAAGTCGGTGACGCCGAAGGGGATCGCGATGAGGGTGCCGGCGACCAGGCCGAGCAGGACGGCGATCTGCTTGACGAAGCCGCGGGTGAAGCGGCGCAGCAGCAGCACGATCAGCAGGGTGATGCCGGCGAGGGTGAGATAGGTCGTCGAACCGTAGTCGTCCGCGGCCGGGTCGGGGCCCTGGGCCCAGCCGAAGGCGACCGGGAGCAGGGACACGCCGATCAGGGTGATGACGCTGCCGGTGACGACGGGCGGGAAGAAGCGGATCGCCTTGCTGAAGAAGGGCGCCGCGACGAAGCCGAGCAGACCGGCGACGATGACCGCGCCGAAGATGATCGGCAGGGCGTCGGACTTGTCCTCGGTGGAGGCGACGATCGCGGTCATCGGGGCGACCCCGGCGAAGGTGACGCCGTTGACGAACGGCAGCCGGGCGCCGATCTTCCAGATGCCGAGGGTCTGCAGGAAGGTGGCGAGGCCCGCGGTGAACAGACAGGCGCCGGTGAGGAAGGTCAGTTCGGTTGCGGTCAGGCCTATGGCCGCGCCGACGATGAGCGGTGGGGCGACGACCCCCGCGTACATGGCGGCTACGTGCTGCAGACCGCTGGTCGCCATTTTCAGGGCGGGGAGTTTCTCGTCTACGGGATGGGCGGCCACGGCTGGTCCTCCAAACGGCTAACACGTCAGGGGTGACGTGGATTTCAGGGAGGTGGTGCGGGTGGTCGTGCGGGACCGTGACGGGGGATGGCGACGGCGGTGAGCGGTGTTGCGTGCGGCGGCGAGCGACGAGCGGTGACCGTTCCGGGGCGCACGCGTCGGGCGGTGACCGTTCCGGGGCGCACGCGTCGGGCGTGCGCCCCGGAGACGGCTTCCGTGGATCCCGCTCGGATCCACGGTCCCGGCCGGGAGCCGTCCCTCTCGGCCGGAGTTCTGGGGTGGGTCAGCGCTGGGCCGCGATCCGCGCCAGGCGCTGGGCCTGCTCCCGGGTGGAGCGGGCTACGGCGTCCTCGTCGACGGTGAGCAGGCGCCCGTTGTCGACGATCTGCCGGCCGTCCACGAAGGAGGCGGTGACCGGGGCCGCCGCGCCGAGGACGAGCGCGGCCACCGGGTCCGCGATGGAGGCGTGGGCGAGGGTGTCCATCTTCCACAGCACCACGTCGGCGAGCTTGCCGGCCTCCAGCGAGCCGATCTGCTCGGCGCGGCCGAGGACCTGAGCGCCGCCGTAGGTGCCCAGGCGCAGGGCCTGGCGGGTGTTCAGCGCGGTCTCGCGGTGGGTGCCGAGGCGGTTGATGAGCAGGGCGTTGCGCAGCTCGGTGTGGAGTTCGCCGGACTCGTTGGAGGCGGTGCCGTCCACGCCGAGGCCGACCGGGACGCCCGACTTCAGCATGTCGGGGACGCGGGCGATACCGGCCGCGAGGCGGGCGTTGGACGACGGGCAGTGGGCGACGCCGGTCCTCGTGCGGGCGAACGCGGCGATGTCGGAGTCGTTCATGTGGACGCAGTGCGCCATCCACACGTCCTCGCCGAGCCAGCCGGTGGACTCGAAGTAGTCGGTCGGGCCCATGCCGAACAGCTCGTGGCAGAACTTCCCCTCCTCCACGGTCTCCGAGCCGTGGGTGTGCAGCCGTACGCCGAGGCGGCGGGCCAACTCGGCCCCCCTGCGCATGAGTTCGGTGGAGACGGAGAACGGGGAGCAGGGCGCGACGGCCACCTGGGTCATGGCGTCGAAGGAGGCGTCGTGGTGCCGTGCCACGGTCTCCTCGGTGGCGGCGAGCGCATCGTCGAGGCTCTCCACGGCGAAGTCCGGCGGCAGGCCGCCGTCCTTCTCGCCGCGGTCCATCGAGCCGCGGGCGAGCGTGAACCGTACGCCCGTCTCGGCCGCGGCGCGGACGATCGCGCCGGACAGGTCACCGGAGCCGTGCGGGAAGACGTAGTGGTGGTCCATGGCGGTGGTGACACCGCCGCGGGCCATCATCGCGAGGGAGCCCTGGGCGGCCGAGTGGCACATCTCCTCGTCGATGCGCGCCCACACCGGGTACAGCGCGACCAGCCAGTCGAACAGGTTGTGGTCGGTGGCCATGCCCCGGGTGAGCCACTGGTAGAAGTGGTGGTGGGTGTTGACCAGACCGGGCGTGGCCAGATGACCGCTCGCGTCGATCCGGCGCACCACGTTCTCCAGGCCCGCGGGGGCGCTGCCCGCGCCGACCGACTCGATGCGGTTGCCCGCCAGGACGAGGTACCCGGAGGCGTACTCGGTGTCGTCCGCGTCGACCGTGGCGATCGCGCAGTTCTCGATGACAGTGCGCTCGGCTGCCGAAGGTGCCATCGTGCTTCCTTGTCTTTCGGTGGCGGCCCGTGGACCGGGAGTGTCCACGGGGAGGGCACGGCAGGACCCTAGAAGGATTTGAGTGCCGGGGCGGTCTGGGCGCTCCGGGTGCCGAGATGGTGGAAGAACAGGTTCAGCGAGACGGCGACGAGCGCGCCGGCGCTGATGCCGGAGCCGAGCACCGTCTGCGCCCAGGCGGGGAAGCCGGCGTAGAAGGTGGGTGCGGCGAGCGGGATGATGCCCGCGCCGAGGGCCACGGCCACCAGGATGATGTTGGAGCTGTCGTCGAGGCCGGCTTCCGACAGGGTGCGGATGCCGCTGACGGCGATCGAGCCGAACAGGACGATGCCCGCGCCGCCGAGGACCGGCATGGGGACCAGGGAGACGACCGCGCCGAGCACCGGGAAGGCGCCGAGGACGATGAGGGTGGCGCCCGCGACGGCGACGACGTAGCGGCTGCGCACCCGGGTCAGCGAGACGACCCCGACGTTCTGGGCGAAGGCGGAGGTGGGGAAGCCGCCGAAGACGGGGCCGAGCAGGGTGGCGATGCCGTCGGTGCGCAGGCCGCGGGTGATGGTGCGCGCGTCGGTGCGGCGGTCGCAGATCTCGCCGAGCGCGAGCATGCCGGCGCTGGACTCGGTCATCAGGACCAGCATCACGATGCACAGCGACAGGATCGCGGCGGGCTGGAACTCGGGCGTGCCGAAGGCGAACGGCGCGGGCAGCGCGGCGACGGGCGCGGACCTGATGCCGGTGAAGTCGGCCATGCCGAACGGGATCGCGGCGAGGGTGCCGACGAACAGGCCGCACAGCAGGGCGACTTGCTTGAGAAAGCCCTTGCCGAAGCGCTGGATCAGCAGGATGACGGCGAGGGTGAACCCGGCGAGCGCGAGGTGGTTCATGGCCCCGAAGTCGGCGGCGGCAGCGTCGCCGCCCTGGGCCCAGCCGACCGGGACCGGCATCAGCGTGACGCCGATCAGGGTGATGACCACGCCGGTGACCAGCGGCGGGAAGAACCGCAGCAGCCGTCCGAAGAACGGGCCGACGGCCAGGCAGAAGACACCGGCGACCATCACCGCGCCGTAGATCGCGGGGAGTTGGCGGCCCTGGTCGTTGGTCTCGGCGATCGCCAGGATCGGCGCGATGCCGGCGGAGGAGGCGGCGTTGACGAAGGGCAGCCGGTTGCCGACGAAGCCCTTGACGCCGAGGGTCTGCAGGAGGGTCGCGACCCCCGCGATCAGCAGGGACGCGGCGATGAGCCGGGTGCGGGCCGCGAGGTCGAGTCCGCAGGCCTGGCCGATGATGAGCGGAGGAGTGACGACGCCCGCGTACATGGCGGCGATGTGCTGGAGTGCGGCGGGGACGAGCCGCGAGGGGTGGAGCTTCTCGTCCACCGGGTGCACGGACGTGGCGGCGTCCAGGTCGTGCACCGGCGGGGTGGAACAGGGGGCTTCGGCCGGCCCCTTTGCAGGCTGTGCCATGGTGTTCCCTCCGGTGTGGCGCGCCCCCGGTCCGCGGTGCTCGTGGGACCGGGGGCGCGCGTCCCGCGTCAGAGGTTGGTCATGTCGACCGGGATACGGGCCTCGCACCCGTCCCGCAGGACGGTGGCCTCGATCAGGCCGTAGGGGCGGTCGGCGGCGAAGTAGACCTCGTTGTCGTTCTTCAGCCCGAACGGCTCCAGGTCCACCAGGAAGTGGTGCTTGTTCGGCAGCGAGAAGCGGACCTCGTCGATCTCGCTGCGGTTGTTGATGATGCGCGCGCCCATCTGGTACAGCGTCTGCTGCAGCGACAGCGAGTAGGTCTCGGCGAAGGCGTGCAGCATGTGCTTCTTCACCTGCTCGTAGGACTTCTCCCAGTTGGGCATCTTCTGCTCGTCGTCGGTCCAGTTGAACCGCCAGCGGCCGGAGACCTGGGTCGCCAGGATGCGGTCGTACGCCTCCTGGAGGGTCGTGTACTTGTCCTTGACGTAGCCCCAGAACTCGGAGTTCGTCGAGTTCATCACGACCAGGTCCTTGAGGCCGGAGACGACCTCCCACTGCTCACCGTCGTAGGTGATCTGGGTGACGCGGGTCTCCTGGCCCTTGCGGACGAAGGAGTGCTTGACCTCGTCGGCGCCGATGAACTTGCTGTTGGCGTCGGAGGTCTCGATCCGCTCCCAGGCGTACTCCTCGATGCGGATGCGCGCCCGGTGGATCGGCTCCTGCGAGGTGACGAAGTGGCGGGCGAGGTGGATGCCGAACTGCTCGGCGGACTCGATGCCGTACTCCTTGGCGAACGCGTACACCGTGTTCTTGGTGGTGTCCGTCGGCAGGCAGTTGGCGTTCGAGCCGGAGTAGTGGACCTCTTCCATGTCGCCGCTCAGCGCCACGGACACGTTCAGGTCCTTGATGTGGTGGGTGGCGCCGTCCCGCGTGATCTTGACGACTCGGTTCTCGGCCTTGCCGTACTGGTTCTGTCCCAGAATGGTGGGCATCTAGCTAGCTCCCTCGGTAAACGGAGTAGCCGAACGGGTTGAGCAGCAGCGGTACGTGGTAGTGCTCGCCCGGCACGACGGCGAACGTGATCGCCACCTCCGGGAAGAACGCACCGGCACCGCTGTCCCGATTCGCGGGGGCGTCCTGCTGCGCATCGGCTTGCTTCTTCTGGAAGTACTGCTCGACTGCGAAATCGAGCCGCACATGGGTCGTCCCCTCCGGCAGGTCCGGAAGGTCCTTGCACCGGCCGTCCGCGTCGGTGGCGGAGCCGCCGAGCGCCTGCCAGTCCGCATTGCGGCCGCTACGGGCCGACAGCTGGACGGCGACGCCCTCGGCGGGACGTCCGACGGATGTGTCCAGGATGTGCGTGGACACGGAGGCGGTGGTGCTGGTGCTCATTCTCAGGCGTCCTCTTCGACGAGTCGGGCCAGTCGGATGCGGTTGATCTTCCCCAGCTCGGTGCGCACGGTCTCGCGCTCCTGCTCAGGCGAGTTGCCGATCCGCTCCTTGACCGCGTCCCGCATCTGCTCGCCGGTCCTGCCGGTGGCGCAGATGAGGAAGACATGGCCGAACTTCTCCTGGTAGGCCAGGTTCAGTTCGAGCATCTCCGCCTTGAGGTCCTCCGCGGCGCCGGCCATACCGGCCTGCTCCCTGGCCGAGGTGGGGTCGCCCGGCTTGGGGCGGCCGATCGGCGGGTGGCCGGCCATGGCCTCGGCGAGGTCCTCCGCGGTCAGCTCGGCCATGGCGGCGTCACTGGTGGTGTAGAGGTCCTCGGCCGTGGCGTAGGGGCGGGCGGCGAGCAGCCGCCGCACCCATGCCGTGGAGGCGCACGCCTCGTGGAGCGCGGTGGAGGCCGCGTCCTCCTCGAGTGCGTTGAACCGGGCCAGGCCCGGCGGCGTGGAAGTGGAAGTCACGGGAGCCTCCGTGGCCGGAAACGGCCTTCGTGCTGAACGGGCTGCGGATAGCTAACGCCCTCCGAAACCCGACGTCAACACTTTGTTGAAAATTCGGGGTTACGTAACCGGGTCCCCCGTGAGACCGCCCGTCAGGCCTCTTTCTCGCGGTTGAGGTAGTTGTAGACGGTGAAGCGGCTGACGCCCAGCGCGCTCGCCACCGTCTCCACGCCGTGCCGCACCGCGAAGGCGCCCCGCGCCTCCAGCACCCGCACGACCTCCTGCTTGGCCTTGCGGTCCAGGTCGGCCAGCGGCCGGCCCTGCTTGCGCTCCATCGCGGCCAGGATGTGGTCGAGGGAGTCCGCGAGCTGGGGCAGTCGTACGGCGACGGCGTCGACACCCTCCCAGGACAGCACGACGTCGTCCGGCCCCGCCTCGTCGGGCGGCAGCAGCTGCCCGCCCATGGCGTCGACCAGCGGCTTGACCGCCGTGATGAAGGGCTCGTCCCCGCTCACTCGGCGCCCTCCGCGAGCACGTTGACCTGAAGCGAGACCCGGGTGGCCCCCGCCTCGAGCGCCTTGCGCAGCAGCGCGTCCACGGCGCCCAGCACCACGTCGGCACCCCCTTCGGCGGTGTTGCCGAACGGGCCGACGTCCACCTCGTCCAGCTCCGCCGCCTCGATCACCTCACGCGCGGCCAGCGCGTGCGCGGGCGCCTCGTCCAGGTCGAACGGCTCGGTCGTGAACTCCACTCTCAATCGCACGCGCCCAACCTAACGCCCCGCAAGGGGGATCCGGCAGCGCTCGCGGGCCAAGACCGCGCGGGATCTGTCGCTCCCTCCGGCACGGGGGAGCGCATCTCGTAGCTTCCTACGGCCCTTGCGGCCCCGGACCGCGTGCTGGGCTGCCGTAGGACCGTTCCGACCTGCGCCGCCTTGGACTTCAGCGCCGTCCCGCGCGGGGGCACGGCGTTCCTGCGCCTCTTGACAGCCTTCCCCGACGACATGCAATCTTCCGTTGAGCAGAAACTAACTTCCGCAATACGAAATACGAGCACGGAAGGGAGCGCGGCCCCCGATGGGATTCGCAGACCAGCGCTTCAACGTCAACCTGTCGATCCTCTTCACGGAACTCCCGCTCCTGGAGCGCCCCGCGGCCGCCGCCGCGGCCGGCTTCACCGCGGTCGAGCTGTGGTGGCCCTGGATCGACTCCCCCACCCCCGAGCAGTCCGAGCTCGACGCCCTGAAGAAGGCGATCGAGGACGCGGGCGTACAGCTCACGGGCCTGAACTTCTACGCGGGCCGGCTGCCCGGCCCGGACCGCGGCGCCCTGTCGGTGCCCGGCGAGGAGTCGGAGCGGTTCCGCGCCAACATCGACGTGGCGGCCGGCTTCGCGCAGTCGCTGGGCTGCAAGGCGCTCAACGCGCTGTACGGCAACCGCGTCGAGGGCGTGGAGCCGGCCGAGCAGGACGCTCTGGCCCTGGAGAACCTGGCCCTCGCGGCCCGCGCGGCCGACCGGATCGGCGCGATCCTGCTGGTCGAGACGCTGAACAAGCCCGAGTCGCCGCTGTACCCGCTGGTCAGCGCCCCGGCCGCGATCGAGGTCGTCGACAAGGTCAACGAGGCGACCGGACTCGGCAACGCCAAGTTCCTCATGGACCTCTACCACCTGTCCATGAACGGCGAGGACCTGCCGTCGGTGATCGAGCAGTACACCGCGAAGACCGGCCACGTCCAGATCGCCGACAACCCCGGCCGCGGCGCCCCGGGCACCGGCTCCCTCCCCCTGGAGGAGCTGCTCGACCAGCTGAGGAAGGCCGGTTACGACGGCTGGGTCGGCCTCGAGTACAAGCCGGGCGACCGCCCGAGCGCCGAGGCCTTCGACTGGCTGCCGACCGAGGCCCGCGCGGCCCGCTGACCACCCCCCGTTTTCCAGAAAGGCCCTGTTATGAGCACGCTTCCCAAGATCGCCTGGATCGGCCTCGGCATCATGGGCTCCCCCATGTCCGAGAACCTGATCAAGGCGGGCTACCAGGTCACCGGCTTCACGCTGGAGCAGGACAAGCTGGACCGCCTGGCCGCCGCCGGCGGCACCGCGGCCGGCTCGATCGCCGAGGCCGTCGAGGACGCCGACGTCGTCGTCACCATGGTGCCCGCCTCCCCGCAGGTCGAGGCGATCGCCTACGGCCCCGAGGGCATCCTGGAGAACGCGAAGTCCGGCGCGCTGCTGATCGACATGTCCTCGATCACCCCGCAGACCTCGGTCGACCTGGCCGCGGCAGCCCGCGACAAGGGCATCCGCGTGCTGGACGCCCCCGTCTCCGGCGGCGAGGCCGGCGCCATCGAGGCCGTGCTGTCCATCATGGTCGGCGGCACGCAGGCCGACTTCGACGAGGCCAGGCCGATCTTCGAGGCGCTCGGCAAGACCATCGTGCTGTGCGGTCCGCACGGCTCGGGCCAGACCGTGAAGGCCGCCAACCAGCTGATCGTCGCCGTGAACATCCAGGCGTGCGCCGAGGCCGTGGTCTTCCTGGAGAAGTCGGGCGTGGACCTCGCGGCCGCGCTGGACGTCCTCAACGGCGGCCTGGCGGGCTCGACCGTGCTGACGCGGAAGAAGGACAACTTCCTCAGCCGCGACTTCAAGCCGGGCTTCCGCATCGACCTGCACCACAAGGACATGGGCATCGTCACCGACGCCGCCCGCAACGTCGGGGCGGCCCTGCCGGTCGGCGCGGTCGTGGCCCAGCTGGTCGCGTCGCTGCGCGCCCAGGGCGACGGCGGCCTGGACCACTCGGCCCTGCTGCGGGCCGTGGAGCGGCTCTCCGGCGCCCAGGTCTGATCGGTCCGGTCACCCCCTGAGACTTCCGGGCCGCGGCGCCGCCGACACCTGTCCTGTCGCGCCCAGGCGGTGCCGCGGCCCGGAATCCCTTTCAACAAACTGTTGACGCTCAGATTCCCCACTTCTAGGCTCCACGAAGCGGAAACAGGTTTCCGCTGACACCCGCACGGAAGGTCCACGATGTCGAAGCGCGTGCTCACGACCGAGTCCGGCGCCCCGGTCGCCGACAACCAGAATTCCGCCTCCGCCGGCGTCGGCGGTCCGCTCCTGATCCAGGACCAGCAGCTCCTGGAGAAGCTCGCCCGGTTCAACCGTGAGCGCATCCCGGAGCGCGTGGTGCACGCCCGCGGTTCCGGCGCGTACGGCTACTTCGAGGTGACCGACGACGTCACCGGCTTCACCCACGCCGACTTCCTCGGCGAGATCGGCCGCCGCACCGAGGTCTTCCTGCGCTTCTCCACCGTCGCCGACTCGCTCGGCGGCGCGGACGCGGTGCGCGACCCGCGCGGCTTCGCGGTGAAGTTCTACACCCGCGAGGGCAACTACGACCTCGTCGGCAACAACACGCCGGTGTTCTTCATCAAGGACCCGATCAAGTTCCCCGACTTCATCCACTCGCAGAAGCGCGACCCGTTCACGGGCCGTCAGGAGCCGGACAACGTCTGGGACTTCTGGGCGCACGCCCCCGAGGCCACGCATCAGGTGACCTGGCTGATGGGCGACCGCGGCATCCCGGCGTCGTACCGCCACATGAACGGCTACGGCTCGCACACCTACCAGTGGACGAACGAGCAGGGCGAGGCCTTCTTCGTCAAGTACCACTTCAAGACCAACCAGGGCATCCGCTGCCTGAGCAGCGAGCAGGCCGCGGAGCTGGCGGGCAAGGACCCGAACTCCCACCAGACGGACCTGCTGCAGGCCATCGAGCGCGGCGTGAACCCGTCCTGGACCCTCTACGTCCAGCTCATGCCGGCGGAGGAAGCGGCCGACTACCGCTTCAACCCCTTCGACCTCACCAAGGTGTGGCCGCACAAGGACTACCCGCTGCAGCGCGTGGGCCGCCTCGTCCTCGACCGCAACCCGGACAACGTGTTCGCCGAGGTCGAGCAGGCCGCGTTCTCCCCGAACAACTTCGTGCCCGGCATCGGCCCGTCCCCGGACAAGATGCTCCAGGGCCGCCTGTTCGCCTACGCCGACGCGCAGCGCTACCGCCTGGGCGTCAACCACACGCTGCTGCCGGTGAACGCCCCGAGGGCGACCGAGGCGAACAACTACGGGCGCGACGGCTTCATGGCGCTCAACCCGCAGGGCCGTGGCGCCAAGAACTACGAGCCGAACTCCTACGACGGCCCCGTCGAGACCGGCCGCCCGCTGTCGGCCCCGCTCGCGGTGAACGGCCACACCGGCAACCACGTGGCGCCGCTGCACACCAAGGACGACGACTTCTTCCAGGCGGGCGAGCTCTACCGGCTCATGTCCGCGGAGGAGAAGTCCCGCCTGATCGCCAACATCGCCGGCGGCCTCTCGCAGGTCTCCCGCGACGACGTGATCGAGAAGAACCTCGCCCACTTCCACGCCGCCGACCCCGAGTACGGCAAGCGCGTGGAGGAGGCGGTCCGCGCCCTGCGCGAGGACTGACCTCCACAGGCGGCCCGCGCCCGCCGACCGGCCCGGATGAGGGGTGGCCGGTCGTGCGGGGCGCGGGCAGGCCGAGGACCGCGGCGGTGTGCGAGCCAGTGCGGTGGTGAAAGGTCCGGCCTCCTTCTTCGACCTGAGGGGAGGGGGGTCCGGGTCCCGTCGCGACCGTCGCGGTCCCTGCCGATGGACTCCGTCCGGCGGCGCGAATGTTCTGTCGCGCCCAGCCTCGTGCCGTCGGGCGGTCACCAAGTGAATACCTCACCGGGCCGAAGAGCACCGGGTGCGGACGGTCCCGCACCCGGTGCTCTTCGGTTTGCGCGGCGGGGCGGCGTGCCGCTTGCTGCCGCCGTCCGGGTGCGGGCCCAGTGTGGTTGCTCGCGCAGTTCCCCGCGCCCCTGAGTACGTTGCCGCGAGCCGCGCGTCCAGTGCGCTTCCGCCGGCGCGGCGAGCGGGGTGCCACTTGTCGCCGCCGTCTCCGGGTGCGGGCCGTCGAGGGCCGGTCGCGCAGTTCCCCGCGCCCCTGAGGGCGACGCCGCCAGGGGCGCGGGGAACTGCGCGAGCAACCACTGTCGGTCCGCACCCGGACGGCGGCGTCCGGTGGCACCCCGCTACCGGACGCCGACATGGCAAAGGGGCCCGCGCCGGATGGCGGGGCCCCTCGGGGTGCCGGCTGGTCAGGCCTTGAGGGTCTTGACGGCCGTGGGCGCGTGCCCCGGCTCCGTGGCGAGGTCCTCGAACTCGATCACGTTGCTGATGTCGTTCGTGCCGGACATGGAGATGTTGGTGACACGCTCCAGGATGGCCTCGACGACGACCGGCACCTGGAACTCCGCCGCGAGCTTCTTGGCCTGCTCGAACGCGGCGCCCAGCTCGGCCGGGTCGGTCACGCGGATCGCCTTGCAGCCGAGGCCCTCGGCCACCTTGACGTGGTCGACGCCGTAGACGCCCAGCTCCGGCGAGTTGATGTTCTCGAACTCCAGCTTGACCTGGAAGTCGATGTCGAACGCCCGCTGGGCCTGGCGGATCAGACCGAGGTAGGAGTTGTTGACCAGGACATGGACGTAAGGGATCTTGTGCTGCGCGCCCACGGCCAGTTCCTCGATCATGAACTGGAAGTCGTAGTCGCCGGACAGGGCGACGACCTGGGCGTCCGGGTCGGCCTTCGCGACGCCCAGGGCCGCGGGGATGGTCCAGCCCAGCGGGCCCGCCTGGCCGCAGTTGATCCAGTGGCGCGGGCGGTAGACGTGCAGCATCTGCGCGCCGGCGATCTGGGAGAGGCCGATCGTGGTGACGTAGCGCGTCTCCGGGCCGAAGGCCTTGTTCATCTCCTCGTAGACGCGCTGCGGCTTGATCGGGATGTTGTCGAAGTGCGTCCGGCGCAGCAGGGTGGCCTTCTTCTCCTGCGCCGAGGCGGCCCAGGCGGAGCGGTCGGGCAGCCTGCCGGCCGCCTTCAGTTCGCGGGCGACCTCCACGAACAGTTCCAGCGCGGCCTTCGCGTCGGACGCGATGCCGTAGTCCGGGGCGAAGATCTTGCCGATCTGGGTGGGCTCGATGTCGACGTGGACGAACTTCCGCCCGGCCGTGTAGACGTCGAGCTTGCCGGTGTGGCGGTTGGCCCAGCGGTTGCCGATGCCGAGGACGAAGTCGGACTCCAGGAAGGTCGCGTTGCCGTAGCGGTGCGAGGTCTGCAGGCCGACCATGCCGGCGTTGAGCTCGTGGTCGTCGGCGATGGCGCCCCAGCCCATCAGGGTCGGGACGACCGGGGTGCCCGTCAGTTCGGCGAACTCGACGAGGAGTTCGCTCGCGTCGGCGCCGATGACACCGCCGCCCGCGACGATCAGGGGGCGCTCGGACGCGTTCAGCATCCCGACCGCCTTCTCGATCTGCGCGCGGGTCGCGGCCGGCTTGTAGACCGGCAGCGGCTCGTAGGTGTCGATGTCGAACTCGATCTCGGTGAGCTGGACGTCGATCGGCAGGTCGATGAGGACCGGGCCGGGGCGGCCGGAGCGCATCAGGTGGAAGGCCTGCTGGAAGACGCCGGGCACCTGGGCGGCCTCCAGGACGGTGACGGCCATCTTGGTCACCGGCTTGGCGATGGAGGCGATGTCGACGGCCTGGAAGTCCTCCTTGTGGATCACCGCGGTCGGCGCCTGGCCGGTGATGCACAGGATCGGGATCGAGTCACCGATGGCGGAGTACAGGCCGGTGATCATGTCGGTGCCGGCCGGGCCGGAGGTGCCGATGCACACGCCGATGTTGCCCGGGTTCGTGCGCGTGTAGCCCTCGGCCATGTGCGAGGCGCCCTCGACGTGCCGGGCGAGGGTGTGGTTCACACCCCCCGAGGCTTTGAGCGCCGCGTAGAACGGGTTGATCGCCGCGCCCGGGACACCGAACGCGTTGGTGACGCCCTCGCGCTTGAGGATCTCGACTGCCGCGCGGGCAGCGGTCATACGAGCCATGGAGTACTCCTGCTTCGGCTGTCGGATGGGCTCGACCGTCGCGCCCCGCGGTGAGACCTTTCCGCGTTGTTCACTTCCCGCGATGTTTTCCGTATCGCGGAAATGAGTTTCTACTATCTGGAAGCAATGTATTTGGCGGGGTGAAGCCCGTCAAGGGACGGCCAGGGGGCGGACACCGGGACGAGCCGAGGCCGGGGAAAGGCCGGACAACCGAGGGGCGGCAGGAGGACGATGGGCCCATGTCCCGAGGCGTACCGGTGCGCTGCCCCGCCTGCCGTCGCGAGCATCTCTTCGCGGCCCCGTCCTATCCGTGCGCGTGCGGGGCCCCGGTCGCCCCGCCGGTCGACCGGTACGGGACGCCCGTGCCCGTCACCCACCGCGCCTGGGACGAGGAGTGGCTCACCCTGCGCTGCCCGGCCTGCGGACGCGGCACGCCGTGGCCACGGCCCGAGCTGGGCTGCCCCTGCGGGACGGTGCTGCGGGTCCCCGTGGCGGTGCGGCCCCCGAAGGCCGCCCCGGCGCCCACGCCTCCCCCGGCCCGGCCCGCCTTCCAGCCGGTCGCCATCCGCACCGCCCGCGACGCGGTCACGGCCGCCGCGCTGTATCTGCGCTGGCTCGGCTACCGGGACATACGCCCCGCCGACCAGCGCCCGCCGTCCGGCGTCGGCCTCGCCGCCAGCGGCATCCTCGCCCAGGTCGACCCGACCGTGCGCCCGGCGACGCCGCGGGACGTCGAGTGCCTGTGGCTCACCGCGATGACGGAGTCCGCGGGCTGCGTCTACTTCTCCCTCGCCGGATACGCCGACGAGGCGCGGGTCCGCGCCGACTCCCTGGGCGTCCCCCTGTTCGTGCTCGACCTGACCGGCACCCCGCAGCCGGTCAACGAGCACGCCGACGCGCTCTCGGCGCCGCCCCGCACATGACGGTGCCGGCCCCCGCGGGAAGCGGGAGCCGGCACCTGGCGGAGCGGTGTCACGGGGTGACGCAGCCGACCGAGCCGACCGGGAAGTTGTTGCCGGTCGAGGTGGCGGTGAAGCCGAACGTGACGCTGCCGTCCGGCGCGATGGTGCGGTTGTAGTCGAGGTTGCCGACCGTGACCGTGCCGTCGGTGCCGGTACTGAGCGAGCCGTTCCAGACACTGCTGATCCGGGTGCCGGTCCCCGGTTGCCAGCGCACCGCCCAGCCGTTCTGCGGTGCCGTGCCGTGGTTCATGACCTCGACCGAACCCTGGAAGCCGCCGTTCCAGGCGTTCGTCACCGAGTAGACCGCCATGCACCCGGTGTGCGGGTCCGTGGGCGTCGGGGTCGGGGTCGGGGTCGGCGTGGGAGTCGGGGTGGGGGTCGGGGTGGGCGTGGGCGTGGGCGTCGGCGTGCCGCCCGAGCCGCGGATGCCGGTCACCTCGCCGTTGCCACCGTCGAAGACGATGTCGGAGCAGGAGAAGAAGTTCTCCTGGCTGTCCGAGCGCACCCACTGGATGAACAGCATGGCGTCACCCGAGCGGCCCGAGGGCAGCCGCAGGTCCCAGTAGTAGTGGCCGGACTCCGTGCCCGGCGACCCGGACTGGGGCGGGTTGGTGACGGTCTGGATCAGCTCCAGGTCGCCCCAGCCCAGCGGCTGCGTCGGCGAGTAGCCGGGCTTGGACACGTACACCCGGAAGGAACCCGGGTGCGCGGCCCAGTTGCTGTACCGCACCCGCATCGTGCCCCCGGACGTCAGATGCGTACGGGGCCAGTCGGCGCGGGCCGCGTTGTAGCCGGTGAAGTTGTACGGCGAGCGGTCGCCCGCGCTGCACAGCTTGCCGTCCGGCACATAGCCGGCTCCGCGGCCGCCCGCGTTGGAGTCGAGCACGGCGAACCAGTTGTACAGCGCGGTCGCGCCGCTCTCGGCGAGCGCGGCCTTGCACGCCGGGTTGGTCGGGTCGAGGGCGCCGTTGCTGGTCTTGGCGTCCAGATAGCAGAGGTAGGTCCGCGATCCGGGCATCATCGTCACGCCGTGCGCCTCGGCGCTGCCCTGACCGATCAGGGCCAGGCCCAGCCCGCTGAGCAGGGTGGCCAGCACCGCCAGTAAGGACAGTGGTCGTCGCTTGGGTCGAGCCATGGGGGTCTCTCTCCTGTGTGTCGGGGTCTCCTTCTAGGGGCTGTCTCAGGCGGGCGGCGCTCCCCAGGCCAGCTGGGTGCCGCGGTAGGCGGGGATGCGCGGGGCGTCGGCGTACGCGGTGGCCGTCGTACGGCTGTAGTCGTTGCTCTCGTCGAACGCGGACCAGTCGGACTTGCTCATCCGCAGCTGGATGTCGCCGGTGTCGCGGCCCGCCGCCAGGGTGCCGCTCGCGAAGCCGACCTCCAGATAGGCGTCGGCGCCCGCGACCGGGGTGCTCAGCGGGACCACCCGCAGCTTGAGGCCGGAGCAGCCGACGACCGCCCAGTCGCACCAGACGCTGACGGTGGACGAGCCGCCGTCCCGGGTGAAGTAGTAGCGGGCCGTGACCTGGCTGAGGTCCAGCGAGGCGCTGCCGGTGTTCGCGATCCGCAGGCTGGGCCGGATGGCGTTGTCCGTGGCGGAGCTGTCGTTGTTCCTGTACGTCACCTTCAGGCCGCCGGCCGGGTCGGGGGTGCCGCCGCCCGTCTCGGTGGTGACGCTCAGGGCGGTCGAGGCCGGGGAGACGTTCCCGGCGGCGTCGCGGGCGCGCACGGTGTAGGAGTACGCCGTGGCGGCGCTCAGCCCGGTGTCGGTGTACGTGGTCCCGGTGACCGGCGAGGCGCTCACCCGGGTGCCGTCGCGGTAGACGTCGTAGCCGGTCACACCGACGTTGTCGGTGGCGGCGGTCCAGCTCAGGGAGACGCTGCTCGCGGTCTTCGCGGTCGCCGTCAGACCGGTCGGCGCGGTCGGGGCGGTGGTGTCGACGGGGTCGCCCGGGCCGCCGCCGTCGACGGGCACGGCCGGGTGGGCGTTGCGCACCAGCATCGCGAACTGGTCGTGGAACCAGTGTCCGGCCAGCGGGGCGCCCGGCAGCGCGCCGGTCTTGTTGCCGCCCGCGTTGGGTGCCGAGTACGTCGGGTCGCACATCCGGTCCAGGCGCTTGCCCTCGTCGTTGGGGATCTCCTCACTCGCCCCGTCCGACTCCCCCGGCGGCTTCACCCACAGGAACGCGTCGAGGTGCGAGTCGGGGTATCCGGAGGGCGCGGACTGCGGGGGCCGGCCGATGCCGGCGCCGCTCACGTTGCACCACAGGCCGCGGTGGGTGCGGCGGTCCGTCTTGGACTCGGTGACGTACGTGTCGAGGGCGGTGCTGGTGCTCTCGGCGGTCGGCCGGGCGGAGCCGCCCCAGCCGTTGCGGGAGGTGTCGACCACCATGCCGGTGGAGGCGGGCCAGCCGGCCGTGACCAGCGCCTGGTGCACGTTCTTGGTGAAGTCCGACTCGTCGAAGTTCGGGTTCCACTCGTAGTACTTGGCCGACTTGAGCATGTTGCCGCCGACCGTCTTGTTCGGGTCGGGCAGGAACGGCTCCTCCAGCGGCGTGTAGTTGGCGACGTTGGTGACCAGCCCGTCGACGCTGGACAGCCCCGCGCGGGTGCCCTTGGCCATGTCCGTGTACAGCTGCACCGTCTGGGAGAGGTTGTTGTCCCAGCCGAGCCAGCCCGAGTGGGCGAAGTCCAGGTAGGTGTAGACGTTCGGGACGGCGTGCAGCTGGTCGAGGGCGTAGCGGATGGCCTGGACGTAGATGCCGCTGCTCTTGGCCTGCGCGCACTCCGGGTCGGAGGTGTTGGTGACCAGGTTGGGCAGGCTGTCCGGCTCGATGACGGTCGTGATGCGGATGTCCTGGTACTTGGGGTTCTTGAAGACGGCCGCGATGGCGTCGATGTATTCGGTCTTGTAGCGGTCCAGCCCGGCGGTCGTCAGCGGCAGTTCGCCGTTGGAGGCGAGGGCCGCGCAGTCGCGGCCCGGCAGGTCGTACACCACGAACGTGGCGGTGATCGGCTGCCCCGGCTTCTTCTGCGCCAGCGCCAGGTCGAGGTGGTCGGCGAGGCTCTTGCGGCCGTCGTTGACCGTCCCGCCGTGGATGGCGGCGATCCGGTCCAGCCAGACGGCCGTCGGGTAGCTCTTGACCGTCTCCATCCGCGCCCGGAGGGTGGCGTCGGAGGTCAGCGCGACGGAGGTCTGCACGCGCTCGGCGTAGTCGGGGTTGACGTACGCGGTGGCTCCGGCGAACGGGTTGTCGACGTGGGCCTCGGCGGCGGACGCCTGCGGCGCGGACAGCTGCGCCGCCGCCCCGAGCAGCAGGGTGGTCAGCGCGGTGGCCAGCGCCGCCGGCCGCCTGCCGTGCGGCCGGGGCGGGCGGGCGCCCGCGCGTCTGGTCCGGTCGGACATGTGCTCTCCTCGGATACGGGATACGGGATACGGGATGGGGATACGCGGTGCTGGCCGCGGGTGCCGGTGGTGGGGACACCCGCGAGGGACAACCGGGGGACGAGCGTGGGCCGGGCGAGGGCCGGGTGAGGGCCGGGTGAGGGCCGGTCGCTCAGGCCGGGGTGCAGCGCGGGGCGGGGGTGCCCGCGGTGCCGCCGGCGGTGTAGCCGAACGAGGTGCCTGCGGAGACGGCCAGGGAGCCGTTGGAGGCGGTGTTGCGGACGGTGACATGGCCGTCGGTGACGGTGTGGACGCCGTTCCAGAGGCTGCTGATCGTCGCGCCGCCCAGGTCCCAGTCGACGCTCCAGCCGGTGATCGGCACGGTGCCGGTGTTCTTGACGGTGACCTCCGCCTGGTGGCCGCCCGGCCAGGAGTTGACCAGCTTGTACGTGGCCGTGCAGGCCTTCGCGGGAGTGGGCTCGGGGTCCGGATCGGGGTCGGGGCCCGGGTCGCTGTCGTAGGTCAGGCCGTACCCGTACCGGAAGAGCGGGGTCTTGCCGTCGCCGTCGTTGACCGGCTGCTGGGCGGCGCTGCTCATCCAGGACATGGGCAGCCGGCCGACGGGTGAGTGGTCTCCGAACAGCACGTCGGCGACTCCGGCGCCCTCCGTGCCGGGCAGCCAGGCGGCCAGCAGGGCCTTCCAGTCGGGCAGTTGGGCGGCGATGTCCAGCGGCCTGCCGGAGACCAGCACCACCACGACGGGCACACCGCTCGCCTTCAGCCGGGCCAGCGTGCCCAGGTCCTCCTGGTCCAGGCCCATGCTGCCGGGCCGGTCGCCGCGCATCTCCGCGTACGGGGTCTCCCCCACGACGGCCACGGCCGCGGTGTAGCTGCCGTCGATGCCGTTGCCGTAGCGGTCGTACGTGACCCGGGAGGGGTCGGCGACGGCGGAGCGGATCCCCTGAAGGACGGTGGTGCCCTCGGTGACGGCCCCGCTGCGGCCCTGCCAGCCGACGGTCCAGCCGCCGCTCTGGTTGCCGATGTCGTCGGCGGACTTCCCCGCGACGAACAGCTTGCCCGTCTTCGGCAGCGGCAGCACTCCGCCGTCGTTCTTCAGCAGCACCTGCGATTCCCGCACCGCCTGCCGGGCCAGGGCGCGGTGGACGGCCGAGCCGACCGTGGAGGTGTACGAGCGGTCGGTCAAGGGCCGCTCGAACAGGCGGAGTTGGAACTTCTTGGTGAGGATGCGCCGGTTGGCGTCGTCGATCCGGGTGAGCGGGACCCGGCCCGCGGAGACCTCGCCGCGCAGCAGGGTGAGGAACTTCTTGTAGTCGTGCGGGACCATCACCATGTCGACGCCGGCGTTGACGGCGGTCGCGATCTCGGCGCCGGTGAAGCCGGTCTGGCCGTCGAGCTGGTCGACGGCGGCCCAGTCGGACACGACGAACCCCGTGAAGCCCAGCTCGCCCTTGAGGACATCGGTGACGAGGTACTTGTTGGCGTGGCTGCGCACTCCGTTCCAGCTGCTGTACGACAGCATCACCGAGCCCACGCCGCGCCGGATCGCCTCCTTGAACGGGGGCAGGTGGACCGCCCGCAGCTCGGCCTCGGAGATCTGGGTGTTGCCCTGGTCGACGCCGCCGGTGGTGCCGCCGTCGCCGAGGTAGTGCTTGGCGGTGGTGAGCACGGACGCCGGGTCGGCGCCCAGGGTGTCGCCCTGCATGCCGGTGATGAACGAGGTCATGGCGGTGGGCAGTTCGGGGGTCTCGCCGAACGACTCGTAGGTGCGGCCCCAGCGGTCGTTGCGGGCCACGCACAGACAGGGCGCGAACGACCAGTCGATGCCGGTGCCGGCCACCTCCTCGGCGACCGCGCGCCCGACGCGCTGCACCAGGGCGGGGTTCCGGGTGGCACCGAGGCCGATGTTGTGCGGGAAGAGCGTGGCGCCGCGCACCGCGTTGTGTCCGTGCACCGCGTCGATGCCGTAGATCACCGGGATGCCGAGCGGGGTGGCCAGGGCGCTGCGCTGGAGGGAGTCGTAGGTGTCGGCCCAGGTCTGGGCGTTGTTGGGGCTGACCGTGGAGTCGCCGCCGGAGAGCACCGAGCCGATGCGGTAGGCGGCGAGGTCGGACTGCGGGACCAGCGCGTCCTTCTCGACCTGGGTCATCTGGCCGAGCTTGTCGTCGAGCGTCATCCGGCCCAGCAGGTCCTCGACCCGCTGCGGCACCGGCAACGCCGGGTCCTGGTACGGCAGTACGGCGGCGGCCGCCGCGACGGCGGGCTCGGGCGAGGCGGCCGCGGTCAGCCCCGTCACGGCGATGGCGGCGGCGCACAGGGCGGCGAGGAGTGCGGGACGGCGTGGGGAGCGTGAGGTGGGGACGGGGGTGGGACGCGAGCTCATGGCGGGCCTTTCCGGGTGCGGGCCGGAGGGGCGGGGCTTGGAGCGCTCCGGGGTCCGCCCTGGTCGGCGCAGGGCGGAGCCCGGAGCGGGTCGGTGTGCCGCCGGTCAGGCGACGGAGCAGGCGGTGCCGTTCAGGGTGAAGGCGGCCGGCTCGGCGAAGGTGCCGCTGTAGGTGCCCTGGAAGCCGAAGCTCTGGGTGCCGCCGGCCGGGATCCGGGCGTTGTGGGCGACGGGGGTCGCGGTGACGGCGCCGGAGGAGCCGGTCAGGGTCGCGTTCCAGGAGCTGGTGATCCGCTGCCCGGACGGCAGGGTGAAGCCGAGGCGCCAGCCGTCGATCGCGGCCGAGCCGGTGTTCCTCACCGTCACGTTGGCGGTGAAGCCGCCCTGCCAGACGTTGGTGTCGTACGCCACCTGGCAGGCGCCCGCCGGGTCGCCCGGGTCGCCCGGGTCGCCGGGGCCGGTGCCGCCGGTGTTCACGGTCGAGGAGAAGGAGTTCACCGCGAGCCCGGCACCGTTCTGCCACGGCTCGAAACCGGCCTGAACGCTCGTCAGGTACCAGTTGTTCTGGGCCATCCCCCGCGCCACGGTCGCGTCGACGAAGTCCATGACGTCGAAGCTCCAGCTCGCGAGCGCGGACGGGGCGACGAAGGAGATCACGTCGTTGGAGCCGTTGCTGCCGGTCCACACCTCCCAGGTGCGGCCGCCGACGGTGGCGGTGGAGGTCCGGGAGCCGATGGGCTGGATGGAGCCGACCCGGTTGAACCAGATCATGATCTCGGTCCGGTTGACTCCGTCGGTCCGCGGCGTCGGGTCGAGCCAGATGTCGTACGAGGCGTTGTAGACGGCGTTCGAGACGAAGCCGTACGAGATGCTGCTGGGGGCGCTGGAGATGCTGCTCACCTGGGCGGGGAGGCTGGTCCCGGGCGAACAGTTCGTGTAGTGGCAGCCGTTGAAGACCGACGGGTAGGACTTGGGGGCCCCGTTGGTCGGCACCGAGCCGTCGGCCTGGGTGAGCCGGAAGCCGGTGTCGGTGGCGGTGACGCACTGGGTGGCGCTGGTGCCCCAGCGGTTGTTCTGGACGACGTAGCGGCCCTGGATCACGGTCGAGCCGTACTGCTCGCAGATCAGCGTGTCGGCCTGGGCCGGCGCGCCGGCGGTGACGAGCGCGGCGACGGTGGCGAGGGCGGTGAGCAACGCGCCGAACAGGGCGCGCACGGTGCGGAGGCGGTGCGGTGACGATCGCATGCGGGGGCCTCTCTGGCGGGGGTTCGACAGGGCCGTGCTGCGGATGGGGCTAGCGGGAGCGCTCCCATCTCCCCACTGATGGGAGCGCTCCCATCCCACCGGTTTCGGTGGCGACTGTAGGAGTCGCCCCATGTTCCTGACAACCCTGCGGAGGCGATTGCGTCGAATCGATTTCGAAGCCGCAGGTCAGCCGGGGTGGATGAGCGAAGATCTCAACTGATGTGTGCACCAAGGGAGTTGGGAGCGCTCCCGAAACTTTCGGTGATGCGGAGTCAGTTGGTGCAGGTGCGGCCGTTCAGGGTGAAGGTGCCGGGAGTTCCCGCCGAGGTGCCGCCGGCCTGGAAGCCGAAGCTCGTCGACGCGCCCGCCGCGAGGGTCGCGTTGTGGCCGGCGTCGGAGGCCGTGACCTCGGTGCCGGACTGGGTGACGGTGGCGTTCCAGGCGTTGGTGACCTTCTCGGCGCCCTTGAAGGAGAAGGCGAGCCGCCACCCGTTCACGGCCGTGGTCCCGGTGTTGCGCACCCGGACCTCGGCGGTGAAGCCGCCGTTCCAGGAGGACCCGACGGTGTAGGTGACCGCGCAGCCCTCGGCGGGCGTGGGAGTCGGCGTGGGGGTGGGAGTCGGCGTGGGGGTGGGGGTCGGTGTCGGAGTGGGGGTCGGCGTCGGAGTGGGGGTCGGCGTGGGGGTCGGGTCCGGGGCCGGGGTGCTGCCGTCGGGCAGGGCGCCCCACTGCCGGTCCGCGCCCTCCAGCAGGACGATGTTCGGGGCGTCCACGGGTGTGCTGCCCGGGGTGGTGGCGATGCCCTGGTACGACCAGTCGTTGCCGGGGTTCCAGGCTCCCGTCGAACTGATCCTGAACTGCACCTCCTTGCGGTACGCGGACTGTCCGGCCGGCGCGATGTCGGTGGCCGAGCAGTCGACGCCGACGTAGTAGACGTCCCCCGCGTGACGCGTCGGGCCGGAGACCGGGCCGCACTGGTTGTAGTTGGTGCTGACGCTGATCTGGCCAGGCTGGACGCCGGGTTCGAGGGTGAAGTAGTACCGCAGGGAGCTGTCGGTGAGCGCGCGGGCGGGCCAGGCCGACCTGTTGATCAAGTACGCCTTGATCTCGGTGAAGTTGGTGCCGGACGCGTTGACCGACGCCTGCACGGACATCTCGGGCCCGTCGGGGGTCTCCGCCCTCGGGAAGCCGGCCTGGGGCGCCCCTCCGTACTCGGCGTACAGCCGGGCGAGGGCGCCGGTGAAGGCCGCGTTGTAGTCGGTGGCGACCTCGTTGTTGACGTAGTTCTGGCGGTCGTCGGTGTAGGCGTCGTCGGCCGCGCTCGGGCCGCCGACGAGGGCGCCGTAGAGGATGTGCCGGCTGTCGGCGGGGCTGGTGATCTGGTCGGTCCAGGAGCCGTGCGCGGTGCGGTGGTGCGGCTTGGTCGGCGGGTTGCTGCCGAAGCCGATGACATAGCTGGACTTCCGGGGGTTGTCGCCGAGGGCGTAGTCGATCTGCCGGACCGCGAAGTCGTGGTAGCGGGCCTTGCGGGTGGGGTCGCCGGTCAGCCAGTCCGCGTAGACGAGCGCGGCGAAGGCGGTGTTGGCGGCGTAGCGCAGGGAGCCCCAGCTGTCGAGGACGGCCTGTCCGCCGGGCGAGTAGCGGACGCGGCTGCCGTTCACGCCGACCGTCCACCAGTCCAGCCAGCGGTTGGTGTCGTCGATGTACTTCTGCTTCCCGGTGAGCTGGGCGAGCAGGACGTACGCGCCGTAGGAGCTGTCGTCCCAGGAGAGGGTCCAGCGGTAGGAGCGGGTGGAGGTCTGCGGCTCGGTGGAGAGGTTGTCGTAGTAGGTCTCGGCCTTGGCGAGGTAGGCGGGGTCGCCGGTGGCCTTGTACAGCCAGATCGCGCCCCACACCAGCTCGTCGCGGTAGCCGCTCCAGGAGTTGTAGTAGCCCTGGGCGTCGCTGATGCAGTCGCTGTACTTGCCGCGGTAGGTGTCGGCGAAGCTGTACAGCTGCTTGGCGTGGGTGAGGAGCTTGTCGGCGTACGCGGCGTCGCTGTCGGCGAACACCATGGAGGAGGCCGCCATGGCCGCCGCGGTCTGGCCCGCGAGGTCCGAGCCGGGGCAGGACGCGTCGATCTTGTAGGCGGGCCGCTCCATCGGCATCACCTCGGCCGGGCCCCACCAGGCGTGGTCCTTGCCGCCGTTGCCGACCTGCCCGTAGAGCACGTTCGGTGCCGGGTGCGCCTTGACGAAGTAGTCGTTGACGAACCTGAGGTTGTTCTTCAGGTGCGTCCACTGGCCGGCGTCGGTGTAGGCGGCCCGTTCCTCCAGGCCGCCCCAGGCCAGCACGGTCGCCGAGAACGCCATCGGCAGGCCGAACTTGACGTGGTCACCGGCGTCGTACCAGCCGCCGGTGAGGTCGACTCCGGCGTCCTTGCCGTCGTTCAGCGCGGAGTCGCCGCGCCAGCCGGCCCGGTTCCAGTCCGGCAGCTTCCCGGACTGCTGGGCCTCGTAGAAGAACAGCGATTTCTGCAGGGCGTCGCCGTAGGCGAAGGCGGGCGCCGCGGTGGAGGGCCCGGCGGACGCGAGCGGGAGCAGCAGCCCCGCGGTGACGGTCGCGGCGAGGGCGGCGGGCCAGGACCTGGACCGTCTGCGGAGGTTGACGAGATGCGGGCGCAACGGATCGTTCCCTTCCGTACGGGTGTGCGGGGAGGATGGATCGTTCGTGCCGTGCTCGGAGAGCGCTTCTGCCTCCAGGCCGTGGGAGCGCTCCCATATGCTGGCCATGAAGCCAGCGGCGGCGCACGGTGTCAAGACGTCCCAGACGGCTGAAAACCCATGCCCCCTTCGGATGCCGGGCCCGTCGAGCGCGGAGGAGGTGATCCTTCTCCTCGGCCGATCCGTCTCGCCTCGGGCCGACCCGGTCTCCTCCGCGCCCGGGGCGGTGGCCGAGGATGGGGCCATGACGGATGAAGCGGGCGAGATCGTTCTGACGAAGACGGACCTTCGGGAGGTCACCGCGTTCGCCGCGGCGTGCGCGGAGGAGGTGCTCGGCGTCTTCGAGGCCGACCGGCCTGACGACCGCCGGCCCCGGGACGCCGTGGACGCCGCCTGGGAGTTCGCCCGGGGCGGCGAGCGCGGGAAGTCCCTGCGGGACACGGCGGCGGCGGCTCTCAAGGCGGCCCGGAGTACGGGCACGGACGCCGCGCGCGAGGCGGCGTGGGCGGCGATGTCCGCGGCCGGTGCCGCCTATCTGCACCCGCTGGCCAAGGCCACCCAGGTCAAGCACATCCTCGGAGCCGGCGCCTACGCGGCCCGGGCGGCCGAGCTCGCCGCAGGCGACGACCGGGATGCGGGTGCCGCACACCTTCGGCGGGTGGTGCCCCGGGCGACCCCGGTCGTCGTCGACGTACTCAGGCGTTTTCCGGCGGCGCCCGCGGGGGGCGGGCGGGTCGGCGAGCTGATCCGGGCGCTGGACGCCGGCCTCCGTGCCCTCACCTTCCCGGGTGCCGAGGCCGGGCTGCCTCTCGGGGCGGACGAACCGGGCTCACGGGGCTGACCGGCGGCCTGGCCGTCGGACCACGGCTGGTAGCCCGGGGCGGGCCCCGGCCGCCTGGACCAGGACAGGTGACGCGGCCGTTCGAACCTGGACAGGTGACCTGGCCGTCCCGAACCCGGGCAGGTGCCCCGGCCACCTGACGAACGGCCGGTGACCCGACCGCCCGAACCCGGGCAGGCGGCCTGGCCGTACGAATCGCGGCCGGTGACCCGACCGCCCGGATGACGGCCGGTGACCCGACCACCCGAACCCGGACAGGCCACCCCGCCACCCGGAGGACGGCCGGTGGCCCGGGGCGGGGGCCGCCGGTCAGGCTCGTGCCGTCGACGTGAACGGATCGCTGAGGAGGCCCAGTTGGCGGAGTTGGGAGAGGACGTCGACGACGCCCCGGATCTCGGCGATGCGGCTGTCGGGGGTGAAGCGGACGATGAAGATCTCGGCGTACTCGACCTTCCGGCCGGTCGGCGCGAGCCCGCGGTACTCGCCCAGGTGCGTGCCGGTGACGGTGTTGCGGAAGACCACCTTGTCCCCCTCGGCGACGACGTCCTCGATCGTCACCCGGATGTCGGGGAAGGCCCGCAGGAGAACCGTCCAGACCTGCTTGAGGGCCTGCGTACCGGTCAGGCCGGTCGGGACGGGCGCGTGGAACACCAGGTCCGGGGCGGCGAGTTCGTCGACGGCGCCGGCGATCACGTCCGGGGCACCGCCGCCGGTGACGGCGTCGTGGAAGCGCAGGAACGCCGCCTTGTGGGACTCGGTACGGACTGCTGACATGGCTGCCTCCTCGGGAACGGCCGGTCGCCGGCCACATCCCTCAGGACGTCACGGCGCGCCGCCCTGTGACATCCGCGCGCGGGCTCACGCCGAGTCGCGCAGCACCAGCCGGGTGCGGAGGATGACGTGCCGCCAGGCGACCTGGGGCTGTTCCATCTCCTCCAGCAGGAGGCGGACCATCGTGCGGCCGATGTCCTCCAGGGGCTGGCGGACGGTGGTCAGGCGGGGCTCGGTGTGCTCGGAGAGCTGGAAGTCGTCGAAGCCGATGACGGCCACGTCGTCGGGGACCCGGCGGCCGGAGGCGTGCAGGACGGCGAGGGCGCCGGCGGCCATGGTGTCGGAGGCGGCGAAGACGGCGTCCACCCGCGGGTGGCGTTCGAGGAGTTCGGTCATCGCACGGCGGCCGCTGGCCTCGGTGAAGTCGCCCTCGACGACCCAGGAGTCGTCCTCGGGCATCCCGGCGTCGGCTAGGGCCTGCCGGTAGCCGCGCAGCCGGCACTGGGCGACGAACATGTCGAGGGGGCCGGCGATGGCCCCGATCGCACGGCGGCCCTGGCGCAGCAGGTGGGTGACGGCCTCGCGGGCGCCGCCCACGTTGTCGGCGTCGACGTAGGTGATCTGCTCCTCGCCGGAGCGGCGGCCCAGCAGCACGGTGGGGATGCCGGCGTCGGCGAGGTGGTCGGGGAGCCGGTCCTCTGCGCGGACGGACATCAGCAGGACGCCGTCGACCCGGCCGCCGCGCGCGTACTCGACGAACCGCTGCCGTTCGGCGTCCGTGCGGACCAGGGTGAGCAGGAGCTGTACGGAGGTGTCGGTCAGGGCGTCGCCGACGGACCGCACGGTCTCCGAGAAGAACGGCTCGCCGAACTGCCGCCAGTCCCGCTCCGTGATGACCAGCGCCACGGCGTCGGCGCGCCGCCCGGCCAGCGAACGCGCCGCCAGGTTGGGCACATAGCCGAGCTCGGCGATGGCCCGCTCGACGGCGCGGCGCGTCGAGTCCTTGACGCCCGCCTTGTTGTTGATGACGCGGGAGACCGTGCCTCGCCCGACACCGGCGAGGGCGGCCACTTGCTCCAGCGTGGGTGTCGTACCGGGCCGACGTCTGACCATGTTCCACCCCCCAGGGGCGTTCGATCTTACGGGCCTCGCCGCGCGTGATCGAACGCTCCGGCGGTTATCGGACGCCGTAGCGCTCCCGCAGCTCCACCTTCCTCACCTTTCCGGACACCGTCATCGGGAAGGTGTCGAGGATCTGCAGGCGGCTGGGGATCTTGTAGTGCGCGAGCCGGCCGTCGCAGAACGCCCGCAGCTCCTCCAGGGCCGGCGGGTCGGCCGGGTCCCGCGGGATGACGCAGGCCAGCACCTCCTCGCCGTAGCGCTCGTCGGGTACGCCCACCACCTGGACGTCGGCGATCTTCGGATGGGCGTAGAGGAACTCCTCGATCTCGCGCGGGTAGATGTTCTCGCCGCCCCGGATGATCATGTCCTTGATGCGGCCGACGATCTCGACGTAGCCGTCCTCGCGCATCACCGCGAGGTCACCGGTGTGCATCCAGCGGCCGGCGTCCACGGCCTCGGCGGTCTTGTCGGGCTGGTCCCAGTAGCCGAGCATCACGCTGTAGCCGCGGGTGCACAACTCGCCCTCCGTGCCGCGCGGTCGGGTGACCCCGGTGGCCGGGTCGACGATCTTCACCTCGATGTGCGGCAGGACCCGGCCGACCGTGCCCGTGCGGTGTTCCAGGTCGTCGTCGCGCCGGGTCTGGGTGGAGACGGGCGACGTCTCGGTCATGCCGTAGCAGATGGACACCTCGGCCATGTTCATCTCGGCGACCACCCGCTTCATCACCTCCACCGGGCAGGGCGAGCCGGCCATGATCCCGGTGCGCAGGGAGGACAGGTCGTAGGAGGCGAAGTCGGGGAGGTTCAACTCCGCGATGAACATGGTCGGGACGCCGTACAGGGAGGTGCACCGCTCCTGCTGGACGGCCTCCAGCGTGGCCCTCGGGTCGAAGGACGGGGCGGGGACGACGATGCAGGCGCCGTGGGAGGTGGCGGCCAGATTCCCCATCACCATGCCGAAGCAGTGGTAGAAGGGGACGGGTACGCACACCCGGTCCTGCTCGCTGTAGGAGAGCAACTCGCCGACGAAATAGCCGTTGTTGAGGATGTTGTGGTGGGAGAGGGTGGCGCCCTTGGGGAAGCCGGTCGTGCCGGACGTGTACTGGATGTTGATCGGGTCGTCGCAGGACAGCTCGGGGAACGGCACCGGGGTGCCGCGGGCGGCGAGGGCGTCCCAGCTCGGGTCGCCGATGAACACGGCCTCCCGCAACTGCGGGCAGTTGCCCCGGACCTGCTCCACCATCGCGCGGTAGTCGCTCGTCCTGTGACTGAGGGACGCGAAGAGCAGTGAGATCCCGGCCTGCTTCAGGACGTACTCGACCTCGTGGGTGCGGTAGGCCGGATTGATGTTGACCATGATCGCGCCGATGCGGGCGGTGGCGTACTGGACGAGGACCCACTCGGGGCAGTTGACCGCCCAGATCCCCACCCGGTCGCCCTTGGTGACACCGCTCGCGAGGAGCGCGTACGCCAGCCGGTCGACGTCCGCCACGAACTCGGCGTAGGTCCAGCGCCGGCCGGAGGGCACGTCGACGAGCGCCTCCCGGTCGGGCCAGGCGGCGGCCGTGCGGTCGAGGTCGGCGCCGATGGTGTCGCCGAGCAACGGGGTGTCGCCGACGCCGTGTGCGTACGAGAGCACGGGCGTCTCCTGGGGGCGGCCGGGGTACGACGGGCTCACCGGAAGTCCTCCTCGCGGTACTCGGCGTCCGATCCGGCCGCGGTGGCCTCGCGCAGCTCGATGCGGCGGATCTTGCCGGAGACGGTCTTGGGCAGCGGCGCGAACTCCAGGCGCCGGATGCGCTTGTAGGGGGCGAGGACCTCGCGGGAGTGCTCGAACAGCACCTTCGCGGTGTCGGCGCCCGGCTCCCAGCCCTCGGCGAGGACGACGTACGCCTTCGGCACCGCCAGGCGCAGCTCGTCCGGCGCGGGCACGACGGCGGCCTCGGCGACGGCCGGGTGCTCCAGGAGGGCGCTCTCCAGCTCGAAGGGGGAGATCTTGTAGTCGGATGCCTTGAAGACGTCGTCGCTGCGGCCGACGTAGGTCAGATAGCCGTCCTCGTCGCGGGAGGCGACGTCGCCGGTGCGGTAGTAGCCGTCGGCCATGGCCTCGGCGGTGCGCTCCGGGTCGCCGTGGTAGCCGGTCATCAGGCCGACCGGGCGGACGGACAGGTCGAGCGCGATCTCGCCCTCGGCGGCGCCGGGCGCGCCGGTGACGGGGTCGAGCAGTTCGACGCGGAAGCCGGGGCTGGGGCGGCCCATGGAGCCGGTCTTGAGGGGCTGGCCGGGGCTGTTGGAGACCTGGACGGCGGTCTCGGTCTGGCCGAAGCCGTCCCGGACGGTGACGCCCCAGGCGCGCCGGACCTGCTCGATGACCTCGGGGTTGAGGGGCTCGCCCGCGGCGACGGCCTCGCGGGGCGGGGTGGCGAGCCGGCCGAGGTCGGCCTGGATGAGCATGCGCCACACGGTCGGGGGCGCGCAGAAGGTGGTGACGCCCACCCGGTCCATCTCGGTCATCAGGCGGGCCGCGTCGAAGCGGGTGTAGTCGAAGAGGAAGACGGTCGCCTCGGCGTTCCACGGCGCGAAGAGGTTGGACCAGGCGTGCTTGGCCCAGCCGGGCGAGGAGATGTTGAGGTGCACGTCGCCTGGCCGGAGGCCGATCCAGTACATGGTGGCGAGGTGGCCGACCGGGTACGAGGTGTGGGTGTGCTCGACCAGCTTGGGCCGGGCGGTCGTCCCCGAGGTGAAGTACAGCATCAGGGTGTCGTCGGCGCGGGTGGGGCCGTCGGGGGTGAAGCCGGCGGGGGCGGCGTAGGCCTCCTCGTAGGCGTGCCACTCCCCTCCGGTGCCGCCGACCGCGATCCGCGTGTAGCCGCCGGGGACCTCGGCGAACTTCTCCGTGTCGCCGTCGCGCGCGATCACGTGCCGGACGTGTCCGCGCTCGACCCGGTCGCGCAGGTCGGCGGGGCCGAGCAGCGGGGTGGCGGGGATGACGACGGCGCGCAGCTTCATCGCGGCGAGGGCGGTCTCCCACAGCTCGGCCTGGTTGCCGAGCATGACGAGGATGCGGTCGCCGGCCCGTACGCCGAGGCCGCGCAGCCAGTTCGCGACGCGGTCGGAGCGGTCGGAGAGCTCCGCGAAGGACAGCAGGGTCTCGGTGCCGTCCTCCTCGACGATGTGCAGGGCGGTGCGGTCGTTGCCGTCGGCGATCCGGTCGAACCAGTCGAGGGCCCAGTTGAAGTGTTCGGGGCGCGGCCACGTGAAGCCCTCGTATGCGCGTGCGTAGTCCTCGCGGTGCTCCAGCAGGAAGTCGCGTGCTCCGCGGAAGTCCTCGGTGGCCGTCGTCATCTGTCCTCCTCTGTGCCGGACCATTGCCGGGCGGCTCCCGGTCATCGTGTAATCCGTGATGCGGGTCTCACTACCCCCGAACGGGGGTGTGCGCCGCGAGGTTGCGGGTGGCCTGTCCGGCGATCGGGACGCGGGACGGCGGCGGGACCCTGCCGGGACACGGCGGGGAGGGCGGCGGGAAGGGGCAGCGGACGGCCGGCCGGGCCGCGAGGGACGACGAGGCAGGGCACCCGGGCGGGCGAGGCGAGCGCGCGGGTCGGCAGAGGCGGGCGGCGGGGCGTGTGGCGAGACGGGCGAGCAGGTGCGCGGGGCACGGCAGGGAAGGGCGAGCGGGTGGCGGCGGACACGCGGACGGACGGAGCGGCGGGTGCGGACCTGCGGGCCGCGCTGCTGAGGCTGCGGCGGGCCACGGGGCTGCCCGTGGCGTTCGGCGGGCTGGTGGAGCCGGGCCGGCCGCGGGTGCGGATCAGCGAGCTGAGCGGGACGGCGACGCCGGCGCTGCGTTCGCTGGCGGTGACCTCCGGCAACGGCCTGGGCGGCAAGGCGGTCGCGCTGTCGCGGCCGTGCGCGGTGACGGACTACTCCTCTTCGCGGCAGATCAGCCACGAGTACGACGTGCCGGTCGCCACGGAGGGGCTGCGCTCGGTCCTGGCCGTACCGGTCGTCGTACGGCGCCGGGTGCGCGGGGTGCTGTACGGCGCGCTGCGTACGGCCCAGCCGCTGGGCGACCGGACCCTGCACGCGGCGGTGCAGGCGGCGCGGGACGTGGAGCAGTCGCTGGTGGCGGCGGAGGAGGCGCGGAACCTGCTCGCCGCGGCGCCCGCCCCGGCCACCGGCACCCGTACCGATGCCACGGCGGCCCGGGAGCGGCTGCGGGAGGCCCACGCGGCGCTGCGTGCGCTGGCCCCGCGGATCGCCGACCCGGCGCTGCGGGAGGAGCTGCTCCGGGCGTGCGGCCTGCTGACCCCGGAGGACCCGGACGGCCCGGTCACCGTGGACCTCGCCCCGCGCGAGGTGGACGTGCTCGCCTGGGTGGCCGCGGGCGCCACCAACGCCACCGCGGCCGACCGGCTCGGCCTGCGCCCCGAGACCGTCAAGAGCTATCTCCGCTCGGCCATGCGCAAGCTGGGCGCCCGCACCCGCGGCGAGGCAGTGGCGACAGCCCGCCGCACAGGAGCGCTGCCGTAGCGGGCGGGCCGCCGGAGGGCAGTGCGGCCGTAGTCGGCAGGGCGCCGGAGCGCAGCGCGGCTGGGCTCGGCGAAGCGCCGGGCCGGAGTGCGGCCGTGCGTGGCGGGCCGCCGGTCGGGAGCGCTGCCGCGCTCGGCGGGCCGCCGGACGGGAGCGCTGCTGTAGTCGGCGGGCCGCCGGACGGGAGTGCTGCCGCGCTCGGCGGGCCGCCGGAGCGCAGCGCGGCTGGGCTCGGGGAAGCGCCGGACGGGAGTGCCGCTTGGCACGGCGGAGCACCGGACCGGAGAGCGGCCGCGCTTGGCGGAGCACCGGACCGCAGCGCGGCCATGCTTGGCCGAGCGCCGGACGGGAGCGCTGCCGTAGCCGGCGCGGCGCCGGACGGGAGCGGTGCCGTAGCCGGCGGCGGGACGCCGGGTGGAGGTCCTGCCCTGGACGGCGGCCCGCCGGACGGCGGTGCTGCCGTGCTCGGCGCGGCGCCGGACGGGAGCGGCGATGCCGTTGGTGACCGAGCGCCTGGCGGGGGTGCTGCCCCAGACGGTGGCACGCCGGGCAGGAGCGCTGCGCCAGGCGGCGGCCCAGCCGTCGGTGCCGGCGGCGGAGCCGTCATGACAGTTGTCACAGGTGCGGCCGGCGCCCCGGTCCGCGAGGCGGCCGGCGCGGCCCGAGTGCCCCGGCGAACCGCCGACGGACCCGCCCCCACGGCAGCCGCGCATTCATATGCCGGCGCCCCGAATTTCCGTATGATCCCAAGTTGTTATTTCCCTCACCACCTCGTCACTCCGATATTCAATGAGTCGTTGCCTAGAATTTGGCACGGCCACGACACGCGGAGGGAGCGGTGACCGTGCGACGGGACTTCCAGGAGCCTGCCCGATGCCGCCCCGACCTGGTCATCGGCAGGGAGGAGCTGTTCGCCGCGGCGCGCGAGCAGCTCGGGCGGGGCGGCAGCGTGCTGCTGCACGGGCCCGCCGGAATCGGGAAGTCGACCGTGCTGCGGGCATTGGCCGCGGAATACGGCCGCACCGCACGGACCGTGCTGCGCTGCTCGGCCACCGAGTCGGAATCGCACCTGCCCTTCCTGGCCCTGGCCGACCTGCTCGGCCTGGTGCTGCACGAGGTGTCGGACCAGCTGCCCGCCGCCCAGCGCACCGCCCTGGAGTCGGCGCTGACCGGCCGCGGCGAGTCCAGCCTCCAGCGCGACGGCCTCGCGCTGCGCCTGGCCGTGCTGTCGGTGCTGCGGGCGCTCGCAGCCGAGGGCCCCGTCCTGGTCGTCGCCGACGACCTGCAGTGGCTGGATTCCGCCAGCGCCGAGCTGCTCGGCTTCGCCGCGCGCCGCCTGGGCGACTTCCCGGTACAGATCCTGTGCGCCGTACGCACGGACGGACAGGAGTACGACCGTCAGCTGCGGGCCACCCCGCCGGAGACGCTCGCGCTGCGGCTCGGCCCGCTCACCCGCGCCCAGGTGGCGGCGCTGCTCGACCAGGGCGGCTACGAGCTGCCCCGCTCCACGGTCCGGGACATCCACCGCACCAGCGGCGGCAACCCGCTGTTCGCCCTGGAGCTGGGCCGCGCCCTCGCCGAGAGCGCCACCCCGCCGCGGCCGGGCGAGCCGCTGCCGGTGCCGACCTCGCTGCGCGCGCTCGTGCTGAGCCGTCTGGAGATGCTGTCGGAGGAGGCCCGCGCCACCCTGCTGGTGGCCAGTGCGGGCGCCCGGCCCACCCTGGCCCTGCTGCACGCGGCCGGCCGGGAGAACGCCGAGGCGGAGACCGCGCAGGCGGCCGCGCTGGGGCTGCTGGCGACGGAGCCGGAGGGTCCCGCCGTACGGTTCGCGCATCCGCTGATCTCGGCCGCTCTGTACGCGGAGGCGCCCGCGCAGTCGCGGCGGGCGGCGCACGCGGCGCTGTCCACGGCGGCCTTCGACCCGATCGAGCGGGCCCGGCATCTGGCGCTGGCCACGACCGGCACCGACCCCGAGGTCGCGGCCCGGCTCGGCGAGGCCGCCGCGCTGGCCCGGGACCGCGGGGCGCCGTCCGTGGCGGCCTCCCTCGGGCTGCTCGCGGCCCGGCACACCCCGGCCGGCATGGTCCCGAGCCCCGACACCCGCAGGCTCCAGGCCGCCGAGGACGCGCTGACGGCGGGCGAGGTCGACCTCGCCCGGGACATCGCCCGGGACGTGCTGACCCGGGCCACCGCCTCCAGCGACCGGGTGCGGGCCTGGATGGTGGTGATCGAGGCGGCGGGCCAGGCGCTCGGTGACGTCGACGCCGTGTTCCCGCAGGCCCTCGCGGACGCGGGCGACGACCCGCGGCTGCTCGCCCAGGTGCACTACCAGCTGGCCTGGCGGGGCCTGGTCGTCGTGGGCGACTTCGCCGAGGCCCGCCAGGAGGCCGAGCACGCCGCCGAGCTGGCCGCCCGGGCCGGCGACCGGCGCACCGAGCTGCTCGCGCTGTCCTTCCAGGCGCAGACCGAGACCCTGATGGGCCACCCGAACGCCCCGCAGACGATCAAGCGGGCCCTGCGCGAGCCTCAGGACCCGCAGGTGGCGTGTCATCACAACGGGGCCGGTGCGGCCCGCTTCCGCTGGCTGATCATGAGCGACCAGCTGGCCGAGGCCCGCGCCACCGTGACCGCGCTGCTGCGCGAGGCACGCAGGCGCGGCAACGTCGAGAGCGAGGTGCACTTCGTGCGCTCGCTCGCGGAGACGGAGCTGCGCTCGGGCAACTGCGGCCGGGCGCTCGACCTGGCCCGCGAGAGCCTCCGGCTGGCCCGGGACTGCGGCCTGGGTGAGGGCGCGTCGGCGATGTTCACCTCGCTGGCGGAGGCCTCCGGCGGGGACGCGGAGCTGGCCCTGGGGCTGGCCCGGGAGGCCGTGGGGCACGCCGAGGAGGACGGCGACCCGATGTACCTGTCCCTGGCGCTCGGGGCGCTCGGACACGCCCAGTTCGTCACCCAGGACGCGCCCGGGGCGGTCGCTTCGCTGCGCCGGGTGCGGCAGCTGGAGGAGAGCCTCGGCGTGACCGACCCGGCCCGCGGCCGCTGGCAGGGCAACCTGGCCGAGGCGCTGGTGCTCGTCGGCGAGACCGCCGAGGCCCAGGAGGTGATCGACGTCACCCGCGAGCAGGCGCTGCGGCTCGGCCGGGAGAGCGTGCTCGCCGTGCTGGACCGGGCGGAGGCGCTGGTGCGGGCCGCACGCGGGGAACGCGAGGCGGCCGTCGCCCAGCTGACCTCCGTGCAGGACCGGCTCGCCAAGCTCGGGTTCGGTCTGGAGGAGGCGCGGGCGGCCTTCGCGCTGGCCCGGCTGCGCACCGGACGGCCCGGCCCGACGTCGTACGACGAGGCGGAGCGGCTGTTCCGCAGATGCCGTGCGCTGCCCTGGCTGAAGCAGGTGGAGGCGGCCGCGCAGGCGAGCCCGGTGGAGGTCTCCGCACCCGCGCCCGCGCCCGCCGAGGTGGACGCGCTGGCCGGGCTGGCCTCGATGGAGCGTCAGGTCGCGGCGCTGGTCATGGAGGGCGCGACCAACCGGGAGATAGCCGGCCGGCTGTTCATCAGCGTCAAGACGGTCGAGGCGACCCTGACCCGCGTCTACCGCAAGCTCGGGATCCGCTCGCGGGTCGACATCGTCCGGCTGGCCGCGGGCCGCCACGCCAAGTGAGCCCCTGGGCTCACCCGGCTCGACGCCGTCGCACGGCCCGGCCCTGGTACGGCCTCGCCCGAGCCGGGACGACCTCGCGCGACCGAGGGTTTTCCCTGCCCCAACTCGCTTAGGGGGTTCCCTCATTGGGAGGGTGCGGGGCCAGGTCTAGCGTAAGGGCGTGCCGCTCGCCGGGCACACGGAGGCCGGTCCCGAGGCCTTCGTGCAACCCCCCACCCCGCGCGACCCCCCACCGGCAACCTCCGAGGAGACTCATGTTCGGGTTCACCCGTGCAAGACGATCCGCCGTAGTCCTCGCGGCCGGCGCCGCTGCCGCCGCCACCGCCCTCACCTGCGCCCCCTCCGCCTCCGCCGCCCCCAACCCGATCGTGGGCGGCACCACGACCACCACGTCCGCGTACCCGTTCATGATGCAGATCACCGACGCCCACCAGAACCAGTTCTGCGGCGGCACGCTGGTCTCCCCCACCAAGGTCGTCACCGCCGCGCACTGCATGGCGGGCGAGACCGCCGGCTCGGTCCGCGTGGTCGGCGGACGCACCTACCTCAACGGCACCAACGGCACGGTCGCCCGGGTCAGCAGGATCTGGGTCCACCCGAACCACACCGACGCCACCGACGGCGAGGACGTGGCCGTCCTCACGCTGTCGACGTCGATGCCCTACACCACCGCCAAGTACGTGACCTCCTCGCAGACGGGCGTGTACACGGCCGGCACCACCGCCCGGGTGCTCGGCTGGGGCACGACCTCGGAGAGCGGCGGCTCGTCCAGCCGGCTGCGGACCGCGACCGTCCCGGTCGTGTCCGACAGCGGCTGCGGCAGCGCCTACGGCTCCGACTACGTCGCGAGCGAGATGGTCTGCGCCGGATACTCCTCCGGCGGCGTGGACACCTGCCAGGGCGACAGCGGCGGTCCCCTGCTCATCAGGGGCGTCCTGGCAGGGATCACTTCCTGGGGCGAGGGCTGTGCGAGGGCCGGCCACCCGGGTGTCTACACCCGGCTGACGGCCTTCTCCGACCTGGTGAGCACACAGGTCGCCTCGTGACCCAGAAGACTCCTGAGTATCCCTCAGGTGAGTGACCAGGGGGCGTTGCGGGCCTCCACGAGCGGCCCGCAACGCCCCCTATCCATGTCCGCTCACCGCACGACGGTCCCGAACCTCAGGTCGTACGACGTCCCTTCGTACAGTGTGTCGAGCATCCGCCGCCCCTCCCGTTCGACCTCGTCCCGCCGGGCTCCGGTGAGGGGGGTGAAGGGCTCGACGACGAGGGCGTCGTCGATGATCCGCCACACCCCGGCGAGGAAGCCGTCGACGAGGAGCGGGCAGTAGAAGGTGTTCGCCTGCCAGGTGCGGCCCTTGTTCGCGGGCGGGACGACGCGGGTGCGGTCGGCGTGGGAGAGCAGCAGGTTGTCGAACTCGGGCAGGAAGCGCGGCGGTGCCGGGGTGTCCGGGTCGGGGCGCGGGGCGTCGGGCAGGTCGAACAGCTCGACGCCGTTCTCGTCGCGGAAGGTCAGCAGCCCCGGGCGGAGCCGTTCGAAGACGGGGCGCGTCCGGGTCAGCCCCGCCCAGGTCTGGAAGTCCTTCACCGAGGCCGGGCCGAAGGCGGCAAGATAGCGCAGGACGGTGGCGTCGGGGGACGCGGCGGGTTCGGCGGGGCGGCCAAGCCAGTGCTCGACGGTGGTGAGGGCGACCTGGCCGCTTCGGCCCCACAGCCCGCGCGGGGTGACCTGTACGAGCGGGAGGCCGCAGCGGGCGGCGACGGCGAGCGACTGCGGGTCGGCGTCCGGCCACTCCTCGCCGAGGACCTCGCGCAGCTGCTTCATGGTGCGCGGTGTCTCCTCGACGGACTCCCGGGCGATCGCGGCGAGCCGTTCCAGGTCGACGCCGACGAGCCCCTTGCGGAAGTAGCCGATCTCCCGGTCCCGCGCGGACTGCACCAGCGGCCGCAGGGTGAGGCTGTCGTCGGCCGTGTGCAGATGGATGGTGGAGCGCATGGTCACGATCCGCACGGCCTCCCGGCGCTCCAGCAGTCCGGACAGCTCCCCGGGCGCGAAGCCGTCGAGCCGCGCGGCGAGCGCGACGTACGGCGGCCTGACCTCCTGCGCCTGGAGGCCGACGAGGTGCTCCACCGCGGCCTTCGCGGACAGCGGCGCACGGCGCAGCAGCAACTGCCGTTCGAGGGTGGCGCGGTTGAGGGCGCGGGGCCCGAGCACGGGGGCGTGGGCGGAGCTCGTCCTGGTCATACGGGCACGCTAGCGGGACTTGCGGACGACTTCTGTCCTCTACGGCCGCCGTTGCCGGCCGGGGATATCCTGCCCGCTGATCAACCCGTGCGTACGACCCGAGAGGCACCGCGATGGCAGAGCGACGCGTCCGTCCCGCCGCCAAGGGCCCGGGGAGGAGGGTCTGGCGCCGCACGCCGCCTTCGCAGAGGGCGCCCGCAGCGCGGCCGCAGGCGCCGGTGGCCCCCGCCGCGGAACCGGTCGAGATCGGCAGTGTGGCCGAGGCGGCGCTGTACCGGGACGGGGTGCGGGTCTCCTCCCCCGGCACGCTGGCGGAGGCCTTCCGTGAGCTCAGGGAGCAGCCGGAGGGCATGGCGTGGATCGGTCTGGCCCGTCCGACGGAGGCCGAACTGCTGTCGATCGCCGCCGAGTTCGATCTGCATCCGCTGGCGGTGGAGGACGCGCTGGAGGCGCATCAGCGGCCCAAGCTGGAGCGCTACGGCGACACCCTGTTCGTCGTCCTGCGCGCCACCCGCTATCTGGACGCACCGGAGGAGATCGACTTCGCCGAGCTGCACGTCTTCGTGGGCGCCGACTTCGTGATCACGGTCCGGCACGGGGCGGCCCCGGACCTGTCGGCGGTGCGCCGCCGTATGGAGGCGACGCCGGATCTGCTGAGGCTGGGCCCGGAGGCGGTGCTGTACGCCATCCTGGACGCGGTCGTCGACGGTTACGCGCCGGTCGTCGCGGGCGTCCAGAACGACGTCGACGAGATCGAGACGGAGGTGTTCCGCGGCGACCCGGAGGTCTCCCGCCGTATCTACGAACTCTCCCGCGAGATGGTCGAGTTCCAGCGCGCCACCCGCCCCCTGGTCGGCATGCTGCACGGTCTGATGGCCGGCTTCTCCAAGTACGGCACGGACGACGAACTCCAGCGCTACCTCCGTGACGTCGCCGACCACGTCACGCACACCAGCGAGCGCGTCGACGGCTTCCGCCAGGCGCTGACGGAGATCCTGACGGTCAACGCGACGCTGGTGACGCAGCAGCAGAACGCGGAGATGCGGGCGTTGGCGGAGGCGGGCTTCGAGCAGAACGAGGAGCTCAAGAAGATCTCCGCCTGGGCCGCGATCCTCTTCGCCCCCCCCTGGTCGGCACGATCTACGGGATGAACTTCGACCACATGCCGGAGCTGCACTGGGCCGCCGGCTACCCCTTCGCGGTCCTGCTGATGGCGGTGGTCTGCGTCAGCCTGTACGTGATCTTCAAGCGGCGCGACTGGCTGTAGCGCCCGCCCGGCGCGGGTAAACCCGGCGAGGTGCCGCGTGAGCGCCGGGTCACCAGACGAGGCCGCCGTCCACGCGGATGTTCTGCCCCGTGACCCAGCCGCCGTCGGGTCCGACCAGGAAGGCGACCATGCCCGCGATGTCGGCGGTGCTGCCGAGGGCGCCCAGCGGGGTCTGCCTGGCGACCTCCGCGCGGACCTCGTCCGTGGTGGCCGAGCGCAGCATGCCCTTCTCGCCGCTGTCGGTGGGGCCGGGCGAGACGACGTTGACGGTGATGCCGCGGCCGCCGAGCTCACGGGTGGCGATCCAGGCGAACTGTTCGAGGGCGGCCTTGCTCGCGGCGTACACGGCTTCCTGCAGCCGGGGCCAGCGAGTGGTGACCGTGGAGACGTTGACGATGCGTCCGCCGTCGGTCATGCGTCCCGCGGCGTGCTGGATGGCGAAGAACGGCGCTTTGGCGTTGACGGCCATCTGCCGGTCGAAGTCCTCCTCGACGGTCTCGCCGATCGGCGTCCGCCGGAAGGTGCCCGCGTTGTTGACAAGGATGTCGAGCCGTCCGTCGAAGTGCTTGTCGGCGGCGAGGAAGAGCGCCTCGACCTGGTCGAGGTCGGTCAGTTCGATCCGCTCGGCCCACACCGTCCCTCCCTCGGCCGTGACCTCGGCGACGGTCTGCCGCGCGGACTCCTCGTCGCGGCCGTAGCTGAACACCACCGCCGCCCCTTCGGCGGCCAGTCGCCGCACGATGGCCCGGCCGATCCCCCGGGACCCGCCGGTCACGATCGCGTTCTTGCCGGCCAGTGGCCTCGTCCGCTCAGTGGTCATCGCTTGCCGTTCCTCTCGGGGTCCTCGGCGCCGGAATGCCGATTAGGACACGCCCCGGAGGTGACGACAAGGACGGTCCGGCTACTTTGTGAGGTCGCCCGTGGGACCGCTCCCACAGCCCGTGGGCCAAGGGGCGGGACCCGGATCCGGGCCCTTGGTCACCCCCCGGGCCGGGGACGGAGACGACGGAAATCCGCGGGTGATCAGCTCCGGTACAGCTTGGTGAGGAGTTCGACGGCCGCGCGGGTCGCTGGGTGCGGGTCGTCGCGCCACCGGGCGAGCCGCACGGCGACCGGTTCGGCGTCCCGGACCGGCCGGTGGACCACGCCCGGGCGGCGGTACTGGTGCGCGGCCGACTCGGCGGTCATGCCGACGCGGCGCCCGACCGGCGACGGCGGTGCGCCAGTTGTCCATGTCATGGTGAGAAACCGCAGGTCAGACCACTATACACTGCGAATATACCTGCCGTGTATAGTCCCCTCATGCCTTCTCTGACCAAGAAGCTTCCGACCCGGAAGACGACGACAACGGGGGCCGGGTTCCGTGCCGCCGCGATCGGCGCGGTGGCCGCCTGCGCGGCACTCGCGCTGACGGGGTGCACCCGCCTGGAGACGACCGCGCCGAGCACCGTGCGCACCGAGGCCGCCGCGGGCGCCCCCGCGCGCTTCGGGGCCGTGGACTGCCGCAGGGCCAAGTGCATCGCGCTGACCTTCGACGCCGGGCCCAGCGAGAACTCCCCGCGGCTGCTGGACATCCTCAAGAGGGAGCGGGTCCCGGCGACCTTCTTCCTGCTGGGCGAGGGGCACATCGACACCTATCCCGAGCTGGTGCGGCGGATGGCCGCCGAGGGGCACGAGGTCGCCAGCCACACCTGGGACCACAAGATCCTCACCGAGCTGCGGCCCGACGAGATACGCGAGGAACTGCGGCGCCCCAACGAGGAGATACGGCGCCTGACCGGGCGCACCCCCACCCTGATGCGTCCGCCGCAGGGCCGCACCGACGACACCGTGCACGAGATCTGCCGGGAGCTGGGCCTCTCGGAGGTGCTGTGGTCCGTGACCGCCAAGGACTACAGGACGAACGACTCGGCGCTCATCGAGCAGCGTGTCCTCGACCAGGCGTCCCGCGACGGCATCATCCTGCTGCACGACATCTACGACGGGACCGTGCCGGCCGTGCCCGGCATCATCGAGGCGCTCAAGGAGCGCGGCTATGTCTTCGTGACCGTCCCGCAGCTCCTGGCCCCCGGCAGGGCCGAGCCTGGGGCGGTGTACCGCTAGGTGTATTGACCCGCAGCGTTGTTGACGCGGCTGATGGGCGGGTGTCCGGCCAGTGCGGTGTGGCAGCGGTGGTGGTTGTAGGTGTGGAGGAAGTCTGCCAGGGCCGCTGTCCGCTCGGTGTTCGAGGTGTAGGGCCGCAGGTAGGC
>NZ_JBITYN010000010.1:346132-380516 GCF_044545925.1 Streptomyces sp. NPDC053367 | reverse complement strand
GGTTACATTCCGAACCCGGAAGCTAAGCCTTACAGCGCCGATGGTACTGCAGGGGGGACCCTGTGGGAGAGTAGGACGCCGCCGAACAATCATTGAAAGGGTTGGGCCCGGAACTTCGGTTTCGGGCCCAACCCTTTTTTGTTGTGCGTCACTTGACGTTCACGTTGCGCGCTGAGCATCCCACCATGAGTACTGCTGCGATGCTCAGGGCCGCCGGTGTCCGACTCGGTGACGAGGTGATCGTGCCGGCCTTCGGGAACGTCGAGGTCGCCGAGGCCGTGACGATGGCCGGCGGGCTGCCGGTGTTCGCCGACATAGATCCGGTGACCTACTGCCTCGATCCGGCGGCAGTCGAGGCCGCGACAGGCCCGCGGACTGCGGCGGTCGTAGTGGTGCACCGCTTCGGCCGGCCTGCCGATCTGGTGCGGCTGCACGAGCTGGGGCAACGGCACGGGCTGCTGGTGCTGCAGGAGGGCGAGTCCGAGGAGCCGTACGACGAGATCGCGCAGCGCAGGCAGCGGGCCGCGTATCTCGACGAGCGGTTGAAGGGCGTGACCACGCCCGAGACGAGCATGGGCCACACCTATCAGCAGTACGTCGTGCGGGTGCCGGGGAACGGGCGGCCCGACCGGGACGCGTTCGCACGGGCCCTGCGGGCCAAGGGAGTTGACTGCCGGGTGCCGGTGAAGACGCCCGTGCACCGGCTGCCCGACTTCCGGCGGTGTGTGGCCCTGCCGGAGACCGAGAGGGCCGCCGACGAGACACTGGCGCTGCCGGTGGACGCGTCGTTGACCAAGCGGGACATGCAGCGGATCGTGGCCGCCTGCAATGCGCTCGGGGGACTGCTGCAGCCCGCCCTGTGAACGAGTTTGGGAATCCTCGATCGTTCGGGGTATGATCTATTCAGTTGCTGCGGGGGAAACCCCGAGAAAAGCGACCGGCCCCTATAGCTCAGTCGGCAGAGCGTCTCCATGGTAAGGAGAAGGTCAACGGTTCGATTCCGTTTGGGGGCTCAGAAGAAAAGGCCTCCGCCCATTCGGGCGGGGGCCTTTCGCATGTCCTGAGCCAACTGTCCCCGCGGTCCGGGGAAGTTGGCTCAGGCGTGGTGCAGACCCGGGACGCGCATGGCGAGAATGGCCATGTCGTCGGACGGGGCGTCGGAGGCGAAGCGTTCCACGGCGCGCATGATGCGGGCGGCGACCGCGCCGGCCGTGAGGCCCGTGCAGGTCGTCAGCACGTCGGCGAGGCCGTCGTCGCCCAGCATGCGGGTGCCCTCGCGGCGCTCGGTGACGCCGTCCGTGACACAGAGCAGGACATCGCCCGGGTCGAGCGTGACCGTCTCCTCGTAGAGCTCTAGGTCCTCCAGGACGCCCAGCAGCGGCTGGGGTTCTGCCGCGGCCTCGACCGTGCCGTCCTGGCGCAGCCGGAGCGGGAGCGGGTGGCCGGCGCAGACGACCTTCAGCTCCGCGCTGCCGTCGGGCTGCGGGCGCAGCTCGCCGTACAGGAGGGTCAGGAAGCGGCTGCGGGCTCCCTCGTCGAGGATGGCGGAGTTCAGGCGCTCCAGGACCGCGGGTCCGCTGAGGCCCTCGCGGGCGAGGAGGCGCAGGGCGTGCCGGGCGAGGCCGGTGACGGCCGCCGCGTTGGGTCCCGTACCGCAGACGTCTCCGATGGCGAAGCCGTAGGCGCCGTCGCTGATGGGGAAGACGTCGTAGAAGTCGCCGCCGACCTCGTTGCCCTCGCCGGCCGCTCGGTAGATGACCTCGACCTCGACGCCGTCGATCGAGGGCAGCTCCGGGGGGAGGAGGCTGCGCTGGAGGGACTGGCTGATCGCGGTGCGCTCGGAGTAGAGGCGGGCGTTGTCCAGGGCGAGGGCGGCACGGCGGGAGAGGTCCTCCGCCAGCTCCAGGATCTCCTGGCGGAAGTGCTCGTCGGTGGGCTTGCCCAGGGTCAGCATGCCGATGACGCGGTTGCGGGCGACCAGGGGCAGGACGACGGTCTCGCCGCCGACCGCGCCGGCCGTCGCGAGGGTGGTGCCGATACCGGAGCTGACGGTGGCCGGTTCACCGAGGCCGAGGCTGCGCATGGAGGTGCGCAGGGCGGCCTGGTGGGCGACCTCGGCGGGGGCCGTCCAGACGCGGGCGCCGGGGGCGGGGACCGGGTCCGGCGGGGGGATCTTGGAGAGCAGCGACTTGATGCCGTCGATGAGTTCCTCGTCCTCGTGCAGCACGTACGACAGATACGGCTCGGAGGCCTGGTCGGCGATCGTGTACACGGCGCACCAGGTGGCGAGGGTGGGGACCGTCATCTGGGCCATGAGAGCCAGGGTCTGGTCGCGGTCGAGGGTGCCGGCGAGGAGGTCGGAGGCCTCGACGAGGAAGCTGAGCGAGCCGCGGCGCAGACGTTCGAGCTCGCCGAGGCGGGCCGACTCGACGGCGAGGGCGATGCGGTCGGCCGCGAACTGCAGGCGAAGCGCCTCTTCGTTGCTGTAGCGGCCCGCTGCCTCGGCGGCGACGCCGAGCGAGCCGGTCAGACGGCCCTCGACCTTGAGCGGCACGGTGACGACCGAGCGCATGCCGGTGCCGTCCAGGAGGGGCACGGCTCCCGGGACCGCGGTGAGGTCGTCGTGGACGGCGGGCATCCGGGCGGAGCCGTAGCGGCCTGGGCCGGCCTCGACCGGGACGCGGGCGAAGCGCTGGCGGGCGGAGGGCAGGCCGGTGGAGGCGCGGACCTCCAGCTCCGTCTCGTCGTCGGTGGCCAGGAGGAGGAACGCGGAGTCGGCGTCGAGCATGTCGCGGGCGCGTTCCACCGTGCGCTGTAGCAGACCGTCGAGGTCGTCGGGGGCGGGGGAGCCGATGAAGACCTCGAAGGGGTCGTTGCTCTGGCCCTCGCCGGAGGTGCCGCTGTCGGAGGTGGTGACGCGCGACGGGGTCTGCAGCACCGCGCGCTCGTGGTCGCGTACCAGGAGGCAGACGGTGGAGGGCTCGCCGTCCGTGTCGCGGACGCGCAGGTGGGAGGCGTAGACGGGGACGACCCGGCCGGCCGCGTCGCGGATGCCGTAGCTGCCCTCCCAGCGGGAGAGCTGGAGGGCCTCGGCGACGCCGGTGCCGGTGCCCGGGGTGTGCGGCCAGGCGGCGAGGTCGGTGAGGGGCTTGCCGGTAACCTGGTCGGCCGGGTAGCCGAACAGTTCCTCGGCGTCCTCGTTCCACGCGGAGATGGCGCCGGTGCGGTCGATCTGGACGACGGCGACCCGGACGCGGCCGTCGGCGAGCGGCAGCAGCTCGGCCGGGAGGGACGGGCCGGCGGCGCGGGTGCCGACCGGGCGTTCGGGCAGTTCCAGCTGGAACCAGACCTGCTTGTGCGTAGGCGTGTACTCCACGCCCCAGCGGCCGGCGAGGGCCGCGCAGAGCTGGAGGCCGCGGCCGCCCTCGCGGTCGGGGCTGCCCATGTTCACGGCGGCGCCCTGGAGGGGAATCTCACGTTCGGGGTAGCGGTCGGCGACCTCGATGCGTACGCCGTCCTCGGTGCGCAGGCACAGGACGTCGGCCGAGGTGCCCGCGTGGACGACGGCGTTGGTCACCAGTTCGCTGGTGAGGACCACGGCGTCGTCGACGATGTCGGCGAAGCCCCAGCCCTGCAGGGTGTCGCGGACGAAGGAGCGGGCGGAGGCGACCGATCGCCCGACGGGCTCGAAGCTGGCAGCCGCGCGCGCGGTGATCACGGAACTCCTCGGCCGGTTGTCGGTGTGCTGGGCTGCCCGGTCGCCGGGCTCACGGCGTGCCTGTGAGGGCAGACCGCTGTCCGGCCGGGGTTCCGGGGGCTGGGCTCCCGGGATCAGTCCGGTGGTCATTGTGCGGCCGCCCCTCCGATGCCCGCTCGTATCCGGTGCCACCGCCCAGACCGGACGGACCGGCGTGGCTGGACAGCCGCATGCAAGGTTACTTACCTTCCCGGTCGATGCGGATGCCGGTCGCCGGTGTTTTCCGTCCGGAGGGTGTGCGGACCATGTGCGAAGCTGCCGAACTGTTATGGCCTGGTTCGGCCGGGGTGAAACACTGGACAGGCTCGAGGGCGAAGTCGGGACCGGCCGAGTGGCTTGACGGCCGGGCGGGCAGTGGTCCTTGACGGGCACGTTCGCGGGCCCGTGACGATCGGTGACGTACGGCCATCGGTACGTCGCGCAGCACCCGAGCACAGCAGTGACGGTCGACCCCTGCGGGAGGGACACAGTGGAGTCTGGCGCAGCGACGCGGGGCACGAAAACGCGCGATCCGCGCAAGGCGCGCGGTGGGACCACCGCGGTGGACACGGCTGCCCTGAACCGGCTGCTGGCTGCTCTGGTGGCGATGCGGGACGGCAACTTCCGCAAGCGGCTCACGGTGTCCGGCGGGGACGGCGTGATGTCGGAGATCGCGGCCGTCTTCAACGAGGTCGCCGACCGCAACATGCATCTGACCGGTGAGCTGTCGCGGGTGCGGCGGATGGTGGGCCGTGAGGGAAAGCTCACCGAGCGGCTGGAGACGGGGGCCTGCGACGGGTCCTGGGCGGCCGCGATCGACGCCTCCAACGCGCTGGTCGACGATCTTGTCTATCCGGTCTCCGAGGTGGGACGGGTGCTGTCGGCGGTGGCCGAGGGCGATCTCTCGCCGCGGATGGAGCTGCGGACGCAGGCGCCGGACGGGACGGGGCACCCGCTGCGCGGGGAGTTCCTGAAGGTCGGGCGGACCGTGAACAACCTGGTCGACCAGCTGTCGACGTTCACCGACGAGGTCACGCGCGTGGCCAGCGAGGTGGGCACCGAGGGCAAGCTGGGCGGGCAGGCGCAGGTGCGCGGGATGTCGGGTTCGTGGAAGGACCTGACGGAGTCGGTCAACACGATGGCGGACCGGCTGACCGCGCAGGTGCGGGACATCGCGCTGGTGACGACGGCGGTCGCCAAGGGCGATCTGTCGCGCAAGGTGACGGTGCACGTGGCCGGCGAGATGCTGGAGCTGAAGGAGACCGTCAACACGATGGTCGACCGGCTCTCGGCGTTCTCCTCGGAGGTGACGCGGGTCGCCCGTGAGGTGGGCACCGACGGCATTCTGGGCGGTCAGGCGCAGGTGCCGGGTGTGGACGGGGTGTGGAAGGAGCTCACCGACTCCGTGAACACCATGGCCGGCAACCTGACGGCCCAGGTGCGCGGGATCGCCGAGGTCACCACGGCTGTCGCCAACGGCGATCTGTCGCGGAAGGTGACCGTCCCGGCGCGCGGCGAGGTCGCGCAGCTGGCGGAGACGATCAACCAGATGACCGAGACGCTGCGGATCTTCGCGGACGAGGTCACGCGTGTGGCCAACGAGGTGGGATCCGAGGGGCGGCTGGGCGGCCAGGCGAACGTGCCGGGCGCGGCGGGGACCTGGAAGGACCTCACCGACAGCGTCAACACGGTGTTCCGGAATCTGACCATTCAGGTGAGGGACATCGCGGCCGTGACGACGGCGGTGGCGAACGGCGATCTGTCACAGAAGGTCACCGTGGACGTGGCCGGCGAGATGCTGGAGCTGAAGAACACCGTCAACGGCATGGTGGACCAGCTGTCGGCGTTCGGTTCCGAGGTGACCCGGGTCGCCCGGGAGATCGGTGTCGAGGGTGAGCTGGGCGGTCAGGCGCAGGTGCCGGGGGCCGCGGGGACGTGGAAGGACCTCACCGACAGCGTCAACACGGCGTTCCGCAACCTCACCGGACAGGTGAGGAACATCGCCCAGGTGACGACGGCGGTGGCGAACGGCGATCTGTCGCAGAAGGTCACCGTGGACGTCTCCGGTGAGATGCTCCAGCTGAAGAACACCGTGAACACGATGGTGGACCAGCTGTCGTCGTTCGCCGACCAGGTCACGCGGATGGCGCGCGAGGTCGGCACGGAGGGCCGGCTCGGCGGGCAGGCCCGGGTGGACGGGGTGTCCGGCCGGTGGAAGGAGCTGACCGACTCGGTCAACTCCATCACCGGCAACCTGACCTCGCAGGTGCGGCAGATCGCCCAGGTGACGACCGCGGTCGCGCGCGGTGACCTGTCGCAGAAGATCACGGTCGACGCGCGCGGCGAGATCCTGGAGCTGAAGAACACCATCAACACGATGGTCGACCAGCTCTCGGCGTTCGCCGACCAGGTGACCCGGGTGGCGCGCGAGGTGGGCACCGAGGGCCGGCTCGGCGGTCAGGCTCAGGTGCCCGGAGTGGCCGGTGTGTGGCGTGATCTGACCGACTCGGTGAACGGCATGGCCGGGAACCTGACGGCCCAGGTGCGCCAGATCGCGCAGGTCGCCACGGCGGTGGCCCGCGGTGACCTCTCGCAGAAGATCACGGTCGACGCGCGCGGCGAGATCCTGGAGCTGAAGAACACCCTGAACACCATGGTCGACCAGCTGTCCTCCTTCGCGGAGGAGGTCACCAGGGTGGCGCGCGAGGTGGGCACCGAGGGCCAGCTGGGCGGTCAGGCCGAGGTGCAGGGGGTCTCGGGCACCTGGAAGGACCTGACCCAGTCGGTGAACTTCATGGCGAACAACCTCACCGTGCAGGTGCGGTCCATCGCCGACGTGACCACCGCGGTCGCCAAGGGCGACCTGTCCAAGAAGATCACCGTCGACGCCAAGGGCGAGATCCTCGAACTGGTCACCACCGTCAACACGATGGTCGACCAGCTGTCCAGCTTCGCCGAGCAGGTGACCCGGGTGGCCCGTGAGGTGGGCACCGAGGGCATCCTGGGCGGCCAGGCTCATGTGCCGGGTGTCACGGGCATCTGGAAGGACCTCAGCGACAACGTCAACCTGATGGCCAAGAACCTGACCATGCAGGTGCGCAACATCTCCCAGGTCGCGGTGGCGGTCGCCAACGGCGATCTGACCCGGACGGTGACGATCGAGGCGCGCGGCGAGGTCGCGCAGCTCGCGGACACCTTCAACACCATGGTGAAGACGCTGAGTTCGTTCGCCGAGCAGGTCACCAAGGTGGCCCGTGAGGTGGGCACGGACGGCATCCTGGGCGGCCAGGCGCATGTGCCGGGCGTGGCGGGCACCTGGAAGGACCTCACCGAGTCGGTGAACCAGATGGCGTCCAACCTGACCGGCCAGGTCCGCAACATCGCGATGGTGACGACGGCCATCGCGAAGGGCGACCTGACCAAGAAGATCGACATCGACGCCCGGGGCGAGATCCTCGAGCTGAAGACGACGATCAACACGATGGTCGACCAGCTGTCGTCGTTCGCCGAGGAGGTCACGCGTGTGGCCCGCGAGGTGGGCACCGAGGGCCAGCTCGGCGGCCAGGCACGCGTGCGTGACGTGGACGGCACCTGGCGGGACCTGACGGAGTCCGTGAACGAGATGGCCGGGAACCTCACCCGGCAGGTGCGCGCCATCGCGCGTGTGGCGACCGCGGTGACCCGGGGCGACCTGAACCTGAAGATCGACGTGGACGCGTCCGGCGAGATCCAGGAGCTGCAGGACTACATCAACAAGATGATCGCCAACCTGCGCGACACCACGATCGCCAACAAGGAGCAGGACTGGCTGAAGGGCAACCTGGCCCGTATCTCCGCGCTGATGCAGGGCCGCCGCGACCTCGACGACGTCGCCTCGCTGATCATGAGCGAGCTCACTCCGGTGGTGTCCGCGCAGCACGGGGCGTTCTTCCTGGCGATGCCGCTGGTGGACGAGCCGGACCTGGCGACGGAGAACGAGGACCAGTACGAGCTGCGGATGCTGGGGTCGTACGGCTACTCGATGGGCTCCATGCCGACGTCGTTCCGGCCGGGGGAGGCGCTGGTCGGCACCGCCGCGCTGGAGAAGCGCACGATCCTGGTGGAGAACGCGCCCAGCGGCTATCTGAAGATCTCCTCCGGGCTCGGGGAGGCCCCGCCCGCGCAGGTGATCGTGCTGCCGGTGCTGTTCGAGGGCAAGGTGCTCGGGGTGATCGAGCTGGCGTCGTTCACGCCGTTCACGCAGATCCAGAAGGACTTCCTGAACCAGATCGCGGAGATGATCGCGACCAGCGTCAACACCATCTCCGTCAACACCAAGACCGAGGTGCTGCTGAAGCAGTCGCAGGAGCTGACCGAGCAACTGCGGGAGCGTTCGGCGGAGTTGGAGAACCGGCAGAAGGCCCTGCAGGCGTCCAACGCCGAACTGGAGGAGAAGGCCGAGCTGCTGGCGCGGCAGAACCGCGACATCGAGGTGAAGAACACCGAGATCGAGGAAGCACGGCAGGTCCTGGAGGAGCGTGCCGAGCAACTGGCCGTCTCCATGCGCTACAAGAGCGAGTTCCTGGCCAACATGTCGCACGAGCTGCGCACCCCGCTGAACTCGCTGCTGATCCTGGCCAAGCTGCTCGCGGACAACGCCGAGGGCAACCTCACCCCGAAGCAGGTGGAGTTCGCCGAGACGATCCACGGGGCGGGCTCGGACCTGCTGCAGCTGATCAACGACATCCTCGACCTGTCGAAGGTCGAGGCGGGCAAGATGGACGTCTCCCCGACGCGTATCGCGCTGGTGCAGCTCGTCGACTACGTGGAGGCCACCTTCCGGCCGCTGACCGCGGAGAAGGGCCTGGACCTGTCGGTGCGGGTCTCGCCGGAGCTGCCGGCCACGCTGCACACGGACGAGCAGCGGCTGCTGCAGGTGCTGCGCAACCTGCTGTCCAACGCGGTGAAGTTCACCGACTCGGGGTCGGTGGAGCTGGTGATCCGGCCGGCGGGCACCGATGTGCCGGTGGCGATCAGGGAGCAGCTGCTGGAGGCGGGGTCGCTGACCGACGCGGACGCCAAGCTGATCGCGTTCTCGGTCACGGACACCGGCATCGGGATCGCGGCGAGCAAGATGCGGGTGATCTTCGAGGCGTTCAAGCAGGCCGACGGCACCACCAGCCGCAAGTACGGCGGTACGGGCCTCGGGCTGTCGATCTCGCGGGAGATCGCCCAGCTGCTCGGCGGCGAGATCCACGCGCAGAGCGAACCGGGCCGTGGCTCGACCTTCACGCTGTACCTGCCGCTGCACCCGGGCGAGCTGCCTCCGCACGGCTACCCGCAGGCGGCCCTGCCGCCCGGGCAGTCGCACGCGGGCGAGCAGGAGCTGCTGCCCGAGGCGGCGATCGAGACGCCGGCGGAGGTGAAGTCGTACCACGAGACGCAGAACGGCGCCGCCGCGCTGTTCCGGCGCCGCCGCCGGGCCTCCGCGCATGCGCACAGTGACGACCTGGCCGACCGGTGGTCGGCGGGGGAGCAGGAGCCGGCGCCGCAGCCGCGCGGCGGGGTCCGGTTCTCCGGCGAGAAGGTGCTGATCGTCGACGACGACATCCGCAACGTCTTCGCGCTCACCAGCGTCCTGGAGCAGCACGGGCTCTCGGTGCTGTACGCCGAGAACGGCCGCGAGGGCATCGAGGTGCTGGAGCAGCACGACGACGTGGCGGTCGTGCTGATGGACATCATGATGCCGGAGATGGACGGGTACGCCACGACGACGGCGATCCGCAGGATGCCGCAGTTCGCGGGGCTGCCGATCGTGGCGCTGACGGCGAAGGCGATGAAGGGCGACCGGGAGAAGGCGATCGAGTCGGGCGCCTCCGACTACGTGACCAAGCCGGTCGACCCCGATCATCTGCTGTCGGTGATGGAGCAGTGGATGCGGGGGGAGTGAAACGCCGGCCGGGAGACCTGGTGGGAACTCTGTATGTGCACGCGGAGTTGCCGACGTGCCGTCGCCGGCGCCGTGTAGAAGTACGGCATCGGGGGAACCTTCTGGTCCCGCGCTGCGTTTCCGCTATGTGCACAGTGACATCGCGGTGACAGGGTGTGGCGACGGGCGGGGTGCGGCTACGATGACCGGCACGAGGACGGGCGGCGAAAGGGAGTCGTCCCCTGGGGCGGCATCCGCGGGTGTCACCCCGAGTCCTGAGGACAGGGGAGGCCCCACGCCGGGGCGAGGAGGGCGGGCCATGGTGCAGAAGGCCAAGATCCTCCTGGTCGATGACCGGCCGGAGAATCTGCTGGCGCTGGAGGCGATCCTCTCGGCGCTCGATCAGACACTGGTTCGGGCATCGTCCGGGGAGGAAGCGCTCAAAGCGCTGCTCACGGACGACTTCGCGGTCATCCTGCTGGATGTCCAGATGCCGGGTATGGACGGCTTCGAGACGGCCGCGCACATCAAGCGCCGCGAGCGCACCCGGGACATCCCGATCATCTTCCTCACCGCGATCAACCACGGGCCGCACCACACCTTCCGCGGGTACGCGGCGGGCGCGGTCGACTACATCTCCAAGCCGTTCGACCCGTGGGTGCTGCGGGCGAAGGTGTCGGTGTTCGTCGAGCTGTACATGAAGAACTGCCAGCTGCGCGAGCAGGCGGCGCTGCTGCGGCTGCAGTTGGAGGGCGGCAACAAGGGCGGTGCGGCCGTCCCCGGCAAGGAGTCCGCGGGGCTGCTCGCCGAGCTGTCGGCGCGGCTCGCGGCCGTCGAGGAGCAGGCCGAGGCGCTGTCCAAGCAGCTGGAGGGCGACTCCGCGGACGCCGCCGCGGTTGCCACGGCCGCGCATCTGGAGCGCAAACTGACCGGACTGCGCCGGGCACTGGACGCGCTGGAGCCGGGCACGGGCGGCCCGTCGTCGCCGCCGTCGCAGAACTGACGCCCGGGACGGGTCTCTTGGCCCCGCGTCAGTTCCGTGTGCGCGCGGGAGCGACACGAACGGGTGAAGCAGCGGCCACACGTGTCCGCCGTCGCCTCCACAGGTAACCTCACACCCATGGCCTCACGTCCCTCCGCAGCCAAGAAGCAGCCCGCCAGGAAGGCGGCCGCTCCCGCGAAGGCTCCGGCGAAGAAGGCCGCGGCGAAGAAAGCTCCTGCGAAGAAGGCACCCGCCAGGGCCGCCAAGAAGGCGGTGGCGAAGAAGCCGGCGCCCAGGCCGGCCCCGAGCCCGACCGGAGGCGTCTACCGGCTGGTGCGCGCCCTGTGGCTCGGCCTCGCGCACGCGGTGGGCGCCGTGTTCCGCGGCATAGGGCAGGGCGCCAAGAACCTCGACCCGGCCCACCGCAAGGACGGCGTCGCCCTGCTGCTGCTCGGGCTCGCGCTGATCGTCGCCGCGGGCACCTGGTCGAATCTGCGCGGGCCCGTCGGCGACCTGGTCGAGATCATCGTGACCGGTGCCTTCGGGCGGCTGGACCTGCTGGTGCCGATCCTGCTCGCGGTCATCGCCGTACGGTTCATCCGGCATCCGGAGAAGCCCGAGGCCAACGGCCGGATCGTGATCGGGCTGTCCGCCCTGGTGATCGGCGTGCTCGGGCAGGTGCACATCGCCTGCGGCTCGCCCGCGCGCGAGGACGGCATGCAGGCGATAAGGGACGCCGGCGGCCTGATCGGCTGGGGTGCGGCGACCCCGCTGACATTCACCATGACCGAGGTGCTGGCCGTACCGCTGCTGGTGCTGCTGACGGTCTTCGGCCTGCTGGTCGTCACCGCCACGCCGGTGAACGCCATCCCGCAGCGGCTGCGGCTGCTCGGGGTGAAGCTCGGCGTGCTGCAGGACCCGGGGCCGGCCGAGGACGGCGTGTACGACGGGTACGGCGAGTACGGCGAGTACGGCGACGACGACGCGCGCTACGACGAGCAGTGGCGCCAGGCGCTGCCCGGGCGCCCCCGCAGGCGCGGGCCCGCCCCCGAGGCGTACGACCCGGAGACGGCCGAGGAGGAGGCGCTCACCCGGCGGCGCGGGCGTCCCCGCCGCTCGGCGGTGCCGCAGCCCTCGGCGAACCGGCAGCCGGACGCCGTGGACATCGCGGCGGCGGCCGCCGCCGACCTGGACGGGGCCGTGCTGCACGGTATGCCGCCCTCGCCGGTCGTCGCCGACCTCACCCAGGGCGTCCACGTGGCCGACCGCGAGGACACCGCGCCGACGCCCGTCCCGGCCCCCGCCCAGCGGCCCCGGCAGGCGAGGACGGAGACCGGCGGCGTCCCCGACCTCACCAAGACGCCGCCGCAGGAGACCCGCGAGCTGCCGGCGCGCGCCGAGCAGCTCCAGCTGTCCGGTGACATCACGTACGCGCTGCCCTCGCTGGACCTCCTCACCCGCGGTGGCCCGGGCAAGGCGCGCAGCGCGGCCAACGACGCCGTCGTCGCGTCGCTGACCAACGTCTTCACCGAGTTCAAGGTCGACGCGGCCGTCACCGGCTTCACCCGCGGCCCGACGGTCACGCGCTACGAGGTGGAGCTCGGCCCGGCCGTGAAGGTCGAGCGGATCACCGCGCTCACCAAGAACATCGCCTACGCCGTCGCCAGCCCGGACGTGCGGATCATCAGCCCGATCCCCGGGAAGTCGGCGGTCGGCATCGAGATCCCGAACACCGACCGGGAGATGGTCAACCTCGGGGACGTGCTGCGGCTCGCGGAGTCCGCCGAGGACGACGACCCGATGCTGGTCGCCTTCGGCAAGGACGTCGAGGGCGGCTACGTCATGCACTCGCTGGCGAAGATGCCGCACATGCTGGTCGCGGGCGCCACCGGGTCCGGCAAGTCGTCCTGCATCAACTGTCTGATCACCTCGATCATGATGCGGGCGACCCCGGAGGACGTCCGGATGATCCTGGTCGACCCGAAGCGGGTCGAGCTGACCGCCTACGAGGGCATCCCGCACCTGATCACGCCGATCATCACCAACCCCAAGCGGGCCGCCGAGGCGCTGCAGTGGGTCGTACGGGAGATGGACCTCCGGTACGACGACCTGGCGGCGTACGGGTACCGGCACATCGACGACTTCAACAAAGCCGTGCGCGAGGGCACCGTGAAGCCGCCCGAGGGCAGCGAGCGGGAGCTGCAGCCGTACCCGTATCTGCTGGTGATCGTCGACGAGCTGGCCGACCTGATGATGGTGGCGCCGCGGGACGTCGAGGACGCGATCGTGCGGATCACGCAGCTCGCGCGGGCGGCCGGCATCCATCTGGTGCTCGCCACGCAGCGGCCGTCGGTCGACGTCGTCACCGGCCTGATCAAGGCGAACGTGCCCTCGCGGCTCGCCTTCGCCACCTCGTCCCTCGCGGACTCCCGGGTCATCCTCGACCAGCCGGGCGCCGAGAAGCTGATCGGCAAGGGCGACGGGCTGTTCCTGCCGATGGGCGCGAACAAGCCGACCCGTATGCAGGGCGCGTTCGTCACCGAGGCCGAGGTCGCGGTGGTCGTGCAGCACTGCAAGGACCAGATGGCGCCGGTCTTCCGCGACGACGTCACCGTGGGCACCAAGCAGAAGAAGGAGATCGACGAGGACATCGGCGACGACCTCGACCTGCTGTGCCAGGCGGCCGAGCTGGTCGTGTCGACGCAGTTCGGGTCGACGTCCATGCTCCAGCGCAAGCTGCGGGTGGGCTTCGCCAAGGCGGGGCGGCTGATGGACCTGATGGAGTCGCGCAACATCGTGGGGCCGAGCGAGGGATCCAAGGCCCGTGACGTTCTTGTGAAGCCTGACGAGCTGGACGGCGTGCTGGCGCTGATCCGGGGGGAGTCTGAAGGGTAGCGAAACGGGCCCGCGGCGCAGACCGTTGCGGGTCCGAGACTGCGTGGTTGTTCGTTTGTGACTCACCCGTAAGGGATCATTGAGCAACCGTTTCCCTTCGGCGTACGTCAAGTTGAGCGAAGCGACAAAGAGGTACCCGACCATCGGCATGACCGGCCATTCCGATGGCGTACAAAGTCCCACCGCCCGGTTGCCCCAGCCCTTTTGCACCCCCCTAGACTGAACCTCCAGCACAGGCGGCTACACGCTCGAAAGGCGCCCCCGTGTCCATCGGCAACTCCCCTGAAGACGAGCGTCCGTTCGAAGACGTTTCCGAGGAAGCCCGCCCCTCCATCGGCCGTGCACTGCGTGAGGCGCGCATCGCGGCCGGGATGACCGTCGACGACGTCAGTACCGCCACCCGCGTCCGGATCGCGATCGTGCACGCGATCGAGGCGGACGACTTCGCGCCCTGCGGTGGCGACGTCTACGCCCGCGGTCACATCAAGACCCTCGCCCGGGCCGTCCACCTCGACCCGGCGCCGCTGCTCGCGCAGTACGACGCCGAGCACGGCGGCCGGCCCGCCCCGACCCCCGCCGCGCCGCTGTTCGAGGCCGAGCGCATCCGGCCCGAGCGGCGCGGACCCAACTGGACCGCGGCCATGGTCGCCGCGATCGTCGCCGTGATCGGCTTCGTCGGCTTCACCGTCGTCAAGGGCGGCTCCGACGGCGCCGCCGACGACGTCGCCGGCGGCGCCACGCCGACCCCGACGAAGACCGCCGCTCCCTCGTCCGGCGGCAAGAAGCCGGCCGACCCCAAGCCCGACCCGACCGAGAGCGCCATCGCCGCGGCGCCCCAGGACAAGGTCACCGTCCAGGTCAGCGCCACCGACGGACGCAGCTGGGTCGCCGCCAAGGACCACAACGGCCGGCTGCTGTTCGACGGCCTGCTCAAGCAGGGCCAGTCCAAGACCTTCCAGGACAGCACCAAGATCAACCTCGTGCTCGGCGACGCCGGCGCGATCCAGCTCTACGTCAACGGCAAGAAGATCGACGACGACTTCCAGCCGGGCGCGGTGGAGCGGCTGACCTACACCAAGGGCGACCCGCAGGTCGGCTGAGCGGGAGCCTCGGGGGCTGTTCCGCCGGGACCGGCCCGAGCGCCGCGGGCGGGTCGAGCGGGGCCCGGGGGGCCGGTTCCTGACGGGGCCGGCCCGAGCGCCGCGGACCGGCCGGGCGGGCCTGCGGGACGATTCCGGGCGCGCTGGTCAAGATCGGCAGCCCCTTCGACATGGGGTGTCCGTGGGACGAAGTAGTCTTGAGCCCATGCCTGAACGCCGTACCGTCGCACTCGTCACACTTGGCTGCGCCCGTAACGAGGTGGACTCGGAGGAGCTCGCGGGCCGTTTGGAGGCGGACGGCTGGCAGCTCGTGGAGGACGCCGCCGACGCGGACGTCGCCGTCGTCAACACCTGCGGATTCGTCGACGCCGCCAAGAAGGACTCCGTCGACGCCCTGCTGGAGGCCAACGACCTCAAGGACCATGGCCGCACCCAGGCCGTGGTCGCGGTCGGCTGCATGGCCGAGCGGTACGGCAAGGAACTCGCCGAAGCCCTCCCGGAGGCCGACGGCGTCCTCGGCTTCGACGACTACGCCGACATCTCCGACCGCCTCCAGACCATCCTGTCCGGCGGCGTCCACGCCGCCCACACCCCGCGCGACCGGCGCAAGCTGCTGCCGATCAGCCCGGCCGAACGGCAGGAATCGGCCGCTGAGGTCGCCCTGCCCGGCCACGCCCCCACGGACCTCCCGGAGGGCCTCGCACCGGCCTCCGGTCCGCGCGCGCCGCTGCGCCGCCGGCTGGACGGCGCGCCCGTCGCCTCCGTGAAGCTGGCCTCCGGCTGCGACCGGCGCTGCACCTTCTGCGCCATCCCGTCCTTCCGCGGCTCCTTCATCTCGCGCCGGCCGAGCGATGTGCTGAACGAGACCCGCTGGCTGGCCGAGCAGGGCGTCAAGGAGATCATGCTGGTCTCCGAGAACAACACGTCCTACGGCAAGGACCTGGGCGACATCCGCCTGCTGGAGTCCCTGCTGCCCGAGCTGGCCGAGGTCGACGGCATCGAGCGGGTGCGGGTGAGCTACCTCCAGCCCGCCGAGATGCGCCCCGGCCTGATCGACGTCCTGACGGACACGCCGAAGATCGCCCCCTACTTCGACCTGTCCTTCCAGCACTCCGCGCCCGACGTGCTGCGCGCCATGCGCCGCTTCGGGGACACCGACCGGTTCCTGGAGCTGCTCGACACCATCCGGAGCAAGGCGCCCGAAGCGGGTGTGCGGTCCAACTTCATCGTCGGCTTCCCCGGCGAGACCGAGGCGGACCTCGCCGAGCTGGAGCGCTTCCTGAACGGCGCGCGGCTGGACGCCATCGGGGTCTTCGGCTACTCCGACGAGGAGGGCACCGAGGCCGCCACGTACGACAACAAGCTGCACGAGGACGTCGTCGCCGAGCGGCTGGCCCGGGTGTCCCGGCTGGCCGAGGAGCTCGTCTCGCAGCGCGCCGAGGAGCGCGTCGGGGAAACCGTGCGCGTCCTGGTCGAGTCGGTCGACGACGAGGAGGGCGTGTACGGCCGTGCGGCCCACCAGGCGCCCGAGACGGACGGCCAGGTGCTGCTCACGAGCGGCGAGGGCCTGAGCGTGGGTCGTATGGTCGAGGCGAAGGTGGTCGGCACGGAAGGTGTCGACCTGGTGGCCGAGCCGCTGCCGGGCTCGCACGCGTGTAGTGAGGAGGCGGGCAGATGACCGGAATCCCGGCATCCGCCGCGGGTGGCTCCTCCAAGGCGGGGCCGTCGGCGGGGGGTGCGCGCCCTCGTACGGCGGGGGCGGCTCAGGCGTCCCGGGCGGAGGCGGCCGACGGGGCCGGTGGCTCCGGAGCCGGCGGTGTCACGGGCGCCTCCGGTGGCGCCGCTTCCGCGGAGATCGACACCTCCGGTGAGGGCGGTGCCCGGCCCGCGCGCGGCGGGAAGCTGGCGGCCGCCGCCGTGAACCAGGCCAGCGTCTGGAACATCGCCAATCTGCTGACGATGCTGCGGCTGCTGCTGGTGCCGGCGTTCGTCGCGCTGATGCTCGCCGACGGCGGCTACGACCCGGCCTGGCGCGCGTTCGCCTGGGCGGCGTTCGCCATCGCCATGATCACCGACCTGTTCGACGGGCATCTGGCGCGCACCTACAACCTGGTCACCGACTTCGGGAAGATCGCCGACCCCATCGCCGACAAGGCGATCATGGGGGCGGCGCTGATCTGTCTGTCCTCGCTCGGTGATCTGCCGTGGTGGGTGACCGCCGTGATCCTCGGGCGGGAACTCGGGATCACGCTGCTGCGTTTTCTCGTCATCCGGTACGGCGTCATCCCGGCGAGCCGCGGCGGCAAGCTGAAGACCCTCACCCAGGGCGTGGCGGTCGGGATGTACATCCTGGCGCTGACGGGGTGGCTGGCCACCCTGAGGTGGTGGGTGATGGCCGCGGCGGTCGTGCTGACCGTGGTGACCGGGCTGGACTATGTAAGACAGGCCATTGTGCTGCGCAGGCGCGGAATGGCCGAACGCGAGCTGGCGTCGGAGGAGACGGAAGCGTGAGTTCCACGGCCGCCGACGTGCTGCGACTACTGAGGGTGAAGGGCGAGACGGTCGCCGTCGCCGAGTCGCTGACCGGCGGACTGGTGGCCGCGGAGCTGACCGCGGTCGCCGGGGCCTCCCAGGCCTTCCGGGGATCGGTGACCGCCTACGCCACCGCCCTCAAGCATGAACTGCTCGGCGTCGACACCACCCTGCTGGAGGAGCGCGGGGCGGTGGATCCGCAGGTCGCCGCCCAGATGGCGGCCGGTGTGCGCAGGGCGCTGGGCGCCGACTGGGGCATCGCGACGACCGGCGTCGCCGGGCCGGAGCCCCAGGACGGCAGGCCCGTCGGCACCGTTTTCGTGGCTGTGGACGGGCCGCGTAGAGCTGGTTCCGGTTCCGCCGGTGGCGGAAAAGTGGAGGCACTGCGGTTGAACGGCGACCGCGCGGAAATCCGTATGGAGAGTGTACGGAGCGTACTCGACCTGCTTCTGAGGGAGCTGTCGGGCGAACAGACCGGGAATGAGCGGGCACAGGATACGGAACAGAACGGGGGGTTTTGATGTTTGCAGCCCTGAGTGAACACGACATCGCTCCCCGCACGGCCGCAGCGCGAGGCGGTACGGTGGGGCGTGAAGGATGCGGTTACGCGGTCCGAGGAGGGAGCCACCGATGATTCTGCTCCGTCGCCTGCTGGGTGACGTGCTGCGTCGGCAGCGCCAGCGCCAGGGCCGTACTCTGCGCGAAGTCTCCTCGTCCGCCCGAGTCTCGCTCGGCTATCTCTCCGAGGTGGAGCGGGGGCAGAAGGAGGCTTCCTCCGAACTGCTCGCCGCCATCTGCGACGCGCTGGACGTACGGATGTCCGAGCTCATGCGAGAAGTGAGCGACGAGCTCGCCCTCGCCGAGCTGGCCCAGTCCGCAGCGGCCACTCCCAGTGAGCCTGTACCGGTGCGACCCATGCTGGGTTCCGTGTCGGTGACCGGTGTGCCACCGGAACGGGTGACGATCAAGGCGCCCGCCGAGGCGGTCGACGTCGTCGCCGCGTGAAGGTCTGAGCGGTCTGTACGTGTGAGGCCCCGGCCGGGCTTCTTCGGGTGAACCCGAGGAGCGCGGGCGGGGCCTTTCGCGTGTCCGCGTGGGCATCTGGCGCGGCCTCACCTCCACTGGTTGTCCGTTGTGCTCCATTTGCCGGAGTTGGGGCGGGCGGTCATGGTGGAGACACGTGTCCCGTCGCGATCCACGGAGTTGTGCATGTACGTCGTCAAGAGCCCGCTGTCCGACGCCGATCTGAAGACCGTGTCCGAGGCGCTGCAGGGCGCCCTCGTCGACCTGGTGGACCTTTCCCTGGTGGCCAAGCAGATCCACTGGAACGTGGTCGGACCGCGGTTCAGGTCGGTGCACCTGCAGCTCGACGAGGTCGTCGCCACCGCGCGGACCCACTCCGACACGGTCGCCGAACGGGCCTCGGCGCTGGGTGTCTCACCCGACGGCCGTGCCGCGACGGTCGCGAGCGGCAGTGGCATCGGGTCGGTGCCCGGGGGCTGGGTGAGGGACGGGGACGCGGTGGGCGTGCTCGTGGACGCCCTGGGGGCGGTCATCGGGCGGATGCGGGAGCGGGTCGCGGCGACCGGCGAGGCCGATCCGGTGTCGCAGGACATCTTCATCGGGATCACCGCCGACCTCGAGAAGCATCACTGGATGTTCCAGGCCGAGAACGGTTGACGGTCGGGCCGGCGGTCTCCTCTGACGGCCGCCGGTCACTGCACCCGTGTGCCGGGGGTGCGCCCTTTTTCCGTGGGGTGGAGGTGCCTAGCGTCCATGAGTGGGCGCCGGGGTGCCTGGCGTCGGGGGCGTCGTCGGGCTGGCGGTGGGGCCATGGTGGGGCGGACAGCGCGTTGGGGGGCCGGCCTCGGCTTCGGGGCGCTGTGGTGGTGGGCCGTGCTGCGGCTCGCGGTTGCGCCCGACGCGGGCGTGCTGGAGGGCGCGGTCGCGGCCGGCGGGTGGGGGCTCAGCCTGCTGCCGGTCCACTGCGTGCCCAAGGGGCGGGCTGTGGGGGCGCTGGCGGAGGGGCGCTGGATACGGGCCTGGCGTGCGGGTGGCGGGGATGCTCGTACGGGCTCTCGTACGAGTTCCACGGGGGGTTCTTCGGGAGGCGCTTGAGGGGTTCCTGCGGGGGTTCTTGGGGCGGGGCGGGTCTCACGGGGGCATGGCGGCGCCGCCGTTGGGGCGGAGGGCCTGGCCCGTCATGAAGGCGTAGGCGTGCGAGGCCGGATGGAGGCCGGCGTACGCCACGTCGTCGGGCTCACCCACTCGGTCCAGGGGCAGATGGAGATCCTCACCGGCCGAGATCCTCAGGTTGTCTCGGCGAAACCCGCCGTGTCCCGGTCTGCGCCGCGCCCGTGACTGACCCTACGAACGTCTCTGTCGGGTCGTCAGTTGAGGCGGGGTCGGCTTCGTTCGGCTGCGGGGGAGTTGCCGTGGAGGGGCGCCCTCGGGGTGCGGGCGGGGGCGGGGCCGGGCTGGCAGGTGGGGCACCAGTACGTGGGGCGCTCGCGGGAGCCGTCGCCCTGGTCCGCGACACGGATGGGTGTGCCGCAGCGCAGACACGGCCGGGGGGCTCTGCCGTACACGTAAAGGTCCTGGCCCCGGCGGCCCGTGGTGGCGCGGATCGGACGGTCGCGGTTGACCTCCAGCAGGCGCTTGGCCAGGGCGGGGAGCGCGGCCGCGCGGTCGGCGGGCAGGCTGCCCACGGGGAGCCAGGGCGTCACGCCGAGAAGGAAGCACAGCTCGCACTTGTAGACATTGCCGATGCCGGCGAGGTTGCGCTGGTCCAGCAGGGCTTCACCGAGGGGGCGGTCGGGGTCCGCGAGGAGGTTCGCCAGGGCGCGGTCGGGGTCCCAGTCGGGGCCCAGCAGGTCGGGGCCGAGATGGCCGACGGCGCGCTCCTCCTCGGTGGTGCGCAGCAGTTCCAGGACCGGGAGGCGGTAGCCCACGGCCGTGTGGTCGGCGGTGCCCAGGATCGCGCGGATCTGGTGGGCGGGGCCGCCGCGCCAGCGCTGTCCTGCCGTGTACACCTTCCAGGAGCCGTCCATCCGCAGGTGGGAGTGCAGGGTCAGGCCGCCCTCGATGCGGGTGAGCAGGTGCTTGCCCCGCGGGGTGACGTCCAGGACGGTGCGGCCGGTGAGGTCGGCCGTGGCGTACTTGGGAACCCTGAGGTCGGAGCGGGTCAGCACGTGGCCCGCGAGGGCGGTGTGCAGGCGCTTCGCGGTCTGCCAGACGGTGTCGCCTTCGGGCATGGGTCAAGGGTGGCACGGGCGGGCGCGCCGTGGTGGGTGTGGGGCGGCGGCCGGGCCGGGCTCTGCTGGGGCTCGGCGGGCGGGCCTGCTGCGTGTCCGGGTGTCCCTCAGGCCCGGAGGCGGAGTCCGCGCGGTGTCGCGATGAAGCCTGCTCCTTCCAGGAGGGTGCCCAGGGGGGACGTCAGGGCGGAGGTGCCGTTGACGCGCTCCACCGTGACCGTGCCGAGGGAGCCGGCGCGGGCCGCTGCGGCGAGGGCCTCGGCGGCCTCGGGCAGCCGGGGGTCGTCGGTGAGCCTGCCGCCGCCGCTGTCCGGGTCGGCGGACCAGGCCAGCAGGGTCTTGCCGCCGCGCTCCATGTACAGCGTCAGCTCGCCGTCGACCAGGACGACGAGCGACCCCGCCTTGCGGCCCGGCTTGTGGCCGGCGCCGGTCGGGGGCTCGGGCCAGGGCAGGGCGGCGCCGTAGGCGTTGGCCGGGTCGGCGGCGGCGAGGACGACGGCCCGGGAGGCGGGGGCGCGACGGCTGCGGCCGGGGTGGGTCGTGGGGGCCGGGCCTCGCCAGGCGGGGCCGTTCGAGCCGTTGGAACCGAACGGGCCGTACGGGCCGGTGGTGGGAGTGCGGTCGCGCGGGGAGGCCGGCGCATCCAGGAAGGCGGCGTCGTCCAGGAAGGGGGGCGATCCGGCGGCTGCGGTCAGGTCGTCCGGGAAGGCGTCCGGGGTGCTCGGGCCGTCCGGGAAGGGGTGCGCGGGGGTCGGGCGGTCGGGGAAGGGGACTGTGGAGGTCGGGCCGTCCGGGAACGGGCGGGGGGAGGCCGGGCCGTCCGGGAAGGCGAAGGTGTCGTCCGCGAAGGGGGGCGTGGCGCCGAAGGCCGCCGCCGGGGTGTCGCCTTCCTGGCCGGATGCGAAGGACGGGCCGGACAGTCCTTCGCGGGCGTTGGCCACGGCGCGCAGGCGGTCCACCGCGCCGTCCATGGCGAACTGGGCGGCGCCAAGACCCTCCACCACGTAGCCCCGGCGGGCCTGGCCGCTCTCCTCGAAGACGGACAGCACGCGGTAGACCGCCGAGAAGCCGCCCTCGACGCCCTCGGAGCCGACCGCGCCCCGGGTCACCACGCCGTGCCGGTCGAGGAGTACCCGCGCCAGGGCGTGGGCCCGCACGGTGGTGTCGGCGTCGCGCTGCGGGAGCAGCGACCAGCGGCCGGCGACGGTCGGGGGGCCGGTGCGGGAGGCCGGGCGGGCGGCTGCCGTCAGGGAGCCGTAACGGCCGCGCGGGACCGTGCGCTTGGCGCGGTGGGCCGTGGCACCCGCGGTGCGGCCGGAACCCAGCACGGCACGCATCGGCGCCAGCGTGTCGTTGGTGAGCCGACCGGACCAGGACAGGTCCCAGATCGCGTCGGCCAGTTGGGGATCGGTGGCCTCGGGATGCGTGGTGGCACGCACCTGGTCGGCGATCTGACGGAAGAACAGGCCGTAGCCGCCGGACAGGGCGTCCAGGACCGACTGGTGCAGGGCGGTCAGCTCCAGCGGGTGCGGCGGCGGGAGCAGCAGCGGCGCCGCGTCGGCCATGTACAGCGAGACCCAGCCGTCCTTGCCGGGCAGCGAGCCCGCCCCGGCCCACACCACCTCGCCCGCGGCGGTCAGTTCGTCGAGCATCGCCGGGCTGTAGTCGACGACGCGGGACGGCAGGACCAGCTTCTCCAGTGCGGAGGCGGGCACGGACGCGCCCTGCAACTGCTCTATGGCCCGCACGAGTCCGTCGATGCCGCGCAGCCCGTGCCCCTTGCCGATGTGCTGCCACTGCGGCAGGAACTGGGCGAGCGCGGCGGGCGGCACCGGCTCCAGCTCGTGCCGCAGCGCGGCCAGGGAGCGGCGGCGCAGGCGCCGCAGCACTGCCGCGTCGCACCACTCCTGGCCGATCCCGGCCGGGTGGAACTCGCCCTGGACCACCCGTCCCGCCGCCGCGAGCCGCTGCAGCGCGCCGTCGGTGACCGCGACGCCCAGGCCGAAGCGCGCCGCGGCCGCCGCCGAGGTGAACGGGCCGTGGGTGCGGGCGTGCCGCGCGAGGAGGTCGCCGAGCGGGTCCTTCACCGGCTCGGTGAAGGCCTCCGGGACACCGACCGGCAGGGCGGTGCCCAGCGCGTCGCGCAGTCGGCCGGCGTCCTCGATCGCCGCCCAGTGGTCGGTGCCCGCGATACGGACCCGGATGGCGCGCCGGGCCGACGCCAGCTCCCGCGCCCACTGCGATTCGGCGCCGCGCTCGGCCAGTTCGGCGTCGGTGAGCGGGCCCAGGACGCGCAGGGCGTCGGCGACTCCCTCGACGTCCTTGACGCGCCGGTCCTCGGTGAGCCACTGCAGCTCCCGCTCCAGCTCGGTCAGCACCTCGGCGTCGAGGAGCTCGCGCAGCTCCGCCTGGCCCAGCAGCTCGGCCAGCAGCCGCGAGTCCAGCGACAGCGCGGCCGCGCGGCGCTCGGCGAGCGGTGAGTCGCCCTCGTACAGGAACTGGGCGACGTATCCGAAGAGCAGCGAACGCGCGAACGGGGACGGCTCGGGGGTGGTGACCTCGACGAGCCGGACCCTGCGGGACTCCAGGTCACCCATCAGCTCGACCAGGCCGGGGACGTCGAAGACGTCCTGGAGGCATTCGCGGACGGCCTCCAGCACGATCGGGAACGAGCCGAACTCGCTGGCCACCTCCAGCAGCTGGGCGGCGCGCTGGCGCTGCTGCCACAGCGGGGTGCGGCGGCCGGGGTTGCGGCGCGGCAGCAGCAGCGCGCGGGCGGCGCACTCGCGGAAGCGGGCCGCGAACAGCGCCGAGCCGCCGACCTGGTCGGTGACGACCTGATCGACCTCGCCCTTGTCGAAGACGACGTCCGCGGCGCCGACGGGTGCCTGCTCGGCGTCGTACTCCGTGCCGGCCTTCATGGGCTCCTGGTCGAGCAGGTCCAGGCTCATGAGGTCGGCGTCGGGCAGGCGCAGGACGATGCCGTCGTCGGCGTGCATCACCTGGGCGTCCATGCCGTAGCGCTCGGACAGGCGGGCGCCGAGGGCGAGGGCCCACGGGGCGTGGACCTGGGCGCCGAAGGGGGAGTGGACGACGACGCGCCAGTCGCCCAGCTCGTCCCGGAAGCGCTCCACGACGATCGTGCGGTCGTCGGGGACGTGGCCGCAGGCCTCGCGCTGTTCGTCCAGGTACGCCAGCACGTTGTCCGCGGCCCAGGCGTCCAGGCCCGCGGCGAGGAGGCGCAGGCGGGCGTCCTCCTTGCTCAGCGAGCCGACCTCGCGCAGGAAGGCGCCCAGCGCGCGGCCCAGTTCGAGCGGGCGGCCCAGCTGGTCACCCTTCCAGAACGGCAGCCGGCCCGGCACGCCCGGCGCGGGGGAGACCAGGACGCGGTCGCGGGTGATGTCCTCGATGCGCCAGGAGCTGGTGCCGAGCGTGAAGACGTCGCCCACGCGGGACTCGTAGACCATCTCCTCGTCCAGCTCGCCGACCCGGCCGCCGCCCTTCTTCGGGTCGGACCCGGCGAGGAACACCCCGAACAGGCCGCGGTCGGGGATGGTGCCGCCGGAGGTCACGGCGAGGCGCTGCGCGCCGGGGCGACCCGTGATGGTGCCGGCCACGCGGTCCCACACCACGCGCGGGCGCAGCTCCGCGAAGGCGTCGGAGGGGTAGCGGCCGGCGAGCATGTCCAGGACGGCCGTGAAGGCGGACTCGGGCAGCGAGGCGAACGGCGCGGCGCGGCGGACCGCGGCGAGCAGGTCGTCGAACTGCCAGGTGTCCATGGCCGTCATGGCCACCAGCTGCTGGGCCAGCACGTCCAGCGGGTTGGCCGGGACCTTCAACGACTCGATGGAGCCGGTGCGCATGCGCTCGGTGACCACGGCCGCCTGCACCAGGTCGCCGCGGTACTTAGGGAAGACCACGCCGGTGGACACCGCGCCCACCTGGTGCCCGGCGCGGCCCACGCGCTGCAGCCCGGACGCCACGGACGGCGGGGACTCCACCTGGACGACGAGGTCCACCGCGCCCATGTCGATGCCCAGCTCCAGGCTGGAGGTGGCGACCACGGCGGGCAGGCGGCCCGCCTTGAGGTCCTCCTCGACCAGCGCGCGCTGCTCCTTGGACACCGAGCCGTGGTGGGCGCGCGCGATGACCGGCGGGGCGCCCTGGGCCGCGCCCGAGCCGCCCATCAGCTCGGCGGGACTGTGGTGCTCCTCCAGGGGCTCGCCGGTGGCCCGCTCGTAGGCGATCTCGTTGAGCCGGTTGCACAGGCGCTCGGCCAGGCGGCGGGAGTTGGCGAAGACGATGGTGGAGCGGTGGGACTGGACAAGGTCGGCGATGCGCTCCTCGACGTGCGGCCAGATCGAGGGGCGCTCCGCGGCGCCGCTGTCCCCGTCGGCCGCGGGGGCGGCGCCCAGTTCGCCGAGGTCCTCCACGGGGACCACGACGGACAGGTCGAACTCCTTGCCCGACTCGGGCTGGACGATCTCCACCTTGCGGCGCGGGGACAGATAGCGGGCGACCTCGTCGACGGGACGCACGGTCGCCGACAGGCCGATGCGGCGGGCCGGCTTCGGCAGCAGCTCGTCCAGCCGCTCCAGGGACAGGGCGAGGTGCGCGCCGCGCTTGGTGCCGGCCACCGCGTGCACCTCGTCGAGGATCACCGTCTCGATGCCGGTCAGCGCGTCGCGCGTGGCCGACGTCAGCATCAGGAACAGGGACTCCGGGGTGGTGATCAGGATGTCCGGCGGGCGGGTGGACAGTGCGCGGCGCTCCGCCGCCGGGGTGTCGCCCGAGCGGATGCCGACCTTGACCTCCGGCTCGGGCAGGCCCAGCCGGACGGACTCCTGGCGGATGCCGGTCAGCGGGCTGCGGAGGTTGCGCTGGACGTCCACCGCGAGCGCCTTCAGCGGGGAGACGTACAGGACGCGGCAGCGCTTCCTGGGGTCGGCGGGCGGGGGAGTGGAGGTGAGCTGGTCCAGCGCGGCGAGGAAGGCGGCCAGGGTCTTGCCGGAGCCGGTCGGGGCCACCACCAGGACGTCCGAACCCTCCCGGATGGCCTGCCACGCGCCCGCCTGGGCCGCGGTGGGCGCGGAGAAGGCCCCCGTGAACCAGCCGCGGGTCGCGGGGGAGAAGCCGTCGAGGGCCCGGTGGGCGGAGCTGACCATGCGTCCATCCTGCACCCCGCCACTGACAACGGCACTGAGCTGCGGGTTCCGGGTCGCCGGCCCGTACTGCGCCCCGGCCCCGCGCACGGCCGTCATCCGATGGACCGACAATGGGCTCATGGCAGGTTCCGGGGAGCGGGCGCGGCACTGGCAGTACACGGAACTGCCCGGTGTCGACCTGCTGCGGGCCCGCTACATCCGCAAGACGTTCGTACGGCACACCCACGAGAACTTCGTGATCGCCGCCATCGCCGACGGGGTCGAGGTCTTCCACCACGGCGGCGGCGACCAGTACGCCGGCGCCGGGGCGCTCGCGCTGGTCAATCCGGACACCCCGCACACCGGCCGGGCCGGAGTCCCCGAGGGATGGCGGTACGGAGCGGTCTACCCGTCCCCGGAGGTGGTGGCCGGCATCGCCGCCGAGACGACCACGCTGCGCGGCACCCCCGGCTTCGTCAGCCCCGTCCTCGACGACCCGTACACGGTCGCCCTGGTCCACCAGGTGCTGCGCGCCACCGACGAGGGGAACGCGCTGGCCGCCGACACCCTGCTGCGCGTGGCCGTGACCCGCCTCCTCCGGCTGAACGGCGGACCCCTGCCGCAGCGGGCCGTCCGCACGGCGGGCGCACGCCTCGCGGCACGCGCGCGTGCCGTGCTGGAGGAGCGGATGGCCGAGCCGCCGACGCTGGAGCGGCTGGCCACGGACCTCGGCACCAGCCCCTTCGCCCTCCTGCGCGCCTTCCGCGACACCTACGGCATGCCGCCTCACACCTGGCTCACCGACGCCCGGGTACGGCGGGCCCGACGCCTGCTGGACGGCGGCACGGCACCCGCCGAGGCGGCGGTGGCCGTGGGCTTCACCGACCAGCCGCACCTGAACCGGCACTTCAGCCGGATCGTGGGCGTCCCGCCGGGGGCGTACCAGAGGGAGCGCAAGAACGTACAAGACGGCTCCCGCGGGCTCGCCCTACCGTCCGGGACGTGGCAGAACAGACAGCTTTCGCAGCAGGCACACGGGCCGAAGGCCCCGGAAGGCCGGACCCGGGAGAGGAAAAGCCCGACCGGGCCGTCGTCCGGGACGCGCTCGGAGTCGGGATCGCCGTAGGGCTGTCCGGCTTCGCCTTCGGGGTGACCTCGGCGGGCAGCGGGCTCACGGTGCTGCAGACCTGCGCGCTCAGCCTGCTGGTCTTCACCGGCGCGTCCCAGTTCGCGCTGGTGGGGGCGCTGGCGGCCGGGGGGAACCCGTTCACGGCAGCGGCCGGCGCCTTCTTCCTCGGTGTGCGCAACGCCTTCTACGGGCTGCGCCTGTCCCAGTTGCTCGCCCTCCCGCGCGCGGTGCGCCCGTTCGCCGCGCAGTGGGTCATCGACGAGACCACGGCCGTGGCGCTGGCCCAGCCGACCCGGCGTGCGGCGAGGATCGGCTTCACCGTGACCGGGCTCAGCCTCTACCTCCTGTGGAACCTCACCACGCTGCTCGGCGCCCTGGGTGCCGAGGCCATCGGCGACACGGACGCGTGGGGCCTCGACGCCGCCGGGCCCGCCGTCTTCCTGGCCCTGCTCGCCCCCATGCTCACCAGCACGACCGAACGCGCCGTCGCCGGCCTCGCCGTCGTCCTCGGCCTCGCCCTGCTGCCGGTCCTGCCGGCCGGCGTCCCGGTCCTGCTGGCGGCGCTCGCGGCACCGGCTGTGCTGTGGGTACGGGGGCGGCGGGGGGCTTCTGAGGTGCCCGCGCGGGGTGGTGGCGGGGCTTCCGAGGGCTCCGCGCGAGATGGCGAGGAGCCGCGGGGCGGCGACGGGCCGCAGGAGGGCGACGAGCCGCGGAAGGGCGAGCGATGAACTTCTGGATCGCCATCGTGGTCACCGCGGTCGGCTGCTACGCGGTCAAGCTCGCCGGGCTGCTGGTCCCCGCGGGCGTACTGGAGCGGCCCCTCGTCCGGCGGCTGGCCGCGCTGCTGCCGGTCGCCCTGCTCGCCGCCCTCACGGCCCAGCAGACCTTCGCCGACGGGCAGAGCCTGGTGCTGGACGCGCGGGCGGCCGGGCTCGCCGCGGCCGCCGTGGCGCTGGTGCTGCGGGCTCCCTTCCTGATCGTCGTGGCTGCCGCCGTGGTCGTGACGGCGGGGGTGCGGGCGCTGGGCGGCTGAGGGCCGCTGCCCGCCGCCCGCTGCCCGGCGGAGGGTGGACGGCGGACGGGCCGCGCGTCAGCCGATGAAGCGGTTGTACGCCCTGAGGGTGCGCAATGCCTCGATCGTCACCATGGGGCGGGCCTCCAGGGCCGTGCCCGGTGCCCACCGGCGCCAGCGGACCGGCCAGCCTCCGTCCTCCTGCTGCTCGGTCGCCAGGAAGTCCAGGGAGCGCGTCATCTCCTCGTCGGTGAACCACGCGCGCGCGAGGGACCGCGGGGTGCGGGCGAAGTCGTGCGGGAAGTGGTGCTCCTCCGGGGCGTACCCGGGAGCCACCGGGTACGCGTCCAGGTTTCCGGGGTCGAGCGCCGCGAGCCCCTGCTCCCGCACCAGCCGGCCCAGCCGGTCGGCGGCGGCCTGCGCGCGCGAGCGGTCGGGTACCGAGTCCAGGAAGGCGACGGCGGCATGGACCTCGTACGGGTGGGAGGTCTTCAGGGACTCGATCGCCCGCCAGCAGAAGTCGGTGGCCCGGAACAGCCACGCGTGCCACACCTCGTTGCGGTGCAGCAGTCCCACCACGGGTCCGGTGGCGAGGAGCTCACCGGGCGGATCGTCCACGATCGGCACGAACGGCGCCGCCGGATAGCCCCGCTGGCTGGGATGCACCGCCGGAAGGGCTCCCTCCGGGGTGGAGACGGCGGTCAGATAGCGGCAGATGCGTTCCACCCGCTGCCCGCCGCAGCGCCCGAGGGAGTCCAGCAGGCGCAGCGCGTGCGCGGTGTGCAGCGGCTGGCTGACGGGACCCCTCAGATCGGGCTCCAGGGCGTGTCCGTAGCCGCCGTCCTCGTTGCGGTAGGCGTCCAGCGCCGTCTCCACCGGGTCGGCGGGACCGTCGAGGAAGTGGTACGCGAAGAGCCGCTGCTCCAGCACGCGCGCGGTGAGCCAGACGAAGTGCTCGGCGCGGAAGAGCGGGGAGTGCGCCGGGGGCGTTGCGGGGAGTGGGGATGCTCCTGTTTCGGCCATGGTCAGACCGTAGGGCCGGGAACGATCCTGGCAAGCCGTCCCGGCAGGGCCCACCCCCAGGGGCGGGATACTGGTGTCATGCGGTTGACGGTCTTCTGGGAGCGGATGGCGGAGCACTTCGGTGCGGGATACGCCGAAACCTTCGCGCGCGATCACGTGATGTCGGAACTCGGCGGACGCACCGTGCACCAGGCACTGGAGTCCGGCTGGGAGGCCAAGGACGTGTGGCGTGTGGTGTGCTCGGTCATGAACGTTCCGCAGGAGAGGCGCTGACCGGTCACGAAGACCCCTGGCCGGGTCCCGGCTGTCAGTGGCGTGGGTGAGACTTGATCCGTGGCATCCACTGACGAGACCGGGCACGCAGCCCCGCAGGCATCCCCGACCGGCATCGCACCGCCCGCACGGCCCCCGGCCGGGGGCGCCGCCGCGCCGGGCGGCCGCATGCCGCGCTGGCTGCCGCGTGCCATGGTGCTCGCGCTGGCACTCATCGCCTGCTTCCAGCTCGGCAGTTGGGCCTTTCACCAGCTGACCGGCCTGCTGATCAACATCCTCATCGCGTTCTTCCTGGCGCTTGCCATCGAGCCCGCGGTGAGCTGGATGGCCTCGCGCGGGATGCGCCGGGGCCTCGCCACCGGGCTGGTCTTCCTCGCCGTGATCATCCTGTCCGCGGGGTTCGTGACGCTGCTGGGGTCCATGCTCGCGGGCCAGCTCATCAAGATGGTCGAAGGATTCCCGGACTACCTCGACTCCGTCATCAACTGGGTCAACGCCCACTTCCACACCGAGCTCAGACGGGTGGACGTCCAGGAGGGCCTGCTGCGCTCCGACTGGCTGCGCAACTACGTCCAGAACAGCGCCACCGGCGTGCTGGACGTCTCCGCCCAGGTGCTCGGCGGACTCTTCCAGCTGCTGACGATCACGCTGTTCTCGTTCTACTTCGCCGCCGACGGGCCGCGACTGCGCCGCGCGCTGTGCTCCGTCCTGCCGCCCGCCAAGCAGGCGGAGGTGCTGCGCGCGTGGGAGATCGCCGTCGACAAGACCGGCGGCTATCTGTACTCGCGCGGTCTGATGGCGCTGGTCTCCGGCGTGGCCCACTACGTCCTGCTGCAGGCCCTGGGCGTGCCGTACGCGCCCGTGCTCGCCGTGTGGGTCGGCCTGGTGTCGCAGTTCATCCCGACCATCGGCACCTATCTCGCGGGCGCGCTGCCCATGCTGATCGCCTTCACCGTCGATCCCTGGTACGCGCTGTGGGTGCTTATCTTCGTCGTGGTGTACCAGCAGTTCGAGAACTACGTCCTGCAGCCCAAGCTCACCTCCAAGACCGTCGACATCCACCCCGCGGTCGCCTTCGGCTCGGTCATCGCGGGCACCGCCCTGCTCGGCGCGGTCGGCGCGCTGGTCGCCATCCCGGCCATCGCCACGCTGCAGGCGTTCCTGGGGGCGTACGTGAAGCGCTACGACGTCACGGACGACCCGCGCGTGCAGGGGCACCGCGGGGGCAACCGGGGCGCCGGCCCCGGCGTGCCGCTGCGCGCCCGGTGGATGTGGGGGCGGTCGCGAAACGGCACCACGGGGTCGCCGGGCGACGACACACAGGCGGACTGAGCGGCCGCGGGCGACTGCCTCCCCCTCGCAGTCGTGCGCTGACGAGGCCGCCGAAGGGCGCTGTCGGACCGTGACGCAAGCGAGTCGGGCCCGGGGCGCGTCGTTGTCACGGTCGCCGGACGGCGAACTGGGACGAGGGCGGCATGCGCGCACGGATACGGGAGATGGCCGCGCGGGACCCCCGTAGCGGAAGCGTTTCGGGGCACGCACGCATCGCTACGTGCTGGCGACTGGGGCGGTTTCGTACCGGTGAGCCCGGGGTTCGGGTCCTGGTACACCGATTGGCTGGCGAGCCCGTAACGCGCCCTCGTCGACGTGCGTACAGCCCGGTCACCCCCTGTTGCCCGCCGCTCCCGGCGGAGCCGCGAGCAAGGACCCGGACCGCTCAGTCCGCTCATGCCCGGACGGCACGCGATCAAGGCGCGATGGCACAGGGCAGCAGCGTCCTTCGGACGGGCTGCGGCCCGCGTGGTGCGCTTGACACCAAAATCGAACATCCATTCTCATGGAAGGGCCGGCGAGGTTCTCGGTGGGTGGTTCTGGCGTGGTTTGCTTGGATTGATCCCCGAGTTATCCACAGGCCGGACCCGCGTCGGGGCGCATTGTCAGTGGCAGGCGTTAGCGTCTTTGACGTGAAGCGATCGACTCAAGCAAACCGGGTGGAACCCATGGCAGGAACCGACCGCGAGAAGGCCCTGGACGCCGCGCTCGCACAGATTGAACGGCAATTCGGCAAGGGCGCGGTCATGCGCATGGGCGAGCGGTCCAAGGAGCCCATCGAGGTCATCCCGACCGGGTCGACCGCGCTCGACGTCGCCCTCGGCGTCGGCGGCCTGCCGCGTGGCCGCGTCGTGGAGATCTACGGACCGGAGTCTTCCGGTAAGACCACGCTGACCCTGCACGCCGTGGCCAACGCACAGAAGGCCGGCGGTCAGGTCGCCTTCGTGGACGCGGAGCACGCCCTCGACCCCGAGTACGCGCGCAAGCTCGGCGTCGACATCGACAACCTGATCCTCTCCCAGCCCGACAACGGCGAGCAGGCCCTGGAGATCGTGGACATGCTCGTCCGCTCCGGCGCCCTCGACCTGATCGTCATCGACTCCGTCGCCGCGCTCGTGCCGCGCGCGGAGATCGAGGGCGAGATGGGCGACAGCCACGTCGGTCTGCAGGCCCGTCTGATGAGCCAGGCGCTGCGGAAGATCACCAGCGCGCTCAACCAGTCCAAGACCACCGCGATCTTCATCAACCAGCTCCGCGAGAAGATCGGCGTGATGTTCGGCTCGCCGGAGACCACGACCGGTGGCCGGGCGCTGAAGTTCTACGCCTCGGTGCGTATCGACATCCGCCGCATCGAGACCCTCAAGGACGGCACGGAGGCGGTCGGCAACCGCACCCGCTGCAAGGTCGTCAAGAACAAGGTCGCGCCGCCCTTCAAGCAGGCCGAGTTCGACATCCTCTACGGCCAGGGAATCAGCCGTGAAGGCGGCCTGATCGACATGGGCGTGGAGCACGGCTTCGTCCGCAAGGCCGGCGCCTGGTACACGTACGAGGGCGACCAGCTCGGCCAGGGCAAGGAGAACGCCCGCAACTTCCTGAAGGACAACCCCGACCTGGCCAACGAGATCGAGAAGAAGATCAAGGAGAAGCTCGGCGTAGGCGTGCGTCCCGAGGAGCCCGCGGCCGAGCCGGGCGCGGACGCCGCGGTCTCCGCCGCAGCGGACGACGCCAAGTCGGTGCCGGCTCCGGCGGCGGCCAAGAGCGCCAAGCCCAAGGCCGCGGCCGCCAAGAGCTGACGGCGTGACACGGCGAACCGACTGGGCCGAGTACGCCCACCCCGGCAGCTCCCGGGAGCCGGGGTGGCAGGGCGACACGGACTTCGCCAGGGAGGGTGACGGGCCGGACGGCACGGCGCACTCCCCGTACGACGGTGACGACTGGCAGGACGGCACCCCGCACCCCGACGACGGCGGAGCCCGTCGCGGGCGCGGGCGGCACGGCGAAGGCGGCTCACGCACAGGGCGTGGGCGCCGTCGGCGTGCCGGACAGGAACCGTCCGCCGAGGACGGAGGCACCTCTGCCTCGTCGAGGGCCGAGAAGGGGGAGCCACCGGCGGACCCGGTGGAGCAGGCACGGGCGATCTGCCTGCGCCTGCTCACCGGGACCCCGCGCACCCGCAAACAGCTCGCGGACGCCTTGCGCAAGCGCGAGATCCCGGACGAGGCCGCCGACGAGGTGCTGTCCCGCTTCGAGGAGGTCGGGCTGATCGACGACGGTGCCTTCGCCGACGCCTGGGTGGAGTCCCGCCACCATGGACGGGGCCTGGCCCGCCGCGCCCTGGCCCGGGAGCTGCGCACCAAGGGCGTCGACCCCACGCTGATCGACTCCGCCGTCGCCCAGCTCGACTCCGAGCAGGAGGAAGCGACCGCGCGGGAACTCGTCGCCCGCAAGCTGCGTGCTACCCGCGGCCTCGACCGCGACAAGCGGCTCCGCCGCCTCGCGGGCATGCTCGCCCGCAAGGGCTACTCCGAGGGCATGGCCCTGCGCGTGGTCCGCCAGGCGCTGGAGGAGGAGGGGGAGGAGACGGACTTCCTGGAGGGCGAGGGGTTCTGAGCGTGCCGGAGCATGGGGCAAGGGGCATGGGGCATGGCGCGTGCGGGGGGACACCGCACCGGGCGGCCGACCCCGGCCGATCTTCCAGCTCTAACGCTCAGGCGGTGGCGTCACCGGCAGCCCCGCCCGCTTCCACGCCTGGAAGCCGCCCACCAGGTCCGTTGCTCGGCGGAGCCCCAGCCGGTGGAGGGAGTCGGCCGCCAGGCTGGAGGCGTAGCCCTCGTTGCAGATGACCACGACGCGCAGGTCGTGGCCGGTGGCCTCGGGGAGGCGGTGGCTTCCGCGCGGGTCGAGCCGCCACTCCAGTTCGTTGCGCTCGACGACAAGGGCGCCGGGGATCAGACCGTCACGCTCGCGCAGGGCCGCGTACCGGATGTCCACCAGCAGTGCCTCGTCGGTGCCGGCGGCGGCGTGGGCGTCGAGCGGCTCGATCCGCTCGTAGCCAGCGCGCACCCGCTCCAGCAACTCGTCGATCCCGACGGGCTCATGGCTCTCGTCACTCACCGCGCGTCCTCCAAAGAACGTGTCCGCCGAAGAAGCCCGTCGCCCGAAGAAGCCTGTCCGCCCCGCCTCACTGCCAGTCCTCCGGACGCTCGACCTGTTCCAGGCGCAGCACCTGGCCCGCGCGGCTGTAGCGGCGGATGCGGGGCAGCGGCGGGTAGTAGGCGTGGACGGAGATCGCGTGGTGCTCGGTCGACTCGTTGAGGACCTCGTGGACGTGGTGGCGGCCGAACGCGCGGCCCTGGCCGGCCGGCAGTCGGCGTTCGCGGTCCACGTCCTCGGTGAGCTCCAGGGTCTTCCAGCCTTCGGTGGGCAGCCGGGCGGCGAGCGAGTGCTCGCGCAGCTCCCCGCGGGCGGTGAGGAAGGCGCCGACCGAGTCGGCGTGGTCGTGCCAGCCGGTGCCTGTGCCCGGCGGCCAGCCGATGAGCCACGCCTCACTGCCGCCGGGCCCCTCCAGCCGGACCCAGGTGCGCCCCTCGGGGTCGAGCGGCAGCGAGGCGATCAGCTCGGCGTCGGCGGCTGTGCGGCGTACGAAAGCCAGGAGGTCCGCCTGAGTGGGGACACGGGCGGCCGCGGACACGGAAGAAGTGGGAGGCCCGGGAGGGAGGGCCCCTGAAAGGGCAGCGGAGACAGACAACGGAGACCGTCCTGATGAGAAGTCGCGTGAGCGCGCGCGAGGACGCCGAAACAGCGGCGCGCGCGGAGGTGAGGGGGAGGCGAGTTCAGCAGGACGGGCGACACACGCAGCCCGCGTAGCGGACGAGGTCCATGTGGACCCTCCGCCACAGGCGCACATCGGTGTCGGTCACGATCCGGAGTACACCACGCCGGTCGGGGGCGGTCAACTCACCGTCACCATGCGGACGCAGGGTGACGACGACGGACAGGCACGGGCGACGCACCGAACGGTCACCGAAGAGGCACGGGGCAGGCGCCTGACAGCTACCGGGCCG
>NZ_JBITYN010000010.1:0-346033 GCF_044545925.1 Streptomyces sp. NPDC053367 | reverse complement strand
GGCACGGGACAGCCCCTGGGCGGGTGCCGGACATGCGTCGGGTCGGCGGCGGACAACCACTGGACCGGCACCGGGCGGGCGTCGGGACACCCGCCGGGCAGCACCTGACAGTTGCCGGGCCGGCACGGGACAGTTGTGGGGCCGGCACGGGACAGCCCCTGGGCGGGTGCCGGACATGCGTCGGGTCGGCGGCGGACAACCACTGGACCGGCACCGGGCGGGCGTCGGGACACCCGCCGAGCAGCAATGGACACCTGCCGCGCGTGCCAGCCCCGGACGGTCACCGGCCAGGCGCCAAGGCCCGCCGCCAGGGCCGGCCCCAGCCGGTCAGTTCGCAGAGGAGGCCGACGCCGACGCCTTCGCTTCCGACTTCGCCTCCGCCTCCCTCGGCCCGCCGAGCGCCGCCTCCGCGGCCGCGTACAGGTCGGCCGGGCGGACGCCGTTGAGGGCCGTGACGAGGTGACCGTCGGGGCGTACCAGAAGCACCGTGTGGGCGGCGGCACCGGGATAACTCTCGGCGACCAGCAGTTCCGCGGGGTGCGGCAGTGCCGTGACCGCCGCGGCCAGCCGGGGCATCAGCCCGGCCGACACCCAGTGCCGGCGCTCCCACACCCCGGTGCCCGGCGCGATCAGCACGACCAGCAGCGCACCGCGGCCCAGCCGGTCCCGCAGCCGTACGAACGTGCCGTCCTCGGCCGTGACCCGTACGTCGGCGACGGGCGCGCCCGGAGGCGTGTCGACCGGGACCTCCGCCTCGATGTGCCGGGGCGCGAGCGGGGAGTCGGCGTATCCGCCGGGCGCGCCGACCGGGCCCTGCCCGAGGTGGCCGTCCGTGAGCAGCGAGTCGTGCCCCCGGGCGGTGACGGGGACGTAGGCGCGCAGCCCCTTGCCGCCGCGCAGCACCGGCAGCACCTGGTCGGCGGCGCGCAACCGGGCGGCGACGACCGCGCGACGCTCGGCCTGGTAGCTGTCGAGCAGCGGCTCGTGCGGCCCGTGATGCCAGGCGAGCGCCAGCTTCCAGGCCAGGTTGTCGGCGTCCCGCAGGCCCTCGTCGAGGCCCTGGGTGCCGAGCGCGCCGAGCAGGTGCGCCGCGTCCCCGGCGAGGAAGACACGGCCCACGCGCCAGCGCCGGGCCAGCCGGTGGTGCACGATGTGCACGCCGGTGTCCAGCAGTTCGTACGAGGGTGTGGCGCCGTCGGTCCAGCCCGTCAGCGTCTCCCGGATGCGGGTCACCAGGAGCTCGGGGGTGACGAGGTCCTTGCTCGGCGGCAGCAGCCAGTCCAGCCGCCAGACGCCGTCCGGCAGCGGGCGTGCGGTCACCTCCCCGGCCGAGGGTCCCGACGTCCGCCACGGCGGTGTCCGATGGAGCAACGCGCGACCGGGCCAGGGAAGTTCCGTGCGCAGCGCGGCCACGGCGTGGCGCTCCACCGCCGTACGGCCCGGGAAGCGGATGTCCTGGAGTTTGCGCACGGTGGAGCGGGGGCCGTCGCAGGCCACCAGATAGCTGCCCCGCCACCAGGTGCCCTGGGGCCCGCGGGTGTGGGCGGTGACGCCGGACGGCTCCTGCTCCAGGCCGTCGAGCCTGCTGTCCACCGCGATCCTGACGAGTCGCTCGCGGGCGAGGGCGGCGCGCAGCGCGCCGGTGAGTACGTGCTGCGCGACATGCAGTGGGGCGGTGGGCGCGGGCGCGGCCTCGACCCCCGGCTCGGAGTCCTCCGGCACGTCGAAGTCGACCTCGCGCATGACCTGCCGGCGTCGTACCGACCGCCAGCCGGACCAGCGGACACCGGCCTCGTCGAGCCGCAGGCAGGTCAGCCGTTCCATGAGGGCGGCGGTGTCCTCGCGCAGGACGACCGTACGGGCGAAGCGCGGTTCGTCCTTGCCGGGCCCCTCGTCCAGGACCACGGACGGCACTTCCTGACGGGCGAGTGCCAGCGCGAGCGTCAGCCCCACGGGCCCCGCTCCGACGATGATCACCGGATCCACGGCGCGGCGCTCCCTGCTCGTGACGGCGTCTCAGGAGTCGGGTGTGAACAGGAGGTTTGAGCAGGGTGCACGATCACAGAACGTATGCAACCTATTGCCGGTGCTTGCGTCAAGTGACGAAGGCAGTGGCGTGACCGCCACTGCCTTCGTGTCACTCAGGGAGCTTGACCGTGTATCAGATCGAGCCGCCCGCACCCGTGCCGTACGTGCCGGGCGTCGCGGCCGGGTTCATCTCCTCGTCCTCGGCCGAGAGCACCGCACCCGTCGAGCGCTTGCTGCGCCGCAGCCGCTGCTCGAGCCAGCTCGCGAAGCTGGTGAGGAGGAAGTTGACGATGATGTAGATGATCGCCACGACGATGAAGCTCGGGATGACCGTGGCGTAGTACGCCGCCAGCGTGCCGCGCGAGTTCAGCAGCTCGGTGAAGCCGATCATCACACCGCCGAGCGCGGTGTCCTTCACGATGACGACGAGCTGGCTGACGATGGCCGGCAGCATGGCCGTGACCGCCTGCGGAAGCAGGATGGTGGCCATCGTCTGGCCCTTGCGCAGGCCGATCGCCTGGGCGGCCTCCGTCTGTCCCTTGGGCAGGGCGAGGATGCCGGCCCGGACGACCTCGGCGAGGACCGAGGCGTTGTACAGCACCAGGCCCGTGACGACCGCGTACAGGGGCCGGTCGTCTGTGCTGACGTCCGTGTAGCGGGCGTAGAACTCGTTCGCGAACAGCATCAGCAGCAGCACCGGGATGGCGCGGAAGAACTCGACGACCGCGCCGGCCGGGACGCGGACCCAGCGGTGGTCCGACATGCGGGCGATGCCGAAGACCGCGCCCAGCGGGAGCGCGATGATCATCGCGAGGGCCGCCGCCTTGAGGGTGTCGGCCAGGCCGGGCAGCAGATACGTCGTCCAGGCCTCGGACTGCGTGAAGGGCTTCCAGAGCTTCCACTCCAGCTGGCCCTTGTCGTCCATGACCCGCCAGATCCACCACAGGACCAGGGCGAGTACGGCGAAGAAGCCGATGGAAAGCAGGATATTGCGCCGCTTGGCCCTGGGGCCCGGGGCGTCGTAGAGGACCGAGGTCATCGCTTCACCGCCAGTCGCTTGCTCAGCCAGCCCAGGATCAGGCCCGTGGGCAGAGTCAGTACCACGAAACCGAAGGCGAAGATGGCGCCGATCAGCAGCGTCTGTGCCTCGTTCTCGATCATGCCCTTCATCAGGTAGGCCGCCTCGGCGACACCGATCGTCGCCGCCACGGTGGTGTTCTTGGTCAGCGCGATCAGCACGTTGGCCAGCGGTCCGATGACCGCGCGGAACGCCTGGGGCAGCACGATCAGGCGCAGCACCTGGCTGAAGCTCAGCCCGATCGCGCGGGCGGCCTCCGCCTGGCCCACCGGCACCGTGTTGATGCCGGAGCGCAGCGCCTCGCAGACGAACGCGGCGGTGTAGACGACGAGACCGAGAACCGCCAGACGGAAGTCCCTGACCTCGAAGTTGTCCGGCGCCCCCATGCCCACCCGGAAGATGTCGGCCAGGCCGAGCGAGGCGAAGACGATGATGACCGTCAACGGGATGTTCCGGACGATGTTCACGTACACGGTGCCGAAGCCGCGCATCAGCGGGACAGGGCTGACCCGCATGGCGGCCAGCAGGGTGCCCCAGACCAGCGAGCCGAGACCGGAGAAGACGGTGAGCTGCACCGTCACCCAGAACGCGCCCAACAGGCTCGGGTCGTCGTAGTCAGAAAGAAAGTCGAACACTGTCTCCCGCGCTTCCGGGTGTAGGGGTGTACGGGTGCGGCGCCCCTGGAGGCGCCGCACCAGTCAGTGACCTCAGCTCTTGATGTCGCCGATCTTCGGGGCGGGCTCGTTCTTGTAGTCGGCCGGACCGAAGTTGTCCTGCACGGCCTTGTCCCAGGAACCGTCGCTGACCATCTTCTCGAGGGCCTTGTTGATCTTGTCGACGGTCGCCGTGTCACCCTTCTTCACGCCGATGCCGTAGTTCTCGTTGCTCAGCTTCAGGCCAGCGAGCTTGAACTGACCCTTGTACTGGTCCTGCGCGGCGAAGCCGGCCAGGATCGAGTCGTCGGTGGTCACCGCGTCGACGGCGCCGCTCTGCAGGCCCGCGATGCACTCCGAGTAGGTGCCGTACTCCTTGAGCTGGGCCTTCGGAGCGATGTCCTTCTTGACGTTCTGCGCCGAGGTGGAGCCGGTCACCGAGCACAGCTTCTTGCCGTTGAGGTCGGTGCCCTTGCTGATGTCCGAGTCCTTCTTCACCAGCAGGTCCTGGTGGGCCAGCAGGTACGGACCGGCGAAGTCGACCTTCTGCTTGCGCTCGTCGGTGATCGAGTAGGTCGCGGCGATGAACTTGACGTCACCGCGCGACAGCGCGTTCTCGCGGTCGGCGCTCTTGGTCTCGACGAACTCGATCTGGTCGGGCTTGTAGCCGAGCTCCTTGGCCACGTAGGTGGCCACGTCGACGTCGAAGCCGGAGAACTTGTCGCCCGGCTCCTTCAGACCCAGACCGGGCTGGTCGTACTTGATGCCGATCTTGATCGTGTCGCCGCCGCCGGAGCCCGAGCCGCTGTCCTTGTCGTCGTCGCCCCCACAGGCCGTCGCGGTCAGGGAGAGGACGAGCGCAGCCGCGGCCGCGGCGGAGACCTTGCGGAGCTTCATGGTGAACATCCTTCGTGTGATGAGGAGATGCCGTGGTGCTGGATGACGTGTACGCCGGACAAGCGGCGTGGCGTCAGTGGTGCAGGATCTTCGACAGGAAGTCCTTGGCGCGGTCGCTGCGCGGGTTGCTGAAGAACTGGTCGGGCGCAGCCTCTTCGACGATGCGGCCGTCCGCCATGAACACCACGCGGTTTGCGGCCGATCGTGCGAATCCCATCTCATGGGTGACGACGATCATGGTCATGCCGTCCCGGGCCAGCTGCTGCATGACCTCGAGGACCTCGTTGATCATCTCCGGGTCGAGTGCCGAGGTCGGCTCGTCGAAGAGCATGACCTTGGGGTCCATGGCGAGCGCACGGGCGATGGCCACGCGCTGCTGCTGGCCGCCGGAGAGCTGCGCCGGGTACTTGTCCGCCTGGGTGGCCACCCCGACCCGGTCCAGCAGCGCGCGGGCCTTCTCCTCGGCCTTCTTCTTGTCCACCTTGCGGACCTTGATCTGGCCGAGCATGACGTTCTCGAGCACGGTCTTGTGCGCGAAGAGGTTGAAGGACTGGAACACCATGCCGACGTCCGCCCGCAGCCGCGCGAGCGCCTTGCCCTCGGCGGGCAGCGGCTTGCCGTCGATCGTGATGTCGCCGGAGTCGATCGTCTCCAGCCGGTTGATGGTGCGGCACAGGGTGGACTTCCCGGACCCGGAGGGCCCGATGACCACGACGACCTCGCCGCGCGCGATCGTGAGATCGATGTCCTGGAGTACGTGCAACGCGCCGAAGTGCTTGTTGACGCTCTTCAGGACGACCAGTTCGCCACTCGCGGCCACATCTTCCTTGGCCACCGATACTTCGGTCATCGCTCTCTGGCTCCGTCCTCCTCGGTTTCGGAGGACAGTAATAACCCTACGCGACCAGCGTCATTACATCTGAGGGGAATCTGAGCATCACGATCCGATAGCAATCGGACACGTGTCGTAGCACTTGTGACCTGGCCGCGTATCGGCCGGGTAACGGAAGCCACAGGCAACCGGAACCCTCTTGACGCCGTCCTCATCCATCGGCGTGACTGCCTGGGTGCACGCACGCGCGTGCACGCACTTTTGTCCGACGACACCTTGCCGGACGACACCGTACGCGCGATGAACCGGAGGGAGCCGGGATGAGACTGCTTCTCGTCGAGGACGACAACCACGTCGCCGCCGCCCTGTCCGCGGTGCTCGCGCGGCACGGCTTCGACGTGACACACGCGCGCAGCGGCGAGGAGGCCCTGCAGGCGCTCGTCCCCGGCGGTCCGGGCTTCGGTGTGGTCCTGCTCGACCTCGGCCTGCCCGACCAGGACGGCTACGAGGTCTGCGGCAAGATCCGCAAACGCACCAGCACCCCCGTCATCATGGTCACCGCGCGCTCCGACGTCCGCTCCCGCATCCATGGCCTCAACCTGGGGGCCGACGACTACGTCGTCAAGCCGTACGACACCGGAGAACTGCTCGCGCGCATCCACGCGGTCAGCCGGCGCACGGTGCACGAGGACGCCGCTGGGGCCGGTGAGGCCGTACTGCGCCTGGGCACGGTGCACATCGAGCTGCCCACGCGCAGGGTCAGCGTGGACGGTTCGGCAGTCCAGCTGACCCGCAAGGAGTTCGATCTGCTCGCCCTTCTGGCCCAGCGGCCCGGGGTGGTCTTCCGCCGCGAGCAGATCATCAGCGAGGTGTGGCGCACCAGCTGGGAGGGGACCGGCCGCACCTTGGAGGTGCATGTGGCGTCCCTGCGCGCCAAGCTGCGGATGCCCGCGCTGATCGAGACCGTGCGCGGCGTGGGCTACCGGCTCGTCGCGCCCGCGGCCTAGCGGGCCGGGGTGCGCACCCGACTCCTGCCGCTGCTCATCGTCCTGATGGCGGCCGTCCTGCTGGCCCTGGGGGTGCCGCTCGCCGTCAGCGTGGCAGCGGCGCAGCAGCAGAAGGTCATCGTCGACCGGATCGACGACACCGCGCGGTTCGCCTCCCTCGCGCAGTACGTCACCCCGGCGACGGCCGGCCCCGGCACGACGTCCCCCGACGAACGCACCCTGAGCTGGGAGCTGACGAGCTACCACGAGGTCTACGGCATCCGTGCCGGTGTCTTCTACCGCAACGGCACCCCCATGGCGCAGGCGCCGGGCGACTGGCTGCTCCCCGAGAAGGGGGAGGTGCGCAGGGCGTTCGCCGAGGCGCTGCTCAGCCGGCGCAGCCAGGATCCGAAGCAGATCTGGCCCTGGCAGCGGCGCAGCCTGGTCGTCGCCTCGCCCGTCATCCGGGACGGCGACGTCGTCGCGGTCGTCGTCACCGACTCGCCCACCGGCGCGATGCGTTCGCGCATCCTGCACGGCTGGCTGGTGATCGCCGCGGGCGAGGTCGCCGCGATGCTCCTCGCGGTCGGCGCGGCCCTGCGGCTGACGGGGTGGGTGCTGAGGCCCGTACGCATCCTCGACGCCACCACGCACGCCATCGCCAGCGGGCGCATCAAGTCGCGGGTGGCGGTGGCGAGCGGACCGCCGGAACTCCAGCGGCTGGGCCGGTCGTTCAACGAGATGGCGGACAACGTCGAGGACGTGCTGGAGCAGCAGCGCGCCTTCGTCGCGGACGCCTCGCACCAGCTGCGCAACCCCCTCGCGGCACTGCTGCTGCGCATCGAGCTGCTCGCCCTGGAACTGCCCGAGGGCAACGAGGAGATCGCCTCCGTCCAGGCCGAGGGCCGCCGTCTGGCCCAGGTCCTCGACGACCTGCTCGACCTGGCCCTGGCCGAGCACGTCCAGGCCGACCTGACCCTGACCGACATCGGCGCGCTCACCGCCGAGCGCGTCGCCGCGTGGTCCCCGACGGCCGAGGCGAAGGGCGTACGGCTGGTGGGGGACTGCCCGCCCACCACCGCGTGGGCCGACCCGGTCGCGCTCTCCAGCGCCCTGGACGCGGTGATCGACAACGCCGTGAAGTTCACCCCGGCCGACGAATGCGTGCGCGTCCGCGTCACGTCCAACGGCGACACCTCGACCATCGTCGTCGCCGACCGGGGACCCGGGCTCACCGACGAGGAACTCACCCGCGTCGGCGATCGTTTCTGGCGTAGCGGCCGCCACCAGAACATCAAGGGCTCCGGACTGGGCCTGTCCATCTCCCACGCCCTGCTCGCGGCGGGCGGCGGCTCCATCTCGTACGACCATCACGAGCCGCACGGCCTGCGGGTGACGGTGACGGTGCCGCGGTCGGGGCCCGCGCGCTAGGAGCGGCCGCGAGGCCGGCAGCGCGTCAGGGCTTGACCGAGCGGTAGTAGCGGCGGGCGCCTTCGTGGAGCTGGACCGGGTCGGTGTAGATCGCCGTGCGCAGGTCGACGAGCTGGGCGGAATGGACGTCCGCGCCGATCCTGTCGCGGCTGCGGATGACGGTCCGGGTCAGCCACTCGGTGAGCCTCGCGTCGACGTCCGCGCGGGTGACGAGCAGGTTGGAGACCGCCATGGTGGGCACGGGCGTGCCGTGCTGGACCGCCGGGTAGGCGGACTCCGGCATGACGGTGGGCCGGTAGTAGCGGGTGGCGCCGCCGCGGCTCTGCAGCCTGGCGACGAACTCGGCGTCGATCGGGACGAACCTGAGGTCGAAGTCGTCCGCGAGGTCGGTCAGCCCGTCCGTGGGCAGGCCGCCCGACCAGAAGAACGCGTCGATCTCGCCCCGCTCCAGCCCCGCGGGACCGGTGTCGATGCCGTCGGGCAGCGGGGTGATGTCCCGGCCCGGGTCGATACCGGCCGTCTCCAGCACCTGGGTGGCGATCAGCCGCACCCCCGAGTCGGGCAGCCCTATGGCGACCCGCTTGCCCCTGAGGTCCTCCACGGACTCGATGTCCGACCCGCGCGGCACGACGATGTGCACATAGTCGTCGTACAGGCGCGCGACACCGCGCAGCTGGCCGGCGCCCGGGCCCGCGTCCTCGCGGTACGTCTCCACCGCGTCGGCCGCGGCGATGGTGAAGTCGGCCGTGCCGGTGGCCACACGCGCCACGTTCTTCTGCGAGCCGTTGCTGAGCTGCAGCCGCACGTCCAGCTCCGGCATGTCCCGCTTCAGCGCGTTGCGCAGGAGGCTGCCGTACTTCTGGTAGACCCCGTGCGGTGTCCCCGTGCTGAAGGTGATCGTCCCGCTCGGCGGCTCCTCGCCCAGCGGCAGCAGCCACCACAGCAGCAGCCCGAGCACCATGGACACGGCACCCGCGCCCAGCAGCGCACGGCGTCCGCCGAGGCGGGGGAAGAGCTTGGACATGGGCGTGATCCTGCCAGCAGGCACGCGCCGCCGGCCAGGGGCACCCGGTGCGGGCGGGACTGTCGGTGGTGGTCGTTAGAGTCGGGGCATGAGTTCTTCCCCCGCCGACCTCGTCCGTGAGTTCCACCTGGCCTTCGGGCTGGACGCCCGCACCACGCCCACCGAGGTCGCGCCGGACCTCGCGGCGCACCGCGGTGAGCTGCTCGCGGAGGAGGCGGCGGAGGTCGCCGAGGTGTCGGTGTCCGGCCCGCTGGACAGGCTCGCCCACGAGCTGGCGGACGTCGTGTACGTCGCCTACGGCACGGCGCTCGTGCACGGCATCGACCTGGACGCGGTGATCGCCGAGATCCACCGCTCCAACATGACCAAGCTCGGCCCCGACGGCCAGGTCGCCCGCCGGGCCGACGGCAAGGTCCTCAAGGGCGAGCACTACGAGGCCCCGGACGTCTCGGCGGTACTGCGCCGCCAGGGCTGGACACCCGCCGAGCGGGTCTGAGCCGCCCGGCACCGAGGGCCGGGACGAGGCCCTCCCGGGACCGCCTACCCTTGAACGCATGACCAGCAGCAGCGACCGGAGCCCGGCAGTGGACGTTCACGCACCCAAGACCTACGAAGTGCGCACCTACGGGTGCCAGATGAACGTCCACGACTCCGAGCGGTTGTCCGGACTGCTCGAGGACGCCGGGTACGTGCGCGCTCCGGAGGGCTCGGACGGCGACGCCGACGTCGTGGTCTTCAACACCTGTGCCGTGCGCGAGAACGCCGACAACAAGCTGTACGGCAACCTCGGCCACCTCGCCCCGAAGAAGGCGGCCCGCCCCGGCATGCAGATCGCCGTCGGCGGCTGTCTGGCACAGAAGGACCGCGACACCATCGTGAAGAGGGCGCCCTGGGTGGACGTCGTCTTCGGTACGCACAACATCGGCAAGCTGCCGGTCCTGCTGGAGCGCGCCCGCGTCCGGGAAGAGGCCCAGGTCGAGATCGCCGAGTCGCTGGAGGCGTTCCCGTCCACGCTGCCGACCCGCCGCGAGAGCGCGTACGCCGCGTGGGTCTCCATCTCCGTCGGCTGCAACAACACCTGCACCTTCTGTATCGTCCCGGCGCTGCGCGGCAAGGAGGAGGACCGCCGTCCCGGCGACATCCTCGCGGAGATCGAGACGCTGGTCGGCGAGGGCGTCTCCGAGATCACCCTGCTCGGCCAGAACGTCAACGCCTACGGCTCCGACCTCGGCGACCGCGAGGCGTTCAGCAAGCTGCTGCGCGCCTGCGGGGAGATCGAGGGCCTGGAGCGGGTCCGCTTCACCTCGCCGCACCCGCGCGACTTCACCGACGACGTCATCGCGGCCATGGCCGAGACGCCGAACGTGATGCCGCAGCTGCACATGCCGCTGCAGTCCGGTTCGGACCCGATCCTGAAGGCCATGCGCCGCTCCTACCGCCAGGAGCGGTTCCTCGGGATCATCGAGAAGGTCCGCGCCGCGATCCCGCACGCCGCGATCTCCACCGACATCATCGTGGGCTTCCCCGGCGAGACCGAGGAGGACTTCGAACAGACCCTGCACGTGGTCCGCGAGGCCCGGTTCGCCAACGCCTTCACCTTCCAGTACTCCAAGCGCCCCGGAACCCCGGCCGCCACCATGGAGAACCAGATCCCCAAGGAGGTCGTCCAGGCGCGCTACGAGCGCCTCGTCGCCCTCCAGGAGGAGATCTCCTGGGAGGAGAACAAGAAGCAGGTCGGCCGCACCCTGGAGCTGATGGTCGCCGAGGGCGAGGGCCGCAAGGACGGCGCCACCCACCGCCTGTCCGGCCGCGCCCCCGACAACCGCCTGGTCCACTTCACCAAGCCGGAGCAGGAGGTCCGCCCCGGTGACGTCGTCACCGTCGAGGTGACCTACGCCGCCCCGCACCACCTCCTCGCCGAGGGCCAGGTCCTCCAGGTGCGCCGCACGCGCGCGGGAGACGCCTGGGCCAAGCGCAACGCCCAGGAGCAGGTGAAGAAGGCCGGCGTCATGCTCGGCCTGCCGAAGATCGGCGCGCCGGCTCCGCTGCCGGTGGCCACGGGAAGCGGCTGCGGCTGCGACTGACCGCCTGGCGCCGTACGGCACGTAGACGGTCATCGACCCGACGGACGTGCTCATCGAGGAGTGACGGCCCCGGCGCCGCGGGGGCGTTACTCTGCCGATCATGCTTGTCGCCGCCGCAGTCTGCCCCTGCCCTCCTCTGCTGGTCCCCGAGGTCGCCGCGGGTGCCGCCCCCGAACTGGACGCCGCGCGCACGGCGTGCGCGGACTCGCTGGGCCTGCTCGCCGCCGCCCGGCCCGACCTGCTCGTCGTCGTCGGACCGGCCGCCGGGGCGGGACCGGCGCGGTACGCGCAGGGCACCCCCGGCTCCTTCCGCGGGTTCGGCGTCGACCGCGACGTGACGCTGGGGCAGCCGGCCGGGAGCGTGGCCGCCGAGGGGACGCTTCCGCCGTCGCTGGCCGTCGCCGGGTGGCTGCTGGAACGGGCCGGATGGGCGGACGCCCCGGTCGAGGGACTCGCGGTGGGGGAAGAGCTGGCGGCCGAGCGGTGCACCGGGACCGGCGGCGAGATCGCCGCCCGCGCCGAGCGCGTGGCACTGCTGGTGATGGGCGACGCCAGCGCGTGCCGCACGGTCAAGGCGCCCGGCTACCTCGACGAGCGGGCCGAGCCGTTCGACGCGCAGGTCGCGCGGGCGCTCGGGGCGGCGGACCTCGCGGCCCTCAAGGCCCTGGACACCCGCCTGGCCCACGAGCTGAAGGTGTCCGGCCGGGCCCCCTGGCAGGTCCTGGCGGGCGCGGCCGAGGGCGCCGGCCTGTCGGGCACCCTGCTGTACGAGGACGCGCCGTACGGGGTGGGCTACATGGTCGCGACCTGGTCGTAGCCGGCGTACGCGCTCGTGCACGGCGCAGACGGCCCGGTAGGCGCCGGCCGCCGGATCAGCCGTGGGAGGGCGCGGCGACGGCGGACGGCCGGGAGGCGCTGCTCCACGGCCGTCCGCACCGGTCTGTCGGTCACTCCGTCGGTCGGCGTGTGGGTCAGGACGCCGGCGGGGGCGGGGGCGGGGAGTCCGGCGGCGTTGCGGAGCGGTCGGCGGCTCCGGTGCCGTGCTTGTGCGCGAGTCGGTCCATGGCCTCCTTGGCCTTGCCCGTGCCCGACTGGATCCTGTCGCTGTACTTGCCCTTGGTCTTCTCGTCGACGACCCTCGCCGCCTTGTCCAGACCGTGCTGGATCTTGTCCCCGTGCTGCTGCGCGAGGCCCGAGACCTTGTCCTTCGCCGGGGAGAGCTTGCCCTTCAAGTTGTCCAGGAGACCCATGGTCCACCTTCCGTCGCGGGGCGGGTTACGTGTGGGCGCCCTCGCCGGCCTCGCTGTCGGCCGCCTCGTCGGCGGACTGCTGCTTGGGGATCCCGACACCGTCGGCGGCGGTGTCCGTGCCGGAAGCCGGCTCCGGCGCCTGAGTCACCACCTCGGCGTCGGCTGCGGCCTCGGCCGGTTCCGTCGCGGCCATCGTCACCGTCGCCGTCGTCGTCCTGGTCGCCCCGGCGGTTTCCTCCGCCTCATCCGCGTCCGCCCCGGTCGCCGGTGCGGCGGCCCGGGCCTCGGCGGCCGACGCCTCCGCCGTGGCCTTCGACCTGCGGAGAAGTCGCGCAAAAACGCCCATATCCACTCCATACGTTACTCGTGCGGGGGAAATCCCGCGTTGCCCGGAGCGTCCGTTTGCGTCGCCCGGGTCACCGCCTTCCGGAAAACGGGCGGCGAGAACCTCGCATCGGGCAACGACACCGCAAGGCCACCGTCACGTAACTCGTTCGGGGTCACCGCCGGAGGTTTGCGAGACTGGTGCGGTGAGCAGCGCAGCCCCCGCCCCCCGAGTCATCGCCGTCGTCGGACCCACCGCGGCGGGAAAATCAGATCTGGGCGTCTTCCTCGCCCAGCGGCTCGGCGGCGAGGTCGTCAACGCCGACTCCATGCAGCTGTACCGAGGGATGGACATCGGTACCGCCAAGCTGACGCCCGAGGAGCGCGGCGGCGTCCCGCACCACCTCCTCGACATCTGGGACGTCACCGTCACCGCGTCCGTCGCCGAGTACCAGCGGCTCGCGCGTGAGCGGATCGACGCGCTCCTCGCCGAGGGCCGCTGGCCGATCCTGGTCGGCGGCTCCGGGCTGTACGTCCGCGGAGCCGTGGACAACCTGGAGTTCCCCGGCACCGACCCCGAGGTCAGGGCCCGGCTGGAGGAGGAACTCGCGCTGCGCGGCTCCGGGGCGCTGCACGCCCGCCTCGCCGCCGCCGACCCGGAGGCCGCGCGGGCGATCCTGCCCAGCAACGGACGCCGGATCGTGCGCGCGCTGGAGGTGATCGAGATCACCGGCCGGCCGTTCACCGCCAACCTCCCCGGCCACGACGCGGTCTACGACACCGTCCAGATCGGCGTCGACGTGGCGCGCCCCGAGCTGGACGAGCGCATCGCGCGCCGCGTCGACCGGATGTGGGAGGCGGGGCTCGTGGAGGAGGTGCGCGCGCTGGAGGCGCAGGGGTTGCGCGAAGGGCGTACGGCCTCGCGCGCACTCGGCTACCAGCAGGTTCTCGCGGCACTCGCGGGGGAGTGCACGCTGGAGGAGGCGCGCGCCGAGACCGTCCGAGCCACCAAGCGCTTCGCGCGCCGCCAGGATTCATGGTTCAGGCGGGACCCGCGGGTGCACTGGCTCAGTGGGGCTGCGGCGGATCTCACAGAACTTCCGCATCTCGCACTGACGTTGGTCGAACGACCGGTTACAGCCTGATCACGTCATGGCATCGGGACGCCCCGGCCGTCATCGGGGCCTCCGGCGCCGTGCCATCATCGAGCTTCGATCGACCAAGTGGAGTCCGAGTTGGGAGGGCGCGTGGCGATGGAGGCCGGCCCTCGCGACACCGCACAAGACACCGAATCCGTCACCGCCGACGGCGCCGCGACGGAGCCCGAGGAGCAGCGTCTGAACTCCGACGGGCCCGACGAGACGCCCGACGGTGTGACCGACGACGGCCCCGAGCCCGAGGAGATGTTCGCGGGCGGCCCCGAGGTCGAGGTCGAGCTGCGGCCCCAGCGGCGGCTGCGGATCTGGCAGCTCGCGCCCATCGTGGCCCTCGCCGCGCTCGGCTCCCTGATGTTCGCCTTCCCGCTCGCCTTCGACTTCGGCGACAGCGGTGCCGTGATCGCCATGCTGGGCCTGCTGATCTCCTCCTGCGCCGCGGGCTGGGGCATGATGGCCGCCCGCCGCGTCGGCTACACCTGGCCCGGCCTGCCGCAGCGCGGCTCCGGCCGGCGGCCCGACTGGCGGGTCGTCCTCGCGTACGTCGTCGTGGTCCTGTCCGTCGTCGTTCTGGCGGTGTGGCGGGTCGCCCGGCTGCGCTGAGGCCCGGGCGGCGGCGCTCGCCGGTGGGTGCCCACGCCTGAGACGGCGCCCGGGGCGGCGGCCGGCTGGTGATACGGGCCGCCGGAGTGTCGGACCCACCCCGTACGATCGAGGAATGAGCACGCGGATCGCCTTCCTCAAGGGGCACGGAACCGAGAACGACTTCGTGATCGTCCCGGACCCCGAGAACGCCATCGACCTCACCCCCGCCGCCGTGGCCGCGCTGTGCGACCGCCGCGCGGGCATCGGCGGTGACGGGCTGCTGCACGTGGTGCGCTCCGCCGCGCATCCCGAGGCGCGGGAGATGGCCGGCGAGGCCGAGTGGTTCATGGACTACCGCAACGGCGACGGCTCGGTCGCCGAGATGTGCGGCAACGGCGTACGGGTGTTCGCGCGCTACCTCCAGCGGGCCGGGCACGTGACCGAGGGGGACCTCGCGGTCGCCACACGCGGCGGCGTGAAGACCGTGCACCTCGCCAAGGACGGTGACGTCACCGTCGGCATGGGCCGGGCACGCCTGCCCGAGGGCGAGGTCACGGTGAGCGTCGGCGAGCGCAGCTGGCCCGCGCGGAACGTGAACATGGGCAACCCGCACGCGGTCGCCTTCGTCGACGACCTCGCCCACGCGGGGACGCTGTACGAGGCGCCGCCGTTCACTCCGGTCTCCGCCTACCCGGACGGGGTCAACGTCGAGTTCGTCGTCGACCGTGGCCCCCGGCATGTGGCGATGCGCGTGCACGAGCGCGGTTCCGGCGAGACCCGCTCCTGCGGCACGGGCGCGTGCGCGGTCGCCGTCGCCACGGCCCGCCGTGACGGCACCGACCCGGCCGTCACCGGCACACCCGTGACCTACACCGTGGACGTCCCCGGGGGCCGTCTGGTCATCACCGAGCACCCCGACGGCTCCGTCGACATGACCGGCCCCGCCGTGATCGTCGCCGAGGGCGAGATCGACGCGGAGTGGCTGGCGGCCACCGCGGGCTGAGCACGCCGGGCGGAGCACGCCGAGCTGATCACCCAGGGCCGAGCGCCGGACTGAGTACACCGGACAGAGCAGGGCGGACGGAGCGTGCCCCTTTCGGGCGCCTCTGTCGTATGTGTGCGCCAAACCGTAAACCTCCTTCCCTTCGCTCGAATGGGTGATCCGTTTCACGCTCGGCGAGAGGCGGTCAGCCGGGCGTGGTGGGCTCGGTAGCATCAAGCACCGGCCCGGACGGGGACGGCCACCCTTTTCCCTGAGCCGTGTCCGCCACGAGGCACCCCGTCCACCGGTCCACGCAGCCGGAGGTGCCCATGAGTGCGGAGGCCACGAACCCTGCGACCCCAGGCCCGGTGACCGGAGCCCTGACAGGGCTGCCGACGACCCCGTCGGCGCCCCGCAAGAGGGCCCGCCCCCGGATCGACCTGCGTCGCCTGGGCCGCGCCGCGCTGCTCGGCCCCACCGGCCGTGACCGGCTGCCCGACGCGATCAGCCATGTCGTCGACGCGCACCGCGCCCACCACCCCGACGCCGACATCGAACCGCTGCGCCGCGCCTACGTCCTGGCCGAGTCCTCGCACCGCGGCCAGATGCGCAAGAGCGGCGAGCCGTACATCACGCACCCTCTCGCGGTCACCCTGATCCTGGCCGAACTGGGCGCCGAGACCACGACGTTGACCGCCTCGCTGCTGCACGACACCGTCGAGGACACGGATGTGACCCTCGATCAGGTCGGTACGGAGTTCGGCGAGGAGGTGCGCTATCTCGTCGACGGCGTCACCAAGTTGGAGAAGGTCGACTACGGCGCCGCCGCCGAGCCGGAGACCTTCCGCAAGATGCTCGTCGCCACCGGCAACGACGTCCGCGTGATGTCGATCAAACTCGCCGACCGGCTGCACAACATGCGCACCCTCGGCGTGATGCGCCCGGAGAAACAGGCGCGCATCGCCAAGGTCACCCGCGACGTGCTGATCCCGCTCGCCGAACGCCTCGGCGTGCAGGCCCTCAAGACCGAGCTGGAGGACCTGGTCTTCGCGATCCTGCACCCCGAGGAGTACGAGCACACACGCGAGTTGATCGTCGAGAACACCGCCCGCGCGGACGACCCCCTCGCCGAGATCGCCGAAGAGATGCGCACCGTGCTGCGCGAGGCCGACATCCCCGCCGAAGTCCTCATCAGACCCCGGCACTTCGTCTCCGTGCACCGCGTCGCCCGCAAACGGGGCCGGCTGCGCGGCGCGGACTTCGGGCGGCTGCTCGTCCTGGTGAACGAGGACGCCGACTGCTACGGCGTCCTGGGCGAGCTGCACACCTGTATGACGCCCGTGGTCGCGGAGTTCAAGGACTTCATCGCCGTACCGAAGTTCAACCTCTACCAGTCGCTGCACACGGCCGTGGCCCGCGCCGACGGCCAGGTCGCCGAAGTCCTCATCCGCACGCACCAGATGCACAAGGTCGCCGAGGCCGGAGTCGTCGCGCTGGGCAATCCGTACGCGCCCGCCTCCGACGACCCCGCCGAGGGCGAGCGCGCCGACCCCACCCGGCCCGGCTGGCTCTCCCGCCTCCTGGACTGGCAGGAGGCCGCGCCCGACCCCGACACCTTCTGGTCCACCCTGCGCGAGGACCTCGCCCAGGACCGGGAGATCACCGTCTTCCGCCCCGACGGCGGCACCCTCGGCCTGCCCGAGGGAGCGACCTGTGTGGACGCGGCCTACGCACAGTACGGCGAGGACGCGCACGCGTGCATCGGCGCCCGCGTCAACGGCCGCCTGGCGACGCTGAGCACCGTCCTGCGCGACGGCGACACCGTGCAGCTCCTCATGGGCCAGGACCCGGCGTCCGAGCCGTCAAGGGAGTGGCTGGACCACGCCCACACGCCCGCCGCGCGCATCGCCATCCAGCGCTGGATCGCCACCCATCCGACGACCGCCGAACCGGAGCCGCCCCTGGGCGGGACCGACGCGGCCGCCGCCGGGACCGTCGTGCGGGTGCCGGCGCCCGAGCGGTCGTACCGGCAGCCGGCCGAGCGCACAGGTGCCGGCCGGTCCCTCGCGGACGTGCCCGACGCCGCCGGAGCGGGTGCCCCCGACGCCCTCGCGGCCGCCCGGACCGGCGTACGGCCCTCCGGTGCCGGTGCCGGTGCCGCGGCCGTCGTGGTCGACAGACCCGGCGCGGCGGTGCGGCTGGCCCGGTGCTGTACGCCCGTACCGCCCGACGAGGTCACCGCGTTCGCCGTCCGCGGGGGAGTGGTGACCGTGCACCGCGTGGAGTGCCCGACGGTGGCGCGTATGACGGACGGGGGGCGCGCAGCGGTCGCCGTGCGCTGGGGGGGCAGCACCGAGTGCCGGGTCACGCTGTTCGCCGAATCGTTCGTCCGCCCGCACCTGCTCGCCGACCTCACCGAGGCCATGGCCCTCGAAGGCGCCGAGATCGTCTCCGCGACGGTCGAGCCGCCGAGCCAGCAGCGCGTCCGGCACACCTACACCGTCACGCTGCCCGACGCGGCCGGGCTTCCCGCGCTGATGCGGGCGATGCGCAACGTGCCCGGTGTGTACGACGTGAGCCGCGCGCAGGGTGAGAGCGCATGACACGGCCCGGACGCCCCCGTCGCACGCCCCGCTGAGGCCCTTTCGGGTGGACCCGGCGCGCGTCGGCACCGTACGGCACGTTCGCGCTGGTAGCGGTGGGGCATGCTGCTCACTCCCCGCGCCACGGCCCCGACGCCCTCACGGGCAGGTGCCACCCGCGCCCGGCGGCTGAAAGCCGCCCTGCTGGTCTCCGCCGTCTCCGTCTGCCTCGTCGCCGCGAGCGCCCCGCCGGCCCCGCTCGGCGTCGGCGACCGCCTCTTCCCGCACCTGGGGAACCCCGGTTACGACGTGGCGTCCTACGACCTGTCCTTCGCCTACTCCGGCTCCAACCGCGAGCCGCTGCGGGCCGTCACCACCATCGACGCCTGGGCCACACAGTCCCTCGACCGCCTGAACCTCGACTTCGCGCACGGCCGGGTGGACTCGGTCGAGGTCGACGGCGAGCCCGCCGACTTCGCGGCCGCGGGGGAGGATCTCGTGGTCACGCCCGAGGAGCCGCTGGACGAGGGCGACTGGGTGCGGATCACCGTCCGGCACACCAGCGACCCCGTCTACGGCCCGGAGCGCGAGGGCGGCTGGGTGCGCACCTCCGACGGCCTCGCGATGGCCAACCAGGCCGACGTCGCCCACCTGGTGTTCCCCTGCAACGACCACCCCTCCGACAAGGCCATCTTCACCATCCGCGTCTCCGCACCGGACGGCTACACGGCCGTGGCCAACGGTCTGCAGACCGGCGTGGACCGCGCGCGCGGGACGACGACCTGGACCTACCGCACCCGTCACCCCATGGCGACCGAGCTGGCGCAGGTCTCCATCGGCCGCTCCACCGTGCTGCACCGCACCGGCCCGCACGAGCTGCCCGTCCGCGACGTCGTGCCCACCGAGCACCGCGCGGCCCTAGAACCGTGGCTGGAGAAGACGCCGGGGCACATCGCGTGGCTGGAGGGGAAGGTCGGCCGCTACCCCTTCGAGACGTACGGCCTGCTCACGGCCGATGCGTCGACGGGGTTCGAGCTGGAGACGCAGACGCTCTCCCTCTTCGAGCGGCAGCTGTTCACCGAACCCGCCTACCCCAAGTGGTACGTCGAGTCGATCATGGTGCACGAGCTGGCGCACCAGTGGTTCGGCAACAGCGTCACCCCGCGCACCTGGTCCGACCTGTGGCTGAACGAGGGACACGCCACCTGGTACGAGGCGCTCTACGCGGAGGAGACGGCCGACCGGCCGCTCCAGGACCGGATGAAGGCCGCCTACACCGCCTCCGACCGCTGGCGTGCCTCCGGAGGACCGCCGGCCGCGCCCCTCGCGCCCCGGTCCGGCAGCAAGATCAGCATCTTCCGGCCGAACGTCTACGACGGCGCCGCGCTCGTGCTGTACGCGCTGCGCCAGGAGATCGGCCGCCCCGCCTTCGAGTACCTGGAACGGGCCTGGGTGACCGTCCACAGGGACGGCACGGCCGGCACGGACGACTTCGTGGAGCTGGCCTCCCGGATCGCCGGCCGAGACCTCGGCGTCTTCTTCAAGGACTGGCTGTACGCCGAGAAGACCCCGCCGATGCCCGGGCACCCGGACTGGAAGTCCGCGGCGCCCACCGGAACCCGGAAATAGCCGCGAATACCCGGACCCCCGAAAACAGCCGGGAATAACGCGGTGACGAGACGGGGCGTCCCGTGCGACCATCTTCAGGCGGACACGGCGCGGTCCCGTACATCCACGGGGTCCGCCCGCGGAACCTCCGCCGGACCTCCGAGGGCCGCGGAATCCCCGGGCTCCCCGGAATCCCGGAGCTCCCGGGAATCTCCGGGGCTCGCGGGAATCCCCCGGGGTACTCGTACGTTGTGTCCAGTGACGAACCCCTATCGACGTAAGGATCCAATGACCTCCTCTTCTTCCCCTTCCCAGGACAACAAGCGCCTCGCGCACAGCTACCCCGAAGGTCTTCGGGCCGATGCCCTGATGGAAGAGGACGTCGCCTGGAGCCACGAGATCGACGGAGAGCGGGACGGCGACCAGTTCGACCGCTCCGAGCGCGCGGCTCTGCGCCGCGTGGCGGGCCTCTCCACCGAGCTCGAGGACGTCACCGAGGTCGAGTACCGACAGCTCCGCCTGGAGCGGGTCGTCCTCGTCGGCGTCTGGACCTCGGGAACACTGCAGGACGCGGAGAACTCCCTCGCGGAGCTCGCCGCGCTGGCCGAGACGGCCGGTGCCCTCGTCCTCGACGGTGTCTACCAGCGCCGCGACAAGCCGGACCCGGCCACCTTCATCGGTTCCGGCAAGGCCCTGGAGCTGCGCGACATGGTCATCGAGTCCGGAGCGGACACCGTCATCTGCGACGGTGAGCTCAGCCCCGGCCAGCTCATCGCCCTCGAAGACGTCGTCAAGGTCAAGGTCATCGACCGTACGGCCCTGATCCTCGACATCTTCGCCCAGCACGCCAAGTCCCGAGAGGGCAAGGCGCAGGTCGCGCTCGCGCAGATGCAGTACATGCTGCCGAGGCTGCGCGGCTGGGGTCAGTCGCTGTCCCGCCAGATGGGCGGCGGCAAGGGCGGCGGCCTCGCCACCCGCGGTCCCGGTGAGACCAAGATCGAGACGGACCGGCGGCGGATCCGCGAGAAGATGGCGAAGATGCGCCGGGAGATCGCGGACATGAAGACCGGCCGCGAGATCAAGCGCCAGGAGCGCAAGCGCCACAAGGTGCCGTCCGTGGCCATCGCGGGCTACACCAACGCCGGCAAGTCCTCGCTGCTCAACCGCCTCACGGGCGCGGGCGTCCTGGTCGAGAACGCCCTGTTCGCGACCCTGGACCCGACCGTCCGCCGGGCCGAGACCCCGAGCGGCCGGCTCTACACGCTGGCCGACACCGTCGGTTTCGTCCGGCACCTGCCCCACCACCTGGTCGAGGCGTTCCGCTCCACGATGGAGGAGGTCGGCGAGTCCGACCTGATCCTGCACGTGGTGGACGGCTCGCACCCGACCCCGGAGGAGCAGCTGGCGGCCGTACGCGAGGTGATCAGGGACGTCGGCGCCACCGAGGTACCCGAGATCGTCGTGATCAACAAGGCCGACGCGGCCGACCCGCTGACGCTCCAGCGGCTGATGCGGAACGAGAAGCGCTCCATCGCCGTCTCGGCCCGCACCGGCCAGGGCATCGCCGAGCTGCTCGCGCTGATCGACGCCGAGCTGCCGCGCCCCGCGGTCGAGATCGAGGCACTGGTGCCGTACACCCACGGCAAGCTGGTCGCCCGGGCGCACGACGAGGGCGAGGTGATCTCCGAGGAGCACACCGCGGAGGGCACTTTGCTCAAGGTGCGGGTGCACGAGGAACTGGCGGCGGAACTCGCGCCGTACGTTCCGGCCGCGCTCGCCTGAGCCTGAGCCGAGCCCGGCAGCACGACGGAAGGCCCGCCCCCTCACCGGGGGGCGGGCCTTCCGCTTGCTCAGGAGGTCACTGCGCGGCGGCGTACTTCTCGCTCACCTCGTTGAACACGCCCTCGGCGACCTCACCGAGGCGCGGGCCGGCCAGCCAGCCGCCGGTGATCGGGCCGATGGAGGTGTTGGACACCAGCGCGGGCTTGCCGTCCGAGCCCTCGGCGACCCAGCCGCCACCGGAGGAACCGCCGGTCATGGTGCAGCCGATGCGGTACATCGTCGGGTCGGTGGCGTTCAGCGACAGCCGGCCGGGCTTGTCCGCGCACTGGTGCATCGACTGGCCGTCGAACGGCGGCGCCGCCGGGTAGCCGGTCGCGGTGATGCTGTCGACCTTCGGCACCGCCGGGGCGTTGAAGTCGACCGGCAGCGCCGAACCGACCGTCTCCTCCAGCGACTTGCCCGAGCTGCCCTCCTCCGGCGTCACATGGATCACGGCGAAGTCGTAGCTCGCTCCGTCACCGCCGGTCGCGCCGCCCTGCTCGATCCACTGGTCGGAGGTCTGCACCCAGTCGCCCCACCAGACGCCGAACGGAGCGACCTGCTCCTTCGTGGCGTTCTCCAGCTCGGCGGTCGACATGCCCGAGTCGTTGTACGACGGCACGAACGCGATGTTGCGGTACCAGCCGCCCTTCTTGCCGGCGTGCACACAGTGGCCGGCCGTCCACACCATGTTCGACTTGCCGGGGTGGGCCGGGTCCTGCACGACCGTCGCCGAGCAGACCATCGTGCCCTCGGGCGAGTCGAAGAAGACCTTGCCCGCCTGCGGGACGCTCTCGTGGTACGGCGTCGACACGGCTCGCGCGTCCACCGGCTCCGGCTCCGGGTCCGTCACGCCCTGGTCACCGGAGATGTCGTTCTCGTCGACACCCTTGTCCGGCTCCTCGGCGTCCCGCATCCGGTCCGGGTTCCACAGGTCCTCGATGATCGGGTTGACGAAGTCCTCGGCCTCGCGCAGCCAGTCGTCCTTGTTCCAGTCCTTCCAGGCACCGTTGCGCCACTTGTCGATGTCGATCCCGTGTTCCTTCAGACGCTGCTTGATGTCGTCCGGGATCTTGATCTTGTCGTCGCCGGCCACGGAGGAGGCCGACGCCTCACCGCCCGCCGCCTCGTCGCCCGTCTCACAGGCCGTGGCGGTCAGCGTGAGCGCCGACACGAGAGCGACGGCGGCCGCGGCACGGGAGGTGCCGCGGCGCGCGCTCCCCCCTCGGCGAGCGGTGAACGACGGCCGTATGGAACGCATGTGCTGACTCCCCCTGCTGTGGACGAACGTGGCGCTGCACGCCAGGCGCCCCGCACACGGCGGGGCGTCCTGGAACGGCACCCCACACTATGCGGTCGCTGTGGGGGACTTCCGACGGAACGGCAACGGTTCGGATACAAGCGGCCTGACCTGGGCGGGACTTCGAGGTGACGTCTTGCGGCCGGTCAGTTCGGCGTACGGGACGGCGCGGTCCGTCGGGATGTCCGGTGGGGTCGGGGCCCAGGTGAGCCGGGGCCCCGAGGGAGCGGTGTGTGCTGGGTGCGCGGCGCGCTGTCGGCCCGTTGTGGAGCTTCGACGCAGGGATCTTGGAGCAACCCGTAACCCGGTCGCCGGTGCGGTGTTGGTAGCGGTGGGCGGGCGATTCGAACGCCGTGGGGGGACGGACTGCGTGACCGGGACCTGTCGTCGGGTGCTGGGGCGTTGGGAGTTGGGCGTTGGGCTGGGCTGGGCTTCGGCGTCGGGCGTCTGGCGTCGGGCTTGGTGTGGGGCGGCCCGCGGCCTGGCGTCCCGGCGGCCCGGCGTCGGGTGTCTGGGCATCGGGCGTTCCGGCCTCCGGTGGCCGGTGCTTGGGCCTCCGGCGCTTGGACGTCCGGCGCTTGGACGTCCGGCGCTCGGACGTCCGGCGCTCGGACGTCCGGCGTCGGGCGTCGGGTGTCAGGCGTCGGGTTTTCCGGTGCCGGGCATCGGGACGGCGGTGCACGGGCCCCGGGACGGCGGCGTCCGGGTGCCGGGACGGCGGTGTCCGGGTGCCGGGAGCCGGCGAGCCGGTCCCGGGCCCGGCTGGTTCGTGGGGAAGCCCGGGCCGGGCGGAGCAGGCCCGGCCGGCCTTGTGGTGGGGCGGGGGAGCGCGAGCGACGACTCGGCTCCGGACAGCGGGAGGACGGAGAAGAGTGACCGTGACTGAGGAGACTGCGCGCAGCCGGACCGTGCGCGAACCGGCGGCGCGCACCTATGCGCACGCCCTGCCGATCGTGCCGGTCCGCGCCCGCGGACTGACCATCGAGGGCGCCGACGGCCGCCGCTACCTGGACTGCCTCTCCGGCGCCGGCACACTCGCCCTCGGCCACAACCACCCCGTCGTCCTCGAAGCCATCCGCGCCGTGCTCGACTCCGGTGCGCCCCTGCACGTCCCGGACCTCGACACCCCTGTCGAGGACGCGTTCGTCACCGAACTCCTCCGCACCCTGCCTCCGGCCCTGGCCGACCACGCGTGCGTACGGTTCTGCGGTCCCTCCCGTACGAGCGCGATGGACGAGGTCCGCCGACTGGTGCGGTCCGCGACGGGCGGCACCGAGGTACTGACCCTCAGCGCCGCGCCGAGGGAGGGAAACCCGTCCCCCTGTGCGGGGAGCGTCCTCGAACTGCACGACATCGGGAGGGCGTTGGTCCCCGCGGTCAGCGACGTCAGCCGCCGACTCGCCATGTGCCGGACCGAGTCCGTCCGGCCGGCCGGCGTGATCGTCGAGGCCGTACGGAGCGACGACCGGGCCGGCCCCACCCCCGACGGCTGGCTGAGAGAAGCCCGTCGGCTCACCGCCGCCCGGGCAGTCCCCCTGATCGCGGACGAGACCGAGACCGGCGTCGGCCGCACCGGCGCCTTCTGGGCCGTCGAGCACAGTGGTGTCACACCCGATGTGATGGTCCTGTCCAAGGCCATCGGCGGCAGCCTGCCGCTGTCCCTGATCGTCCACCACGCCGACCTCGCCCCCGGCGCCCCCGCCGGCACGGTCCGGGGCAACCAACTGGCCATGGCAGCCGGCACGGCCACCCTCAGGTACGTCCGCGAGAACCGACTCGCCGAACGGGCCGCCACCCTGGGTCACCGCGTACTGCTACAACTCAGGGAGGCCGCCCGAGAGTTCCCGTGCATCCGCGAAGTGCGAGGGAGAGGGCTCCTGACCGGCATCGAGTTCGCCCCGCCTGAGACGGACACGGCCCAGGCCCATGCCCCGACCGGACCGCCGTTGCGCACAGCCGCCGCCGAACTGGCCGCCCGGGTCCAGCGCGAGTGCCTTCGTCGAGGCCTGATCGTCGGCCTCGCAGGCAGCGACTCCGACGTCGTACGGCTGCTTCCGCCCCTGACCATCAGCGACGAACAGGCCGAGGCCGTGACCGACCGGCTCTGCGAAGCCGTGGCGGCAGCGGCCCGCGGCCACCTCTCCGGGTAGCCCACCCCGGCCCCCGCGGACGTGTCCTGCCCCCACCCACCCCGCCGAAGGCGTCACCCTGAGGACCCCTGTTGAACACCACGCCCCCTCCCGACCGCAGCTCACTTCCCTCGGCGCCGACGCCCGACAGCGTCGAGGCCCGCTCTTCCGCCACCTGTGAGCCCCCGGTATCAGGCACCGCCGAGCCCCGCCCCCGGGCCGGGGAGCGGCCCGCGGTCCCGCAGCAGTACGCCCCTGGCCCCGCCGAGCCGGGCGGTGCGGGCGCCGCGGCATCCGAGCCCCGCGAACCGGCCGGCCCCGCGGAGCCGGGCGGTGCGGGCGCCGCGGCATCCGAGCCCCGCGAACCGGCCGGCCCCGCGGAGCCCCTCGACCATCCCGACCCCCAGGTGGCGGCCCAGGCCGCCGCCACCGAGAACCTCCTGCGCTGCTGGGTCCGCGAGACACGGCTCGGCGCCCCGGCGGACGGCGTCCTGCGCATCCCTCTCCCCGCCACCGGCGTCACCCTGCTGGCACCGGTGCGCCATTGGTCGCCGACCGGATGGCACCGCTTCGGCCCGCCCTCCCTCCACGACGCCCCCACGCAAGCGCCCACCCTCGACGCGGTCACGCTCGCCGCGCTCCTCGCGCGGGAGGCGGGGAGCGGCCTCGGCTCGACCCGGTCCGCAGCTCAACCGTCCGCAGCCTCCTCTGCCACGTCCGCCACAGCCGTCACAGGTGAGGCAGCCGACCTGGTCGCTCGCGTTGCGGATTCCGTACGCCGTACCGCCGCCTTCCTCGGCGACCGGCGGAGCCGGCCGACCGACGGGCCGGACCTCTTCCTCGCCGCAGAGCAGGCACTCGTACTCGGTCACCCGCTGCACCCCACTCCCAAGAGCCGAGAGGGTCTCACCGAGTCCGAAGGGAGCCTCTACTCGCCCGAGTTGCGCGGTTCGTTCCCGCTGCACTGGATCGCGGTCTCTCCTGCGGTTCTGGCCACCGACTCGGCCTGGACCGAGCGCGGCCGCGTCGTCCCCGCCCCGCAGCTGACCGCACGACTCGCCGGTCCGGGGCTGCCCCTGCCCGACGGTCACGCCGCGCTGCCGCTGCACCCCTGGCAGATGCGGGAGATCCGCAACCGCCCCGAGACCGCCCCCCTGTTCGACGCCGGACTCCTCAAGGACCTCGGCGCACACGGTGCCCCCTGGTCTCCCACCTCCTCCGTACGCACCGTCCACCGCACCGCCGCTCCGGCCATGCTCAAGCTGTCGCTGGGCCTGCGGATCACCAACTCCCGCCGGGAGAACCTGCGCAAGGAACTCCACCGGGGCGTGGAGGTCCACCGTCTGCTGCGCAGCGGCCTCGCCCGCCGGTGGCAGGCCTCCCACCCCGGCTTCGACATCGTCCGGGACCCGGCCTGGCTCGCCGTCGACGGGCCGGACGGCCGGCCCGTGCCCGGGCTGGACGTGATGATCCGGCACAACCCGTTCACCGCGTCGGACGACGTGAGCTGCGTAGCCGGCCTGGTCGCTCCCCGGCCCTGGGCCGGTGCCTCCCGGGCGTGGTCAGACGACCCCAGGGGCTGGGCGGACAACCCCACGGGCTGGGCAGACGCTCCCCTCTCCTGGGCGGAGCCCGGCACGGGAGGCGGTAGCCGGGGATCGGGCCGTACGGTGGTGCGGTCGCGGCTCGCCGCGCTGGTCACACGGCTCGCCGGCCGGACCGGCCGCCCGCCGGGAGCGGTCGCCGCCGAGTGGTTCCTGCGCTACCTGGAGCACGTCGTCCGTCCGGTGCTGTGGCTGGACGCGGAGGCCGGCATCGCCCTGGAGGCGCACCAGCAGAACACGCTGCTCCTACTCGACCCCGACGGCTGGCCCGCGGGCGGGCGTCACCGCGACAACCAGGGCTACTACTTCAGGGCTTCTCGACGCGACGACCTGGAGGCGCAGCTTCCCGGTATCGGCAAGGACAGCGACACCTTCGTCTCCGACGAGGTCACGGACGAGCGCTTCGCCTACTACCTCGGCATCAACAACGTACTGGGCCTGGTGGGCGCGTTCGGTTCGCAGCGTCTCGCGGACGAACGGCTGCTGCTCGCCGCGTTCCGCCGCTTCCTCGAAGGCGTCGCCACCGGTCCCGCCCGGCTGCGCACGTCGCTGCCCGCCCGGCTGCTCGACTCACCCGACCTGCGCTGCAAGGCCAACCTGCTGACCCGCCTGCACGGTCTCGACGAACTCGTCGGCCCGGTGGACACGCAGTCGGTCTACGTCACCATCGCCAACCCGCTCCGCTCGTGAGCACCCCTTCAGCGCCCGCTTCTGAGGAACATGCCTCAGCCCATCTCCCGAGAGGAGCGTCGTGCCTCCCACCGAACCGAGTGCCGACCCCGGCCCCCTGTCCGTCACCGAGCTCACCGACAGGCCCGGGCAACTCCTGGGCGGGGACGTCGAGGACACCCTGGACCTACGGCTTCCGGACGACTTCCTCGCGAGCCTCTCCGAGGGCCCCGGGGCGGCCACCCTCTCCGAGGAGGCGGCGGTATGGGCCGGCACCGAGCCCGTCACGGGCCGGGCGGACCTGCTCGACGGGGTCGGTGCATGGGGCCCGACGGTCACCTCCGCGGGGGTCTTCCAGCTGGTCCCCGTACATCTCGGCCGCGACCTGCCGCTCGTCGTCCGCTGGATGAACGACCCCGCCGTCGCGGCCTTCTGGGAGCTGGCCGGCCCGCCCCGGGTGACCGAGCAGCACCTGCGGCAGCAGCTCGCCGGTGACGGGCGCAGCGTCCCCTGCCTCGGCCTGCTGGACGGCAGCCCCATGAGCTACTGGGAGATCTACCGGGCCGACCTCGACCCGCTGGCCCGCCACTACCCGGCCCGGCCTCACGACACAGGGGTCCACCTGCTCATCGGCGGCGTCGCCGACCGGGGGCGCGGGCTCGGCGGCACGCTCCTGAGAGCCGTCGCCGACCTCGCGCTCGACAACCGTCCCGCCTGCGCACGTGTCGTGGCCGAGCCCGATCTTCGCAACACCCCCTCCGTCTCGGCGTTCCTCACGGCGGGCTTCCGGTTCGCCGCCGAGGTGGACCTTCCCGGGAAGCGGGCCGCCCTGATGATCCGCGACCGGTGCCTGCGTCATCTGCTCTAGCCACAGAGCCGTCGTCTCTGCGGCCGGCCTCGCGCGCCCAAGGCCTGCCGCGCGCTGCCACGTCTCACCTCAGGGCCGCCGCCCGCCGTGGCGACCGGCCGCCCCCGCCCGCGTCCGCCAGGCCGCCTCACCCACAAGAGACCCTCAGCCTTGATCCCGCCCCTCCCGTCACCCGCGATCACCCGTTTGTCAGTGCCGAGCCGTAGGGTGGACGCGCTATGACGAAGCCCTCACTCCCCGAACTCCTGCATGCCGCTGTCTCCGCTGTCGGCGGCACGGAGCGCCCCGGCCAGGTGGCCATGGCCGAAGCCGTCGCGGAAGCGATCGACGACGGCTCGCATCTGCTGGTGCAGGCCGGCACCGGCACCGGTAAGTCGCTGGGCTACCTCGTGCCCGCGCTCGCGCACGGGGAGCGTGTCGTCGTCGCGACCGCGACGCTGGCCCTGCAGCGCCAGCTCGTGGAGCGGGACCTGCCGCGCACGGTCGACGCGCTGCACCCGCTGCTGCGCCGCCGCCCGGAGTTCGCGATGCTCAAGGGCCGGTCGAACTATCTGTGCCTGCACCGCCTCCACGAAGGCATGCCGCAGGACGAGGAAGAGGGCCTCTTCGACCAGTTCGAGGCCGCCGCGCCCACCAGCAAGCTGGGCCAGGACCTGCTGCGGCTGCGCGACTGGGCGGACGAGACGGAGTCCGGCGACCGGGACGATCTCACGCCGGGCGTGTCCGACCGCGCCTGGTCCCAGGTGTCGGTCTCCTCGCGCGAGTGCCTCGGCGCCACGAAATGCGCGTACGGCGCGGAGTGCTTCGCCGAGCTGGCGCGCGAGCGGGCCAAGCTGGCGGAGGTCGTCGTCACCAACCACGCCCTGCTGGCCATCGACGCCATCGAGGGCGCCCCGGTCCTGCCGCAGCACGAGGTGCTGATCGTGGACGAGGCCCATGAGCTGGTCTCCCGTGTCACCGGCGTCGCGACGGGCGAGCTGACCCCCGGCCAGGTCAACCGCGCGGTACGGCGAGCGGCGAAGCTGGTCAACGAGAAGGCCGCCGACCAGCTCCAGACGGCCGCGGAGGGCTTCGAGCGGCTGATGGAGCTGGCCCTGCCCGGCCGCCTGGAGGAGATCCCCGAGGACCTCGGCTACGCCCTGATGGCGCTGCGCGACGCCTGCCGTACGGTCATCTCCGCGATCGGCGCCACACGCGACAAGTCGGTCCAGGACGAGGACGCGGTCCGCAAGCAGGCCCTGGCCTCCGTGGGGGGTGTGCACGACGTCGCCGAGCGGATCACCAACGGCTCGGAGTGGGACGTCGTCTGGTACGAGCGGCACGACCGCTTCGGTGCCTCCCTGCGCGTGGCCCCCATGTCCGTCTCGGGCCTGCTGCGCGAGAAGCTGTTCGCCGACCGCTCGGTGATCCTCACGTCCGCCACGCTGAAGCTGGGCGGCGACTTCAACGGCGTGGGGGCGTCCCTGGGCCTCGCCCCGGAGGGCACGTCGGGCGACGACCTGCCGCACTGGAAGGGCGTCGACGTGGGCTCGCCGTTCGACTACCCCAGGCAGGGCATCCTCTACGTCGCCAAGCATCTGTCGCGCCCCGCGCGGGACGGCGAGCGCACCGACATGCTGGACGAGCTGACGGAGCTCATCCAGGCGGCCGGCGGACGCACACTGGGCCTCTTCTCCTCCATGCGGGCCGCCCAGCTCGCGGCCGAGGAGCTGCGCTCGCGCATCCCCGAGTTCCCGATCCTGCTGCAGGGCGAGGAGACCCTGGGCGAGCTGATCAAGAACTTCGCGGCCGACCCCAGGACGTGTCTGTTCGGCACGCTGTCCCTGTGGCAGGGCGTCGACGTCCCCGGCCCCAGCTGCCAGCTGGTGGTGATGGACAAGATCCCGTTCCCGCGCCCGGACGACCCGCTGATGAGCGCCCGCCAGAAGGCGGTGGAGGAGGCCGGGGGCAACGGCTTCATGGCGGTCGCCGCGACCCACGCGGCCCTGCTCATGGCCCAGGGGGCCGGTCGCCTCGTGCGGGCGACGGGCGACCGCGGCGTGGTCGCCGTACTGGATCAGCGGCTGGCCACGGCCCGCTACGGCAGCTATCTGAAGGCGTCGCTGCCCGACTTCTGGTACACGACGGACCGCAACCAGGTGCGGAAGTCCCTGGCGGCGATCGACGCCGCGGCGAAGCAGACGGAAGAGAAGTGACCGTGGGGGCTCGTCCCGCGCCGGGGCGGGCCCCCACCGATCCTCATGAGCCGCTCACCGGGCCGGGACTATGCGCGGGCCGCTCACCGGGCCGGGACAGCACAGGACCCCGGAACCGGCGCAGAGGTTCCGGGGCCCGGTCAGGGAGGCGGGTGGTCGGCGGGCCCGCCGGCAGGAGGGTCAGACGCGGCGGAGGACGGCCACGACCTTGCCGAGGATGGTCGCGTCGTCGCCGGGGATGGGCTCGTAGGCCGAGTTGTGCGGGAGCAGCCAGACATGGCCGTCCTCGCGCTTGAAGCGCTTGACGGTGGCCTCGCCGTCGAGCATGGCGGCGACGATGTCGCCGTTCTCGGCGACGGGCTGGCGGCGGACCGTGACCCAGTCGCCGTCGCAGATCGCGGCCTCGATCATGGAGTCGCCGACGACCTTCAGGACGAACAGCTCACCGTCACCGACGAGCTGCCGCGGCAGCGGGAAGACGTCCTCCACCGACTCCTCGGCGAGGATCGGGCCACCGGCGGCGATCCGGCCGACGAGGGGGACGTACGACGCGGCCGGCTTGCCCGCGGTGTCCGTCGGCTGCACGGTGGCGGCCTGGTCCGAGCCGCGGACCTCGTACGCGCGCGGGCGGTGCGGGTCGCGGCGCAGGAAGCCCTTGCGCTCGAGCGCCATCAGCTGGTGCGCGACCGACGAGGTGCTGGACAGGCCGACCGCCTGGCCGATCTCGCGCATCGACGGCGGGTAGCCGCGGCGCTGCACCGAGTCCCTGATGACCTCGATCACCCGGCGCTGCCGGTCGGTCAGGCCGGAGCTGTCCGCCCTGATACCTGGAGGTCGGCCCGGCAGGGAGCGCTTGTGCCCCTCGGGATTCACGGATTCGTTCATCGCATGCACCGGCTCGAGTCGGCCCGGGGAGCGGTCCTGGGCGGTGATGGTGGCGCTGTCTGTGGTGGTGGTCACGTCGGCCCCTCTCGATTGTCTCCCTGCCCGGACAACGGTAGTTGCTTTCGAAAGGTTGCGCCAAACACACGTTCGAGTGAAAAAACGCGATTCGCCTGACGTGATCATGTGTCCGGGTGTATGGCTGACGAGCTGTCTAGCGGGCAAAAGGGTGCATTGCTGTACTCTTCACCGCTGGGTCCGCCGCGTGGGTGCGCCCAGTCTGCCATCCATGGCCCGGAAGGCGGGGCACCGGCCCTCGCTTGCCCGGGAGTCCCACATCTCCTCCGTGCGGCGCCCACGCTATCCCTGCCGGATGTCCCTGCGGTGAGGCACGCCTCGTGACGCACGTCTCGGGCGTGGCGAGAAGGTCTCGGGGTACGTCTTCGGGGCGTGGCGAGAGGGCGCCTCGTGCGCCCCTCCAGGGTGCGGCGCGAGGGCTTCCCGGTCGGATGCGGGAGCGGCCGCGCAGGCCCCCTGCCCGGTCCCGGCCGGCCCGGGCGCGCCGCCGGCTCCCGGGCCCCGCCGTACGGCGCAGGCGTCCGGGCCCCGCGAGCGGCCGCGACACGCGGCTCGGCGTGCATGTATGAGCCAATCCCCACATCTAGTGGTTGGATGACGACAGCAGCCCACAAGTTGTGGTCCCCCCGGTCTCCAGGCCGTTCGGCATCGCCTATGCTTGTGGCTGCTTCGAGGGGCCCAAGGGGCTCCTGAGGCTATTGAGTCTGCTGTGAGGAGGGTTGGGAGTTCATGCACTGCCCCTTCTGCAGGCACCCCGACAGCCGGGTCGTCGACAGTCGTACGACCGACGACGGCACGTCGATCCGCAGGCGCCGCCAGTGCCCCGACTGCTCCCGTCGTTTCACGACCGTGGAGACGTGCTCGCTCATGGTGGTGAAGCGGTCCGGAGTCACCGAGCCCTTCAGCCGTACGAAGGTCATCAACGGCGTGCGCAAGGCGTGCCAGGGACGACCGGTCACCGAGGACGCGCTCGCCCAGCTCGGCCAGCGGGTCGAGGAGGCCGTGCGGGCCACCGGGAGCGCCGAACTGACCACCCACGACGTGGGGCTGGCCATACTCGGCCCGCTGCAGGAACTCGACCTCGTGGCCTATCTGCGGTTCGCCTCGGTCTACCGGGCGTTCGACTCGCTGGAGGACTTCGAGGCGGCCATCGCGGAGCTGCGGCAGACGACCTGCCCCGCCGCGGACGAAGCCGCGGACGAAGAGGACCGCGAGAACACCGGCGCGGGGAGCCAGAAAGACGAACGCGGAAACGGGGAAACCGTCCAGGTCCCCGAACCCGCGGGTGCCGCCGACTGACCGGCGGGCCGGCACGGACGCGGCAGTCCGGGCCGGCCGGGTCGAGGCGGCCTGATGAAGACCTGTTGCGGGCGGCACGCGGGTGCCCGCAACACCAGACAGAACACCGTGCCACGGGAACATTCGGGGCACTTCAGGGCGTTTACGCCCGTACCAGGGAGGCGGCATGACAGAGACGGCGAGCGGTCCGGCACGAGGTTCCCGAGCTAAGGGCGCCAAGGCCACCAAGGGACTGCGCATCGAGCGCATCCACACCACCCCCGGCGTACACCCGTACGACGAGGTGACGTGGGAGCGCCGTGACGTCGTCATGACCAACTGGCGCGACGGCTCGGTCAATTTCGAGCAGCGTGGCGTCGAGTTCCCCGACTTCTGGTCGGTGAACGCGGTCAACATCGTCACCAGCAAGTACTTCCGCGGTGCCGTCGGCACCCCGCAGCGCGAGACCGGCCTCAAGCAGCTGATCGACCGCATCGTGAAGACCTACCGGAAGGCCGGCGAGGACTACCACTACTTCTCTTCGCCCGCCGACGCGGAGATCTTCGAGCACGAGCTGGCCTACGCCCTCCTGCACCAGATCTTCAGCTTCAACAGCCCCGTCTGGTTCAACGTCGGCACGCCCCAGCCCCAGCAGGTCTCCGCCTGCTTCATCCTGTCCGTCGACGACTCCATGGAGTCGATCCTCGACTGGTACAAGGAAGAGGGCATGATCTTCAAGGGCGGCTCCGGCGCCGGCCTGAACCTCTCCCGCATCCGCTCCTCCAAGGAGCTGCTGTCCTCCGGCGGCAACGCCTCCGGCCCCGTCTCCTTCATGCGCGGCGCCGACGCCTCCGCAGGAACGATCAAGTCCGGTGGCGCCACCCGCCGCGCGGCCAAGATGGTCATCCTCGACGTCGACCACCCCGACATCGAGGACTTCATCGAGACCAAGGTCAAGGAAGAGGAGAAGATCCGCGCCCTGCGCGACGCGGGCTTCGACATGGACCTGGGCGGCGACGACATCACGTCCGTCCAGTACCAGAACGCCAACAACTCGGTCCGCGTGAACGACGAGTTCATGAAGGCGGTCGAGGAGGGCGGCAAGTTCGGCCTGCGCGCCCGTATGACCGGCGAGGTCATCGAGGAGGTCGACGCCAAGTCCCTCTTCCGCAAGATGGCCGAGGCCGCCTGGGCCTGCGCCGACCCGGGCATCCAGTACGACGACACGATCAACCACTGGCACACCTGCCCGGAGTCCGGCCGCATCAACGGTTCGAACCCCTGCAGCGAGTACATGCACCTGGACAACACGTCCTGCAACCTCGCCTCGCTGAACCTGATGAAGTTCCTGAAGGACGACGGCAAGGGCAACCAGTCCTTCGACGCCGACCGCTTCGCCAAGGTCGTCGAGCTCGTCATCACCGCGATGGACATCTCCATCTGCTTCGCGGACTTCCCGACCCAGAAGATCGGCGAGAACACGCGCGCGTTCCGCCAGCTCGGCATCGGCTACGCCAACCTCGGCGCCCTGCTGATGGCGACCGGCCACGCCTACGACTCCGACGGCGGCCGCGCCCTCGCCGGTGCCGTCACCTCCCTGATGACCGGTACCGCCTACCGCCGCTCCGCCGAGCTCGCCGCGGTCGTCGGCCCGTACGACGGCTACGCCCGCAACGCCGACGCCCACAAGCGCGTCATGAAGCAGCACGCCGACGCCAACGACAAGGCCGTCCGCATGGACGACCTGGACACCCCGATCTGGGCCGCCGCCACGGAGTCCTGGAACGACGTGCTGCGCCTCGGCGAGAAGAACGGTTTCCGTAACGCCCAGGCGTCCGTCATCGCCCCCACCGGCACCATCGGCCTGGCGATGTCCTGCGACACCACCGGTCTCGAGCCCGACCTCGCCCTGGTGAAGTTCAAGAAGCTCGTCGGCGGCGGCTCGATGCAGATCGTCAACGGCACCGTCCCGCAGGCCCTGCGCCGCCTGGGCTACCAGGAGGAGCAGATCGAGGCGATCGTCGCCCACATCGCCGAGCACGGCAATGTGATCGACGCCCCCGGCCTCAAGCCCGAGCACTACGAGGTGTTCGACTGCGCCATGGGCGAGCGCGCCATCTCCCCGATGGGCCACGTCCGCATGATGGCCGCGATCCAGCCGTGGATCTCCGGCGCCCTGTCCAAGACGGTCAACATGCCGGAGACGGCGACCGTCGAGGAGGTCGAGGAGATCTACTTCGAGGCATGGAAGATGGGCATCAAGGCCCTGGCCATCTACCGCGACAACTGCAAGGTCGGCCAGCCGCTCTCCGCGAAGACCAAGGAGAAGGAGAAGGTCGAGGAGAAGGCGGTCGAGCCGGCCAAGGTCGAGAAGGTCGTCGAGTACCGCCCGGTCCGCAAGCGCCTCCCGAAGGGTCGTCCCGGCATCACCACGTCCTTCACCGTCGGTGGCGCCGAGGGCTACATGACCGCCAACTCCTACCCGGACGACGGTCTCGGCGAGGTCTTCCTGAAGATGTCCAAGCAGGGCTCGACCCTCGCGGGCATGATGGACGCCTTCTCCATCGCGGTCTCCGTCGGCCTCCAGTACGGCGTGCCGCTGGAGACGTACGTCTCGAAGTTCACCAACATGCGCTTCGAGCCGGCCGGTATGACGGACGACCCGGACGTGCGGATGGCGCAGTCGATCGTCGACTACATCTTCCGCCGCCTGGCGCTCGACTTCCTGCCCTTCGAGACCCGCTCCGCCCTGGGCATCCACTCCGCCGAGGAGCGCCAGCGCCACCTCGAGACGGGCTCCTACGAGCCGCTGGACGACGAGGACGTCGACGTCGAGGGCCTCGCCCAGTCGGCGCCGCGCGCCCAGGAGCTCAAGGCCGTCGCCGCCCCCAAGGCCGAGGTCGAGGCGGCCAAGCCCGCTCCGAAGCAGGCCCACACCAGCGCCGAGCTGGTGGAGATGCAGCTGGGCATCCAGGCCGACGCCCCGCTGTGCTTCTCCTGCGGCACCAAGATGCAGCGGGCCGGCTCCTGCTACATCTGCGAGGGCTGCGGCTCGACCAGCGGTTGCAGCTGATCCGCTGACCTGTGAGTGAGAGAGGGGCGCCGGCTTCGTGCCGGTGCCCCTCTTCGCCGTACAGGAGAGCCACTTGGCACGGGCACGCGCGTGTGCCGTGTCGGGTTCCCGGGCTGTGGGTGCGGACAGGCGCGTGCGCCGTCGGTTCCGGCTCCACGTGTCCGCACATGCGCGCGTGCGCCGTCGGTTCTGGCTTCACGTGTCCGCACATGCGCGCGTGCGCCGTCGGTTCTGGCTTCACGTCTCCGCACATGCGCGCGTGCGCGGTCGGATTCTCGGGGCACCGCGTGGGTGCGGTGCGCAGGCCGTCGGCTCCTCGGGCTTCCCGTCCCGCGCAGGCGCCTACGCCGTCGGTCCTCGGCTCCCGTGTGCACACGCGTGTGCCCGTCGGCCGGAGCGCGGCCACGCGCGCGTACGCCGTGCCTTTCGTGCGGGCACACTCGTGTGCCCGTCGGCCGGAGCACGGGTACGGACGCCTACGCCGTGCCTTTCGTGCGGGCACACGCGTGTGGCTCACGCGCTCTCAGGGCGTGCCCCGCGCGCGCCGGTCTCGTCATAGGCTCCGCGCATGCCTGCCTCGCATCGCTACGACAGTGACATCCGCGCGCTCACCGGCGCACCCCGCGCTGCCGCGCTCGACGCGCTCGTCGGCGACCTGTGCTCGCCGGACCCGCGCGTCCGGGACGACGGAGCCTACGTGACGGCCGCGCGCTGGATACCCGCGCTGGAACCGGCAGAGCGGCATGAGCTCGGTGACCGCGCGGTCGCGTACCTCGCGCACCCGGCCGTCCAGGCGAGGGCCTTCGCGCCGCTGGTGCTGGCGCGGATCACGGAGGCCGGGGACTGGTGTGAGACGTGGTGGCGGCCCTTCGCCCAGTGGTACCCGGCCGAGCGGGACCTGCGCGGCTACGACGCCGCCCTGGGGTGGGTGCACGCGGTCGCGCACGGCGCCGATCTGCTGGCCGCCCTGGCCCGGCATCCCGGCCAGGACCCCGCCTCGCTCGCGGACCTCGCGGTCGCCCGGCTGCTGGCGCCGACCGAGCATGTCTTCGACGCTCAGGAGGACGACCGCCTCGCCTACGCCCTCGCCCGCATCCTCAGCCACCCGGACCTCGGCGCGGAGGCGTCCACCGCGTGGCTCGGTCCCGTCGAGAAGGCCTTCCGGACGGGCGAGCCGGGGCCGGTGCCGCCCTGGGCCTCCAACACCATGCGGACCCTGCGGATGCTGTACGTCCTGGCCGACCGGGGCCTGCGGACCCGGAACACCGACGAGCCGCTCCACACGGTCACCCACCGCGAGAGCGTCCTCGACGCCCTCGCGGCGACGCTCGCAGTCGTCGCGCCGTACTCGGGGTGAGCGTCAAGGTCGGCCGAGTGAGCCCATGATCTGCGCGAAGGCGGCGGGGTCGTCCTCGAAGCCGTGCACGCCGGGCTGGAAGTCCCAGTTGCCGGCCCCGTCACGGATGAACTCCGCGACGGTCACCGCCGTGGCTCCCCGGACGCCGCTGAAGTCGTCCTGGGCCAGGTCGGTGTACCCCTCGCGGATGCGCAGGCCCGGGTTGACGACGCCTGCGAAGGTCCGCCGCGCGGGGCGCTGCTGGAGGATGACACCGACCAGCACGCGCGCGTAGCGGGCGTCCAGCCGGTCGAGCTCCAGCGTCATGACCTCGTCCCAGCCGAAGCCCTTGCCGTCCTTGCTGTCCCGGTTGAGGTGGATCGTGCCGTCGGGGGAGCGGCTGTCGAAGTGCACGAGGTAGTCGGGATCGCCGTACGGGGCGCTCTTGAGGTAGGTGCCGGCGACTATGTCCAGGTCGGTGGGCGGCTGCCCGGCCGGGCTCGGATCCCACTTCAGGGCCACCTCGACCTTGTGGATGCCCTTGATGAGGTCGTTCACCAAATTCCCCTTCCCCCTGTGTCCGTGAACTCAACTTCCGCGTGGCGGAGGCCGGTTGCCATCCTGCCACGCGCGCGCGTACCGCTGCCCTGCGGCTGTGCGCGCGAGGGCGGCCCCCGCCACGGTCCGTGGCCTTACCATGGCGCGGTGCTGGTCAAGTGGATTCGCTGCACCGTGGTGGACCGCCGCGGTTTCGAGCGGGGGCAGCGGAAGTGGGCGGGGCTGCCCGGCGAACCGGGTTTTCGCGGACAGGGCGGAGGGTGGAGCCGGATACGTCCGTCGGTGGCCCATGTCTTCGCCTTCTGGGAGAGCCGTGCCTTCTACGACTCCTTCATGGCGCGCTCCCACGACCGGCTGGCGGCCGCCCAGGCCGGCACCTTCAAGGACGCCCAGGTCAGGCTGTTCGAGTACCGCTTCGACGTGAAAACCGGGTTCGAACCGCGCTTCACCGACGCGGACCTGATCCGGGTGGCGCTCTGCCGTGTCCACGAGGACCGCGTCGACAACTTCACCCTGATGCAGGAGAAGGTCTGGAACCCGGCGATGGCCGGCTCGCCCGGCATGATCCGCGGTCTGTTCGCCGAGGCGCCGGGCAACGAGTTCATGGTCATGTCGATGTGGCGGTCGGCCGCGGAGCACGGAAAGTACCGCACCGAGCGGGTGGAGCGGCTGGCTCTGCGGGCCCAGACGGAGGCCGACATCGCCGCTCTGACCGGGGACATCGTGGAGCTGGAGCCCTCCTGGACGGTGTGATCCGCCCCATGTGATCTCTGCCCGCCGAGTGTTCGTCGACGGGTGAACGGTGTGACCTACGCCGTATGGAGCCCGCACAGGTGCTCGGTCGGGGCTCGCTCGAACTAGGGTTTTGGCATGGCACGACCACGGCGCATCGTCCTTGTCCGGCACGGCGAGTCAACCGGCAATGTTGATGACACCGTGTACGAGCGCGAACCCGACCACGCGCTCGCGCTGACCGAGCGCGGCTGGCAGCAGGCCGAGGAGACCGGCAAGGACCTGCGGGAACTGTTCGGACGCGAACGTGTCAGCGTCTATGTGTCCCCCTATCGCCGTACGCACGAGACCCTGCGCGCCTTCCACCTCGACCCCGAGCTCATACGGGTACGCGAGGAGCCCCGGCTGCGCGAGCAGGACTGGGGAAACTGGCAGGACCGCGACGACGTACGCCTGCAGAAGGCGTACCGGGACGCCTACGGGCACTTCTTCTACCGCTTCGCCCAGGGCGAGAGCGGCGCCGACGTCTACGACCGGGTCGGCGGCTTCCTGGAGAGCCTGTTCCGCAGCTTCGAGGCGCCGGACCATCCGCCGAACGTCCTCATAGTGACCCATGGCCTCGCCATGCGCCTGTTCTGCATGCGCTGGTTCCACTGGACGGTGGCGGAGTTCGAGTCGCTGTCCAATCCCGGGAACGCGGAGATGCGGATGCTCGTTCTCGGGGACGACGGCAAGTACACACTGGACCGGCCATTCGATCGCTGGCGAGATCCGGAGTCGTACGGCGATCACTGGATAGAGTGGCAGGGCGATGACCGCTGATTCCTCTCCCTACGAGCGCCTGGGGCGCGCCCTGGCAAGCCTGCGCGGACTGGCGGTGGGAGACGCGCTGGGCTCGCAGTTCTTCGTGCCGGTGAACTATCCGCTGCTCAAGCGACGCGAACTGCCGGCCGGCCCGTGGCAGTGGACGGACGACACGGAGATGGCCTGCTCCGTGGTGGCCGTCCTCGCCGCCCACCACCGCATCGACCAGGACGCCCTCGCCCTGTCCTTCGCCGAACACCACGACTTCGACCGCGGCTACGGCCCTGCCGTCAACCGGCTGCTGAGGCTGATCCGAGAGGGCGGCGACTGGCGCGAGCTGTCCGCCGCGCTCTTCAAGGGGCAGGGCTCGTGGGGCAACGGCGCCGCGATGCGCATCGCGCCCCTGGGCGCCTGGTACGCCGACGATCCCGAGCAGGCCACCCACCAGGCGGAGATCTCCGCCTATCCCACGCACCAGCACCGTGAGGCCGTCGTCGGAGCGATGGCCGTGGCCGCCGCCGCCTCGCTGGCCGCCGCGCCCAGCGGGCCGCCCAGTCCCGAGGCCCTCCTCGACGGTGTCATCGACCTTGTGCCGAAGAGTGCCGTGGGAGCCGGCCTGCGCCGCGCACGGGACATGCTCGACTACGGCGACGCGGCCACGGTCGCGGCCGTGCTGGGCTGCGGGCGGCGTACCTCTGCGCATGACACCGTGCCCTTCGCCCTGTGGTCGGCCGCGCGCCGCCTCGGGGACTACGAGGAGGCGTTCTGGACGACGGCCCAGGTCGGTGGTGATGTGGACACCACCTGCGCGATCGTGGGCGGTGTCCTCTCCGCGGGGAAGGCCGGCACACCGCCTGCCGCGTGGGTGGAGCGCACGGAGGCCGTGCCGGACTGGGTCCCGGCCGCCGGCTAGAGCGGCTGGGAAGCGGAACCGGCTCCACGGCAGGTACCCCAGGGGCGCGGGGGACTGCGCGACCGGCCCAGGACGGCCCGCAGTCACCCGGCAACCCCCAGGTGGCACTCAGCTGACCTTCTTGGCCTTCTCCAGCGCCTCCGCAAGGTCCTGCCGCGTTCGGGAACTCTCCGTGTGCGCCGGGAACTCTGCGTGACCCCGAGGCGTTGTCGTGATGACTGCCCGCACAGGATGGTGCGGCGGTGCCGACGGCGGCGAAGGGGGTGGGCGGTGACGGAGGTCCTGCGTGAGCTGTCCGCGCCCTTCGCGGCGGTGCCGCTGCCTGCCTCGTGCTTCCTGGTGCTGGGGGCCGTGGTTCTGTGCGGCGTGGCGGTCGGGACGGCGGCCCGGACCGGGCGCGTGCCGATGCCCGTCGCGGGTGCCGGTGTACGGCTGCTCCCGGCCCGGCCCGGCAGCGCTGGGCGTACCCCCGTAACGCCCGTCGGGGTGCTGCCGGAACCGGACCGGTGCGCCTCCTCCCCGTCAGCCGGCCATCGGTCCGGCGGTGCCGGCGAGGGCTTCCAGGTCGCTCTTGCGGACACGGATCACCACCACGGCGGTGATCAGCGCGAGCCCGGCCATGGCGGCGGCCGGGATGAAGGCGGTGGCGATGCCGTGCGCCAGTACCTCGTGCCCCCAGGGCGCCGGCAGCTGCTGGGTCTGCGCGAGCTCCGCCTTCTGCGCGGGCGTTCCGTTGGCGAGGAAGTCCGGCATCTGCTTCTTCGCCTCGTCCGTGCTGGCCGTGCCGAAGACGGTCGTCAGGATGGAAAGGCCGAGCGAACCGCCCACCTGCTGAGTGGCGTTGAGCAGTCCGGACGCTGCGCCCGCCTCGTTCTGGGCTACGCCGGAGACCGCGGTCACGGTCACTGTGACGAAGTTGAGCCCCATGCCGAAGCCGAACACCAGCATCGGCCCGAGCACGCCGCCCGCGTAGGAGCTGTCCGGGGTGATGAGGGTCTGCCAGGCCAGGCCCAGCACCACGAGCGTGGAGCCCGTCACCATGAACGGCTTGGGGCCCAGCACCGGGAGGAACCGCTGCGACAGCCCCGCGCCGACCGCGATCGCGGCCGTGACGGGCAGGAACGCCAGGCCCGACTTGATCGGGCTGTAGCCGAGCACGTTCTGCACGAACAGCACGATGTAGAAGAACATGCCGAACATGGCGGCGGCCAGGCTCAGCATGATCACGTACGTGCCCGAGCGGTTGCGGTCGGCGAACATCTTCAGCGGGGTGATCGGTTCCTTGGCCCGCGTCTCGATGAACACGAAGGCGAGCAACAGCACCACCGCGGCCCCGAAGGAACCCAGCGCCAGACCGTCACGCCAGCCGTCCTCGGCGGCCCGGATGAAGCCGTAGACCAGCGAGGCCATGCCCACGGTCGAGGTGAGCGCGCCCGCGATGTCGAACCGGCCGGGGTGCCGCTCGGATTCGTTGATGTACAGCGGTGTCAGCACCGCGATCAGCACGCCGATGGGCACGTTCACGAACAATACCCAGCGCCAGTCGAGCCACTCGGTGAGCATGCCGCCGGCGAGCAGACCGATGGCGCCGCCGCCCGCGGACACCGCGGCGAAGACACCGAAGGCGCGGTTGCGTTCCGGTCCCTCGGGAAACGTGGTGGTGATCAGTGCCAGCGCGGTGGGCGAGGCGATGGCACCACCCACACCCTGCAGGGCACGCGCCGCCAGCAACTGCCATGGTTCCTGCGCGAGTCCACCGAGGAGCGAGGCGAAGGTGAAGAGCAGGATGCCGGTCATGAACACCCGGCGGCGGCCCAGGATGTCACCGGCACGGGCACCGAGGAGCAGCAGTCCGCCGAAGGTGAGCGTGTAGGCGCTGACCACCCAGGTGAGATCGGTGGTGCTGAAGTTGAGCGCGGCTTGAATGTGCGGGAGCGCGATGTTCACAATCGTCGCGTCGAGGACCACCATGAGCTGGCAGGCCGCGATGACCGTGAGCGCGATGCCGGGATGCCCCTCCCGGCGTGCCGCACCTGGTTTCTGCTTCTGAGTCAACTGAGAGGTCGTCACCATGGGTCCCCCACAAGTGCGTTAGTGAACGATGGCGTTCACTGTCACGCCCACGGTAGTGAGCTCCCCGTAGTGAACGCAAGCGTTCACTCGGGTTGTCTCGATGTGTCGTGTCCCCCGTCGCCGCCGCGCGACGCGTCCCCGTCGTCCCGGCCCGCCGCCGGGATCCCCGCTTCCGCACGTTGGAGAAGACTCGATGGTTACCCCGCGCTGGACGGCCGCCCCCGCTCGGTCGGCCTCGCTGCGTCGCCGTGGCGCGGTGCTGGAACGCGCGATCCTCGACGCCGCCCTGGACCAGCTCAGCACGGTCGGCTGGAACGGCCTCACCATGGAGGGCGTCGCGGCCGGCGCCCAGACCGGGAAGGCCGCCGTCTACCGCCGCTGGCCCTCCAAGGAGGACCTCGTCGCCGACGCACTCCAGGCGGGCCTGCCCCGCCTGGACGGGGCGCCCGATCTCGGGAGCGTCCGGGAGGATCTGCTGGCCCTGTGCCGCCAGGCCCGGGACGCGATGTTCTCCCGCCCCGGTCACGCGCTGCGAGCGGTCATTCACGAATGCGACCCGACACAGGCGGAGCGCTTCCACGGCGTGATCTTCGACGGAGTCGTGGAGCCGACGATCAGGATGCTCCGTGAGGTCATCACCCGTGGAATCGACCGTGGCGAGGTGCGCGGCGACGCCGCGAACGGCTATGTCTTCGACGCCATTCCGGCGATGATGATGTACCGGTCCAAGATGTGCGGCAGCGAATGGAGCGACCGGGATCTCGAGGAGCTGATCGACCAGCTCATGATGCCGCTGCTCCGGCAGGTCGGTGACTGAGCGGGCGCCTCGAACCGGTTCACGTCCGCTGGGGGAAACCGGGGTGTCGCGGCGGGTTCCGGGCGTCGTAGGCTAAGGGCGCCATGCCGTACGAACCGCCTACTCACACCGTCGAGCGCTCCCTTCGCGCAACGACCGGAGCGAAGATCATTGCCGGTGTCGACGAGGTGGGGCGCGGCGCTTGGGCCGGCCCCGTCACCGTCTGCGCGGCGATCACCGGCCTTCGCCGGCCCCCCGAGGGCCTCACCGACTCCAAGCTGCTGACCGTCAAGCGGCGGACCGTGCTCGCCGAGACACTCCAGAAGTGGGTGACCTCCTACGCCCTGGGGCACGCCTCTCACCAGGAGATCGACGACCTGGGGATGACAGCGGCCCTGCGGCTCGCCGCGGTACGCGCCCTGGACGCCCTCCCGGTCCGCCCCGACGCGGTCATCCTCGACGGCAAGCACGACTACCTCGGTAATCCCTGGAAGGTCCGCACGGTCATCAAGGGCGACCGCTCCTGCGTGGCCGTCGCCGCGGCCTCGGTGATAGCCAAGGTCCAGCGCGACAAAATGATGGCCGAACTGGGCATGGACCATGCACACTTCGGTTTTGCGGACAACGCCGGTTATCCGTCACCGGTGCACAAGGCCGCACTGGCGGAATGGGGACCCACCCCCTACCACCGGTTGTCGTGGGCGTATCTTGATGCGCTGCCCCAGTGGCGGCACCTCAAGAAGGCCCGCAGCTGGGCGGACGGAAGCGTTCCGGAAATCGAGGGTCAGCTCGGCTTCGATTTCTGACCGTTCTGCTCGCATGTACGTGCCACCCGCCGACGCGAGCCGCACCAACGTTTGATAAACATCAGCTCATGCCTCTCATCCCCGAGGAGCCTCAGATTCACGAGAGTGCCCAGGGTCCCCGCGCCACTCCGGCCAGCGGCCGCACCGCGCCGACCCCCCGCCCCGTACCCGGCCCCCGCCCCATGGCGCCGACGCGCCCCGGCCGCCCTGGACCGCTCCGGCCCACGCCGCCGGCCCAGCGCACCACGCGTGACGTGGCGGCGGCCAAGCCCGGTCCTTCGGACCCCGCAACCCCCGCAGCTTCCGGCCAGGCCCCGGCCACGCCGCAGATCCAGCTGATCCCCGCCTCCGCGGAGGGCGCGCTCGACGCCGCCGAGGAAGCCGTGGACCTGCTCCTGGACTCGGGCAGGGCCCCGGGTGACGTGCTGGTGATCACCACCGGCGCACAGCACCCGTGGGCCGCACACGAGCTGTCCTTCGGAGAGACCTCCTACTGGGCTCAGCACGACGCGGGCGACGACGTCTTCTACGCCGATGCCGCCGCCGCGGGCCGTGCCGCGACCCGGCCGGTGGTCGTCGTCGCGATCAACGGCGGCTCCGACGCCGTGGCCGCCGAGGCACTGCCGCTGGCCCGCAGCCGGGCCGGTGCCCTGCTGATCGTCTGCGGTGACCCGCAGCAGATCAACTCGGTTCTCGCCGCAGGCGTCTGAGCCTGTCCTGAGGCGTCCGGGGGGACGAGGCGGGCCCTGAGCCCGCCGCCTCGACGGTCACCGCACGGGGGCCGCTACGCGGATGACCGGAGGCGCGCAGTCCTGCGTGCCTCCGTCTGTGCGTCTGCGCGTGTCGGCAATGCGCGCGTGCGCCGTTGCTCGCTGGAGCCGCGCCAGCCGCAGCTCGTTCCGCAGCGCCTTCATCGCCCCGGCCGGCCGCGGCGCCGTAGAGCAGCTGTCCATGACGGCCGCAGCGCTTCGGGCGTGGAACGCGTACCGCCTCCGTGCCGCTCATCATGGCCAGGTGAAGCCGGGTGCCCGCCCGGGCGAGTCGGCGCAGTCTCCCTCAGCGGTCAGAGCACCCCGCAGATCGCCGCGGCGGCCGACGAGACGCTGGCTGCCGCCGCGGAACCCGCGAGTGACAAGGTCAGGCAGGGCCCTAGCGGGCCGCCACGCGGCGAAGGTCGCCGGATGCCGCGCCGCCGGTGCGCGGCAGGGGCGGCGTTACCTCAGGCGCACCGAAGGGCTCGGGTGCCGACTCCGCGCTCGGGCGCCGGCCGCCACGGCCCTCACCGAGCACCTGCCAGCCGTCACGGGTCAGCGTGATGTACGCCCCGCAGCGCAGCCCGTGCAGCGTGCAGGCATCCCGCAGCCCCCACATCCAGGCGCCGTCCTCCTCGGTCCAGCGCGCATCGCCGTCCCGGCAGTAGAGCAGGACGGCCGTGCGCACCGGCGTGCGGCGCCGCAGGTCGTGGGGGATGACCCGGCGCAGCTGGGAGAGCAGCGCGTTGCGGAACATCCATCCGTCGGCCGGTGCCGGGCGGCGGGTGAACGAGGCACTGGCGCGCAGCCGTTCGTCGGGATCCAGCACGGCCACGATCGCCGTCGCCGGTTCGGGACGGTGCCGGGCGTGCAGCCCGCTGACGACCTCCCGTGGGTTGCGCAGCAGGGGGATACCGGCCGCGGCCCACTCCGCCGGTTCGAGCACGCGAGTGGCGGAAGCGGTGGACAGGTCGGCGGACGTCGACGTCGATGCCGTGGGAGACGGAGCGAATCCGAAGGTCACGATCCTCCCTTCGGCTACGCGCCCACACTGCGGGCGGGGGTCGGATTCGGGGGAGCGCGCACCGCAATGAAGCCCTTCCGGATCACGGCCGAGCCGTGCGGGGAGCGGACCTCAATTCTTCCTGTCGAACTGGGATGCGGCAACGAGCAATTGGGGCCACCGCCCCTTATCTGACGATCCGTGTCTTATATCTCTACCCAGTGGGCCTCCGGGTGATGCCGGGACGGCAGTTACCCACCCGCCGCCCGCCTGCTCAGAGGCCCGATACCCGCCCCCGGCGCCCGTCAGCCCTGGACGGCGAGAACCAGCGGCAACACCCCGGCGGCACCCGCCTGCCGGAGCATGCGAGCCGCGACCGCGAGAGTCCAGCCGGTTTCCGTGAAGTCGTCCACCAGGAGCACGGGCCCCTGCGCCTCGGCGAGGGCGTCCCGCAGCCCCTGCGGCACGACCAGGGCGCCGTCGAGCGTCTTCAAGCGCTGGGCACTGTTGCTCCGGGGGATGCGCGACACATCGTGCGCGTACTCGACGGAACCCAGCAGAGGCAGCCGCCCGACCTGGGCGATGTGTGCTCCGAGGGAGGCGATCAGCTGCGGGCGGGTGTGCGAGGCGATGGTGACCACACCCACGGGCCGCGGCTGCGCGTCCGCAGCGCCACTCGCCCAGCCGCCCGGACCCCTGGCCCAGTCGGCCAGGACGTCCACGACCGCGCGTGCCACGTCGTCCGGCACCGGACCGTCCGCCGCCCGCGGCGCGAGCAGGGGCCGCAGCCGGTTGCCCCAGCCGATGTCCGACAGCCGCCCCAGCGCCCGGCCAGGTGCGGCCTGCTCACCTGCCGGAATACGCCCCTTGAGGTTCACCCCGATCACCGGGAGACCCGTCGGCCACATGCGGCGCGGCTCCACCTCGACGCCGGCCCGCCCGAGATCCACGCGCGCGGCGTCGACCGAGGCGGTGGAGGCGTCCGCGGTGAACCGTGCCCCCGCGCAGTTGTCGCAGCGGCCGCAGGGATGGGCTGCCTCGTCGTCCAGCTGGCGCTGCAGGAACTCCATCCGGCAGCCCGTCGTCGACGCGTACTCCCGCATGGCCTGCTGTTCGGCCGCTCGCTGCCGCGCGACCCACTCGTAGCGCTCGCCCTCGTACGTCCAGGGCTGACCGGTCGCGATCCAGCCACCTTTGACGCGCCGGACGGCCCCGTCCACGTCGAGGACCTTCAGCATGCTCTCCAGCCGTGAACGGCGCAGTTCCACCAGCGGTTCCAGGGCGGGCAGGGACATCGGCCCGTCCGCGCGGGCGAGCACGTCCAGAGTGCGACGCACCAACTCCTCCGAAGGGAAGGCCAGCGACGCGAAGTACTCCCAGATCGCCTCGTCCTCCTTGCCCGGCAGCAGCAGCACCTCGGCGTGCTCGACACCACGTCCGGCACGGCCGACCTGCTGGTAGTAGGCGATGGGCGAGGACGGCGACCCGAGGTGGACGACGAAGCCGAGGTCGGGCTTGTCGAAACCCATACCGAGGGCCGAAGTGGCGACCAGCGCCTTGACCTTGTTGTTCAGCAGGTCGTCCTCCGCCTGCTGACGGTCGGCGTTCTCCGTCTTGCCCGTGTACGAGGCGACGGTGTGGCCGCGCTGCCGAAGGAAGGCCGTGACCTCCTCGGCGGCGGCCACGGTGAGGGTGTAGATGATGCCCGACCCAGGCAACTCGTCGAGGTGGTCGGCGAGCCACGCCATGCGGTGCGCCGCGTCCGGAAGCCGCAGTACGGACAGACTCAGGCTCTCCCGGTCCAGCGGACCCCGCAGCACCAGTGCGTCCGACGTCCCACCCGTACCCAGTTGCTCGGCGACGTCGGCCGTCACCCGGGCGTTCGCCGTGGCGGTGGTCGCCAGGACCGGCACACCCGGCGGCAGATCGGACAGCATGGTCCGCAGCCGCCGGTAGTCCGGACGGAAGTCATGGCCCCAGTCGGAGATGCAGTGCGCCTCGTCGACCACGAGCAGGCCGGTGGCGGCCGCCAGCTTGGGCAGCACCTGGTCACGGAAGTCCGGGTTGTTCAGCCGCTCGGGGCTGACCAGCAGGACATCGACCGCGCCGGCCGCGATCTCGTCCTGGATCGTGTCCCAGTCCTCGGTGTTCGACGAGTTGATCGTGCGGGCATGGATGCCGGCCCGGGCGGCGGCCTCGACCTGGTTGCGCATGAGCGCGAGCAACGGCGACACGATCACGGTGGGGCCCGCGCCCCGCGACCGCAGCAGCGACGTGGCGACGAAGTACACCGCGGACTTGCCCCACCCCGTGCGCTGCACGACCAGGGCTCTGCGCTTGTCGGCGACCAGTGCCTCGATGGCCCGCCACTGGTCCTCACGCAGCCGGGCCACGCCGGTGGCGTCCCCGACGAGACGTGCGAGGACCGAGTCGGCCTCCGCCCGCAGATCCGCGTTGCTCGTGTGCTCCATGCCTCCATACAACAGGACGCCACTGACATCGCGAGCGCGCAGGCCGTGGAGGAGGGCCCGGCTCGGGCGCTGTGACGTGTCCCTGCCCGGAGTTATCCACAGGCTCGAGCGGGACATCGCGATCCGCGAGATCGTCTGCGCATGACGAATCACAGCGAAGCATCCGGTTCCTTCGAAAACGATGACATTGCCGAGCGAGAGGGGCAGATCCGACCGGCGCGGGGGAGGGTGGAGGGCGGCGAGCACATGCCGTCCGCTCAGGGCCAGCCGCCCGTCGGCGACGCGCTGCCTGCGCCCTCCAGGCCGTCCACCGACGGCAGACTGCCTGCGCCGGGCAGGCCGTCCACCGACGGCACACTGCCTGCGCCGGGCAGGCCGTCCACCGACGACACGATGTCCGCGCCGGGCAGGCCGCTCATCGATGGCGCGCAGTCAGGTGGGCACCCGCCGTCCCAGGAACGCAACCCGCACATCGACCGCAACCCGCCCACCGACCGCACCGCGCCCACCGACCGCACCGCGCCCATCGATCACACGCCGCTCACCGACGGCACGCCGCTCACCGACCGCAGGCCGCTCACCGACCGCGCGCCGTACATCGACCGCGCACCGTTCACCGACGGGACTCCGCTCGCCGACCCGGCCCGTCCCCTCACCGCGGGTGAGCCCGCGGCCCCGCACCAGATCACTCTGCGCACCCCGTCCGAGCTGGCCGACGCCCTGCCCTATCTGCTCGGGTACCGGCCCGAGGACAGCATCGTGATGGCCGCCCTGCACGACCGGGACGGCCGCAGCAGGTTCGGCGGCCGGGCCCGCCTGGGCATCCCCGCCAACGAGGAGGACTGGCCGGCAGCGGCCAGGCAGCTGACGCACGGGCTCGTGACGGGCGGTGAGCGGCGCGGTGCCCGACCCGAGCAGATCGTCGTCTTCCTCTGCCAGGAGCCCGAGAGGGGAGAGACGGGCCGGGAGGTCAAGGAGCGGCTGAGTCCGCTGGCCCACCAACTGCGAGTCGAGTGCGGTCGGCTGGACGTGCCGGTCGTCGAGGCCCTCTGCATCTCGGGCGGCCGCTTCTGGTCGTACTGCTGCGACCGGGAGGCCTGCTGCCCGCCCGAGGGCCGGCCGATGGGCCTGCCCGGGACGTCGGTGCTGGCCGCAGCGGCGACGTACGCCGGTCTCCAGGTACGCGGCACCCTGCGAGAGCTCCGAGCCCGGCTGCACCCCTGGGAGACCTCGGCAGCGCTGCAGCAGGAGATCGCTCTGGACGCCGCAGGCATGGCCGTGGTGCCCAGGATCCTCGACGAGGCGAGCCACGCGACCGTCGCAGAGGAGACGCTGCAGCTGGCCCGGCAGGTGATGCACCGCTTCGCGGAGGCACCTTCCGTGTCGGGCGCGTTCGCCGCGGACATGCGCGACGACGGACTGCTCGGCCACGACGAGGCCGCGGCCCTCATCCTCGGCCTCCAGGACCGCCGGACGCGAGACCGCGCCGCAGAGTGGATGGAAGGAGACGAGGCAGCTCCCGCCCTCCGACTGTGGCGTGCCCTGGCCAGGCGCTGCGTCGGGCCCTACGGTGAACACGCCGCGGCCCCGCTGACCCTCGCCGGCTGGGTCGCCTGGTCGACCGGCGACGAACTCGAAGCCCGCGAGGCCCTCGCCATGGCCTTGGGCGCCGACCCCGGCTACCTCTTCGCCCGCCTCCTCCACCAGGCCTGCAACGAGGGCCTCGACCCCGAGTCCCTCCGCCGCTGCCTGCGCGCGGAACGCGCCGATCGGGAACGTGCGCAGTCCGACCCGGCCGCCCAGGCCAACTCGCTCCCGCCTGCCGCTCCCACGCTGCAGCCCAGTCCGCCATCCACCTCGGCCCAGCCCTCCCACCCCCGACACCGAGCCCACCCCCGCCCGGCAGGCGCCGAAGTCCCGCCCGCGCGAGACGTGGCCCGAGAACCCCGCGACACCCGCGTTCCCGGTCCCCGCACATCGCGTGCGCGCAGCGCAGGCACCGCACCCGGCGGAGCCGCGCGCATGCGCGGGAAGCGCCCGACACCTCCGGCCGGTACGGGACCTGCCGCCGCCCGCCCGGGCACGACTTCCACGCGCGGAAGGGGCCCGGCTTCCGCACGGCCCGACGGCACCCGACCCCCGCGCACCTCGGCAAAGGACACGGCACGCAACCGAGGCGCCTGCTCTGCTCCCGGGCCCGCCGACGACGGATCGGAGGGCGCACCATGAGCCACGGCGTCAGCAGTCTCAGTCGCCTCAGGGGCTACGGCGGCTGCTGCGGAACCCTGGTCGGGCAGGTCAAGCGAGCGGCCCGCAGCGCTGGTGCGAGGCTGCGAGGCTACGGGGCCTGGCAGGGCGCCGCGGCCCGCAGCGCTGGTGTGCGTCTGCGCCGCCACTGGTCTTGGTCGGGTGCTCGGGGACGTGACTTGCCGAAGCGGGACCGCGCCGGTGCCCGGCCGAGCCGCCACGCGTCTTGGCCGTGCCCACCGGCACGTGATCTGCCGGAGCGGCCCCGTGTCAGCACGTGGCTGAGCCGCCCCACGTCCCGGTCGGCCGGTCAGGGACGTGACCAGCGGAAGCCGCACCACGCCGCTGCGTCGCTGCGCCGCCCCATGTCTCGGTCGGCCGGTCACGCACGTGACCAACGGAAGCAGGACCACGCCGATACGCGGTTGAGCCGCCACATCTCCCGGTCGGCCCCGCCAGGAGACGACCACTGGCAGCCTCACCACATCACCGCGCGGCTGAGCCGCCATTCGGCTGGGCCCTGCCCTCCACGGCGTGACCAGAGGAAGGCCGACCCCGTTCACCTGTGTGGCGGAACGCCCTGCCGGCCAGGCCGGACCGCCACCGCCCCTCCCACGCCCCTCCGGGACCCTCACCCGCCGCCGGACCCGCCCGAGGCGAACCCGGCGCAGAAGAGCCGACGCATGCATCAGCCGCCCCGACCCGCCGCAGACGATGCCCGTGCCACCACTCCCGGCCCTGTCACGGGAGAAGGACCAGCGCCGCGCGCAGGTGGCACGAGCCGGCGCCCGCTGGCACTCCCGCTCGGCCGAGACCGGCCGGGTCCGCAGGTGGCGGGACGCGACACGGCCCAAGCCGCCCGCACATCGTCCCGCTCGGCACCACCCGCCGGCGCCCTTCCACCGCCCCGTATCCCGGCCGAACTTCCGCCCGCGCACACAGTCATGATCTGCGTCGCCCTACCGAGCCTCGCCGTCTCCACCGAACAAGGGCAACTGACCGGCCAGGGACTGGAAGGGGTCTACCACGCGGGCAGGCGCGTGCTGTCCCGGTGCCAGGTGCGGGTGGCAGGACGCGAACCACTGCCGGTGCAGGCCCATTTGACGGCGGCCGACCGCATCCGCTTCGTGGGCACACTACGCACGTCGCCGCACGCCGGCCCCGACCCGGACGTGGTGGTCGAGCGCGACCGGCACGCCGACGGCAGAGAACGAATCACCCTGCACAGCGCGGCCCCTCGCGCCCTGCGGCTACCCGTCGAGGTCGCCCTCGGTGCGGACCTGGCCCCGCTGGGCGCGGTCGCCGCCGGCCACCCGGGGCCGGAACTGCCCGCCACTGTCCACGACGCCGGCCTGCGCTGGACCGGCGCCGGCGGCGGCTCGTCGGTCACCGCCGAGCCGCCGCCCGCCGACGCCCTGGCATCCGCCGGACTGCTGCGCTGGGAGTTGGAGATCCCGCCGGGCGGCAGCGCCGCGATCGAGCTGTGGGTCAGGCCGGACGGTGCGGGCGCCACCCGCCCGGTCGGGCGTACTGCGGTCAGCCCACTGGCCACGGCACAGGCGACCGGAGACGACCCGCGGGTCACGGCGCTGCTGCGCACCAGCATCGAGGACCTCAGGGCCCTCCTGCTCCGGGACCCGGCGCATCCCTCCGACACCTATCCCGCCGCGGGCGCCCCCTGGCGCTGCGGCCTCGCCCCGGCCGAGGCGCTGGCGGCCGCCCGGATGGCACTGCCCCTCGGCACCCGGCTGGCCGCGGGCACCCTGCGCACCCTTGCCCGCACCCAGCTCACCGGCCGAGGACCGCAGGCCGGCATGATCCCTGGACCGCGACGGGACGCCGGCGGCCACCTGCCGCCCAGCTGCACAGGCACGGAAGCGACGCTGCTGTTCCCCGTCCTCCTGGCCGAGGCCCGCCGGTGGGGACTGCCGGAGCAGGAGACGGAGGAACTGCTGCCCGCGGCCGAACGCTGCCTGGCCTGGCTGCGCAGAACCGTCGGCGAAGGCGTCTACCTGCCCGACCCCCGACCCGGTGGCCCGGCCCGCTGCGAGACCCAGGCCCACGCCCACCGGGCCGCTCTCCTGGGCGCCGACCTCCTCGACGCCTGCGGCAGACCGGGCGGCGCCGGACTACGGGACTGGGCGCAGACCCTGCGGACGGCGTTCCGGGACGACTTCTGGCTCGAGGACCGCAGCGGAGGCCGCCCCGCCGCCGCCCGCGCCCCGGACGGCCGCCCCGTCCCGCACCTGGGCGCCACCGCGGCACACCTCCTCGACACCGGCCTCCTCGGCGGAGGCCGGCTCGCCGACGGGCTGCTCGGCAGGGTGCAGACCGAGCAACTGGCACGACTGCTGGGCAGCCCGGCCTGGGACTCCGGCTGGGGCCTGCGCACCCTCGGCACGAAAGAGGACGGGTACAACCCCTTCGGCCACCGCACCGGAGCCGTCCGTGTCCACGAGACGGCGGTGGCGATCGCGGGCCTCGCCGCCGCGGGCTACGAAAAGGAGGCGACCTCGCTGCTGACAGGCCTGCTGGGCGCGGCCGAGGCCTTCGCCCACCGGCTGCCGGAGATGTACGCGGGGGAGCAGCGCACCGGTGCGGGCGCTCCGCTTCCCCATCCCGCGGCCTGCTGCCCCGCCGCCACGGCCGCCGCCTCCGGCGTCCTGGTGCTGACCGCGCTCGCGGGCATCCGCCCCGACGCCCCGGCCGGGACGGTCACGCTGCGCCCCCTGCGCGGCGCTCCCCTCGGTGAGCTGGGCCTGACCGGCCTGAGAATCGCCGCCGCCCCCTTCTCCGTACGGGTGAGCCGGCTCGGCCTCGCGATGGTCGAGGAGGCTGCCGACGGACTGCAACTGGGAGGGTGACCAGGCCGGCCCCGAGGATGTCGCCGCGCAGGACCCACTGGGCCGTGACCCCGCACGACGTCCGGGACCCGGCCGTACGCCGACCGTGACCACGCCCGCGTAGGACGGCGCCCGCACGCCACCCGTCCCCGGGAGCCGCACGCCGGTCCCGGTGAGGATCAACCATGGCCACGGCCGAGGAAGGGAGTGTTTATCGTCAGGAAGACGACTATGATCGCGGCATGCCCTACGACCCGTCAGCCTTTCCGCCCTTCGCTGTCACCGTGGACTTGGTCGTGCTGACCGTGCGCCGCCATGCCCTGTGCGCGCTGGCGGTACGCAGGGGAGAGCCGCCGTTCCAGGGACGCTGGGCGCTGCCCGGCGGCTTCGTACGGGACGACGAGGACCTGGCGCAGGCGGCGGCGCGCGAGCTGGAGGAGGAGACCGGGCTGCACGCCCACGACCCGTCCGCGCCCGTCCAGGACAACGGCGCCCACCTGGAACAGCTCGCGACGTACGGCGACCCCAAGCGCGACCCCCGGATGCGGGTGGTCAGCGTCGCGCACCTCGCACTCGCCCCCGACCTCCCCGCGCCGCGCGCCGGAGGGGACGCCAGCAACGCCCGCTGGGCACCTGTCGAGGAGCTGTTGGCGCAGGGCGGCTACGGCAGGGACGGCGAGCCCGTGGCGCCGCTCGCGTTCGACCACGCGCAGATCCTCGCCGACGGGGTCGAGCGGGCCCGGTCGAAGATCGAGTACTCGTCGCTCGCGACAGCTTTCTGCCCGCCGGAGTTCACCGTCGGTGAGCTGCGCCGCGTCTACGAGGCCGTGTGGGGTGTGGCCCTCGACCCGAGGAACTTCCACCGCAAGGTGACGGGGACACCGGGCTTCCTGGTTCCCACGGGTGGTACGACCACGCGCCAGGGCGGCCGTCCCGCCCAGCTCTTCCGGGCCGGCGGTGCCACGCTGCTCAACCCGCCCATGCTGCGCCCCGAGGTGTGAACCTGGCGCCGGCCGACCTGGGGGCCGAGCGGCGAACAGAAGGGCGAGCGTGTCGTCGCGTCCCCGCCAGCAAGCCGCTCGGTGCCCGAAAAAACGGATATAGCGCGCTATCTTGCTGCGGGTGATCCAGGCCTTCGGACTGACCAGCAACTCCCGCAAGGACCTTCCGCCCGCCGTCGACGATGTCTCCTTCGAAGCGCGCGCGGGCCGTCTCACCGCGCTGCTCGGAGCGCCGGGCGCGGGCAAGACGACCGCGCTCCGGCTGATGCTCGAACTCCAACAGGGCCGCGGAATCACCTACTTCAGAGGTAGACCCCTGCACCGCATCGCCCACCCCTCGCGCGAAGTAGGCGTGCTCCTCGGCGATGTTCCCGGCCACCCGGCCCGCAGCGTCCGCGGACATCTGCGGATGCTGTGCGCCGCGGCGGGCGTACCGGTGCGACGAGCCGATGAAGTACTCGAAGTGGTGGGACTCGTCAGCCTGCGCGACGAACGGCTCGGCACGCTCTCCCGCGCCATGGACCGCCGGCTGGGCCTCGGCTGCGCCCTGCTGACCGATCCGCACACCCTGGTCCTCGACGAACCCGCCGACGGGCTCTCCGCACGTGAAGGCCGCTGGCTGTACGGCGTACTGCGCGCACACGCCGAGCAGGGCGGCACTGTCCTGTTCACCGTCGCCGACCCCAAGGAAGCGGCCCGCACGGCCGACCGCGTCATCACCCTTGAAGAGGGCCGAGTCGTCGCGGACCAGGAAGCCGAGGACTTCGCGCGTACCCGGCTGCGCCCACGCGTCGCCGTCCGCACCCCCCATGCGGCCCGCCTGGCGGTCCTGCTGGCCAAGGAGGCCCGCACCGCCCGGCGCTCCGTCGAGGTCGTACGAGAGGACGGCAACCGCCTCTTCGTGTACGGCAGCAGCTGCGCCGACGTGGGGGAGACGGCCTTCCGGCACGACATCCTCCTTCACCAACTCGCTGATGAGGTAGGTGACATGGGGGCCCGGGCCGCCCAGTCGTTCGCCGGGGTCCGGCCCGACCCGGGCTTCGCGGACGACACCGACCCGGCAGCGGAGCCGGTGCCGGTCGCACCCGTGCCGCCTCAGTCGACCCGCGACGACGACAGAGCTCCGGATCCAGCTGTGGACGCACCTGCGGCAGAGGGCGAGGCCGTCGAGCCGTCGGACCAGGCGTCGGCCCAGGGGCAGCCGGGCCCTACCCCTGACGCCGCGCCCAACGCCTCGCCCACCCCTTCCCCGGGTCCCCACCCCCACCCCCTCCCCTCCCTCCCACCCCCCATCTCCGTCCGCTCCGCCCCCAGCCCCCTGCGCCCCCTCCGCTACGAGCTGCGTCGGGCGGCCGGGGTCGGGACCGGGTTCGTCACCGGTGCCGCGGTGCTGGTGGTCTCCGCGCTGACCGCCGTGTTCGCGGCGCGGGTGGGGCACACTCCGCAGTCGCGGCTGCTCGCCGCCTGGCCGCGGGAGCTGCCGTTGCCGCCTGCCGCGCTCGGGGCGGGGCTGCTCGGCGCGCTCGCGTTCGGGGACGAGTTCCGCCACCCCGCGCTGGCGGCGGATCGCGGCACGGTGCCCCGCCGGCTGGGGCTGCTGGCCGCGAAGCTGCTCGTCGCCGCGGTCACCGCTGTGGTGCTGGCCCTTCTGACGGTGGGCTGCGACGCCGAGGTGCTGTACCTGGTATACGGGCGGGAGCTCGCGAGAGTTCCCGCGGACTGGCTTTCCCTGGGTGCGAGTTGGATCGGGCTCGTGGTCGGCTGTGCCTGGGCGGGGGTGCTGGCGGCCGGGATCTTCCGGTCGACGACGGCGGGGATCGCGGCCGTCGTCGCCGTGCCGGTCGTGGTCGTACCGGTCGTACAGAAGGTCTTGGAAGGACCGTCCGTGCGAACCGCGGCCGGTTTCCCGCTGCGGTTGCGGGAGCTGCTGCTGTCGCAGTGGCCCTTCGGCGGGGAGCGCTATCTGGTGGGAGCGACGCGGATGATCGTCCAACCCGTCGGCGGGGCGCTGGCGTTGTCGCTCACGGCGCTGTTCTGCGCGTATCTGTTCACGACCCTGCGGAGCCGGGTGCGGTGAGGGCCGGTGAGGCCGTTCCGGACACGGGCTGCGCACAACTCCTCGGAGAACGCCCATTTCCTTCCGATAAGGCGTCAATTGCGACGAGGTGAGCGATCACCCTTTCGTGTGCTTTTCACCAAAGCCCTCAAGGGAGTTGAGGCCAGCGCCGACAAAGGATGCGTGAGTACCCTTGCGCACACCATGATGACCCCCGCCCGCACCGCAGACGCCGGCCTCGCCGGTCCGGGCGAACTCGACCGCTACCCCTATGCGGAGGCTCCCGCCGCCGACCGCGTCGGGCCGCCCGCCTGGGAGGGCGCGGATCCCGAGCTGGGCCGCGTGGGCCGGCGGGCCGCGGGCAGCCGCGGACGCGGCCTGCACGGCCAACTCGTCCAGCAGCTGGGTCAGATGATCGTCTCCGGCGACCTGGGCGCCGACCGCCCACTGGTGCCCGAGGAGATCGGCCAGCGTTTCGAGGTGTCCCGCACCGTCGTCCGCGAGTCGCTGCGCGTCCTGGAGGCCAAGGGCCTGGTCAGCGCCCGCCCGAACGTGGGCACGCGCGTGCGTCCCGTCAGCGACTGGAACCTCCTCGACCCGGACATCATCGAGTGGCGGGCCTTCGGGCCGCAGCGCGACGACCAGCGCCGTGAGCTGAGCGAGCTGCGCTGGACGATCGAGCCGCTCGCCGCGCGCCTGGCCGCCGGACACGGCCGGGAGGAGATCCAGCAGCGGCTGGTCGACATGGTCGAGATCATGGGGCACGCCATGGCGCAGGGTGACGCGCTGACCTTCTCGCGCGCGGACGCCGAGTTCCATTCGCTGCTCATCCAGGTCGCCGGCAACCGCATGCTCGAGCACCTGTCGGGCATCGTCTCGGCCGCCCTCCAGGTCTCCGGCAGCCCGGTCACGGGCTGTGACCGGCCGACCGAGGCGTCCCTGGCGCACCACGGCCGGATCGTCGACGCCCTCGCCGCCGGCGACGGCACGGCGGCCGAGACCGCCATGCGTCAGCTGCTCACCGTTCACCCGGAGGTGGAGCGCGTCGTGCCCGCCCCGCGCGAGCACTGATCGCGTCCCACGGGCGGTCCCGCCCGGGGGTGCCTCCCCCCTCCTGTGGCATCGCCGGACGGCGAACCGCTCCCCGTCGGACCCCGCAGGACCCTCTTTCCTGCGGGGTCCGACGGCGCGACGGTGCGGCTTGCTCGCTGATCGGGACCGGATCACGCACCCTTGGCTGGCATGGTTTGCCCATATCCGACCGTTTTTGAGCGCTTACGGGGTGTGACTCGGGCCACGCAGATTGGGCGTAACGCTCAAGGAAACTGCGCGATGACCTAAGAGGTGACAGCCGCGGAGGGAATACGGACGCCATAGAAGGCGCTGTGCATCTTCCCGGCCCCCGCCCGCGCCGTCGGCCCATCCCCAAGCCGGCGGTCGGCTCCTGTCCACAGTGGACGGGGCCGGAAGCCGTTTTCCAACGTTCCGAGAGGTTGTTCGTGTCGGCCAGCACATCCCGTACGCTCCCGCCGGAGATCGCCGAGTCCGTCTCTGTCATGGCGCTCATTGAGCGGGGAAAGGCTGAGGGGCAGATCGCCGGCGATGACGTGCGTCGGGCCTTCGAAGCTGACCAGATTCCGGCCACTCAGTGGAAGAACGTACTGCGCAGCCTCAACCAGATCCTCGAGGAAGAGGGTGTGACGCTGATGGTCAGTGCCGCAGAGCCCAAGCGCACCCGAAAGAGCGTCGCAGCGAAGAGTCCGGCCAAGCGCACCGCCACCAAGACGGTCGCGGCGAAGACGGTGACCACGAGGAAGGCCACCGCCACGACGGCCGCTGCCCCGGCCGCGCCTGCCGCCGACCCCGCCGTCGACCCCGCCGAGGAAGAAGCGCCCGCCAAGAAGGCGGCCGCGAAGAAGACGACCGCCAAGAAGGCGGCCGCGAAGAAGACAGTCGCCAAGAAGACCGCGGCGAAGAAGACCACGGCCAAGAAGGACGACGCCGAGCTGCTCGAGGAAGAAGTCCTCGAGGAGACCAAGGTCGGCGACGAGCCCGAGGGCGCCGAGAGCGCCGGCTTCGTGCTCTCCGACGAGGACGAGGACGACGCGCCCGCGCAGCAGGTCGCCGCCGCCGGTGCCACCGCCGACCCGGTCAAGGACTACCTCAAGCAGATCGGCAAGGTTCCCCTGCTCAATGCCGAGCAGGAGGTCGAGCTCGCCAAGCGCATCGAGGCGGGTCTGTTCGCCGAGGACAAGCTGTCCAACGCCGACAAGCTCGCCCCCAAGCTCAAGCGCGAGCTGGAGATCATCGCCGAGGACGGCCGCCGCGCCAAGAACCACCTCCTGGAGGCCAACCTCCGTCTGGTGGTCTCCCTGGCCAAGCGCTACACCGGCCGCGGCATGCTCTTCCTGGACCTCATCCAGGAGGGCAACCTCGGTCTGATCCGCGCGGTCGAGAAGTTCGACTACACCAAGGGCTACAAGTTCTCCACGTACGCCACCTGGTGGATCCGTCAGGCGATCACCCGCGCGATGGCCGACCAGGCCCGCACCATCCGTATCCCGGTGCACATGGTCGAGGTCATCAACAAGCTCGCGCGCGTGCAGCGCCAGATGCTCCAGGACCTGGGCCGCGAGCCCACCCCGGAGGAGCTGGCCAAGGAACTCGACATGACCCCGGAGAAGGTCATCGAGGTCCAGAAGTACGGCCGCGAGCCCATCTCGCTGCACACCCCGCTGGGCGAGGACGGCGACAGCGAGTTCGGTGACCTCATCGAGGACTCCGAGGCCGTCGTCCCGGCCGACGCGGTGAGCTTCACGCTTCTGCAGGAGCAGCTGCACTCCGTGCTCGACACCCTGTCCGAGCGCGAGGCCGGCGTCGTGTCCATGCGCTTCGGTCTCACCGACGGTCAGCCGAAGACCCTCGACGAGATCGGCAAGGTCTACGGCGTCACGCGTGAGCGCATCCGCCAGATCGAGTCCAAGACGATGTCGAAGCTGCGCCACCCGTCCCGCTCGCAGGTGCTGCGCGACTACCTCGACTAAGCCGCCCTACGACCACGAGGGCCCGGCTCCTCCCGTCAGGGGGAGCCGGGCCCTCGTGGTGCGCGGGCGCAGTGTGCTCGGTGCTGGAACACTCTGGGTGTCTGTTGACCACCACAGAGTGAGGAGCGCGCATGCGTCGTCCTTTTGCCCGGGCATTGACCCGGCCGCTGGTCCTGGCGGCCGCGGTGGCCGCGATACCGCTGGCATCCGCCGCCCCGACAGCCGCCGACAGCGTGGTTGTGGGCGGCTTTCCGGTCGATGTCTCAGACGGTCCCTGGACGGTCGCGCTGTCCAGCCGTGACCGGTTCGGGGGTAACCGCGCGGGACAGTTCTGCGGAGGTGTGGTGGTCGGGCGCTCCACGGTCCTCACCGCGGCCCACTGCATGGGGGAGGACGTGCTCGGAGCCCCGCCGAATCGGGTGCGCGACCTCAAGGTGATCGCCGGCCGCACCGATCTGCGCACCCGCGAGGGCCAGGAGATCCCGGTGCGGGACGTCTGGGTGAACCCGGACTACGACAGCGCCAGCAACGCCGGGGACTTCGCGGTGCTCACCCTCGCCGAGCCCGTGTCGAAGGCCGAGGCGGCCCCGATGGCAGGCGAGGGCGACCCGGCGTACACGCCGGGGACGGCGGCCATGGTCTTCGGGTGGGGTGATGTCACGGGAGTCGGCGACTACGCGCACCGGCTGCGCGCGGCGCGCGTGCATGTGCTGGCCGACGAGATGTGCGCCGATGCCTACCCGGGCGGCGCCGAGGGCACCTACCGGGCGGACCGGATGGTGTGCGCCGGGGAGGCGGAAGGCGGCCCGGACGCCTGCCAGGGGGACAGCGGGGGTCCGCTGATCGCCCAGGGGCGTCTGATCGGGCTGGTGTCGTGGGGGAGCGGCTGCGGCCAGGCCGGCAGCCCAGGGGTCTACACGCGGGTGTCGGACGTCGTCCGCACCCTGGGGTGGAGCGCAGTCGCAAGCACCGCCGAGAGCGCTGGAGGGGCCCAGCAGGGCTCCTGAGCGGGCCTCGCGGCCTCATACGGTCCACGAGCACGGGCGGCGGCCCCTGAGAGCAGGGGCCGCCGCCCGTCCACCGGCCTGGCCGGTGCTGGCTCGTCGTGGACGCGAATCGTCAGTGCTCTTCTTCCGAGGCGGATGCAGGAGCGGCCGTGAGCCGCTCAGTCTCGTCCTGTATCTCAGCGGCGATCTTCTTGAGTTCCGGCTCGAACTTGCGACCGTGGTGGGCGCAGAAGAGCAGTTCTCCGCCGCTCAGCAGGACGACGCGCAGGTATGCCTGGGCGCCGCAGCGGTCGCAGCGATCAGCGGCCGTCAGCGGGCTCGCGGGGGTCAGAACAGTAGTCACGTCGCCTCTTCTCTAGCTCGACGAGCTGTCGTACCAGGGTCAACATCCAACCAGCCCGAATTCGTTCCCGCTCGGGGCTTTCTCTCGAAAAAATCTTCCGAGTGGCTGTCTGCTGCCGGTTGGCGGCGAATGTGCCGTATTGCGTGTCTGTGTGTCTTACGGGTTCGCGCTGTCTGGCTGTCAGTCGGTGTAGCGGTCCTCCCGGCCGGGTTGCCGGTTGTTCATGAGGACGTGCCCGGAGCCTAAATGGTTCATGCCTGGAAGGGAACGTGATGTGCACTTCACCCCATCGAGGGATCGAACACGTATACGACGGTGGACTAGGGTGTCTTCCATGTGAGGGTGGCGTTACAACGGCTCTACCAGGCCTCGGTACCCTCTGAGCGGCGACCGAAGCCGTGCCCTTACCCAGAAGGGCCCCATCTGAAATTCAGCGAGGAGCGAACCGCGTGACCGCCGAGACGTCCGTGCCGTCCACAGCGCTGCTGGCAGGAGCAGACCGGGACGGTTCCAACTACACCGCGCGGCACCTGCTCGTCCTCGAGGGGCTCGAGGCCGTACGCAAGCGCCCGGGCATGTACATCGGATCCACCGACAGCCGTGGCCTCATGCACTGCCTGTGGGAGATCATCGACAACTCCGTCGACGAAGCCCTCGGTGGCTACTGCGACCACATCGAGGTGATCCTCCACGACGACGGGTCGGTGGAGGTGCGGGACAACGGCCGCGGCATCCCGGTCGACGTCGAGCCCAAGACCGGTCTGTCCGGTGTCGAGGTCGTCATGACCAAGCTCCACGCGGGCGGCAAGTTCGGCGGCGGCTCCTACGCCGCCTCCGGCGGTCTGCACGGCGTCGGCGCGTCCGTGGTCAACGCCCTCTCCGCGCGGCTGGACGTCGAGGTGGACCGCGCCGGCCACACGCACGCCATCAGCTTCCGCCGCGGTGTCCCCGGCGCCTTCGCGGCGACCGGCCCGGACGCCAAGTTCGAGGCCAAGAGCGGACTGCGCAAGACCAAGAAGCTGCCCAGGACCCGCACCGGCACGCGCGTGCGCTACTGGGCCGACCGCCAGATCTTCCTCAAGGACGCCAAGCTCAACCTGGACACGCTCCACCAGCGCGCCCGGCAGACCGCGTTCCTGGTGCCCGGCCTGACCATCGTCGTCCGCGACGAGTACGGCCTCGGTGAGGGCGGCAGCAAGGGCGAGGAGTCCTTCCGCTACGACGGCGGCATCAGCGAGTTCTGCGAGTACCTGGCCAACGACAAGGCCATCTGCGACGTCCTCCGCTTCACCGGACAGGGCACCTTCAAGGAGACCGTCCCCGTCCTGGACGAGCACGGCCAGATGACGCCGACCGAGGTCACCCGCGAACTCGGCGTCGATGTGGCGCTGCGCTGGGGCACCGGCTACGAGACGACCCTCAAGTCGTTCGTCAACATCATCGCCACGCCCAAGGGCGGCACCCATGTCGCCGGCTTCGAGCAGGCCGTCGCCAAGACGATGAACGAGGTGCTGCGCGCCAAGAAGCTGCTGCGCGTCGCCGAGGACGACGTCGTCAAGGACGACGCCCTGGAGGGCCTGACCGCGGTCGTCACCGTGCGGCTCGCCGAGCCGCAGTTCGAGGGCCAGACCAAGGAGGTGCTCGGCACCTCGGCGGCCCGCCGCATCGTCAACAACGTGATCTCCAAGGAGCTCAAGGCATTCCTCACCGCCACCAAGCGCGACGCCGCGCAGCAGTCGCGCGTGGTGCTGGAGAAGGTCGTCGCCGCGGCCCGTACGCGTATCGCCGCCCGCCAGCACAAGGACGCCCAGCGCCGCAAGACGGCCCTGGAGTCCTCCTCGCTGCCCGCGAAGCTCGCCGACTGCCGCAGCGACGACGTCGACCGCAGCGAGCTGTTCATCGTCGAGGGCGACTCCGCGCTCGGTACGGCCAAGCTCGCCCGCAACTCCGAGTTCCAGGCGCTGCTGCCGATCCGCGGCAAGATCCTCAACGTCCAGAAGTCCTCCGTCACGGACATGCTGAAGAACGCCGAGTGCGGCGCGATCATCCAGGTCATAGGAGCGGGCTCGGGCCGCACCTTCGACCTCGACGCCGCCCGCTACGGCAAGATCATCATGATGACCGACGCCGATGTGGACGGCTCCCACATCCGCTGTCTGCTGCTGACGCTCTTCCAGCGCTACATGCGGCCCATGGTGGAGGCCGGCCGGGTCTTCGCCGCGGTGCCGCCGCTGCACCGGATCGAGTTGACCCAGCCCAGGAAGGGCCAGGACAAGTACGTCTACACGTACTCGGACCGCGAGTTGCGCGACAAGCTCATGGAGTTCCAGAGCAAGGGCATCCGCTACAAGGACTCGATCCAGCGCTACAAGGGCCTGGGCGAGATGGACGCCGACCAGCTGGCCGAGACCACCATGGACCCGCGCCACCGCACCCTGCGCCGGATCAACCTCTCCGACCTGGAGGCGGCCGAGCAGGTCTTCGACCTCCTCATGGGCAACGACGTGGCACCGCGCAAGGAGTTCATCTCCAGCTCCGCGGCGACCCTGGACCGCTCCCGTATCGACGCCTGAGCGCGGCCCGCCCGGGCTCAGGTCACCTGAAGGGGTGAACAGCCCAAGGAAGAAGAGTCGGGGATCTACCCGTTCTGTCCATCCTTGGGCATGCACTCAACCCATGGTCGTCCCCGCGCGGGCGGGGACGGTCCCGCGACACCGGCGGACCGTCCCGGGGGCCGGCAGCAGTTGCCCGCCGACCCGCCCGGCCCGGCGGGCTACGACGACCCCTGGTACGACGCGCTCGCCACGGGCTGGGGCGAGGCGGGCGAGACCGCCGGTGCCGTGCCCTCCGCGCGCGTGGCGGACCGGGACGGCGCCCTCGCCGCCGCCGACGTGTATCTCGAGGTCCAGCGCAGCGCGGCCTTCCAGGAAGTGCGCAGCCGCTACCGCAGGTTCGTGGTGCCGGCCGTCATCGGCTTCCTCGTCTGGTACCTGGCGTATGTCGTCGCCGCCACCACCGCGCCCGGCCTGATGGCCCGGCCGGTCGTCGGCGCGGTGAACGTGGCGATGCTCGCCGGGCTCGGCCAGTTCCTCACGACCTTCGTCCTCACCTGGGCCTACGCCCGCCACGCCCGGCTGCGCCGGGACCGCGCGGCCCTCGAACTGCGCTGGGACACCCAGGAGATGGCCCGCGGGACACGGGGTGGTGGACTGTGACGGGTGATCACCAGACGCTGGCGCTGGTGCTGTTCAGCGCGTTCGTGGCCGTCACCCTGGCCATCACGACATGGGTGAGCCGCCACCGGCAGGGCTCCGCCGAGGAGTTCTATGTGGGCGGCCGGCTCTTCTCGCCCATGGAGAATGGTTTTGCCATCGCGGGCGACTACATGTCGGCCGCGTCCTTCCTCGGTATCTCCGGCCTGATCGCCCTGTTCGGCTACGACGGGCTGCTGTACTCCGTGGGCTTCCTGGTCGCCTGGCTCGTGGTCCTGCTGCTGGTCGCCGAACTGGTGCGCAACTGCGGACGGTTCACCCTGGCCGACGTCGTCGCCGCCCGTATGCGGGAGCGGCCGGTGCGGATCGCGGCGGGAACTTCCTCGGTGGTGGTGTCCGTTCTGTATCTGGTGGCGCAGATGGTGGGTGCGGGCAGCCTGGTCGCGCTGCTGCTGGGCGGTACGGGCGAGGCGGCGCAGGCCTGGACCGTCATCGGTGTCGGTGCGCTCATGGTGATCTATGTGTCGTTGGGAGGGATGCGGGCCACCACCTGGATCCAGATCGTCAAGGCGGTCCTGCTCATGGGCGGGGCGATCGCCCTGACCGTGCTCGTACTCGTGCGGTTCCACGGGGACTTCGACCATCTGCTGCGCAGCGCGGCCGAGCGCAGCGGACACGGCGAGCGGTTCCTGGCGCCCGGGCTGCGGTACGGCGGGGACTGGACCGCCCGTGTCGACTTCATCAGCCTCGGCATCGCCCTGGTGCTGGGCACGGCCGGGCTGCCGCACATCCTGTCGCGGTTCTACACCGTGCCCACCGCGCGGGCGGCACGACGGTCGGTGGTCTGGTCGATCGGACTCATCGGCGGCTTCTACCTGATGACCATCGTGCTGGGCTTCGGTGCGGCCGCGATCGTCGGACCGGACGCCGTGCGCGGCTCGAACGCGGCGGGGAACACGGCCGTTCCGCTGCTGGCGCTCGACCTGGGCGGCGGCGCGGACTCCACGGGTGGCACGGTTCTGTTCGCGATCGTCGCCGCCATCGCCTTCGCCACGATCCTCGCGGTGGTCGCCGGGATCACACTGGCCTCGTCCGCCTCCGTCGCCCACGACCTGTACGCGTCCCTGCGGCGCAGGCGGGCCGAGCCGCGCAGCGAGGTGGCCGTGGCACGGATCGCAGCGGTCGGCGTCGGCGCAATCGCGATCGGGCTGGGCCTGCTGGCCAGGGATCTGAACGTCGCGTTCCTGGTGGGCCTGGCGTTCGCCGTCGCCGCCTCCGCCAACCTGCCGGTGCTGCTGTACTCGCTCTTCTGGCGGGGCTTCACCACCCGCGGCGCCGTGTGGGCGGTGTACGGCGGGCTGGTCCCGGCCGTGCTGCTGGTGGTGCTGTCGCCCGTGGTGTCCGGCAGCCCTGACGCGCTGTTCCCGGGCGCCGACTTCCAGCTCTTCCCCTTGCAGAACCCCGGCATCGTCTCCATCCCGCTGGGTTTCCTCGCCGGCTGGCTCGGCACGGTCACCTCCGCCGAGGAGGCGGACGAGGCCAGGCACGCGGAGACCGAGGTGCGGTCGCTGACCGGGGCCGGGGCGGCGTAGAGGCGGCTCAGGTACGGCTCACGGGCGGGTCGCCCACACATACCGGTGCTCGGGGCGGCCCGCGTCGCCGTACTTCAGCGTGAGCGTGGCGCGGCCCGTGCGCTCCAGGAGCTTCAGATAGCGCTGCGCGGTCTGCCGGCTCACGCCCGTGCGGTCGGCGATCTCCTGCGCCGACAGCGGGCCGTCGGCATGCATCAGGGCCTGCCGCACCAGCTCGGCGGTGGTGGGGGAGTGCCCCTTGGGCAGATCCGGCTCCGAGGCGGCGGACAGGGCGCCGAAGATCCGGTCGACCTCGGCCTGTTCGGCCTCGCCGCCGCCGTCCAGGGTGCGGCGCAGCTGCGCGTACGCCTCCAGCTTGCTGCGCAGCCCCGCGAACGCGAACGGCTTCACCAGGTACTGCAACGCCCCCTGCCGCATGGCCTCCTGCACGGTCGAGACGTCCCGCGCCGCCGTCACCATGATCACGTCCGTACGGTGGCCACGCCGGCGCATCTCCCGGACGACCTCCAGCCCCGTGTCGTCAGGAAGGTAGTGGTCCATGAGGACCAAGTCGAGGCCGGGCAGCTCCTCCAGGCGGCGCAGGGCCTCGGCGGCACTGTGCGCCTCGCCCGCGACATGGAAGCCCGGCACCTTCTCGACGTAGGCGGCGTTCACACGCGCGACCCGGGCGTCGTCGTCCACGACCAGCACCTCGATCATCGCGACCCCTCCTCGGGGACCGTCCGCTCGCCGGACGGCACGGTCAGGGCCGCCTCCACGGCCGGCTCCGCGAGCGCCTCGGGCAGGACGACGGTGAACTCCGCGCCGCCGCCAGGGGCCACGCCCACCGTCGCACTGCCGCCCTGGCGCTGGGCCAGCCTGCGGACCAGGGACAGCCCGATGCCCCGCTCCCGGTGGGCGGGACGCTCCTTGGTGGACCAGCCCTCGGTGAAGATCACCTCACGCTGCTCCGGCGGGACGCCCGGCCCGGTGTCCCGTACCTGGAGCACGACCGCGCGGCCTTCGGTGCGCAGTTCGATCTCCACGCGCGCGTGCGGGGTGCCGACAGCGGCGTCGAGGGCGTTGTCCACCAGATTGCCGACGACCGTGACCAGCCCCCGCGGATCGATCAGCCGGTCCGGCAGGCGGGTGCGGTCGGACACCCACAGGGCCACCCCGCGCTCGGCTGCGACGGTCGCCTTGCCGACCAGGACGGCGGCCAGCAGCGGATCGTGGATGCGCTCGGTGACCTGCTCGGACGTGGCCCGGTGGTCGCCGACGACCTCGCCGACGAATTCCGCGGCGTCCTCGTACATCTCCAGCTCCAGCAGCCCCAGCAGGGTGTGCATGCGGTTGGCGTGCTCGTGGTCCTGCGCGCGCAGCGCGTCGATCAGGCCGCGGGTCGAGTCCAGTTCCCGGCCGAGCTGCTCCAGCTCCGTGCGGTCGCGCAGGGTTGCGACGGCACCGCCGTCGTCGGTCGGCATGCGGTTGGCCACCAGCACCCGCGGACCGCTCACCGCCAGCAGGTCGGTGCCGGTGACGCGCCCCGCCAGCACATCGGCCGTACGGCCCTCGCCGAGCGCCTCGTCGGGGGAGCGGCCCACAGCCTCGTCGCCGACGCCGAGCAGACGCTGGGCCTCGTCGTTGAGCAGGCGGATGCGCCCCGAGCGGTCCAGGGCGACGACGCCCTCGCGGATGCCGTGCAGCATCGCCTCGCGCTCGGCGAGCAGCCCGGAGATGTCCGAGAACGCCAGGTCGCGGGTCTGCCGCTGCACCCGGCGGGCGATGAGCCACGCGGCCAGCGCGCCGACCGCCAGGGCGCCACCCGCGTAGGCGAACAGTCCGGGGATCGCGTGGATCAGCCGGGCGCGCACGCTGTCGTACGCGATACCGACCGAGACCGCGCCGACGATGTCGCCGTCGCTGTCGCGCAACGGCACCTTGCCGCGCGCGGAGCGGCCCAGCGTGCCCTCGTCGATCTCCATGACCTCATGCCCGGCGAGCGCCTGACTGGGATCGGTCGACACCCTCCGGCCGACCTCACGGGGCTCGGTGTGTGACCAGCGCACGCCACGTCGGTCCATCACGACGATGTACTCGGCCCCCGTGGCCCGCCGGATGCGCTCGGCCTCGCGCTGCACCGGTCCGTCGACGCTCGCCGGCGTGCCGACGACGTCCTCGGCTATCTGCGGCTGCGCGGCGGTCGTCTGCGCGATGGCCAGGGCCCGGCGCATCGCCTGGTCGTCCAGCTGCTCGCCGAGCGGTGCGAGGAAGAGCCCGGTCGCGAGCACCGCGACTCCCGCGGCGATCGCCACCTGCATGAGCAGCACCTGCGAGAACACCCGGCGGGGCAGGCCGAGCCGCAGGCGGCGTGCGGGGGGAGTGGAGCTCATACCCATGACGGTACGTGGCCGGGCCGGGGCCGCCGCAATGGATGTGGGGTTGATCTCTTGATCAAGACTTCCTGACGAACGGCCCTGATCAAGTCCGGGATCAAGTCCGGGATCCAAGTCCGGGATCCAAGTCCGGACCAAGCCCGGATGAAGCCTCGATTTAGTGCACGATCAGGTCACGATCAAGCACCGGTGACGTTGACGATCAAGGACCCGTGACGCTGACGATCAAGTACCGGTCACATTGACGAACAAGTACCGGTGACGTCGACGATCAACTACTGATCAAGAGCGTCAGCTCGCCAGCGCCGCCGTCGTCAGTTCGCGCACGGACACCACGTCCATCCGCGCGGGCGCCCCGAGGATCGAGGTGCCGCAGCTCTCCGGGCGGGGCGGCAGGGACACGCCCTGCCCGACGGTCACGCGCCAGTGGCGCCCGTCGACGTGCGCGACGGTCACCTCCCAGCGGGGAGCCGCGCCGTCGGTGCGTACGACGGTCAGCGCCTCGGCCGCGCACTCGCCCACCGCCTCGCGCACGGCCAGCTCGGCCGCCTGCCCGGGCCGTTCCCAGGCGGAGGCCCCGCGGCAGCCGTCCGCCACGATCCGGCCCTCCCGTACGCCGTGGAGGACCTCCGTGACCAGGTGGGCGTCGGCACGACCGTACGCGTACCCGTACGGCAGGACGAGGACCGTCGGTGAGAAGCGGTGACCACCCAGATGGGTGACCTCCCAGACGCCGTCGGTCCCGGACGAGGTGAGCTCGGCCGCGAGAGGCCGGCCCAGCAGGGCGCAGCAGCGGTCCCGCTTGCCGTTGGTGCACACCAGGGCCAGCGGGCCGTCCGTGTGGGGGCGGCCCTGCAGGACGGCGTCGAAAGAGCTGTGGTCGCCCCGGCCGAGGGCGGCGAGGTCGAGGTCGAGCAGCCGGTGCGGGTCGGTGACGGTAGCCTCGCGCAGCCAGACCCGGCCCGGCACGGTGTGGGACACGTACACCCGGCGCGCGGTGGGCGAGTGGCTGTCGGCGTGGCGTCCGGCGCGGCGGATGAGCGCGATGCGTACGCCGGTGCCTTTGGCGGCGGCCTCCAGGGCCCGCCCCAGGGCGGGGTCCAGATGGCTTGAGGTGAGCGCCCGGGCACCCCAGGGGCCCGGCTGTTCCAGCAGCAGCCAGGTCTTCGCCGGGGCCGCGGTCCCGGCGACGGGCTCGTCGAAGTCCCGCGAGACGGTCGCACACGTACTCACAGAGGTGAGCCTAACCTGAGTTGCCGTGCTGTGACCTGTCGTGGTGATCCGTGTCCCTGCTGTGGGGTGACGAATGCCGCGTTGAAGCAGGGACTGGTGTGGTGCGCTTCGGTCACTCAGGGTGGTCGCGGGCGGGGTTACTCAGGCAGCGGCTGCGGCGGTTTTGCCCCCGAGTACAGGCCGCTCGGCCGCATCCGCAGAGGCCGTTCGCCGTACTCCTCCAGCGCGTGGGCGATCCAGCCCGCCGTACGGGCGACCGCGAAGATCGTCTCGCCGGCCGTCGCGGGCATCCCCGAGGACACGGTGAGGACGGCCAGGGCCAGGTCCACGTTGGCGTGCAGAGGGGTGTGCCGGGCGGTGGTCTCCACGACGTCCCGGGCGGCGGCGAGCGCGGGCCGGGCGTCCGGGATCTCCTCCAGGAGGGCGAACAGGGCACGCGCGCGGGGGTCCTCACCCGGGTAGAGCCGGTGGCCGAGGCCGGGCACACGGCGGCCCGCCCGCAGTTCGTCGGCGACCACCGGGGCCGCGTCGCCCTGGTCGAGCACCTCCAGCAGCATGCGGTGGGCCAGCCCGCTGGCCGCGCCGTGCAGGGGCCCCTCGATCACGCCCAGGCCCGCCGAGACAGCCGCGTAGGCGTGCGCGCGGGCCGACGCGGCCACCCGTACCGCGAGGGTCGAGGCCGCGAGGTCGTGGTCGGCCAGCAGGCCGAGTGCCGTGTCCAGGACGCGCAGTGACGCCTCGTCGGGCCGACTGCCCGTCAGCCGCGGCCACAGGCGCAGGGCCAGCGGACCCTCGTCCTGGCGCTCGCCCCGCACCGGGGGCAGGGCGGCGACCAGGGTGGGGATAAGGGTGCGCGCGGTGCCGAGCACGGCCTCCTCGGACAGGTCGAAGCGCAGCGGGTCGGCGGTGGCGGCGGCGATCGCGGCGACGCGCAGCCGGTCGGTGGGGCCCGCGTGCTCGGGCAGGGCGTCGACCGCGCGGCGGGCCACCGCCACCGAGGCAACGGGCGCGGTGAAGGTGATGCCCGGGCGCAGCCGCCCGGTCCACAGCCACTCGGCGATCTCCTCGTAGGAGTGGCGCGCGGCGAGCTCGGCGGCGTCCACGCCCCGGAAGTAGTACCGGTCCTTCTCGATGAGCGTGAGACGGGTGCGCACGGACAGCTCTCCGGCGGAGGCCTGACCGACCGCGCTCTCCCGCCGGTTGCGACGGGCGAGTGCCTCGACCTCCTCGGCGGCGAAGGTGCTGCCTCGCCCGCCCTGCACCTTCCGGCTGCTGAGCTGCCCGCGGCTGACGTACGCGTACACGGTCTCGGGTTTCACGCCGAGAAGCTCGGCGGCCTCCTTGGTGCTCAGCCGCCGCTCCGCGGGGCCGGCACCGGATTGCTGATCACGCATGGAGGTCACCGTATCCAGTTCTACGACGGATTGATTTTATGTTGATTCAATCAATATTGACAGGACTTAAGTCAACCATGGACAGTCGAATCAAGTCCAGGGAGGAAACATGTCCGTCAACCGGTCCGCAGCAACTCTTGTCGACGTACCGCGGGGCCTCGCGGGCGTCGTCGTCACCGACACCCAGATCGGCGACGTACGAGGACGCGAGGGCTTCTACCACTATCGCCAGTACTCGGCCGTCGAACTCGCGCAGAGCCGCAGTTTCGAGGACGTCTGGCATCTCCTGGTCCACGGCGAGCTCCCCGACGCCCGGCGCGGCGCCGCCTTCGCCGCCGAGACGGCCGCGCTGCGGCGACTGCCCGACCAGGTGGCGGCGGCGCTGCCCGCCATCGCCGCGGCCGGCGGCCGCTCCGGTCCGCTCGCGGGCCTGCGCACCGCGCTGTCCCTGCTGGGCGCCGCCCAGGGCTTCCGGCCCGTCTACGACATCGACGCGGCCCAGCGTCGCGCGGACGCGGTGACGGCGACAGCCGCCGTGCCCACTCTGCTGACGGCGCTGCACCGGCTGGGCCGGGGCCTCGACCCCGTGCCGCCGCGTGAGGACCTCTCGTACGCCGCCAACTACCTGTACATGTTGACCGGCGAGGAGCCCGATCCGTGGCGGGCCAGGGCGGTCGAGCAATACTTGATCTCAACCATTGACCACGGATTCAATGCATCAACCTTCACGGGCCGGGTGATCGCCTCGACCGGCGCCGACGTCGCCGCCTGTCTCGTGGGGGCCGTGGGCGCACTGTCGGGGCCGCTGCACGGCGGTGCCCCCAGCAGAGCGCTCGACACCCTCGACGCCATCGGCACCCCGGACCGCATCGACTCCTGGGTGCGCGAGCGCGTCCTCGCCGGTGACCGGATCATGGGCTTCGGGCACGCCGTCTACCGCACCGAGGACCCCCGTTCCCGGATGCTGCGGGAGATCGCGCAGAAGTTCGGCGGTCCACGGGTCGACTTCGCCGTCCAGGTCGAGCGGGGCGTGGAGGCGGTGCTCGCCGAGCTGAAGCCCGGCCGGGAACTGCACACCAACGTCGAGTTCTACGCGGGCCTGGTCATGGAGCTGTGCGGGCTTCCGCGCGAGATGTTCACGCCGACCTTCGCCGCCGCGCGAGTGGTCGGCTGGAGCGCCAACGTCCTGGAGCAGGCGGAGGATCCGAAGATCATCCGGCCGGTGGCGCGGTACGTCGGCCCCGTGCCGCCCGTGCCGGTGCCCGGAGTTCAGCGGGTCGCCTGACACGCGTGCGGCGCGGTGCCGTCCGGGCGCCGGGCCACATCGAGGGCGATCGAGCAGGACGGGGTGCCGGGTCTGCCGAATGAGACCTCCGGGAGGTCTACGGGACAAGGCCTCCGGGAGGTCTACGGGGCAAGGCCTCCGGGGAGGTCTGCGGAATATGGCGTCCAGGACGTCCAAGGGATCAGGCGTCCGGGATGTCCGCCTTGGCGCGGATCAGTGTCTCCCGGCTCACGATGACGATGCGCTCGTAGTCGGCACGGGAGGCGTCGGAGGGGAGTTCACGCTCCAGTGCCTCGGTGGCTTCGGTGCCGATGACGGCGAAGTTGCCGTCGCTCAGCTCGAACACGTCCGGGCAGTTGGCTCCTGAGTTGCTACCTCGGGCGCTCGGGGGCACACCGATGCGGCGCACGATCTTCAAGGGGGTACCGGTCCTTAGGCGGGCTGGGCACAGTTCTCGGACAGCACCGTACTGGGGCCGGTGGGACGGACGGGCGCAGACGTGCGAAAGACACCCTGTCGGGTCAGCGGTGAGGCGGATCGACGGCCGGCAGGGCGGCGTTCAGTCGGCCGGCGGGTGGCCGACGACCCACCATTCGTCCGTGTCGGCCTCGTCGAGTTCCTGGACGAGGCCGTCGACCATACGGCCGATCGTGGCCTCCTCGGACGACTGCTTGAGGGTCGCGCGCTGCGCCCTGGACGCCTCCCAGTACTCCCGGAACAGCGGGCTCTGGAAGAACTCGCGCAGGACCGTGTAGAGCTCGTGCCGATCCAGCACCTCCGCGCGGTACTGGTGGAAGAGGTAGGTGTACCAGGCGTTGGCGTAGTAGAACTGGCGGCGCTTCTCCGCCGGGATGCTCCTGTCGTAGGTGTCGATCACCGCGGCGAGGGAGGGGTCGTCGATCGCCCTGGACAGCAGTTCCCAGTGCATGCGCTGCTGATGGGCGAACGCCCGGCGTCGCACGGCCAGTTCCTGGAGTTCCAGGCGCTGCTGCTGCAGTCGTGCCTCGTCGAGGTGTCGCCGGTGTGCGGCCAGTGTCAGGGTGGTGGCGGAGATCAGAAAGGCGAGTGCGGCGGAGTTCAGCCTCCCCACGAGGTGCTTCCGTGTGGCCATGTCAACCCCCGAATCAGGCACCGTCCGCCGGTCGTCGGGATGTGGGTCGACTGAGGTCGACTGAGGGGGACCGGCGAGCGATGGGCGGCGCTTGCCACCTCCAGGGTGCCGAGCGGCTCTGATCGGCGCGGAGGCGGAGGAAGGAGGCGCACGGAGGGAAGCGAGGGTCGCACGCCCGCAGCACGCCCCGGCACCTTGCCAGACGTCTGCCCCGCAAATGCTGCTAACAATCGTTCACTTCGCCGTGATTCCTGCGGCTCGTATCCTGGGGCGGCATTCAATCCTCGGCGGCGTGCCCGGTCGCGATCCGGAGCGCGCCCGGGCGTGAGAGAGGTCGCACATTGGGTCCCCGTCCGCGGCAGATCCCCGTCGTCGTGCTTGCCGGATTCCTGGGTTCCGGCAAGACCACGCTGCTCAACCACCTGCTGCACCACAGCGCAGGCAGTCGTATCGGCGCGATCGTCAACGACTTCGGCGCCATCGAGATCGACGCCATGGCCGTCGCCGGCGCGCTGGGCGACTCGACCGTCTCCCTCGGCAACGGCTGCCTGTGCTGTGCGGTCGACGCGAGCGAACTCGACGTCTATCTGGAGCGGCTCGCGCATCCCGCGGCAGGCATCGACGTCATCGTCATCGAGGCCAGCGGGCTCGCCGAACCGCAGGAACTCGTGCGCATGGTCCTCGCCAGCGAGCTGCCGGAGATCGTGTACGGCGGGCTCGTCGAGGTCGTCGACGCCGCCGAGTTCGACGCCACGCGCGCGCGGCACCCCGAGATCGACCGGCATCTCGCCCTGGCCGACCTCGTCATCGTCAACAAGACCGACCGGGCCGCCGACGGCGAGCGGGTACTGGAGCTGGTGCGCTCCCTCGTCGACCGGGCGGCCGTCGTCCCCGCGTCGTACGGTCGTGTCGACCCGGAGTTGCTCTTCGACTGCCGGCCCAGCGAGGAGCGCGTCGGGCAGCTGTCCTTCGACGACCTCCACGATCACGACTCCGAGCACGACTCCGAGCACGACCTCGAGCACGGCCCGGACGAGGCCCACGCGGATCATCTCCACGCGGCCTACGACACCCTGTCCTTCGCCTCCGGGACGCCGATGGACCCGCGCCGGCTGATGGCGTTCCTCGACAGCCGGCCCGAGGGGCTGTACCGGATCAAGGGGTACGTCGACTTCGGTCCGCACGACCCGGGCAACCGCTACGGCGTCCATGCCGTGGGCCGGTTCCTGCGCTTCGAGCCGGAGCCGTGGCCGGCCGCCGGGGCGCGGCTCACCCAGCTGGTGCTGATCGGCGCCGGGATCGACGCGCCCGCTCTCGCCAAGGAACTGGAGGCCTGCACCAGCGAGGCCCCACACGCCGACGAGCACGGCATGTGGGGCGTACTGCGCTACGTACGCGACCCGGACGACCAGGCGCGGGACCAGGCACCCGACGAGGAGCCCGGCGAGGAGGCCGACCCGGAGGCCGACCCGGGGGTTGACCCGGAAGCCGACCTCGGCGTCGACCCGGAGCCGGGGTCCGGTCTCTAGACCGGCCCCGCCACCGACGCCACCGTCTTCGCCAGGGACACGCCCGAGCCGTCCCGGCGCGGGTCCATCTCCGGCAGCTCGGCCGGGGTGCCGTTCTTCTGCGCGGCCCGGGCCGGAGCGGCGCCCGCCCAGGCCAGCGACAGGCAGTCCTCGCCCTTCAGGAACCGCTGGCAGCGCACGCCGCCGGTGGCGCGGCCCTTGCGCGGGTACTGGTCGAACGGCGTCAGCTTGGCCGTCGTCTGCACCGAGTCGTCGAGGGTGCCGCGCGAGCCCGCGACCGTGAACACCACCGCGTCGACCGCCGGGTCGACGGCCGTGAAGGAGATGACCTTCGCGCCGTCGGCGAGCTTGATGCCCGTCATACCGCCCGCCGGCCGGCCCTGCGGGCGCACCTGCGAGGCCTGGTAGCGCAGCAGCTGGGCGTCGTCCGTGATGAAGACCAGGTCCTCCTCGCCCGTGCGCAGCTCGACCGCGCCGACGATCCGGTCACCCTCCTTGAGGGTGATGACCTCCAGTTCGTCCTTGTTCGCCGGGTAGTCCGGGACCACGCGCTTGACCACGCCCTGCTCGGTGCCGAGCGCCAGACCGGGGGAGGACTCGTCGAGCGTGCTCAGGCAGACCACCGTCTCGTCGTCCTCCAGCGAGACGAACTCCGCGAGCGGCGCCCCGCCCGACAGGTTCGGAGCGGCCGCGGTGTCCGGCAGCTGGGGCAGGTCGACCACGTTGATCCGCAGCAGCCGGCCCGCCGAGGTCACCACGCCCACCTCGCCGCGCGCGGTGGAGGGCACCGCGGAGACGATCACGTCGTGCTTGGTGCGCCGCCCGTCGGCGTCCTCCGCGAACGGCTCGGCGTTCGCCGTACGGGCCAGCAGCCCCGTCGAGGACAGCAGCACCCGGCACGGGTCGTCGGCGACCTGGAGGGACGTCGTGGGCACCGGGGAGCCCGCGGACTCCAGCAGGACCGTACGGCGGTCGGTGCCGAACTTCTTGGCGACCGCGGCCAGCTCGTTGGAGACGAGCCTGCGCAGCTCGGTGTCCGAGTCCAGGATGCGGGTCAGCTCCTCGATCTCGGCGTTCAGCCGCTCCTTCTCCGCCTCCAGCTCGATGCGGTCGTACTTGGTCAGGCGGCGCAGCGGGGTGTCGAGGATGTACTGCGTCTGGATCTCGCTCAGCGAGAAGTGCGCCATGAGGCGCTCCTTGGCCTGCGCGGAGTTCTCGCTGGAGCGGATCAGGCGGATCACCTCGTCGATGTCCACCAGCGCGGTGAGCAGGCCCTCGACCAGGTGCAGCCGGTCGCGGCGCTTGCCGCGGCGGTACTCGCTGCGCCGGCGCACGACCTCGAAACGGTGGTCGAGGTAGACCTCCAGCAGCTCCTTGAGACCGAGGGTGAGGGGCTGTCCGTCGACCAGCGCGACGTTGTTGATGCCGAAGGACTCCTCCATCGGCGTCAGCTTGTACAGCTGCTCCAGGACCGCCTCCGGCACGAAGCCGTTCTTGATCTCGATGACCAGCCGCAGGCCGTGCTCGCGGTCGGTGAGGTCCTTGACGTCGGCGATGCCCTGGAGCTTCTTCGAGCCGACCAGGTCCTTGATCTTGGCGATGACCTTCTCGGGGCCGACCGTGAACGGCAGCTCGGTGACGACCAGGCCCTTGCGGCGCGCGGTGACCGGCTCCACGGAGACGGTGGCGCGCATCTTGAAGGTGCCGCGGCCGGTCTCGTAGGCGTCGCGGATGCCGGACAGGCCGACGATCCGGCCACCGGTGGGCAGGTCGGGGCCCGGCACATGACGCATCAGCGCGTCCAGATCGGCGTTGGGGTGCTTGATCAGGTGGCGGGCGGCAGCGATGACCTCGCGCAGGTTGTGCGGCGGCATGTTGGTGGCCATGCCGACCGCGATGCCCGAGGAGCCGTTGACCAGGAGGTTCGGGAAGGCGGCCGGCAGGGCGACCGGCTCGCGCTCCTGGCCGTCGTAGTTGGGGACGAAGTCGACCGTGTCCTCGTCGATCGACTCGGTCATCAGGCTCGTCGCCTCGGCCTGCCGGCACTCGGTGTACCGCATGGCGGCGGGCGGGTCGTCGTTGCCCAGCGAGCCGAAGTTGCCGTGGCCGTCGACCAGGGGCAACCGCATGGAGAAGGGCTGGGCCATGCGCACCAGGGCGTCGTAGATCGACGCGTCGCCGTGCGGGTGCAGCTTGCCCATGACCTCGCCGACCACGCGGGCGCACTTCACATAGCCGCGGTCGGGGCGCAGCCCCATCTCGTTCATCTGGTAGACGATGCGGCGGTGCACCGGCTTCAGGCCGTCGCGTGCGTCGGGCAGGGCTCGGGAGTAGATGACCGAGTACGCGTACTCGAGGAAGGAGCCCTGCATCTCGTCGACGACGTCGATGTCGAGGATGCGCTCCTCGAACGAGTCGTCGGGCGGCGGGGTCTTCGTGCTGCGGCGGGCCATCGCTGCCGGCTCCTTGCTGAGGCGTGTGGACGGATCTGACGCGGACCATTGTGGACCTCGGCACTGACAACGCCGGAACGGACCCGGCGTCGCCCGTGGAGGCACGACTGAGCGCAGGCTACGGGATCTCGCTCTGGGCGTACGGCGGCCGGGAACTCCACCGGCGGTCCGCACGCTTGCATACAGTGGCAGGACCGGCAGGAGAACAGCGGTTTTCAGCAACCGCATCCGCGATCGAAGGGACGTACATGCCCATGGGTCACACGGCCACAGACCAGGCAGGCTCCGGCGGCCTGACAGCGACCGAGCACCGCCTGGCCAACGGCCTGCGCGTGGTGCTCTCCGAGGACCATCTGACCCCGGTCGCGGCGGTGTGCCTCTGGTACGACGTCGGCTCCCGCCACGAGGTCGAGGGACGCACCGGTCTGGCTCACCTCTTCGAGCACCTGATGTTCCAGGGCTCGGCCCAGGTCAAGGGCAACGGCCACTTCGAGCTGGTGCAGGGGGCGGGCGGCTCCCTCAACGGCACCACCAGCTTCGAGCGCACCAACTACTTCGAGACCATGCCCGCCCACCAGCTGGAGCTCGCCCTCTGGCTGGAGGCCGACCGCATGGGCTCCCTGCTCGCCGCCCTCGACGACGAGTCCATGGAGAACCAGCGCGACGTCGTCAAGAACGAGCGCCGCCAGCGCTACGACAACGTGCCCTACGGCACCGCGTTCGAGAAGCTGACCGCCCTCGCCTACCCGGAGGGCCACCCCTACCACCACACGCCGATCGGCTCGATGGCCGACCTGGACGCGGCGACGCTGGAGGACGCGCGCGCGTTCTTCCGCACCTACTACGCGCCCAACAACGCCGTGCTGTCCGTGGTCGGCGACATCGACCCCGAGCAGACGCTCGCCTGGGTCGAGAAGTACTTCGGCTCCATCCCGGCCCACGACGGCAAGCCCGCCCCGCGCGACGGCACGCTGCCCGACATCATCGGCGAGCAGCTGCGCCAGGTCGTCGAGGAAGAGGTGCCCGCGCGGGCGCTGATGGCGGCCTACCGGCTGCCGCAGGACGGCACACGCGCGTGCGACGCCGCCGACCTGGCGCTGACCGTCCTCGGCGGCGGCGAGTCCTCCCGCCTCTACAACCGGCTCGTACGACGCGACCGTACGGCCGTCGCGGCCGGCTTCGGCCTGCTGCGCCTGGCCGGGGCGCCCTCGCTGGGCTGGCTGGACGTGAAGACCTCCGGTGACGTCGAGGTGCCCGTCATCGAGGCCGCCATCGACGAGGAGCTCGCCCGGTTCGCCGAGGAGGGCCCGACCGCCGAGGAGATGGAGCGCGCCCAGGCACAGCTGGAGCGCGAGTGGCTGGACCGGCTCGGCACGGTCGCGGGCCGCGCCGACGAACTGTGCCGCTACGCCGTCCTGTTCGGCGACCCGCAGCTCGCCCTGACCGCCGTACAGCGTGTCCTGGAGGTGACGGCCGACGAGGTCCGCGAGGTCGCCGCGGCGCGGCTGCGGCCCGACAACCGCGCGGTGCTCGTCTACGAGCCGCTGTCGCCCGAGTCCGCGGAGCACACCGAGGACGAGGACTTCCCCGAGGACCCGGAGGCCGAAGCCATGGTCGAGGCCGCCCACGACGACAACGAGGAGGCGGCGAAGTGACCGAGCTCGCCACGATGGACTTCCACCCGCAGCCCAAGCCGGGCGAGGCCAGGCCGTGGGCTTTCCCGGCGCCCACGCGCGGAACGCTCGACAACGGCCTGACGGTGCTGCGCTGCCACCGCCCCGGCCAGCAGGTCGTCGCCGTCGAGGTCCTCCTCGACGCGCCGCTCGACGCGGAGCCGGCCGCCCAGGAGGGCGTGGCCACGATCATGGCACGGGCCTTCTCCGAGGGCACCGACAAGCACTCCGCCGAGGAGTTCGCGGCCGAGCTGGAGCGCTGCGGCGCCACCCTCGACATGCACGCCGACCACCCCGGCGTGCGGCTCAGTCTGGAGGTCCCCGCCTCCCGCCTGGCCAAGGCCCTCGGTCTGGTCGCCGACGCCCTCAGGGCGCCCGCCTTCGCCGACGGCGAGATCGAGCGGCTGGTGCGCAACCGCCTCGACGAGATCCCGCACGAGATGGCCAACCCGGCCCGGCGCGCGGCCAAGGAGCTCTCGCGGCAGCTGTTCCCGCAGAGCTCGCGCATGTCGCGCCCGCGCCAGGGCAGCGAGGAGACGGTCGCCGCGATCGACTCCGCCGCCGTACGCGCCTTCTACGAGCGGCATGTGCGCCCCTCGACCGCCACCGCCGTGGTCGTCGGCGACCTGACGGACCTCGACCTGGACGCGCTGCTCGGCGAGACCCTCGGCGCCTGGACGGGCTCCAAGGCCGCGCCCCGGCCCGTGCCCCCGGTCAGCGCCGACGACACCGGCCGGGTCGTCATCGTGGACCGCCCCGGCGCCGTCCAGACGCAGTTGCTCATCGGCCGGGTCGGCCCCGACCGCCACGACCGCGTGTGGCCGGCCCAGGTGCTCGGCACGTACTGCCTCGGCGGCACCCTCACCTCCCGCCTGGACCGCGTCCTGCGCGAGGAGAAGGGCTACACCTACGGTGTGCGGTCCTTCGGACAGGTGCTGCGCTCCGCGCCCGACGGCAGCGGCGCGTCGATGCTCGCCATCAGCGGGTCCGTCGACACCCCCAACACCGGCCCCGCGCTCGCCGATCTGTGGACCGTGCTGCGCACGCTCGCGGCGGAGGGCCTCACCGACGCCGAGCGGGACGTTGCCGTGCAGAACCTCGTCGGGGTGGCGCCGCTGAAGTACGAGACGGCCGCCGCGGTCGCGAGCACCCTCGCCGACCAGGTCGAGCAGCACCTGCCCGACGACTTCCAGGCGACGCTGTATCAGCAGCTCGCCGCCACCGGCACGGTGGAGGCCACCGCGGCCGTCGTGAACGCCTTCCCGGTGGACCGGCTGGTGACGGTCCTCGTCGGCGACGCGGCGCAGATCAAGGAGCCCGTGGAGGCCCTCGGCATCGGTGAAGTCACCGTGGTGACCGCCGAGTAGGGCGGCGAATTCGCGCCACACACGCGTGGGGCCCTGGTGACCGGAGCGTCATCAGGGCCCCTCTTTGTCCGAGTTGGCCGTGAATTGCAGGAGATGCTGCCTGTCTGCCCTGTGGCGTGCGCTACAAAAAGCCTGATCCATTAGAGGATCGAACGATGATCCCCTTAGTGTCGTCCGGGCTGTCCGTCAGGCAGTGCGCCGCACCCGCGGCACCGGACAGTCATCGCCGAGTCCCCGTACGGCGCGAGCCAGGGGAGCCGGGGACCCATCGAAGTCCCTGGGGTGAATCGGACGCCCGCGCGTCACGCGAGGGGGTCCGTAGGAGACCTTCCTGCTCCGAACCCGTCAGCTAACCCGGTAGGCGAGAGGGAAGGAAAGGACAAGCCACTTCATGGCGTTCACGCGCGCCAACGGGAAGCACCGCCGTCCCAGCAGGATGCAGCGCACCACCGCCCGCGCGGCGGGCGTCGCGGCCCTCACCACCACCGGCGTCATCGGCACCCTCGCGGGCCCCGCCCTCGCCGCCGAGCCCGAGGCCGAGCAGACCGGCCTGCTGCCGGTCGTCACCATCGGCGACTCCGTGGCCGAGCAGATCGACGCCCAGGCCGCCGCACAGAAGCAGGCCGCCGAGGAAGCGCTCGCCGAGCAGCAGGCCGAAGAGGCCGCCGTCAAGCGCGCCGTGGCGCGGGCCGAGGCCGCCCGCGAGGCCAGGGAGCGCGCCGCCCGTGAGGCCGAGCGCAAGCGCCTGAACACCTTCGTGGCCCCGATCGCGGGCTCGTACGTCTCCACCGGCTACCAGGCCAGCAGCGCGCTGTGGTCCTCCGGCAGCCACACGGGCGTCGACTTCCACGCCGCCAGCGGCACCGTCGTCCAGTCCGTGGGCATGGGCACGGTCGTCGAGGCCGGCTGGGGCGGCGCGTACGGCAACCAGGTGGTCATCCAGATGCACGACGGCACGTACACCCAGTACGGCCACCTCTCCTCCATCTCCGTCGCCGTGGGCCAGTCGGTCGAGCCCGGTCAGCAGATCGGCCTGTCCGGCGCCACCGGCAACGTCACCGGCCCGCACCTGCACTTCGAGGCCCGCACCAGCCCGGAGTACGGCTCGGACATGGATCCGGTCGCCTACCTCCGCTCGCACGGTGTGAACATCTGACCGACAGGTTTTCCGCGAAAGCCCCGGCTCCCGCAGCCGGGGCTTTCGGCGTTCCCGCCGCCCCGCTCCGGCCGATTGACCAAAAAATATCCATGGATTCCGGCTCGCCGTCGGAAATGCGGCCGCATTGCAATAGAGTCGCTGAACACACGTCAATCGTCGACGTTTCACGGGGATTAAGGCGGAGGTCGGTCATGCGTGTTCCGGCGCACTCGGTATGCACGGCGATCCGGGACGACATCGTCGCGGGCGTCCACGAACGCGGCAGCCGGCTCACCGAGGAACTGCTCGCGCGCCGCTACGGCGTCTCGCGCGTGCCCGTCCGGGAGGCGCTGCGCACGCTGGAGGCGGAGGGCTTCGTCGTCACCCGGCGGCACGCGGGCGCGTGCGTGGCAGAACCCACCGAGCAGGAGGCCGCCGACCTGCTGGAGATGCGCATGCTGCTGGAGCCGCTGAGCGCCTCACGGGCCGCCCAGCGCCGTACCGAGGCCCATCTGAAGGTGCTGCGCGGCCTCGTCCGGCTGGGCCAGGAGCGGGCCAGGCGGGGCAGCAGCGAGGATCTGCGCTCGCTCGGCGGCTGGTTCCACGAGACGCTGGCCCAGGCCTCCGGCAGCCCCGCCCTGGTGTCGGTGCTGACCCAGCTGCGGCACAAGATCGCCTGGATGTACACCACGGACGCACCGACGGGGCCCGTGGACTCCTGGGCCGAGCACGGCGCGATCGTGGACGCCGTCGCGCGCGGGGACGGTGAACGCGCGCGGGCGATCACCGCGCTGCACACCGAACGGGCGATTGCCGCGCACCGGCTGCGCTTTTCCGGGGGCGCCGACCGCGCCGACCGTGTGAGGACTTCGCAACATCCCGTAAACATGTCGGGCGTGCGGCATTAACACGAGCGCCGTATACAAAGAGGAGTAATTTCCTGGGGGTTTATTCATGCTGCCCGGGAGTCTATTTCTCCCGCGCGTGAACTCCCCCTGAACGGGGAAATGCGAAGGGCTCGCCCGGTAATGCGGACGAGCCCTTCGGTGTCGGATTCCTCAGACGGTCTCGGGAAGCTCCTCAAGGCCTTCGGCGACCAGCTTGGCCAGGCGGTCGAGGGCGGCGTCCGCGCCCTCGGCGTCGGAGGCCAGGACGATCTCCTCGCCGCCCTGGGCGCCGAGGCCGAGGACGGCCAGCATGGAGGCCGCGTTGACGGGGTTGCCGTCGGCCTTGGCGATCGTCACGGGGACGCCTGCGGCCGTGGCGGCTCGGACGAAGATGGAAGCGGGGCGGGCGTGGAGGCCCTCGGCCCAGCCGACGTTGACGCGGCGCTCAGCCATGTGTTGCTGCCCTTCAGTGCTCAGGGTTGTCTAGACCAGTGTTCCACACGTGAAGCGTCTCCGGGACGGGCCTGTCTCCCGCTCCCGGGGCGGCGGCCGGACCGCGGCCTCGGTCCGGACCCCGCGTCCTCACAGACTGCCCCGCGCCGTTGTCGTACGCGAGCCGTACTCTGGGCCCCATGCAGAGCGCGCCGGACCGGCAGGAGTACCCCGCCCACTGGGAAGCCGACGTGGTGCTGCGCGACGGCGGCACCGCGCGCATCCGCCCCATCACCGTCGACGACGCCGAGCGCCTGGTCAGCTTCTACGAGCAGGTCTCGGACGAGTCGAAGTACTACCGCTTCTTCGCGCCCTACCCGCGCCTGTCCGCCAAGGACGTCCACCGCTTCACGCACCACGACTTCGTGGACCGGGTGGGACTCGCGGCCACCATCGGCGGCGAGTTCATCGCCACCGTGCGCTACGACCGCATCGGCCCCCAGGGGCTGCCCGCGTCCGCACCCGCCGACGAGGCCGAGGTCGCCTTCCTGGTCCAGGACGCCCACCAGGGGCGCGGGGTCGCCTCCGCCCTCCTGGAGCACATCGCGGCCGTCGCCCGCGAGCGCGGCATCCGCCGCTTCGCCGCCGAGGTGCTGCCCGCCAACACCAAGATGATCAAGGTGTTCACGGACGCCGGCTACACCCAGAAGCGCAGCTTCGAGGACGGCGTCGTCCGCCTGGAGTTCGACCTCGAGCCCACCGACCGCTCCGTCGCCGTGCAGCACGCGCGCGAGCAGCGCGCCGAGGCCCGTTCCGTACGGCGGCTGCTCGCGCCCGGCTCCGTCGCCGTCGTCGGTGTCGGCCGCACCCCCGGCGCAGTCGGCCGCGGCATCCTCGACAACATCCGCGAGGCCGGCTTCACCGGACAGCTCTACGCCGTCAACCGCGCATTCCCCGAGGAAATGAAGGAAGTCGACGGCATCCCGGCCCACCGCTCCGTGCGGGACATCCCCGGCCCGGTCGACCTCGCCGTCGTCGCAGTCCCCGCCGAGCGGGTGCCCGACGTCGTCGCCGAGTGCGGCGAGCACGGCGTACAGGGACTCGTCGTGATCTCCGCCGGATACGCCGAGAGCGGCCCCGACGGCCGCGAGCGCCAGCGCGAACTCGTCCGCCACGCGCGCGCGTACGGCATGCGGATCATCGGGCCCAACGCCTTCGGGATCATCAACACCTCGCCCGAGGTGAACCTCAACGCCTCCCTCGCCCCCGAACCGCCCCGCCCCGGCCGCATCGGACTGTTCACCCAGTCCGGCGCCATCGGCGTGGCCCTGCTGTCCCGGCTGCACCGGCGCGGCGGCGGCGTCACCGGCGTCACCGGCGTGTCCACCTTCGTTTCCGCGGGCAACCGCGCGGACGTCTCCGGCAACGACGTCGTGCAGTACTGGTACGACGACCCGGACACCGACGTCGCCCTGATGTACCTGGAGTCCATCGGCAACCCGCGCAAGTTCACCCGCCTCGCCCGGCGCACGGCGGCCATGAAGCCCCTGGTCGTCGTCCAGGGCGCCCGGCACGGCGGCGCCGCCCCCCAGGGGCACGCCGTACGGGCGACCCGGCTGCCGCACGAGACGGTGTCGGCCCTGCTGCGGCAGGCCGGGGTGATCCGCGTCGACACCATCACCGAACTGGTGGACGCCGGGCTGCTGCTCGCCCGCCAGCCGCTGCCGGGCGGGCCGCGGGTGGCGATCCTCGGCAACTCGGAGTCGCTGGGCCTGCTGACGTACGACGCGTGTCTGTCCGAGGGGCTGGAGCCGCTGCCGCCGCTGGACCTGACGACGGGAGCGAGCGCGGGGGACTTCCGGCGGGCGTTGTCGCGGGCCCTGGCGGACGACTCCTGCGACGCCGTCGTGGTCACCGCGATCCCCGCGATCGGGGAGGGGACCCCCGACGACGCGCAGCTGGCCGAGGCGCTGCGCTCCGCCGCGGAGGAGGTGCCCGGGAAGCCGGTGCTGGTCGTGCACGTGGAGCTCGGGGGACTCGCCGCGGCGCTGTCCGCCGCGGCCAGCACCGCGCCCGAGGCCCGCGTGAAGGCACGGGGCGCGGCAGACGGTGACCACCCGCTCCCGCCCCACTCCGCGGGGGCACCCCCGGCGGAACGTCCGCCCGCCGCGGCGGCCGGCCCGTCCGGCACCAGCGACGCAGGCCCCCGGCTCATCCCCTCCTACCCCGCAGCCGAACGCGCCGTCCGCGCGCTCGCCGAGGCCGTTAAGTACGCGCAGTGGCGGCGGGACGCGGCGCGGCCCGGGAAGGTCCCGGAGTTCGAGGACGTCGACGAGAAGGGCGCCGCGCGGCTGATCGACGGGCTGCTCACGCGCGGGCAGGGCCTGACCCTCGGCACGGACGAGACCTGCGACCTGCTAGGCAAGTACGGCGTCAGGGTGCTGCGCGCGCTGCCCGCGCCCACGCCCGAGGCCGCCGTGGAGGCCGCGCGGGCCATCGGCTACCCCGTGGCCCTGAAGGCCACCGCCCCGCACCTGCGGCACCGCGCGGACCTGGGCGGGGTCCGCCTCGACCTCGCGGACGAGGAGCAGCTGCGGCGGGCGTACGCGGAGCTGACCGGCCTGTTCGGCAGGCCCGAGGAGCTGCGGCCGGTCGTCCAGCGCATGGCCCCGCGCGGTGTCGACACCGTCGTACGGGCCGTCATCGACCCGGCGGCCGGCGCCGTGCTGTCGTTCGGACTGGCCGGGGCCGCCTCCCAGCTGCTCGGCGACACGGCCCACCGGCTGATCCCGGTCACCGACCGGGAGGCGGGCTCGCTCGTGCGGTCGATCAGGACGGCACCGCTGCTGTTCGGCTGGCGCGGCTCGACGCCCGTCGACACCCCGGCCCTGGAGGAGCTGCTGCTGCGGGTGTCCCGGCTGGTCGACGACCACCCCGAGGTGGTGGCGGTCACGCTGGAGCCGGTCGTCGTCGCCCCGCGGGGCCTGAGCGTGCTCGGCGCCTCCGTGCGCCTGGCCCCGCCCCCGGCACGCGACGACTTCGGCCCGCGCACGCTCCCCGCGTACTGATCCTGTCGTACGCCACAGCCCCGAGGACGGCCGTAGCGCGTGACCGGTCCCTCGCAGTCAGTGGGCCCCCGTAGGATGGACGGCATGGCCAAGACCAGTACGACGACCCAGGGGCTGCGTGCGGCGATCGAGCGCAGCGGCTACTACCCGGCCCTCGTGGCCGAGGCGGTGGAGGCCGCCGTGGGCGGCGAGCCCATCCGGTCGTACCTGGTCCACCAGGAGACCACGTTCGACCAGAACGAGGTCCGCCGGCATGTGACCGTACTGGTCCTGACCGGCACCCGCTTCATCGTCAGCCACACCGACGAGCAGGCCGCCGACAGCACCTCCCCGACGCCGTACGCCACCACCTCCACGGAGTCGGTGAAGCTGGGCCGGATCTCGTCGGTGGTGGTGAGCCGGGTCGTGGCCAACCCTGAGCAGTACACGCCGGGCACCCTGCCGCGCGAGGTCGTGCTGACCATCGGCTGGGGCGCGGTCTCCCGGATCGACCTGGAGCCCGCCGCCTGCGGCGACCCCAACTGCGACGCCGACCACGGCTACACCGGCAACTCGACCGCCGACGACCTCAGCCTGCGCGTCAGCGAGGCCGGGGACGGCCCGGAGACCGTGCGCCAGGCGCTCGCCTTCGCGCAGGCCGTCTCCGAGGCCACCGCGGACACCGCTCGCTGATGACCCACACCGCCCACTGGGACCACCCGGAACCCCTCGCCGTCGCGTCCGCGCCCGTACCGCAGTACGGCAGCGGCTCCCTCGCCGATCTGTTGCCCACGCTGGCCGCCGGCATGGGTGTGCCGGGTACGACGCCCGCGATCGAGGAGCTGGCCCCGGCCGACCGGGCCTGTGTCTTCCTGATCGACGGCCTCGGCTGGGAGCAGCTGCGCGCGCACCCGGACGAGGCGCCCTACATGGCCTCCCTCCTCGCGACCTCCCGTGGCGGCACCGGGCGGCCCCTCACCGCGGGCTATCCGGCGACCACCGCCACCTCGCTCGCCTCCGTCGGCACCGGCCTCCCGCCCGGCGCCCACGGTCTGCCCGGCTACACCGTGCGCAACCCCGCCACCGGCGAGCTGATGAACCAGCTCCGCTGGCAGCCGTACAGCGACCCGCGCGCGTGGCAGCCCCACCCCACGGTCTTCCAGCTCGCCGACGCCGCCGGGGTGCACGCCGCCCAGGTGTCGTCGCCCGCCTTCCAGAACACCCCGCTCACCAAGGTCGCCCTCAGCGGCGGCACCTTCCACGGGCGGCTGACGGGTGAGGAGCGGGTCGACTTCGCGGCCGAGCAGCTCGCGGCCGCCGACCGGGCGCTGGTGTACACGTACTACGCCGAGCTGGACGGCGCCGGGCACCGCTACGGCGTCGCCTCCGACACCTGGCGCGGCCAGCTGATGTACGTCGACCGGCTGGTGCAGCGCCTCGCCGAGCAGCTGCCGCCGCGCACCGCCCTGTACGTCACCGCCGACCACGGCATGGTCGACATCCCCTTCGACGAGCAGCACCGCATCGACTTCGACGAGGACTGGGAGCTCCAGGCCGGCGTCACGCTGCTGGGCGGCGAGGGCCGGGCCCGGCACGTGTACGCGCTGCCCGGCGCCGAGAGCGACGTACTGACGTGCTGGCGCGAGGTGCTCGGCGAGCAGTTCTGGGTGGCCTCGCGGGACGAGGCGATCGCGGCGGGCTGGTTCGGGCCGCACATCGACGAGCGGGTGTACGCGCGCATCGGCGACGTGGTCGCGGCCGCCCGGGACGACGTGCTGATCATCGCCTCCGAGCGGGAGCCCAAGGAGTCGGCCATGGTCGGCAACCACGGCTCGATGACCCCGGCCGAGCAGCTCGTCCCGCTGCTCGAAGTCCGCTCCTGAACCCCGACGTCCCTCGTGTACTCCTCGCCGAAAGGTGCTCGACCTGCCATGCCCGAGCTGGTGTTCTTCTCCGGAACGATGGACTGCGGGAAGTCGACGCTGGCTCTGCAGATCGAGCACAACCGCTCCGCCCGCGGACTCCAGGGCATGATCCTCACCCGTGACGACCGGGCGGGCGAGGGCAAGCTCTCCTCGCGTCTGGGGCTGGTCACGGACGCTGTCGAGGTCGAGGACGGCATGGACCTCTACGCCTACCTCGTCGACCATCTCTCCCACGGCAGGCGGGCGGACTACGTCATCGCCGACGAGGCGCAGTTCCTCGCCGAGGAGCAGATCGACCAGCTCGCGCGCGTGGTGGACGACCTGGGCCTGGACGTCTACGCCTTCGGGATCACCACCGACTTCCGCTCCAAGCTCTTCCCCGGCTCCAAGCGGCTCGTCGAACTCGCCGACCGGGTCGAGGTGCTCCAGGTGGAGGCCCTGTGCTGGTGCGGCGCCCGCGCCACGCACAACGCCCGTACGGTCGGCGGGGAGATGGTCGTCGAGGGCGCCCAGGTGGTCGTCGGCGATGTCACCCAGTCCGCCGACGAGATCGGCTACGAGGTGCTGTGCCGGCGGCACCACCGCCGCCGGATGACCGCGGCCACGGCCCGCGCGGCCGCCCTCTCCCCGGACGTCCTGCCGGTACCGCCCGCGTAGGCCGCGAAGCCGCAGTCGCCCGCGTAGGCCGCGAAGCCGCAGTCGCCCGAGTGGGCGCCGAAGCCGCCGTCTCAGCGCGGGTCCTGGATCAGCGCGAAGCGCGCGCCCTCGGGGTCCGTGGCCGTGGCGACGCGGCCGTGCGGGGTGTCGTCGGGCGGGCTGAGGACGCGGCCGCCCAGGTCCACGAGGCGGGCGAGCGCCGTGTCGGTGTCGGCGACCTCGAAGTACGTCAGCCAGTGCGGGCCGCGGTCGCGGGGCAGGGCGTTGCCGACGCCGTGGACGTCGGCGACGGGACGGCCGTCCAGGAGCAGGGTGACGTCGTCGAAGCCCGGCTCCGGCCCGGACGGCTCGCGCTCGTAGCCGAAGACCGTCTCGTAGAACTTGACGACGGTCGCCGACTCGAAGGTCAGCAGCTCGTTCCAGGCGGGCGTGCCGGGCACTCCGGTGAGCGCGGTGCCGAGGTGCGCGTCCGCCTGCCAGATGCCGAACACCGCGCCCGCGGGGTCGGAGCCGATCGCGAGCCGGCCGGCCTCGGCTGCGTCCAGCGGGCCGACGCCGATCGTGCCGCCGCACAGCCGGACGGTGTCCGCGGTCCGGTCGACGTCGTCCGAGGCCAGATAGGGCGTCCAGGCGATCGGCAGATGGCGGTCCGGCGGGAGCTGCCCGATGCCGGCCACCTCCTGGCCGTCGAGCACGGCCCGCACATAATGCCCGAGTTGCTGCGGTCCCGGGCGGAACTCCCAGCCGAACAGCTCTCCGTAGAACTCCTGCGTCGCGGTCAGTCCGTGCACCATCAGGCTCACCCAGCAGGGCGTGCCGGGCGCGTGCCGGGCGGGTGCTGCGCCGTTCGGGCCCTCTGCCTCGGTCATCGTCACTCTCTCCTCGGCCCCCTTGGCGGTGGCCGTGTCGCCGTCGCTCTGCGGATACCCGTGCCGATGCTCGCACCACCCGTGGTGCGAGGCGCTCGGGCGCGCCGCCGCGTCGCGGCCGGTGAGCCGCCCCGCACCGGAGGATGCCCGGCGGGCGGTTTCTCGACCGTTTCGGTGCCGTCGCCGACGGATGTCGATCGGCAGTACAGCGTGTGCCCGATCACGTACGCGGGGTCACCGGACGTGTGGCGGAGCAGAGTAGCCGGACCTGGGCGCCGCGGCCACCCCGTGCGCAAGGATGGTGGCCATGAACGTCATCATCTCCGCACCCGAACTCGCGAGCGAACTGGCGGGCGAGAACCCGCCAGTCGTGCTCGACGTCCGCTGGCAGCTCAGCGTCGCCAAGGCCGCCGGCGAACCGCCCTTCGACGGCCGCGCCGCGTACGCCTCCGGGCACATCCCGGGGGCCGTATTCATCGACCTGGACCGGGAGTTGGCCTCTGAGCCGGGCAGGAACGGCCGGCATCCGCTGCCGGACGTGACCGAATTCGGTGCGGCGATGCGACGGGCGGGTGTGTCGTCCGCGCGAGGCGTGGTCGTGTACGACGGCGGGCAGGGCTGGGCGGCCGCACGCGCGTGGTGGCTGCTGCGCTGGACGGGTCACCCGTTCGTGAGGGTCCTCGACGGTGGGTTGACGGCGTGGGAGGGCCCGCTGTCGACGGACGTGCCGTCGCCGGCCGAGGGCGACTTCCAGCCGGAGCCGGGGGCCGTGGGGCTGCTCGACGCCGACGCGGCGGCGGCGCTGGCGCGCTCCGGGGTGCTGTTCGACGCCCGCGCGGGGGAGCGGTACCGGGGCGAGGTCGAGCCGATCGACCCGGTCGGCGGCCACATCCCCGGCGCCGTCTCCGCGCCGACGAACGACAACGTCGGCCCCGACGGCCGCTTCCTGCCCGCCGACGCCCTCCGCCGCCGCTTCGAGGGCCTCGGCGCCGCGAACGGCACCCCGGTCGGGGTCTATTGCGGCTCGGGCGTCTCCGGCGCCCACGAGGTCCTCGCGCTCGCCGTCGCGGGCATCCCGTCCGCCCTGTACGTCGGCTCCTGGTCGGAGTGGTCCAATGACCCGTCCCGGCCGGTCGCGGTGGGGCCGGACCCGCAGTAGCCCGCAGTGGTTACGCGCGGCATGCGGCGGCACCGGGACCTCGCCCGAGGGAGACCCGGTGCTGTCGCAGGCACGTGCAGGAGGAGGGCGCTGACGTGACGGCGCCCCTGAAGGGGCGCCGTCCGAAAGGGCGTTACTCCTGCTTCTTGCGGCGCGTGCCGAAGACGATCTCGTCCCAGCTCGGCACGGCCGCCCGGCGGCCCGGGCGGACGCCGTCGGCCTCGGCCTGGCGGTCGGTGGCGCCGATGAGACGGTCGCGGTGGCTGCCGACGGAGCGGGGCATGAGGACGTCCGCGTAGGCGGAACCGGCCGAGGCCGCGGGGGCCGGCGGTTCCTCGGACACGGGCTCGTCTGCGGGCTCCTCCGAGGGCTCGGCGGGCCGCTCGGGCACCACCAGGTCGCCCCGGAAGCTCGGCACGGCCTCCAGCAGGCTGGTCAGCGAGTCGCGCTCGCTCGTGGTCTCCTCGGCGGGCTCCGCCGGGGGCAGGCTCGGGCGCTCGCGGTCGGCGGTACGGTCCAGCGGACGGTCGCGCGGCAGCCGGGCGATCCGCGGCACGAACGGAAAGCTGGGCTCCGGCGCACCGAGGTCGTCGGACTCGCCGATCAGCGAGCGCGCCTCGGAGTCGACGGCCTGCACGAGCCGCCGGGGCGGGTCGTACGTCCAGCTCGCCGAGTGCGGCTCACCGGCCACGCGGTAGACCAGCAGCACTTCCCATGTGCCGTCGTCGCGGCGCCAGGAGTCCCACTGGACGGTGTCCTTCTCGGCGCCCCGCAGCAGCAGCCGCTCCTGCACGGCCTCGCCGAGCAGCGGGCCGGAGTTCTCGCCGGGGCGGCGGACGGGCGTCTTGCGGGCGCGCTCGGCCATGAAGGCACGTTCGGCCAGTACGGGCCCCTCGAAGCGCCGTACGCGCTCGACGGGGATGCCGGCCATCTGGGCGACCTCTTCCGCGGTCGCGCCCGCGCGTATCCGCGCCTGGATGTCACGGGGGCGGAGATGGCTCTCCACCTCGATCTCGATCTGGCCGAGGCGGGGACGGTCGCCGCGCACGGCGGCGCGGAGCCGTTCGTCGATCGGAAGCGTGTACTCCGTGCTGTCCGCAGCCTTCAGCACCAGCCGTGTGCCGTCATTGGAGACGGCCACGACACGCAGTTCGGGCATGGGGACCTCCCGGGTGGTGCCTGCCGACGTCACGTGCGTCGCTGCTTCCGCTAGTCGAGTGTGGCCTGCCCGGGTGCAGCCTGCCACAACCTTGCCGAGTTGCCCGGCGTGTCGGGCACGGGCCCTGGATCGCCGTTATGGCACGGTTACCTATTCGCAACGCTAAGTGACCAACTCCGTCACCCTGTGCAACTAGCCCCCTCCCGGCGGTCCTTGAAGGCCCCGACACCCTGGCGGGAGACCGGACCCAGGGCTCGCAACAGTACTCCATTCGGGCCATCTGCGTGGATGACCACGCCGCTCAACTTCCGTCGGAGCGCGGGAGTCGGGCGCCTTGGGCGGATTTCTCGATCTTGAGCGTGGCGTACTTCACGTAATCACCAGAAACGGAACGAACCGTTTCGTCCGTACGTCCCCCTCTCGTGCGCTCCGCCGGTCAAGTGCGGGAAAAGCAGGCGGAGTCCGGAAATGCGGGACAGGTCCGACGCCCGGCGGGTCCAGCCGAGTGCGTCCCCCCGAGGGTTCCGCCGGCCCGCTTTCCCTTGCCTCTTCAAGCGCACGGGCGGGCGGATCCGTGACACCACCCCGATCCGCCGCCCGCGCGCGGGTGCGCTACGCCCCGAGGACCCGGCGCAAGTAGTCGTTCTGGAACAGCCGTTGCGGATCCAGCCGGTCCCGCAGCGCGGTGAACTCCCCGAAGCGCGGGTACACCCCGGCGAGGTACTCCGCGTCGCGCGTGTGCACCTTGCCCCAGTGCGGGCGCCCCTCGTGCGCGGTGAAGATGCGCTCGGCGGCGGTGAAGTACGCCTGGTGGGGCGTGCCCCGGAACATGTGCACGGCGATGTACGCGCTGTCCCGGCCCGACGCCGTGGACAGGGCGATGTCGTCGGCCGGGGCCGTGCGCACCTCCACGGGGAAGCTGACCCGCAGCCGGGACCGGTCGACCATCGCCTTCAGTTCGCGCAGGGCGTCGACCAGGGCCTCGCGCGGGACGGCGTACTCCATCTCCACGAAACGCACGCGGCGCGGCGAGGTGAAGACCTTGTAGGGAATGTCCGTGTAGGTCCGCGCGGACAGCGCGGTGCTGGAGATCCGGGCGATCCCCGGGATCGTGCCGGGCGCGGCGCGGCCGACCCACTGGGCCGCCTGGAAGACGCCGTTGGACAGGAACTCGTCCTCGAACCAGCCCTTGAGCCGGCCCACCGGCCGCTCGGGACCGGCGCTGCGGTTGTTGCGCTTGGTGTTGGTGTTCCCGGTGTGCGGGAACCAGTAGAACTCGAAGTGCTCGTTCTCGGCCCACAGTTCGTCGAACTCGGCGAGGACCTTCTCCAGCGGCATCGGCTCCTCCCGCGCGGTGAGCAGGAAGACCGGTTCCACCGCGAAGGTGATCGCGGTGACGACACCGAGGGCGCCCAGGCCGATCCGGGCGGCCGCGAAGACCTCGGGGTTCTCCTTCTCGGAGCAGGTGAGCACCGAGCCGTCGGCCAGGACCAGTTCCAGGCCCTTGATCTGCGCGGCGATGGAGGCCGACTCCCGGCCCGTGCCGTGGGTGCCGGTGCTGGTGGCGCCGGAGACCGTCTGCTCCATGATGTCGCCCATGTTGGTGAGCGACAGGCCCTCGCGCGCGAGGGCCATGTTGAGCCTCTTGAGCGGGGTGCCCGCCTCGACCGTGACCGTCATGGATTCCCGGTCGATGGTGCGTATACCCGTCAACAGTTGCGGGCGTATCAATACGCCGTCGGTCGCGGCTATGGACGTGAAGGAGTGCCCCGTGCCGACGGGCTTGACCTTGAGGCCGTCCTGGGCCGCCGCGCGCACCACCGCCGCCAGTTCCTCGACGGAGGCGGGTGCGGCCTCCCGCGCGGGACGGGCACTGACATTGCCGCCCCAGTTACGCCACGTGCCGCTCTTCCCGCTCGCTGTGCTGCTCAACGGTGCCTCCCCGACCCGGAGCCGGCCTGCCGAGCCGGCGGTAGCCCAGGAAACCCACCGCGACCGCGACGGCCCCGGCGACCGCCGGAACCCCGTACCCGGCACGCGCGCCCGAGGCGTCGATCACCCAGCCGGCGATCGAGGAACCGAGCGCGACCCCGACCGCGAGACCGGTGCTCACCCAGGTCATGCCCTCGGTCAGCTGCGCGCGTGGTACGTGCTGCTCGATGAGGGACATGGTGGTGATCATCGTGGGAGCGATGGCCAGGCCCGCAACGAACAGCGCCACGGCCAGAAACGGCAAGTTCCCGACCAGTAGGAGGGGGATCATACTCACGCCCATCCCGCAGACGCCCAGCAGCCAACGGCGTTCGGGCGCCCCCTTGAAGTGCAACAGCCCGAACACGGCACCCGCGACACAGGAACCGGCCGCGTACACAGCGAGGACGACGCTCGCCGCGCCCTTGTGGCCGCGCTCCTCGGCGAAGGCCACCGTCACCACGTCGACCGCGCCGAAGATCGTGCCGGTGGCGACGAAGGTGCCGACCAGCACCTGCAGTCCGCGCGAACGCAGGGCCGTGCCGCCGCCCTGCTGCTCGCGGGGGTGCGGTTCCGGCTCGGTGGCCCGCTGTGCGGTCAGCCAGAAGACGCCCACCGCGAGGAAGCACGCGGCGAGCAGCGGGCCCGCCTCCGGGAACCACACCGTGGACAGGCCGATGGAGATGATCGGCCCGAAGATGAAGCAGACCTCGTCCACCACGGACTCGAAGGAGTACGCGGTGTGCAGCTTCGGAGTGCCCCGGTACAGGGTCGCCCAGCGGGCCCGGATCATCGCGCCGACGCTCGGCACGCAGCCGATGCCCACACAGGCCGCGAACAGCACCCAGTCCGGCCACTCGTAGTGTGCGGCCACCAGCAGCAGGGCCGCCGCCGAGAGCGACAGCAGCGTCGCCGGGCGCAGCACCCTGCGCTGGCCGTACTGGTCGACCAGGCGCGAGACCTGCGGCCCGGCCACCGCCGCGGCCAGCGCGATGGTCGCCGACAGGGCACCGGCGAGGCCGTAGCGCCCGGTCAGCTGCGAGACCATCGTGACCACGCCGATGCCCATCATCGACAGCGGCATGCGCCCGAGGAACCCCGCAGCGGAGAAGCCCTTGGTGCCTGGGGCAACGAACAGGGCGCGATAGGGGCTGGGCACAAGGCTCTCCGGGGGCTCGGCAGGGTCTCGGCACGGCTTCCGGGCCAGGCCGCTCGGCACGGCCGCCCGGTAAGGCGCGAAGACAGTCCTTACAGCTTACGAGTTAGGGCAACCTAACGCACCCTGTCCGTCGGGTGGCCGTTTCCGGCTGTCAGTGGCGGGTGGCAGGATCGGACACATGCCAGACGCGCTCGCTGCCAGCCCCTACGACGCCCTGCTCCTGCTCTCCTTCGGCGGACCCGAGGGCCCCGACGACGTGGTCCCGTTCCTGGAGAACGTGACGCGCGGCCGGGGCATCCCGAAGGAACGCCTCAAGGAGGTCGGGCAGCACTACTTCCTGTTCGGCGGGGTCAGCCCCATCAACGACCAGAACCGCGCCCTGCTCGACGCCCTGCGCAAGGACTTCGCGGAGCACGGCCTGGACCTGCCGGTGTACTGGGGCAACCGCAACTGGGCGCCGTATCTGACCGACACACTGCGCGAGATGGTCGCCGACGGCCGGCGCCGCATCCTGGTCCTGGCCACCAGCGCGTACGCCTCCTACTCGGGCTGCCGGCAGTACCGCGAGAACCTCGCCGACGCGCTCGCCGCGCTGGAGGCCGAGGGGCTCGAGCTGCCGAGGATCGACAAGCTGCGCCACTACTTCAACCACCCGGGCTTCGTGGAGCCGATGACCGAGGGCGTCCTCGCGTCCCTGGCCGACCTGCCCGACGACGTCCGGGACGGCGCCGAGATCGCCTTCACCACGCACTCCATCCCGAACTCCGCGGCCGACGCCTCCGGCCCGGTGGAGGAGCACGGCGACGGTGGCGCGTACGTCGCCCAGCACCTGGAGGTGGCCCGGCTGATCGCCGACGCCGTGCGCGAGCGCACGGGTGTCGAGCGTCCCTGGCGGCTCGTCTACCAGTCCCGCTCCGGCGCGCCGCACATCCCGTGGCTGGAGCCGGACATCTGCGACCACCTGGAGGAGCGGCACGCCGCCGGGGCGCCTGCCGTCGTCATGGCGCCGATCGGCTTCGTCTCGGACCACATGGAGGTGCTGTACGACCTCGACACCGAGGCCACGGCCAAGGCGGCGGAGCTGGGCCTGCCGGTGCGCCGCTCGGCCACCGTCGGGGCCGACCCGCGCTTCGCCGCGGCGGTCCGTGACCTGATCCTGGAGCGCTCCGCTGTCGAGCGCGGCCAGGAGGTCACGCCCTGCGCCCTGGGCGCGCTCGGCCCGAGCCACCACCTGTGCCCCGTGGGCTGCTGCCCGGCCCGCGCCCCGCGCCCGGCCGCCGCGGGTGCCGACAGCCCCTACGCCTGAGGAGCGACGTGACCGACGCCCTGCACTCGGAACTGCTCGACCTCGCCCGTGAGGCCGCCCGGCGCGCCGGCGCGCTGCTGCGCGACGGACGGCCCGCCGACCTCGCGGTGGCCGCCACCAAGTCCAGCCCCATCGACGTCGTCACCGAGATGGACATCGCGGCGGAGAAGCTGATCACCGGCTTCCTCTCCGAACACCGCCCGCAGGACGGCTTCCTCGGCGAGGAGGGCGCCTCCAGCGAGGGCACCTCGGGCGTGCGCTGGGTGATCGACCCGCTCGACGGCACGGTGAACTACCTCTACGGGCTGCCGACCTGGGCGGTGTCCATCGCCGCCGAGCAGGACGGCGAGACCGTCGTCGGCGTCGTGGAGATCCCCATGCGCGGCGAGACGCACAGCGCGGTGGCCGGCCGCGGGGCGTGGGCCACCGGCGCCTGGGAGGGCGAGCGCGCCCTGGCCTGCCGGCCGGCCCCGCCGATGGACCAGGCGCTCGTCTCCACCGGCTTCAACTACGTCGCCGAGGTGCGCGCCCATCAGGCGGAGGTCGCCCACCGGCTGATCCCGCTGGTGCGGGACATCCGCCGCGGGGGCTCGGCCGCCGTCGACCTGTGCGACCTGGCCGCCGGGCGCCTCGACGGCTACTACGAGCGCGGCCTCAACGCGTGGGACATCGCCGCGGGCGACCTGATCGCCCGCGAGGCGGGCGCCCTGACCGGTGGACGGCCCGCACAGCGCCCCGGACGCGAACTGACGGTCGCCGGTACCCCCGGCGTCTTCGAGCCCCTCCAGCGCCTCCTGGAGGACTTCGGCGCCTGGCACGACTAGGACGGCCACGCCCCGGCCGCCGCCCCGCAGAGCGGGTGCGAAGGGCGCGGCGCACGGCAGCGGGCCCCCGGCGCTGGATTCGCCGGGGGCCCGCTGTCGGTCCATGAGCTCGTCAGACGCTGTACGCGCCGACCTCCACACCGTGTTCGGCGGCGAGACGGCGCAGGTCGTCGAGCTCGCCCTGCTCCACCTCGACGAGGAAGTCGTCGCCCTCGTCCCGAGCCCGCGTCAGGTCGGTCTCGGTCGCCCTTATGCGCTGCAGAAGTCCTGCGGTGAATGCGTCCATGCTGCGCCCCCTCGTCCTGGTCGTGGGTCGGTGGCACGGGGGTGTGCCGATCGGAAGGGGCGATCACGTCTGTCGTGGATGCCCGGCGCGGCCGTGCCGGGCGGCGACGGTGCCGGACACCCACGCCCACTCTGCGGCAAACGGACCGCGGCGTACCGCATGGTGCTGCGGCACTGGCAGAGCGTGATCGCGGGGTGTAAAACCCGTCCTCCCCGTGCTGTCTTCCGCGGAAACCTCAACAGCCCGAGAAAATCTGGCATTCCCGCCCCGGCCCACCGGTGTCCCCGGCCCCGCCACCTGCCGCTCACCTCGCCCGTCCGTCCCTCCCGCCCCCGCCCCGCGGCCCCCTCACCTCGCCTTACCGCCGACTTATGGCCGAAAAGGGCAGGATGGACGCCAACACACCCATGACAACCCCTGCCCGCGCGCGCTGCGCTGCGCGGGTGGACACAGGAAGGACAGCGACGTGCGCGTACTCGTCGTCGAGGACGAGCAGCTGCTCGCCGATGCGGTGGCCACCGGACTGCGCCGGGAGGCCATGGCCGTCGACGTCGTGTACGACGGTGCGGCCGCCCTCGAGCGCATCGGCGTCAACGACTACGACGTGGTCGTCCTCGACCGGGACCTCCCCCTGGTGCACGGCGACGACGTCTGCCGCAAGATCGTCGAGCTGGGCATGCCCACGCGCGTGCTGATGCTCACCGCGTCCGGCGACGTCAGCGACCGCGTCGAGGGCCTGGAGATCGGCGCCGACGACTACCTGCCCAAGCCCTTCGCCTTCAGCGAGCTGATCGCGCGCGTGCGGGCCCTCGGCCGGCGCACCAGCGTGCCGCTGCCGCCGGTCCTGGAGCGGGCCGGCATCAAGCTCGACCCCAACCGCCGCGAGGTCTTCCGCGACGGCAAGGAAGTCCAGCTGGCGCCGAAGGAGTTCGCCGTCCTGGAGGTGCTGATGCGCTCCGAGGGCGCGGTCGTCTCCGCGGAGCAACTGCTGGAGAAGGCCTGGGACGAGAACACCGATCCGTTCACCAACGTCGTCCGGGTCACCGTCATGACCCTGCGCCGCAAGCTGGGCGAGCCGCCGGTCATCGTCACCGTGCCCGGTTCCGGCTACCGGATCTGATCACCCGTGGCCGCGACCCCCGCGCCTCCGCAGGCGCCACCGAAACCCACCTGGGACCCCCGAAGGCCGGAACCGCCCTTCCCGTGGCTGCGCCCGACCATCCGCATACGGCTCACGCTGCTCTACGGCGGCATGTTCCTGATCGCCGGCATCCTGCTGCTGTCGATCATCTACCTGCTGGCCGCGCAGGCGCTGAACTCGGGCAACGAGCCGCTGTTCAAGATCGTCGGTGGTAAGGCGATCGAGGTCACCAGCGACGACTGCCCCGCGATCAACACTGACAACCTCCCGCTGAGCGTGTTCAACGAGGCGATCAGCGCGTGCATCGACCAGCAGCGCCGCGTCGCCCTGGACCACCTGCTCAGCCGCTCCCTGCTGGCCCTCCTCGGCCTCGCCGTGATCGCGTTCGCCTTCGGCTACGCCATGGCCGGCCGGGTTCTGTCGCCCCTGGGCCGGATCACCCGGACCGCCCGCGCGGTGGCCGGATCGGATCTGTCCCGCCGGATCGAGCTGGACGGCCCGGACGACGAGCTCAAGGAGCTGGCCGACACCTTCGACGACATGCTGGAGCGCCTCCAGCGGGCCTTCACCGCCCAGCAGCGCTTCGTCGGCAACGCCTCGCACGAGCTGCGCACCCCGCTGGCGATCAACCGCACGCTGCTGGAGGTGCACCTGTCGGACCCGAACGCGCCGGTGGAGCTGCAGCAGCTGGGCAAGACGCTGCTGGCCACCAACGAGCGCAGCGAGCAGCTCGTGGAGGGCCTGCTGCTGCTCGCCCGCAGCGACAACCAGATCGTCGAGCGCAAGCCCGTCGACCTGGCGGAGGTGGCCGGCCAGGCCATCGACCAGGTGCACGGCGAGGCCGAGGCCAAGGGCGTGGAGATCCGCGGCAAGCGGGAGCCCGCGGTGGTCCAGGGCAACGGCGTGCTGCTGGAGCGGATCGCGCTGAACCTGGTGCAGAACGCGGTGCGGTACAACATCGCCGAGCACGGCTGGGTCGAGGTGACCACCGAGGTCCAGCACGGTCAGGCGGTGCTGGTCGTCTCCAACACGGGGCCGGTCGTCCCGGCGTACGAGATCGACAACATCTTCGAGCCGTTCCGGCGGCTGCGGACCGAGCGCACCGGGAGCGACAAGGGAGTGGGCCTGGGACTGTCCATCGTGCGGTCCGTGGCCCGGGCGCACGGGGGGCACATCTCGGCCCAGCCGAGGGACGGCGGTGGACTCACGGTGCGGGTCACGCTCCCGGTCTGAGATCATGTCGCCGACACACGCGAGGATGTTCGCTTTGCGCGGAATTTTCCGGGCACTCGGAAAGCTTCATCGTGTGTGATCGATCACAAGGGCGAATTTCCAGCCATCTACTCTCCGTGATCATGCAGACCGCCGGAAAGTCGGGAAAATCCGTGTTTTCCGGGGTCTTGATCACGGGAAGTACACGGGGAGGCGCCTTTGAACTGCAGTGATAGGGCCGTGTACGGTCCCGATCGCCACCCAAACCGATCACTCGTGAGGAGTCCGGTTGGGTGTCGATTGAGTAACAGACCTTGATGTGAGGCAAAATCTCCGCCTCAGGTCGGGCACAAGTCCGGCCTCTCACGCGTTACGTGCGCTGGAGACACCGCAGACACCCGGAGGGGGAGAGCGACATGGCAACCGATTACGACACCCCACGCAAGACCGACGACGACGTCGACTCGGACAGCCTGGAAGAACTGAAGGCCCGGCGGAACGACAAGTCCACGTCGTCCGTCGACGTCGACGAGTTCGAGGCCGCCGAGGGACTGGAGCTGCCCGGCGCGGACCTTTCCAACGAGGAGCTGGCCGTCCGTGTCCTGCCCAAGCAGCAGGACGAGTTCACCTGCATGAGCTGCTTCCTGGTCCACCACCGCAGCCAGCTGGCCCGCGAGAAGAACGGCCAGCCGATCTGCCGCGACTGCGACTGAGGCCGGGTCGGCCGTGACTGGCTCGACCCCACCTCGGAAGCGCCGCTTCTCCTTCGGGAAAGCGGACCCCGGGCCGTCCGGCGGCCCGTACGGCGCGTGTGACGACGAGCGGGGCTCATCCATGGCGGGACCGGTTCCGCGGGAACCGGTTCCGACGGACAGGGCTGTCCCGGAACCGGCTCCTACGGGAACGGTTCTGCCGGCACAGGTCCGCCCTGGATCGGCCTCGCTCGAAGCGGCCGGTGACGCAGCCGGCCTCCCGGCACCGGCGGAGAGTCCCGCGCCCGCCGCCCGGCGGCGGAGCGCGGTCATCCGCGAGCGTGCCCGGGACATGGCCAGGGAAGGGGCCCGTAGGGGCGGCAGCCGGGCCAGGGCCGGCCTGGCGTACATCGCCGACCGCATCATCGACAACGCCCCCAGGATCCCCGTACGCGACCTCGCGACACTGCGCAGGCAGTTCCCCGGCCTCGGGCCCGAGCAGATCGCCGACAAGCTGGTGACGGGCGCGGCCAACGCGTCCGCGACGGTCGGCGCGGGCGTCGGCGCGGCGGCCATGCTGCCCGTGCCGCCCGCGATGCCGGCCGAACTGGCCGCGGAGATCACCGGAGTCGCGGCGATCGAGCTCAAGATGATCGCCGAGCTCCACGAGGTCTACGGGGTAAGACCGCCCGGCACCCTCATGGAGCGCAGCACCGCCTATCTGCGCTCGTGGTCGGGCGAGCGCGGCATCGACGTGATGAAACCGACGTCGGTGAACGCCGCGCTCGGCGGCCAGATGAAGCGCGAGCTGCGCCAGCAGATCATGAAGCGCATGGTGCGCGACCTGCCGAACCTGATGCCCTTCATGGTGGGCGCCGCCGTCGGGGCGGTCATGAACCGCCGCGACACCAAGAAGCTCGCCGCCCGCATCCGGGCGGACCTGCGCAAGCTGCAGGTGCCCTGGGACTCCCTGCCCGAGCTGCCCGCGCTGGAACAGCCGGCGAAGCCGCTGGAGATCGGCGACATCTCCGGAGAGCTGGGCGGCCGCTGAGAATCTAGGAGGCCGTGGCCCTGGCCGCGCGGATCGCCTCCGCCAGCCGCTCCGGCTCCCGCGTCGACAGGTACAGATACGGCGTCGGGTCGGCCGGGTCGGTGACCTCGATCTTCAGGGCCGTGGGGATGTAGGCGCGCAGCAGCAGGAAGGCGCGGGTGTCGGCCTTGTAGGTGCGCCAGGCGCGCGCCTCCTCGGCGTCCAGCACCTCCGCCTCGCCCAGCGCCGTCACCGGGAGCCTCGCCTCGCCCGCGATCAGCGAGCCGCCGACGACACGGATGCGTACCGAGCCGTAGGAGCTGGCCACGACCGCCGCGGCCGCGGTGCCGCCGACCAGGCCGCCGAGCATCGGCAGCGTGCCGAACGGCAGCAGGATCAGGGCGAACGAGACGCCGACCAGAAGGCTGACCAGCCACCACGAGCGCGGGGCCGTGAGGCGTTCTTCGTACGGGGTGGCGGAGAGCTGCATGAAGCCAAGCTTGGCACGGTGTCCGGATGCAGCCGACGCGCGGGTAAGGTCTGCGCCTGTGAGTGGTACTTCCGCAAGCCTTCAGCCGCCGGCCGACGCGGTGAAACCCGTACGGCACCCCGACGCGCCCGCGCCCGGGGAACTGCTCGGCGCCCACTACGGCCAGTGCTTCGGCTGTGGCGGCGAGCAGCCGCACGGGCTGCATCTGGCGGCCCGGGCCGGTGAAGGCGTCAGCATCACGGCCGAGTTCACCGTACAGAGCGCGCACCAGGGCGCCCCGGGGCTCGCGCACGGCGGGATCCTCGCGACGGCGCTGGACGAGACGCTGGGCTCGCTGAACTGGCTGCTGCGCACGATCGCGGTGACCGGGCGCCTGGAGACCGACTTCCGGCGGCCGGTGCCGGTGGGCACCACGCTGTACCTGGAGGCCGAGGTCACTGCCGTGGCGGGCCGGAAGATCTACTGCACGGCGACGGGACGCATCGGCGGCCCCGACGGGCCTCTCGCGGTCCGCGCGGACGCCCTGTTCATCGAGGTGAAGGTCGACCACTTCATCGACAACGGCCGCCCCGAGGAGATCCAGGCCGCGATGAGCGACCCGGACCAGATCCGGCGGGCCCGCGCCTTCGAGGTGAACCCGTGAGCCGTGAGCCCCTGGACGTGCAGATCCGGCGCGTCGATCCGGACGTACCGCTTCCGGCGTACGAGCACCCCGGGGACGCGGGCGCGGACCTGCGGACCACCGAGGCGTGCGAGTTGGGGCCCGGTGAGCGGGCGGTGCTGCCCACCGGGGTGTCCATCGCGCTCCCGGAGGGGTACGCGGCCTTCGTGCACCCGCGTTCGGGCCTCGCCGCCCGGTGCGGTGTCGCCCTGGTGAATGCTCCGGGGACGGTTGATGCCGGGTACCGTGGGGAGATCAAGGTGATCGTGGTGAATCTCGACCCGCGCGAGTCCGTGCGGTTCGAGCGCTTCGACCGGATTGCCCAACTGGTCGTGCAGCAGGTCGAGAAGGTCCGCTTCCAGGAGGTGGCGGAGCTTCCCGGCTCGGCGCGGGCCGAGGGGGGCTTCGGGTCCACCGGCGGCCATGCCGCCGTGGGCGGCGGGAGCGGCACGACGAGCGGCACAACAAGCGGCACAAGCGGTCAGGCCGCCGAGGGCGGCACGACGGGTGGGAATCGATACGCTTCGGTCGTATCCGACCGGGAAGGACAGTGACGTGTTCGGACGTCGCAAGAAGAGGGATGCCGCCGAGGGCGCGGCCGGCGAGGCCGAGCAGGTCGTCGACAGCGTCGACACTGAGGCGGACGAGACCGCCGGTCGCGAGCGCGTGAGGCTCGAGCCCGAGCCGCGCCCCGACGGTCCCTGGGACAGCAGCGAGGTGCGCGAGCCCGGCGAGGGCCGGGTCGACCTGGGCGGCCTCTTCGTCCCCGGGGTCGACGGCATGGAGCTGCGGGTCGAGGTCGCGGGCGACGCGATCGTCGCGGCGACGGTCGTGCTGCGCGACAGCGCCATCCAGCTGCAGGCCTTCGCCGCTCCCAAGCGCGAGGGCATCTGGGCCGAGGTGCGCGAGGAGATCGGCGCCGGCATCACCCAGCAGGGCGGCATCATCGACGAGGTCGAGGGCCCCCTCGGCTGGGAGCTGCGCGCGCAGGTGCCGGTGCAGCTGCCCGACGGCACCAGCGGCTTCCAGGTCGTGCGGTTCGTCGGTGTGGACGGGCCGCGCTGGTTCCTGCGCGGTGTGATCTCGGGTCAGGGCGCGGTGCAGCCGCAGGCGGCCGGGCTGCTGGAGCAGATCTTCCGCGACACGGTCGTGGTACGCGGCGAGGGCCCGATGGCGCCCCGCGACCCGATCGTCCTGAAGCTGCCGAACGACGCGCAGATGATCCCCGAGGGCGTCCAGCAGCAGGAGGAGGGCTCGCGCTTCTCCGGCGGCATGGGCCAGCTCCAGCGCGGCCCGGAGATCACCGAGGTCCGCTGACACGCATCAGGGCAAGGGCCGTACCCCGTGGGGTGCGGCCCTTTCTCGTGCGCGGACCCTTGACGCGCGATTGGTCTGGACCTACGTTCTCGGACACCGCATTCAACGGAGCGCCCCGTGTTCATATATGAGAACGGAGCTGTCGTGCGCCGATCCCCCCACCGGACCACCCTCCTCGCGACCGTCACCGCCCTGCTGCTCGGCGGTGTCCTCGCGCAGCAGCCCGCGGCCGCCGCCCCCACCGCCTTCGCCCACCCCGGCGTCACCGTCTCCCGCGGCCAGCTCGACTTCGCCCGCACCAAGGTCCTGGCCGGCGCCCAGCCCTGGAAGGGCGCCTTCGACCAGATGACGGCGAGCAAGTACGCCGACCTGAACCGCGTGCCCAAACCGCGCGCCGTAGTCGAGTGCGGTTCGTACTCCAACCCCGACTACGGCTGCACCGACGAGCGCGAGGACGCCATCGCCGCGTACACCGACGCGCTCGCCTGGTACATCACCCGCGACGCGCGCTACGCCCAGAAGGCCATCCAGCTCATGGACGCCTGGTCCGCCGTCATCCAGGACCACACCAACAGCAACGCACCCCTGCAGACCGGCTGGGCCGGCTCCTCCTGGCCGAAAGCCGCCGAGATCATCAAGCACACCTACACCGGCGGCTGGCCGAACGCGGGCCGCTTCGCGACCATGCTGCGCGACGTCTACCTCCCGGAGATCATCAACGGCTCCCACTCCAACGGGAACTGGGAGCTGTCGATGATGGAGGCCGCCGTCGGGATCTCCGTCTTCCTGGAGGACAAGGCGTCCTACGACAAGGCCATGCAGAAGTTCCGCACCCGCACGGCCGCCTACGTCTACCTCGCCTCCGACGGCGAGCTGCCGAAGACCGTGCCCGGCCAGAACCTCGACACCCGCGACAAGATCGTCAAGTACTGGCAGGGCCAGACCACCTTCGTCACCGGCCTCACCCAGGAGACCTGCCGCGACCTCACCCACACCGGCTACGGCATCTCCGCGATCTCCCACATCGCCGAGACCAGCCGCATCCAGGGCCAGGACCTGTACGGCACCGACGTCGGCGAGCGGCTGCGGCACGCGCTCGGCTTCCAGGCGAAGTACGAACTCGGCACCGCCGCCCCCAGCTGGCTCTGCGGCGGCACCCTGCACCTCGGCCTCGGCCCGGTCACCGAGGTCGGCCACAACGCCCTGCACAACCGGCTCGGCATCCCCATGACCAACACCCAGGCGCTGACGGAACGAGGCCGTCCGGCCGGCAGCAACAACCTCTTCGTCGCCTGGGAGACCCTCACCCACGGGGACAACCCCGGCTGAACCGTTGATCGGCCGGGTGCCGGTCCGTGATACTGGCGCCCGGCCCACGGGGGAGGCAGATCATGAGCCAGGTCGTCACCGAGACCATGGTGCGCGTCGCCGACGTCCACAAGACCTACGGCACCGGTGCCGCCGCCGTCCACGCCCTGCGCGGCGTCTCCTTCGAGCTGCGCCCCGGCGAGCTGGTCGCCCTCAAGGGCCGCTCCGGCTCGGGCAAGACGACCCTGCTGAACATCGTCGGCGGGCTCGACACCCCCGACCGGGGCAGCGTCGTCGTCGACGGGCGCGAGCTGTCCGGGCTCGGCGAGCAGGGGCTGCTGGAGCTGCGCCGGGACCGCATCGGCTTCGTCTTCCAGTCCTTCGGGCTCCTCCCGATCCTGACCGCCGCCGAGAACGTCGGCGTGCCGCTGCGGCTGCGCCGGGCCGAGGTGCACGAGCGCGAGGAACGCGTCGAACTGCTCCTCGCCCTGGTCGGCCTCGCCGACCACGCCGCCCAGCGGCCGGGCGAGCTCTCCGGTGGCCAGCAGCAGCGCGTTGCCATCGCCCGCGCCCTCGCCAACAGCCCGGCCCTGCTGATCGCCGACGAGCCCACCGCCCAGCTCGACGTGGAGACCGGGCACGCCGTGATGGAGCTGCTGAGGGCGGTCGTACGCAGCGAGAACGTCACCGCGTTGGTCGCCACGCACGACACGACCCTGCTGGGCCTGGCCGACCGGGTGCTGGAGCTGAGCGACGGCGAGATCACCGAAGGCTGAGCCCCCGCCGGGCGGCTCGGGGCGGGGGTCCCGGCGTGTCGGTGGCGCCCGGTACCCTTCAGACATGAGTGCTGTTCCTCGATCCGACAAGCCGGTGGGCCGGTTCCGGCGCATGCTAGACCGGCTCTCCTCGTCGCAGGAGGACCTGGAGTCCGAGGAGCTGCGAGAGGACGCCGAGACCACGGGCTGCACCCGCATCGGCGACTGTCACGACCGCGAGGTCGTCACCGTTACTGGTACCTTGCGCACCGTCACCCTGCGCCCCCGCGCGGGCGTGCCCGCCCTGGAGGCCGAGCTGTTCGACGGCTCCGCCGCCCTGGACGTGGTGTGGCTGGGCCGGCGCTCCATAGTCGGGATAGAGCCGGGACGCAGACTCATCGCGTCCGGGCGGGTCTCGATGAGCCGGGGCCGCCGGGTGCTGTTCAACCCGAAATACGAACTGAGACCGCTCGGACGGGAGTAGCCGGTGACGTCACTCGACAAGCCGACCCAGGACGCCCAGCAGGATGCCCACGATTCGAGGGCGGTGACGGAGGCCGCGCTCTTCGAGGCGTTCGGCGGCGTGCGCGGCATGGTCGAGACGGTGGTGCCCGGCCTCCTCTTCGTCACGATCTACACGATCAACAAGGACCTGCACATGTCCGCGATCGCCGCGCTCGCGGTGTCGCTGGTCCTGGTCGTGGTCCGCCTCGTGATGAAGGACACCGTCAAGCACGCCTTCAGCGGTGTCTTCGGCGTGGCCTTCGGTGTCGTCTTCGCGATGATGACCGGCAACGCCAAGGACTTCTATCTGCCCGGCATGCTCTACACGCTGGGCCTGGCGCTGGCGTACATCGTCACGACCCTGTGCGGGGTCCCGCTGATCGGACTGATCCTCGGCCCGGTCTTCAAGGAGAACCTCTCCTGGCGCACCCGCAACCCCGGCCGCAAGAAGGCGTACGCCAAGGCCAGCTGGGCCTGGGGCCTGATCCTGCTCGCCAAGTGCGCGATCCTCTTCCCGCTGTACTGGTGGGCCGACACCACCCAGCTCGGCTGGGTCCTGGTCGCCCTGAAGATCCCGCCCTTCCTGCTCGCCGTCTATCTGACGTGGGTGTTCCTCGCCAAGGCGCCCGCGCCGATCGACGTGTTCGCCGAGATGGAGGCCGCGGAGAAGGCCGAGCAGGAGCAGAAGGAGCGCGAGGCCGCCGCCCGCTCGGCGGAGTAGCCCCGCACCCGCGCGGCCCGCGCCTCCCGACGAGGACCGGGCCCGCGCTCGCCCCCGCGCCTCATGACGAAGGGCGCCCCGGCCGTGCTGCCGGGGCGCCCTTCGTCGTCGTACGAGAACTCAGTCGGCGGTGTCGTCGCGGCGGACCGACAGCAGGTCCTCCAGCTGCTCCTCGCGGGCCTGGGCGGCCACGAAGAGGAGTTCGTCGCCGGCCTCCAGGGAGTCGTCCTTGGACGGCGTCAGGACGCGGGTGCCGCGGATGATGGTGACCAGGGACGTGTCCTGCGGCCACTCCACGTCGCCCACCTGGGTGCCGGCCAGGGCCGACTCCTCGGGCAGGGTCAGCTCCACGAGGTTGGCGTCGCCGTGGCTGAAGCGCAGCAGCCGGACCAGGTCGCCGACGCTCACCGCCTCCTCCACCAGGGCCGACATCAGGCGCGGGGTGGAGACGGCGACGTCCACGCCCCAGGACTCGTTGAACAGCCACTCGTTCTTGGGGTTGTTCACGCGGGCGACCACGCGCGGGACGCCGTACTCCGTCTTGGCGAGGAGCGAGACGACCAGGTTGACCTTGTCGTCGCCGGTCGCGGCGATGACGACGTTGCAGCGCTGCAGCGCGGCCTCGTCCAGGGAGGTGATCTCGCAGGCGTCGGCCAGCAGCCACTCGGCCTGCGGGACGCGCTCGACGGAGATGGCGGTGGGGGCCTTGTCGATCAGCAGGACCTCGTGGCCGTTCTCCAGCAGTTCACCGGCGATCGACCGGCCGACCGCGCCGGCACCGGCAATGGCGACCCTCATCAGTGACCGCCCTCCTTCGGACCCTCGGCGAACGCAGCCTCGACCTTCTCGACCTCGTCGGTGCGCATCATCACGTGCACCAGGTCGCCCTCCTGCAGCACCGTCTGCGAGGTGGGCAGCATCGCCTCGCCGAGGCGGGTCAGGAACGCCACGCGGACGCCCGTCTCCTCCTGCATCCGGCTGATCTTGTGGCCGACCCAGGCGGGGGAGGCGTGCACCTCGGCGAGCTGGACGCCGCCGGTGGCGTCACGCCACAGGGCCTCCGAGCCGGAGGGCAGCAGCCGGCGCAGCATCTGGTCGGCCGTCCAGCGGACCGTGGCCACCGTCGGGATGCCCAGGCGCTGGTAGACCTCGGCGCGGCGGGGGTCGTAGATCCGGGCGGCGACGTTCTCGATGCCGAACATCTCCCGGGCCACGCGGGCGGCGATGATGTTGGAGTTGTCGCCGCTGGAGACCGCGGCGAACGCGCCCGCCTCCTCGATGCCGGCCTCGCGCAGGGTGTCCTGGTCGAAGCCGACGCCGGTGACGCGGCGGCCACCGAAGGAGGAGCCGAGCCGGCGGAAGGCGGTGGGGTCCTGGTCGATCACCGCGACCGTGTGCCCCTGTTGCTCCAGGGTCTGGGCGAGAGCGGAACCCACTCTGCCGCAGCCCATGATGACGATGTGCACGACCGTCCTTCCGGTGTCCAAAGTTGCTGACTTGGCTGAAACGCTCAAAACAGGGTCTCAGACCGCCGACCAAGCTACACACGCACGGTCGGCGGACGGCACCCCCGTGCACGGTCTGCCCCGCTCAGCGACGGCTGATACTGCGCACACTGGCGAATGTCAGGATCGTGAGGGCGATGAGCGCGGCGGTGGCGCCGATGAGTTCTGCGGCGGTGGCCATGGAGGGGCTCCGAAGTGGGTGAACGCCCTGTCGTAGCCGGACGGACGGGGCGTGGTGGACGGTCTTGTCATATAGGCATGAAGACGCCTCGGGGGCGTGAGCACCTGGCTGGTCCGGCGGCCGAATTTCACTCGTGAGGCACAAGACGGTGGGCCGGTGAGCGCTCTGCTGTTCGAGCCCTTACGATGTTCTGTTGTGTCCAAACTGACCGACGTGCCCAAACGGATTCTCATCGGGCGCGCTCTGCGCAGCGACCGGCTCGGAGAAACGCTCCTGCCGAAGCGCATCGCCCTTCCCGTCTTCGCCTCCGACCCGCTGTCCTCCGTGGCGTACGCGCCCGGCGAGGTGCTGCTGGTCCTGTCCATCGCGGGCGTGTCGGCCTACCACTTCAGCCCCTGGATCGCCGCCGCGGTCGTCGTGCTGATGTTCACGGTGGTCGCCTCCTACCGGCAGAACGTGCATGCCTACCCCAGCGGCGGCGGCGACTACGAGGTCGCCAACACCAACCTCGGCCCCAAGGCGGGGCTCACCGTCGCCAGCGCCCTGCTGGTCGACTACGTCCTGACGGTCGCCGTCTCCATCTCCTCCGGCATCGAGAACCTGGGTTCCGCCGTCCCGTTCGTCGTCGAGCACAAGGTGCTCTGCGCGATCGGGGTGATCGTGCTCCTGACGCTGATGAACCTGCGCGGTGTGAAGGAGTCCGGCGCGCTCTTCGCCATCCCGACGTACGTCTTCGTCGCGGGTGTCTTCGTCATGATCGCCTGGGGCGCCTTCCGCGGGCTCGTCCTGGACGACACCCTGCGGGCGCCGACCGCCGGTTACGAGATCGAGCCCGAGCACCAGGGCCTGGCCGGCTTCGCCCTGGTCTTCCTGCTGCTGCGCGCCTTCTCCTCCGGCTGTGCCGCGCTCACCGGTGTGGAGGCCATCTCCAACGGCGTCCCGGCCTTCCGCAAGCCCAAGTCGAAGAACGCCGCCACCACGCTGGCGATGATGGGCCTGCTGGCCGTCACCATGTTCTGCGGGATCATCGCCCTCGCGATGGTGTCCGAGGTCCGGATGGCCGAGAACCCCGCCAAGGACCTGCTGGACGACGGCGTACCGGTCGGGGCGGACTACATCCAGCACCCGGTGATCTCCCAGGTCGCCGAGGCCGTCTTCGGCAACGGCAGCTTCCTGTTCATCGTGCTGGCCGCCGCCACCGCGCTCGTGCTGTTCCTCGCCGCCAACACCGCCTACAACGGCTTCCCCGTCCTCGGCTCGATCCTCGCCCAGGACCGCTATCTGCCGCGCCAGCTGCACACCCGCGGCGACCGGCTCGCCTTCTCCAACGGCATCGTGCTCCTGGCCGGCGCGGCCACCCTGCTGGTGTGGATCTACGGCGCCGACTCCACGCGGCTGATCCAGCTGTACATCGTCGGTGTGTTCGTGTCCTTCACGCTCAGCCAGATCGGCATGGTCCGGCACTGGAACCGCCACCTGGCCGAGGAACGCGACCCCGCCAAGCGCCGCCACATGGTCCGCTCCCGCGCGATCAACGCCTTCGGTGCCTTCTTCACCGGCCTGGTGCTGGTCGTCGTGCTGATCACCAAGTTCACCCACGGCGCCTGGGTCGCCCTGCTCGGCATGGTGATCTTCTACGTCACGATGACCGCGATCCGCCGCCACTACGACCGGGTCGCCTCCGAGATCGCCGCCCCCGAAGGCCCCAGCGACGACAGCGTGCGGCCCTCCCGGGTGCACTCGGTCGTCCTGATCTCCAAGATCCACCGCCCCACCCTGCGCGCCCTCGCCTACGCCAAGCTGATGCGCTCCGACACCCTGGAGGCGCTCACCGTCAACGTCGACCCGGCCGAGACCAAGGCGCTGCGCGACGAGTGGGAGCGGCGCGGCATCGACGTACCGCTGAAGGTCCTCGACTCGCCCTACCGCGAGGTCACCCGGCCGGTCATCGAGTACGTCAAGAGCCTGCGCCGGGAGTCGCCGCGCGACGCGGTGTCCGTGATCATCCCCGAGTACGTCGTCGGCCACTGGTACGAGCACCTGCTGCACAACCAGAGCGCCCTGCGCCTGAAGGGCCGGCTGCTCTTCACGCCCGGCATCATGGTCACCTCGGTCCCGTACCAGCTCCAGTCCTCCGAGGCCGCCAAGAAGCGCGCTCGCAAGCGCTCCGAGTGGAACGCGCCGGGCTCGGTGCGGCGGGGGCCCGCGCAGGAGCGGGAGAAGGAGCACAGCACCAAGGAGTGAGCGGCCCCGGCGCTGTCCGCCGGCCACGGCGGCGGGAGGGCCGCGCCGGACGACGTAGACTGGTGGGCTGTTGTCCCGCGAGGGTGGGCGTCGCCGTCCCGCGACAGGGGGCCGCGGCCCTCCCGCCCGTACGTTTCCCGATCTGGAGTCGCCCGCCATGCAGGCAGAACCGAAGAAGTCGCTGGTGGGCGAGGTGTACGAGGTCGAGGTCGGCCCGGTCGCCCACGGCGGGCACTGCATCGCCCGCACGTCGGAGGGGCAGGTGCTGTTCGTACGGCACGCGCTGCCCGGCGAGCGGGTCGTGGCACGGGTGACCGAGGGCGAGGACGGGGACCGCTTCCTGCGGGCCGACGCCGTCGAGGTGCTGGAGGCGTCCAAGGACCGCATCGAGGCGCCCTGCCCCTACGCCGGCCCCGGCCGCTGCGGTGGCTGCGACTGGCAGCACGCCAAGCCGGGCGCCCAGCGGCGCTTCAAGGGCGAGGTCGTCGCCGAGCAGCTCAAGCGGCTCGCCGGGCTCACCCCGGAGGAGGCCGGCTGGGACGGCACGGTGATGCCGGCCGAGGGCGACAAGCTCCCCGCGGGCGAGGTGCCGCAGTGGCGCACGCGCGTGCAGTACGCCGTGGACGCCGAGGGCCACGCGGGGCTGCGCCGCCACCGCTCGCACGAGGTGGAGCGCATCGAGCACTGCATGATCGCCGCGGAGGGCGTCAGCGAGCTGGGCGTCGAGCAGCGCGACTGGACCGGCATGGAGTCGGTGGAGGCGATCGCGGCGACGGGCAGCCAGGACCGCCAGGTGATCCTCACGCCGCGGCCGGGCGCCCGCCTGCCCCTGGTGGAGCTGGACAAGCCGGTCTCCGTGATGCGGGTCGACGAGAAGTCCGGCGGCGTCCACCGCGTCCACGGCCGCCCCTTCGTGCGCGAGCGCGCGGACGGCCGCACCCACCGGGTCGGCAGCGGCGGCTTCTGGCAGGTGCACCCGAAGGCGGCCGACACCCTGGTCACCGCGGTGATGCAGGGCCTGCTCCCGCGCAAGGGCGACATGTGCCTGGACCTCTACTGCGGCGTCGGCCTGTTCGCGGGCGCGCTCGCCGACCGCATCGGCGACAAGGGCGCGGTGCTGGGCATCGAGTCCGGCAAGCGCGCGGTGGAGGACGCCCGCCACAACCTGGCCGACTTCCCCCGCGTCCGCGTGGAGCAGGGCAAGGTCGACGCCGTCCTGCCCCGCACCGGCATCACCGAGGTCGACCTCATCGTCCTCGACCCGCCCCGCGCCGGCGCCGGCCGCAAGACGGTCGCCCACCTCGCGGAGCTGGACGCCCGGCGCATCGCCTACGTCGCCTGCGACCCGGCGGCCCTGGCCCGCGACATCGCGTACTTCCGGGAGGGCGGGTACCGGGTGCGGACGCTGCGGGCGTTCGATCTGTTTCCCATGACCCACCACGTCGAGTGCGTCGCGATCCTTGAGCCCACGACCAAGGGCCAGTGACCTGCTGTCGCGCAGCTTCGTCAGGAGCGCGCTGACGGGGCCTCGACCGCGACCGCGCCCTGGCGGCCGGCATCCGGGTGCCCAGCGGCACCATGGCAGGACGGAGTGGAGCCAGGATCATCCTGACTCCACTCGGGTCCAGTGCGGGGTGCGGGTGGGTCACTGGAACTGTGCGAAGAACCTCCAGATCTCTGTCTTCGTCCAGGTGGTGACGCCGCTTTCGCCGGAGGAGCCGTCGACGGGGCCGGGTATGTGGTCGCCGTCGAACGCGGCCCATTGCACCGGGTATCCGGCACGGCAGCCCGCGTAGGTGGTGGTGATGTGCGTTCGGCTGCCCGGGGCGGGCTCCCGCGGGCTCTGGGGGGTGCAGCCGTTGTTGGCGACGAACCTGTCGCGCAGGGACCGGCCTTGCGCGATGTTCAGGACGGAGTCGTTGATGCCGTGGATTCCGAAGTAGGCGATGGGCTGGGTGCCGCCGCTGCATCCGCTGATCTGGGCGCCGGAGATGACCGCGACGGCCCTGAAGACGTTGGCCCGGCTGCACGCGAGCGCGTAGCTCATGCCGCCGCCCCAGCTGAATCCGGTGGCGAAACGCTGTGCCGGGTCGACACAGAGTCCGCCCTCGATGCGCCGGATCATGTCGTCGACGAAGGTGACGTCCTCACCGCCTGTATTGGCCCAGCCGTTGCCGAGGCCCTGGGGGGCGACGAGGATCGCGCTGTTGTCGGACTGTTCCTGCTGGCCGTAGTAGGACCAGGCGGTCCCGCTCGTGCCGCCCGAGGCGACGTCGCCGGCGGTTCCGCCCCGCCAGTGGAACGCGAAGATCAGCCGATAGCGGTGGCTGCTGTCGTAGTCGGCGGGGACCCTGAGGATGAAACTGCGGCTCCTGCCGCCGCTCTGGATGGTGTGCGTACCGCTCGCCAGCGCCGGGGCGCCGCCGCATCCGCCTCCGCCACCGGACGACAGCTTGACCATCTGCCACTGCTGGTTGGCACCGCCCCAGTCGGTGTACTGGACGACGTTGCCGCCGTCAGCTGTGGAAGCCCCCTGCACCTCCACCGCCTTGCCGCTGGCGCGGTTGATCAGCCGGACGTGGCCCGCGTCGGAGTCGGCCAGGCGGAACTGCTGGTTGGCCCCGTTGTGGTCGGACCACTGCTGGATCGCGGCGCCGTCCGCCGTCGAGGCGCCGGCCACGTCGAGGACCTTGGACGAATGCCGGGCCTTCAGGCGGTAGAACCCGCCGCCGGAGTCCACGAACTGCCACTGCTGGTTGGCTCCGTCGTTGCGCGTCCACTGGCTGACCCGCGCGCCGTCGGCGGTGGACGCGCCCGAGACGTCCAGCGCCTTACCGCTGTTGCGGTTGACCAGGACGTACCAGGCGCTGGTGTCCACCGTCGCGGCCTCGGCGGGCACCGGCTTCACGGCGGCGAGCCCGCCGATCGCCAGGGTCGCCGCCACCACGGCGGCGACCCGGGACCACCAGCGATGCCTTGTCGCAGGGGCCGTACCGCGGGTCTTCAGCGATCCGGCCCCCTCGTGCGCGGCAGGTCCCATCAGGTGCGGGTCCAGCGCTGGTTGCTGCCGCCCGAGCAGGAGTAGAGCTGGATCAGGGTGCCGTTGCCGGTGCCGGCTCCGACGGCGTCGAGGCAGAGACCGGACTGGACGCCGACGATGGATCCGTCGGAGTTGAGGCGCCACTTCTGGTTGTCGCCGCCCCAGCAGCTGTAGATCTGGACCTTGGCGCCGTTGCCGGTGCCGGCGGCGTCCAGGCACTTGTTGCCGTAGACCCTGAGCTCGCCGGCGCTGGTGGACGTCCACTGCTGGTTGGTGCCGGTGTTGCAGTCCCACAGCTGGAGCTGGGTGCCGTCCGTGGTGCTGGAGTTGGGCACGTCCAGGCAGCGGCCGGAACCGACGCCCTTGATCTGTCCGCCCTCCGCGGGGGGCGTGGTGGAGCCGCCGTTGAGCGCGTTGAGGACCGCGGTGTAGGCGGGCTTCTTGCTGCCGTCGTTGTTGAACAGCAGCGGCGTGTCACCCGACCGCCAGGAGTCCATGTCGCGCACGCCCCAGACGGTGATGCCGAGGCAGCGCGAGACGGCCAGGCAGTCGTTGGTCACGGCGGCGTAGGTCGAGGACGAGGCGCCCTGGATGTCGAGCTCGGTGACGGCCACGTCGACGCCGAGGGCGGCGAAGCTCTGCAGGGTGGTGCGGAAGTTGCTGTTGTACGGGCTGCCGCTGTTGAAGTGCGCCTGGAAGCCGACGCAGTCGATCGGCACGCCGCGCTGCTTGAAGTCCCGGACCATGTTGTAGACGCCCTGCGTCTTGGCCCAGGTCCAGTTCTCGATGTTGTAGTCGTTGTAGCAGAGCTTGGCGGCCGGGTCCGCGGCGCGCGCGGTGCGGAAGGCGACCTCGATCCAGTCGTTGCCGGTGCGCTGCAGGTTGGAGTCGCGCCGGGCTCCCGAACTGCCGTCGGCGAAGGCCTCGTTCACGACGTCCCACTGGGCGATCTTGCCCTTGTAGTGGCCCATCACGCCGTTGATGTGGTCGATCATCGCCTGGCGCAGTGAGCTGCCGCTGAGGTTCTGCATCCAGCTGGGCTGCTGGGAGTGCCAGGCCAGCGTGTGACCGCGCACCCGCTTGCCGTTCTGCACGGCCCAGTTGTAGACGCGGTCGCCGGCGGTGAAGTTGAACTGGCCTCGCTGCGGCTCGGTGGCGTCGATCTTCATCTCGTTCTCGGCCGTCACCATGTTGAACTCGCGGTTCGCGATCGACGTGTACGTCGAGTCGCCCAGCCTGCCCGAGGCGATGGCGGTGCCGAAGTAGCGGCCGCTCTGGGCCGCCGCGGCGCCGAGCGTGCTCTCGGCGGCGTGCGCGGCCGGTGGCGCGGCCAGGGCGCCGGCCGCACCGAGGACGCCGACGAGCAGCGCCGGCAGCAGGCCGCGGATCTTCCGGCGGGCGAGGGGCCTGGGAAGGGCATTGGAGCCCATGACTGTGCCTCCAAGGTAGAGATCACGGAAGGACTGAAGCGCGGGAGTTGCGTCGTCCGCTCCCACTCGGCAGACGGACGGGGCGGGCCGTACCCGGCCGGCCGACCGGGTGACGCACGGCGGGCGGGCAGCCCATGGGGTTCGCGAGCTCGAACCGAGCCCGGTTTCTCAGACAGGGATGATTGAGGTGGAGGTGACGGGTCGTCAATACTCTCCGCAGAAAAAGTTTCTGTGAATTGCTCGAAACTTTCGGAATACAGAGATGCAGAGAGGTGCTCCCGGCCCTGCCGTGAGTGGACACGGCAAGGCTGCAGTCCAGGGATGGCTCAGGGTGGGTGTGCGGCAGCTGTCAAGGGGCACTTTATTGAGGTCCCGGCATCGAGTGTCGTGCGCTGCGGTCGGCCGGTGGGGTGACCTGCGTCGTTTCCCGCGTAAGGGTCGCGAAATATTTCGGTGATGACGGCGATACGTGCGAGAGGTATTGACGCCGTCCACCGGTTCCCTATCATTCAGTTCGCTCGATACATCGACCATTGTTCGAAATTACGAACAGAACGACTGCTCGACGCACAACAGGGCACCTCTGGATCACGCCGCCCGTAGCCGTATGTCATGACCTTGCCAAGCTCAACCGGGCGCCGGGTGCTCACAGGCTGCCGCTGCACAACAACCGCACCACACCGACAGTCCGGAAGACCTCTGATGAGGAGACCTCTGATGAGCAGACCTCTGATGAGCAGACCTCTGACGAGGCCGACCCGGAACCGCCTACTCAAGGTTGAGGAAGTCCCGATGCACAGAGCAAGTTTCAGCCGCAGGCATCCGTCCGTGGTGCTCGCCGCCGTGGTCGCGGCCCTGGCCGCGTTGGCGGCGCTGCTCGTCGCCGCCCCGGCCCAGGCGGCTTCCAGCGGGGCCCTGCGCGGTGTTGGTTCCGGCCGGTGTCTCGATGTGCCGGGCGCCAGCCAGACCGACGGCACGTCCCTGCAGATCTACGACTGCTGGGGCGGGACCAACCAGCAGTGGACGCTGACGGACAGCAACCAGCTCACCGTGTACGGCAGCAAGTGCCTGGACGTCCCGGGCCATGCCACCACGCCCGGTACCCGGGTGCAGATCTGGACCTGCTCCGGCGGAGCGAACCAGCAGTGGCGCCTGAACTCCGACGGCACGGTCGTCGGCGTGGAGTCCGGGCTGTGCCTGGAGACCGCGGGCGCCGGTACGGCCAACGGCACGGCGGTGCAGATCGGCACGTGCAACGGCGGCAGCAACCAGAAGTGGACCGGCCTGTCCGCGCCGGGCGGCGGCACGTGTGCCCTGCCGTCGACGTACCGGTGGACGTCCACGGGTGTGCTGGCGCAGCCGGCGAACGGGTGGGCCGCGGTGAAGGACTTCACCACCGTGACGCACAACGGCAAGCACCTGGTCTACGCGTCCAACTTCTCGGGGTCGTCGTACGGCTCGATGATGTTCAGTCCCTTCACCAACTGGTCGGACATGGCGTCGGCCGGGCAGACCGGTATGAACCAGGCCGCGGTGGCGCCCACGCTGTTCTACTTCGCTCCCAAGAACATCTGGGTGCTGGCGTACCAGTGGGGTTCCTGGCCCTTCATCTACCGCACGTCCAGCGACCCCACCAACCCCAACGGCTGGTCCGCCCCGCAGCCGCTGTTCACCGGGAGCATCTCCGGTTCCGACACCGGCCCGATCGACCAGACCCTGATCGCCGACGGCCAGAACATGTACCTGTTCTTCGCCGGTGACAACGGCAAGATCTACCGCGCGAGCATGCCGATCGGGAACTTCCCGGGCAACTTCGGCTCGTCGTACACGACGATCATGAGCGACACGAAGGCCAACCTCTTCGAGGCGCCTCAGGTGTACAAGGTCCAGGGCCAGAACCAGTACCTGATGATCGTCGAGGCGATGGGCGCGAACGGGCGCTACTTCCGCTCCTTCACGGCCTCCAGCCTGAGCGGCTCGTGGACCCCGCAGGCCGCCACCGAGAGCAACCCCTTCGCGGGCAAGGCCAACAGCGGTGCCACCTGGACCAATGACATCAGCCACGGCGACCTGGTCCGCAACAACCCCGACCAGACCATGACCATCGACCCCTGCAACCTCCAGTTCCTCTACCAGGGCAAGTCCCCCACGGCGGGCGGCGACTACAACAAGCTGCCGTGGCGGCCGGGCGTCCTCACCCTGCAGCGCTGACCTGCCCGACTCACCGACACGCACCGTCCCGAGGAACCCCAGCCGTGCGGCGGCTGGGGTTCCTCTCGCCCGGGAGGGCCGACGTCGTCCCGGTTCCGCCCCGCTCCGCCCGCCCGGGCGGCCACGGCCCGCGGAGCCGGGAGTCGGGCAGGCACCCGTGTGACGGCGCCCGGCCGGTGGCCTTGCCAGGCGCCGCGTGCGGGGGGAGGGCTCAGCCCGCGGGGGCGGGCCGGTCGCCGTCCGGGTGGATCACCGTGGAGCGCTCGAACCAGTCCAGGGCCTCGGCCAAGGACGTCTCGACCTCGGCCCGGGTGGCTCCCGTCGCCAGCACCGAGCCGATCTTCTCCACGCTCACCTGGGCGGGCTTCAGCACCGCTCCCGGCTCGGCGTGCCTGTGGTAGGCGCTGATGCCGGGCACCGGGCAGGTGTCGGGGACGGCCAGCAGCGTGCCGGGGCGCGGCGGGAAGAGTGAGAGGCCCGCGATCCGCTCCGGCGCGCCCGGGACCGCCGGGACGTCGTGCCCGGCCAGCGACCGCACGTACACCTCGGGAAGCGTGACGCCGAAGCCGAGCTGGAGCACGTGCTCGATCATCCCGCCGCCCATGCGGCTCGCCACCTCGTTGAACACCAGCCGCCCCGCAGGGTCGCGGAAGACCTCGGCGTGGAACATGAACGTGCCGGGCGACGGGAGGGCCGCCAGGGCGCGGCGGGTGAGTTCGAGCAGCGGCTCCAGCAGCGGATCGTCCGGATCCAGCAGGCAGCTGTGGAGCGCGCGCCCGCGCATGATGTCCAGGCAGGTCGTGTCGCCCTGGGTCGAGGGCCACATCAGCAGGGGCCGCCCCTCGGCGACGATGCCGTCGACGTGGAACAGCTCGTGCTCGATGTACTGCTCGGCCAGCAGCTGAGCGCCGTCGTCCGTGCCGAGGTCACGGTGGGAGGCCAGCAGCGAGGCCAGGTCGTCCCGGTCCCGCAGGACGTGAACTCCCATGGAGCCACCGCCCCTGCGGGGCTTGACCACGACCGGGAAGCCGTGCTCGTCGAGGAAGCCCAGCAGGTCGTCCAGATGACCGACCGGGGCGTACGGCGCCACGGGGACGCCGGCCTCGTCGAGCAGCTCCTTCATCCGCAGCTTGTCCCGGAAGGCGACGGCGCTCGGCACGTCCTGCCCCGGCAGGCCCATCAGCTCCCGCAGCCGCGCGGCGCGCAGGATGTCGAACTCCGACAGGGCGATCACCCGGTCGAAGCCCAGCTTCCGGTGGAGGTCCAGCGCGTGCAGCTCGACCAGGGGATTGAAGTGGAAGTCGGGCAGGATCTCCACGTGCGTGTATCCCGCGAGCTGCTCCGAGCGGGTCTCCGGGTCGGCCGACACCGCCGCCTCGTCGGTGAGGAGCACCGCTTCATGGGCGTCGCCGATCCACTCCGGGAAGCGCCGTCCCGAAAGCGGAGTACGGTTCAGGACGAGGAATTTCACCGCACCTCCACGGATATCGCGTCGCGGAACTCCAGGAATCCGGAATCCACGGCCTCGGCGGTCTCGCCGGAGAACAGCACGTGCCCGTGGGCCGCCGACGCGTGCGGCGGCACGAGCACTCGGTCGCCGACGTTCCCGTACAGCACGATTTCGCTGACGCGCTCGTCGCCCTCGACCTTTTCCATGCCGTGCACGCCGACGAGTTCACCGGCTCGCTCGGCGAAGAACAGATAGAAGCCCGTGGGCTTCGGAGCCCGCGGCGGGTCCAGCTCCACCGGGCGTCCAGTGGAAAGATCGAGCAAAGCTTCGACCATGTCGATGCCAGTGCTGAGGAGCACCGACTGATAAACCGGGCCGCCGCCCAGCCGTCCGGCCGTCTCCAGAATGTACGGGTCACCTTCCGCGGTGATCCGGAATTCCGTGTGCGTGGCACCGGTGTCGATGCCCAGCGCCCGGTGCGCCTCGTCGGTGGCGGCCGTTATGCGGGCCACGAGTTCCTGCGGCAGCCGGGTCGGCGTGGTGTAGTAGACCTCTTCGAAGAAGGGCCCCTCCATGGGCAGCGGCTTGTCGTGCACGGCCACCACATGGGTCTGCCCGTCGACGACCAGCGACTCGACGCTGATCTCGGAGCCGGGGACGTACGCCTCCAGCAGCACGGCCTCGCCGTACTCGTCCTTGGTGCGCACATGCAGCGGGTCGTGCGTGAAGCCCGTCCAGGCGCCGCGGCGGATGGTGTCGAAGTGCTCGGCCAGCTCGGTGTCGTCGTCGACCCGGCGCACGTACTTGCTGCCCCCGCCGATGAGCGGCTTGAGCACCAGCGGATATCCGACGCCGACGGCCGCCTCGCGCGCTTCGCCCAGGTCACGGGCGAGCGCGAAGCGCGGCTGCGGCAGTCCGGCGGCGCCGAAGGCGGAGCGCATCGCGTACTTGTCGCGCGCGAGATAGGCGGCCCGCTCGCCCACCGAGGGCAGTCCCAGCTCCGCCGCCACGGCCGCGGCCGCCGGCACGCTCTGCTCGACGAACGTCAGGACACCGCGGATGGGCTCGGTCTCCTCGGCGGCGAGCAGCGTGGCCGCCGCGACCGTCTCCTCGATGCTGGCGGTGTCCGCCACCACCACCCGGTCGACGAAGTCCGCCTCCCACGTCGCGTCCTTCATCACCATCAGGAGCCGCTCGCCGTGCTCCCGTGCATAGTCCCGCACGCGGGCGAGGTGCTTTCGGCGGCTCAGGTTCCGCGTGTGCAGTAGGAGGATGCTCACAGTTGTGTGTCTCTCAAATCGTTGAAGAGTGAGGCAGGATTGGGGTATTGGGAATCGGCTCCTGGTAACCCGGTGCAGCACAGGTTCGTTGAATTCGGGCATACGGCGTCATTCATCAACGAGGGGGACCGGGGCGGAACTTGATGCCCAATTAGGTGTTGCTGAACCATGATCAGATCATGCTAGCGTTCGCCTGGTCAATCGCCTCGGGGGAGCTGTGCGCCGTTTCGCGACCCGTCCCGCCGAGGGATTTCAGGGGACCCATTTTGCATGCGGGGGACATAGTTAATGTCGCGCAGTATCACTATCGGCAACAAGACCATCACTGACAGTGCCGATGCCTATGTCATAGCCGAGATCGGTCACAACCACGGCGGAGACATCGGGCTGGCCGCGGAACTCGTGCGCATGGCCGCAGAATCCGGCGCGCACGCCGCCAAGCTTCAGAAGCGTGACAACAAGTCGCTGTTCACCAAAGCGATGTACAACCAGCCCTACACGGGCCGAAACAGCTACGGGGCCACGTACGGATTGCACCGTGAGGCCGTGGAATTCGGGGAGAAGGAGTACCGCCACCTCGCCGAGGTCGCGGCCGAGGCCGGTATCGACTTCTTCTCGACCGCCTTCGACTTCAACAGTGTCGATTTCCTCGCCGAGTTGGGTGTCCCGGCCATCAAGATGGCCTCCGGCGACCTCACGAACACACCGCTGCTGGCCTACGCGGCCAAGACCGGCATCCCGCTGATCATCAGCACCGGCGGCGCCGGCATGGCGGACGTGCGCCGCGCCGTCGAGACCATCCTGCCGCTGAACGACCAGCTCGCCGTGCTCCAGTGCACCGCCGCCTACCCGGCCACGCCCGACGTGCTGAACCTCTCGGTCATCAGCACCTATCGCGAGGAGTTCCCCGGCGTCGTCGTCGGCCTGTCCGGCCACGACGTCGAGTCCGAGTCGAGCGTCATCGCCTATTCGCTGGGCGCCCGCGTCATCGAGAAGCACGTCACGCTGGACCGCTCCATGCCCGGCAGCGACCACCACTTCTCGCTGGAGGCCGGCCACCTGCGGGACCTCGTCGACAGCCTGGAGCGCACCCGGCGCTCCCTGGGCAGCCCGGTCAAGGAGCTGCTGCCGGTCGAGGCGCCCGCCCTGCACAAGATGGCCAAGAAGCTCGTCGCGGCCCGCGACCTGGCGGCCGGCGAGATCCTCACCGTCGAGGACGTCGCCATCAAGTCGCCCGGCGACGGCCTGCGGCCGTACGTCCTCGACGAGCTCGTCGGCCGCCCCCTGCTGGTGCCGCTCGCCGAGGACGAGGACATCAAGCTCGACGACCTCGGCTGAGCGCGCCATGAGTGCACACATCGACCTGACGGGACAGGTCGCGGTCGTGACGGGCGTCCTCGGCAGGCTCGGTGCCGTCTGGACCGACGCCCTGCTCGGCGCCGGCGCCCGGGTCGTGGGCCTGGACCGCACACCGTCCGTGCCGGACGCCTTCGCCGCCGTCCTCGAACGCCATGACACCGACCGCTTCCACCTGCTGGAAGCCGATGTGACAGACACCGGGAGCCTGCGCGCCGCGCTGGCCCGGTGCCGGGCCGAGGCCGGCCTGCCGACGGTCCTCGTCAACAACGCGGGGATCGACCAGCCGCCGTCCGCCACGGGCGACAGCTGGCTGTTCGGCGACATCCCGGCCGAGGTGTCCGCCGCCGTCCTCGACGTCAACGCCCTGGGCGTCCTACGGGTCTGCCAGGTCTTCGGCACCGCCATGGCCGAGGCGGGCGCGGGATCCGTCATCAACATCGGTTCGCTGTACGGGTCGATGGCGCCCGACCCGCGCCTGTACGAGCACCTGCCGCAGGACCCGCCGTTCCTCAAGCCGCCGGCGTACGGCATGTCCAAGGCGGCCGCCGCCGCCCTGACCCGCTATCTGGCCGCGCTGTGGGGGCCCGCGGGCGTCCGCGTCAACACGCTGTCACCGGGCGGTGTGCTGGGCGGCCAGGACCCGGAGTTCCGGGCCAAGTTCAGCGCACGCGTGCCGCTGCGGCGGATGGCCGAACCCACGGACCTGACCGGACCGCTGCTGTTCCTCGCCTCCGGCATGAGCAGCTACGTCACCGGCACCGAGCTGCTCGTCGACGGCGGCTACGTCAGCTGGTGAGGCGGCGTCCGTCACCCGTACCTCTGGAGAAGTCATGAACACCACTCTCGCCTGGCTGCCCGCCGACGAGTTCACCCGTCTGCTGAACGGCATCCCCGATCGTCACGACCGGAGCAAGGCCTTCGCGGACGCCGCCCGCATCAACACCCTCTACAGCATCATGCGCGCGGGCTCCGGCCACCTGGGCTCCAGCTTCAGCGCCGCCGACACGGTCGCCTGGCTGCTGCTGGAGGAGATGCGCTCGCCCTTCGAGCCCGACGGGGACATCTACTTCTCGTCCAAGGGCCATGACGCGCCCGGCCTCTACGCGGCACTGATCGCCCTCGGCGCGCTGCCCGAGGACAAGCTGCACCGGCTGCGCAGGCTGGGCGGACTGCCCGGGCACCCCGACGTCAGCCTCCCGCACATGCACGCCAACACCGGCTCCCTCGGGATGGGCATCTCCAAGGCCAAGGGCATGATCCTGGCCGACCGGCTGATCGGCGCCGACCGCCGTGTCTACGTCCTCACCGGTGACGGGGAGCTCCAGGAGGGCCAGAACTGGGAGGCGCTGGCCGGGGCCGTCCATCGCGAGATGGGCGAACTGACCGTCATCGTCGACCACAACAAGATCCAGTCGGACACCTGGGTCGCCGATGTGAGCGATCTCGGCGACCTGGAGGCCAAGTTCGCCTCCTTCGGCTGGGCCGTGCTGCGCTGCGACGGCAATTCCGCCAAGGACCTCGACGCCGCCTTCCGCACGCGGGAGACGGAGTACGCGGGCCGGCCCGCGGTCGTCATCGCCGACACCGTCAAGGGCGCCGGCTGCGCCACCTTCGCGGCCACCTCCATGCCGCCGGGGGAGTGGCGCTACCGCTTCCACAGCGGGGCGCCGGCCGTCGAGGACTACCTGCGCGCGCACCGGGAGCTGGTGGCGTCCGTCGACGATCTGCTCGGCCGCCACGGCCTGCCCCCGCTCGCCCTGACGACTGCCGAAACGATTCTGCCCGCCAAGGCGGCCGGACCCCGGCTCCCCGAGGTCTACGGCCGCGCCCTGCTCGACCGGGCGCGCACCGACGAGCGGATCGTGGCGCTCGACGCCGACCTCGTCCTCGACACCGGCCTCATCCCGTTCTCCGAGGCCCTCCCGGACCGCTTCGTCGAGTGCGGCATCGCAGAGCAGGACATGGTGTCGATGGCCGGCGGCATCGCCTCGCGCGGCCTGCTGCCGTTCGCGCACTCCTTCTCCTGCTTCCTGCACGCCCGGCCCAACGAGCAGATGTACACCAACGCCTCCGAGCGCCGGAAGGTCGTCTACGTCGGCTCCCTCGCCGGACTCGTCCCGGCCGCTCCCGGCCACTCCCACCAGGCGGTGCGCGACATCAGCGCCCTGGGCGCCGTACCGGGTCTCGTCCTGCTGGAGCCGGCGAACTCCGCCGAGACCGAGGCCGCCGTCGCGTTCTGCGCCGAGACCGACACCAGCGTCTACCTCAGACTCGTCAGCACCCCGGTCCCCGAGGAGGCGGAGTCGCTCGGCGCGCAGCCGCTGCGGACCGGGCACGGCCGCGTCGTCCGGCAGGGCGGCCGGACCGTGGCGATCGGCTCCGGTCCCCTCGTGCTGACCCAACTGCTGCGCGCAGCGAATCTGTTGGCTGCCGACGGGGTCGACCTCACCGTGGTGGCGCTGCCCTGGCTGAACCGGGTGGACACCGACTGGCTGCACGAGGTGGCGGCGGGCGCCGACGAGCTGTTCGTCGTCGAGAACCACTACACGCACGGCGGCCAGGCCGACCTGATCGCCCGGGCGCTGCTGGAGCTCGGCACCGACCGCACCCCCTCGTTCACCGGCATCGGCCTGACCGACGTGCCGCTGTGCGGCACCGAGGCGGAGGTCCTCGACGCCCACGGCCTGAGCGCCGAGAAGCTCGCCACCCGGATCGGCGCCCGGACGCGGTCGTAACGCGACGACCGACGCACCGGCCCCGGCCATCCACCCACCCAAAGAGGAGCAACCCCCCATGGACACGGTCTACAACGACCTCTCCCGGCCGCCGCAGGACATCGTCGACGGCTTCCGCGAGCTGCTCGCCGAGTACAGCCCGAGCTGCGTGGTCACCGACGCCCAGCGACGGGCCGGAGCCATCGGCGGCTTCCAGGTCGTCCGCCACGACCAGAAGATCGCCGGGCCCGCGTTCACCATCAACCTGTCGATCGACGACTGGGTCAACACCCTGCCCATCCTCTCCCGGGCACAGCCCGGCGACGTCATCGTCATGGCCTGCCACGGCGTGGCCACCACCGCGATGTGGGGCGGCCTGACCGCCACGGTCTCCCACAAGTTCGGCATCGCCGGAGCGATCATCGACGGGGCCGCGCGGGACATCGACGAGATCCGCGACATCGGCTTCCCCGTCTGGTACCGCACCACCTCCCCGCGGCAGTCGCCCGGTGCCGTCCACGACCGCATCGAGCCGGTCCAGGTCAACGTGCCGGTCTCGGTCGGCGGCCAGGTCATCTTCCCCGGCGACATCGTCGTGGCCGACGAGAACGGCGTGGCCACCGTGCCCTCGGGCAGCGCCAAGGCCGTGCTGGAGAGCGCCCGCGGGGTCGCGGCGCGCGAGAACGAGATCCGTGACCGCATCAGCTCCGGCGCTACGGCCGCGGACCTGCGGGCCGAGTTCGGCAACCTCTGAGGGGACACCATGCGCGTCTACATCACCGGAGCGGACGGCAGCCTCGGCAAGGCCCTGACCAAGGAGCTGAGCACCGACCCGCGCACCGCCGACTGGCCCGTCCTCGGCGTGTCCGTGGCGGACTTCGACATCGGCGACGAGCACGCCGTGTCCGCCTCCGTCGAGTCCTTCCGCCCGGACGTCGTCCTGCACCTGGCCGCCATCTCCATCGTGGCCGCCTGCGAGACCGACACCGAGCTCGCCCTGCGCGTCAACGTCGCCGGCGTCCACCAGGTCGCCGAGGCCTGCCGCAAGGCCGGCAGCCGCATGGTGTACATCTCCAGCGACTACGTCTTCGACGGCGTCTCGGCCCCCGAGGAGGACTACCGGGAGACCGACGTCCCCAACCCGCTGAGCCTGTACGCCCTCACCAAACTGGCCGGCGAGCAGATCGCCGAGCGGGTGCCCGAGCACCTCGTGGTGCGCACCTCCTGGCTGTTCGGCGGCGCGGCGGAGAACAACGACGACGTCCTGGCCACCATCCGCTCCGCCGAGCGCGGCGAACGCCAGGAGCTGATCGACGACCAGTACAGCCGCCCCACCTACACCGTCGACCTGGCCCGGGCACTCATCCACCTGATCACCCTGGACGAGTTCCCCACCGGCATCGTGCACGTCGCGAACCAGAACCGGGCCACCCGCTACGAACTGGGCGCGTACGCCCTCAACGAGTACGACCCCAAGCTGCACGCGGAGCACCCGCCGACCGCCGTCTCCTTCGACGACTGCACCTTCGTCGGCGGCAGGCCCAAGGTCTCCGTCCTGAACACCGACCGGCTCGCGCGGCTCGGCCTGACCATGCCGACCTGGCAGGACGCCGTGGCCAGGCACTGCGCGGTCCTCCGCGACGACACCGCATCCCGGAAGGCCACCGCATGAACCTGTTGACCCGGGCCACCGCCTCGCCCGCCACCTGGCGCAACTGGGCCCGCTCCGCCCGCTGCACCCCCGACCGCATCGTCCGTGCCACGCACGAGAGCGACATCGTCGACGCCGTGCGGTACGCCTCCGACCGCGACCTCACCCTGCGTGCCGCCGGGACGGGCCACTCGTTCAACCCCCTCGTCACCACCAGCGGCGTCGTGCTGGACATGACCGGCTACACCGGCATCGTCGCCCTCGACCCCGCCGCCCCCTCCGTCACCGTCCGCGGCGGCACCCTGCTGCGGGAGCTGAACTGGGCGCTGGACAAGGCCGGCCTCGCCCTGTCCAACATGGGGACCCTGGAGGAGCAGACGATCGCCGGGGCCATCTCCACCGGCAACCACGGCAGCGGGCTCACCCACCGCCCCTTCTCCGGCCAGGTCCTCGCCCTCACCCTCGTCACCGCCGACGGCTCCGTGCGCAGCTGCTCCCCGCAGGAGGACCCGGAGCTGTTCGCCGCCGCGGCCACCTCCCTCGGCGCGCTCGGTGTCATCTCCACCGTCACCCTGCGCTGCGTACCGAAGTTCAACCTCCGCGTCACCGAGGGCAGCCGGCCGCTGGAGAGCATCCTGGAGGACATCGAGGCCTACGCCGGCAGCGCCGAGCACGCCACGTTCTCCCTCAAGGGCTGGAGCGACAACGCCTCCACCCTCAAGCTGGAGCCGACCGACGCGCCGGTGTCCGCCGACGCCGCCCGCCGCCGTCGCGCCAACACCCTCGGCGAGGTGCGCTGCGCCACCGCCGGCCTGGTGGGCCGTATCGACCAGCGCAGCGTGCGGCGCATCATGACCGCCCAGCTCGGCGGGGGCTCCGGCCCCGCGGACCACGTGGACGTCAGCTACAACGCGTTCACCTTCCCGCAGCCGGTGAAGTTCCTCTCCCTCGAGTACGCCCTGCCGTTCACCGCGTCGGCCGACGCGGTGCGCCATGTGCACGAGGACGTCAAGCGCTTCGGCCTGCGCACCCCCTACTCCATCACCGTGCGCTTCGGCGCCGGTGACGAGCTCCTGCTCAGTCCCGCCCAGGGACGCACGACGACGTACGTCAACATCACCGTCCCGCGCACCGTCGGCTACACCGAACTGCTGCGCACCTTCGAGGCGGTGCTCCTGGAGCACGAGGGCCGGCCGCACTGGGGCAAGGCGCACACGGCGACCGCCGAGGTCGTCGCCGACCGCTACCCCGGCTGGAAGGCGTTCCAGGACATCCGGGCCGAACTCGACCCGCGGTCCCTGTTCACCAGCGACTACCTCAGGCGTGTGCTCGGAGGCGCGCGCCCCCAGCAGTGACCGCCGCCGTCGCCGTCACGGCCGCCGCCGTCCTCATGGACTTCGACGGGCTCCTGTGCGACACCGAACGGGCCGCCCACCGGTCCTGGCACAACCTCTACGGCCGCCACGGGCTCGCGTTCCCGGACGAGGTCTGGACCGCCATGATGGGCCGGGCCACCGGGGAGTCGTACGCCGCCGAGGACCTCGCCCGGCGGCTGGGCCGCGCCCTGACCCCGTCCGAACTCCAGGAGCGGCGGCGGGACAAGCACCGCCTGGCCTCGGCGGAACCGCTGAGGCCGGGCGTGGCCCGCCTGCTGGAGCACGCGGCGGACCAGGGCATCGCCTGCGCGGTCGTCTCCAGCTCCGAGCGCGACTGGGTCCACGGCCACCTCCGACGCCTGGGCGTCCTGGACCGGTTCACCGAAGTGGTCACCGGCGAACAGGTCCGGGCCCGCAAACCCGCGCCCGACCTGTACCTGCGCGCACTGGAGCTGCTGGGTGCCGCCCCGGCCGACTGCGTGGCGCTGGAGGACTCCGCCACCGGCGTCACCGCGGCGAAGGCGGCGGGGCTGCGCTGCGTGGCGGTCCCGGGCGCCCGGGGCAGCCGCTCCGGCCTGACCGCGGCCGACCTCGTGCTCGACAGCCTGGAGCACATCTCCACCACCAAGATTCCAGAGGTGAAACCCGTATGACGACAGCAGAACAGACACCCGGCGCGCCCATGTCCATCATGGACTCGCTGGTCCGCACGGACGGCGAAGGACCCGACTGGCTCTGGCGCAGCGGCTCCCTGGTGCCCTGGGCCGAGGCGAGCGTGCACGTCAACGCCGTGGGCCACGCCTCCGTCGCGGCGGTCTTCGAGGGCATCAAGGCGTACGTCTCGCACGACGGCGGCCGCCTGCTGGTCTTCCGGCTGGACGAGCACCTCGAGCGCCTGTACGACTCGGCCCGCATCGTCCGCCTCCACCTGCCCCACGACCTGCCCACGCTGCGCGAGGCCGTCCTGGACGTCCTGCGCGCCAACCGGTACCGCGAGGACGTGTACCTGCGGCCCTGGGCGTTCCCGGCGGGCGTCATCCAGGAACAGATGGTGCCGGCCGGCGTCCCGTGTGAAGTGGTCGTGGACAGCTGGACGTTCACCAGCGGCCTGGGCACCGAGCGCGGCTGCCGGGCCGCGGTCAGCTCCTGGACCCGCATCAACGAGGCGTCCATGCCCCCGCGGGTGAAGGCGTTCTCCAACTACCACAACGGCCGCCTCGCGATGATCGAGGCCCGGGAGAACGGCCACGACTGGCCCATCCTCCTCAACGAGCGCGGCAAGGTGAGCGAGGGCCCCGGGGCCTGCATCGCGATCGTCCGCGACGGCGAGGTGATCACCCCGTCGACCACCAGCGGGATCCTGGAGAGCCTCACCCGTGAGACCTCCCTGACCCTGCTGCGCGAGATGGGCCGCACGGTCGTCGAACGCGACGTCGACCGGACCGAGTTGTACCTGGCGGAGGAGGTCTTCTTCATGGGCACCGGCTGGGAGATCCTGCCGGTGACCTCGGTGGACGGACTCCAGGTCGGGGACGGCTCCGCGGGCGAGGTCACCCGCGCACTCGACGCGGCCTACGCGTCCGTGGTGCGCGGAAGGTCGCAGGCCCACCGGGACTGGATCACGGAAGTCCCGTTCTGACCGCCCTGTTGGGCCGATCGCCCTACTGAGCGGTACGGTCGGGTCCCCGACATGCCCGGCCACAGAGCGTCCGGCCCCCGGCCGTGCGCTCGGGCCCTGCTGCGATGATGCTCGTTCCGACGCCGCAGGCAGCCAGACAGACTTGTAGGAGAGCGCGTTGACCGTCACCGAATCCGAAGCCCCCGCTCCCTGGACGGGAGAACCCATGGGCGACGCCAAGGCCACCAAGAGGGAGCCTTCCCCCTCGCGACTGTCGGTGGCGGACGTCCTGACCCTCGGGAACGCGGTCTGCGGCTTCTCCTCGGTCTACTTCATCACCGTCGCGGTACTCGTGCCGTACCTCACCGACGGCCAGAGCACCGGCTCCGTGCGGCAAGGAGCGGCCACCGCGGTGCTGTTCATGCTGATGGCCGCCCTGTTCGACATCTGCGACGGCCTCGTAGCGCGCCGGTTCCGCAGCTCCGGCATGGGCGCCGAGCTCGACAACCTCTCGGACCTGATCAGTTTCGGACTGGCGCCCGCCTACTTCGTGGTCGTGTGGGGGCTGGTGAGCGACTACGACCACCCGGGGCTGGTCGTCGCCGCCGCCGTCGCCGTCATGCTCGGCGGCCTGCTCCGGCTGGCCCGGTTCTCCTGCACCACCATGCAGGACGGCATGTTCCAGGGCATGCCGATCCCCTTCGCGGCGCTGACCGTCGTCTCGGTCGTGCTGCTCCAACTGCCGTCCACGCTCACGCTGCTCTTCGTCGTGGGTGTCGCCTGGCTCATGGTGAGCCGGGTCCAGTACCCCAAGCCGGTGGGCAAGATGGCGGTCGCCACCATCGTGTGGGGGACGGTCAACATCGGATGCCTGGTCGCCTGGGTCGGCGGCGTCACCGGAGCCGAGACGCTCCTGGTGACCGGCTGCACCCTGCAGGTCGCGCTGGCGGCCGGGCTGCCACTCTTCGCCGCCGGGCGACGGATCAACGCCATGCGGTACGGGCGTTCGGCCTGACGTTCCGCGCACACGTCACCTTTGGAGTGCAGCGCACATGCCTTTGAACCACCAAGCCCACGACGGCGTCCGGCACCTGCTGGTCGTCGGTGACGAGCGGGACATCGTCGCCCGCGCCCGCGGCTTGCGTCCCGGACTCAGGACGAGCGTCCTGTGCACGCACCAGGAAGCGCGCAAGATGCGGACCACGGACGGCCACCGCAGGGTGGTGGTCGTGGCGGCGGACGCCCCGCTCGAGGAGTGGACCGCCGCCGCACGCTTCGTCCACGAGGCCGAGCCGGTGGACCGGGTCGTGTGCTACGGCGAGGAGGGCCAGGCGCCCGCCGCGCGCATCGCGCTGGAGCTGGGCCTGCCGTGGCACTCCCCGGAGACGGTGAGGGCCGTCGACGACAAGCGCCTGATGCGCGAGCGCCTGGCGGCCGCGGGAGTCGACGACACCCCCTGCCTGGAGGCGACGACGGCCGAGGAGGTGACGGCCTTCGGCGAGCGGGTCGGCTACCCGCTCGTCTGCAAGCCCGGCCGGGGCGTGGGCAGTCAGGGAGTGGTGCGCTGCGAGGGGCCCGAGGACGTCGCCGAGAAGCTGCGGGTGACGTTCGCGGCCGCCGCGGGCCTGCCCGGTTCCGGCGTGCTGGTCGAACCGTTCCACGAGGGCGAGGAGTTCAGCGTCGAGTGCCTGAGCGAGGACGGTGAGCACATCGCGCTGTGCGTCACCAAGAAGTTCCTCGTCCCGGGCCGTTTCGTGGAGCTGGGCCATGTGCTCCCGGCCCCGCTGCCGGCCGGAGAGGAGGAGCGGATCGTGGCGGCGGTGAAGGCCGCGCTGGACGCCCTGGGCGTCCGGGAAGGGGCCACCCACACGGAGGTCATCGCCGGCGAGGACACGGTCAGGATCGTGGAGACCCATCTGCGCCAGGGCGGTGACCGGATCCCCTACCTGCTGCGGGAGGCCCTCGGCGCCGACATCGTGGCCGCCCTCGCGCGCCAGAGCATCGGCGTGCCCTCCCTCGGCGAGGTGCGCGACGCCCTGGAGAAGGCCGCCGGCGAGCCCCGCTCCGCAGCCATCTGGTACGCGGTGCCGCAGGCGGCCGGTGAACTCCTGGAGGTGCGCGGCGCCGAGGAGATCAAGAGCCGCCCGGGCGTGTGCGACGTGGTGATACGCAGCGCGCCCGGCGACCGCCTCGGGCCCGTGACCTGCTCCGCCGACCGGCCCGCCCATGTCTGGGCCGTGGCGGACAGCCCCGAGGCCGCGCTGGACACCGTGCGCGGCGCCGTGGCGGACCTCCGGTTCGTCGTCGGCGTGCCGGGCAGCCTCGGATGACGGCCGGTGCGGGCGGCTCGTTGCCGAGCGGATTCGCACGGGCCGTCAGGAACAGCTCGGCCGCGGAACGGACCCTCGTCGTCAGTTCCCTGTCCGACTCCATGGGCACCGGGCTCTTCGCCGCGCTCGCCGCCGTGTTCTTCACCCGTGTCAGCGGTCTGACGGCGACCCAGTTCGCGCTGGGCCTCTCCCTCGCCGGGGCCGTCGGCTTCCTGCTCACCATCCCGATGGGCGTGGTCGGCGACCGCTTCGGCGCCCGCCGTACGCTGATCGCCCTCAACCTGTGGCGGGCCGCCGGCTTCGCCTGCTACGTCCTCGTCACCTCCTTCCCCGCCTATCTCGTCGTCGTCCTGCTGACGGCCGTCGCCGACCGGACCGCGGGCGGGGTCAGCCAGGCCATCGTCGCCGACGTGGCCGGAGACGACCGGCGCGTCAGCCTCATGGCCGTCATCCGCTCCGTACGCAACGTCGGGTACGCGGTGGGCGGACTGGCCGCCGGGGTCGCCATCGCGGTCGGCAGCACCTGGGTGTTCCGCGCCACGCTGTTCGGCATCGCGCTGTTCTACGTGGTCTGCGCGGCCCTGCTGGCGCGGCTGAGGACCGCGGACGCCGTGCGCGTCCCCCGCGGGACCAAGCGGCGGTGGGCGTTCCGCGACCGCCGGTACCTGGCCTTCACCGGGCTGAACACGCTGCTGACGCTGCACGTCACCACCCTCAACGTGCTGCTGCCGCTGTGGATCCTCGCGTCCCCCGGTGTCCCCGAGTCCCTCGTCGCGCTGCCGCTGATCCTCAACACCGTCGTCGTCTCGGTGTTCCAGCTGCCGGCCACCCGGCACATCGCCGACCTCCGGGGGGCGGGGCGGGCGGCGCTGGCGTCCGCGGTGCTGCTGACCGCCGCCTGCGCGTTCTTCGCGCTGTCCGCCTGGTGGAACGACCCGGCCGGCGCGGTGCCGGTGCTGCTCGCCGGGGTGCTCGCGCTGACGCTGGCCGAGATGTGGCAGGCGGCGTCCTCCTGGCAGATCTCGATGGACCTCGCCCCCGAGCGCGACCGGTCGCAGTACCTCTCGACGTTCAACCTCAGCAACACGGCGGAGCGGGTGATCGGGCCGGCGGTCCTGCCGGCGCTCGTCATGACGTTCCGGTCCTGGGGCTGGCTCGCCGTGTCGGCCGTGGTCCTGGCCGGCGGCGCCGCCACCTGGTGGCTGAGCCGTCCGGCCGACCCCCCGGCGGCGGACACCGGCGACGAGGTGCCGGGCGACGAGGTCCCCGGCGAGGAGGTGGCCGGCGGCCTCGGCACGGCGTGACGCGGCCCGCCCGTGAACGACTTCGCCCTGTCCGTCGCGGACAGGGCGAAGTCGTTCAGCGGCGTTCCTCAGCCCCCGAACTCCGCCATCCAGGCCTCCACCTCGTCCGCCGAGCGTGGCAGGCCCGCCGAGAGGTTCTCGTGGCCGGAGCCGGTGACGAGGAGGTCGTCCTCGATACGGACCCCGATGCCGCGCCACTCCTGCGGGACCGTGAGGTCGTCCGGCTGGAAGTAGAGGCCGGGCTCGACGGTGAGGACCATGCCGGGCTCCAGGACGCCGTCGACGTACTCCTCCGTGCGGGCGTGGGCGCAGTCGTGGACGTCGAGGCCGAGCATGTGGCCGGTGCCGGCCATGGTGAAGCGGCGCTGCAGGCCGAGCTCGTAGGCGCGGTCGGCGGGGCCCTCGACGAAGCCCCAGTCGACCAGGCGGGCCGCGAGGTGACGCTGGGCCGCCTCGTGGAAGTCGCGGTAGTGGGCGCCGGGCTTCACGGCGGCCATGCCGGCCTCCTGGGCCTCGTACACGGCGTCGTAGACCTGGCGCTGGACCGCGGTGAAGGTGCCGCTGACGGGGAGCGTGCGGGTGACGTCCGCCGTGTACAGCGAGTGCGTCTCCACACCGGCGTCCAGGAGCAGGAGGTCGCCCGGGCGCACCGGGCCGTCGTTGGACGTCCAGTGCATGATGGTGGCGTGCTCGCCGGCGGCGCAGATGGTGCCGTAACCGACGGAGTTGCCCTCCAGACGCGCCCGCCGGTAGAAGGTGCCCTCGATCCAGCGCTCGGACGAGGCGATGGCCCGGGAGAGCTCGCCGACGACGTCGGTGAAGCCGCGGACCGTGGAGTCCACCGCCTTGCGCAGCTCCCCGATCTCCCAGTCGTCCTTGACCAGGCGCAGCTCGCTCAGCGCCTCCTCGAGCTCGTCGTCGCGCGCCTCGTCGGTGGTGACGGCGGCCTCCAGGGCCGGGTCCACGCCGCGCACGATCCGGGTCGGCGCGCCCGAGGCGGCGAGGTCGGCGGCCGCCGTGCGGACGTCGCGGCAGGGCAGGCCGAGCACGCGCTCGGACTCCGTGAGCGAGCGGCGGCGGCCCATCCACAGCTCGGCGGTGTAGCCGGTCCAGAACTCGTCGGTGTCGCGGCCGTCCCGGGGGAGCTGGTAGCAGTAGGCGTCGTGGCCGCCGTCCGCGCGGGGTTCGAGGACGAGCGCGCCGTCGCGGGCCTGGTCGCCGGTCATGTGGACGTAGCCGGAGTACGGGCGGAAGGGGTAGGTGTCGTCGTTCGAGCGGACCTTGAGGTTGCCGGAGGGGACCACGAGGCGTTCGCCGGGGAAGCGGGCGGACAGCGCGGCGCGGCGGCGGGCCGCGTACGGGGCCTGCTCGGCGGGCTCCAGGTCGTGCCGCTCGGTGTCGGCCCAGCCGGTGCGCATGAGGGCGGACAGCTCGTCGGAGATCCCTGCGTACAGACCGTTCTTTCGGCTCTTGGCCACGAGGTTCCCTTCGGTTCGGGGGTGCGTGCGAGGGACCGTAGCCCGGCCGGGGCGCGCGAAGTGCCAGGAAGTGCCACTGGCACGGATCGGCCGTCCGGGCGGGGCGCGAGCCGTCGATAATGCCGCTCATGACGAACGCGAAACTCCGGCAGGCCCTGCGCTTCCTGGGCGTCGACGAGGCCGCGGGACGCGTCTACCTCGCGCTGCTCGAGGTGGCGCCGGCCCCGCTGAGCGCGGTCGGCGCGGCGGCCGGACTCGGGGGTGCGGAGCTCGCCGCCGCGTACGCCGCCCTCGTCGACGCCGGGCTGGCCAGCGCCGCCGACGAGACCGGCGACGTGGTGGCGCCGGTGCCGCCCGCCGCCGGGCTGGAGATCCTCGCCCGGCACCGGGCGGCCGAGGTCGAGGAGTCCCGGATCGCCGTCGGGGGCGCCTTCGAGTCCTTCCGGCGGCATCGGCTCGCCGCGTACAACGACGACCTCGTGGAGGTCGTCACCGGCGACGCCATCGGCCCGCGCATGCGGCACGCCTGGGCGAGCGCCCGCGAGCAGATCCGCCAGTTCGAGTCGCCGCCGTACGTCGCCCTCCCCGGGGCCCGCGAGGACGCGCTCGCGACGCTCGCCCGGGGTGTCACCCAGCGCGTCGTGTACTCCCGGGCCTCGCTGGAGCACCCGGGCCATCTGGAGAACGCCATCGAGCCGTGCGTCGAGGCCGGCGAGCAGGCCAGGGTGCTGCCGTCGGTGCCGGTCAAGCTGCTGATCATCGACGAGGCGTATGCGCTCGTGTCGCTGTCGATCACCGAGGCCGACGTGGTCAACACCCTGCTGGTGGTGCAGCCGTGCGGGCTGCTGTCCGCGCTCGTGGCCCTCTTCGAGCAGTCCTGGCAGAACGCCCTGCCGCTGCACGGCGGCACCGCCCGGCCGGGCGGGCTCACCCCGTCCGACCGCCGTCTGCTGCGCCTCCTCGCGGGCGGCGCGGCCGACGAGACCGTCGCCCGCGAGCTGGGCATCAGCCGCCGCACCCTCTTCCGCCGCCTGCAGATCCTGATGGCCCGGCTCGGCGCCGCGAACCGCTTCCAGCTCGCGCTGCAGGCCCAGCGCGCCGGGTGGCTGTGACCTGACCTGAGCCACTTCGTGGGCGCCGGCCGTCGTCGGAACCTGTCGCGCACCGTGTCGCTGTTGGGCTGAACGGGTGACTTGGCGTAAGAATTGGCTGGTGCAGGCGATGAGTGCGAGTCAGATCGGGGGGAGCCGGTGAACAGCCACGACGTCACCGATGAACAGTGGGAGGGGCTCGCCCAGGTCGTGCCGTTGCGGGGACGCGACGCCTGGCCGTCGTCGGTGGGGCACCGCGCGCTGCCGGACGCGGAGACCGAGACCCGGCGCCGCTTCGTGGTGCTGCGGGTCAATGTGTTCGCCGACGCCCGTGAGGTCGCCGAGACCCTGATGGCGGGCATCCCCGTCCTGCTCGACCTCACCGGCGCGGAGTCCGAGGTCGCCAAGCGGGTTCTCGACTTCAGCACCGGTGTGGTCTTCGGCCTCGCCAGCGGTATGCACCGCGTGGACCGAAACGTGTTCCTGCTGACACCGGCCGGCACGGAGGTCCAGGGCCTCATGGCGAGCGCGGGCGTCCCCGGCGTGTGAGGACGCTGCCGGGTCCGCCGGGCCTCCCGGTGTGCCCGGCGAGGGCCCGGCCTGCGCCCGGGTCGCCCGATCGTAGGAAAGCCGCCGAGGCGGAACGGTTCCGCTGAGAACGGAGCCCTACGGTCCGCGTATGGCCGTACGCCCCGGGTCCTCCGCGACCCCGCTGCCGCGCAGCACACGTCCCGAATCCGTCCCGCCGCCGCGGGAGCCGTCGGCCGCGTCCCGTCCGTCACCTCCGCCGGGCCCGGCAGGCGGCGTCGAGCGGCCCCGGATCACCGAACTGCGGCTGTCCGCGTTCGCCGGGCACCGCGGGGCCGGCTTACCGCTCGGGGCGTTCACCCTGCTCACGGGACCCAGCGGAGCGGGGAAGACCACGGCGCTGCGGGCCTACGAGGCGCTGGCGCGGCTCGGCGGCGGTGCCGGGCTCTACGACGTGTTCACCGAGCCCGAGGCCTACGTGCCCGACTGGGCCCGCCCCGACGCCCAGCGGCGCCGCGGCTTCCGTATCGGGTGCACGGCCGACGGACCCGAGGGACCGGTCCGGCTCGACGTCGCCGTCCAGGCCGAGCCCGAGCTGCGGATCGTCGGCGAGCGGCTCTCCGCCGACGGGGTCGTCCTCCTCCAGACCGCCCTGCGCGATCCCGGCCGCCCCGTCGTGCAGGCCGCGTGGCACACGGCGGGCAGCGCACCCGTCACCCGTGCCCCGCTGCCCGACGACCGGCTCGGCACGGCCCTGCTGCCGCTGCGCGTTGCAGGCAAGACGGACGGACAGCGGCGGGTGCTCGCCGCCGCCGAGCAGATGGTCGTCGCCCTGCGCTCCGTCTTCGTCTGCGACCCCGACCCCGGCCGGATGCGCGAACCCGTGCCGACCGGCTCGGACCGGCTGCTGCCCGCCTGCGACAACCTCGCCGGCGTGCTGTGGCGCACCCGCGCCGAGTGCGGCCAGCGGCACGCCCGGTACGTCGCGGCCGTACGCGCCGCCCTCACCGGCCCCGTACTGGACGTCGTCGCCGAACGGGAGGGCCGGGGCTCGGTCCGCGGCCTCCTCGACCGCGGCGACGGGCTGCGCAGCGACTTCGCCCGGCTCGGCGACGGCGAGCTGCGCCATCTCGCCCTCGCCCTGGTGCTGCTCACCGGCCCGGGCGTCCTCGCCCTCGACGCCCCCGGCGAGGTGCCGTCGGCCCTGCAGGCGCTGACCGTGCTCGCCGACGGCTTCGACCGGGCGCTCGACCCCCGCCAGCGCGCGGAACTCGCCCGGCTCGCCGCGCGGATGGCCGAGCTCGGGCACATCCGGTGCGTCGGCACCGTCAGCGACGCCTCATGGGCCGCGGGGACACCCGGCGTCACAGTGGTACACCTGGACACGTGACAGAAGATCCGCGGCCGCTGGACGTGGCCGGACTCCAGCGCAGGCTCGCCGAGTTCGCCGCCGCGCGCGACTGGCAGCCGTACCACACGCCCAAGAACCTCGCCACCGCGCTCAGCGTCGAGGCGTCCGAACTGGTCGAGATCTTCCAGTGGTTGACACCCGAGGAGTCCGCCCGGGTGATGGACGACCCCGGCACCGCGCACCGCGTCACCGACGAGGTGGCCGACGTGCTGGCCTATCTCCTGCAGCTGTGCGAGGTGCTCGGCATCGACGCGCTGGCCGCGCTGGACGCCAAGATCGACCGCAACGAGCGGCGCTTCCCGGCGCCTTGAGGCGCGGCACGGCGCGGAAGGGCACCCCACGGGGAGGGAACGACATGGAACTGAGACGTCCGCTTTCACTCTCCGCAGTCGGAGTCGAGTCCGAATCCGAATTGTTGTCCACAGATTTCCGTCTTCCTCTGGCTTTTCGCCGCACGGAGCTTCACTCTGGGTAGTGGTCAAAGGAGTTCGGGAGACGGGGGCAGCGCATGGACGCGGTGCGGCTCATCCTGAAGAGCAGGCGTGCCCTGGCGGGCAGCGGCGAGGTGCCGCAGATCATGGCGGAGGTGTGGCAGGCGCAGTCGCTCGCCCAGGCGATCGGCAGCAGACTCGCGGTCTTCGGCCCGCCCCAGCTGCGCGGCGAGGCACTCGGCCTCACCGAGCTGGCGGGCCGCGGCTGCGGCGTCCTCGACGAACCGGAGCTGGGCCCCGGCGAACTGCGCGCGGCCCAGCTCACCGAGCTGGGCGACGCCCGCCAGGCCCTCGTCCACCTCGGCGGGCTCCTCGGCGAGGTCGGCATAGCCCTGGTCGGCGTGGCGAGCGCCGCCGACGACGAGGGCGTCTACTGGCAGTGCATGGAGGCCATCGACGCGGCCGACGAATCCAGGGACCGCGTCCTGGAGATGCTCAGACGCCTGGCGGACGGTGAAGAGGCGCTGGCCGCGGTCCCCTAGGGGCCCGGGGCCGGGTCCGGCTCCTCGTCCGAGGTCCGCCCGGTGGCCTGGAGGTCGGCGTCCAGCGCGGAGAGGTCCGCGTTCAACGCCGCCATCAGTTCCTCCATCTGCTGAAGCAACCCCTTCGGCACGGCTTGCTCGGACATCGAACGGCCTCCTGGTCCCTGCGCACGCACCGGACGTTCCGGCCCGCTCCGCCCGAGCCAACGATCATCGCCGAGGCCGGGTCACGGTGCGGGAGGGTGCAGGATGGAAGGCATGGATCTCCGCATCTTCACCGAACCGCAGCAAGGCGCCACCTACGACACCCTCCTCACTGTGGCGAAGGCCACGGAAGACCTCGGCTTCGACGCCTTCTTCCGCTCCGACCACTACCTCAAGATGGGCGACGCCGACGGCCTGCCCGGTCCCACGGACGCCTGGATCACCCTCGCCGGCCTCGCCCGCGAGACCAAGCGCATCCGCCTCGGCACCCTGATGACCGCCGCCACCTTCCGGCTGCCCGGCGTGCTCGCCATCCAGGTCGCCCAGGTCGACCAGATGTCCGGCGGCCGCGTCGAACTCGGCCTGGGAGCGGGCTGGTTCGAGGAGGAGCACACGGCGTACGGCATCCCCTTCCCGAAGGAGAAGTTCGCCCGCCTGGAGGAGCAGCTGGAGATCGTCACCGGGCTGTGGGCCACCGCGCCCGGCAAGACGTACGACTTCCACGGCACGCACTACGACCTCACCGGCTCGCCCGCGCTGCCCAAGCCCGCGCAGGACAAGATCCCGGTCCTCGTCGGCGGCCACGGCCCCACCCGCACCCCGCGGCTCGCCGCCCGGTACGCGGACGAGTTCAACATGCCCTTCTCCTCGGTGGAGGACAGCGCGCGCCAGTTCGGCCGGGTCCGTGCCGCCGCGGAGGCCGCAGGCCGCGAGGGCGACGACCTCGTCTACTCCAACGCCCTCGTCGTCTGCGTCGGCAGGGACGACCGGGAGGTCGCCCGCCGGGCCGCCGCGATCGGCCGTGAGGTCGAGGAGCTGAAGACCAACGGCCTGGCCGGCTCCCCCGCCGAGGTCGTCGACAAGATCGGCCGCTACGCCGAGATCGGCTCCGGCCGCATCTACCTCCAGATCCTCGACCTGCACGACCTGGACCACCTGGAGCTGATCTCGTCCGAGGTGCAGTCCCAGCTGGCCTGAGCACCGCTCACGGGGGGCGGGGGCTGCGGGCGGGGTCCGGGGCGGGCCCGGGGCGGGCCCCGGCGGGCTCGGGGGCTGCCAGGCGCGACGGCGGTCCCCGCCGCGGCCGGCCGTCGGCGGAACCAATGGCGGGCGATCCGCGGCGGGAAAACCGAAGGCGCAGGTCACAGGCCCTGTGTCACAGTGGGCGTCGTCCATCGTCGACGGCCTGAGAGGCCCCGCCCATGTTCCTCACGATCACGACCACCGGCACGACCGAACGCCCCGCCACCGACCTCGGCCATCTGCTGCACAAGCATCCGGACAAGGCGCAGGCGTTCTCCACCTCCTACGGCACGGCGCACGTCCTCTATCCCGAGGCGCGGCCCGAGCGCTGCACGGCGGCGCTGCTCCTGGAGGTCGACGCGGTGGCCCTGGTCCGCAGGGGCAAGGGGCGCGGCGGCGCACCCGACGCGGCGCTCGCGCAGTACGTCAACGACCGCCCCTACGCGGCCTCCTCCCTGCTCGCGGTCGCGCTGAGCAGCGTCTTCTCCAGCGCCCTGCGGGGCGTGTGCCACGCCCGCCCGGAACTGCCCGGGCAGCCGCGCCCGCTCAGGATCGAGGTGCCCGCGCTGCCCGCCCGCGGCGGCGCCGGCCTCGTACGGCGGCTGTTCGAGCCGCTGGGCTGGACCGTCACGGCCGAACCGGTGCCGCTGGACGGCGAGTACCCCGAGTGGGGCGACTCGCGGTACGTCCGCCTCACCCTGGAGGCGGACACGCTCACCCTCACCGAGGCCCTGCGGCATCTGTACGTCCTGCTGCCGGTCCTGGACGACGCCAAGCACTACTGGGTCGCCCCCGACGAGGTCGACAAGCTGCTGCGCGTGGGCGAGGGCTGGCTGCCCGGGCACCCCGAGCAGAAGCTGATCACCAGCCGCTACCTCTCCCGCCGCTGGTCGCTGACCCGGAAGGCGCTGGAGCGGCTCGAACTGGTCCGGCTCGCCGAGGCCGACGACAGCGAGGTCGAGGACATCGACAACGCCGTCGGGGCCGAGACGGAGGACGAGGAGAAGCCGACCCCGCTGGCCGTGCAGCGGCGCGAGGCGATCCTCACCGCGCTGCGGGCCTCCGGCGCCACCCGGGTGCTCGACCTCGGCTGCGGCCAGGGCCAGTTGGTACAGGCCCTGCTGAAGGACGTGCGGTTCACCGAGATCGTCGGCGTGGACGTGTCCGTGCGCGCGCTGACCATCGCCGCGCGCCGGCTGAAGCTGGACCGCATGGGGGAGCGGCAGGCCTCGCGCGTGCAGCTCGTCCAGGGCTCGCTCGCCTACACCGACAGCCGGCTCAAGGGCTACGACGCCGCCGTGCTCAGCGAGGTCGTCGAGCACCTCGACCTGCCGCGGCTGCCCGCCCTGGAGTACGCGGTCTTCGGCGCGGCCCGCCCCCGAACGGTGCTCGTGACGACGCCGAACGTCGAGTACAACGTCCGCTGGGAGTCCCTCCCGGCCGGCCGGGTCCGCCACGGCGACCACCGCTTCGAGTGGACCCGCGAGGAGTTCCGCACCTGGGCGGGCGCGGTCGCCGAACGGCACCGGTACGCCGTGGAGTTCATGCCCGTCGGCCCGGACGACCCCGAGGTCGGCCCACCCACCCAGATGGCCGTGTTCACCCTGAACGACACACGCGACGGCAGGGCCGAGAAGGAGGCGAAGGCCGCATGACACAGGCAACGACCGGGCGTACGCTCCCCGTCACCGACCTCTCCCTCGTCGTCCTGATCGGCGCCTCCGGCTCGGGCAAGTCCACCTTCGCCCGCCGGCACTTCAAGCCGACCGAGGTGATCTCCTCCGACTTCTGCCGCGGCCTGGTCTCCGACGACGAGAACGACCAGAGCGCCACCAAGGACGCCTTCGACGTCCTGCACTACATCGCCGGCAAGCGCCTCGCGGCGGGCCGCCGTACGGTCGTGGACGCCACCAGCGTGCAGTCCGACGCGCGCAAGCAGCTGATAGCCCTGGCCAAGCAGTACGACGTGCTGCCCATCGCCATCGTGCTCGACGTGCCCGAGGACGTGTGCGCCGAGCGCAACGCGGCCCGCACCGACCGCGCCGACATGCCGCGCCGGGTCATCCAGCGGCACACCCGCGAACTGCGCCGCTCCCTCAGGCACCTGGAGCGCGAGGGCTTCCGCAAGGTGCACGTCCTGCGGGGCGTCGAGGAGATCGAGCACGCCACCGTCGTCACCGAGAAGCGGTTCAACGACCTGACCCACCTCACCGGCCCCTTCGACATCATCGGCGACATCCACGGCTGCTCCGCCGAACTGGAGTCGCTGCTCGCCAAGCTGGGCTACGTCGACGGGGTGCACCCCGAGGGCCGTACGGCCGTCTTCGTCGGCGACCTCGTCGACCGCGGCCCGGACAGCCCGGGGGTGCTGCGCCGGGTGATGGCGATGGTGAAGTCGGGCAACGCGCTGTGCGTACCGGGCAACCACGAGAACAAGTACGGCCGCCACCTGGGGGGCCGCAAGGTCCAGCACACCCACGGCCTCGCCGAGACCGTCGCGCAGATGGAGGGCGAGAGCGAGGAGTTCAAGGCGGAGGTACGGCAGTTCATCGACGGGCTGGTCAGCCACTACGTCCTGGACGGCGGACGCCTGGTCGTCTGCCACGCCGGCCTGCCCGAGAAGTACCACGGCCGCACCTCGGGCCGGGTGCGCTCGCACGCGCTGTACGGCGAGACCACCGGCGAGACCGACGAGTTCGGGCTGCCCGTGCGCTACCCGTGGGCCGAGGACTACCGGGGCCGCGCGGCCGTGGTCTACGGCCACACCCCGGTCCCGGAGGCCACCTGGCTCAACAACACCATCTGCCTGGACACCGGAGCCGTGTTCGGCGGCAAGCTGACCGCGCTGCGCTGGCCGGAGCGGCAGCTGGTCGACGTACCCGCCGAGCAGGTCTGGTACGAGCCGGTCAAACCGCTCAGGTCCGAGGCGCCCGGCGGGCACGACGGGCGGCCGCTCGACCTGGCGGACGTCCACGGGCGGCGGGTCGTCGAGACCCGGCACCAGGGGCGGGTCGCCATCCGCGAGGAGAACGCGGCCGCGGCGCTCGAGGTCATGAGCCGGTTCGCGGTGGACCCGCGGCTGCTGCCGTACCTGCCGCCGACGATGGCCCCGACGGCCACCTCGAAGGCGGACGGCTACCTGGAGCACCCGGCGGAGGCGTTCGCGAGCTACGCCGAGGCCGGTGTCGGGCGGGTCGTGTGCGAGGAGAAGCACATGGGCTCGCGGGCGGTGGCACTGGTGTGCCGGGACGCGGAGGCGGCCCGCAAGCGGTTCGGTGTCGACGGCCCCACGGGCTCGCTCTACACCCGTACCGGACGGCCTTTCTTCGACGACGCGGCCGTCACCGAGGAGATCCTCGGCCGGCTGCGGACCGCGGTCGGCGAGGCCGGCCTGTGGGCCGAACTCGACACGGACTGGCTGCTGCTGGACGCCGAGCTGATGCCCTGGTCGCTGAAGGCGTCCTCGCTGCTGCGCTCGCAGTACGCGGCCGTCGGCGCCGCGGCGGGTGCCGTCTTCCCCGGTGCGCTGGCCGCGCTGGAGGGTGCCGCCGCGCGCGGTGTGGAGGTGTCCGCACTGCTGGACCGGCAGCGCGAACGCGCCTCGGACGCGGCCGCGTTCACGGCCGCGTACCGCCGCTACTGCTGGACCACGGACGGCCTCGACGGCGTCCGGCTGGCGCCGTTCCAGATCCTGGCCGTCCAGGGCCGAAGCCTCGCCGCGCTGCCGCACGACGAGCAACTCGCCCTGCTGGACCGGATGGTGGAGCACGACAACACCGGCCTGCTGCAGACGACCCGGCGGCTCCACGTCGACACCGGCGACCCCGAGTCGGTGCGGGCCGGCGTCGACTGGTGGCTGGAGATGACCGGGCGCGGCGGCGAGGGCATGGTCGTCAAGCCGGCCGGCGCCCTCGTACGTGACGGACAGGGACGCCTGGTCCAGCCCGGCATCAAGTGCCGGGGCCGCGAGTACCTGCGGATCATCTACGGCCCGGAGTACACGCGCCCCGACAACCTCGCCCGGCTGCGGCAGCGGTCCCTCAACCACAAGCGCTCCCTCGCGATCCGCGAGTACGCGCTCGGCCTGGAGGCCCTCGACCGCCTCGCCGACGGCGAGCCGCTGTGGCGGGTGCACGAGGCGGTGTTCGGGGTGCTGGCCCTGGAGTCGGAGCCGGTGGACCCACGCCTGTGATCCCGCGCCGACGGGCGGACGCCATGCCGCGCCCGCCCGTCGGTTCGAACAAAACCCTTGTGGCGGAGGGGAGTTGCCGGCCGGGGTTGTGAGGTGGCCTGGATCGCCCGGAAGCACCGTGCTACGTTCACTGGTCAGTCAGCGGTACCGGCTCGTGGGGGAAGGTCGGTGGAGACAGGGGCGGGATTAGGCGAGTTCGGGCGAGCGCCGCGACGGCACCTGCTGTTCCGCCTGACGGAAGCGCTGTGTGAACTGAGCTGCCTCGAGGACCAGGCAGGGCGCGTGTTCTTCGCGAGAGTCCTCTCGGAGCAGCTCGACACGCATGTCGACCTCCGGGGAAGCAAACAGCGTGAGGACGTCGTCGTGCTGGTGCAGGCGGCGTTGGGCGTGACCGGCGGCGAACGCGTGCTGATCGACGTCGTCCAGGTCATGGAAGGCACCTCGGCCGCCACCGAGCTCGAACAGCTGGTGCTCTCCCTGAGCACGGAGGCACTGCCGCCCCGGCTGCCCGGCCCGCTCACCCCGCGGGACATGGACTCCGCCATAGGTCTCCTGGACGCCGCCGAAACCGGCCTGCCCCTGGGCCGCCTGCGTGACGAACTCGCCGCCGACCTCCAGGTCGAGCTGCCCACCGGCCTCTCGGCCCGCCAGCTCTTCGCGTACGCGACCGAGCTGAACGTCCAGCCGGACGGCGTCCCGCCCGCCGTGCTCCTCCTCGACCGGGCGGCGGAGCTGACCCGCGTCCCCGGCTGGAGCCACGCCCTCGTCACCTGGGCCGAGGGCTGGGCGGAGCGCAACGGACTGCTCGCCCAGCTCGAACAGCGCCGCGCGCGCCGCGCGGAGGCCACGCCCGACCCGACGATCCCGAGGTGCCTGGTCGTCGCCGTCGAACCGGCGCGCGACGGCTCGGGGGACATCGTCGTCCGGACCTGGCTGAACGCGGTCCCCGGTCACTGGCACCCGCAACCGGTCGACCCCGAGGTCACGCGCCTGGACGACCTGGCCGCCGCCGTCGAGCGGGCGCTGAAGCAGACCATGCGGCTGTCGGCCGCCCACGACACCCCGCCCGGCGGGAGCGGCAGCAGCGCGCCGCCGTACGTCGAGTTCCTCCTGCCCTACGACCTGCTCAACTTCGACGTGGCAGGGCTGACCGTCCGTACCGGGGACGGGAATCCGCTGCCGCTGGGGCTGAAGTACGGGGTGCACCTGCGCAGCCTGGAACGGATGCGGGCCGACGACTTCCTGGTGAGGGCCCAGTGGAAGGCGCGGTGGCACACCCTGCAGACCGAGGGCATCACCGTGCACGGCTGGCGGGCCGCCGACGCCCAGGACGTCGGCCGGTGGCAGGCCGCGCTGGCCGCCGAGCCGAGCTGTACCGCCGCGGTCCTCGACGCCCCCGACAGCGGCGCGGCGACGGAGGCGCTCAAGGCCGCCGTCGCCGAGGGCATCGGCCTGGCCGTGTGGGACAGAAGAGGCGAGTTCCCCGAGGAGCGGCGGGAGGTCGTGGCGGCCGTGTTCGCCGCCGTCCAGCAGCCGGCCCGCCTTCCGGGCGTCATTCACGAGCTGCGCCGCCGAGCCGAACTGGACTCGGCCGGACCCCAGTTGGTGAGCCGGCACCTCGCCTTCCTCTGGGACGACCCGAACCGGCTGGTGGACGTCCACACCACCGCCGACCACGGCTCAGGACCTCCCGGCCGTACGGACACCGCCGACAGCGAGGAGACCCCGGTATGAGCGGGCTGGAGCGAGCCGACGACGAGGCCGGGTACGTCTTCCGCGCGACCGGGGCCGCCCCGGACGGGCCGCCCCCCGACCTGCCTCCCGCCCCGCCGTGGCGACGGTTCCACGGCGGACCGCCGCAACCCCCGCCGCCCGACGACGAGCAGGCCGTCCTGCGGCGCCTCGGCCAGGTCGACGCCGTGCCGTATCTCGACCGGGCGGGCGTCGACCTCGTCAACGCGGCGCTGTTGCTGCGCCGGCCGCTCCTGGTGACGGGCGCGCCGGGCGTCGGCAAGTCCACACTCGCCTATCTGCTCTCCCGGGAGCTCGGTCTGGGCCGGGTGCTGGAATGGAACATCGTCAGCCGTACGACCCTGCGCGACGGCCTCTACTCCCACGACGCCCTGGGCCGGGCCCAGGCCATCGCGGCCTGGCGGGCCGGCCTGCGCCCCGCCCCGACGGCCGGCACGGAAGAGTTGGGCGAGGCGGGCGGTCCGCCGCCGGCGCTCGGGGACTTCGTCACCCTGGGCGCCCTCGGCACCGCTCTGCTGCCGTACGACCGCCCCCGCGTCCTGCTGGTCGACGAGCTCGACAAGAGCGACATCGACCTGCCCAACGACCTGTTGCACGTCCTGGAGAACGGCAGCTACGAGATCCCGGAACTCGTGCGGGACCGGGCCGAGAACGCCCAGGTCCACACCGACGACCCCGGACGCTTCGCCGAGGTGCGCCACGGGCGGGTGGAGTGCCGGGAGTTCCCGGTCGTGGTCATCACCAGCAACGGTGAGCGGGAGTTCCCGGCCGCCTTCCGCCGGCGCTGCCTCCCCCTGGAGATGCCGCTGCCCAGCCGGGAGCAGCTGCTCGCCATCGTGGACAGCCACCTCCGAGTGCGTGCGCCCGGCACCGAGGGGCTCGTCGACCGGTTCGTCGAACTCGTCGAGGCCGGCGGTACGCATTCCGTGGACCAGCTCCTCAACGCGGTGCACCTGACCACCGCGGGCACCTTCCGGGCGGACGCGGACGGGCGTGCCCTGCTCGACCTGGTGCTGCGCGACCTGGCCAAGGGGCGCTGAGTGGACGGCCCGCCGCCGTCGGCGCCCCGCGCGGACCGGCCCGCGTCCCTGCCGCACTGGCAGGAGCTGGCCGACGCCGTCTGGCTGAGCGCACACCGCTCCCGGGCCGGGCGCCCCGCGCCGGACAGCGGGCCCGCCCGCACCGACCGGCCGGCGGGTGCCGCTCCCGGGCCGGCCCCGCCCCGGTCGCCGGCCGCCGAGCGGCACCCGCCGCCCGGCTCCGGAACGGCACCGACGCGGTCGTTCACCCCCGACCCCGACGGTCCCGACAGGGTGCGCCTCGGACTGCCCGCACCCGACCGGCCGGGCCTCGGCAGGCGCAGACCGGCGTCGGACGACGGGTACGTACCGGGACTGGCCCGTGCCCTGCACCGGCTCGCCCGCCGGGTGCCGTCCCGCGACGCCGTGGAACTGGACGAGGAGGCCACCGCCGAGCGGGGCGTCTTCGACGAACTGTGGCTGCCCTGGTTCCGGCCTGCCGCGGCCATCGCCTTCGACCTGGTCGTCCTGGCCGACGACGCCCCCACCATGGCGGTCTGGGGCGAGGCGACCGCCGCGCTGCGCGCCGCCGCGGAACACAGCGGGGCCTTCCGCGCGGTGCGTACCGTCCGGGTGTCGGTGCCGTCCGCCGGATCCGCCCGGCTGCGCTGGGGCGGCGCGCGGAACACGGTGGACCCCGGCGAGATCCTCAGCGGCGGGGGCGGCCGTGTCTTCCTCGTCGTCACCGACGGCCTCGGCCACGGCTGGGCGGGACCCGCCGCCGACCGGCTCCTGGACCGGCTGGGCAGGTCCGGTCCCACCGCCGTCGTGCACCTTCTCCCGCCCCACCTGCGGCACCGTTCCTCGCTGCGGCCGTACGAGGCCGACCTGGAGGCGGGGGGATTCGGCGCCGCCAACGACGCCCTGGCCCACCACCCGGCGCCCGGGGGCGGAGATCCCCTCAGACCGCTGCCGGACGCCGGCGAGCGGGCCCTGCCCGTGCCGGTGCTGTCCCTCAAGGCCGGATCGCTCGCGGCGTGGAGCGACCTCGTGACCGGGGGACGCGGTGTGCGCCGGAACCTGCCGGCCCTGCTCACCGGGACCCTGTGCCGGACGGCGGCGGCGCCCGGCCTGCGCCCCCCGCCCTCCCGGAGCGCGGCCACCGCGGCCGTGCGCCGCTTCCTCACCCTGGCCACCCCGGCCGCCCGCCGCCTCGCCACCCACCTGGCGGTCGTGCCCTTCACCCATGACCTCATGGAGCAACTGCGCCGACGCGTCATGCCGGGCACCGGTCCCGAGCACCTCGCCGAGATCTTCATGGGCGGATTGATCGACTGGGGGGACTGGGGGGACTGGGGGGACCGGGGCGACGGCACGGCACGCCCCGACTTCGCCGACGGCGTCCGCGAGGCCCTGCTCGCCACGACCACCCGCACCCAGCTCGCCCGCACCGTCGCCCTGACGGGCGAGCTGCCCGCGGCGGGGGAGCACGGCGTCGCGCTCCGGGCCGCCCTGCACGATCCGCGGACCGCCGCGCTGCCCGACCCGGCCGACGACGGCTGGGTCCGCAGCGAACTGGCCGTCCTGCGCGCACTGTCGGGACCGTACGCCGAGCGGGCCCGTCGGATCACGGCGGGCCGGCCGGCCGGCGGCACCACCGGCAGCCCAGCGCGCGACACACGCCGACGGCTCACCGGGGCGCGTCCACCCGAGCCGCCGCCGGCAGCCGCCACGACGCCACCTTCCGACCTGACCCACCACCCCACGGAGGCACGGCCAGGCATGACAAACACGACGAGCACGCCTGCCCTCCTGGTGAACGTCCCCCTGCGCAACACGACGTTCGTCGGCCGCCACGCGCTGCTGAGGGACGTCGAGGCGCAGCTGAACGCCCAGGACACCGCGGCCGTACTGCCCCATGCGCTGCACGGCATGGGCGGTGTCGGCAAGTCCCAGCTCGTGCTGGAGTACGTCTACACCCACCAGCACGACTACCAGGTGATCTGCTGGATCCCCGCCGAACGGGAGAGCCTCGTCCTCGTCGCGCTCGCCACCCTGGCGGTCCAGCTGGGCGTCGCCCCCACCGAACGCGACAGCGTGGGCGCGCCCGCCGCCGGCACGGCCGTCCCCGCGGCACTGGAGGCGCTGCGCACGGGAGCGCCGTACGTGAACTGGCTGCTCGTCTTCGACAACGCCGAGGACGTCGAGATGGTGCGGCGCTACTTCCCGGCCAGCGGCCCCGGGAAGATCATCGTCACCTCGCGCAACCGTGCCTGGGAGCGGGTGGCCACCCCGCTGCCGGTGAACGTCTTCGAACGCGAGGAGTCCGTCGAACTGCTCCAGCGGCGCTCGCCCCACCTGTCCACCGAGGACGCCGGCCGGCTCGCCGAGGCCCTCGGCGACCTTCCTCTCGCGGTGGAGCAGGCGGGCACCTGGCACGCCGTCACCGGCATGCAGGTCGACGAGTACCTCTCACTGCTCGAACGGCGCAGCCCCGAGATCCTCGACCTCGACCCCGCTCCCGACTACCCGGTCTCCGTCGCCGCGGCCTGGGACATCTCGCTGGAGCGGCTGCGCGAGAGCAATCCGGGAGCCCGCCAACTCCTGGACATCTGCGCCAGCATGGCGCCCGAGCCGATCCCCCGTTCGATGCTGCGCGGCAGCCGGGGCGTCAACATCACCCCGGAGATCGACCCGCTGCTGCGCGAGTCGATCAAACTCAACCGTGCCGTGCGTGACCTCAGCCAGTTCTCCCTGGTCAGGATCGACCCCCGCTCCGACACCCTGCAGATGCACCGGCTGCTGCAGACCGTGCTGCTGGCCAAACTGTCCCCGGAGCAGCGGGAGAAGATGCGGGACGCCGCCCACCAACTGCTCTCCGCCGCCAAGCCGGGCCCCTACGGATCGTCCCTGGAATGGCGCGCCTACCAGGCGCTGCTGCCGCACATCCTGACCTCGCAGGCGGTGACCAGCACCGACACCTGGGTCCGGGAACTGATCGAGGACACCGTGTGGTTCCTCTACTACTGGGGTGACCACACCGGCGCGGCCGATCTCGCACGGCAGGCCTGGCTGGCCTGGCGCGCCGCCTCGGGAGAGGAGGACATCCAGGCCATCCGCATGGCCAAGAGCGTGTCGTTCCTGCTCCGGCAGAACGGGGACGTGGCGGAGTCCATCCCGCTCAGCGAAAGGGCGCTGGAGCTCTCCCGGAGCAGCGAGGTCGAACCCGAGGAACTGATCGACTCGATGCGCGACCTCGCCGACGCCCGTGGCTATCAGGGCCGCTTCCAGGAAGCCCGGGAGCTGGCCAGGGAAGCGACCGAGCTGGCCAGATCCCTGTACGGCGCCGAGGACCCCGTCACGTTGCGCGCCACCCACACATGGGGGGTCGCTCTGCGCCTGTGCGGGGAGTTCACCGAGGCGCTGGGGCTGGACCGGGAGAACGCACGGCACCGGGACCTGCTCTTCGGCCCCGCGAACTTCTTCACCCTCAACAGCCTGAACGCCATCACCCTCGACATGCTGGGGACCGGCGACTACCTGGAGGCCCGCGAGTTCCAGGAGGACGTCCATCGCCGGGCCCGCGCCGCCCTGGGCGACGAGAACCCGCTGTCCCTGCGCATCGCCCGCACCCTCGCGGTGTGCCGGCGCAACGACGGAGCGACCGCCGAGGCCGCCGTCCTCTCCGAGGAGACCCTCCGGCACTTCACGGCCCGCTACGGGGCCGGGCACTTCGACTCGCTGTCGTCGGCGGTCAACGTCGCCGTCGACCAGCGTCTGGCCGGGGACCTGGAGCAGTCCCGCAGGCTTGCCGAGGAGACGCTGCGCCACTTCCGGCAGAAGCTCGGCGACGACCATGTCTACACCCTGGTGACCGCGGCCACGCTCGCCGCCACCCTGCGCACGCTGGGCGCCCTCGACCAGGCCCAGGAGCTGGAGGACGACGCCGCCCGCCGGCTCGGCGCGACGGTGGGCCCGCACCACGACGTCACCCTGACCGTCGAACTCGGGCGGGCCACCACCGCGTACGTGGGACTGGACTTCGAGCGGGCCCACGCGATCGACGCGGCCACGCTGCCGCTGCTCGGTGCGGCCCTGGGCGAGCGGCATCCGGTCACCCTCGCCTGCGCCGCGAACCTCGCCCTGGACCTGCGCGGTCTGGGCCGGGGCGGGGAAGCCGACGAACGCCGGCACACAGCGGTGGAGGGCCTCGGGCGCATCGTCCGGGCCGACCATCCGTGGCTCCTGGCGGCGCGCCGACGGCGTCGCATCGAGTGCGACATGACGCTCATGCCGCTCTAGCCGGCGAGAGGAGGGGCTCATGCCGACGGTCGTTCTCATCCACGGAACAGGGGTGCGCCGCCGAGGGCTTGCGACGCTCGTGGAGCACGTCACCGCTGGGTTCGGCGCGGTGCGCGGCGATGTGAGCGTCGTGCCCTACGACTGGGGCAGTACTCACGGTGCCTCCCTCGCCGCGGGCGGTCTCAGCCTCCCGCCGGAAGGGGGCGCGCACCGCGGCATCGGCGACGGTTCCCCGGCGGTGCCGTTCGCGGCGGAGGACGCCGATGTCGCCGACTGGGCCGCCCTCTACGCCGACCCCGACCTCGAACTCGCCCTCGCGGCGGCGGCGGGCGGCGGCGCCGAGCGCCCGCCGGGCTCCGCGCTGCCCGAGCAGCGGCTTCAGGACCGGCTGGCGGCGCTGCCGGCCCCGGGCGGCGCAGCGGCGGGCGCGTGGGACAGCCGGCTTCCCGACGCGGCTGCCGTGGCGGAGCTGCGGGCGCATCCCCTGCTCGCTCCCGCCGCCGAGGTCCTCGGCCCCGACGTCCTCGCCACGGTGGTGGCGCGGTCGCTGGTCGCCCGTACCGTCGCGGCCGCGCTCGCCTCCGGCGACCCGGTCGTGCCGGACGGCGCCACCCGCGACGCGTTCGTGGACCGACTCGCCCGGTATCTCGGCGCCGCCCCCGGCGGCAGCGAACGCGGAGCGCGGGCATGGCTGCTGAGGCGGGCGGGAGCCGTGGCCTCCCATGCCGTCGTACGGCGTCGGCACGCCCTCACCCAGGCCGCCCACCCCGCCGCGGGCGACGTGCTGCGCTACCTCAGCCGGGGCGAGCCCGTCCGCGCCGGACTGCGGAGCCTGGTCGGGGAACTCGCGCCACCCGTCGCCCTGCTCGGACACAGCCTGGGCGGAATCATCGCCCTCGACACCCTGATCACCACCCCGCTGCCCCAGGTCCGGCTCCTGGTGACGGTGGGCTCCCAGGGCCCCTTCCTGTACGAGTCCGGTGCGCTGCCCTCCCTCGTCCACCCCGAGCCGCTGCCGCCCCACGTCCCGGACTGGCTCAATCTGTACGACCCCCGCGACCTGCTGGGCCACCTGGGCGCCGGCCTCTTTCCCGGCCGGGTCACCGACGCCGAGGTCGACAGCAGGCAGCCGTTTCCCGCCGCGCACAGCGCCTACTGGACCAACCCGCACGTGTACCGGCTGATCGGGGAGCGGCTTCCATGACCGGCCCCGGCGCACCCTCCCCGCGGGTCCGGCCCGAGCGGGTACAGGCCCTGATCGTCGGCATCGAGGCGTACGAGGCGGGGCCCGCCTGGGATCTGCCCGGCCCCGCCCGGGACGCCGTCGCCTTCCACCGGCTGCTGCGCGCCGCGGGCGTCCCCGAGGACCGACTGCGTCTTCATCTCTCGCCCTTGCCGCCCTACGCGCCCGGTGTCCCGTACCGCCCCGCCGATCAGGCCGTGCTGCGCCACACCCTGGTGCGTGAGCTGCCGCGGTCGCCGGGCGACGTCCTGTGGGTGTGGTGGGGCGGGCACGGCGTTCTCGACCGGGCCGGCCGGCTGCGGTTGTTCTGCGCGGACGCCGCCTTGCACGACAAGGTCTCCATCGACCTCGACTCCGCGCTCACCCGCTACGCCAGCGACGCCGTACCCGCGTTCACCGAGCAGCTGTGGATCGTGGACGCGTGCGAGACGTTCGAGGAGGCCCTCGCCTTCCGTGACCCGCTGCCGTCCGACTCCCTGCCGTCCGGGCGGCGCACGGTGACACACCGGCAGGCCGTGCTGCGCGCCGCCGGCCGGGGCCGACAGGCGGTCAACGACCCGGCGCGGGCGTCCGGCCTCTTCTCCGAGGTGGTCCTCGGCCTGCTGGCGGACCGCGCGGCGACGCTGCCCGCCCTGCCCGACGCGGGCGAGCTGTTCGACGCCGCACGGGAGCGCATCGCGGCGCTGCGGGGGGCGGGGCGCACCCTTCAGCACCCCGAGATGCAGCTCCGCGGCGGTGAGCGCACCGAGACGCTGGCTGCGGCGGCCGCCGCCGAGCGCCCGGCGTCCCCGCTGGCCCGGGCCGTGGAGGCGCTGCTCGCCTACCCGTTGATGGCCGACCCGGCCGAACGGCAGGCCGTGGTCGGCGCGTTGCGGCCGGCGGACTCCGGGACGCTGCCCCGCCACAGCAAGGCCCGCACCGACGCCGTCGGCATCCTCACCGCGCTCGCCCGCCGCCGTCCGGACGCGCTGTGGGACCTGTACGACGCGGTGCGGTCACTCGACGACGACCCCGGCCGCGGCGCCGAACTCCGGGCAGCCCTAGGAGACTTGGCGCCACCGGACACGCCCGGCGAACGATCTCGCCATGTGCGATGATCTGGCGGTCGCCGGGGTTCGGACCCACCCCGGCGTCTCGTGTGCCACCATCTCTCAGGAAGGGGGGAGACACCATGGAGCAGCCCACCGCTCCCTACCGTTCCGGAGCCGACGTCCCCGAGCAGGTCCATGCCGCCGTCCGGGAGTCCGACCTCACGGACGTCGCGATGCTGCCCCTGGCGGCCGTCGACGACCTCACCCCGCTCCGGCCGACCGCCCGCCTTCTCGACGAGGTCCTTCGCGCACGCAGCAGCGTGCGAGGCGGCAACGAGGGAGCCGCACGGGCCGAATGACGGCTGCCCGCCCGAGACCGTCGGACCGGCAGCCCGGCAGCCCGGCGACCGGCCCGACGCCCGCGCCCGTCCCTGGAGGTCACGCCCATGACGAGCGAGCCGCACCCCGCTCCGCTCCGCATGCCCGAAGGGCTGTTCGCGGAGCTGGCCTCAGGAGGCGGCTCCGCCGAGGCCGTCGCCTTCCTCGAACGCGGGGAGCGGGCACGGCGGTTGCTGCTCCTTCGGACGCTGCTGGACCGACTGGGCACGCTGACCACCCCCCTCACCGCGCCCGCGCAGGCATGGTCCGCGCTCAAGGAGGCGGCGGCGCGGGCACCCGAACCGGTCGACCGGCTGCTGCTCGCCCCGGCGACCGGCGCCTGGATGGGCCATGTGCTGCGTCGACTGCACGGCACCGCGGCCGGGCCGCCCCTGTGGGCGGAGGCGGGTCACCTGTGCGCCCTCGCGGTCGTCGCCTCCCTGCACGCCGGGACGACGGTGGACCTGCCGGTGCCGCTCAGCGACGGCGCGATCCATCTGCCCGGCCTGGGACGCGCCCGGATACCCGGCGCGGCGGCCGGGCTGACCGCCGGCCGGGCCCGTACCGCCGCGGGGCGGCTCACCCTGACAGGACCGGCACGCGAGGGCGGTCCGGCCGTCCTCACCCTGCGCCCGGCCGCCGCGCGGGAGGTGACCGAGGACGCCCCCGACGGCAGCTGGCTTCCCCTGCGCCACCTCACGGTGGCCACCCGCACCGGCCCCGTCGCCGTGCCGCTCGACGATCTCGACCCCTATCGCGACCTGGACGACCCGATCCCGCCCGCCCGGCTGGACGCCGCCGAGGCAAGGGCCTGGCAGCTCCTCTTCGAGGACGCCGTCGCCGTGCTCACCGGACCGGCGGGCGCCGGGCCCGGACGGGCCGACCCCGCCCTGATCCGGGCCGTCGTCCCCTGGGGCCGCACCGGAGTGCTGCCACCCGCGCCGCCGACCGTCCGGCTCTCCGCCTCCAGCGGCGACTCCTTCGGCGCCATGGTGATCGCCCGCCCGTCCTCGGCGCTCGCCCTGGCCGAGACGCTCGTCCACGAGTGGCAGCACAGCAAGCTGGCCGCGCTGCTGCATCTGTTCCGTCTGCTCGACGACGACAGGGAGGAGCGCTACTACGCTCCCTGGCGCCCCGACCCACGGCATCTGACCGGCCTGCTGCACGGCGCGTACGCCTTCACCGGGGTCGCGGGCTTCTGGCGCGACCGGCTGGCCGAGGCGCCGGACGCACCGACGGCCGAGGAGGCCGGCTACCACTTCGCGCTGCGCCGGCTGCAGAGCCGGCTCGTGGTGCGCACCCTCCTGACCAGCGGGCGGCTGACCGTGCACGGCCGTGCCGTGGTCCGGGGGCTGGCCCGCACCCTGGACGGCTGGCTGCGGGAACCCGTGCCCGCGCCCGCGCTGTCCCGGGCGCGCACGGCCGCCGCGCTGCACCGCACCGAGTGGCGGCTGCGCAACGTGGCGCCCACGGACCGGGCCGCACGGGCCGTTCCCGGTCTGCGGGCGGACCGTGCGCCCTGGCCTGACGTACGCACCCATGCCTTCGCCACGGCCGGCACCGCACCGCGCACGGCGGACGAGCACCTCGCCGCCGGTGACCCGGCCGCCGCGCTGTCCCGCTATGCCGCGTGTCTGACGAACGATCCGCGTGAGCCGCATCACCTCGCCGGATGGATCGTCGCCCAGGCCGCCCTGCAACCCGGCCGTGCGGCCCGCCGCATGCTGGCCCGGCCCGAACTCGTGCCGCTTCCCGCCCCGAACTGACGGCCGCTCAGCCGACCAGCCGCAGTCGCTCCTCGCACACCCCGACGCGGACGCTCTGCCCCCAGGTGAGCTCCAGCGCGTCGGACTCCATCCCGTCCCCGAACGCGACCAGCCGTTCCGACTCGACGGTGAGGGTCAGCCGCTGTGACGCGGGCAGTTCCCCCGCGACCAGGGAGGTCCCGGTGGCGGGGGAGGGCCACGCCTCGCGCACGAACCACAGGAGGCGGTCCTCGGTGGGGGCGGGCAGGCGCGTCCGCGCACCCCGCTCCTGCCACACCGAGCGCAGCCAGCCGGTCGCGCCCGTGCCCGTGCCGACGAGCACCCCGGAGGACGCCTGGGCCTCGACGACACCCCCGTCGCCCTCCAGGCCCAGGCGGTAGCGGGCGGTCTGGTGACCGGCGGCTCCGAGGTAGATCTCGTTCAGGGCGACCAGGCGCTGGGTGTCGTCCGAGACTGCCTCCACCATGGTCAGTTCCTCCACCGAGGCGGACGCGGTGAGCAGGGCTGCCGTGTGCTCGGCGCGGTGGCGGACCAGGACGCCCGGGTTGCGGCCGGGGTCGGTGTCGATGCCGATCACCGGCTGTCCGGCGAGGTACTTGGCGACGTTCGCGACCAGTCCGTCCTGGCCGACGACGACCACGACGTCCTCCGGCGCGAACAGGAAGCGGTCCAGGTCGGCCCGTTCCACCCGCGCCTGCCGCCAGGCCGGCGGGATCGCGGCCGTCACCTGCGCCAGGGCCCGGTGCGTACGACGGTGACGTGCGGCGACCTCCTCGAGGTCCCGGCCGCGCGAGGCGAGGAAGAAGGCGGCCTGGCCGTGGGTGCCGTGCCGGGCGACGAGTTCCTCGTACTCGGTGGTGCGGTGGACCAGGACCGCCCGGGGCGCGAGGCTCATGTCCGCTCCTGGACGCCCAGCCTGGCGAGCAGGCCGGTGAGCACGTCCGGCGTGATCGTGACGCTGTCGATGTGCGGCAGGTTCTCGGCGAGCCGGGTGCCGGTGAGGGCGTGCAGGGTCGTCGTGCCGTCCACCCCGGCGTCGGCGTGCACCCGCAGCCAGGCCGCCTGCGCCTGGGCCCGGGCCTCGCCGACCTCGCGGGCCGCCTCCGCCTCGGCACGGGCCAGCCGTACCGCGCGCTCCGCCTCCGCCGCGGCCAGCTTCTGGGACCGGGCGGCCTCCGCCTCGGCGAGCTTCACCGAGCGCGCCGCCTCCGCGTCCGCCAGCTTCAGCGAGCGTTCCGCCTCCGCCTCGGCGAGCTTCACCGTGCGGGCGGCCTCCGCCCGGGCCCGTACGGCGTCCGCGGCCGCGTTCTCCTCGGCCTCGCGGCGGGCGTTGGTGCCTCGCTGCTCGACCAGCTGCTCCTCGCGGCGGGCCAGCTCGATCTTGCTGGCCAGCTCGTTCTCGGCGATGGTGCGCTCGCGTTCGACGGCCACGGCCCGGCGTTCGTAGGTCGCGCGGTCGGCCTCCTGCTGGATCTGCTCGCGGGCCGGGGTGCGCAGGGCCCGCTCGACCTCGGGCTCCGGGCGCACGGCCATGACGCGGACGGCCACGATCTCGATGCCGGTGGCAGGCAGCCGGGGCTCGACGGCGAGGCCGGCCGCGACCCGTTCACGGACCGCGGCCACTCCGTCGACGAGGGCCGACGACAGCGGCGTACGGGCCAGCACGTCCAGCGCGTGCTGCTGGGCCGTCTCCGTCAGCAGGGTGCCGAGCTGCTCCAGCGGTGTGCCGCGCCAGACGCCGGTGTCCGGGTCGATGGAGAAGTCCAGGCGGGCGGCGGCCAGCGCCGGGTCGGCGATCCGGAAGGTGACGGTCGCCTGGACGGCGACGTCCTGGAAGTCGGAGGTGCGGGCGTGGAAGGTCATCGCCAGCTCGCGGTCGTCGACCGGGACCTCGGACAGGGCCGCGGTCAGCGGCCGGAACCAGAAGCTCAGCCCGGGCCCGTCGTGCACCAGGCGCCCCGAACGGTGGTGGCGGATGTGCGCCGTGGGTGCGCCCCGCAGATGGCGCATGCCGAGGCGCCGGGTGATGTCGGCCATGGAGAGCCCCTCCTCTGTTCTCGTCATGAAGACGATAAGGGGGGAGCTCTCTTATCGTCAAGGCGATGAAAACAAGCGTGGCCGGAAACGGGCGAGAAGGGGGTGAAGCCGGTCGCCGATGGTCAGGATGGAGGCATGGGATTCCAAGTCGACTCCGAGGCCGGGCGGCTGCGCCGCGTCATCCTGCACCGGCCGGATCTCGAGCTCAAAAGGCTCACCCCCAGCAACAAGGACGCCCTGCTCTTCGACGACGTGCTCTGGGTGCGCCGGGCGCGTGCCGAGCACGACGGGTTCGCCGACGTGCTGCGCGACCGCGGGGTCGCCGTGCACCTCTTCGGCGACCTGCTCACCGAGGCCCTGGAGATCCCGGCGGCCCGAGCGCTCGTCCTGGACCAGGTCTTCGACGAGAAGGAGTACGGGCCACTGGCCACCGGCCACCTGCGCGCCGCCTTCGAGGCGATGCCCGCCCGGGAACTGGCCGAGGCGCTGGTCGGCGGCATGACCAAACGCGAGTTCCTGGAAGGGCACACCGAGCCCACCTCGGTCCGCTTCCATGTGATGGACCTCGACGACTTCCTGCTGCGCCCGCTGCCCAACCACCTCTTCACCCGCGACACCTCCGCCTGGATCTACGACGGCGTCTCCATCAACGCCATGCGCTGGCCCGCCCGGCAGCGCGAGACCGTGCACTTCGAGGCCATCTACCGGCACCACCCGCTCTTCCGCGACGAGCCGTTCCACATCTGGTCCGAGGGGCAGGCCGACTACCCCTCCACCATCGAGGGCGGCGACGTGCTGGTGATCGGCAACGGCGCCGTCCTGATCGGCATGAGCGAGCGCACCACCCCCCAGGCCGTCGAGATGCTCGCGCACAAGCTGTTCGCGGCCGGGTCGGCGCAGACGATCGTGGCGCTCGACATGCCCAAGCGGCGCGCCCTGATGCACCTCGACACCGTGATGACCATGGTCGACGGCGATGTCTTCACCCAGTACGCCGGCCTCGGCATGCTCCGCTCCTACACCATCGAACCGGGCGCCGGCGAGAGGGAGCTGAAGGTCACCGACCATCCGCCCGAGCACATGCACCGCGCGATCGCCGCCGCGCTCGGGCTGAGCGAGATCCGGGTCCTCACCGCCACCCAGGACGTGCACGCCGCCGAGCGCGAGCAGTGGGACGACGGCTGCAACGTCCTCGCCGTCGAGCCGGGCGTGGTCGTCGCCTACGAGCGCAACTCCACCACCAACACGCATCTGCGCAAGCAGGGCGTCGAGGTCATCGAGATCCCGGGCAGCGAGCTGGGCCGGGGCCGGGGCGGGCCGCGCTGTATGAGCTGTCCCGTGGAACGAGACGCCGTATAGAAATTCTGAGCTTCGTATAGAGTTACATCGTCTCTGTTCCCGTCCCACGTCCCTGGAGCGCCCCATGGCGACTGTCCCGACCGCCCTCGCCGGCCGCCACTTCCTCAAGGAGCTGGACCTCACCGCGGAGGAGTTCCGCGGTCTCGTCGAGCTGGCCGCGGAGCTGAAGGCCGCCAAGAAGGCCGGGACGGAACAGCGGTACCTCACCGGCAGGAACATCGCGCTGATCTTCGAGAAGACCTCGACGCGCACCCGCTGCGCGTTCGAGGTCGCCGCCGCCGACCAGGGCGCCTCCACCACCTACCTCGACCCGTCCGGCTCGCAGATCCGGCACAAGGAGTCGGTGAAGGACACCGCCCGGGTCCTCGGCCGGATGTTCGACGGCATCGAGTACCGCGGCGACAGCCAGGCCAAGGTCGAGGAGCTGGCGGCCCACGCGGGCGTGCCCGTCTACAACGGCCTCACCGACGACTGGCACCCCACCCAGATGCTCGCCGACGTGCTCACCATGACCGAGCACAGCAGCAAGCCCCTCGACCGGATCGCCTTCGCCTACCTCGGCGACGCCCGCTTCAACATGGGCAACTCCTACCTGGTCACCGGCGCCCTGCTCGGCATGGACGTACGGATCGTCGCGCCGAAGTCGTACTGGCCGGCCCGGGAGATCGTCGACCGGGCGCACGAGCTGGCCGCCTCCAGCGGGGCCCGGATCACCCTCACCGAGTCCCTGGAGGAGGGTGTGCGGGGCGCCGACTTCGTCGCCACCGACGTCTGGGTCTCCATGGGCGAGCCCAAGGGCGTCTGGGAGGAGCGCATCGCCGCCCTCGCCCCGTACGCCGTGACGATGGACGTGCTGCGCGCCACCGGCAACCCCGGCGTGAAGTTCCTGCACTGCCTGCCGGCCTTCCACGACCTGGGCACCAAGGTGGGCCAGGAGATCTTCGAGACCTACGGCCTGGACTCGCTGGAGGTCACCGACGAGGTCTTCGAGTCCGCGCACTCGGTCGTCTTCGACGAGGCCGAGAACCGTCTGCACACCATCAAGGCCGTCCTCGTGGCGACGCTGGCCTGAGGCAACCAACGCGCGTCTACCGCCTGAACAGGCCTTATGCTGTCCGGCGGCCCGGAGCCACCCCTTCCGCGGCCGTCGCGCGCCCCACCCGGGCGCACCCCGTCCCCAGAAACGAGCACCACCCGCAATGCCCCGCATCAAATCCCCCGCCCTGCTGGTCGCCGAATCCGGCGCCGACCGCGAGGGCCACGGCCTGCGCCGCACGATGGGCCTGTTCCAGCTGATCTGCTTCGGCGTCGGCGCGATCGTCGGCACCGGCATCTTCGTCGGCCTGTCCGACTCGGTCGCCCAGGCCGGACCCGCGGTCGTCGTCTCCTTCGTCCTCGCCGCGATCACCTGCGTGTTCACCGCGTTCGCGTTCGCCGAGCTGGCCGGCGCCATCCCGGTCTCCGGCTCCTCGTACTCCTTCGCCTACGCCGGCCTCGGCGAGACCACCGCCTTCCTGATCGGCTGGTGCCTGCTCCTGGAGTACGGCGTCTCGATCTCGGCCGTCGCCGTCGGCTGGAGCCAGTACGTCAACGAACTCCTCGACAGCGTCCTCGGCGTACAGCTGCCCGCCGCGCTGTCCGCCGGGCCCGGCGAGGGCGGCATCGCCAACCTCCCCGCGGTGCTGGTGATCGCCATGGCGTGCGTGCTGCTGGTGCGCGGTGTGCGCGAGAGCGCCCGGGCGACCGCCGCCATGGCCGTGCTGAAGCTCGCCATCCTGCTCGCGTTCTGCGCGATCGGCTACAGCGCCTTCAAGGACGGCAACCTCAGCCCCTTCACCCCGGCCGGCCTCGGCGGCATCGGCGCCGGCACCACCGCCGCCTTCTTCTCCTACATCGGCTTCGACGCCATCACCACCACCGGCGAGGAGGCCAAGAACCCGCGCCGGGACGTGCCCGTCGCGATCCTCGTCTGCATGGGCGTCGTCACCCTGCTGTACTGCGCCGTCGCGCTCGCCGCGATCGGAGCCGTCGGCGCCGACGAGGTCGGCGGCCGCCCCGCCGCGCTGTCGTACGTCGTCAACCAGGTCACCGGCTCCACGGTCGGCGGCGGGATCGTCGCCTTCGGCGCGGTCGTCGCCATCGCCTCGGTGGTGCTCGCCGTGATGTACGGCCAGACCCGCATCCTGCTGTCCATGTCCCGCGACGGCCTCATCCCGGCCGTCTTCGAGAAGGTCTCGCCGCGCACCGCCACACCGGTCGCCGGCACGGTGATCGTCGCGGTCGTCTTCGCGGTCCCGGCGGCCTTCGCCTCCCTGGACGCGGTGATGAACCTGTGCACCATCGGCACGCTCGCCATCATGGCCGTCGTCAACATCGCGGTGATCGCCCTGCGCCGCAGCGAGCCGGAGCTGCCGCGCACCTTCCGCGTGCCGCTGTTCCCGGTGGTGCCGGTGCTCGGCGTGGGGTTCTGTCTGTACCTGATGTACGAGACCGGCTGGCAGACCTGGCTGCAGTTCGCCGTGTTCCTCGCCGTCGGCCTGCTGATCTACCTCGGCTACGGCCGCCGCAACTCGCGCCTGACGATGCCGGTCACTCGGCCGGCCCAGGACGCCGCTGAGGCGGTACCGCAGGCAGTCTGAACCACACCGCCTTGCCGGACTCGGTGGGGCGGTGCCCGCAGGACGAGCTCAGGGCGCGGATCAGCAGCAGGCCGCGTCCGCCCTCCTGCCACACGTCGGGCACCTGGTCCGCGGCGTGCACCAGATCGCCGGGCGGTGCCGGGTCGGGGTCGTGCACCTCGACCTGGCAGCCGGCCGGCCCCAGCCGCACGACCAGCTCTATGGGGGCGGGCCCGGCGGTGTGCTCCACGGCGTTCGCCACCAGCTCCGCGGTCAGCAGCTCCGCCGTGTCGCAGTCCGCGCCGTGCTCCCCCTCGGTCAGCGCCGACCGGACCAGCGCACGCGCCACCGGCACGGCCGCGGTGGAGTGCGGCAGCGCGATACGCCAGGAGGCGGGGGAGGCGGGGGGTTCGTGCAAGGTGAGTCCGTTCATGGCGCAGGGGGTCCCGACCGTGATCATCAGGCTGTCCTGCTTTCAACCTTAGGAATGGTACGGCGCCCCCGGCGCAGTCGCACGACGGGCGTCGCGACGGGGACCCTCGGCCCCGCTGCCGGCGGCCTACCCACGGCGGCGCCCCGCCTCGCGCGGCCCCTGCCGTTGTTACGACGCCGTTGAGGACCCGGGCAGCGCCGGTGACGGATGTGACGGACACGGACCACGGGTTGTCGCGCTGTCGTGACGGCAGTCACGAACCGGTGATAACTTCGGGGGACAGAGCTCAGTGAGGCAGTGCCCGCCCGAGGAGGCCGCACCCCATGAGTCCCTTCACCGGCTCCGCCGCCCCCACCGCCGACTGGCGCCATCTGCGCCTCGACGTCACCGACGGCGTCGCCACCGTCACCCTCGCCCGCCCCGCCAAGCTCAACGCGCTCACCTTCGGCGCCTACGCCGACCTGCGCGACCTGCTCGCCGAGCTGTCCCGGGAACGGGCCGTACGGGCCCTCGTCCTGGCCGGCGAGGGCCGCGGGTTCTGCTCCGGCGGCGACGTCGACGAGATCATCGGGGCGACCCTGTCGATGGACACCGCCCAGCTCCTCGACTTCAACCGCATGACGGGCCAGGTGGTCCGGGCGATCCGCGAGGCACCCTTCCCGGTGATCGCCGCCGTGCACGGCGTGGCCGCGGGCGCGGGAGCGGTCCTCGCGCTGGCGGCGGACTTCCGGATCGCCGACCCCTCCGCCCGCTTCGCCTTCCTCTTCACCCGCGTCGGCCTGTCCGGCGGCGACATGGGCGCGGCGTACCTGCTGCCCCGGGTGGTCGGCCTGGGCCACGCCACGCGCCTGCTGATGCTGGGCGAGCCGGTGAGGGCACCGGAGGCGGAGCGCATCGGCCTCATCAGCGAACTCACTGAGGAGGGCCGCGCCGGCGAGCGAGCCCTGGCCCTGGCCCGCCACCTGGCCGAGGGCCCGGCCCTGGCGTACGCCCAGACGAAGGCACTCCTCACGGCAGAGCTGGACATGCCGATGGCGGCGGCCGTGGAGATGGACGCCTCCACCCAGGCCCTGCTGATGAACGGCGAGGACTACGCCGAGTTCCACGCGGCGTTCACCGAGAAGCGCCCCCCGAAATGGAAGGGACGCTGACATGGGTCCCCTGGGGGCGCGGGGAACCGCGCGACCGGCCACGACGAACCAGCAGCCGCCGGCGAGGCGGAACGAGCCCCCGCGCATCGCGATCGTCGGCGGCGGCCCAGGCGGCCTCTACGCGGCGGCCCTCCTCAAACGCCTCGACCCCACCCGCGAGATCACCCTCTGGGAACGCAACGCCCCGGACGACACCTTCGGCTTCGGAGTCGTCCTCTCCGACGAGACCCTCGGCGGCATCGAACACGCTGACCCGGTCGTCCACGACGCCCTCCAGCGGCATTTCGTCCGCTGGGACGACATCGACATAGTCCACCGAGGCAGCCGCCACACCTCCGGCGGCCACGGATTCGCGGCCCTCGGCCGCAAGCGCCTCCTGCAGATCCTCCACGAGAGGTGCCGCGGCCTCGGGGTCACCCTGAACTTCCGCACCGAGGCCCCCCACCCCGCGGAGCTCATGCGCACCCACGACCTCGTCATCGCGGCCGACGGAGTCAACAGCACCACCCGGGAGACCTACGCCGAGACCTTCCGCCCCGCCGTCGAGACCCACCACTGCCGCTACATCTGGCTGGCGGCCGACTTCCCGTTCACCGCCTTCCGCTTCGAGATCGCCGAGACCGAACACGGCGTGATGCAGCTGCACGGCTACCCCTACGCCGACGACGCCTCCACGGTGATCGTCGAGATGCGCGAGGAGGTCTGGCGCGCGGCCGGGTTCGACGAGCGGGATGCGGCCGAGTCGATCGAGGTGTGCGCCAAGATCTTCTCCGACGCGCTCGGCGGAAGGCCCCTGCACTCCAACAACTCCGCCTGGACGACGTTCCGTACGGTCGTCAACGAGCGCTGGTCCCACGGCAACCTGGTCCTGCTCGGGGACGCCGCCCACACGGCCCACTTCTCCATCGGCTCGGGCACCAAGCTCGCGGTCGAGGACGCCCTCGCCCTGGCGGCGTGTCTCAAGGAGCAGCCCGGCCTGCCGGAGGCCCTAGCGGCGTACGAGGCGGAGCGCAGGCCCGTCGTGGCGTCGACGCAGCGGGCCGCCCGGGCCAGTCTGGAGTGGTTCGAGAACCTCGCGCTCCACCTGGACCAGCCGCCCCGCCAGTTCGCGTTCAACCTGCTCACCCGCAGCCGCCGCGTCACCCACGACAACCTCAGGCTGCGCGACGCCCACTTCACCGAGGCCGTGGAGCGCGAGTTCGGCTGCCCGCCGGGCACGCCCCCGATGTTCACCCCGTTCCGGCTGCGCGGGCTGACCCTGCGCAACCGGGTGGTCGTCTCGCCGATGGACATGTACTCGGCCGAGGACGGCGTACCCGGCGACTTCCACCTCGTGCACCTCGGCGCGCGGGCGCTGGGCGGGGCCGGGCTGGTGATGACCGAGATGGTGTGCGTCAGCGAGGAGGGCCGGATCACTCCGGGCTGCGCGGGCCTGTACAACGGCAGGCAGGCGGAGGCATGGAAGCGGATCGTCGACTTCGTGCACACCCGGGCGCCCGGCACCGCGATCGGCGTCCAGCTCGGCCACTCCGGCCGCAAGGGCTCGACCCGGCTGATGTGGGAGGGCCTGGACGAGCCGCTGCCCGAGGGCAACTGGCCGCTGGTGGCCGCGTCCCCGCTGCCGTACAAGCCGGGCAGCCAGACCCCGCGTGAGCTCTCCCGCGCCCAACTGACGGATCTGCGCGAGCAGTTCACGGCCGCCGCGCTGCGGGCCGCGCGCGCCGGCTTCGACCTGCTCGAACTGCACTGCGCGCACGGCTATCTGCTCTCCGGCTTCCTCTCCCCCCTGACCAACCTGCGCACCGACGCCTACGGCGGCTCGCCGGAGCGGCGGCTGCGCTTCCCGCTGGAGGTCTTCGACGCCGTACGCCGGGTGTGGCCGGAGGAGAAGCCGCTGACCGTGCGGATCTCGGCGACCGACTGGGCGCAGGGCGGCAACACCGCCGAGGACGCGGTGCGGATCGCGCGGGCGTTCGCCGCGCACGGGGCCGACGCGATCGACGTGTCGACCGGGCAGGTCGTGGCCGAGGAGCGGCCGGAGTTCGGGAGGTCCTACCAGACGCCGTTCGCCGACCGCATCCGGCACGAGGCGCGGGTGCCGGTCATCGCGGTCGGCGCGATCTCCTCCTGGGACGACGTCAACTCCCTTATCCTGGCGGGCCGTACCGATCTGTGCGCGCTCGCCCGGCCGCACCTCTACGACCCGCACTGGACGCTCCACGCGGCCGCCGAGCAGGGCTACGACGGCCCCGGCGTGGCCTGGCCCGACCCCTACAAGGCGGGCAGCCGCCGGCCCAACACCGGCCGCACCGACGCCCCCAGACCCCGGCTGAGCCTCTAGCTGTATCGATCAGGAGCGTTGTCGACCGCTACCGCACTCCCGCGAACTCGGCGCCCGCCTCCCGCAGCCGCTCGTGCAGCGCGCGGAACACGGCCGCCGAGCGGGAGCCCGGCCAGTCGGCGGGCAGCAGGCGGGCGGGCAGCCCGGGGTCGGTGTACGGCAGGTGGCGCCAGGAGTCCAGCGCGAGGAGGTAGTCGCGGTACGCCTCCTCGGGCGGGGTGTCCGCGCGCCGCTCCCACTCGTCCAGCACGCACGCGTGCCGGTCGAGGAACGCCTCGTGCGCCTTGGCGATCGCGGCCAGGTCCCACCAGCGGGCGACCGCCTCGGCGGTCGGCGCGAAGCCGAGGTGCTCGCCGCGGAAGAAGTCGACGTAGGGGTCCAGGCGCAGCCGCTGGAGCGTGTGCCGGGTCTCCTCGTACCACCGGGCGGGGGCGATCCACACGCCCGGCGCGGCCGTGCCGAAGCCGAGCCCGGCCAGCCGGGAGCGCAGCACATGCCGTTTCTGCCGCTCCGACTCCGGCACCGAGAACACGGCGAGGACCCAGCCCTCGTCCTCGGGCGGCGTGGTGGCGTACACCCGGCGGTCACCGTCCCGCAGCAACTGCCGGGCATCGGGGGAGAGTTCGTAGCCCGCCGCGCCCTCCGCCGTGCGGGCCGGCACCAGCAGGCCGCGGCGTTTGAGCCGGGACACCGACGAGCGGACCGAGGGCGCGTCCACGCCCACCGCGGCGAGCAGCCGGATCAGCTCGGCGACGGGCACCGGGCCGGGGAAGCGACGGCCGTACGCGCCGTAGAGCGTGACGATCAAAGACCGTGGAGCATGCTGGTCGGACACATTGATCATCTTAGGTCGTCGGTGTCACTGCCGGCCGTCCTCGGTGCGCAGGCGGAAGCGCTGGAGCTTGCCGGTCGCGGTGCGCGGCAGGGCGTCCAGGAACTGGATCTCGCGCGGGCACTTGTACGGCGCCAGCTCCCGCTTGACGAACGTGCGCAGGGCCTCCGGGTCCCGGGGCGCGCCCTCGCGCAGGACGGCGAAGGCGACGACGACCTGGCCGCGGTCCTCGTCGGGCCGGCCCACCACCGCCGCCTCGACGACGTCCGGGTGCCGCAGCAGCGCGTCCTCGACCTCCGGGCCGGCGATGTTGTACCCGGCCGAGATGATCATGTCGTCGGCGCGGGCCACGTACCGGAACCAGCCGTCGGGTTCGCGGACATAGGTGTCGCCGGTGACGTTCCAGCCGTCGCGCACATAGACGCTCTGGCGGGGGTCGGCGAGATAGCGGCAGCCGATCGGCCCGCGCACGGCGAGCAGTCCGGGTTCGCCGTCGGGGACCGGGTCGCCGTTCTCGTCCTGCACGCGCGCGTGCCAGCCGGGCACGGGGACGCCGGTGCGGCCGGGGCGGGCGGCGTCGTCGGCGGCGGAGATGAAGATGTGCAGCAGTTCGGTGGCGCCGATGCCGTTGACGATCCGCAGGCCGGTCCGCTCGTGCCAGGCGTGCCAGGTGGCCTCCGGGAGGTTCTCCCCGGCGGACACGCAGCGGCGCAGAGAGCCCAGGTCGTGACCTTCGGCCTCGGCGAGCATCGCCCGGTAGGCGGTCGGCGCGGTGAACAGCACCGAGACCCCGTGCTCGGCGATCGCGGGCGGCAACTGGCGGGGCCCGGACTGTTCGAGCAGCAGGGCGGAGGCCCCCGCGCGCAGCGGGAACACCACGAGCCCGCCGAGGCCGAAGGTGAAGCCGAGCGGGGGACTGCCCGCGAACACATCGTCCTGGTGTGGTTGCACCACATGCTCGGAGAAGGTGTCGGCGATCGCCAGCACATCGCGGTGGAAGTGGACGCACCCTTTCGGGCGACCCGTGGTGCCCGAGGTGAACGCGATCAGCGCCACGTCGTCGGCCGCGGTGTCCACGGCCCGGTACGGCGTGTCCGGCGCGGGTCTGCGCAGCAGGTCGTCCGGGCCGTCGCCGCCGTACGTGGTGATGCGCAGCCCCGGTATCTCCGCCTTGGCGAGGTCGTCGACCGACCGGATGTCGCACAGGGCGTGCTGCACGCGGGCGATCTCACCCATCGTGCGCAGCTCCTGCGGGCGCTGCTGGGCGAGGACCGTCACGGCGACCGCGCCCGCCTTCAGCACCGCCAGCCAGCAGGCCGCGAGCCAGGGGGTGGTGGGGCCGCGCAGCATCACCCGGTTGCCGGGGACGACCCCCAGCTCGCCGGTGAGGACATGCGCGATCCGGTCGACCCGGGCGCGCAGCTCGCCGTAGGTCCAGGTCCCGTCCGGGGTGTGGAACGCCGGGCGGTCGCCGGGCGGGCCGTGCAGCAGTTCCGCCGCGCAGTTCAGCCGTTCGGGGTAGTGCAGCTCCGGCAGGTCGAAGAGCAGTTCGGGCCACTGCTCGCGCGGCGGGAGGTGGTCGCGCGCGAAGGTGTCGACGTGGGCCGACTTGTGCATGGCGCCCCCTTGGTGGAGTGGGCTCGCGCCTGGAGCGTATCGCCTTGGTGACGGCAGTCAAGGGAGCGCGATATGGTCGGTGGCAGGCCTGGCAGAGGGGACCGGCGATGACCGCATTCTCGCTCGAACCGGCACAGACCGCCTGGTGTGCGGAGGTGCGCACCCTGGCGGAGGAACGGCTGCGCCCGCTCGCCGACAAGGGCGAGGAGGGGCACGTCAACCGCCCGCTCATCGCCGAACTCGGCCGACTCGGACTGCTGGAGCGCCTGTTCACCTCCGGCGCCCTGGACCTGTGCCTGATGCGCGAGTCCCTCGCCTACGCCTGCACGGAGGCGGAGACCGCGCTGGCCCTGCAAGGTCTGGGCGCCCATCCGGTGCACGCGCACGGCACGCCGGCCCAGCGGGAGCGCTGGCTGCCGAAGGTCGCCGACGGGTCCGTGGTGGCCGCCTTCGCGCTGACCGAACCCGGCGCGGGCTCCGACGCCGCCGCGCTCGCGCTCGCCGCCGAGCCCGACGGCCCCGGTCACTGGCGGCTCACCGGCGACAAACGCTGGATCTCCAACGCCCCCGAGGCCGACTTCTACACCGTCTTCGCCCGCACCGCGCCCGGCCCGCACGGCGTGACCGCCTTCCTCGTCCCCGCCGACCGCCCCGGACTCACCGGCACCGGCCTGGAGATGCTCTCCCCGCACCCCATCGGGGCCCTGGCCTTCGACGCCGTACCGGTCACCGCCGACGACGTCCTCGGCGAGGAGGGACACGGACTGCGGGTCGCCCTCGGCACCCTCACCCTCTTCCGGCCCAGCGTCGGGGCCTTCGCCGTCGGCATGGCCCAGGCCGCCCTCGACGCCAGCCTCGCGCACACCGCCGAACGGGAAGCCTTCGGCGGGCCGTTGAGCGGCCTCCAGACGGTCGCCCACCAGATCGCCGAGATGGCGCTGCGCACGGAGGCGGCCCGTCTGATGGTGTACGCGGCGGCCTCGGCGTACGACCGCGGCGACCCGGACGTCCCGCGGCGCGCGGCGATGGCGAAGCTGCTCGCCACCGAGACCGCGCAGTACGTCGTCGACGCCGCGGTCCAGCTCCACGGGGCCCGCGCGCTGCGCCGCGGCCATCTGCTGGAGCACCTCTACCGCGAGGTCCGCGCCCCCCGGATCTACGAGGGGGCCAGCGAGGTGCAGCGCGGGATCATCGCCAAGGAGACGTACCGGACGAACATGAAGGGACCGTCGAGTGACTCCTGAGCGAGGCGGCCTCGAGCGTGTGCCTCCCGAGCGGGTCAATCCGGCCGGGCTGGCGCCGCCCACCGGTTTCTCGCACGCCGTCGTCGCCACCGGGTCCCGGGTGGTGTTCCTCGCCGGGCAGACCGCCCTGGACGGCGACGGCAAGGTGACGGGGGAGACGCTGCCCGAGCAGTTCGAGAAGGCGTTGGGCAATCTGCTCACCGCCCTCGCGGCGGCGGGCGGCACCCCGGCCGACCTCGCCCGGGTCACCGTCTACGCCACCGATGTCGCCGAGTACCGGTCCTGCGCCGCCGAACTGGGGCGGGTGTGGCGGCGGCTGGCCGGGCGGGACTATCCGGCGATGGCCGTGGTGCAGGTCGTACGGCTGTGGGACGAGACGGCCCGGGTGGAGCTGGACGGGTTCGCCGTGCTGCCGTAACACGCCGACGAAGGGGTGACGGTCAACGCCCACGGCCCGGCCGCCCGGTACCAGTGGAACCCCCCGAACCAGGAGGTTTCCCCATGAAGTACCGCTCCCGCCTCGGCATCGCGGCAGGCGCCGCCCTGCTGCTGGCCGTGCCCGCCGGGTCCGCGACGGCCGACTCCTACGAGTCGGTCACCGTCGACCCGACCGGCCGGATCGCGCCCGACGGCACGGTCACCCTCACCGGCACCTACCGCTGCACCGGCGGCACGGGCCCGGTGTTCGTCAGCTCCTCGATCGGCCAGGGCCGCCCCTCGGTCCGGCACGGCATCGGCGGCACGGCCGCCCTGTGCGACGGGGCCGAGCACCGCTGGGAGAACAGCGGCCGGCCCTCCTACGCCACCCTGGAGCCCGGCGCCGCCCTGGTCGAGGCCACGGTGATGGAACTCGACCCGTCGGCCGGGCTGCCCATGCCCCGCTTCCACGCGGCGCGGCAGCAGGAGGTCACGCTCGTACAGGGCTGAACCACCTCAAGCGGCCGGGTGCCGGTCCGGTGGCGGAGGTGCTCACCGGCGCCGGGGCACGCGCCCGGTGACGGCGGGCCGTGGCAGGGCCGCGGCCCGCCCCGCCGGCCCTTCTGACGCGCCCCGTGCTCACGCCCCGGCCGAAGCCGCCTCCACGGCGGGCACCCGCAGCACATGGCGGGCCGTCCCCAGCGTCGTGACCAGCGTGGACGCGGCCGCGACCGAGGCGATCACGAGCCACAGCGCGGGGCTCAGCTCCGGCACCGCGTCCCCGGTGCGGGCCCGGCTGTAGGCGACGACGCCGGTGAGCGCCGCGCCGATGCCGAGGACCACGCCGAGCACGGTCAGCGCGAGGCCCTCCGCGAACACCGTCAGCAGCACCTGCCGCGGTGTCGCCCCGGCCAGCCGCAGCTGCCCGAACTCCCGGACGCGCTCGGACGTGGCCGCGTACAGGCCGTTGACGAGCATCACGCAGGCGAACACCACGATGATCCCGACGACCACCAGGTTCAGGGTCTCGATGTTCTTGTCGTCCACGGTCCGCGACCCCCCGGCCGCCCGCAGGGTGTCCGACGCGACCGTCTGGAGGGAGAGCGTGCCGGCCGCCATGCCCACGAAGGACACCAGCGGCAGCAGGACGCCCGACTGCCGGTCCGCGCCCTGCCACAGGGCCGTCCCCGCCAGTGTGCCGCGCACCGGAGCCGTCAGGAACCCGAGCAGCGTCGGCGCCGCCGTGCCGAGGCCGACCGACAGCAGGATCGCGCCGTAGCCCGCGGGGGCCATCAGCAGCGGGTCGTCCGGCTCGAAGGTGCCGGTCGCCGCCAGCAGGCCGATGCCCGCGACCGCCGGCACCGCCGCCGCCACCAGCCGGCCCCGCGTCCGCGGCCGCCCGGGCGGCCGACCGGCGAGCGGGTGGCCCGCCGTACGGCCAGGAAGGCCCCGCCGACCGAGGCGAGAAGCGTCGTGCCGAAACCCGTCGTCAGGGCCGTGGTCCCGAAGACGTGGTCCACGCCGGCCGCGACCTGGCCGGTGTCCTTCAGGACGTCCAGCAGCGCCCGCCCCCCGAACCACGCGGTGTCGTGACATTCCCGTTCCTCCGCCGTCGGCGCGGGACGCCTCCCGTCCCCGGCCACGAAGCTACGCACCGCACCCGGCGTGCACACGGGGCGTGGCACCCCGGCCGGGGTGGTGCTGAGTGCACCCTCCGGGGGCCGCATACTTCCGCTCTGGTGGCACAGGAGGAGGTGAACGGCATGGCAGGGGACGCCGTACGGCGTGTCGGGCGGGGGTGGGCGCCGGTGCACCACGGCGAGATCCTCCAGGGCGCCTTCCCCCATGAGGGCCGCCTGGTGCGGGCCCTGGTCACCCTCCCCTGCACGCTCCACACCACCAGGGCGACCTTCACCCCGGAGCCCGGCGGGAGGCTGACGGTCTCCCCGCCGTGCAGGACGAAGGCGCTACGGGCCGCACGCCTGGCGCTGAAGGCGTGCGCGGGGACCGACGACGACGCCGGCGGTCACCTCACCCTGACCGGGGACGTCCCCCCGGGCCGCGGCTTCGGCTCCTCGACGAGCGACGTACTGGCGGCGGTGAACGCGGTCCAGGACGCGCTGGAGGTCTCCCTGCCCACGGAGGAGACCGCCCGCATGGCGGTCCGGGCCGAAACGGCCTCCGACGCGCTGATGTTCCCCGACACCACCGTCCTCTTCGCCCAACGCGAGGGCGAGGTGCTGGAGGACTTCGGCCACGCCCTCCCGACGCTCCGCGTCCTGGGCTTCGGCTCCCGCCCGGACCTCGCGGGCCGGGGCGTCGACACCCTGACGCTCCCGCCGCCGCACTACACGCCGTCCGAGATCCGCACCTTCACCCGGCTGCGCTCCCTGCTGCGCGAGGCGGTCGCCACCAAGGACCCCGCCCTCGTCGGCGAGGTGGCCACGGCCAGCACCCTCCTCAACCAACGCCACCTGCCCGTACCGGCGTTGGACACCCTCCTGGCCATCGCGGAGAAGACGGACGCCCTGGGGCTGCAGACAGCGCACAGCGGGGACATCGCCGGCCTGCTCTACGACCCGGGCACCGACGCGCCGATCCGGGAGGCGAGCGACCTGCTGCACGCGCTCGGCCTCCACGAACAGTGGCGGTTCACCACGCCGGGCCTGCCGCGGGGCCTGCCACCGGAACGGCGATGCCGCCGCAGCCCGTGGCAGGGCGCGGCGGCATCGACGTAGGCCGTGGCAGGGACGTCAGATGTCCCGGAAGATCTCGATCTGCGCCCCGATCGAGTTCAGCCGCTCGGCGAGGTCCTCGTAACCCCGGTTGATGACGTACACGTTGCGCAGCACCGACGTGCCGTCGGCCGCCATCATCGCCAGGAGGACGACGACCGCGGGACGCAGTGCCGGCGGGCACATCATCTCGGCGGCGCGCCAGCGGGTGGGGCCCTCGACGAGGACGCGGTGGGGGTCGAGCAACTGCAGTCGCCCGCCGAGCCGGTTGAGGTCCGTCAGATAGATGGCGCGGTTGTCGTAGACCCAGTCGTGGATGAGGGTCTTGCCGGAGGCCACCGCGGCGATGGCGGCGAAGAACGGGACGTTGTCGATGTTCAGCCCCGGGAAGGGCATGGGGTGGATCTTGTCGATCGGCGCCTCCAGCTTGGAGGGGCGGACCGTGAGGTCGACCAGCCGGGTGCGGCCGTTGTCGGCGAAGTACTCGGGGGTGCGGTCGTGGTCGAGGCCCATCTCCTCCAGGACCGCGAGCTCGATCTCCAGGAACTCGATGGGCACCCGGCGGACCGTCAGCTCCGACTCGGTGACCACCGCCGCCGCCAGCAGGCTCATCGCCTCGACCGGGTCCTCGGAGGGGGAGTAGTCCACGTCGACGTCGATGTTCGGCACACCGTGCACGGTGAGGGTCGTCGTGCCGATGCCCTCGACCTTGACGCCGAGCGCCTCCAGGAAGAAGCACAGGTCCTGGACCATGTAGTTGGAGGAGGCGTTGCGGATGACCGTCACCCCGTCGTGGCGGGCGGCGGCCAGCAGCGCGTTCTCGGTCACCGTGTCACCGCGCTCCGTCAGCACGATCGGACGGTCGGGGCGGACCGAGCGGTCCACCACCGCGTGGTACTGGCCCTCCGTCGCCGCCACGTCCAGACCGAACCGGCGCAGCGCGATCATGTGCGGTTCGATGGTGCGGGTGCCGAGGTCGCAGCCGCCGGCGTAGGGCAGCTTGAAGCGGTCCATGCGGTGCAGCAGCGGCCCGAGGAACATGATGATCGAGCGGGTGCGGACGGCCGCCTCGGCATCGATCGCGTCCATGTCGAGGCCGGCCGGCGGCACGATCTCCAGGTCCACGCCGCCGTTGATCCAGCGGGTGCGGACGCCGATGGAGTTGAGCACCTCCAGCAGGCGGTAGACCTCCTCGATGCGGGCGACCCGGCGCAGCACCGTGCGCCCCTTGTTGAGCAGCGAGGCGCACAGCAGGGCGACACAGGCGTTCTTGCTGGTCTTGACGTCGATGGCGCCGGACAGCCGCCGCCCGCCGACCACCCGCAGATGCATGGGGCCCGCGTAGCCCAGAGAGACGATCTCGCTGTCGAGGGCTTCGCCGATACGAGCGATCATCTCAAGGCTGATGTTCTGGTTGCCGCGCTCGATGCGGTTGACGGCGCTCTGGCTGGTTCCGAGCGCCTCGGCGAGCTGCGTCTGCGTCCAGCCCCGGTGCTGCCGGGCGTCACGGATGAGCCTGCCGATGCGTACGAGGTAGTCGTCTGCCATGAGGTTGAGGCTATCTCAGATATGAGATGACGCCCGCCAGGGGGCCCGAGCGGGTGACACCTCGTCAATGGCCCCTGGTGGAGCGGGTGCGCCGCCAGCCGAAAGGTCCGGGCAAATCCACCGATGTCGTATGACGTCCGGTGCTGCTGTGCGTGTGGCGCGGGCCGTTGCGCCCGCCCGTGGTGATGGACCAGGAGCGGCGGTTGATGTTCAGCCGCACGCCGGGAAGGATCCGGAAACTCTTACGGAACGTCAGGGGCACGTCCGCCTCCCGTTCAGGGTCGTCGTGACGTCTGTGCCTCTTCGGTTACCCCCACTTCGCGTATTGATGGCCGAAGAGGACCGGGTCGGCGAAAGTGACCGACATCACCGGTTCGGCCGAGTGCACCGGTGCGGCCGGCCCCACGGTGTACCGGTGGCGCGTCACCTCGCCGTCGGGCCGCCGCAGTTCCAGCACCCCCGGCTCCGGGCAGGCCCAGGTCAGCGGCTCCACGTCCGCCATGAAGGCGTTCGACACACTGCCCCAGCCTGCTTTGTCGGCCCGCAGTTCGAGGTCGGAGCACTCCATCACGCCGTAGTCGAAGGCGTCGGTGCTCCAGTGCCCGATCAGCGCCACGTCCAGCCCGGTGCGCGGGTCCGCGGCGTCCCGCTCGGCCACCTCCGCCCGGGTTGCGACCTCGGCGCCGCCCAGATGGACGACCCGGTCGCCGTGCAGGATGACGCCGACGCCGCGCTCCGGGTCGCGACGGCAGTCGAAGGCGATGCCCGTGTAGGGGACGCCGTCCCGGGTGACGGAGTGTTCGTACACCGCCCGCACGGTCGCCAGCCGCTCCGGCTGCTCCTTCTCCTCGGGGTCCAGCAGTGCGTAGTGCGCGCGCAGCGAGGGCCGCAGGGCCCTGTGCAGGGGGCCGTGGGGGTCGGTGAGGTCCATGGCCGGGCAGCAGATCACAGGGGGCCGGTGTGCGCCACACGGGGTGCGCCGGCGCACAGCGGGGCTGCCCCGCACCAGGGCGCCCGGCGCCCCCGCGCGGCACGCCCAGTGCCCTGCCTCTCCTCGCCGTGCGCGAGTGCGGGCCGTCCGTGGCCGGTCGCGCAGTTCCCCGCGCCCCCGAGGGGGCTGGACTCGGCCCCGTGAGTCCGCCGGGGTGCCCACCGCGCCCGCGAACGCCAGGCCGCGCGGACCCCACGCGACGCATCCCCGCCCCCGGGCGCGCACCACACCGGGCCGGGGCATGACCATCCGGCCCCCATGTACTAGAGTTATCTCGACATCGAGATATCTGCCGAGGCGCACCGCAGCCGCCGGCCGAGTAAGGGTTACCTAACTTAGCCAAACCTTAGCGGATCGGCCAAGCCGGCGTGGCGGCAGGATGCGGTGGTACGCGCACATCAATGAAGGAGACTGTCGTGTCGGCGAACAGCTTCGACGCCCGCAGCACGCTGCAGGTGGGCGACGACTCGTACGAGATCTTCCGGCTGGACAAGGTCGAGGGCTCCGCGCGCCTTCCCTACAGCCTGAAGGTCCTGCTGGAGAACCTCCTCCGCACCGAGGACGGCGCGAACATCACCGCCGACCACATCCGCGCACTCGGCACCTGGGACTCGCAGGCCCAGCCGTCGCAGGAGATCCAGTTCACGCCGGCCCGCGTGATCATGCAGGACTTCACCGGCGTGCCCTGTGTCGTCGACCTCGCCACCATGCGTGAGGCCGTCAAGGAGCTCGGCGGCGACCCGGCCAAGATCAACCCGCTGGCCCCGGCCGAGCTGGTCATCGACCACTCCGTGATCGCCGACAAGTTCGGTACGCCGGACGCCTTCGGCCAGAACGTCGAGCTGGAGTACGGCCGCAACAAGGAGCGCTACCAGTTCCTGCGCTGGGGCCAGACCGCGTTCGACGAGTTCAAGGTCGTCCCGCCCGGCACCGGCATCGTCCACCAGGTGAACATCGAGCACCTGGCCCGCACGGTCATGGTCCGGAACGGCCAGGCCTACCCCGACACCCTGGTCGGCACCGACTCGCACACCACCATGGTCAACGGCCTCGGTGTGCTGGGCTGGGGCGTCGGCGGCATCGAGGCCGAGGCCGCGATGCTCGGCCAGCCGGTCTCCATGCTCATCCCGCGCGTCGTCGGCTTCAAGCTCACCGGTGAGCTGCGGCCCGGCACCACCGCCACCGACCTCGTCCTCACGATCACCGAGATGCTGCGCAAGCACGGCGTCGTCGGCAAGTTCGTCGAGTTCTACGGCGAGGGCGTGGCCGCCACCTCCCTGGCCAACCGCGCCACCATCGGCAACATGTCGCCGGAGTTCGGCTCCACCGCCGCGATCTTCCCGATCGACGACGAGACCCTGAACTACCTGCGCCTGACCGGCCGTTCCGCCAAGCAGGTCGCGCTCGTCGAGGCGTACGCCAAGGAGCAGGGCCTCTGGCTGGACCCGAAGGCCGAGCCGGACTTCTCCGAGAAGCTGGAGCTCGACCTCTCCACCGTCGTCCCGTCGATCGCCGGCCCGAAGCGCCCGCAGGACCGCATCGTCCTCGCCGAGGCCGCCCAGCAGTTCGCCAAGGACGTCCTCAACTACGTCGACGCCCCCGTCGCGCAGACGCCGGCCGCCGCCACCTCGCCGGTCGACGAGGCCGGCGCCGAGTCCTTCCCGGCCTCCGACGCCCCGGCCTACGGCCACGAGGAGAACGGCGCCGGCGCGCCGCAGCACGGCCAGGGCACCGGCGCCGTCCCGTCCAACCCGGTCACCGTCACCGCCCCCGACGGCACGACCTACGAGCTGGACCACGGTGCGGTGACGGTCGCGGCCATCACCTCCTGCACCAACACCTCCAACCCGTACGTCATGGTCGCCGCCGCGCTCGTCGCGAAGAAGGCCGTGGAGAAGGGCCTGACCCGCAAGCCGTGGGTCAAGACCACCCTCGCCCCCGGCTCGAAGGTCGTCACCGACTACTTCGACAAGGCGGGCCTGACCCCGTACCTCGACAAGGTCGGCTTCAACCTCGTCGGCTACGGCTGCACCACCTGCATCGGCAACTCCGGCCCGCTGCCGGAGGAGGTCTCCAAGGCCGTCAACGACAACGACCTGGCCGTGACCTCGGTCCTCTCGGGCAACCGCAACTTCGAGGGCCGCATCAACCCCGACGTCAAGATGAACTACCTGGCGTCCCCGCCGCTGGTCGTCGCGTACGCCATCGCGGGCTCCATGAAGGTGGACATCACGCGCGACGCCCTGGGCACCGACCAGGACGGCAACCCGGTCTTCCTGAAGGACATCTGGCCGTCCGAGGCCGAGGTCAACGACGTCGTGGCGAACGCCATCGGCGAGGACATGTTCTCCAAGTCCTACTCCGACGTCTTCGCCGGTGACGCCCAGTGGCAGGCGCTGCCGATCCCGACCGGCAACACCTTCGAGTGGGACCCGCAGTCCACCTACGTCCGCAAGCCCCCGTACTTCGAGGGCATGACGATGGAGACCACCCCGGTCTCCGACATCACGGGCGCCCGGGTGCTGGCCAAGCTGGGCGACTCGGTCACCACCGACCACATCTCCCCGGCCGGTGCGATCAAGGCCGACACCCCGGCCGGCAAGTACCTCACGGAGCACGGCGTCGAGCGCCGCGACTTCAACAGCTACGGCTCGCGCCGCGGCAACCACGAGGTCATGATCCGCGGTACGTTCGCCAACATCCGCCTGCGCAACCAGATCGCGCCGGGCACCGAGGGCGGCTACACCCGCGACTTCACGCAGGAGGGCGGCCCGGTCGCCTTCATCTACGACGCCTCGCAGAACTACCAGGCCGCCGGCATCCCGCTGGTCGTCCTGGCCGGCAAGGAGTACGGCTCCGGCTCGTCCCGCGACTGGGCCGCCAAGGGCACCGCGCTCCTCGGCGTCAAGGCCGTCGTCGCCGAGTCCTACGAGCGCATCCACCGCTCCAACCTCATCGGCATGGGCGTCCTGCCGCTGCAGTTCCCGGAGGGCGCCTCGGCCCAGTCCCTCGGCCTGACCGGCGAGGAGACCTTCTCCATCACCGGCGTCGAGGAGCTCAACGAGGGCCGTACGCCCCGCACGGTGAAGGTCACCACCGACACCGGCGTGGAGTTCGACGCGGTCGTCCGCATCGACACCCCCGGCGAGGCGGACTACTACCGCAACGGCGGCATCATGCAGTACGTGCTGCGCAGCCTGATCCGCAAGTAGGCGGACCGGCAGGGCGGTTCAGGGCCGCATCCCCTTCGCGGGGGGTGCGGCCCTTCGCCGTGGAGGTCGGCCGAAAGCGTTTACAACCGAACCACTCGGCGCTACCTTCCGCAGAAGGTGGGTGGGAGCGCTCCCACCTCGGTGGACCGGAACCCGCCGAAAAGGGCGCGCTCCCTCCCGCCGCTTCGCAGTGAACGTTCCTGACACCCCACACCGAAGGGACGTAGGACTGTCATGCCTATAGCAAGCAAGGCCGGAGCGGGCCGCTCACCGCTCCGATCCCGACCCGCGGCGCTCGCCCTGGTGCTCCTCTCCCTCCTCGCCGCGCTCCCCGCCCTCGCGCTGATCGTCACCACGGGGGGCCGGGCCGAGGCCCACGGCACCCCGATGAAACCCGGCAGCCGCACCTTCCTGTGCTGGCGGGACGCCCTCACGGACACCGGTGAGATCAGGCCGGTGAACCCGGCCTGCAAGGCGGCGCAGCAGACCAGCGGGACGACCCCGTTCTACAACTGGTTCTCCGTGCTGCGCTCGGACGGCGCCGGCCGCACCCGCGGGTTCGTGCCCGACGGCGCGCTGTGCAGCGGCGGCAACCCCAACTTCACCGGCTTCGACACCCCCCGCGGCGACTGGCCGCTCACTCATCTCACCGCGGGCGCGACCATCGACTTCTCCTACAACGCCTGGGCGGCGCACCCTGGTTGGTTCCGCGTCTACGTCACCAAGGACGGCTTCGACCCGACGCGCACCCTCACCTGGGACGCCGTCGAGGAGCAGCCCTTCCTGACCGTCGACCACCCGCCGCTGAACGGCTCCCCTGGCACGGTCGAGGCCGACTACTCCTGGACGGGCAGGCTCCCGGAGGGCAAGTCGGGGCGCCACATCGTCTACATGGTCTGGCAGCGCTCCGACAGTCAGGAGACCTTCTACTCCTGCTCGGACGTCGTCTTCGACGGCGGCGCCGGCGAGGTGACGGGCATCCACGAACCGGGCAGCCCCACCGAGCCCGTGCCCGGCGCCTGTTCGGCCACCCGCCGTACGACCGGCAGCTGGTCCGGCGGCCACCAGGCCGAGGTCACCGTCACCAACACCGGTGACGTGCCGATGCTCGGCTGGATGGTCGACTGGACCCTCCCGAGCGGCCAGAGGGTCGACAGCCTCTGGAACGGCACCCCGACCTACACCGGCCAGTCCGTGATGGTCCACAACGCGGGCTGGAACGGCTCGCTCGCCCCGGGGCGGAGCACGACCTTCGGTTATGTCGTCACCGGCGGCGGGGACACCGCGGCGGCGCTGTCCTGCCGGGTCGGCTGAGCCGAGCGCTCCGGGCGGACCCGGTGGCCGAAGCGTGGTCACCGGGTCCGCGAGCCGGACGGGCGCGAGGGGGGGAGGGGGCGCCCGTCCGGAGGTGCGTGGCTCGTGTCGCCGCCGGCTGCGCAACAACGTTGTCGATTGGTCTGGACAAGTGGGGTTCGGCATGACTCTACCGCCCCAACGGACAACGATGTCAACCCGCTTGGCCCCCCCGGCCGTCCAGGTGACCCCGCCGCGCGCCCCGCCCCGGAACGCGGCCCTGTCCGCGACGCCCGACCCGGCCTGGGGCGAGGCCGAGCCCCCGCCGTCCTTCCGCGAGGGCGAGCAGCCGTACCAGTTCGGCGTCGGCCCGACGACCGCCACCCTCGCGCCCGGCGGGCGCACCGAGACCGTCGTCCGCGCCCTCGCCCTGAACGGCGGGACGGGCCCCGCGGTCCGCTTCCGTTTCACCACGCCCGGGGGCGTCACGGCGCCCCCTGCCGAGGGCACCGTCTCCGGCGGCTCGCGGAGCATCACGCCGGGCGCCGGCCGTGGCCGACCTGACCGTCGCGCGGACCGCGTACCGCGATGTCGCGGGCGCCGGCCGCGACCCGGTGGCCACCTATGTGTTCGCCACCCGGCCGTTCCGGGCCCCCGCGGGCAGGGCGATCCGCAGTGTGACCCTGCCGCGCGACGGCGGCCTGCATGTGTTCACGCCGGCCGTGGGCTGACCGGCAGCACCTTCGCCAGCCAGTCGAGCTGGCGGCGCACGTGCACCGCGTCGCCGCCCTCGTGCCCGTTGTACGGATAGGCGCGGATCTCTTTCAGGGGGTCCGCGCCGCTCAGTTCGCCGTAGCGGTTGAAGGCGGCGTAGGCCCCGCTCGGCGGGCACACCGTGTCGCGCAGTCCGACGCCGAAGTGGGCCGGGGCGTGGGCGCGGCGGGCGAAGGAGACACCCTCGACGTAGGACAGGGTGCGATGGACGGCCGCCTCGGCGCTCCGGTGGACCGCGAGGTAAGCGGTGATCTCGCCGTACGGCGGCGCGTCGGTGAGGTCGAGGGCGCGCCGGATGCCGCACAGGAAGGGCGCGGTCACCAGCACCGCCGCCAGGTCGGGCACCAGCCCCGCGACGGCCAGGGCGAGGCCGCCGCCCTGGCTGTTGCCGACGGCCGCCACCCGGGAGGCGTCCACGCCCGGCAGCGCCCGCACGGCGGCCACCGCGCGCACCGCGTCCGTGACGAGCCGCCGGTAGTGGTGGTCCCGCGGGTCCCCGATGCCCCGCACGGCCGGTCCGGGGCCGCCGGGTGCCTCCGCGTGCGGGTCCGGGGTGGCGCCGCCGCTGCCGTACTGGTCGCCCTGGCCGCGGTTGTCCATCAGCAGATGCGCGTACCCGGCGTTCACCCAGGTCAGCCGCTCGTGCGGAAGGCCGCGGCCGCGCCCGTACCCGGCGTACTCGACGACGGCCGGCAGCGGCTCGGGCACCCCGGCCGGTCTGCTGAACCACGCCCGCACCGGGTCGCCGGCGAAGCCGTGAAAGGTCACGTCCCAGGTCTCGGTGAGCCGTAGCCCGGTCGCCACCGGGCGCGCCCGCGCCAGCACCTGCGCCGCGGAGGCCTCCTGGAGCGTGCCGTGCCAGAACGCGTCGAAGTCGGCGGGCTCGTCGGGCAGCGGGCAGAAGCGCTCCAGCTCCGGGAGCGGCAGGTCGAACGCGGGCACAGAGCCTCCGATCGTTGCGTATGTCCACCAGAATGTTTCGCATCAGTGGTGGCGCGGCAAGACCGCCGGACCCTCAATGTCTCACCCCACCCGCCCCATTGACAGCGCTTACCACCCCACCTAACCTCGCCGCAAAGTTGCCGGTACCCCTCCGAAACTTTCGCTTCAGGGAGGCTCATGCAGATGCCCACACAGGCGCGCAGACCCCTGCGCCGGGACTGGCAGCTGTATTCGCTCGCCGTGCTCCCGCTGGTGTTCTTCCTGGTCTTCCGCTACCTGCCGATGATCGGCAACGTGATCGCCTTCCGCCGCTTCGAGCCCGGCGGCTCGATCCTCGGCGAGGACTGGGTCGGCCTGCGCTATGTGCGCATGTTCCTCAGCGACCCCACCTACTGGCAGGTCTTCCGCAACACCCTCTGGCTCGGCGGTCTCACGCTGGTCTTCTGCTTCCCGGTCCCCATCGTGCTGGCGCTGCTGCTGAACGAGGTGCGCCGGCGGTCCCTGAAGCGGTTCGTGCAGTCGGTGTCGTACCTGCCGCACTTCCTGTCGGTCGTGATCGTCGCGGGCATCACGCTCCAGATGCTGGCCACCGACGGGCCGGTCAACCACGCCCTGGCCTGGTTCGGCCACGAGCCGATCCGGTTCATCCAGGAACCCGAGTGGTTCCGCACGATCTACGTCGGCTCGGAGATCTGGCAGACCGCCGGCTGGGGCACGATCCTCTACCTCGCCGCGCTCACCACCATCGACGACAACCTCTACGAGGCCGCCCGCATCGACGGCGCGAACCGCTGGCAGCAGATCTGGCACGTCACCCTGCCCGGCATCCGCCCCACCATGATCACGCTGCTGATCCTGAACATCGGCACCTTCATGGCCGTCGGCTTCGAGAAGGTGCTGCTGCTGTACAACCCGCTGACCTACCAGACCGCCGACGTGATCTCCACCTACGTCTACCGCACCGGCGTGGAGTCCAACAGCTTCAGCTACGCCGCCGCGATCGGCCTGTTCGAGGCGGTCATCGGCCTGGTCCTGATCACCTCCGCCAACCAGCTCTCGCGCCGCACGGTCGGGACGAGCCTGTGGTGAGACCGAGCCGCTCCCACCGGGTCTTCCAGGGCGTCAACGGGGTGGTCCTCACCCTCGTCGTGGTCGTGACGCTGTACCCCTTCCTCAACATCGTCGCCCGCTCCTTCAGCGGGGAGCGCCAGATCCGGGCGGGCGAAGTCGCCCTGTGGCCCAAGGGGTTCGACCTCACCACGTACGAGATCGTGCTGAAGGACGCGATGTTCTGGCGCAACTACGGCAACACCGTGTTCTACACGGCCGTCTCCACCGCTGTCGCCATGGTCCTGACCACCTGCTACGCCTACGTCCTGTCCAAGAAGCACCTCAGGGGCCGCACCGCGCTCGTCGGCGTCGCGGTGTTCACCATGTTCTTCAGCGGCGGCCTCATCCCGCAGTACGTCCTGGTCACCGGCCTCGGCCTGAAGAACAGCGTGTGGGCGATCGCCCTGCCCAACGCGATCAGCGTCTTCAACCTGCTGGTGATGAAGGCCTTCTTCGAGAGCCTGCCGGCCGAACTGGAGGAGGCCGCCGAGATCGACGGACTGAGCACCTACGGCGTGCTGTTCAGGATCGTGCTGCCGCTGTCCAAGGCGGTGGTGGCGACCATGGTGCTCTTCTACTCGGTGTCCTTCTGGAACTCCTGGTTCAGCGCCTTCCTCTACCTGGACCGGTCGGACCTCATGCCCGTCACCGTCTACCTCCGCAACCTCATCCAGGGCGCCACCGGAGGCGGCAACGCGGGTGCCGGAACCGAGCAGCTCAGCCAGGTCGGGGCCAACATCCAGGCGGTCACCATCGTCCTCACCGCCCTGCCGATCCTCTGCGTGTACCCGTTCGTCCAGCGCTACTTCGTCTCGGGCGTGATGCTCGGCGCGGTCAAAGGCTGACCCCCGCGCCCACTCGACAAGGGAGTCTCCGTGAAGAACGCAGGGCACCTCTCGCGGCGCCAGATCCTCGCCGCAGCCGGCTTCGTCGGCCTCACCACCCTCACCGCCTGCGGCGGCGGCGACGGCGGCGACAGCAAGGACCTGTCGAAGAAGCGGCGCGGCGCCATGAAGGACTACCGCGCCGGACAGCGCTTCAAGGCCGCCGAGCCGCTCTCCTTCTCGCTGCTGCACAACGACAACCCCGTCTACCCGATGAAGCGCGACTGGCTGTTCTGGAAGGAGGTCACCGAGCGCACCGGCATCACCCTGGAGCCGCTCGACGTCCCGCTCGCCGACTACGAGAAGAAGCGCAGCGTCCTCATCGGCGCGGGCGACGCCCCCTTCATCATCCCCAAGACGTACCACCCCTCCGAGGTCGCCTTCGTGTCGTCCGGCGCGATCGTCCCGGTCAGCGACTACGTCCACCTGATGCCCCACTTCCGCGACAAGGTGCGCAAGTGGAGGCTGGAGCCGGAGCTGGACTCCCTACGCCAGTCCGACGGGAAGTACTACCTGCTGCCGGGCCTGCACGAGAAGGCCAAGGCCAACTACTCCCTGGCGCTGCGCACCGACGTCCTCGACCGGCTCGGCCTCGCCCTGCCCACCACCTGGGACGAGGTGTACGACGTGCTCAGGGCGCTCAAGGCGGAGTACCCCGGCAAGTACCCCTGGACCGACCGCTGGAGCACCAACACCCCCTTCCCCTGCGGTGCGTTGTTCGGCTACCTCGGCCAGGCGTACGGGGTCAAGGCGGGCTGGGGCTACGACAACATCAGCTACGACACCGAGGCGCGGAAGTTCGTGTTCACCGCCGCCACCGACCGCTACCGCGCGATGGTCGAGTACGTCAGGAAGCTCGTCGCCGACAAGCTCCTCGACCCGGAGAGCTTCACCCAGCAGGACGACCAGGCCGTGCAGAAGCTGCTCGCCGAGAAGTCCTACGTCATCAGCGCCAACCCGCAGGAACTGGTCCAGAACTACCGCTACAACCTGCGGAAGCAGGTCCGGGGCGCGAGGATCGACATGGTGCCGGTGCCCCTCGGCCCGGCGGGCCCCGTGGTGCTCGGCGGAGCCCGCCTGGAGAACGGCGTCATGATCTCCGGCAAGGCGCTGCAGGCCGACACCTTCGTGGCGATGATGCAGTTCGTCGACTGGCTCTGGTACTCCGACGAGGGCCAGCGGCTGTGCAAGTGGGGCGTCCCGGGCGTCACCTGCACCGCGTCCGGCGGCCGCTACCGACCGAAGCCCGGCATCAGCCTCATGGGCTCCGACCCGGACGCCCCGAAGGACCTCCAGAAGGACTTCGGCTTCTTCAACGGGGTGTTCACCTACGGCGGCAGCTGGGACCTCGTCTCCTCCTCCTTCAGCCCCGACGAGAGGAAGTTCCAGGACGCCATGGCCCGGCGCGAGCAGCTCCCCGTCGAACCCGCACACCCCCTGCAGTCCGCCGAGCAGGAACAGGCGACCCTCTGGGACACCCCCCTGAAGGACCACGCCATCCAGAACACCCTCAAGTTCGTCCTCGGCCAGCGCCCGATGTCCGAGTGGGACGCCTACCTCGCCGAGCTGAAGGCCAGGAACCTCCAGCAGCTCGTCGACCTGCACAACAGGGCCCACGACCGCTTCCAGAAGGAGAACGCGTGAACGGAGTACGCGTGATACGCGTCCCCGCCGAACCCTCCGGCCGCCTCCCCGACGCCTGGCGCCACTGCGTCGGCACCGGCCGCATCGAACTCGCCCTGCGCCGCGACTACCAGGACTCCCTGAAACTCCTCCAGCAGGACATCGGCTTCCGTCACATCCGCGGGCACGGCCTGCTCAGCGACGGCATGGGAGTCCACCGGCCCTACGACCACGACGGCGCCCGCCGCGTCCACCACTCCTTCACCTACGTCGACCAGGTGATCGACGCCTACCTCGACCTCGGCATCCGCCCCTTCCTCGAACTGGGCTTCATGCCCGAGGAGATGGCGTCGGGCGAGCAGACCGTCTTCTGGTGGCGCGGCAACGTCACCCCGCCCCGCTCGCACCAGGAGTGGGCCGCCCTGGTCCGGGCGACCCTCACCCACCTCGTCGACCGCTACGGCCTCGACGAGGTGCGCACCTGGCCCATCGAGGTGTGGAACGAACCCAACCTGTCCGACTTCTGGCAGAACGCCGACGAACCGGCCTACCACCGGCTCTACCAGGTGACGGCCGCCACGGTGAAGGAGGTCGACGCCTCGCTCCAGGTCGGCGGCCCGGCGATCTCGCCCGGCGCGGACGAATGGCTGGACCGCTTCGCCGAGTTCACCGAACGGCACGACGTCCCCGTCGACTTCGTCTCCAAGCACGCCTACACCTCCGGCCCGCCCCAGCACGTCCCGTTCGGCTCGTACCAGACGCTCGCGCCGGCCGAGCAGCTGCTGGAGCAGTTCGCCACGCCCCACGAGCGCCTGAAGGGCACCCGCCTGGCCGGACTCCCGGTCCACATCACCGAGTTCAACTCCTCCTACTGCCCCGACAACCCGATCCACGACACCGCCTTCAACGCCGCCTATCTCGCCCCCGTCCTCGCCCACGGCGGCGACCACGCCGACTCCTTCTCCTACTGGACGTTCAGCGACATGTTCGAGGAGGCCGGCGTCCCCACCGCCCTCTTCCACGGCGGGTTCGGCCTGCTCACCCACCGGCAGGTGCGCAAGCCGACCTACCACCTGTACGCCTTCATGGCCCGGATGGGCCCCGACCTGCTCGCCCGCGGCGACGACCACCTGGTCACCCGCCACCCCGACGGCCGTGTCACCGTCCTGGCCTGGGCCCCGGTCGACCCCAGCGGCGAGACGCCCGGCCCCGAGCGGCACCGGCTGCGCCTGCTGATCCCCCTGGCCGCCGAGGAGGCCTTCGCCCGCCGGTCCAGCGTGGACGAGGAGTACGGCAACGCCCGCACGGCCTGGCAGCGCATGGGCAGCCCCCGCTCGCCCGACCGGCACCAGCTAGGCGTACTGCACGAGGCCGCCGAACCCGGGCGCCGCCATCTGCGGCTGCCGGTCGCCGAAGGCCGGGTGAGCCTGGACCTGACGCTCACCCGCCACGAGGTCACCCTCGTGGAGCTGAGCCCGCTGCGCGACGAGGCCCCGCCCTGGACGGACGAGCGCCGACTGCTCGGGAGGAACCCCCGGTGAACCGGTCGGACGAGCGCCGACTGCTCGGGAGGAACCCCCGGTGAACCGGCAGCCCCGGACCGGGAGCCGCCCCCGATGAGCGCACCGGCCCTCTCCTTCGGCACCGGCCCCCTGTCCCGGGCCGCCGCCCTCACCCACACCCTCCTCACCGTCCAGGCGCTGCTGCTCCTCGCCGCCGCGCCGGGGACGGCCGGGCTCCTCCTGCTCGGCCCCGACCCGGCGAACCTGCCGCTGGCCGCGCTCTGCCTGCTGCCGCTGGGCCCCGCGCTGTCCGCCGCCGTGTACGCGCTGCACCACCGCGGCGCCGACCTCACCGACCTGCGCCCGGCGCGCGCGTACCGGCGCGGCTGGCGGCTGAACGCCGTACCGGCGCTGAAGCTGTGGGCTCCGCTGCTCGGCTGGCTCACGGTGATCGGGTTCACGCTCACCCACTTCGCGGCGACGGGCCTGCCCGTCTGGTGGGCGGGACTGCTCGGGGTGATCGGGGTGGCGTCCCTGCTGTGGGGCGCCCACGCCCTGGTCCTGACGTCCCTGTTCGCCTTCCGGGCCCGCGACATCGCCCGTCTGGCCGCGTACTTCCTGCTCACCCAGGGCAGGGCCACGCTCGGCGCCGCCTCCCTGCTGGTCCTGGCCGGCGCCCTGACCGCGCTGCTCACCGAGGCCCTGCCCGCGCTGCTGGCCGCCCCGCTGCTGCTGTCGCTGCTGCACAGCAGCCGCGCGGTCATCGCCCGGACCGAGGAGGACTTCACGGTGTGAACCGCGTGCCCGGCACCCCCGCGGGATCCCCGGCCTCAGCAGAGGCGGCGTCCGTGCGCGTCCGGCACCCCGGACTTGCGGAAGAAGTAGCTGTTCACCTGATCCCGCCACTCCCGCGCCGACCGCACCTGCTCCTCGAACAGCTCCGCCACCCGGGCGTGCCGCCCCACGTCCACCACGCCGTCCAGGCGCGCCCACACCCGGCGGGCCTCCTCCGCCTCCTCGACGCCCTCGAAGTGGGTGTCGTAGATGTGCTGGATCACCGTCTTCCCGCTGTGCAGGACATGCCCGTACGGCACGTGGTGGAAGAACAGCAGCAGCTCGTCCGGGCAGGTGTCCGGCGACTCGTAGACCCGCGCCCACGGCTCGGCGTACTGCGCGGCGAAGCCGGTGCCGGTGGCGGCGCTGCGGTCGACGCCGACGCCGTCGCGGTCGGCGAAGTGGTAGGTGCCCCACGGGCTGTACTCGTAGCCGTCGACGGCAGGCCCGTAGTGGTGCCCAGGCTGCACCATGAAGCCGACCCCGAGCGGGGCCGTGTACTTCTCGTACGTCCGCCACGAGCCGTCGAGGACCGCGTGCAGGTCCGCCGCCGCTCCGGGGCCGAAGGTGAGCCGGATCCACTCGTCGAGGATCTCCCGCGGATCCGCGTCCGGCCGCCAGGCCAGCCGCCCGAAGGTGTACAGGTTGGCCTGCGCCAGCGGATGCCCGGTCCAGTACGGGTCGTCACCGACGTTGGAGACCGCGACCAGACCGCCCCGGCACAACTCGCCCACGGACACGCCCTGCCGGACCGGAAACCGCAGCACCTCGCTCCACATCGGGCCCAGCCAGCACACGTGCCGCTGCTGCCCGGTGTACTCCTGGGTGGCCTGCACCTCCACCGCGAGCCGCGTCGCCGGCATCGCCCCGATCAGCGGTGACACCGGCTCGCGCACCTGGAAGTCCATCGGCCCGTGCTTCACCTGGAGCACGGCGTTGTCGGCGAACTCGCCGTCCAGCGGCACGAAGTGGTCGTACGCCGCCCGTGCCCGGTCCGTGGAGCGGTCCCGCCAGTCCTGCCGGTGGTCGTAGACGAACGCCCGCCAGTGGACCGTGCCGCCGTACGGCCGCAGCGCCTCGGCCAGCATGTTCGCGCCGTCGGCGTGGCTGCGGCCGTAGGCGAACGGGCCGGGCTGCCCCTCGGAGTCGGCCTTCACGACGAACCCGCCGAAGTCCCCGATCACCTCGTACACGCCCTGCGCGGCCCGCGCCCACCACTCCCGCACCCGCTCGTCCAGCGGGTCGGCGGTCGGGAGCCCGCCGAGCACGATCGGCGCCGCGAACGTCACCGACAGATGCGTCCGTATCCCGTACGCCCTGAACACCGCGGCATGCTCGGCGACCTCACCGATCCGGTCCGTCAGCAGACGCGCCTCGGTCTCGTGCACATTGACGTTGTTCACCGCCACCGCGTTGATCCCGCAGGACGCCAGCAGCCGCGCGTACGCCCGCAGCCGCTCCGGCTCTCCGCGCGCCCGGCCGTCCACCCAGAACAGGGACCCGCCCGCGTAGCCGCGCTCCACCTGGCCCATCACCGGGTGCACGGCCACGTTGTCCCAGTGGTCCAGCATGCGCAGCGCGAGCGCCGGACGGCAGGTCTCGCGCGGCCGCTCACCGGTGAACGCCTCCTCACCGAGCCGTACGACGTGGAACAGGCCGTACAGCAGCCCGGACGGCCCGGTCGCGGTGACGGTCGTCAGGTCGCCGGCGCGCTCGCAGGTGAACGCCTCGGACGCCTCGGAGCCCGTCAGGTCCAGCAGCAGGTCGTACGGCCCGGGGGCCGCGTCGCGGTCGACGCGGCCCCCGAACCGGGCGCAGGCCCGGGCCACTTCCTCGTGCACGGTGTCCACCAGCGGGCCCCAGCCGCGGACCAGCGTCCGCCGGCTGCCGATCGGCCGGAACACCTCGTCCGGCAGCCAGGCCGGGTCGGCACCCCGCATGCGTTCCTCCAACGAGTCCGCTCAGGCGAGCAGTTCGACCTCCGACAGCACCGCCTCTCCCGTCAGCACCAGGCGGTACCTCCCGTAACTACCCGGAGCGGCCACGGAGAACGCCCGCAGTTGCCGGTTCCAGCGGAAGGGTTCTCCCGAGCGCTCGTCGAGCGTCTCCCAGGTGGTGCCGTCGTCCGAGCCCTGGAGAGCCCAGCCGGCCGGCGCCCTCGTGCGGTCGGCCGGCGAGGTCAGCGTGTACTGCACGGCCCTGACCGGCCCGGACACCGGCAGGTCGACCGTCGTGACGGCCTCCTCCGTCGCCGAGGTGTCGTCGAACAGGGCACCCGCGCCCGCGAGGACGTCCGCGCGCGGCGACGGCACCTCGTCGTCCCGGGTGATCGACACCGGTGCGGCGAAGCGGCCCGTGCCCCACTTCGACGGCCGCGGACCCATCTCGAACTCCAGCTCGCCGCCGCGTGCGAGCAGGGCGTGGGGGAGCGCGGTCGACCGCCACCTGACGCCGTTGAACCGGACGTCCTGGACGTAGACGTTGCGCGCGCTGTTGCGCGGCGCCTTGACCACCAGCTCCCGGCCGTTCTCCAGGTGCACGGTCGCCCTGGTGAACAGCGGGGAGCCGATGGCGTACTCACCGCTGCCCATCACCAGCGGATAGAAGCCGAGCGCGGAGAACAGGAACCAGGCCGACTGCTCGCCGTTGTCCTCGTCGCCGTGGTAGCCCTGCCCGATCTCGCTGCCCACGTACAGCCGGGACAGCACCTCACGGACCTTCTCCTGCGCCTTCCAGGGCTGCCCGGCCGCGTCGTACATGTAGATCGCGTGGTGGGCGACCTGGTTGGAGTGCCCGTACATGCCCATCCGGACGTCCCTGGCCTCGGTCATCTCATGGATGACACCGCCGTACGACCCGACGAACTCCGGGGACGCCGTCTCGGGCGTGGCGAAGTACGCGTCGAGCTTGCCGGCGAGGCCGGAGCGGCCGCCGTAGAGGTTGGCCAGGCCCCGGCTGTCCTGCGGGGCGGTGAAGGCGTAGCCCCAGCCGTTGGTCTCCGTGTAGTCGTAGCCCCACACCCGCGGGTCGTACGTCGCGGAGTCCACCCGCCAGTCGCCCTCGGCGTCCCGGCCCTGGAAGAAGCCGGCCTCCCTGTCGAAGAGGCTGACGTAGTCCTGGGCCCGGTCGAGGAAGTACGCCGACTCCTCCTGGTAGCGCCGTTCGCCGGTCTGCCGGTACAGCGCCCGGCCCATCCGTGCGATGCCGTAGTCGTTGAGGTAACCCTCCAGCGCCCACGACAGGCCCTCGTGGGTGTCGGTGCTCGTGTAGCCGAGGAAGGGCGAGGTGGCCATGCCCTTGCGGCCCACCCCGGAGACCGGCGGCACCACGGTGGCGTTCTTCACCCCCGCGTCGTACGCCGCCCGCGCGTCGAAGTCGACGCCCTTGACATAGGCGTCCGCGAACGCCACGTCCGACGAGGTGCCGGTCATCAGGTCGGCGTAGCCGGGGGAGGACCAGCGCGAGGTCCAGCCGCCGTCCTTGTACTGCTGGACGAACCCGTCGGTCAGCTCGCCCGCCTGAGAGGGCGTCAGCAGCGAGTACGCCGGCCATGTCGTCCGGTAGGTGTCCCAGAAGCCGTTGTTGACGTACACCTTGCCGTCCACGATCTTCGCCCCGGTGTGCGTCGGGGTGTCGGGGCCCGGCATCGGCGAGAACGGGGAGGCGTACTTGTACGTCGAACCGACCTTCTCGAAGCCCGAGTTGGGGTACAGGTACAGCCGGTACAGGCTGGAGTAGAGGGTGGTCAGCTGGTCCGGCGTGGCGCCCTCGACCTCGACCTTGCCGAGGAGGCGGTCCCACTGCCGCTGGGCGCGGACGCGGACCTCCTCGAAGCCGGTGCCCTGCGGGATCTCCTGGCGGAGGTTGTCCTCGGCCTGGTCGGTGCTGATGAGGGAGGTGGCGATCCGCAGCGTGACGGTCCGGTCCTCGGCCTCGAAGCGCAGATAGCCCTTGACCCCGCTCGACGACCCCTCCGTCACGGGCTTGTCGAACTCGCCGTAGACGAACAGCCGGGTCGCGCCGGTGGACAGGCCGGACTTCACGTCCGAGTAGCCGGTGAAGGTGCCGCTCGCCGTGTCCAGCGTGAACCCCGCCTGGTCGGTGACGTTGTCGAACAGCACGCTCGCGTCGTCGCCGGGGTAGGTGAAGCGCAGCACCGCCGCGTGGTCGGTGGGGGTCATCTCGGCCTTGAGACCGTTCTCGAACGTCACGCCGTAGTAGTGCGGCCGCGCGGTCTCGTTCTCGTGCCGGAACGCCAGCTCGCGCGCCTCACGGCCGAGCTCCGGGGTGCCGGCCGCCGCCGAGGGCATCACCTGGAAGGTCTGCCGGTCGCCCATCCAGGGGCTGGGCTCATGGCTGGCGCTGAACGCCTGGACCGTCGGCAGGTTGTCGTCGTTGTTCCCGCGCGCGTAGTCGTAGAGCCAGCTCAGCGATCCCGCGTCGGTCACCGGCGTCCAGAAGTTGAACCCGTGCGGCACGGCCGTCGCCGGGAAGTCGTTGCCCCGCGAGAAGCCGCCGCTGGAGTGGGTGCCGCGGGTGGTGAGGGCGTAGTCGGACAGATGCGCCCTCGGCCGCTCCCGGGCCACCGGTGCGAGACGTACGTCGTCGATCCAGCCGCGGAACCCGGCGGGGCCGGCGGGGGAGTCGTACGCGATCAGGATCCGGTCGACCGTCCGGCCGGCCGCGACCGGCCCGATCCGCGCGGCCACGTTGTTCCACTGGTTGACGTACAGCACCTTCGCCGCGCCCTGCCCCCGCGGGCTCAGCTCGAAGCCGTGCTGGTCGCGCGCCCCGAGGTCGCTGAGGTGGGTGCCGTCGGTGAAGACGAGGTCGACGGAGACGTGGGTGGCGTCGTAGTCGCGGTCCCCGTCCGCCATGGACGGGAAGATCCGGTAGGACAGCTGGGTGTCGCGGCCCACGGCCACGTCCACGTCGAAGACCTTGTTGTACGAGTACGCCCGTCCGTCCGCGGTGTGGCGTCCGGCGTAACGCAGTGCACGCTTTCCGGTGAAGCCCGTCCCCGCCTTCGCGGTGGGCGAGCCGCTCGGGCCCCGGTCGACCAGCGACAGCATGTCCCGCGGTACGGGGCCGTCGCCGCCGCCGACCGAGAACTGCACGTCGGCGAGTTGGGTGATGGTGAGGGCGCCGTTGTTGCGGGTGATGTCCAGCCGGAAATAGCGGTACTCCGCCGGCTCGGCGAGGCCGTAGGTCTTCGTCTGGAAACGCTCGGCGAAGGTCTCGCCCGTGCGGGTGTCGAGGGTCTTCCAGTCCGTGCCGTCGGCGGAGCCCCGCAGCGTCCAGTCGCGCGGGTCGCGCTCGGCGTGGTCATTGGCAGAGGTGAGGGCGTACGTTACTGGTTTCACCGGTTTGTCCAGCTCGAACCGGGCCCACCCGCTCGGCTGGAAGACCAGCCACTTGGTGCTCGGCTCGCCGTCGACGAGGTTCTCCTTCACCTCGCCGCCGCCGGTGTTCTCGCCGCTGGCCCGGACGTCGGTGACATGGTCGGTCACATTGCCCGGGATGCCGCTGCTGTACCCGCCGTCCACACCGGAGGCGCGCTTGGTGCCGTCCGGCGTGGTGTCGACGGTGTTCAGCCAGTCGGGTGCCGGATCGCCCGCCTCGAAGGAGGAGGTGAACTCCCGTTCGGCGCCCTCCGGTTCCTCCGGCAGGGCGGCCGCCGCCCCAGGTGAGCCCACCGCCAAGGCCAGGACGGCGGCCAGGACCACCGCCCGGGCCGCTCTGTGCCGAACTCTGCGCACAAGCCCTCCCTGCACTTCGGACAACGTTGTCAACTTGAGTGCCAGGGACCAGTAGGGGCTCAAGTGGCGAAGCATGTCAAGGCTGTTGGCTGTGGCGTCCGGGGGTAATGCCGTGGATTTTTCCGGCAAGGTGCGCACGGGCGGCGGATATTTCCGCGAGGTCTCAACTCGGAAAAGACCGGCGGCGAACCTTGCATTCGATCTTGCTCCCCCGGCCGGAAGTGGACTATACCTGTCGGCGATCCCGGACCTTCCCCTGAGTCCCGGAGCGATTCGTGCACGACCCAGCTTGACCCCACCGCGGTGCCGGCGAGGATCCGGTTCACCGCCTGAGTCCTGGAGAAGGCGAGGACTTGAGCATGGGATCCACTTCCGCCGAGAACGAAAACGGTTCCTCGGGTGTCGGCCGCCGCGATCTGATGAAGCGGTCCGCCGCGCTCGGCCTGGTCGCCGTGCCGTCGATGGGTTTCCTGTCCGCCTGCGCGAGCGGCGGTGGAGGAGACGACTCGAACGAGGACACGCAGGGCAAGACGTCCAAGGACAACCCCTTCGGCGTCAAGAAGGGCAGCAAACTCGACGTCGTCATCTTCAAGGGCGGCTACGGCGACGACTACGCCAAGGCGTGGGAGGCCGGCTTCCAGAAGAAGTGGGGCGTCACCTCCACGCACACCGGCACGCAGGAGATCACCGGAAAGCTCCAGCCGCGCTTCAACGGCGGCAACCCGCCGGACATCGTCGACGACTCCGGCGCCCAGAAGATCAAGATCGACGTCCTGTACAAGAACGGCCAGCTCCTCGACCTCGCCGAGATCCTGGACGCCCCGAGCGTCGACGACCCGTCGAAGAAGGTCCGCGACACGGTCATCCCCGGCACGCTCGACCCGGGCCTGCAGGAGGGCAAGGTCGTCGCCCTGAACTACATCTACACGGTGTGGGGCCTGTGGTACTCCGGCAAGCTCTTCAAGGAGAAGGGCTGGGAGGAGCCCAAGACCTGGGACGACTTCCTCGCCATCTGCAAGGACGCCAAGTCCCAGAACATCGGCGGTCTCGCGCACCAGGGCAAGTACCCGTACTACATCAACGTCGCCATCATGGACCTGATCGCCAAGAAGGGCGGCCTGGACGCCATGAAGGCGATCGACAACCTCGACCCCAAGGCGTTCGTCGGCTCCGACGCCGCCCAGGCGGCCGTGGAGGCGGTCTACGAGGTCGTCGAGAAGGGCTACCTCATGCCCGGCACGAACGGCCTGACCCACACCGAGTCGCAGACCCGCTGGAACCAGTACAAGGCCGCGTTCATCACCTGTGGCTCCTGGCTGGAGAACGAGCAGATCAAGCAGACGCCGGCCGACTTCGACATGAAGTTCATGCCGATGCCGGTGCTGGCGGACAGCCAGATGCCGTACGAGGCGATCCGGGCCGGGTCCGGCGAGCCGTTCATCATCCCGGCCAAGGCCAAGAACCTGCCCGCGGCCAAGGAGTTCATGCGGATGATGCTGTCCCGCGAATGGTCGACGATCTTCGCCAAGGAGGCGAACTCGCTGACCATCCTCAAGGACGGCGTGGACCCGAGCGTGCAGCTGCGACCGGGTACGCAGTCGACGGTGGAGGCCTCGAAGGCCGCCGGTGACAACACCTTCCGGTTCCTGTACACCGAGTGGTACAGCGAAATGGACACGGCGATCCAGAACGCGTCCAATGAGCTGATGGCGAAGCGGATCCAGCCCAAGGAGTGGCTGAAGCGGGCGCAGGCGGCGGTGGACAAGGCCGCCAAGGACCCGGCGTCCAAGAACAACCGCCGGGAATAATCGCCGGGTCTCGCCGTTCGGGGCGCGGGGGACCAGCGGGATACCGGTCGTCGGGTGGCCGGTCGCGCGGTTCGCCGCGCCCCTTCAGGCCAACAACGGGCAGGAAAATCAATGCGCAGAGGGCAGTACCGGTTCGTCGCGGGGTTTCTCTTCGTCCCTGTGGCGTTGTATCTCGTCTTCGTCATCTGGCCCTATCTCCAGACGATCGGCTATTCGCTGACCGACTGGAAGGGGCAGTCGCAGACGTTCAACTTCGTCGGGCTCGACAACTACAAGGAGTTGTTCCAGGACGACATCTTCCTGGGGGCCGTCTGGCACAACATCCTGTTCCTGGTGTTCATCCCGGTGATCACCATTCTCCTCGCGTTGTTCTTCGCGTTCATGCTGAACGCGGGCGGACGCAGCCGGGCCGGCGGCGTTTCCGGGGTCGCCGGCTCGAAGTTCTACAAGGTCGTCTACTTCTTCCCGCAGGTGCTCTCGCTCGCGATTCTCGCGGTGCTGTTCGGGGCCGTGTACCGCAGTGACAGCGGCGGCATGCTGAACGGCCTGCTGATGAAAGCGGGACTGGTCGACGAGGCGAGCCCGGTGGAATGGCTCAACGAGCCGAACATGGTGCTGTGGATGCTGATGCTGGTCGTCGTCTGGCACGGCGTCGGCTTCTATCTGGTGCTGTTCTCCGCGGCCATGCAGTCCATTCCGCGGGACATCTACGAGGCGGCCCTCATCGACGGTGCCGGGCGCGCCCAGTCGTTCTTCCGGATCACGCTGCCGCTGCTGTGGGACTCGGTGCAGACCGCCTGGGTCTACCTCGGCATCGCGGCGATGGACATGTTCATCCTGGTGTCCACCATGACGGCCGGTGAGTTCGGCGGCGGCCCCGACCACCACAGCGAGGTCATGGCGACCGTGATGATGCGCAACTTCCTCATCTACGGCAAGAGCGGCTACGCCTGCGCCATGGGCGTGGTGATGCTGCTGCTCACCCTGATCCTGTCCGTGGTCATGCTGCGCGCCACCCGCCGCGAGCGCATCGAGTTCTGAGCGGGAGAGAGACGACCGACATGAGCGCACCCATCGACGAGACCCCCGTGAAAGAGGCCGTGCCCGTCCGGCGGCCCGTGGACAAGGTCCCCGCCCGCACCGAGGCCCCCCGCAACGAGGGCGTCGTCCTGAACGTCTTCTCGCACGGCTTCCTCGCCCTGTGGGCCCTGCTGATCGTGCTGCCGCTGCTGTGGCTGGTGCTCAGCTCCTTCAAGACCGACGCCCAGATCGGCGGCTCGGCCTTCGGCTGGCCGCAGAACTGGGACCTGGACGTGTTCGCCCGGGCCTGGGACAAGGGCATCGGCGACTACTTCCTCAACACGGTCATCGTGCTGGCCTTCTCCGTGCCGCTGACCATGCTGTTCGGCTCCATGGCCGCGTACGTCCTCGCCCGCTACCAGTTCTGGGGCAACCGCCTGCTGTACTACTTCTTCGTCGCGGGCGCGATGTTCCCGGTGTTCCTGGCGCTGGTGCCGCTGTTCTTCATGGTCAAGCGGCTGGACATGCTGAACAGCTACCAGGGCCTGATCCTGGTGTACGTCGCCTACTCGATGCCGTTCACGGTGTTCTTCATGCACGCCTTCTTCCGGACGTTGCCGACCGCGGTGTTCGAGGCGGCGATCCTGGACGGCGCCTCGCACGCGCGGACCTTCTTCCAGGTGATGCTGCCGATGGCCAAGCCGGGCCTGATCAGCGTCGGGATCTTCAACACGCTGGGGCAGTGGAACCAGTTCATCCTGCCCACGGTGCTGATGCAGCCGCAGAGCGGCGACGACCCCGAGCGCTATGTGCTCACCCAGGGTCTGATCCAGCTCCAGCAGCAGCAGGGCTACGCCACCGACCTGCCGGTGCTCTTCGCCGGCGTCAGCATCGCCATGATCCCCATGCTGGTGGTGTACCTGTCGTTCCAGCGCCAGGTGCAGGCCGGACTGACCTCGGCGACGCTGAAGTGACCCGGGGCCGCCGCCCTTGAAGTGACCCAGCGCACACACCCGTACGCACGCCGCTTCCGCCCCAGGAAGCGGCGTGTGTCGTTGTGTCCCTGCTCGCGGAAAGGGTTCAACCTCTTGACGGGAGGCAACCCGAACAGCTCAGCTTAGAGTTCACTAGTTGGACATGAACGGGGCCTCGCTGAAGCGGCCCCGCCGCGCAGGAGGTCGTCGTGGAGACTCCGGGGTCGCAGTCGTCGCTGCACCGAGCCAACCTCGAGCGGGTGGTCCGCGCCGTACGGCTGGCCGGTTCCCTCACGCAGGCGGAGATCGCGAGGACCACGGGTCTGTCCGCGGCGACGGTCTCCAACATCGTGCGCGAGCTCAAGGACGGCGGAACGGTCGAGGTCACGCCCACCTCGGCGGGCGGCCGCCGGGCTCGCAGCGTGTCCCTGAGCGGGGACGCCGGCATCGTGATCGGCGTCGACTTCGGGCACACGCACCTCAGGGTCGCCCTCGGCAATCTCGCCCACCAGGTGCTCGCCGAGGAGTCCGAGCCGCTGGACGTGGACGCCTCCGCCGCACAGGGCTTCGACCGGGCGGAGGAACTGGTCAGCAGGCTGATCGCGGTGACCGGTGTCGACCGCTCCAAGATCGCCGGGGTGGGTCTCGGCGTGCCCGGCCCGATCGACGTGGAGTCCGGCCAGCTGGGCTCGACCGCGATCCTGCCGGGCTGGGGCGGCACCCGTCCGGCCGAAGAGCTGCGCGGCCGTCTGGGTGTTCCCGTGCACGTGGACAACGACGCCAACCTGGGTGCCCTCGGAGAGCTCGTCTGGGGCGCGGGCAAGGGCGTTCGGGACCTGGCGTACATCAAGGTCTCCAGCGGTGTCGGAGCCGGTCTGGTGATCGACGGGAACATCTACCGCGGCCCTGGTGGCACCGCGGGAGAAATCGGACATATTACTCTTGATGAATCCGGCCCGGTCTGCCGCTGCGGCAACCGCGGCTGCCTGGAGACCTTCGCGGCGGCGCGCTATGTGCTGCCGCTCCTCCAGCCCAGCCACGGAACCGACCTGACCATGGAAGGCGTAGTCAGGCTGGCCAGGGACGGTGATCCGGGCTGCCGTCGGGTGATCGCCGACGTCGGCCGACACATCGGCAGTGGAGTGGCCAATCTCTGCAATCTGCTGAACCCGAGCCGGGTCGTCCTGGGCGGTGATCTCGCCGAGGCCGGAGAACTGGTGCTCGGGCCGATCAGGGAGTCTGTCGGCCGCTACGCGATCCCCAGCGCGGCGCGCCAACTCTCCGTTCTCCCGGGGGCACTTGGGGGCCGTGCGGAGGTGCTCGGAGCGCTCGCCCTCGCCCTCAGCGAGATGGGTGATTCGACACTTTTGGACGGCACGCTGCACAAGGCGGCGCCTGCCTTCACTTAGAGAACGGATGGCACCGTTGCCATCTCGTTAAGGATTTACTTCTTGACGTCGCACGTGTGGCCGAGTTGACTTCCAGCCACCTCGGCCGCAACGACGCGGCCTCGTCAGGGAGGTTTCTAGAAGTGAACACGTTTATGCGTCGTGCCGCCGTTCCCGTGCTGGTCTCGACTCTGGCTCTGACCGCCGCCGCCTGTGGCACGGCCGGTGACGACGACTCCGACAGCGGCAGCTCGGACAACAAGTCGATCGGTCTGCTCCTGCCGGACAGCGTCACGGCTCGGTACGAGAAGTTCGACCGGCCCTACTTCGAGGCCAAGGTCAAGGAGCTCTGCTCCGACTGCACCGTCGACTACGCGAACGCCGCGGCCGACGCCAACAAGCAGGCGCAGCAGGTCAGCACCATGGTCACCAAGGGCGTGAAGGTCATCGTGATCTCCGCCCAGGACTCGGCCGCCATCAAGTCCTCCATCCAGGCCGCCGTGGACAAGGGCGTCAAGGTCGTCGCGTACGACCGTCTGGCCCAGGGCCCGGTCTCCGCGTACGTCTCCTTCGACAACGTCAAGGTCGGTGAGCTCCAGGGCCAGGCGCTGCTCGACGCCATGGGCTCCAAGGCCTCCCCGAAGGCGAACGTCGTCATGATCAACGGTGACGACGCCGACCCGAACGCCGCCCAGTTCAAGGAAGGCGCCCACAAGGCGCTCGACGGCAAGGTGAAGATCGCCTACGAGCAGTCCGGCCTCTGGAAGGACACCGTCGCCGCGGAGAAGATGTCCGCCGCCATCACCCAGCTGGGCGCGAAGAACATCGCCGGTGTCTACTCCGCCAACGACGGCATGGCCGGTGGTATCGCCAACACCCTCAAGGGCGCGGGCATCAGCAGCACCCCGCTGACCGGCCAGGACGCCGAACTCGCCGCCATCCAGCGGATCGTCGCCGGCACCCAGTCCGCCACGGTCTACAAGGCCTACAAGCCCGAGGCCGACACCGCCGCCGAGATCGCCGTCGGCCTGCTGGAGGGCAAGGACGTCAAGTCCCTGACCGACACCGAGGTCACCAGCGGCTCCGGCGACAAGGTCCCCGCGAAGCTGCTGACCCCGGTCTCCGTCACCAAGGCCAACATCAAGGACACGGTCGTCAAGGACGGCCTGTACACGGTGGCGCAGATCTGCACCGCCCAGTACGCCGCCGGCTGCAAGGCCGCCGGCCTCCAGTAGGTCCCACCAGCGCGGCCAGGTGCTCCCCGTGACCACCCGGCCGCCCCGCGAAGCTCCTCCGGCGTCCGCCCCGCCTTCCAACCCCGCTGCGCGGCGGGCGCCGGACGGAAACCGTTGCCACGCGTGACGGATTCGCGCATGTTCATCTGTAAACCTAGTGCGTCAGCTCCGCCGCCGGCCGACCGAAGGCCGCGGCCCTGCGCACATCCCTCCGCGCCTGTAAGCAAGCGCGGCATCCCCGCCGGTCAGGCGGCGAAGGAGATGGTTCACGTGTCCGCTACGCCCGTGCTGGCGTTGCGCGGAGTCTCCAAGCGGTTCGGTGCAGTGCAGGCACTCACCGACGTCGAGCTGGAGGTTCACGCCGGAGAAGTGGTCGCCCTGGTCGGCGACAACGGCGCAGGCAAGTCGACCCTGGTGAAGACGATCGCCGGTGTCCACCCCATCGATGAGGGCGTCATCGAGTGGAACGGCAAGCCCGTCAGCATCAACAAGCCGCACGACGCCCAGGGACTCGGCGTCGCGACGGTCTACCAGGACCTCGCGTTGTGCGACAACCTCGACGTGGTCGGCAACCTCTACCTCGGACGTGAGCTGCTCCATCGCGGTGTCATCGACGAGGTGACGATGGAGAAGAACTCCCGGGAGCTGCTGTCGACGCTCTCCATCCGCATTCCGAGCGTGCGCATCCCGATCGCTAGCCTCTCCGGCGGTCAGCGCCAGGTCGTGGCCATCGCCCGCGCCCTCATCGGCGAGCCCAAGCTGGTCATCCTCGACGAGCCCACCGCGGCCCTGGGCGTCGAGCAGACCGCCCAGGTCCTCGACCTCGTCGAGCGGCTGCGCGAGCGCGACCTCGCCGTCATCCTGATCAGCCACAACATGGCCGACGTCAAGGCGGTCGCGGACACCGTCGCCGTACTGCGTCTGGGCAAGAACAACGGCGTGTTCCCCGTCAAGGACACCAGCCACGAAGAGATCATCGCCGCGATCACCGGTGCCACGGACAACGCCGTGACCCGTCGTGCGGGGCGTCGCAGCACGGAGGCGGAAAAGTGAGCGACACATCGAAGGTTTCGAAGTCGAAGGGCACGGTGGAGAACCAGAACACCGTCGCGCCCGCCGACGACCCCACTGCCGCCGCGGTCACCGTCGTCGACCCGCGCCTGCTCGTCCGTGAAGAGGGCTTCAAGGGCTACATCACGGAGTTCAAGCGCAAGATCAAGGGCGGTGAGCTGGGCTCGCTGCCGGTCGTCATCGGCCTGATCATCATCTGGATCATCTTCCAGGCGAAGAACGACCGCTTCCTGAGCGCCGACAACCTCTCCGACATCAGCTTCTTCATGTCGGCGACCGGCATGCTGGCCATCGGGCTCGTGTTCGTCCTGCTCCTCGGCGAGATCGACCTCTCCGTCGGTTCCGTCAGCGGCCTCGCGTCCACGCTGTTCGCCGTGTGGGTGGTCGAGAACGGCATGAACAGCTGGCTGGCCCTGGTGCTGGCGATCGCGACCGGTGTGGCCATCGGCGCGTTGCACGGCTGGTTCTTCGCCAAGATCGGTGTACCGGCGTTCGTCGTGACCCTGGCCGGCTTCCTCGGCTGGAACGGTCTGATGCTGTGGCTGCTCGGTTCGAGCGGCACCATCAACATCCCGAACGACGAGGGCCCGGTGAAGCTCTTCGGCCAGAGCTCCTTCTTCATGGACCAGGCCATCATCGGCGCCTACCTGCTGGCCGGTCTCGGCGTCGTGCTGTCGCTCGTCGGCAACTTCGGCGAGCAGCGCCGCCGCCGGGCCGCCGGTGTGCCCTTCCGGCCCACCAGCGAGATCCTCGTCCGCGTCGGTCTGCTGGCCATCGCGGCCTTCGTCGCGGCCGCCGTGCTGAACAACGCGCAGGGTGTGTCCAACGCCCTGGTGATCTTCCTGGCTGCGCTGGTCATCGTGGACTTCGTGCTGCGTCGTACGACGTACGGCCGCAAGGTCTTCGCGGTCGGCGGCGGTATCGAGGCGGCGCGCCGTGCCGGTATCAGCGTGCCGATGGTCCGGATCAGCGTGTTCGCCATCTCCGGTGGCTTCGCGGCGATCGGCGGCATGTTCTTCGCCGGCCAGACGGCCTCCGCGACGCTGAGCGCCGGTGGCGGCAACACGCTGATGCTGGCCATCGCGGCGGCGGTCATCGGCGGTACCTCGCTGTTCGGCGGGCGTGGCTCCGTGTGGTCCGCGCTCCTCGGCATGCTGGTGATCCAGTCGATCACCACCGGTCTGAACCTGCTGAACATGAACACCTCGATCCAGTACATGATCACCGGTGGTGTTCTGCTGGGCGCGGTGGTCATCGACTCGGTGTCCCGCAGGAGCCAGAAGGCCGCCGGTCGCGCCTGACGGATCGCCCCTCGCCGTACGGGGTGCGGCGGGACCGCGTCGGACTCGCCGTCTCGGCTGGTCACGCGGTTCCCCGCGCCCCTTGGAAGCAGGTCGGTACACGTGCCCGGCACTCACAGGTGCCGGGCATCGTCGTGTCACGGGAACGGGCGACATAGACTCGTCCAAGCCCGGCAACAGCTCAACAGCTCTACTGCAAGGAGGCACGGGTGCCGCTGCTGACCCGCATCACGGGACCGCGCGATCTGGACCGGCTCAGCCTGGAGCAGCTGGACCAGCTGGCCGGGGAGATCCGGACCTTCCTCGTCCAGGAGGTCTCCAAGACCGGCGGGCACCTGGGTCCCAACCTCGGTGTGGTGGAGCTGACCATCGCCCTGCACCGCGTCTTCGAGTCGCCCAAGGACAAGGTGCTCTGGGACACCGGCCACCAGTCCTACGTGCACAAGCTGCTCACCGGCCGGCAGGACTTCTCCCGGCTGAAGATGAAGGGCGGCCTGTCCGGCTACCCCTCACAGGCCGAGTCCGAGCACGACGTCATCGAGAACAGCCACGCCTCCACCGTCCTCGGCTGGGCCGACGGCATCGCCAAGGCGAACCAGCTGATGAAACGCGACAGCCATGTCGTCGCCGTCATCGGTGACGGCGCCCTCACCGGCGGTATGGCCTGGGAGGCGCTGAACAACATCGCCGACGCCAAGGACCGCCCGCTGGTCATCGTCGTCAACGACAACGAGCGCTCCTACGCCCCCACCATCGGCGGCCTCGCCAACCACCTGGCGACCCTGCGCACCACCGACGGCTACGAGCGCTTCCTGGCCCGCACCAAGGACCTCCTGGAGCGCACCCCGGTCGTCGGCAAGCCGCTCTTCGACACCCTGCACGGCGCCAAGAAGGGCCTGAAGGACTTCATCGCCCCGCAGGGCATGTTCGAGGACCTGGGCCTGAAGTACGTCGGCCCGATCGACGGCCACGACATCGAGGCGCTGGAGTCCGCGCTGGCCCGTGCCAAGCGGTTCAACGGCCCGGTCATCGTGCACTGCCTCACCGAGAAGGGCCGCGGCTACCAGCCCGCCCTCCAGGACGAGGCCGACCGCTTCCACGCCGTCGGCAAGATCCACCCCGACACCGGCCTGCCCATCGCCTCCTCCGGCGCCGACTGGACCTCCGTCTTCGGCGAGGAGATGGTCAAGCTCGGCGAGGAGCGCGAGGACATCGTCGCGATCACCGCGGCCATGCTCCACCCGGTCGGCCTGGACAAGTTCGCCAAGCGCTTCCCCGACCGGGTCTACGACGTCGGCATCGCCGAGCAGCACGGCGCGGTCTCCGCTGCGGGCCTCGCCCACGCGGGCGTGCACCCCGTCTTCGCCGTCTACGCCACCTTCCTCAACCGCGCCTTCGACCAGGTCCTGATGGACGTCGCCCTGCACAAGTGCGGTGTGACCTTCGTCCTGGACCGGGCCGGCATCACCGGCACCGACGGCGCCTCCCACAACGGCATGTGGGACATGTCGATCCTCCAGGTCGTCCCCGGCCTCAGGCTCGCCGCCCCGCGCGACGCCGACCAGGTGCGCGCCCAGCTCCGCGAGGCCGTCCAGGTGACGGACGCGCCGACCGTGGTGCGCTTCTCCAAGGGCGCCGTCGGCCCCGCCGTACCGGCCGTGGGCAGGGTCGGCGGCATGGACGTGCTGCGCGAGCCCGGCACCGACCGGCCGGACGTCCTCCTCGTCTCGGTCGGCGCGCTGGCCCCCATGTGCCTGGAGATCGCCGGCCTGCTGGAGCAGCAGGGCATCTCCACCACCGTCGTCGACCCGCGCTGGGTCAAGCCCGTCGACGAGGCCATGGCCCCGCTCGCCGAGCGCCACCGCGTGGTCGTCACCGTCGAGGACAACTCCCGCGTCGGCGGTGTCGGCTCCGCGATCGCCCAGGCCCTGCGCGACGCCGGCGTCGACGTCCCGCTGCGCGACTTCGGCATCCCGCCGCGCTTCCTCGACCACGCCTCCCGCGCCGAGGTCATGGCCGAGATCGGACTGACCGCGCCGGACATCGCCCGGCAGGTGACCGGTCTGGTGTCCCGGATCGACGGCCGGTTCGACCGGGAGAGCGCCGACGAGGCCGAGCCCGCCCGCGACTGACGTTCGAACACACCCGAATGGGCCGGTTCCACCACTGCGAGAGTGGTGAAACCGGCCCATTCGCGTGAAACCGCTCGTGCCGGGGCATACGTGGGAGACCCCCTCTCGATCATGTCGGGGACGACAAGTGGGAGGTAAGCCCGTGAGCAGTTCCCTCTTCCGGACGAAGAAGGTCGAACAGTCCATCCTCGACACCGAGGAGCCCGAGCACGCGCTCAAGAAGTCCCTGTCCGCCCTGGACCTCACGGTGTTCGGCGTCGGTGTGATCATCGGCACCGGCATCTTCGTCCTCACCGGCACGGTGGCCAGGAACAACGCCGGACCCGCCGTGGCCCTCGCCTTCGTGGCGGCCGGTGTGGTCTGCGCGCTCGCCGCACTGTGCTACGCCGAGTTCGCCTCCACCGTCCCGGTGGCGGGCTCCGCCTACACGTTCTCCTACGCCTCCCTCGGCGAACTGCCCGCCTGGACCATCGGCTGGGACCTCGTCCTGGAGTTCGCGCTCGGTACGGCGGTGGTGGCCGTCGGCTGGTCCGGCTACATCGCCTCACTGCTGGACAACGCGGGCTGGCACCTGCCCGAGGCGCTCGGCACCCGTGACGGCGCCGACGGCTTCGGGTTCGACATCCTCGCCGCCGCGCTGGTCCTGGTCCTCACCGGCATCCTCGTCCTCGGCACCAAGCTGTCCGCGCGGGTGACCTCGATCGTCGTCGCCGTGAAGGTGACGGTCGTGCTCACCGTGATCATCGCGGGTGCGTTCTTCATCGTGGGCGACAACTACGACCCGTTCATCCCCAAGGCCCAGGAGGTCCCGGCCGGCGACAGCCTGCAGTCCCCGCTCATCCAGCTGATGTTCGGCTGGGCGCCCTCCAACTTCGGCGTCATGGGCATCTTCACCGCCGCCTCCGTGGTCTTCTTCGCCTTCATCGGTTTCGACGTCGTCGCCACGGCCGCCGAGGAGACCCGCAACCCGCAGCGCGACATGCCCCGCGGCATCCTGGGTTCCCTGTTCATCTGCACGGCCCTGTACGTGGCGGTGTCGATCGTGGTCACCGGCATGCAGCACTACACCAAGCTGTCCATCACGGCTCCGCTCGCCGACGCCTTCAAGGCCACCGGGCACCCCTGGTTCGCGGGCTTCATCAGCTTCGGTGCCGCCGTCGGCCTCACCACGGTCTGCATGATCCTGCTGCTGGGCCAGACCCGCGTCTTCTTCGCCATGAGCCGCGACGGACTGCTGCCGCGGTTCTTCTCCCACGTCCACCCGAGGTTCAAGACCCCGCACCGGCCGACCATCCTGCTCGGCGTGCTCATCGCGATCCTCGCCGGCTTCACCCCCCTCAGCGAACTCGCCGAACTCGTCAACATCGGCACCCTGTTCGCCTTCGTCGTCGTCGCGATCGGCGTGATCATCCTGCGCCGCACCCGCCCCGACCTGCACCGGGCCTTCCGCACCCCCTGGGTCCCGTTCGTCCCCGTCCTCTCGGTGCTCGCCTCCCTCTGGCTGATGCTCAACCTCCCCGCCGAGACCTGGCTCCGCTTCGCCGGCTGGATGGCCGTCGGCTTCGTCGTCTACTTCCTCTACGGCCGCTCCCACAGCCGCCTGGGCCGCCAGGAGGAGGCACGCGTGGGGGACGTGCTCAGGCCGCCGCGGGGCGAGGAGGACTGACCTCACGCTCTCAGCCGGCCTCCAAGGGGCGCGGGGAACTGCGCGACACGCCACGACGGGCAAGCGGTCGCCGTACGACGGCCAGGTCCACGGCGAACGGCGTTCAGTCCCCGCCCCCACGCACCGCACGAGGCCCGGCGACCGACGCCCCGAGCTCACTCACACGCCGACGCAGCTCCCGGTCGGCCGTCACCACCAGGCACGCCCGACCCGACCCCTCCGCGACCAGCTCCACCATCAGGTCGTCCCCGCTGCCCGGCGCGGACTCCACACGCACCCCCGGCACCGACGGCACACCCCGCGCCGCGCCCTCCACCACCAGCACGATCTCCACCGGCCCGGCGACCCCCGGCACCCCGTCCACCGCCAGCCGGTCCCGCAGCCGCTCCGCGGCGCCCCGCCGGTCCCGCCACCACCCGTCCGGCACCGACCCGACCACGTTCGCCGCGTCGACGATCACCAGCACCGCGTCACCCATGCCGTCAGACTCCCACGCCCCCCGGCAGGGCGGCCCGGCCCCCACGGCTAAAGTGGCCTCGTGTCGATGGACCGTACAGTGAACGGCAACTGGCTCATACGAGGCCGGGACGGCCGACTCAGCGTCTACCTGCCCGCCGACGACGCGGTTCTGTGCCGGGCCGAACGCGTCCCCGGCGGCTCCTGGGAACCTCCGCGCAGGATCGGCGGCGACCAGCCGCTGCACGCCGGCTTCGCAGTGGGGCAGGGCCCCGACGGCTACGCCCACCTGGTGGCCTGGCGGCCCACTCGTCCGGGTGAATCGGGGCTGGTGCACTCCACCCACTTCCGGCCCCTGCTCGCCGCGCTCGACTGGACCCCGTTCGGACACCCCAACAAGGAGGGTGACCGCACCGGCGCCCCCGTCGTCGCCGTCGACGTCGAGGGGCGGGCCCATCTCTTCGTCCGCAACCGCGGCAAGGGCGTGTCCATGAGGAACCAGAAGGAGCGCGGCGGGCTCAACTCCTGGAACGACCTCAGGGGCTCCAAGGTGGAGGACCTGCTCGCCGTGACGGGCGAGTCGGGCCGTATCGAGGTGTACGCGACCAACCACACCGGCATCCTGCGCTGGTTCCAGCAGGAGCCCGGCAGGCGCCCGGTCGCGGCGGACCCACTGCTCGTGCCGGTGCGGCCGGGCACGCTCGCCGCGCTGCCCACCTCCAAGGAGCACACGACCCTCTTCTACGCCGACCCCGAGGGCACGCTCCACGCCTGGCGGCCCGACGCCGAGCCCAGGCCCCTGCTCGCTGCGGCCGGCCCCGGTCCGGTGACCGTGCTGCGCTGCGACATCGACGGCCTCGACTGCACGATCCTCGCCCAGCACTCCGTCTCCGGCCGGGTCGCGTTCGCCGCCTACCCGACCGAGCAGGAGCCGGTCGGCCTGAGCTGGACGGAGTCCGGCCCCCAACTGCCCACCGGCACGCGGGTGGCGCTCGCCCAGGACGCCACGGGCCGGGTCGTCGCGGCGACCCTCACCCCGGACGGCACCCTGCGCCTGAGCCGCCGCAAGGACGAACCCGGACTCGCCCTGGAGGCATGGCACGAGGTCTGACCAGCCGTAGGGCAGAACGCCGGACGTCCCGCACGCCGACGGACGTCCGGCCAGAAGCCCGGCGTCCGGCACGCCGACGGGCGCCCGGCACGACAACGGGCATGAAGCAGACGCCTCGTGCGGCACAACGCCTCGTGCGGCACAACGCCTCGTGCCGCACAACGCCTCGTGCCGCACAACGCCGCGTGCGGCACAACGCCGGGGCCCGGCACATCCGCCGATGTGCCGGGCCCCGTGACGTCCGTACGGAAGGGTTACGCGGGGACGCTCGCCACGCCCTGCTCCAGGAACCGCTTGCCGTTCACCCGCTCCGAGACGCCCTCACGGTCCAGGTACGGCGTGATGCCGCCCAGGTGGAAGGGCCAGCCGGCGCCGGTGATCAGGCAGAGGTCGATGTCCTGGGCCTCGGCGACGACGCCCTCGTCGAGCATGAGCCCGATCTCCTGCGCCACCGCGTCGAGGACACGGGCCCGGACCTGCTCCTCGGTCAGGACGACGTCGCCCTGCTTCAGCAGCGCCGCGACCTCCGGGTCCAGCTCCGGCTTGCCGCTGTCGTAGACGTAGAAGCCGCGCTTGCCGGCCTCGACGACCGCCTTGAGGTTCGGGGACACCTTGAAGCGCTCCGGGAAGGCGCGGTTCAGGGTCTCCGAGACGTGCAGGCCGATGGCCGGGCCGACCAGCTCCAGCAGGACCAGCGGCGACATCGGCAGACCGAGCGGCTCGACGGCCTTCTCGGCGACGGCGACCGGGGTGCCCTCGTCGATGACGTTCTGGATCTCGCCCATGAAACGGGTCAGGATGCGGTTCACGACGAACGCCGGGGCGTCCTTCGTCAGCACCGCGGTCTTCTTCAGCTTCTTGGCGACGGCGAAGGCCGTCGCCAGCGAGGCGTCGTCGGTCTTCTCGCCGCGGACGATCTCCAGCAGCGGCAGGACGGCGACCGGGTTGAAGAAGTGGAAGCCCACGACCCGCTCGGGGTGCTTGAGCTTGGAGGCCATCTCCGACACCGACAGCGAGGAGGTGTTGGTCGCGAAGATCGCGTGCGCCGGGGCGACCGCCTCGACCTCGGCGAACACCTGCTGCTTGACGCCGATCTCCTCGAACACGGCCTCGATCACGAAGTCCGCGTCCGCGAAGCCCTCGGCCTTGTCCAGGACACCGGTGACCAGGGCCTTGAGGCGGTTGGCCTTGTCCTGGTTGATACGGCCCTTGCCGAGCAGCTTGTCGATCTCGGCGTGGACGTAGCCCACACCCTTGTCGACGCGCTCCTGGTCGATGTCGGTCAGCACGACCGGCACCTCGAGGCGGCGCAGGAACAGCAGGGCCAGCTGGGAGGCCATCAGACCGGCGCCGACGACGCCGACCTTGGTGACCGGGCGGGCCAGGCTCTTGTCCGGGGCGCCGGCGGGGCGCTTGCCGCGCTTCTGCACCAGGTTGAAGGCGTAGATGCCCGAGCGCAGCTCGCCGCCCATGATCAGGTCCGCGAGGGCCTGGTCCTCGGCGTCGTAGCCCTTCTGCAGGTCGCCGTCCTTGGCGGCCTCGATGATGTCGAGGGCGCGGTAGGCGGCCGGGGCGGCGCCGTGCACCTTGGAGTCCGCGATGAAGCGGCCCTTGGCGACGGCCTGGTCCCAGGCCTCACCGCGGTCGATCGCCGGGCGCTCGACCACGACGTCGCCCTTGAGGACGTTCGCCGTCCAGATCAGCGACTGCTCCAGGAAGTCGGCACCCTCGAACAGCGCGTCGGCGATGCCCAGCTCGAAGACCTGCTTGCCCTTGAGCTGCCTGTTCTGGTTGAGGCTGTTCTCGATGATCACCGAGACGGCCTTCTCGGCGCCGATCAGGTTCGGCAGGATCGTGCAGCCGCCCCAGCCCGGGACCAGGCCCAGGAAGACCTCGGGCAGCGAGAAGGCGGGCAGCGCCTTCGACACGGTCCGGTAGGTGCAGTGCAGGCCGACCTCGACGCCGCCGCCCATCGCGGCACCGTTGTAGTACGCGAAGGTCGGCACGGCGAGGCCCGCGAGGCGCTTGAAGACCTCGTGGCCGCCCTTGCCGATGGCCAGCGCGTCCTCGTGCTTCTTCAGCAGCTCGACGCCCTTGAGGTCGGCGCCGACGGCGAAGATGAACGGCTTGCCGGTGATGCCGACACCGACGATCTCGCCGGCCGCGGCCTCTTTCTCGACCTGGTCGATCGCGGCGTTGAGGTTCGCCAGCGACGCCGGGCCGAAGGTGGTCGGCTTGGTGTGGTCGAAGCCGTTGTCCAGCGTGATCAGGGCGAAGCGCCCGGCGCCGTACGGCAGGTCGAGGTGGCGGACGTGCGCGGACGTCACGACCTCGTCGGGGAACAGCTCGGCCGCACCCTTCAGAAGCTCAGCGGTGGTGCTCACTTGTCCCCCTCGAAGTGCGGGTTCTCCCAGATGACCGTCGCGCCCATGCCGAAGCCGACGCACATGGTGGTCAGGCCGTAGCGGACGTGCGGCTGCTCCTCGAACTGGCGGGCCAGCTGCGTCATCAGACGCACGCCGGAGGAGGCCAGCGGGTGGCCGAAGGCGATGGCGCCGCCGTACTGGTTGACGCGGCTGTCGTCGTCGGCGATGCCGTAGTGCTCCAGGAAGGCCAGCACCTGGACGGCGAAGGCCTCGTTGATCTCGAACAGGCCGATGTCGGAGATGGACAGCCCCGCCTGGGCGAGGGCCTTCTCCGTGGCCGGGATCGGGCCGTAGCCCATGACCTCGGGCTCGACGCCCGCGAAGGCGTAGGAGACCAGGCGCATCTTGACCGGCAGGCCGTTCTCGCGCGCGAAGTCCTCGGAGGCGATGATCGAGGCGGTGGCGCCGTCGTTCAGACCGGCCGCGTTGCCGGCGGTGACCCGGCCGTGGACGCGGAACGGCGTCTTCAGCCCGGAGAGGTTCTCCAGGGTGGTGCCCGGGCGCATCGGCTCGTCGGCGGTGACCAGGCCCCAGCCGGTCTCGCCGGCCTCCGGGTTGGTGCGGCGCACCGAGATCGGCACCAGGTCCTGCTGGATCTTGCCGTCGGCGTACGCCTTGGCGGCCTTCTCCTGCGAGCGCACCGCGTACTCGTCGGCGCGCAGCTTGGTGATGCTCGGGTAGCGGTCGTGCAGGTTCTCGGCGGTCATGCCCATGAACAGGGCGGACTCGTCGACCAGCTTCTCGCTCACGAAGCGCGGGTTCGGGTCGACGCCCTCGCCCATGGGGTGGCGGCCCATGTGCTCGACACCGCCGGCGAGGGCGACGTCGTAGGCGCCGAAGGCGACGGAACCGGCGACCGAGGTCACGGCGGTCAGCGCGCCGGCGCACATACGGTCGATCGAGTAGCCCGGCACGGACTGCGGCAGCCCGGCGAGGATGCCCGCCGTGCGGCCCAGCGTCAGACCCTGGTCACCGATCTGCGTGGTCGCGGCGATGGCGACCTCGTCGATCTTCTTGGGGTCCAGACCGGGGTTGCGGCGCAGCAGCTCCCGGATCGCCTTGACGACGAGGTCGTCGGCGCGAGTCTCGTGGTAGATGCCCTTCGGGCCCGCCTTGCCGAACGGGGTGCGGACGCCGTCGACGAAAACGACGTCCCTGACGGTACGAGGCACGATGGCTCTCCTCCAGGGTGCGGTATGGCACTGCTGCGGCGCGCATGCACTGAGCGCGCGCTCAGGACCCATGCTACTTACGAGTAACGTAGCTGCACAGCCCCGGGGCCCGGAGCGGCGAAGGTCACATCGGAAACGGGCTCCTGGGTGCTGCGGCCGGGCGTGCGGGGAACCGCGCGCCGAGCCGCGACGGCGCGAACGACTTCTACATCCCCTTCGTCCTCGTCCGCATGCCCTCGGCAGACCTTGGCGCGATCTCGACGTCCCCGTTCCGATTCCGGGGCCCCTGCGCCGCCCACGGGGAGAACGGCCCCGTCGCACGGGCCGCCTTCGGCGGCGAGGCGGCCACGCCCCGCTCGGCTACGACGCCTGGGCGGAGAGGGCCGCCACGAGTGCGGGCGTGACCTGCTCGACCTGCCAGGCCCGCGCCCCGTGCCCGGCCAGCGCGGCGCTCACCGACTCGGCGTCGACCACCTTCGGCGGCTCCCAGCACACCCGCCGCACGGTGTCGGGGGCGATCAGGTTCTCCTGCGGCATGTTCAGCCGCTCGGCCAGCGCGGAGACGGCCGCGCGCGCCGCGGACAGACGGGCCGCGGCGGCGGGGTCCTTGTCGGCCCACGCCCGCGGCGGCGGAGGTCCCGCGACGGCCTGCCCCTGCTGCGGCAGCTGGGACTCGGTGAGGGCCCGGGCCCGGTCCACCGCGGCCTGCCACTGCTCCAGCTGACGCCGCGCCATCCGCTGCCCGAACCCGTTGAGCGCGGCGAGCGCCTGTACGTTGGCCGGCACGGCGAGCGCCGCCTCCACGATCGCCGCGTCGGACAGCACCTTGCCCGGCGACACGTCCCGCCGCTGCGCGATCCGGTCCCGCGTCTGCCACAGCTCCCGTACGACGGCCAGCTGCCGGCGTCTGCGCACCTTGTGCATACCGGACGTACGGCGCCAGGGGTCCTTGCGGGGCTCGGCCGGCGGCGCCGAGGCGATCGCGTCGAACTCCTCGCGGGCCCACTCCAGCTTGCCCTGCCGGTCCAGCTCCTTCTCCAGCGCGTCACGCAGGTCGACCAGCAGCTCGACATCCAGCGCGGCGTAGCGCAGCCAGGGCTCGGGCAGCGGGCGGGTGGACCAGTCGACGGCGGAGTGGCCCTTCTCCAGGACGAAGCCGAGCACGGACTCGACCATCGCGCCGAGGCCGACGCGCGGGAAGCCGGCCAGCCGCCCGGCCAGCTCGGTGTCGAACAGCCGGCCCGGCACCATGCCTATCTCGCGCAGACACGGCAGGTCCTGGGTGGCGGCGTGCAGCACCCACTCGACGCCGGACAGTGCCTCGCCGAGCCCGGACAGGTCGGGGCAGGCCACGGGGTCGATCAGCGCGGTCCCCGCGCCCTGGCGGCGCAGCTGCACCAGATAGGCGCGCTGGCCGTAGCGGTAGCCGGAGGCGCGCTCGGCGTCCACGGCGACGGGGCCGGAGCCGGCGGCGAAGGCGGTGATCACCTCGGCGAGGGACGCCTCGTCGGCGATCACCGGGGGAATGCCCTCGCGGGGTTCGAGCAGCGGGATCGGCGCCCCTGCAGCAGAAGATCCGTTGTCGTCCGGAGGGGCGCCCCCGGTGGTTCGCAGTGGTGTGTCTGCTGCGGTCTCTTGGGCGTCGGTCACCTGTCAAGGGTATCCATCTGTGGACAGGGCCCGCCGACGGAACGTTCCGTCGACGGGCACCTGGGGGTCGTAAACCAGTCAGCTCGGTGAAACGCCCGGTTCACGACGGTTCACGACGAGAGACGGCCGCGGATGCTTGGGGAATCGACGCCCGGCTCTGGTCATGTTCATGAATGCCGGCTCAGTGGATGATCCCGGTCCGCAGGGCCACCGCCACCATGCCGGCGCGGTCCCCCGTGCCCAGCTTGCGGGCGATGCGGGCGAGGTGGCTCTTGACGGTGAGCGCCGACAGACCCATCGAGACGCCGATCGCCTTGTTCGACTGGCCCTCGGCGACGAGTCTGAGCACCTCGACCTCGCGGCCGGACAGTTCGCGGTAGCCGCCCGGGTGGCTCGGGGCACCCGGGGGGCGGCGGTGCAGCCGGGCCGCGGCGGCGCCGATGGGGGCCGCGCCGGGCCGGGTGGGGAGCCCGACGTTGGTGCGGGTGCCGGTGACGACGTAGCCCTTCACTCCGCCCGCGAGGGCGTTGCGCACGGCGCCGATGTCGTCGGCCGCCGACAGGGCGAGGCCGTTGGGCCAGCCCGCGGCGCGGGTCTCCGAGAGCAGGGTCAGGCCCGAGCCGTCGGGCAGGTGGACGTCGGCGACGCAGATGTCGCGCGGGTTGCCGATGCGGGGCCGGGCCTCGGCGACGGACGACGCCTCGATGACGTCGCGCACACCGAGCGCCCACAGATGGCGGGTGACGGTGGAGCGGACGCGTGGATCGGCGACGACGACCATGGCGGTGGGCTTGTTGGGGCGGTAGGCGACCAGGCTTGCGGGCTGCTCGAGGAGAACGGACACCAGGCCTCCTGGGTGCGGGACGGCTTTGAAGGTCACAGTCGTCTTCGGCAGCAAACCCGGTGCCCTTTAGGGAATGATCACGATCTAGTGAGTAACAATTCGTGCAATTCGGACAGGCGATCGATCGTTCGGTGACCACATCGTTTCGTTCGATCGACTGCTTCTGATGGAAAGTGGCCGTATCGACATAGTGATGCCTCGCGGCGAGGCCGTCACCGGCTCTGCGGGCCCCGCCGTTGCGGCAGCGTCACCACCGACGCGTCACCCGGACCGGCCGGCGGCAGCCCCGCGACCTGGGCGAGCAGATCGCACCAGGACGCCAGATGCGCCGCCGTGTCAGGAATCCCGCCCAGCCCCTCCCGGGGCGTCCAGGACGCCCGGATCTCGATCTGCGACGCGGGCGGACGCGCCGACAGCCCCCCGAAGTGATGGGAGCTCGCCCGGGTGACCGTGCCGCTCGGCTCGCCGTACGCCAGCCCCCGGGCCTGCAGCGCCCCGGTCAGCCAGGTCCAGCACACGTCCGGCAGCAGCGGATCGGCCGCCATCTCCGGCTCCAGCTCCGCGCGCACCAGCGTCACCAGCCGGAACGTGCCGCGCCAGGCGTCGTGCCCGGCCGGGTCGTGCAGCAGCACCAGCCGGCCGTCGGCCAGCTCCTGCTCACCGTCCACGACGGCCGCCTCCAGCGCGTACGCGAAGGGGGCGAGCCGCTTGGGGGCCGGTGTCGGATCCACCTCGATCTGCGGGCGCAGCCGGGCCGCCCGCAGGGCGTCGACGGCGGCCCTGAAGGGCAGCGGTGCCGTCCCGCCCGTATGCCGCTCCGCGTCCCCGATGTCCCCGGTGTCCTTGCTCTCGTCCATTCCGCCAGCGCCGTCCGACAGTCTTCCCTGAGCCGCAGCCATGCGGGGAAGAGTAAGGGGAACGGGGGCCGCGCGCAGGGCAAGACACCCGGCAGGGGGGCGGCCACGTCACCTCGGGAGCCGTGCGAGACTTTCCGACGTGAGTGCCAACGGAAGCCCTGCGGGCCAGCAGCCGACAGCCACCTACGACTCCGCCTTCCTCAAGGCGTGCAGGCGCGAGCCCGTGCCGCACACGCCCGTGTGGTTCATGCGGCAGGCCGGCCGCTCGCTGCCGGAGTACCGCAAGGTCCGCGAGGGCATCCCGATGCTCGAGTCCTGTATGCGCCCCGAGCTGGTCACCGAGATCACCCTGCAGCCGGTCCGCCGGCACGGCGTGGACGCGGCGATCTTCTTCAGCGACATCGTCGTCCCGCTGAAGGCCATCGGCATCGACCTCGACATCAAGCCCGGCGTCGGCCCGGTCGTCGAGCGCCCGATCCGCACCCGCGCCGACCTGGCCCAGCTGCGCGACCTCACCCCCGAGGACGTCTCCTACGTCACCGAGGCCATCGGCCTGCTCACCCGCGAGCTCGGCGCCACCCCGCTGATCGGCTTCGCCGGTGCCCCGTTCACCCTCGCGAGCTACCTCGTCGAGGGCGGTCCGTCGCGCACGTACGAGAACGCCAAGGCGATGATGTACGGCGACCCCGAGCTGTGGGCCGACCTGCTGGACCGTCTCGCCGACATCACTGCCGCCTTCCTGAAGGTGCAGATCGAGGCGGGCGCGAGCGCGGTCCAGCTGTTCGACTCCTGGGCCGGCGCCCTCGCCCCCGCCGACTACCGGCGCTCGGTCATGCCCGCCTCCGCGAAGGTCTTCCGCGCGGTCGAGTCCTACGGTGTGCCGCGCATCCACTTCGGCGTCGGCACCGGCGAGCTGCTCGGCCTGATGGGCGAGGCCGGCGCGGACGTCGTCGGCGTCGACTGGCGCGTCCCGCTCGACGAGGCCGCCCGCCGGGTCGGCCCCGGCAAGGCGCTGCAGGGCAACCTCGACCCGACCGTGCTGTTCGCCACCACCGAGGCGGTCGAGGCCAAGACCCGCGAGGTCCTCGACTCCGCCGCGGGCCTGGAGGGCCACGTCTTCAACCTCGGCCACGGCGTCATGCCGTCCACCGACCCCGACGCGCTCACCCGCCTCGTGGACCACGTCCACACGCTGACGGCCCGCTAGCGGCCCCTCACCACGTGTGCCGGGGCCGCGCCCGCCTGCCGAACAGCAGCCCGCGCGGCTCCGGCGGCGGGGGCGTGCCCGGCCGCAGCGGCCAGGCCAGCAGCATCCCGGCCACGAACCCCACGATGTGCGCCGCGTACGCCACCGTGCCCGCGTCGGAGACGCCCTCGCCCGACGAGTACACCGCCTGCAGCGCGAACCAGAAGCCCAGCACGATCCACGCGGGCAGCCGCAGCGGCAGGAACACCAGGAACGGGACCAGCACCCAGACCCTGGCCTTCGGGTACAGCACCAGGTAGGCCCCGAGCACCCCGGCGATCGCCCCGGACGCCCCGATCAGCGGCTCGCCCGAGTCGGCGTTCAGCAGGGCGAAGCCGTAGGTCGCCGCCAGGCCGCACACGCCGTAGAACAGCGCGAAGCGCACATGGCCCATGCGGTCCTCGATGTTGTTGCCGAAGATCAGCAGGAACAGCATGTTGCCCAGCAGATGCAGCCAGCCGCCGTGCAGGAACATCGCCGTCAGCACGCTCAGCTCGGGCGACTTGTCGTAGCCGGGCGGCGCGACCACGCACCCGGGCCCCTGCGCGCCTACCCCGACGTCACCCGTCGGCACCAGGCGGGGCAGCTGATGGTGGATCAGTTCCCGCGGCACGGCGGCGTAGTGGTCCAGGAACGCCTGCATGTCGCAGAGCTGGACGAGGCCCCGGCCGCTCCACGGCATGAACAGGAACACGACGATGTTCGCGGCGATGAGGCCGTACGTCACCCAGGGGGTGCGCCGTGCGGGGTTCACGTCATGGACGGGGATGACCACACAGGACTACTGCCCCCGATCCATGGGGCGAACCGGTGAACATGGCCGTTCGTGAGTCCGTATGACTCCACATGGCGATGAACGAACGAGTCGGTACGGTGCCCGCGATGCACGCCCTCCCGGACGGGGAGGCGGAGCTCGCGCTCGTGGTGCGGCTGCCGTGGGAGGACGTGGCACGGCTGGGTCAGGAGGCCGGGCGGCTGGCCAGCCAGATGCAGCGGCCGGTGACGCTGGACGAGGCGGTCAGCCATCGGCTCAGGTCGCGTCCGGCGGTGGCCGCGCACGCGAGGCCGGCCGAGCAGACCGGGACCGCCCCCGTGTCCGCGCTGCCGCGTCTCAACGGATCGGCCTAGGCACGCACGCGTTCCCGCTTGAGTACCGGTACTCATGTGAGGCGGTGGCCGGGAACAGCAAGCTGTGCGCATGCCACGAATCACTGCCGCGACCCGCACGGTCGCCCTCGCCCTGACCGCTCTCGCCGCCGTGTCGCTCACCGCCTGCGGCACGGAGACGACGAGCACGCAGCGGACGAGCACCGATGTCGCTGGAGCCCGCCCCACGCAGACCCGGGCGGCCGCCTCCGGCGCGGAGACGGCGTTCGCCGCGATGCTCGACGAGGTCGGGCGGTCCTGCCCCGCGCACGGCCCGCGGGACGTGCCGCCGACGGACCTGCCGGCCGACGACCCCGCGACCGAGGAGCTGGAGGGGCCCATCGCCCCCACCGCGGGTCCGGAGGCCGAGCTCGACGCGCGCGACTGGTGTGTGATGAGCCTCCACGAGGAGCGCGTCACCCGGGCCCTCCTCGAGGTGACGGACCCCGCCCCGGCCGAGGTCAGGAAGGTCCTCAACGGCCTCGGCTACATCGACGCACGCATCCACCGCCTCGAGCGGTCCGGCACCACCACCCGCTTCCTGCTCGACCTGCGCGACAAGGGCGGCCGGCTCTGCCTGGACGGCACGGCGGCCGGCGAGCGGACCCTCGTCGAGGGCTGCGTGGCCCCCGAGTCCGGCCCGCTGCCGCTGACGTCCCGTTAGCTGGGGCGGACCTTGGCCGCCGCCTTGCGCGCCGCCACCAGGACCGGGTCCCACACCGGGCTGAACGGCGGTGCGTAACCCAGGTCCAGGGCGGTCATCTGGTCCACCGTCATGCCCGCGGTCAGCGCGACGGCCGCGATGTCGACGCGCTTGCCCGCCCCCTCGCGGCCCACGATCTGGACGCCGAGGAGCCGGCCCGTGCGGCGTTCGGCGAGCATCTTGACGGTCATGGGGGAGGCGCCCGGGTAGTAGCCCGCGCGGCTGGTGGACTCGATCGTGACCGTCTCGTACTGCAGTCCGGCCCGCCGTGCGTCCTTCTCGCGCAGGCCCGTGCGGGCGATCTCCAGGTCGCAGACCTTGCTCACGGCGGTGCCGACGACTCCGGGGAAGGTGGCGTAACCGCCGCCGACATTGGTGCCGATGACCTGGCCGTGCTTGTTGGCGTGGGTGCCGAGCGCGATGTGCCGCTCGCGGCCGGAGACCAGGTCGAGCACCTCGACGCAGTCGCCGCCGGCCCAGATGTTCTCGTGGCCGCGCACCCGCATCGCCAGGTCGGTCAGCAGGCCGCCGTGGGCACCCAGCGGCAGCCCGGCCGCGCCGGCGAGGGTGGTCTCCGGGCGGACGCCGATGCCGAGCACGACGACGTCCGCCGGGTACTCGGCGTCCTCGGTGACCACCGCCCGCACCCGGCCGTCGGACCCGGTCCGGATCGCGGTCACCTCGGCGTCGTCGGCCATGGTGATGCCCAGGCCGGTCATCGCCTTGTGCACCAGGCGGCCCATGTCCGGGTCCAGCGTCGACATCGGCTCGCTGCCCCGGTTGACGACCGTCACCTCGTAGTCGCGGTTGATCAGCGCCTCGGCCATCTCCACACCGATGTACCCGGCGCCGACCACCACCGCGCGCCGCCCGCGCGTGCGCTCCAGCGTGTCCAGCAGCGCCTGCCCGTCGTCCAGGGTCTGCACCCCGTGCACCCCGGGCGCGTCGGCACCCGGCATGTCCGGACGGACCGGCCGGGCGCCCGTGGCGATCACCAGATCGTCGTACGACGTCCAGGACTCGGCCCCGGAATCCAGTTCACGCGCGCGTACCCGCTGCCCGGCCACGTCGATCTCCATGACCTCCGTGCGCATGCGCAGGTCGATCCCGCGCGAGCGGTGCTCCTCCGGGGAGCGGGCGATGAGCTCGTCCCGGTCGGTGACGTCACCGCCCACCCAGTAGGGGATCCCGCACGCCGAGTAGGAAGTGAAGTGGCCGCGTTCGAAGGCCACGATCTCCAGCTCCTCGGGGCCCTTCATCCGGCGCGCCTGGGACGCCGCCGACATGCCCGCCGCGTCCCCGCCGATCACGACGAGCCGCTTCTTCCCGTTCCCCGTGCCCCTGTTCATGGTCATGCGAACACGCTACGGGGACACGGCATTTCAGTCCCGCTCGCCCTCCCGCTGCGGACCCGGCACCGAACCCGGCACCGGACGCGCCGCCGGCTGCGGGCCGAGCGCGCTCGCCGCGGGGCCCCGCTCGGGGCGGCGCGGCAGCCGGGGCCGGACCACCCGCAGCCACAGCAGCGCCGACAGCCCGAGCGCCACCAGGAACGGCAGCACCGCGCCCAGCACCAGCGCGATCCACCGCAGGGTCGTCAGGAACGCGTCCCAGCCGCCCGACAGGGCGTCCCCGAACCCGGGACCGTCGTCCTCGGCGGCCTGCTTCACCGGCGTCCCGGTCAGCGACAGCGTGATCGTCGCCAGGCTGGTGCGGTCCTTCAGGGACGCCTGCCGCGCCAGCAGCGCCTCCAGATCCGCCTGCCGGGTGCTCAGCTCGCCCTCCAGCTCCACGACATCGCTGAGCCGGGTCGCCTGGTCCATCAGCTCACGGATGCGGGCCACGCTCGCGCGCTGCGACCTGATCCGGCTCTCCACGTCGACGACCTGCTCGGTGACGTCCTCCGCCCGCGCCGTGCGCTCCAGAAGCCGGCCCGCGCCCTGGAGGTCCCGCAGCACCTCGTCGTAGGACTCCGCGGGCACACGCAGCACCAGCCGGGTGCGTTCACGGCCCTCGGCGTCCCGCGAGGTCGACTCCCGGCCCACATAGCCGCCCACGCCCTCGGCGACGGTACGGGCCTGCTCCAGAGCCTTCGGCACGTCCCCGACCTGCACGGTCAGCGAGGCGGTGCGGATGATGAACGGCGTCCCCGGCACGGGCACGGGCGCGGTCTTGCGGTCCGCGCCGCCGCCCGCCGCCTCGGCGCCCTGCGCGCCGACCGCCTTGTCGTGGGCCGCGCCGCCACCGTCACCGCTGTCACCGGCACCGGCGCTGCACCCGGCGAGCGCCAGGACCGCGCCGAGCACGACTCCGGCCAGGGCCCGCGCGGGCCGAGCGGGCCGAGCGGGCCGTGCGGGCCGTGCGGAACGCGAGACACGCGCAGGACGTGCGGAACGTGTGTACATGGGACTGCCCCCCGAGGGTCGACACACTGACCCTTCTTCGACGCCCGAGCCCGCCCGGACGTTGGGTTCCGCACGTTCCGAGGCGATAACGGTCGGGACTCGGATCGGATCGGGGAGGGGGAGCGGGGAGGGGGCGGATCGGGGCGCGGGGCGGGGCGCCGGGTCGGACCGGTGAGGGGCCGGCTCGGCAGGGGCGGCGGCTCTGGCCGTGCTGTCGGTGGTGGATGAGAAAGTGGGGGCATGAGCGCACATGGCACCCAGAACAGGCAGGTCGTCGTCATCGGGGCCGGTATCGCGGGACTCGCGGCCGCGCACCGGCTGCTGGCGCGCGGCGCGGCGGTGACCGTGCTGGAGGCGTCCGACCGGGTCGGCGGCAAGCTGCTGCCGGGTGAGATCGCCGGCGCGCGGGTGGACCTGGGAGCCGAGTCGCTGCTGGCCCGCCGCCCCGAGGCGGTCGCCCTCGCCCGCGAGACCGGCCTCGCCGGCAGTCTCCAGCCGCCCGCCACCGCCACCGCCTCGATCTGGACGCGCGGCGCCCTGCGGCCCATGCCCAAGGGTCATGTCATGGGCGTCCCCGGCACCGCCTCCGCCCTGGCCGGCGTCCTCTCGGACGAGGGCCTGAAGCGCATCGAGGCCGACGCCGAGCTGCCCCGCACCGAGACCGGTGACGACGTGGCGGTCGGTGAGTTCGTCGCCGCGCGGCTCGGCCGCGAGGTCGTCGACCGGCTCGTCGAGCCGCTGCTGGGCGGGGTGTACGCGGGCGACGCCTACCGCATCTCGATGCGCTCGGCCGTCCCCCAGCTCTTCCAGGCCGCCCAGCGGCACACCTCGCTCACCGAGGCCGTGCGCGACATCCAGGCCGGCGCGGCCGCCGCCCGGCAGACCGGGCCGGTGTTCATGGGCATCGCCGGAGGCGTGGGCCGCCTCCCGCTCGCCGTCGCCGACTCGGTCCGCGCGCGCGGCGGCGAGATCCTCACCCGCGCGCGCGTGACCGAGCTGCGCCGCGAGCCGGCCGGCTGGCGCGTGGTGACGGCCGACCGGGTGCTGCACGCGGACGCCGTCGTCGTCGCCGTCCCCGCGCCCGCCGCCGCGGCCCTGCTGCGCGCCGAGGCCCCGGCCGCCGCGGCCGAGCTGACCGCCGTCGAGTACGCCTCCATGGCGCTGATCACCCTCGCCTACCGCCGCGCGGACGTCGACCTGCCCGAGGGCAGCGGCTTCCTGGTCCCGCCGGTCGACGGCCGCACCATCAAGGCGTCCACCTTCGCCTCCCAGAAGTGGGGCTGGATCGCCGACGAGAACCCGGACGTGGTCGTCCTGCGCACCTCCGTGGGCCGCTACGGCGAGACCGAGATCCTCGACCGCCCCGACGCCGACCTCGTCGACGTCTCCCGCCACGACCTGCGCGCGGCGACCGGCCTGGACGCCCGCCCCCTCGACACCCGCGTCACCCGCTGGACCGACGGCCTGCCCCAGTACCCGGTCGGCCACCACGCGCGCGTGGCCCGCGTCCGCGAGCACGTGGGCAAGCTGCCCGGCCTCGCCGTGTGCGGCGCGGTCTACGACGGCGTCGGCGTCCCGGCCTGCATCGCGAGCGCGTACGCGGCCGTGGACCAGCTCGACGGAGATCTCGGCGGTGTGCAGGAGCTCACCGCCCACCCGGTGCAGAGTCTGCACGGAGGAGCGGGAGAATAAGGACCATGAGTGACGACGCCCCCACCCCCGGCCCCGACCGGATCCCGAACAAGGGCAAGCTGGCCAAGGACCTCAACGAGGTCATCCGCTACACCCTGTGGTCCGTCTTCAAGCTGAAGGACGTGCTGCCCGAGGACCGCGCGGGCTACGCCGAAGAGGTCCAGGAGCTGTTCGACCAGCTCGCCGCCAAGGACGTGACGATCCGCGGCACCTACGACGTCTCCGGCCTGCGCGCCGACGCGGACCTCATGATCTGGTGGCACGCCGAGACCGCCGACCAGCTGCAGGAGGCGTACAACCTCTTCCGCCGCACCAGCCTCGGCCGTGCCCTGACCCCGGTCTGGTCGAACATGGCGCTGCACCGCCCCGCCGAGTTCAACCGCTCGCACATCCCGGCGTTCCTCGCCGACGAGACGCCGCGCAACTACGTCAGCGTCTACCCCTTCGTGCGCTCCTACGACTGGTACCTCCTGCCCGAGGAGGACCGCCGCCGCATGCTCGCCGACCACGGCAAGATGGCCCGCGGCTACCCGGACGTCCGCGCCAACACGGTCGCCTCCTTCTCCCTCGGCGACTACGAGTGGCTGCTCGCCTTCGAGGCCGACGAGCTCTACCGCATCGTCGACCTGATGCGCCACCTGCGCGCGTCGGAGGCCCGCATGCACGTCCGCGAGGAGGTCCCCTTCTTCACGGGCCGCCGCAAGAGCGTGAGCGAGCTGGTCGTCGGCCTCGCCTGAGTGCCTTCAGGGGCGCGGGGAACTGCGCGACCGGCCGCACACGGCCCGCAGTTCCCCACCGGCCGTCACCGGGACGGCGACGGCACCGGCTCCGCGCGCCCCGCACAGGCAGCGCGCCGAGAAGGCAGACGCCCCTCTAGCAGGTAGGCCTCGAAGTACGAGTTGACACATCGGTTGGGCCCCCCGGCCACCCCGTGCGACCCGGCGTCCCGCTCGGTCACCAGCACGGAACCCGACAGCCGCCGATGCAGCTCCAGCGCCCCGTCATACGGCGCGGCGGCGTCCCGCTCCGCGGCGAGGATCAGCACCGGCGGCACCTCCCCGGGCCCGGTCCGCACATCAAGAGGCCGCTGACGCGGCGCGAGCCAGTACGCGCAGGGCAGGTTCGTCCACACGTTGTCCCAGGTCTCGAACGGCGCCACCCGCGCCAGCCGCGTGTTGTCCCGGTCCCACACCCGGAAGTCCCTCGGCCAGGGCGCGTCGTTGCACTCCACGGCCGTGTACACCGCGCTGGAGTTCTCCGCCTCGGCGGCCGCCTCCCGCACCGGGCCGGCGATGTCGATCAGCAGCTGCGGGTCGCCCTTCAGGTACTCCGACAGCGCCTGCGCCCGCAGCGGCCAGTAGTCGTCGTAGTACCCGGCCTGCAGGAACGCCCCCTGCAACTGCCCCGGGCCGACCTTGCCGCCCGCCGGCTCCGCGGCCAGCCGGGCCCGCGCCTTCTCGTAGGAGCGCAGCACCTCCTCCGCCGTGTCGCCGAGGCCGTACACCTTGTCGTGCTCGGCGATCCACTCCCGCAGGTCGGCCCAGCGGCCCTCGAAGGCGGCCGACTGGGCGAGGTTGTTGCGGTACCAGATCTGCTCCGGGGAGGGGTCCACCGGCGAGTCGAACACCATCCGCCGCACATGTGAGGGGAACAGCGACGCATACAGCGCCCCGAAGTACGTGCCGTACGAGGCGCCCATGAAGGTCAGCCGGCGCTCGCCGAGGGCGGCGCGCAGGACGTCCAGGTCACGGGCGTTGTTCAGGGAGTGGTAGTGCCGCAGGGCGCCCCCGGTCCGCTCGGCGCAGCCGCGCGCGTACGCCTTGGCCTGCGCGACGCGTTCCCTCTTGTACGACGCCGAGGGGTGGGTCGGCGCCTGCGAGGGCCCCTTGAAGAACCGCTTGGGGTCCTGGCAGGACAGCGGCGCGGAGCGGCCGACACCGCGCGGGGCGTACCCGACGAGGTCGTAGGCGGCGGCGATGCGCTTCCACTCCGGCAGCATGCCGATCAGCGGGAAGTAGAAGCCGGAGGCGCCGGGCCCGCCCGGGTTGAAGACCAGGGCGCCCTGGCGCGGCACCTTGCGCTTGCTGTTGTGCGGGTCGCGCTGGGTGGCGCGGACCCGGGAGACGCTGAGCCTGATCTGCCTGCCGCCCGGGTCGGCGTAGTCGAGCGGGACGGAGACCGTGCCGCATTCCATGCTGCCGGGCATGTCCTGGTCCGCCGCGCACCTGCCGAAGTCGATGCCGGTCTGCCGGGCCCGCGCGGCGGCGACCGCGGTGCCGCGCAGTTCGGCCGCGGCGCCCGCCCTGCGGGACGTACCGAAGGGGTCGGACGCTCCGCCGGCCGGGGCCGCGGCCAGGGTGGTCAGCAGCAGTGCGGCGGTCAGCGTCCCTGCGGCCGAGTGACGGGCGGCGGCTCTCATGGCGTATCCCTTCGGTGCACGGCGGCGACAGAAGGGATGTTTCGTTCGGGCGTCGGGGAAGGCAAGCACCGTTCGGCCGGTGTCGGCCCCAATGCCCCTGTGCGCCCCCCGAACCGGGCCCCTCAGCCGTCGCGGCGGAGCCGGCGCTCCAGATGCCGCTCACGGTGGGCGAAGGCCGCCCGCAGGTCCGGTTCGCCGATGGCGTGGACGCCGCGCACGGCGACGGACGTGAGGAACGCCCGGTCGTCACCGCCGCCACCGGTGGGCCTGGCGAGCGCGCCCAGCAGCCGCTGCCCGGCGGGGGACGCCCAGCGCGAGCAGGGGCGCGCCTCGAACCGGGCGATGGCCAGACAGCTGAGCGCGAGTATCAGTGGCAGCGCGAACCACATCGCCATCAGCGGTCGGGGCATGTCGGCCGGGACGGGCAGCAGCAACGCGGTCGCGCCGAGCACCACCACGGCCGCCGCGGCGGCCCGCACCTGCCGCAGCGCGGAGGCGACCGAGGGGCGGCCGTCGTCGGGCATCGCCAGGCCCGCGCCCACCAGCCGGTCGGCCAGGGCGCGCACCGGGTCGGCGTACGCCGCGGCCGTGCGGACCGGCGCGATGGGCGACTGGCCCTCCGGTCCGATCGCCCCGATCACCGAGCGCTCCATCTCGTCGCGCCCGCGCGGGTCGACGACGGTCGCCCAGCCGGTGTGGGCGAGCAGCAGCCGGCGCTGCCGGGCCATCGACACCAGCGTCAGATCGGCGACCCGGCGCGGGCCGCCGGACAGGAACGCCGCCTCGTAGAGGGTCAGCGTGTGCTCCCGGCCCCGGCTCAGCGCGTCCCGCTCCAGGGACGCGGCGCGTACGGCGGCCAGGCACAGCCGGGTGCAGGCCGTGCCCGCGGCGGCCCAGGCCAGGAGCAGAAGGAGGACCCAGAACATGCCGTGTTTCTATGTCAAAGGCCCTGCGGACACCATGCCTTGCTCACCATCCGGACGCGTTGTGGTGGAGGTGTGACCTTCCGCTTCCGGCCCTACGACTCCGCGCGCGGCGGCGGACTGCTCGTCGGGGGCGGCAGCGGATGGCTCGGCGACGGCGAAGGGGTCACCGGCAGGGCCGGGGCCGGGTCGGTGACCGGGCCCGGCGGGGCGGGGGAGTGGGTGAGGGGCGGGGTGGAGGCGGCCGCCATGTCGTGGGCCAGCTGGTCGAAGTCGACGTACCCCGTGGCCTCCAGGACCTTGATGTGGTCCAGCACGGTCGCGTTGGCGTCCTCGGCGAGCTGCCGCACCAGCGTGTTGCGGGTGCTCGCCCGGACCTGCGCGACCACGCCGAAGACCTTGCCGTGCGCGAGCCGCAGGATGTTGGCGAACTCCCGGTCGTACGTGGCGCCCTGGGCCGCGTCGAGGGTGCCGAGCCAGGCCCGCTGCTGCTCGTTGGGCTCGTTCGGCAGCTCGAGGCCCAGCCGGGAGGCCACGTCGCGGACCCGGTCGTCCAGGAACACATGGCCGTCGACCAGGTGCTGCCCCGCCGTGCGCACGGCCTGTGTCGTGCCCTTCTCCTGCGCCTGCTGGCCGGCCGGCAGCTCCCACAGGCCCGCCAGGCGGACCTTGGTGACGAACTCCCGGTCAAGGGCGGACAGCGGGCCGAAGCGGGTCGTCACCGTCTGGGCGTCCAGTACGTCGGGACCGGTGCCGGAGCGGTCGGCGTAGGACCAGAGGGGGAAGACCATGGCGAGGAGCGTCGCGGTGAGACCGGTGACGATGAGTCCGGTGCCGCTGAGTATGCCTCGGCCGGGTATGGGGGGGCGGGGTCGCAAGGGTGCCTCCTGATGTGCGGAGGCATGTTACTGCGCCTACCGAGGCGGTCGTGCCCGTGCGATTGCGACTGACCTCCGGTCATGGCTGGCCGCGCAGTTCCCCGCGCCCCCGGGGGGCCTGCCGCAGAAGCATTCTGGCGAGTGCGGGGCGACGGCGCGGAGCCGAGCCCGCTCGGTCCAGCCACCAATGCCGCAGGGCCCTGCGCACGCGCGTGTTCGGCAGGTCGGTCTTGTCCAGCACGTGCGCGGCGAAGGTCAGGGCGTCCTGGCGGTAGCCGGCCGTCATGGGGGTGCGCCGGGCGTAGGACAGGAAGGCGGGGCGGTAGGTGTCGCCCAGGATCTGCGGGAGTTCCGGGGCGACCTTGGCCACCACGTCCGCCCGCTTTCCGGCGAGGGCCCGGGACTGTACGCGCAGGCGTGTCCGGTCGAAGCCCTCGGGGGCGGGGGTTCCGGCCACCAGGGCGGACAGGAGGGCGGCCTGGGCGAGTCCGAGGCGCAGGCGTGCCTCGGGGTGCGGTGCGCCGGTGTCGGGCAGCCGCTCCTCCGCGGTCCTGCGGGCTTGTGCCGCCTCTGCCCCGCGCCCCGCCCGCACCGCACCCCGTATCGCCGTCAACTCCCGCTCCAGCTCGGCCGGTTCGGTGAAGTTCTCGTCGCGTTCCAGGAGGACGCCGGGAGGGGAGACGCGGCCGGCGAGGTCGGTGAGGATGTCGAGGACGGGGCCGGGGACGGGGTGGGCGTGGCTGTCGTGCCAGACGCCGTCGCGCTCGAAGCCGCCGGCGACATGGACGTACGCGAGCGCCTCCAGCGGCAGTCCGGCGAGCGCCTCGGCCGGGTCCTCGCCGCGGTTGACGTGGTTGGTGTGCAGGTTGGCCACGTCGATCAGGAGGCGTACGCCGGTGCGGTCGGCGAGTTCGTAGAGGAACTGGCCCTCGGTGAACTCCTCGCCGGGCCAGGAGATCAGGGCGGCGATGTTCTCCACGGCCAGCGGCACGGGCAGCGCGTCCTGGGCGATGCGGATGTTCTCGCACAGCACGTCGAGGGCGTCCCGGGTGCGGGGCACCGGCAGCAGGTGCCCGGCCTCCAGGCGCGGGGACGCGGTGAGCCGCCCGCCCGCCCGGACGAACGCGATGTGCTCGGTGACCAGGGGCGACCCCAGTGCCTCGGCCCGCTCGGCGAGCGCGGTGAGCCGGCCCTCGTCCGGCCGGTCGGCCCCGCCGAGGCCGAGGGAGACGCCGTGCGGGACGACGGTCACCCCGCGCTCGCGCAGCCGCCGCAGGGAGTCCGGCAGATGCCCCGGGCAGACGTTCTCCGCGACGACCTCCACCCAGTCGATGCCCGGCATGGCCTCCACGGCGTCCGCGATCTCCGGCCGCCAGCCGATCCCCGTCCCCAGTCGCTCCATGATGCGTCCCCCTCGCGCTCGTGTCGGTCGGGGTATGGCCCACGCGGCGGGCTTCCGAATCCCGCCGCGGGCACCTTCAGAGCAACATTTGAGGTTCGCCCCGCAGCACCGGGAGCCTCACTGGAGGACCCCCTCGGAGTCCACCGGGTCGGGCCGGGAGGTGTTGACCGTGCCGGGCGCGCCCGGCGAGGGCCGCGAGGTGGTGCGGATGTCACCGCTCGGCCCGGCGGCGGGCGCAGACGGCACCGGCTGGCCGGGGACCGGCGGGGGCGGGCCCGTGGGGCTGGCGGTCGAGCCGCTCACCGAGTCGTTGGCGATGGCGTCGAAGTCGACCTTGCCGGTCTTCTCCAGGACCGTGATGTGGTCGAGCACGGTCTGGTTGGCGTCGCTGGCGAGCTGCCGGACCAGGGTGTTGCGGGTGCTGTTCCGCACCGCGCCGATCGCCGGGAAGATCTTGCCGTGCGCCGACCGCAGCAGGTTGACGAACTTGTACTCGTACTCCGCGCCCGTCGCCGCCGTCATCTCCTGCAGCCAGCCCTGCTGCTGCTCGTTGGGCTGGTTCGGCAGCTCCACGCCCAGCTGGGCCGCGACGATGCGCACGCGCTTGTCGAGGTCGGTGTGGCCGACGATCAGATGGTCGGCGGCCTCCTTGATCGCCTCGCTGGGCGCCCGCTCCATGGCCTGCTGCCCCGCCGGCAGCTCCCACAGACCCGCCAGGCGCACCCGCACGATCAGGTCGCGGTCGGACGCGGTGAGCGGGCCCCAACGGGTGTTGACCGTGCCGGCCGCCAGGTTCGCCTGGCCGGTGCCGGAGCGGTCCGTGTAGGACCACACGGGGAAAGCGAGCGCGCCGACGGTGGCGACGAGGGCCGCGATGATCAGGGCCGTACCGTTGATACGCCGCAAGGGAAGCCTCCCGGGGAAAGCCGACTGGTCGCTGCTGGGCCTGCTGATGCACGGCCGGCGCCCACTGGTACGGGCGGCGTCCCCGGGATGTTCAACGCCGCCCGCGATCGGCGGCCGGTCAGCCCCGCAGCGCCGGATGGTCGGCGACCACCGTGCACGAGCCCGGCGCGACCTCCGTGAACCCGGCGTCCCGCACCACCGGCAGCCCGCTCGTGGTCAGCTCCCGCCAGCGGGCCGGTTCCGCGGTGCGCACGGCGAGCGGGAAGCCGGCCGCGCGCCAGGCCTCGCGCTCCTCGTCCGACAGCTCCCACCAGGCGAGCTGGGCGCCGTGCCCGGCCTGGGCCATGGCCTTGCCGGCCGACATCTCCACCTCGGGGCTCATCCACAGCACGGGCGCCCCGGGGTCGGCGGCGACCGGCTCCTCGGGGTCCTCCAGCTCGGTGCCGGAGACCTGCAGCCGCGCGAGGTCCTTCGGCCAGCCGTCCAGCGGCACCGGCGGGAACACCCGCACCTCGGCCGACTTGCCCGGCACGGTGATGCCGTCCAGCGCCTCGGCCCGCCGCCACTCCGCGCCCCGGGCCCGCCGTACGACCTTGCGGATCCGGGCGTCCTGCCAGTCACGCACGGCCTGCGCCCACTCGCCCTCACCGAGGGAGCGGGGATCGCTCAGGATCGTCAGCACGGCCCGAGCGGCGGTCTCCAGCGCGTCGGTACGGGCCGGGGGCGCGGCCCGCTCCATCCGGACGACCAACGGCAGCACGAACTGCGGCGCCTCGTCACGCGCGCTCGGTTCGGAACGGAAGGGGCTCTCATCAGTCACGCCGTCCAGTGTGCCAACCCGCCGTCTCCCCCCGGACGGCGTCCCCGCGCAGCGGAAGCAGCAGCGGGGTGGCCAGCAGGACGACCCCCGCGGCGGCGATCGCCGCACGCGGACCGGTGACGGCGGCGAGCAGACCCCACGCGGCGGTCAGGGCGGCGACGGAGACACCCGCGCTGACCGACCACGCGGTCAGGGTGCGGGCGACCCGGTCGGAGGGCGTGTGGTCGAGCCGGCAGGTGGCCAGGACCGGGTTGTACACGGCGCAGCTCGCCACCAGCGCGAACTGGACGACGACGAAGAGGACGATCCCCGCGACGCCTGGCCGCACGAACGCCAGCCCGAGCGGCCAGCACGCCCGCACCACCCCGGAGACGAGAAGCACCCCGCGCCGCCCGTGCCGCTTCACCAGCCGGGGCGCCAGCCGAGCGCCGAGCAGCCCGCCCAGACAGGGCAGCGCGAAGGCGAGACCGTACTGCCAGGGCGCGAACCCGAGGTCGTCGAGGAGGAGGACGGTGAGCAGCGGCTCCGTGGCCATGATCAGGCCGTTGACCGCGAGGGTGTTGAGGAACAGCGGGCGCAGCACCGGGTGGGTGAGGAGGTGGCGCCACCCCTCGAGCAGGTCGGCCGCGCGCAGCCGTGGCGCGCCGGTCCGCTCGGGGTGCGGTACCGTCCCGCCGATCGAGCGGATGCCCAGCGCCGAGAGCAGGTAGCTGACCGCCTCGGCGGCCACGGTCGTCACGGGCCCGAGCAGCCCGATCGCGGCCCCGCCCAGCGGCGGCCCGACGACGGTCGCGGTCCAGGTCGTGGACTCGAACCGGCTGTTGGCGACGAGCAGGTCATCCGGCGGCAGCAGCGCCTTCAGATACGCGCCCGCGGCCGAGTTGAAGGCGATGCCGGACGCGCCGACGACGACGGAGACGACGAGGAGCTGGACGAAGCCCAGCACGCCGAGCGCGAACGCGGCGGGCACGCTCAGCAGGGCCGCGCAGCGGATCAGGTCCGCCGCGATCATGACGGGCCGCTTGCGGCGGAACTCCACCCACGGCCCGAGCGGCACCGCGAGCACCGCCCCCACCGCCCGCCCCGTCGCGGCCAGCGCGGCCACCTGCGCCGGGCCCGCGTGCAGCACGAGCACCGCGATCAGCGGAAACGCGCCGAAGCCGAGCCAGCTGCCGTACGCGCTGACGGCGTAGGCCGCCCACAGCCGGCGGAACGGCCGCCCCAGCCCCTTCGCCATCCCCGGCGTGCCCCTCCCCGACGCGTGCGGTGACCCGCACAGCGTAGTGGCCGGTCAGCCGGAGCAGGCCGTGCGCTGGGCCTCCTGCCACTCGCAGACCGGGCACAGGGTGATCCCCTTGTACGACTCGGGGTACTCCGTGGGTTCCCGGCACAGCACGCACTCCGCGTACGGCGGGCCCTCGGCCCTCGGCGGCCTGGCCGGGGCGATCAGGCAGCAGTCGTCCTCGCTCATGTCTCCAGCGTAGGACGCTCACCCGCCCCGGGCGGCGGCCCCGATCAGCTCCGAGACCTTCACGAACCGGTAGCCCCGCCGGCGCAGCTCCGGGACGACCGTCCGGACGGCCCGCTCGGTGGCGGGGGCCGCGCTGCGGGTGCAGTGCAGGACGACGACCGAGCCGGGGCGTACGCCGTCCAGGACCTGGCGGGCCACCGCGTCGGCGTCCGTGGCGAAGGCGTCGCCGCCGACCACGTCCCACTGCACGGCCGTCACACCCGTGGGGGTCAGGGCCCGCAGCGCCCCGCGGTCGTAACAGCCGCCGGGGAAACGGAAGTACGGCATCGCGTCCGGCACGCCCGCCGCGCGGAACGCCGCGTACGCCCGCTCCACGTCCGCCTTCATCCGGCCGGCCGGCAGGTCGGGCAGGCCGTAGCAGTCGGGGGTGAAGGCGTAGTGGCTGTAGGAGTGGTTCGCGACCTCGAAGAGCCGGTCGCGGCCGATCGCGCGGGCCTGGTCCGGGTACTGCTCGGCCCACCGGCCCGTCATGAACACCGTCGCCGGGACCCGCAGTGCCCGCAGGGTGGCGAGGAGGGAGGGGTTGTCGAAGTGCTCGCCGGCCGCGGCCCGCTCCCCCTGGCCCGCGGTCATGTCGGCGTCGAAGGTCAGCGCGACGGTCCGGCCGGCCGTGCGGGGGCCGTTGCGGAAGACGGGGGTCAGGCCCGCCGGGCCCGGCGCCAGCGTCGGCGGCCGGGTCACCGACGGGGAGGGCGCCGGGCGGGCGCTGCCCGAGGAGCGGGCCGGGGTGCCGGGGGCGCCGCAGGCGGAGAGGGCCGCGCCGAGCGCACAGACGGCGGCGAATCGTCGTACAGGAAGGATCACCGTACGAACGTAAGAGGAGTGAACCGGCATTTCGGGGAGCCGGTGCCGTCCGTGCGCCCGTGCCGGGCGGGAGTCACCCGCCCGGGCCCGCCACGGGGGCGGTCAGTGGTGCCTGGTCAGTGGTTCCAGGGTCCCGTCACGGCGAACGTCGTGCCGGGGGTGTAGCAGTTGACGTACATCGTCTCGCCGTCGGGGGAGAAGGTGACGCCGGCGAACTCGGACCAGTCCGGTTCCTCGGCCGTGCCGATGTTCTGGCGGTTGCGGGCCATGGCGTAGACCTCGCCGCTGCGGGTGACGCCGTAGACGTGCTGGGCGCCGCTGCCGTCCTCGCACACCATCAGACCGCCGCTCGGGGCGAGGCAGATGTTGTCCGGGGACTCGCCGGGCAGCTGCACATCGGTGTCCGGGCCGAAGGCGATCACCAGGGTGAGGCGGCGGCGCCGGGGGGCGTAGCGCCAGACCTGGCCGTAGTGGTCGGCCCCCGAGCCGTTGCTCCGGCGCGCGAACGACGACACGAAGTACACGCACTGCCCGCCCCAGTAGCAGCCCTCCAGCTTCTGCGCGTGGGTGATGCCGCCCGGCCCGAAGTCCTGCAGCCGGATGGGCGTCGTCTTGGCCAGCGGGTCGGGTACGTCCACCCACTGCACGCCGTTGAAGGAGGTGCCCGCCTCCTGGACCACCGACAGGTCCGGTACGCCGGGCACCCGCATCGCCTGGAGCCGGCCGCCGGCACGCAGCGAGCCGAGGCCGCCGAGCGGCTTCTCCGGCAGGAAGCGGTAGAACAGGCCGAACGGCTTCTGGAAGGCGTCCTCCGTCTCGTACACGACGCCGCGGCCGGGGTCGACCGCGATGGCCTCGTGCGCGAAGCGGCCCATCGCGGTCAGCGGCACCGCGCCGCTGCGGTGGGGGTCCACCGGGTCCACCTCGAAGATGAAGCCGTGGTCCTTGGTGTAGCCGTTGGTGCCTGCCTTGTCCTCCGTCTCCTCGCAGGTCAGCCAGGTGCGCCACGGGGTGGGTCCGCCGGCGCAGTTGACGGCCGTGCCGGCGATCGAGACCCGCTCGGCGAGGACGCGGTTGCGGGAGTCGAGGGTGAGCGTCGTACAGCCGCCCAGGCCCATCGGGTCGTACGTCAGACCGGGGACGGTGGGGACGGCGATACGGCCGGTGACGCGGTTCTCGTGGTTGCGGACGAGGTGGACGCGGCCGCCTCTGCCGGGCAGGGCGGTCATGCCGTCGTGGTTGGAGGGCACCCGGCCCTCGCCGGAGCGCAGCTGGTCGCCCTCGCGGGAGAGCACGCGATAGCGGAAACCTTCCGGCAGGTCGAGCAGGCCCCTGGGGTCGGGCACGAGCGGGCCGTAGCCCTGCCGGCCGAGGCCCGGGGCGGCGGCGGCCGTACCGGCGAACAGCTCGGAGAGGGCTCCGGTGAAGGCGATACCGGCTCCCAGGGCGCCGGAACGGGCGAGCGCCTGACGACGGGTCATGGACATGGTGCAGCCTTCCTGTTGGCGGACAGGACTGACCAGCCGTGTCTATCACCCACAGGGCCCCGCGGGAACTACGCGCGTCGCTGGAGTCACCGGTCCGGTGGCCCCTGTTGTGCCTTTTCCAGGAACCTCAGCAGCTCCACCGGGAACGGCAGGACCAGTGTCGAGTTCTTCTCCGCCGCGACCGCCACGATGGTCTGCAGCAGGCGCAGTTGGAGTGCCGCCGGGGTCTCGGACATCTGCTGGGCGGCCTCGGCGAGCTTCCTCGACGCCTGGAGCTCGGCGTCCGCGTTGATCACCCGGGCGCGTCGCTCCCGGTCGGCCTCGGCCTGACGGGCCATCGAACGCTTCATCGTGTCGGGCAGCGACACGTCCTTGATCTCGACACGGTCGATCTGCACGCCCCAGCCGACGGCCGGGCTGTCGATCATCAGTTCCAGGCCCTCGTTGAGCTTCTCGCGGTTGGACAGCAGATCGTCCAGCTCGCTCTTGCCGATGATGGACCTGAGCGAGGTCTGCGCCATCTGGGAGACCGCGAACCGGTAGTCCTCGACGTTGACGATCGCGGCCGCGGCGTCGACGACCTTGAAGTACACGACCGCGTCCACCCGCACGGTGACGTTGTCCCGGGTGATGCCCTCCTGTGCCGGGATGGGCATGGTCACGATCTGCAGATTGACCTTCCGGATCCGGTCGACCGCCGGGACGATCAGCGTCAGCCCCGGGGCGCGGGGCGTGCCGCGCAGCCGGCCCAGCCGGAACACCACCCCGCGTTCGTACTGCTTGACCACCCGGGCCGCCGCCGCGAGATACACCAGACCCGCCGCACCCGCCCCCGCGGCCACCGCCACCAGCTCCTCGAGCATGACGACCTCCTCGCCCGGAGGCGTGGACTGACTGCTCCTGTCACGATATGCCCGGTGCCCGGTCCGGGGCCATGAGAGGGCGCGGACCGGGCAGGGGCGGGGCCGTGCGGGGCCCCGGCGGGTCTCCGGCGGGTTCAGGCGGGTTCGGGGCGGTTCAGCGCTGGCTCGGGGTGCGGGGCCTCCACCGGGGCGGAGGCGGCGGCGGTGACCTTCACCGGCTCGGCGCTGGTCACGCTGTGCCGCTCGGACCAGCCCTGGAGTGCCGTACGGAAGGCGTGGTCCAGGTGGTGCAGCCCGGACAGGTCCAGCTCCACCGGCCGGTCCTGGGGCAGCGCCTCCAGGCTGTCGAGCATCTTCGGCAGTCTGAGGAAGGTCGCGTTGCCCGACAGGTGCACCTGGACGGGGCCTGCGCCCTTGTCGACGACCTCCAGGCGGAGGTTCGAGGCCTCCCAGGCGGTCTTCACGACGGCCAGGCCCAGGCCGATGAGCACGCCCTCGAACATGCTGACCGAGACGATCGCCAGGGCCGTCACCGCCAGGATGACCGCCTCGCCGCGGCTCTCGCGCCACAGCGGCACGAGCGCGCGCACGGGTATCAGCTTGGCGCCGGCGTGGATCAGGATGCCCGCCAGGGCCGCGATCGGTATGTGGGCCAGCGCCTGCGGCAGCAGGGCGGCGAACAGCAGCAGCCACAGACCGTGCATGACCCGGGAGGCCTTGGTGCGCGCGCCCGCCTGGACGTTGGCGGAACTGCGCACGATGACCGCGGTCAGCGGCAGGGCGCCGAGCAGACCGCTGACGGCGTTGCCCGCGCCCTGTGCGACGAGTTCCTTGTCGTACTCGGTGCGCGGTCCGGAGTGCATCCGGTCCACGGCGGCGGCGCTGAACAGCGACTCCGCGGAAGCGATCATGGTGAACGCGACGATGGTGGCGAGCATCCCGGGGTCGGCCAGATCGCCCAGCGTGCCCAGGGACGGCAGCCGCACCGAGTCGAACAGGCCGTGCACCTCGACCGTGGCCACCGGCAGGCTGAGGGTCACCGAGGCCAGGGTGGCGAGGCCCACCGCGGCGAGCGGACCGGGCACGGCACGCACCCGGCCGGGCAGCCGCGGCCACAGCACCAGTACGGCGATCGTGCCCGCGCCCAGCGCCAGCGAGGTGAGCGACGCGGTGTCCCCGAAGGCGTCCGCCAACGCCTCGGGGACACCGGCGATCTTCTCCAGGCCCGAGGAGGGGGCCTTGGCGTCGGAGAGCGCGTACAGCTGTCCGGCGATGAGGACCAGGCCGATACCGGCCAGCATGCCCTCGACGACGGAGACGGATATCGCACGGAACCAGCGGCCCAGCTTCAGGCCGCCCATGAGGATCTGCAGCAGGCCGGTGGCGAGCACCATCACGCCGAGCGCGGCCAGGCCGAACTCGGAGACGGCCTCGAAGACCAGCACGGTCAGCCCGGCCGCCGGGCCGGACACCTGCAGGCTGCTGCCGCGCATCACACCGGTGACCAGGCCGCCCACGATGCCGGTGACCAGGCCCAGTTCGGCCGGCACACCGGAGGCGACGGCCACGCCGACGCAGAGGGGGAGAGCGACCAGGAACACCACGAGCGAGGCGAGGAAGTCCTGCTTGAGGTGGGGGTTCTTCATGTGGGGGTGTATGGACACGGTGGCCTCACAGAGCCTCGAAGGCGTCGGACTCGGCGCGGTGTTCGCGCACGGCCCCGGTGTGCACCTCGTAGTACCAGGCGTGGGTGCGCAACCGCCCTTCGGCCAGGGCCCGTTCCACACAGGGGTAGGAACGCAGCCGCATCAGCTGGGCGAGGACGTGGTGCTGCACCGCGTCGGCGACGGTGGGGTCGTCGCGGTCCGCGGCGGCCGGTTCCCCGGCCGCGTGCGCCAGCCAGTCGCGCACGGCGGGCACCGCGTCGAGGTCGTCGCCGCGGACCAGCGCCCCGACCGCTCCGCAGTGCGAGTGGCCGCAGACGACGACGTCCTGGACGCCCAGCACGTCCACGGCGTACTCGATGGTGGCCGCCTCGGCGGTGGGGCGGTGGGGGTCGTGGGGCGGGACGATGTTGCCCGCGGTGCGCAGCTCGAACAGCTCGCCGGGGCCCGCTCCGGTGATCAGGGCCGGTACGACCCTGGAGTCGGAGCAGGTGATGAAGAGAACGGTGGGCGACTGGCCCTCGGCGAGCCTGGCGAACTCCTCAGGGCGCTGTCCGAACGTACGGGCGTTGTCGATGAGGGGTTGCATGGTTGGCCTCCTGGAGGCACGGCAAAGCAGTATGCCGCGTCCCAATGGTTGGTCAACAGATGGTCAAGAAACACGTTAGCCGTGCAAAGTCGCTTGCAGGGTGAACGCCATGTTTCCGACCAGAAAGCGCCGCAGGAGCGCGGCTCGGTGGCCTGAACCCGCCCTTGAGCAGGCGGATTATCTGATGTTCCGAAAATCCGTCGGCTCGCTGAAGGGCGCCGTCGGCACTCGGTCCACCGCGTCGGTCGGTGCGTGAGCCGCGCTCGAGCCGGGACGCGAGCCGGGACGCGAGCCGTGGCGCGAGCCGTGACGCGGGCCGGAACCTCGCGTCAGTGCTCCACGAGGCGCTTGGCGTCGCGGGCCAGCGCGGTCAGACGGGAGATGGCCCGGAAGTACTTCTTCCGGTAGCCGCCGTTCAGCATCTCCTCGCTGAACAGCCGGTCGAACGGCAGCCCCGAGGCCAGCACCGGCACCTCGCGGTCGTAGAGCCGGTCGGCCAGGACGACCAGCCGCAGCGCCGTCGACTGGTCCGGGACGGGCGCCACGCCGGTGAGGCAGACCGCCTCGAGGTCGTCGGTCAGCGCGCCGTAGCGGCTGGGGTGGACCCGGGCGAGGTGCTCCAGCAGGTGCGGGAAGTCGTCGAGCGAGGCGCCCGGGGTGGCGTAGGCGGCCTTCGTCACCTGCTCGTCGGAGTACGGCGCCGGCGCCTCGGGCAGGCCGCGGTGGCGGTAGTCCTCGCCGTCGATGCGCAGGGGGCGGAAGTGGGCCGACAGGCCCTGGATCTCGCGCAGGAAGTCGGCCGCCGCGAACCGGCCCTCGCCGAGCTTGCCCGGCAGGGTGTTGGAGGTGGCCGCGAGCGCGACACCCGCCTCGACCAGCTTGCCGAGGAGGGTGGAGACCAGGACGGTGTCGCCCGGGTCGTCCAGCTCGAACTCGTCGATGCACAGCAGGCGGTGGCCGGAGAGGGTCTTCACCGTCTGCTGGAATCCGAGCGCGCCGACCAGGTTGGTCAGCTCCACGAAGGTGCCGAAGGCCTTCAGGGAGGGCTCCGCCGGGGTGGCGTGCCACAGGGAGGCCAGCAGGTGGGTCTTGCCGACGCCGTAGCCGCCGTCCAGGTAGACGCCGCGCGGGCCCGCCGGGGCCTTGGGCGTCCTCGCCCTGCCGAAGCCGAAGAAGCCGCGCCGCCCGGCGCCGGTGGCGTGCGCTCCGCCCAGTCCGGCCGCGAAGTCCTCGAGGACGCGGACGGCCTCGGTCTGGCTGGGCTGGTTCGGGTCCGGGATGTACGTGCTGAAGCGCACCGAGTCGAACCGCGGCGGCGGCACCATCTCGGCGACCAGCCGGTCCGCCGGGACGTGCGGCTCGCGGGCGCACAGGGACAGCGGAGCCGCGTCGGCTATCGGACGGAGGCCGGAGGAGGCGGTGGAGGACGACACGGTTCCCCAGCTTAAGCGGCGTGGAACACTGCGGAACATGCGACGCCTGTTCCCTGTGACCGACGAAACAGCAGCCCCGGCCCCGGACCCGGCCTCGAAGACGCCGGAAGGGGGCGACCACGAGTGGAGCCTCGGCGAGCTCGCCGCCGCCTACGCCTACCCGGCGACCGGCCCCGGCGGCCCCGAGGCGTGGCTGCGGGCCAACATGGTCTCCACGCTCGACGGCGCGGCCCAGCACGAGGGCCGCTCGCAGCCCATCTCCAACGCGACCGACATGCGGATCTTCGGCACGCTGCGGGCGCTGGCCGATGTGATCGTCGTCGGTGCTGAAACGGTACGCCAGGAGGGATACCGTCCGGCACGCGTGCGTGAGGAGTTCGCCGCCGCGCGCGAGGCCGCAGGTCAGGGCCCCGCGCCCGCGATCGCCGTGGTCACCGCGAGCCTGGACCTGGACTTCTCGCTGCCGCTGTTCACCTCACCGGCCGTACCCACGCTCGTCCTCACCGGCGCGGCCGCCGCGCCCGACCGCAGGGCCGCCGCCGAGAAGGCCGGCGCCCGGGTGGTGATCGCCGGCGACGGAATGGGCGTGGACCCGGTGCGTGCCGTGCAGGTGCTGGCCGGGCTCGGCCACACGCGGCTGCTGACGGAGGGAGGGCCGCGGCTGCTGGGCCAGCTGGTCGCCGCCGGCGTACTCGACGAGCTGTGCCTGACCGTCTCGCCGATGCTCACCGCGGGCGACGCGCAGCGGATCGCGGGGGGCCCGTCCGTGACCGTTCCGCGCCACTTCGAACTCGTGTCCCTGCTGGAAGAGGCCGGGTTCCTGTTCAGTCGCTACCGTCGGTCGTGAAATCAGCGGAATGTGTCGTTCCGTTTAGCTTCCGCTGGGCAAACTTAGACCGGCAGTACCCGTGCGATCACGGGGCAGGATGGTTTCCGCAGGGCCGTGCACGGCCCACGCAGGACGGAGGGCCCACGGGGCCCTCGAACAAGAAGGGGCGCTGGTGTTCACAAGCGTTTTGATGATCGAGAAGGCCCTGACGTCCGCCGACGTGGAGTTCGTCACGACCTTGCACGGGGACGAGCAGGTCTCCTTCCACGTGCTCCTCCAGCCGCGCGGGGAGCAGGCGGACCGGCTGCTGCGGGCCATCGACGACATCGCCCTCGGAGAGATCGACGAGGCGGTGCGGGAGGGCTCCACGCCGGAGGGCGAGGTGGCGATGACCGTCGGCGAGAAGGCGCTGGAGGTGTCCCTGACGGCACTGCGCGCCGCGGGGTCCGAGGCGGAGGGGCGGCTCGTGGACGACCACCCCCTGGAGGCGCTGAAGGGCCTGGTCGCCGAGGTGGGGGCCGATGAGGTCATCGTGCTGACCGACCCCCACTACGTGGAGGAGTTCTTCCACCGGGACTGGGCTTCCCGGGCCCGGCACAAGGTGGGGGTGCCGGTGCTGAAGCTGTTCTCGCACAGCAAGGCGTAACCGCGCGGGGCCCGTGCGGCGCCGGACGCGGGCGCGGGGCGACCGGTGCCGGCCCGCCGCGCCCGCGCGGCGGCGCCGCGGACCGCCGCAGCCCGCGCCCCCGGGCCGGCGCCCTCCCGCCAGGCAATAGGCTGGGAGCGCTTCAGTCTCGTACGCACCACTTCCTTGGAGATCTCGCATGGCACCCGGCATCCCTTCCGCCATGGAGCGGCCGCACTTCATCGGTATCGGCGGGGCCGGGATGTCCGGGATCGCGAAGATCCTCGCCCAGCGCGGGGCCCGGGTCGCCGGGAGCGACGCCAAGGAGTCGGCGACCGCGGAGGCGCTGCGGGCGCTCGGCGCCACCGTGCACATCGGGCACGCGGCCGAGCACCTGGCGGACGACGCGAGCTGCGTCGTGGTGTCGTCGGCGATCCGGGCGGACAACCCGGAGCTGGCGCGGGCGGCGGAGCTGGGAATTCCGGTGGTGCACCGGTCCGACGCGCTCGCGGCGCTGATGGAGGGCCTCAGGCCGATCGCGGTCGCGGGCACCCACGGCAAGACGACCACCACCTCGATGCTGGCGGTGTCCCTGAGCGAGCTGGGCCGTGAGCCGTCGTACGCCATCGGCGGCGACCTGGACGCGCCCGGCTCCAACGCCCTGCACGGCGACGGGGAGATCTTCGTCGCCGAGGCGGACGAAAGCGACCGCAGCTTCCACAAGTACGCGCCCGAGGTGGCGATCGTGCTCAACGTGGAGCTCGACCACCACGCGAACTACGCGTCCATGGACGAGATCTACGAGTCCTTCCAGACCTTCGCGGACCGGATCGTGCCCGGCGGCACGCTGGTGATCTCCGCAGACCACGAGGGCGCGCGGGAGCTGACCCGGCGGGTCGCGGGCACCGTGCGGACCGTGACGTACGGGGAGGCGGCGGACGCGGACGTGCGGGTGCTGTCCGTCGTGCCGCAGGGGCTCAAGAGCGAGGTCACCGTCCTGCTGGACGGCGAGGAGCTCACCTTCACGGTGTCCGTCCCGGGCCGGCACTACGCGCACAACGCCGTCGCCGCCCTGGCGGCGGGCGTGGCGCTGGGCGTCCCCGCCGCCGAGCTGGCGCCGGCGCTGGCCGCGTACACCGGCGTCAAGCGGCGTCTGCAGCTCAAGGGCGAGGCGAACGGCGTGCAGGTGATCGACTCCTACGCGCACCACCCGACCGAGATGACCGCCGACCTGGAGGCGATGCGGGCCGCGGCCGGGGACGCGCGCATCCTGGTCGTCTTCCAGCCCCACCTGTTCTCCCGCACCCAGGAGCTGGGCAAGGAGATGGGCCAGGCGCTGGCGCTCGCCGACGCGTCGGTGGTCCTCGACATCTACCCGGCCCGCGAGGACCCGATCCCCGGCGTCACCAGCGAGCTGATCATCGAGGCCGCGCGGGCGGCCGGAGCCGACGTCACCGCCGTGTCCGACAAGGGCGAGGTGCCCGAGACGGTGGCGGGAATGGCCAAGCCGGGGGATCTTGTTCTCACCATGGGCGCGGGCGACGTCACCGACCTCGGCCCGCGCATCCTGGACCGTCTGGCCCAGTGATCCCACGCATCCCGGAAGTGAGGGGCTCATGTCGTACGACGTCGAGAAGCCGGACGAGCAGTGGCGCGCGGAGCTGACCCCGTCCGAGTACGCGGTGCTGCGGCAGGCCGCCACCGAGCCCGCGTTCACCGGTGAGTACACCGACACCCGGACCAAGGGCGTCTACTCCTGTCGCGCCTGCGGCGCGGAGCTGTTCACCTCGGACACCAAGTTCGAGTCGCACTGCGGCTGGCCGAGCTTCTACGACCCGCGGGACTCCGAGGCGGTGGAACTGATCGAGGACCGTTCGCACGGGATGGTCCGCACCGAGGTGCGCTGCGCCCGCTGCGGATCCCATCTCGGGCACGTCTTCGAGGGCGAGGGCTATCCGACGCCGACGGACCAGCGCTACTGCATCAACAGCATCGCGCTGCGTCTGGCGCCGGACGCGGACTGACCCCGGGCAGGGCGGGCACCGGCGGGCGGGTCACCGGGTGAACCGCTTCCCGGACGACAGGGCGGTGTCCGCCGCTTCGCGCCAGCCGTGGTCGATCGTCAGGGCGTGGCCGCGGCCGGCCAGTTCCGTGATCTCGGTGACCGCGGACGCGTGGGTGCCGGGCAGTCACGGGACACGTGTCCACACCGCCGCAACACCCGCGGTCTAGACTCACCCGGCGACAACCCGCTGCCCCATCACCGGAGGGTCCCCGTCTTGATACGGATGGATTCAGTCACCAAGCGGTACCCGGACGGCACCGTGGCGGTCGACCGGCTCTCCCTCGACATACCCGACCGCGCGATCACGGTCCTGGTGGGCCCCTCCGGCTGCGGCAAGACGACGACCCTGCGCATGATCAACCGCATGATCGAGCCCACCGACGGCACGATCGAGCTGGACGGGGTCGACATCCGGCAGCAGCCCGTCAACGCCCTCCGCCGGTCCATGGGTTACGTCATCCAGAACGCCGGCCTGTTCCAGCACCGGACCATCCTCGACAACATCGCCACCGTGCCCCGGCTGCTCGGCTGGGGCCGGGCCAAGTCCCGCGAGCGCGCCCGCGACCTCATGGAACGGGTCGGCCTGGACGCCGCGCTCGCCCGGCGCTACCCCTACCAGCTCTCCGGTGGACAGCAGCAACGCGTCGGCGTCGCAAGGGCGTTGGCAGCCGACCCGCCGGTACTGCTGATGGACGAGCCGTTCTCCGCCGTCGACCCCGTGGTGCGCAAGCAGCTCCAGGACGAACTCCTCAGGCTCCAGGACGAGTTGGGCAAGACGATCGTCTTCGTCACCCATGACATCGACGAGGCCGTCAAGCTCGGCACCATGGTGGCCGTGCTGCGCACCGGCGGCCGGCTCGCCCAGTTCGCCCCGCCCGCCGAGCTGCTCTCGCACCCCGCCGACGCCTTCGTGGAGGACTTCCTCGGCGCAGACCGCGGCATCCGCAGGCTGTCCTTCTTCGGCTCCGCCGGACTCGGCCTGCTCACCGCGCCGATCGTCGCCGTCGACTCCACCGCCGAACAGCTCGCCGCCCGGGACGGCGCCGACTTCCCCTACCTCCTCGTCACCGACCTGGACGGCCGGCCGCTCGGCTGGGGCGAGCGGGGCGAGCTGGTCGCGGGGGAGATCGACACCGGCCGGCTCCTGTCGTACGGGAGGCCGTTCGTGCCGGGGGAGGACTCGCTGCGCGCGGCCCTCGACTGCGCCGTGCTGTCGCCGACCGGCTGGGCCGTCGCCGTGGACGCCGAGGGCCGTGCCGTCGGTGTCGTCTCCCAGACGGCCATCGGCGAGGCCATCCGCGGCGCCCACGCGGCCGGCCGGGACGGCGGGGCCGGGGCGTACGGCCGCAGCGACGCCAAGGTCGCCCGATGAACCGCTTCTTCGACATCCCCAGCGACCTTCAGCACAGCTGGGCCGGGCTGATCGGACTGCATCTGCGCGAGGCGCTGCTGCCGGTCCTCGCCGGGCTGCTGCTCGCGCTGCCGCTGGCCCAACTCTGCGTGCGCCTGCGCTGGTTGTACGCGCCCGTGCTCGCGGTGACGACCGTGCTCTACGCCATCCCCTCGCTGGCCTTCTTCGTCGTCCTCATCGACTACACCGGCCAGAGCGAGCTGACGGTGATGATCCCGCTCACCGTGTACACCCTCGTCGTCCTCGTCCCGGCGATCGTCGACGGGGTGCGCTCGGTGCCGCCGGAGACACTCGCCGCCGCCGAGGCGATGGGCTTCGGGCCGCTGCGCCGTTACGCACAGGTGCAGTTGCCGATCGCGGTGCCCGCGATCATCGCCGGACTGCGGGTGGCGACCGTCTCCAGCATCTCCCTCGTCAGCGTCGGCATGCTGATCGGCAACCAGGGCGCCCTCGGGAACCTGCTGCACGACGCGAGCATCTACAACCGGCCCGAGCTCGCCTGGAACGCCGTGCTCACCATGGCCGCCCTCGCCGTCCTCGCCGACGCCGCACTGGTCGCCGTACGCGCCCTGCTGACCCCCTGGATGCCACGAGGGGCCCACTCCGGGAAGGACAACGGCCGGTGAACATCCTCGACTTCGCCCGCGCCTTCTTCAGCGACGGCGCCCACTGGCACGGCTACGACGGCATCCCCACCCGGCTGGCCGAGCACATCCGGTACACCCTCCAGGCGCTGGCGCTCGCCGCCGCGATCGGGCTCCCGGTCGGGCTGGTCACCGGCCACTACGGCCGCGGCGGCAACGTCCTCGCCCTGATCGCCACCGCGGGGCGCGCCCTGCCCACCTTCGGCCTGCTGGTGCTGCTGACCATGACGCTGGGCTTCGGCATGCTCCCGGTGATGGTCCCGCTGGTCGTGCTGGCCGTCCCGCCGATCCTGGTGACCACCTACGAGGCCGTGCGCTCGGTCGACCCCGCCCCGGTGGACGCCGCCCGCGGCATGGGGATGCGCGAGCGGGACATCATGCTGCGCGTGGAGCTCCCCGAGGCGCTGCCGCTGGTCCTCGGCGGGCTGCGCACGGCCGCCGTGCAGATCGTCTCCACGGCCACCATCGCCGCGTACGTCAGCTTCGGCGGCCTCGGCCGTTACATCATCGACGGCCTCTACCAGCGCGACTACGAGAAGGTCGTCGGCGGCGCCACCCTGGTCGCGGGCCTGGCCCTCGCGACCCTCGCCCTGTTCTGGGCGGTGGGCCGGCTCGCCGTGTCACCGGGGGTGCGCAGAAGCGCCTAGGCCCTACCGGGAGCGGTCAGGCCTCCTGCCGGGCAAGGGCCACTTCCAGTACGGCCAGCAGCGCGTCACGCACCGAGCCGCGGTCACGGGCGTCGAAGACGAGGACCGGGACGCCCGCGGAGACGTCCAGGGCCCAGCGGACCTCCTCCAGGGTGTGCTCGACGCGTCCGTCGAAGGCGTTGACGGCGACCGCGAAGGGGATGCCGCGGTGCTCGAAGTAGTCGACGGCGGCGTAGCAGTCGTCCAGGCGGCGGGTGTCGACGACCACCAGCGCGCCGACCGCGCCCTCGGTGATGTCGTCCCACATGAACCCGAACCGCTCCTGGCCGGGCGTGCCGAACAGGTACAGCTTCAGCGTGGGGTCGATGGTGAGGCAGCCGAAGTCCATCGCCACGGTGGTGGTGGCCTTGCGCGGGACGTGGGTGAGGTCGTCCACGCCCGCCGCCACCTCGGTGATGGGGGCCTCGGTGGTCAGCGGCTCGATCTCGGAGATCGCGCCGACGGCGGTGGTCTTGCCCACGCCGAACCCGCCCGCGATCACCAGCTTCACCGGCAGCGGCGGGCGGGCCGCGGTCCGGCCGGCCGGGGAACCGGCGAACTGCTCAGTCGGAGTCACGCAGTGCCCCTCGGGAGTCGGGGATGGCGCGCAGGCCCTCGATGACCCGGCGCAGGACGGACGCGTCGTGGGTGGCGGCCGTGTCGGGCACGTGCACCGTCAACTGCCCGGCCGCGCGCAGGTCTTCGGCCAGCACCCGGACGACGTTCAGATGCAGCCGCAGCCGGGCCGCGAGCTCCGCGACGGACAGCGGCTGCCGGCAGGCGGCGACGATGTCGTGCCGCTCGAAGGAGAGCCCGTCGAGCGCGGCGAGCCCGTCCGCGGTGGCCACCACCTGGGTCTCGACGGGCATCGGCCGGCCGGTCGCGGTGGGCGCCACCCGGCCCGCGGTCAGCAGGAACGGCCGTACGGCGGGAACAGGGCCCTCGGGCTCGGGCAGGTGTCCCTCCGCACCGGTGCCGCGGTCCGCCGCCATGGGGGTCTGCGTCCTCCCGTCCGTCAGCCGGGCCGCACCGCGCCGACGCTGTTCTTCAGCTCCAGCACGAGCTGCGGGCTGAGCGCGGCACCGGCGCGGTTGGCGAACAGGGTCATCTCATAAGCGATGTTGCCGAGCTTGGCCTCCTTGTCGGCGACCACGCCGAGCACGGCTCCGGAGCCGATCGCCGAGACCAGCACATGGCCGCCCTCCAGGTCGATGATGACCTTGTTGAGCGCGCCGAGGCCGTAGTTGCCGGACGCCCCCGCCGCGAGGCTTGTCAGGCCCGAGACGATCGCCGCGAGCCGCTCGGAGTGGGCGCGCTCGCGCAGCTGGGCCACCGCGATGAGCAGCCCGTCGGAGGACACGGCGATGGCGTCCACCACGCCCGCCGTCTCCGTCGCGAACCGGTTCAGCAGCCAGGTGAAGTCCGCCGCGGCCGCCCGCAGGTCCTCCGGTGCCGCCGGTTCCTCTGGTGCGGCGCCCCTCGTCGGGCTGCCGCCTGTGGACGTGCTCACTGCTCCGCTCCTTCCGGGGGGTCGGCCTCTGGACGCGCGCTGCCACTCTGTCCGGCGCTGTCACGGTGGGCGCGCTCCACCGCGGCCTCGAACTCCTCCAGCTCACTGCGCACGACGTCCGCGTCGACCGGTCCCGCGCCGTCGCGGCCGCCGTCGCTCCGGCCGGGCGCCCGGTGGCCGGCCTCGGGAGCCGTGGTCGTACGAAGGGACGCACCCCGTACCCGGCGCCGCAGGGCCGTGCCCGGGGCCGGGCCGGCCTCGGTGCGGGCCCTCGGGATCAGCGCGGCCCCGCCCTCGCCCCCGGCAGGCTCCGCACGGCGCGGGACACGGCGGGGCAGCGGGGGGTTGTCCTGGACGGGGCCGTCCCCGGCGCCGGGGGCCTGGGCGGGGGGCCGCGGCGCAGCCACCGAGGCCGCCTCACCGGCGCCGGCACCGGCATCCCCATCCGCACCGGCACCCGCATTCGCGTCGGCACCCGTACGCGAACCGCCCCCCGCCGTCGCAGGGCTCGGGCCCGACGGCAGGCCGGCCTCGGCCGACGTACCGCTCGCCACCGTCTCGGACGCCGTGTCCCGAGAGACGTGCGCGTCCGCCGAGCCGCCCACGCGCGCCGAGCTCCCCGTCTCCGCCGGGGCCCCCGCTCCCGCGCCCGGCCCCTCCGGCACCAGCAGTGCGCCCGGTACCGCCACCTCCGCCGTGACGCCGCCGCCCCGGGTGCGGGACAGGGTCACGCCGATGCTCCAGCGGCGCGCCAGCGTGCCGACCACGAACAGGCCGAGCACCTTGGTGGGGACGAGGTCCAGCCGCTCACGCCGTACGAGACGGGCGTTCTCCTCCGCCAGCCGCTCGGCGCTCAGGCCCAGGCCGTGGTCGGCGACGGTGACGATCGCCCCGTCCGCGCCGGCGGCGACGGTCACTTCCACCGGGCTGCCCGAGGGCGAGAACCGTACGGCGTTGTCGAGGAGTTCGGCCACCATCAGGGTCAGGTCGCCGGACACGTCCGGGGACGCAAGAGCCTCGGTACCGGCGTGCAGGGCGACCCGCTGATAGCCCTCGATCTGCCCGAGCGCGGCCCGTACGACGTCGCTGAGCCGGACCGGGCCGGAGTCCAGGACGGTCTCGCGCAGGCCGGCCAGCAGCATCAGGCTGTCGGCGTTGCGGCGCAGCCGGACCGCGATGTGGTCGATGCGGTAGAGGCGTTCGAGCAGCGCCGGGTCGGTCTCGCCGCGCTCGACCGCGTCGATGAGGGCGAGCTGCCGGGTGGTGAGGTTGCTGACCCGGCGGCCCACGTTGCCGAACATCTCGGCGACGTTGCGGCGGCTGAGCACCTGGCGTTCCAGCAGGGCGGCCGCGGTGGTCTGCACGTGGTTGAAGGCGTCGGCGAGCTCGCCGATCTCGTCGCGCGCGGTGACGGGCATCGCGCGCAGCTTCGGCGGGCTCTCGTCCTCGGCGTCGTCGTCGGCGACCCGGGCCAGTTCCCGCCCGGCGACCTCGGCGACCTCCCGCGCGGCCGCGGTGAGGGACCGGACCGGGCGTACGACCGAGCGGCGCACGACTACCGACAGGGCGAGCCAGGCGAGACAGCCGAACACGGCGAGGCCGAGCAGCAGGCCCGCGCGCCACTGGGCGTCCGTGGCGGCGCGGTCGGCCCGGTCGGCGACCTGCCCGATCAGCGAGGTGGTGACGCCGAGCCGGACACCGGCCTGCGCGCGGTAGTCGGGGTAGTCGGCGAGAGCCCGGCGGAAGGCGGTGCGCACCTCGGGCGGGGACGCCGCCTGCACCCCGCTCGGGTCGATGCGCAGCTCGGCGTAGGTCAGGGTGATGGCGGCCTGGGCGCTGTTGTGCTCCATGCCGCGCAGCTCCTCGGCCTGCTCCTCGGTGGCCAGCCGGGTGAACCGGTCGGCCTGGTGGGTGTACAGCTCGAACGAGCCGACGGCGGCGAGGAGTTGGGTGAGCGCGTTGGAGTCGCGGGTGCTCGCGGCGAAGACACCGGTCTCGAAGGAGCCGTGCGCGGCACCCGCGCGCAGCAGGGAGTCCAGCAGGCTGCCGGTGACACCGGCGGCTAGCGCGGGGTCGCGGCCGAGGCCGAGTCCGTCGATGAGGCCCCGGGCGGCGCCCGCGTAGGCCGGGTCGATGTTGTCGGCCGGCAGATAGCCCTGCTCGACGGTGGCCCGCAGTCCGTCCAGGCCCTCGACCTCGCGCAGGGCCTGCGCCTCGGTGAGCGGCAGGCGGTCCCCGAACGCCCGGCGCACCTCGGCGATCTGCCGGTCCACGACCTTCTGCGCGTCGCGGTAGGCCGCGACGGAGGGCGGGGAGACGCCCTCGGCGGCCTCATGGCGCACCGACAGCAGGATCGCCTGCTGGTGCTCGGCCTCCAGCCGGTCCACCAGCCGGGCCACCTGGGTGCTGTCCCGCACCAACTGCGCCGCCTCGCGGGCGCGCCGGGACTCCTGGAGCAGATCGGTGACGAGATACGCCAGCAGCAGCGCGATGACGGCGAGCGGGACGCCGAGCAGCACGTCGAGCTTGCGGCGCAGCGGCCACCGATCGGCGAAGCCGCGCAGGCCGCTCCGCTCCTTCGGGGACACAGCGCCTCCTGGGGGGTGGGCGTCAACTCCCGGGAGAGTACCGCCTCTTGAGGCGGCCGGCGGTCCCATCTCAGACACAACCGGTCACTCCCCGATGCCAATTGGTGACCAGGCTGCTCTTGACTGACCGCAAACCCGCTGGATTGGATCGACGGGTGAGCGGAGCCCGCACCCCGCGCACGCCCACGGCAGCCCCGCACGCACGCACCGAACGCCCGGCCCCGACCACCGACTTCCGAGCCCGGAACGGACATTGTGACTTCTACCGAGAAGAGCAGCTGGACCCTCACGAGACACCCCGGCGTCGCCGTGGCGACGCTCGCCGTCATGGCGACGCTCGTCGCGGGATGCGGCTCGGACGACGGAACCTCCGACAACCCGCTCGTGGGCGGCAAGGCCGAGGGCGACTCGGTCGTCGTCGGCTCCAACAACTTCGCCGAGAGCATCCTGCTCGCCGACATCTACGGCGAGGCCCTGAAGGCCAAGGGCATCGAGGTCACCTACAAGCCCAACATCGGCAGCCGCGAGACGACGTACGGGCTGCTGAAGAACGGCACGATCACCGTGCTGCCCGAGTACAACGGCTCCCTGCTGGCCTATCTGGACCCCAAGGCCGAGCAGAAGTCAGCCGAGGCGGTGAACAGCGCCGTCAAGGCCAAGCTGGACCGCAAGCTGACGCTGCTCCGGTCCTCGCCGGCCGAGGACAAGGACTCCGTGTCCGTCAACGCCGAGACGGCGGAGAAGTACGGCCTCACCGAGCGGTCGACGCTCGCCGACCTCAAGGACATCGCGCCGGAGCTGGTGATCGGCGGCTCGCCGGAGTTCCAGACCCGCCACCAGGGCCTGGTCGGCCTGGAGTCCGAGTACGGGGTGAAGTTCAAGTCCTTCAAGGCGCTGGACGCGGGCGGTCCGCTCACCCAGGCGGCGCTGAAGAAGAACACCGTGCAGGCGGCGGACATCTTCACCACCGACCCGATCATCACCAAGGAGAAGTTCGTCGTCCTCCAGGACCCGGAGAACCTCTTCGGGTTCGCCAACGTCACCCCGCTGGTGTACAAGAGCGGGCTGTCCCAGGAGGGCGTCGCCGCGCTGAACGCGGTCTCCGCCAAGCTCGACACCAAGACACTGCTGGAGCTGGACTCCCAGGTGCAGCTGGAGAACAAGGACCCGCTGGACGTGGCGAAGGCCTGGCTGAAGTCGGCCGGTCTGGACTGACGCCCCGGCCGACCGCCCCGTACACGCACGGGAGGCAAGGCCGCGGGGAACGGCGTACGGCCTTCCCCGCGGCCTTCTCGTTCAGTGCGCGGCAGCCGCCCGCGCCTCCCTGCGGCGGCGGCGCCGGCTGCGGCGCGGTTCCTGGTCGGGCAGCCAGCCGAAGGCCAGGCAGCTGCCGGCGCAGCCGAGGAGCAGGCCGAGCAGGAAGCCGCCGAGGTTGGACGTGGCCCAGGTGCCGAGCGAGAGCAGCAGACCGGTGAGGGAGTAGAAGAGGCGCTGGCCGGGGCTGCAGAGCAGCAGCAGGCCGCACAGCACCATCAGCGCCGGCAGCAGGTAGCCGGCGAGGCCCTGCATGCCGACATGCAGGACGACCTTCAGCGACGCCTTCATGGTGAGCAGGATCTCCGCCCCGGCGAGGGTCAGCAGCAGCCCGCCCCAGAAGGGCCGGCGGCCCCGCCAGTGGCGGAACGCGGCCCGCGCCCCGGTGCGCTCGCCCGCCTGGCTCACGGACAACCCGACTCGCTGAAGCCGAGCTTGAGACCGGGAAGCCGGAACACCGCCGCCGTGGTGGCGTAGTTGGTCTGGCGCAGGTTGTCGATGTGCACGGTGTCGGCCTGCTGGCTGAACACGCCGATGGGGCCCTTGGTCCTGACCTTGTCCAGGGTGCTGGCGTCGTTGCCGATCTCGATGTTGCGGAACGCGGCGTCGCCGGACAGCTGGGTGGAGTCGGTGGTGAGGCCGCTCGCCTTCACCTTCTCCTTGCCCCAGCCTGCCTTGATCAGCAGGTTGGTGCCACCGAGGTCGACGCTCTGGCACAGGTCCGTCAGCGTGGCGTCGTCGATCACGGAGGTGACGACCAGCACCTGACCGCCGGTGTCACCCTCGTTGGGGCTGCCCTCCGCCATGTTGTCCAGCCCGCCGAACTGGGCGAAGCCCGTGCCGTCGAGCGAGCTGGCGGTGACGGTGAAGGGCATGCCGGAGATCGCGAACTGCACGCCGAGCGCGCCCTGCGCGGTGAGGATCGCCAGCGCGGCGACTGCGGCGACGGCCCCGACGGCCGGCACCGCGGCCCGCCGCAGCCGGACCCGGCCGTGCCTCTCGGGGCCCTGCGCGGGCGCCGCGGCGCTGTCGCCGTCCGGTGGTTCGGGCGTGGGGTGCGGGGTGTGGTCCGGGGACGAGGCCATGACTGCTCCCAGTGCGGATGAGTGCGGTGTGGGTTCCAGTGGCGCGGTGTCCTGGCGCGGACGCCGGCCACGGCGGTGCCTCCGCTCGCGAACTCCCGGTGTTCGCAAGGGCTTTCTCGTGCGCCGCTGTGGCCGTATCGGGGAAGTTACCCGGGGTTACATGTGCGGTCAACCGTTCGTGCGCAACTACTGGACTTCGCGTCAGCAGGAGCCGCCGATTTTATTGTCTCGGGGTCAAGTTCCGTTCGAACCATTGACGTTGACTGGTTGTCAGCTCTACAAACTCCCTTGCTTCTCCCGGATCCGTGGCGCCGGATCCGGACCGTCCCGCGGCACGGCCGCGTACCCGGACCGGCACGGCCGCCACCCCCATTCCGGAAGCAGAGGCATCCGCATGCGTACTCGCACCCTTCTCCCGATCGCCGCCGCAGCCGCGGCGTTAACCCTCCCGCTGGCCGCCCCCGCCGGCGCGGCCGCCGGACCCGTCCTCACCACGGGCGGACTCGGCGGCACCCCCGTCGCCACCGGCGCCGTGCTGAACGCCTCCCTGGCCTCCGGCACCACCGCCACCTTCTACTCCAGCACCACCGGCACCAGCGGGGTGAGCTGCGCGACCTCGCAGTTCTCGGCCACCGTCACCGCCAACCCGACCGCGCCGGGCACCGCCACCGAGTCGCTGACCGCGCAGACCTTCGGCTCCTGCACCAGCAATGTCACCGGGGTCACCGGCGTCAACGGCATCACCGTCCAGAACCTGCCGTACACGGCCACCGTGACGTCCGCCGGAGTCCTCACCGTGACCCCGCCGGCCGGCTCCACCATCCGCACCACGGTCTCGCTGCGCACCCTGCTGGGCAACGTCTCGTGCGTCTACCAGGGCTCCAGCCTGACGGGCGCGGCGAGCAACGCCGACAACAGCATCACCTTCTCCAACCAGCCCTTCACCAAGGTCTCCGGCTCGTCCCTGTGCTTCTCCAACGCGTACTTCAGCGCCAAGTACGCGCCGGTGACCACCGGAGGTGCCGCGGTCTACGTCAACTGACCCCGCGGAGCACGTGGATCCTCCGGCGCGTTCTCGCGCCGGGGGATCTGGATGAAGAGGGGCAAAGCAGGTCGGCCGGGGGACGGCAAGGGTGGGATTCCGGCCGGATCGAGGGTTTCCCCTGTACCCCTACGCACACGCCTTTCCCTATCGTTCGAACACAGCCGACCCCCAGGTAACCCCCACGACGGGTCGGCGTAACGCGCCTGGCCGGCCATACGCGAACGCTTTTCGAACAGCCCCCCTCCGCTTCGAGGACGAAGCGCCAGTCCACCGCTCCGCCCTGCTCGGAGCGGTCACGAAAGGCAAGCCCTTGCGTACCTCTGCCCCCACCCGGCGAAGACTGGTCTCCGCCGCCGCCGTCACCGCGGCCCTGTTCACCGCGGCCACCGCCACGGTCGCCGTCGCCCAGGACACCGCCTCCCCGACCCCCTCCGCCGACCTCGCGGCCCGCACCGAGGCCGCCCCCGGCACCCCGGCCGAGCGTCTGATCGTCGGCTACAAGTCCGGTGCCGCCGAGGCCAACTCCAACGCGGCCGCCGAGGCCGACGCCGCCGCCAAGGGCAAGGAGGCCGGCGAGGACCTCGACTTCCAGCGCCGCCTCGGCACCGGTGCCGCCCTCGTCGACCTGGGCGAGGACCTCACCCGGGCGGACGTCGCGGACGTCATCGCCGAGTACCAGGCCGACCCGCAGGTCGCCTACGTCGTCCCGGACCGCCTGAACACCCCCAAGGCCGACCCGAACGACACCGACTACGCCAAGCAGTGGGACCTGTTCGAGACCACCGCCGGCATGCGCGTCCCGGGTGCCTGGTCGACCGCCACCGGCTCCGGCGTGACCGTCGCCGTCATCGACACCGGCTACGTCGCCCACTCCGACCTCGCGGGCAACATCGTCGGCGGCTACGACTTCATCTCCGACACCGCCGTCTCCGTCGACGGCGACGGCCGTGACTCCAACCCGGCCGACCCGGGCGACTGGTACGCCGCGGGCGAGTGCGGCACGGGCGTCCCCGCCAGCAACTCCTCCTGGCACGGCACCCACGTGGCCGGCACCATCGCCGCGGTCACCAACAACAGCAAGGGCATGGCCGGCATCGCCTACGGCGCCAAGATCTCCCCGCTGCGGGTGCTCGGCAAGTGCGGCGGCTACGACTCCGACATCATCGACGCCATCACCTGGGCGTCCGGCGGCACCGTCACCGGCGTCCCCGCCAACACCAACGTCGCCAAGGTCATCAACATGAGCCTCGGCGGCGACGGCGCCTGCACCTCGGCCACCCAGTCCGCGATCAACGCGGCCGTCAACCGCGGCACCACGGTCGTCGTCGCGGCGGGCAACGAGAACGACAACGTGGCCAACCACTCGCCCGGCAACTGCAGCAACGTCATCTCCGTCGCCGCGACCGGCCGCACCGGCTCGAAGGCCTCCTACTCCAACTACGGCTCCCTGGTCGACATCTCCGCGCCCGGCGGCGAGATGAGCACCGGCACCGCGAACGGCATCTACTCCACGCTGAACTCCGGCACCAAGACGCCGTCCACCGAGTCCTACGCCTACTACCAGGGCACCAGCATGGCCACCCCGCACATCGCGGGCCTGGTCGCGCTGATGAAGTCGGCCAACTCCACGCTGACCCCGGCCCAGATCGAGTCGGCCATCAAGACCAACGCCCGCGCGCTGCCCGGCACCTGCTCCGGCGGCTGCGGCGCCGGCCTCGCCGACGCCACCAAGACCGTGCAGGCGGTCGCCGGCGGCACCAGCACCGGCACGACCTTCTCCAGCACCTCCGCGGTGGCCATCCCGGACGGCGGCGCGGCGATCACGTCCCCGATCACCGTCTCCGGCATCAGCGGCAACGCGCCCTCCACCCTCAAGGTCGGGGTGAACATCACCCACACCTACCGCGGTGACCTGGTCATCGACCTGATCGCCCCGGACGGGTCGGCGTACCGTCTGAAGTCCTCCAGCTCCTCGGACTCCGCGGACAACGTCAACACCACCTACACGGTGAACGCCTCCACCGAGGTCGCGAACGGCACCTGGAAGCTGCGCGTCCAGGACGTCTACTCGGCCGACAGCGGCACGCTCAACAGCTGGAACCTCACCTTCTGAGGCACCCGGCCCGAACGGGCCACCCGGCCCGGACGGGCCACCCGGACAGACGGGCCGGCCGGTGCGGATGGGCGCCGGCCGGCCCGTCATGAGACCTTCCCCGCCCAGGCCCGGGGCGGGGAAGGACGATTCGGCGGCGTCAAGTCACGTACAGGGGGAGTGACTTGACGCCGTTGATGAAGTTGGAGACCAGCCGCCTCGGCTCCCCGGCCGTCCACGGCCCCGGCAGCGCCCGCAGCGCCTCGCGGTACAGCACCCGCAGCTGGAGCCGCGCGAAGTGCGCGCCCAGGCAGACGTGCGGACCGTCCCCGAACGACACATGCGGGTTCGGCGCCCGCGACAGGTCCAGCCGACCGGGCTCGGCGAAGACCCGCTCGTCCCGGTTGGCGGAGGCGTGGAGGACGACCACCTTCTCGCCCGCCCGGATCCTCCGCCCGCCCAGTTCGGTGTCCCGTACGGCGGTACGCCGGAAGGTGAGGACGGGTGGATGCCAACGCAGCAACTCCTCGACCGCGCTCGCGAGTTCGTGCCTTCCGTCCCGCAACTCCTGCTGTGCGCCGGGATGCTCCGCCAGCGCAAGCAGTCCGCCCGGCGCGGCGCTGCGCACGGTGTCGTTCCCGGCGACCGTGAGCAGGAAGAAGAACATCTCCAGCTCGGCCCCGTCGAGTTCGGCGTCGTGCGCGAGCACGGTCAGCACGTCGTCGCCCGGCTGCCGCCGCTTGTGCGCGGCCAGTTGCCGCGCATAGCCGAACATGTCGCGCAGCATCGCGGGCGAGCGCGGGTTCACCGGCCGGCCCCGGTCGTCGAGCACCGGCGTCCCCGCCTCGTCCGGGTCCTGGTAGCCGATGACCCGCTGCGTCCAGTGCAGCAGCAGCCCCCGGTCGCTCTCCGGCACACCGAGCAGATCGGCGAGGTTGAGCAGAGCGTAGTCGTCGGTGACCGCGGCGACCACGTCGACCGCGCCGCCGTCCTCCCGGGCCAGGCGCACGGCCTCACCCCACAGGCCGCGGGCCCGCTCCTCCGCGACCGCGGTGAACCGCTCCATCCGCCCCGGTGTGAACGCCCGGCTCACCAGCCGCCGCAGCCTGCCGTGGTGCGGCGGATCCTGATTGAGCATCATCCGCCGGATGAACGGCAGGTCCTCCGGGTCGGGATCACGGATCTGCGTCGCTCCGGCGTACGACGAGAAGGAGGCGGCGTCCTTCAGCACCCGCACCACGTCCGCGTGCCGGGTGACCGCCCAGAACCCCGGCCCGGCCGGCCAGCCCAGCACCTCGGGCTCCTCCTGCCAGGCCACCGGGTGATGGTCGCGCAGGACGCGGTAGTCGCCGTAGGGCACGGCGGTGGCGTACCGGCGGGGGTCGAAGACGTCGGGGACCGGGAGACCTGCGGCCGGGGTCTCGGCTACCGGCGTCTCGGCGGCGGGGGGCTCGGGGGCCGGGGGGCGGCGGGGCGCGGTCCCGCGGTCCGTCACGCCCGGTCGTCCTCGTCGTCGGCGCGCAGGAAGTCCTCGGCCACGCGGACCAGTTCGAGGGGCGTCTCGTCCATGGCGTAGTGCCCGGCGGACGCCAGCTCGTGCAGGGCGGCGCGCGGGTACCAGGCCATCCACGTCTGCCGCATGACGTCCGCCGACAGGGCCGGGTCGAGCGCGCCGGTCAGCGCCAGCGCGGGTACCGGCGCGCCCTCCACCCGGGCGTGGAAGTCCTCCCGGGCCCAGGAGTCCAGCCAGACGCGGAAGGCCTTGGCGTCGCTGACCGCCAGGGACCGGGCGACCATGCGGTCCAGCCAGGCGCCGGGACGGCACCCGCCGGTGGTGAAGTCGATGATGGCCCGCCGGTTCTCCGGCCGGTGCGCGGCGTCCGCGAACAACTCCCACTGCTCGGGCGGCAGCGCGAGCCCCGACGCCGGGACCGGCGACACACCGACGATCCTGCGCAGCCGGTGCGGTGCCACGGCCAGCAGCCGCTGGGCGACCGCCCCGCCCATGGAGTGCCCGACCACCGAGAAGCGGTCCCAGCCCAGCCGGTCGGCGAGTTCCACCAGGTCCAGCGCCGCCTCGCCGGTGGTGTACGAGCCCGTGGCGGCGGCGGCCCGCCCGTAGCCGCGCAGATCGACCAGCGCGTACTGGAAGGACGTGCGGTCCAGATCCGGGACCACGGGCGCGTACGCGGACCGGTCGGCGAACCAGCCGTGCACCGCGAACACCTTGTGGGCACCGTCGCCGTGCAGCTCGTGCGGGAGCGTGAAGGAGGTCATGCGACCAAGGTGACCGTCGGGACGCGGCCCGGCAAGAGCGCGCGCGGGGGACCCGGCGCGGGACGCGCGAGAACCGCGCGAGGGCGCTCCGTGGCGCGGTCGCGTCGGAAAAGTACTGGTTTCGGCGGTTGTTCATGCGATGGAGTGATCATGTGGGGCCGGACGGATGCGGCTTCGGGCACGCGGGTAGGGCCCGGCCATGACGCAGCCGTTCGAACTCCCGCACTTCTACATGCCGCATCCCGCGCGCCTGAACCCGCACCTCGACCAGGCCCGCGCCCATTCGGCCGAGTGGGCCCGCGAGATGGGCATGCTGGAGGGATCCGGGGTCTGGGAGCAGGCCGACCTCGAAGCGCACGACTACGGCCTGCTCTGCGCCTACACCCACCCCGACTGCGACGGCCCGGCCCTCTCCCTGATCACCGACTGGTATGTGTGGGTGTTCTTCTTCGACGACCACTTCCTGGAGACCTTCAAGCGCAGCCAGGACCGGGCCGGCGGCAAGGCCCATCTGGACCGGCTGCCGCTGTTCATGCCGATGGACCCGGCGGCGCCGATGCCGGAGCCGGCCAACCCGGTCGAGGCGGGGCTCGCCGACCTGTGGACCCGTACCGTCCCGGCGATGTCCGAGGACTGGCGCCGGCGTTTCGCCGTCGCCACGGAACACCTGCTGAACGAGTCCCTGTGGGAGCTGTCCAACATCAACGAGGGCCGGATCGCCAACCCGGTCGAGTACATCGAGATGCGCCGCAAGGTGGGCGGCGCCCCCTGGTCGGCCGGGCTCGTGGAGTACGCGACCGCCGAGGTGCCCGCGGCCGTGGCCGGCTCCCGGCCGCTCAGGGTGCTGACGGAGACCTTCTCCGACGCCGTGCACCTGCGCAACGACCTGTTCTCCTACCAGCGGGAGGTCGAGGAGGAAGGGGAGAACAGCAACGGCGTGCTCGTCCTGGAGACCTTCTTCGGCTGCACCACCCAGGAGGCCGCCGACACCGTCAACGACGTCCTCACCTCCCGCCTCCACCAGTTCGAGCACACCGCCTTCACCGAGGTCCCCGCGGTGGCGCTGGAGAAGGGGCTCGGCCCGGCCGAGGTCGCGGCCGTCGCGGCGTACACCAAGGGACTCCAGGACTGGCAGTCCGGCGGCCACGAGTGGCACATGCGCTCCAGCCGGTACATGAACCGGAACGCCCTGCCCGGCTCGCCCTGGAACCGCCCCCTCGGCGGCGGCGCCGAACCGCGCGCCCTGCTCGCCTCGGCGGGTGCCGAGCGGCTGCGCGCCTACACCCACAGGCCGTTCCAGAAGGTAGGACCCTCCGTCGTGCCGGACATCCGCATGCCGTTCCGGCTGCGCCTGAACCCCGGCCTGGACGGGGCCCGCGGCAGCCTGCTGGCGTGGACACACCGCATGGGCGTCCTCAGCGAGGGCGTGTGGGACGAGGACAAGCTCGCCTCCTGCGACCTGGCGCTGTGCTCGGCGGGTCTCGACCCGGACGGCAGCCAGGAGGCCCTGGACCTCAGCGCCCACTGGCTCGCCTTCGGCACCTACGGCGACGACTACTACCCGCTCGTGTTCGGCCGCCGCCGCGACCTCGCCGCCGCCCGGCTCACCACCGCGCGCCTGTCCGCCTGTATGCCGCTCGACGGCGAGGAGCCGATCGTCCCGGTGAACGGCATGGAACGCATGCTGACCGACCTGTGGGCGCGCACCACCGCGACCATGGACCCGGCGGCCAGGCGCACCCTCAAGGCCGCGGTGGACGTGATGACCCAGGCCTGGGAGTGGGAGCTCGCCAACCAGATCCAGAACCGCGTCCCCGACCCCGTCGACTACCTGGAGATGCGCCGCGCCACCTTCGGCTCCGACCTCACCCTCAGCATGTGCCGCAGGGGCCACGCCCCCTTCATCCCGGCCGAGGTCTACCGCAGCGGCCCCGTGCGCTCCCTGGAGAACGCCGCGATCGACTTCGCCTGCCTGCTCAACGACGTCTTCTCCTACCAGAAGGAGATCGAGTACGAGGGCGAGGTCCACAACGCGATCCTGGTGGTGCAGACCTTCTTCGGCTGCGACTATCCGACGGGGCTGCGGATCGTCGCGGATCTGATGAACCGGCGCATGGAGCAGTTCGAGCATGTCGCCGCGGTGGAACTGCCCGTCGTCCACCAGGACTTCCGGCTGTCCGCCGAGGACCGCAAGGCGATGGAGGACTATGTGGGGGCGCTGCGGAACTGGATGTCCGGCATCCTCAACTGGCACCGCCACGTGGACCGCTACAAGGCCGACTACCTGGCCCGTCGCACCCACGGCTTGCTCCCGGACCGCCCGCCGGCCCCGGCCCTGTCCCTGCTGGGAGGCTGACCCGTCCGCCCCGGCGCGGGCGCCTCCCCGGCCGCCGTGGCCCGGGAGGAGCAGCAACGGCCCCGCGGACCGCCGGGACGGCCCCCGCCGCCCTCAGCGCAGGGCGAGCGGGGTCTCGGTGGTCATACGGGTCAGCTTGTGCGGGTTGCGGACGTAGTAGAGGCCGGTGATAGCGGAGCCCTCGACCTGGGCGGCCAGGACGCCGTCGACCTCGCCGTCCATGTGCACGAGGAGCGCCGGGGTGCCGTTGACCACGGTGGGGGAGAGGCCGATCGTGACGTCGCTGTTCTTCTCGAGCATCGCGAAGAAGAAGCGGGTGACCTTGTCGGCGCCGAGGATCGGCCGGGGCGCGGCCTGCTTGACGCCGCCGCCGTCGTTCACGAGGACGACCTCCGGCGCGAGCACCTCCAGCAGGCCTTGCGGGTCCATCGTCTCGACGGCGCGCCGGAAGGCCTCAAGAGCCGCGCGGGACGCGCTCGCCGGGACCGTCCGGCGCGGGCGCCGCTCGTCGACGTGGCGGCGGGCGCGGTGGGCGATCTGCCGGACGGCCGCCGGGGTCTTGCCGACGGCCTCGGCGATCTCGTCGTAGCCGACGTCGAAGGCCTCGCGCAGCACGAACACGGCCCGCTCGGTGGGCGCCAGCGTCTCCAGGACGAGCATCATCGCCATCGACACGCTCTCGGCGAGCTCCACGTCCTCGGCCACGTCCGGCGCGGTCAGCAGCGGCTCGGGCAGCCAGGGCCCGACGTAGGCCTCCTTGCGGCGCTTCATGCTGCGCAGCCGGTTGAGGGCCTGCCGGGTCGTGATCCGCACCAGGTAGGCGCGCTGGTCGCGCACCTGCTCCAGGTCGACGTCGCTCCAGCGCAGCCAGGTCTCCTGGAGGACGTCCTCGGCGTCGGCGGCCGAGCCGAGCATCTCGTAGGCGACGGTGAACAGCAGGTTCCGGTGGGCGACGAACGCCTCCGTCGCCGGGTCGGCGGTGGCGTGCTCGGTCATCTCTCGGCCCTTTCGCCGCAACGTTCCCGCCCTGGGCAGCCGTTCACCCGCCACCGGGATTCGGCGGCGCCCCACGATAAGCACGTCGCCGCAGGTCACGCAGCCCGATTCACGGATCCGCGAGCGGCTCAGCGGGTAAGGCTGCCCGCGGCCCGCCGCGGGGCAGTCTCACTCGTTCGTGGCTCGTCGCGCCGGGGTGCGCCGGGTAGAGCACCAGCCGGAGGCGAACCATGGAACAGACTGCGCTGCGTCCCAAGCCGATGCCCGGCCAGGAGCACGGGGGCACCAAGGGCCGGGAGGAGAGGCCGGCCCGGCGGCCGCACGCCGCGCGGCGCCGTGGCCGGCGGCTCACGACCCTGCTGTTCGGGACGTTCGTGGGCATCGTGCTGGTGCTGTCCGGGGTCGGTCTCGGCACGGTGGGCACCACCGTGATCGCCATGAGCAGGCTCGCCGAGCTCCAGCACCGGCTGCCGCCCCGGCCGCCCGCCCCTTCCGCGCGGCCCGCGCCCACGCGCGCCCCGGCCCCACCCGCTCCCGCGGGCGCCACGCTCGGCGTGGAGGCGGTCGACGCCGAGAAGGCGGGCGCCCTCGTCGTCGGCGTCCATGTGCCGGGGCCCGGCTACACGGCGGGCCTGGTGCGCGGGGACGTCCTGCTCACCTTCGGCGACGCCCGCGTCGACACGGCCGCGGACCTGGTCCGCGCGGTCGGCGCGGCGCGCCAGGGGCGGGCGGTCACCGTGACGGTGCGCCACGAGAGCGGCGCCTACCAGCAGTTGTCCGTCGTCCCGGGGGTCGTCACGTGACCACGCGGAAGTGGGTGGTCAGCCGGCCGGCGTCGTCCAGGATGTGGAAGGCCAGCCCCACCGGCGCGTCCCGGTCGGCGACCTGATCGTCCTCCCAGGGCAGATTCAGCGTCCAGGTCACGCCCGGCCCGACGAGCAGCGGCCGCCCGGCGAAGACGGTCGCGGCGGGCGTGTGCGCGTGGCCGGTGATCAGCCCGGCGATCTGCGGCCGGCGCTCCAGCAGCGCGGCCAGCCGGCCGGGGTCGGCCAGCTGGTAGGAGTCCGGCAGCGGGTGGTGCAGCCCGACGGGCGGGTGGTGGAAGGCGAGCAGCGCGGGCAGGCCGGGGTCCAGGCCGTCCAGGGTCCGCTCGATCCAGTCGTACGTCTCCTCGTCCAGCGCCCCCTCGTCCGCGCCCGGGATGCTGGAGTCGCACATCAGCACGGCCCCGCCCGGGAACACCCGCACGCTGTCGACCGGCCCGTCGGCGGCCGGTTCGCCCAGCAGCGCCTTGCGGTACGGCGCCCGGCTGTCGTGGTTGCCCGGGCAGGTCAGCACCGGGAAGGGCGCGTCGCCGTCGCGCAGGCCCAGCACGCGGGCGGCCTCCTCGTACTCCGACTCCTCGGCGTGATCCGCGATGTCCCCGGTGACCAGCAGGGCGTCCACCCGGCCCGGCAGCCGCCACAGCCGGTCGCGCACCCGCTGGGCGCGCTCGGTCGCGCGCGGGCTTCCGTCGAGGTGCAGGTCGCTGATGTGGGCGAGTACGAGCACGGTGGTGTGGCCCCCTGTGAACGGTCTAATGGATTGAGTCGATCAAACCATTAGGGCTAATGGTTGGGCAAGGGTATGGCGTTAGCCGCCCGTGGTGCGCGGCGACCGGCCCGCGCGACAGGCCCGGCCGGCCTCGCCAACCGGCTCGCGTCGCCCCTCCCGGCCGGGCAGGATGCTCCCCGTAGCCCCTTCGCCCGTCCAGGGAGGCCCGGATGACCGGCAGTACGCCCGCGCCCTTCACCGCCGACGACTACCGGGCCCGTATGCGGCGGGCCGCGCAGGCGGCCGCCGACGCGGGACTGGCCGCACTGCTCGTCGCACCCGGACCGGACCTCGTGTGGCTCACCGGCTACGCGCCCACCGCGATCACCGAACGGCTCACCGCGCTCGTCCTCGCCCCCGGTCACGATCCCGTCCTCGTCGTCCCCGCCCTGGAGGCCCCCGACGCCGCCAAGGCACCCGGCGCGCCCGCGCTGACCCTGCGCGACTGGACCGACGGCAAGGACCCCTACGCCCTGACCGCGGAGCTGCTGCGCGCGGACGGCCGGGTCGGCGTCAGCGACAACGCCTGGGCGCTGCACCTGCTGAACCTGCAGCGGGCGCTGCCCGGCACCTCCTACGCCGCCCTCACCGACGCCCTGCCCATGCTGCGGGCCGTCAAGGACGCGGCCGAACTGGAGCTGATGGCCGCCGCGGGCGCGGCCGCCGACGCCACCTTCGAGGACATCCGCACGCTGCCCTTCGCCGGCCGCCGGGAGTCCGACGTGGCCGCCGACCTGGCCCGGCTGCTGCTCGAGCACGGCCACGAACAGGTCGACTTCACCGTCGTCGGCTCCGGCCCCAACGGCGCCGACCCGCACCACGAGGCCGGCGACCGCGTCATCGAGCGGGGCGACATGGTCGTACTGGACTTCGGCGGCCTGCGGCACGGCTACGGCTCCGACACCAGCCGCACCGTCCACGTCGGCGAGCCCACCGAGGAGGAGCGCCGCGTCCACGACGTCGTGCGCGCCGCCCAGGAGGCCGGCTTCGCCGCCGTACGGCCCGGCGCGGCCTGCCAGGACGTCGACCGGGCCGCCCGCGCGGTCATCGCGGACGCCGGCTACGGCGAGTACTTCATCCACCGCACCGGCCACGGCATCGGCGTCACCACCCACGAACCGCCGTACATGATCGAGGGCGAGGAGCGGGAGCTGGTGCCCGGCATGTGCTTCTCCGTCGAACCGGGCGTCTATCTGCCGGGCCGCTTCGGCGTCCGGATCGAGGACATCGTCACCGTCACCGAGGACGGGGGCCGCAGGCTGAACGACACCACGCGCGAGATGGTCATAGTGGACTGACCGGGCCCCGCAACGGGCGCCCGCCCCCGGCCGACCACACCTCCGAGCGACAACGGCGCGACCATGACCCAGGCACCGACCCCCACCGCGGACACCGTCCGCCGGCTGGTCCAGACCCTCACCGAGGAGGGCACCAAGGACGCCGACGTGCGTGCCGTGCCCGAGAGCATCCGGCAGACCACCTGGTGGGTGGGCACCCGCCATGTGCTGCGCCTCGCGCCCGACCCGGACGCCTCCGTCCGGCTGCGCCGCGAGGTGCGGCTGCGCGACCTGGTCCGGCCGCACGTGCCGGTCGCCGTGCCGGTGAGCGTCGCCCAGGGCGAGTGGGCGCCCGGCCTCGCCTGCACCCTCGACACCAAGGTGCCCGGCGGCTCCGGGGACCGGCAGGACGTCTCCGCCGTCGGCGAGGCCGACCTCGCCGGGCTGCTCACCGGGCTGCGGGAGGTGCCCGCGCGCCAGGCCGAGATCCTCGGTGTGCCGCGCACCTCGCCGCGCTCCCTGGAGTCCCTGCGCCGGGCCGCCGGCCTCGCCGCGGAACGCCTCGCACGCGCCGACGAGTTCGACCCCGCGCGGCTGCACCAGCTCACCCCGCCCGCGGCCGTCCAGCTCGCCGCGCAGCCCGGCGCCGCCGTGCTGGTCCACCACGCGCTGACCGGCGACCACCTCGTCGTCAGCGCCGACGGCCGGGTGCGCGGCGTCCTCGGCTGGGGCGACGCGATCCTCGGCGACCCGGCCGAGGACATCGCGGGCCTCGCCCTCGCCGTCGGCTCCCCGGCCGCCGTGCGCGCCGCCACCCTCGCCGGCTACGGCGCCCGCCCCTGTCTGCGCGGCCTGTGGCTGGCCCGCTGCGACACGGTGATCCGCCTCGCCGCCGCCCTCGACGGCGACGACCCCACCCCGCTCCCCCTGCTGCGCACCCACCTGCGCCACGCCTGGGAGGCCATCCTCCTGGAACGGGTCACGGGCGACGACAGCCACTAGCCCCCGCCTCGGACGGCCCCGACCGGGGACGACGCCCTCACCCCGCACGCTCCGCGGTTGAGGGAACACGGCCACGTGCGCCGACCGGAGGGGCCACGGCTGGAGCCTCTGCCGGGGGCGGCGCCCTGGCCCGTCAGTCCTGGGTCAGCACCACGCACGACTCGCCCGGCAGGTGCAGCACCCCGTCCTCGCCGGGCGCCTCGACCGGCTCCCACGCGGCGAGGACGCGGACCGGGCGGGTGCCGAGCTGGAGCGGAGCGGATTCCTTGCCGAGGTTGACGGCCACACAGATGTCGCCGCGCCGGAAGGCGAGCCAGCGGGCCTCCTCGTCGTAGGCGACCTTGGTGTCGGAGAGGTCCGGGTCGGTGAGGTCGGGCAGTTCGCGGCGCAGCGCGAGCAGCTGCCGGTACCAGGCCAGCACACGCGCGTGGGGCTCGCGCCCGGGCTCGGACCAGTCCAGGCAGGAGCGCTCGCGGGTCGCCGGGTCCTGCGGGTCGGGCACCTCGTCCTCGGGCCAGCCGTACGCGGCGAACTCCCGCCGCCTGCCCCGCCGTACGGCCTCGGCGAGCTGGGGGTCGGTGTGGTCGGTGAAGAACTGCCAGGGCGTGCCCGCCGCCCACTCCTCGCCCATGAACAGCATCGGCGTGAACGGCGCCGTCAGCGCCAGTGTCGCCGCGCAGGCCAGCAGCCCGGGGGAGTCGGTCAGTGCCGCGAGCCGGTCGCCCTGGGCGCGGTTGCCGATCTGGTCGTGGGTCTGGGTGTAGCCGAGCAGCCGGTGCCCCGCGACCCGGGCGCGGTCCAGCGGACGGCCGTGCCGGCGGCCCCGGTACGTCGAGTACGTGCCGTCGTGGAAGAACCCGCCGGTCAGCGTCTTCGCCAGGGCGGCGAACGGGGCCCGCGCGAAGTCGCCGTAGTAGCCCTGCGACTCACCCGTGACCGCGGCGTGCAGCGCGTGGTGGAAGTCGTCGCTCCACTGCGCGTGCAGGCCCAGCCCGTGCTCCTCGCGCGGGGTGATCATCCGCGGGTCGTTCAGGTCGGACTCGGCGATGAGGAACAGCGGCCGCCCCAGCTCCGCCGCGAGATCGTCCACTCCCGCCGACAGCTCCTCCAGGAAGTGGTACGCGCGTGTGTCCACCAGCGTGTGCACGGCGTCCAGCCGCAGCCCGTCCAGCCGGTAGTCCCGCAGCCACGCCAGCGCGCTGTCCAGCAGGAACGCCCGCACCTCGTCGGAGCCGGGCGCGTCCAGATTGACGGCCTGCCCCCACGGGGTGTGGTGCGTGTCCGTGAAGTACGGCCCGAACACCGGCAGATAGTTGCCGTCAGGGCCGAGATGGTTGTGTACGACGTCCAGGACGACCCCGAGCCCCAGCTCGTGCGCCCGGTCCACGAACCGCTTCAGCGCCTCGGGCCCGCCGTACGGCTCGTGCACCGCCCACAGCGACACCCCCTCGTAACCCCAGCCGTGACGCCCGGGGAAGGGACACAGCGGCATCAACTCCACGTGGCTGACGCCCAGTTCAGCGAGGTGCTCAAGGCGTCCCGCGGCCGCGTCCAGGGTGCCCTCGCGGGTGTAGGTGCCCACGTGCAGCTCGTACAGCACCGCCCCCGGCAGCGGCCGTCCCTCCCAAGGTGTGCGCCAGGTGTAGCGCCCCTGGTCGACGACGGCGCTCAGCCCGTGCGGGCCGTCGGGCTGGCGCCGTGAGCGCGGGTCGGGCCGTACGGGGCCGTCGTCCACGGCGAAGCCGTAGCGCGAGCCGTCGTCCGCCTCCGCCTCGGCCGTCCACCACCCCTCGCGGCGCGGATCGCGCTCCATCGCGTGCGTGGCCCCGTCGCACTGGAGCGTCACTCGGCCGGCCTGCGGTGCCCACACCTCGAACTGCACGGACGGTTCCCCTTCGTCTGCTCAGTGATGGAGCGCTCGGTGATGCAGCGGCTGCGGTAGTTGTGACGCAGCCCCCACCATGGTGCGTCAACCGAGATCGATCCGGGTTCGAATCCCCGCCTTTCCCCGCAGGTGTCCTGAGGTGCACGCGCGTGGCCGCCGTTTCCCCCTCTCCTGGACACCCGGGGTTCACTGACCGACAATCACCTGCGTGACGTCGTCCTTCGAGTTCCCCACCTACCCCGCGCGGTTGTCCGACGCGGAGCGCGACAAGGCGCTCAAGGTGCTGCGCGACGGCGTCGCCATGGGCCGGCTGTCGCACGACACGTTCATCCGGCGCATGGAGCTGGCGCTGGCCGCCCGCAGATCCGACGAACTCGTGGCGCTCACCGCCGACCTGCCCCGGGAGAGCCGGGTCTCGCGGCTGGTGTTCGGCACCGTCGAGGCGGTGTCCGGGTTCACCGTACGGCTGCGCAGGGCCTGGCAGGCCGAGCGGCTGCCCAAGCTGCTGCTTCCTCACCCGGCCAACGGGCACGCCCTGCGCATCGGCCGCGACCCCGCCTGCGGACTGCGGCTGAGCCATGAGACGGTCTCGCGCGTGCACGCCGAGCTGACCCGGCAGGGCGGCATGTGGGTGCTGCGCGACCTCGGCTCCACCAACGGCACGACCGTGAACGGCCGCCGGGTGATCGGCGCGGCCGTCGTCCGCGAGGGAGACCTGGTCGGCTTCGGCCGCATGGCGTTCCGGCTGTCCGCGACCTGAACACCCCTCAAGATCCTTGTCGTGTCCGAGGTGTTGACGTACGCCATCGGCCGTGACTGACTGTGCGTACACCATGCACACCAGGTGAACCCCCGGTCCCACGCCACGGAGGTGTGCCCTGCCGCCCCTCCAGCGCTATCCCACCGCCGGTGAACTGGCCGCCCGTGCCGCCGGTCTCGTCGAACGCCGTCCCCGCGACGTCCGGCTGAGCCGGGCCGGCGCCTCCCGCGCGGGCGAGCCGCTGTGGCTGCTGTCCGTCGGGCACGGCGACCGGCAGGTCCTCGTGGTGGCGGGCCCGCACGCCAACGAACCCGTCGGCGGCGCCACCGCCCTGCGGCTCGCCGAGCGGGTCCTCGCCCGGCCCGAGCTCGCCGACGGTGTCACCTGGAACCTGCTGCTCTGCCTCGACCCGGACGGCCTGCGCCGCAACGAGGGCTGGCTGCACGGCCCGTACACCCTCGGCCACTACTTCCGCAGCTTCTTCCGGCCGGGCTTCCTGGAGCAACCCGAGTGGCTGCCGGACGGCGCCGGCGGGGCAGCGCTGCCGGAGACCCGCGCGCTGCTGCGCCTCCAGGACGAGCTGAAACCTTTCCTCCAGGTGTCGCTGCACGGCGTCGACGTGGGCGGCGGCTTCGTCGAGCTCACCCGGGAGCTGCCCGGCCTCGACCGCCGCCTCGCCCGCACCGCCGCCCGGCTCGGCGTGCCCCGGGAACTCGGCTGCTACGACGCCCTGTACTGGCCGCGTCTCGGCCCCGGCGTCTACCGCATCCCGCCGCCCAGCCGGGGCGACCTGGCCGCCGCGATCACCGAGGCCGCCGTCGAGTCGACCTGGTACCACCCGCACCGCCACGGCACCGTCACCGCCGTCGTCGAGGCGCCCATGTGGGGCGTGGCCGCCGTGGAGGACGCCTCGGAGCCCGCCGACGCGGACCGCGTGCTACGCGTCGTCAGCACGACCCTGCGCCACGACGCACGGCTGCTGGAGGTGCTCCTGACGCGGATCCGGCCGCACGTCGCCGGCGTGCCCGACGCCGCCCGGCTGCTCGCCCCGGTCGAGGACTATTTACTGGTCTGCCCCGGCCTCGCCGACGCCTGGGACCCCGACACCGGCCCCCGCGGCGGCACCCGCCCGCTGCCCGCCCTGAGCACCGCCCACGTGGCCGCCCTGCGCATCGCCGGACTGCGGCTCGCCCTGCGCACGGCGGGACTGCTGCGCCGGCTCGCGCGGGCCGCCGGACGCGGCGCGGCCCGTACGCTGCCCGAGCTGGACCGGCTCATCGACCAGCGCTGCGCCGACTACCGCGACGGGTGCGGGGCGCGCTGGATCCCGGTCGGCGTCCAGACCGAGTTCCAGACGCGGGTGGTCCTCGACGCGTTCGAACTGGCCACCGCACAGGACACCCGCGCGTGGTCCCGTTCGGGTGAGCAGGGGTGGGGGCCGCCGGAGGTCGTGCCGATGCATGGGGAATGACGTACACCATCACCAACGCGGTACGGGGCGGCCTGCTGGCGGCCGCGATCCTCGTCGCGGGCGCCGCCCCGGTCCAGGCGTCGCACCAGCACACCTTCTCCGGCGACTGGCTCTACCTCACCGTCACCCACGGCGACGGCCGCTCCGGCGACATGCGCGGCACCCTGCTGCTGTGCGACCCGCCGCAGGGCCACACCCGCGCGGCCGAGGCCTGCGAGCAGCTCGCCGCCGTCGACGGCCACTTCGAGCGCATCCCGCCCATGGCCGCCATCTGCCCCATGATCTACGCTCCCGTCACCGCCCACGCGCGCGGGACGTGGCACGGCAAGCCCGTGAGGTACACGCGGACCTTCTCCAACAGCTGCGAGATGGCGACCCTGACGGGACCGGTGTTCGCGCTGGACGGGTGAACGCCGGCGCGCACGGGCGGCCGCTCCTCAGGCCGTCCGTGCGCGCGCGTGCAGGGCCGCCGCGACCACCGTGCGGGACTGGTGCTCGATCTGGTGCTCCAGCGGCACCCAGCGGGCGTGGAAGCGCGCGGCGAAGGAGTCGCTCCAGTCGACCACCAGCCGCTCCAGCCGCGGGGCCGCGCGGTCGTCGGTCTCCCGCAGCACCCGCAGCAGCATGGCCGCCGCCCGCAGGGGCAGCCGCCGCGCGAAGGCGTCCACGCTGCCGACGTAGGCCATGGAGTCGTCCGCGGGCGTGGTGTGCATCCAGTCCGCGGCCAGCCCCGGCACCAGCTCCAGCACCCACTTCGCGGCCCGCAGCAGCGGGCCGTCCACGCCCTCCAGCCGGGGCAGCGCGTCGGCGAGCACCCGCTCCACCTCCAGCGTGTCCCTCAGCAGCCGCTCGGCGAGCCGGTGCAGTGCCGCGGCCGGCGCGGGGTGCGGCGCCACGTCGTCCACCAGGTCGCTCGCCCACATCGGCACCTCCACGACCGCGGTGAGACCGCCGTAGCGGTGCGCGTGGAACCAGGTGCTGTGGCGTGCGTCGTCCGGCATGCTCGGGTACGCCACCCCCGACTCGCGCGTCGGCAGCACATGCACGCCGGGGCCGGACGCGGGCCAGCCCGCGGCGTCCGACGCGCCCGTCTCCACCGGGATGTGCAGCTCCGCCGCCGACTTGGCGAACGGCTCCGCCAGCCCCGGGATGTCCTTCGTCAACTGCACCCAGCTGCCGCCCAGATCGGTGCCGTGCAGGGTCACCTGGAGGTACGGGCGCAGCTCGTCGATGAGGCCGGTCAGCGTGCGCGTCTCGGGCGGCAGCCGGTCCGGCGGCAGCACCGACGGCGACCACTCCGGCTGCTCGGGCCCGGCCGGCCGGTAGAAGCCGCGGTGGTAGTCGAGCAGGCTGCGCGGCGCGGGTGTGATGTGCAGGCTCGCCCCGTCCGGGTCCGCGCACAGCAGGAAGTGCCAGGACGTCCCGTCCCGCAACGCCCGCTCGTACAGCACCCGTTCGGCCAGCGCCAGCAGCGTCGGCCCGCCGGCCGGCTCGTTGGCGTGGGCGCCCGCGACGACCAGCACGGTACGCCGCGCTCGCCCCACGGACAGCAGATGCAGCGGACGCCCCTCCCGCGAGACGCCCACCTCGCGCAGGGCGCACAGACCGGGGTGGCCGACGGCCAGCGCCCGCGCGGACGACACCAGTTCGGGCACGGTGGGGTAGCGCAGCTCCGGCAGGAGACTCACCCCCGACTTGTTTCCGACCGGACCAGAACCCGCAGTACCCCACGGAGTTGAGCCCCTGTCAAGAAAACTGACAGCCCACCTGGGGGCGCCCGGAGGCACTCCCTGGCGGGCACCGGTGCCGGCGCGCCTCTCCGGCGCCACATGCCCGGAAGCACGTCCTGGTGGGGGACGGTGCGGGGCGTCTTTCCGGCCGGTCGTGCGCGGAGGCACCTCTCGGTGGGCGCCGGTGTTCCGGTACGCCGGCGCCCGGAGGCACCTCCGCGTGGAGGACGGTGTGGGCGCGTGTCTCCGGCCGGATGCGCCCGGAGGCGTCTCTTGGCGGGGTGCGCGTGTCCTGGCGGGGTGCCTGTGTCTTGGCGGGGTGCGCGTGTCCTGGCGGGGTGCGCGTGTCCTGGCGGGGTGCGCGTGTCTTGGCTGGGCGCCCGTCTCTTGGGCAGGCGCCCCCGTCAGCGCACCTCCCCGACCCGTTCGCGCCCCGAGGCCCCCGCCCCCGGCCCCTCAGCGCTCCTCCCCGACCCGTTCCAGCAGCGCCACCGGAAGGGGGTCGAAGAGGTCGGCCACACGGGTGTGGCCGCTGAACTCCCGTCCCGGGGTGAGCACGTCGGCCCAGCGGCCGGGCGGCAGGGAGAGCGAGGTGTCGCGCCAGCCGCCCGCTTCCGCCAGCCGCAGCGACAGCCGGGTCACGGCCGTGATGACCTGGCCGGAGCGCACGAACGCGGCGCAGTGCGTGGCCGCGTACCCCTCGGCGGCGAGCGGTGCGTACGTGGCCGACTCCCCGAACGCCTCCGGCCGCTGCGACCGCAGCCGCAGCGCGGCGGCCGTCACCGCCGTCTTGTCGCCCGGGTCCTCGGCCGGCAGCGCGACCGGCCGCCGGTTGTCCGGGTCGACCAGGGCCCGGTACTCGGCCTCCGTGCCCTGGTACAGGTCCGGCACGCCCGGCATCGTCAGCTGCACCAGCGCCATGCCCAGCACGTTCGCCCGGATGTGCGGCTCCATCCGCGCCCGGAAGGCCGCCACCCGCTCGCCCGGCACCCCGCAGGGCCCCGCCGCCACGAACGCCGCCACCGCCTCCTCGTACGGCGGCTCCTGCTCGGTCCAGCTCGTGTACAGCCCGGCCTCGCGCACATGCTTCAGCAGCGCGCCCTGCACCCGGTCGGGGTCCGCGGGGCCCAGCCCGAACACCGTCTGCCAGGCCGCCCACGCCAGCTGGGCGTCCGGCACGGCCTCCTCCGCACGCGAGACGTCGGCCAGGACGTCCGCCCAGCGCCCCGGGCACTCGGTGAGCACGGCCAGCGCCGCCCGCACATCGGCGCTGCGCTTGGTGTCGTGCGTGGAGACGACCGTCCCCGACACCGGCCAGTCGCGCTGCACGCGCTCGCAGTAGGCGTGGAAGTCCTCCGGCGGCACCGCGGGCACGCCCGGGTCGCCGCCCACCTCCGTCGCCGACAGCAGCGGCACGTACCGGTAGAACGCCGTGTCCTCCACGGACTTCGCCCGCAGCGCCGACGACAGCTGCGCGAACCGGGTGCGGAACTCCACCTCGTCGGGACCGTCCGTGTCGCCCCCGTGGCGCCCCAGCAGCAGATCCCGTACGACGTCCACGGCCCCGGCCTCCTCGGGCACCGCGAACGCGAGCCTGGCCTCGGCGGCGGCGCGCTCCGTGAGGGCGGCGTCCGCGCCCTCGGTGCCGTACGGCCGGTACACCTCCATGCGGACCAGCAGCTCGCGCAGCGCCAGGGCCAGCGCCCACGGCGCCCGGTCGCGCAGCGCCGGGTCCGGCGAGCCGGCGCACACCCGGACCGCCACGCGGGTGAGCCGGTCCAGCTCGGCCGCCAGCTCGTGCTCGACGACGCCGTACGCCGCCCGGCGCACCGTCGCGTCCCAGTCGCCGCCCCGGTCGGTCTGCGGGGCCGCGAACCTGCGGTAGTGGCCGAGGAGCTCCGCGGCCCCGCCCGGGTCGGTGAACAGCCCGTCGATCCGGCGCAGGGCGTCGTAGCCGGTGGTGCCCGCCACCCGCCAGGAGGCCGGCAGCCGTTCGTGGTCGGCGAGGATCTTCTCCACCACGGTCCAGCGGCCGCCGGTGGCCTCGTGCAGCCGCGCCAGATAGCTTCCGGGGTCGGCGAGGCCGTCCACGTGGTCCACGCGCAGCCCGTCGACCACGCCCTCGTGCAGCAGTGCGAGGATCTTGCCGTGCGTGGCCTCGAAGACCTCCGGGTCCTCCACCCGCACCCCGATCAGCTGGGAGATGCTGAAGAACCGCCGGTAGTTCAGCTCCGTACGGGCCAGCCGCCACCACGCGAGCCGGTACCACTGGGCGTCCAGCAACTTCGGCAGAGGCAGGTTCTCGGTGCCCTCGCGCAGCGGGAAGACGTGGTCGTAGTAGCGCAGGACGTCGCCGTCGACCCGCAGGGCGTCCAGTTCGCCGCCGAGCGGGCCGCCCAGCACCGGCAGCAGCAGCCGGCCGCCCTGGGCGTCCCAGTCGATGTCGAACCAGCGCGCGTACGGCGACTTCGGTCCCTCGCGCAGCACCTCCCACAGGGCGGGGTTGTGGGCCGGGGCCATCGCCATGTGGTTCGGCACGATGTCCACCACCAGGCCGAGCCCGTGCTCCCGCGCGGTGTGCGCCAGGGCGCGCAGGCCCTCCTCGCCGCCGAGCTCCTCACGCACACGCGCGTGGTCGACGATGTCGTAGCCGTGCGTCGAACCGGGGACGGCCTCCAGGACGGGCGACAGATGCAGGTGCGAGACGCCGAGCGAGGCCACGTACGGCACGGCCGCCGCGGCGGCCGCGAACGGGAACGCTGGCTGGAGCTGAAGCCGATACGTGGACGTCGGCACCGGCGGGACGGATCGCTCAGGTGTCATGTGGAGCTACGTACCCGCCCTGCCGGCTTTCGTGTCATCACCACGGGGACGTGATCACGACACGCGCACACGCGTGTGGCCGGTTTCGAGCGACGCAGGGCGCGACCGCGAGTCACGCGCCTCTCGTCGGGTCACCCCTGCCCGTCACCCGTCCGGGGGACGGATGACGGGTGTCGGGCGTCCGGGTGACGGATGACGGATGACGGGTGACGGGTGACGGGTGACGGGTGACGGGTGTCGGACGACAGGCGACGGGTGTCGTCCGACAGACCGGTAGCGCTGGTGGCTCCCGCAGGGCCGGCCCCGCTCAGGCGCACACGCGTGTGCGCCTAGGCGGGCCGCTGCAGCACCGTCAGGCTGCGGTCCACCAGCCGCAGCCGCTCCCCGGCCGCGACCTTGGGGCCGCTCCCCGGCGGGACGCCCTCCGGGCGGGAGGTGTCCACGACGACCTGCCACTGCCGCCCGTGGTCGACCGGCACCACGAAGTCCAGCTCCTTCGGCGAGGCGTTGAACATCATCAGGAAGGAGTCGTCCATGATCCGCTCCCCGCGCGCGCCCGGCTCGGAGATGGCGTTGCCGTTGAGGAACACCGTCAACGCCGACGCCTGCGCCGAGTCCCAGTCCCGCTGGGTCATCTCCCGGCCCGCGGGCGTGAACCACGCGATGTCGGACAGGTCGTCGTGCGTGCCCTCCACCGGCCGCCCGTGGAAGAAGCGCCGGCGCCGGAAGACGGGGTGCTCCTTGCGCAGCCGTGCCATCGCGCGCGTGAAGTCGAACAGAGTGCTGTCGGCCTTCTCGTCCCCGGGCTCCGGCCAGCGCACCCAGGCCAGCTCGCTGTCCTGGCAGTAGGCGTTGTTGTTGCCGTGCTGGGTGCGGGCGAACTCGTCGCCGTGGCTGATCATCGGTACGCCCTGGGACAGCATCAGCGTGGCGACGAAGTTGCGCATCTGCCGGGCCCGCAGCCGCAGCACGTCCTCGTCGTCGGTGTCGCCCTCCACGCCGCAGTTCCAGGACCGGTTGTGGCTCTCGCCGTCCCGGTTGCCCTCGCCGTTGGCGTCGTTGTGCTTGTGGTTGTACGACACCAGGTCGTTGAGGGTGAAGCCGTCGTGGCAGGTGACGAAGTTGATGGAGGCCAGCGGGCGGCGCCCGTCGTCCTGGTAGAGGTCGGAGGAGCCGGTCAGCCGGGAGGCGAACTCCGCGAGGGTGCGCGGCTCGCCCCGCCACATGTCCCGCACGGTGTCGCGGTACTTGCCGTTCCACTCGGTCCACAACGGCGGGAAGTTGCCCACCTGGTAGCCGCCCTCGCCGACGTCCCACGGCTCGGCGATCAGCTTCACCTGGGACACCACCGGGTCCTGCTGCACCAGGTCGAAGAACGACGACAGCCGGTCCACCTCGTGGAACTGCCTGGCCAGCGTCGCCGCGAGGTCGAAGCGGAAGCCGTCGACATGCATCTCGGTGACCCAGTACCGCAGCGAGTCCATGATCAGCTGCAGGACGTGCGGGGACCGCATCAGCAGCGAGTTCCCGGTGCCGGTGGTGTCCATGTAGTAGCGCTTGTCCGGCATGAGCCGGTAGTAGGACGGGTTGTCCAGGCCCTTGAACGACAGGGTCGGACCGAGGTGGTTGCCCTCGGCGGTGTGGTTGTAGACGACGTCGAGGATGACCTCGATCCCCGCCTCGTGCAGTGCCCGCACCGCCGACTTGAACTCCAGCACCTGCTGGCCGCGGTCGCCCCAGGAGGCGTACGCGTTGTGCGGGGCGAAGAACCCGATGGTGTTGTAGCCCCAGTAGTTGTTCAGGCCCATGTCGACCAGCCGGTGGTCGTTCACGAACTGGTGTACGGGCATCAGCTCCAGCGCGGTCACCCCGAGCTCGGTCAGATGCTCGATGACCGCCGGGTGCGCCAGGGCCGCGTAGGTGCCGCGCAGTTCCTCCGGCAGCCCCGGGTGGCGCATGGTGAGGCCCTTCACATGGGCCTCGTAGATCACCGTGTGGTGGTACTCGGTGCGTGGACGCCGGTCGTCGCCCCAGTCGAAGTAGGGGTTCACCACCACGGACGACATGGTGTGCGGGGCCGAGTCCAGGTCGTTGCGCCGTTCGGGTGCGTCGAAGTGGTAGCCGTACACCTCCTCCCCCCACTGGATGGAACCGCTGATCGCCTTCGCGTACGGGTCGAGCAGCAGCTTCGCCGAATTGCAGCGCAGTCCGCGCTCCGGGGCGTACGGACCGTGCGCCCTGAACCCGTACCGCTGTCCCGGCATCACGCCCGGCACGTACGCGTGCCGGACGAACGCGTCGGACTCCCGCAGCTCCACCGCCGTCTCCGAGCCGTCGTCGTGCAGCAGACACAGCTCTACTCGGTCCGCGGCCTCCGTGAACACCGCGAAGTTCGTGCCGGCGCCGTCGTACGTGGCACCGAGGGGATATGCCTCTCCAGGCCAGACCTGCATGGATACGACTCTTTCAGGTGTGCCGCCCTGCTGGGGGCGCCTTGACCCCGAGTCTCCCCGAAAGTGATGGAACCACCTATGACTTACGTCCCTCTTATCGGTCGACCAGTGCATACGGCCGGATACGGCCGATGCCGAAAGTGTGGGGCAAACACGTACTCCCGGGGATGAACGGGGAGTAGGGGGATGATGTGCGCACGATAGTGCACCGCCATCTGGGCAAGGTGGTGGCCGGGGCCGCCATAGCCGTGGCCGGGACCGCCGTGATGATCGGCGTGACCCTGCCGGGCACGGCCGGGGCCGGGGAGAACGGGGGCGCCGCGGGCGCCGGCGACGGCACCGCCGCGGCCGGGCGGACGGCGCAGGGAGAGACGTCGGAGCAGGGAACCGCGGGCGCGCCGGCCGCCGCGCCCGGAGTCGTGGAGGAGGCGCCGGCCGAGGGAGAGAAGGGCACGGGCCGCGACCCGCTGACCGACGACGAGATCGACCGCGTCGCGCGGCTCGCCATGAACCGGCAGCAGTTCGACGCGAGCGAGGACGTCGACGGCGACCGTGGTCCGCAGCGCCTCGCGGTGGACCTCGCCGAACCCGAGTCCGACACGGCGAGCGGGCCGCGCCGCGCCGAGGTGTCGTTCTACGACTACAAGAACGACACCCTGGTGACCAAGACCGTCAACCTCGACACGGGGAAGGTCGAGAAGACGGCCACCGAGCGCGGAGTCCAGCCGCCGCTGAGCCGCGCCGAGTACGCGGAGGCGGCCCGGCTGCTGATCACCGACCCGCTCGGAGCGGACCTGAAGGCCGACTACAAGGACGCCACCGGCAAGGAGCTCACCTCGCCGGACCAGCTGCTGCTCAACGGAGCGGTGTACCGGGCGGCTCCCGGAGCCCAGCCCGCCGAGCTCGACAAGTGCGGCGAACACCGGTGCGTGCGACTGTTCCCGAAGGTCAAGAACGGCCCGTGGATCGACGCCCGGGCGTTCGTCGTCGACCTCAGCGCCCGCAAGGTCGGCAAGCTCGACCTCGGCTGAGCGGCCTTCGGTTCGCTTTTCCAACTGACTCGTACCTCCGGTACTGACTTGAACTTCCGGTAAGGGAGCCACCTCTTCATGCGTGCCAACCGAATCCGTTCCGCCCGGCGGGCCGCCGTCGGCCTGTCCGTGGCCGCGCTCGCCGCCGGCGCCACGACCGCCGCCGGCCCCGCCTCCGCCCAGCCCGCCGCCCGGCCCCAGGCCGCCCCGGCGCCGGCCGCCGACTGCAGCGCCGCCTACCGCATCGAACAGAAGCTCACCAGCGGCACCACCTGGCGCATGTGCTGGCGCTACGACTCCAAGGCCGGCCTCGTCCTGGAGAAGATCTCCTACCAGCCCAAGGGCGAGACCAAGCCGATCCGCGTCCTCAACAGCGCCCGCCTCGGCCAGATCCACGTCCCCTACGACGACGGCAGCGTCGAGTACGACGACCTCACCGGCTTCGGCTTCGCCCAGGGCCTGGTCAACCTCGCGCCCGGCGAGTGCCCCGGCGGCACCATCAAGACCGTCAAGGTCCCCGACGCCTGGCAGGACCCCAACGTCAAGGGCCTGTGCACCACCACCCGCTCGCGCGGCCACGCCTACCGCATGCAGGGCGACACCGCGAACAAGGTCTACCAGGCCCAGGGCAAGGACCTGCTCGTCTACACCGTCAACCAGGTCGGCTGGTACGAGTACATGACGGAGTGGCGCTTCCAGGACGACGGCACCGTCACCATGAACGTCGGCGCCACCGGCAGTCTCTCCTACGAGGACTACGACGCCGGGGACGGCCGCGGCTGGCCCATCGGCAAGGGCGCCGACGCCGCCAAGGCCACCAGCCACAGCCACAACGTCTTCTGGCGGCTCGACTTCGCCCTGGACGGCTCCACGAAGAACCGGGTCGAGCAGTACGACTCCGCCGTCTCCGCGCCCGTCAGCGGCAACCGCGCCCCGACCACCAAGACCACCCGCACCAAGGTCACCAAGGAACTCAGCGGCGACTCCAGGAACTACCGCTGGTGGCGCGTGGTCTCCGCGACCGGCAAGAACAAGGACCTGCACCCGCGTTCGTACGAGATCGTCCCCGGCACCAGCACCAAGTACCCGGGCCGCAGCTACACCAAGCACGACCTGTACGTCACCCAGTACAACGCGTGCGAGAAGTTCGCCAGCCACAACCCCGGCTGCCCCGCCGGCCAGCCGAAGTCCGTCGACAAGTGGGTGAACGGCCAGGCCCTCACCCACCCCGTGGTCTGGATGAACGTCGGCTTCCACCACATCGCGCGCGACGAGGACCAGCAGCCGATGCCCGTCCACTGGCAGGGCTTCTCCATCGTCCCGCGTGACGTCACCGCTATGAATCCGCTCACTCCGAGCGACCTCCAGTGGCAGAACGGCCACTGGCAGCCGCGCAGTTGAGAAACGACCCTCTCCATCGGGCTGCACCGCCGACCGCTCCCGGAGTAGGCTTCCTTGATCGTTGGGACGGGGAGAGCTCGGGGGAGCGGAAGGCGGTGCGCGCGTGGGCTCGGGAGGGCTGGAGCTGCCCCCTGGTGACGAGGGTCACGAGGGGGACTCCACTGAGGTCCCGCCCGGCACGGTGTCACTGGCCCGTCCCATGGAGACGGGTTCCATCGGGCCGGAGCTGGAGTGGGACGCCGAGGCCTGGCGCGAGGTGCGCACCCGCGCCCAGCGGGCCGGCCGCGCCTACATCTGGCTGAACCTGGTCGAACAGCGGCTGCGCGCGGTCGTCGCCGCCGTCCTTCGGCCCATCTACGAACCGGTCCACGGCGACGACTGGGTCGTCGCCGCGGCTGGACCGGCCGGGCAGGAGTGGGTGCAGCGCGCCGTCGCCGTGCGTGAAGTCAGCCGCCGCAAGGGCTACTTGCTCGACCCGGCCGACGACAACGTCCTCAGCTTCCTCACGCTGCCCCAGCTGCGCGAGCTGATGGTCCAGCACTGGCCGTGCTTCGAGCCGTACGTCGACGACCGCCGTGACGTCGAACTCGTACTGGACGAGCTGGAGGTGACCCGCAACGTCGTCTCGCGCAACCGGGCCCTGTCCGAGGCGGTCCTCGGCCAGGCCGAGCGCGCCTCGGCCCGTCTGCTCGACGCGCTCGGCGCGGGCGGCGACGTGCCCTCCGCGCGCCGGCTGCCGGTGGACGCCGTCGAGGACCTCGTCGGCGACCGGTACGCGGACGTCGTCGCCGTGCACTCCGACCGGGTGCGGCTGCTGCGCCAGTTCCCCGCCGAGGACCTCTTCGGCGGCGCCCGCCGCCTGGACGCCCTCGGCATCGGCCTCAACCTGCTCGTGCAGAACTTCTCCGGCCGCCGCCTGGTCCGGCTGGCCGAGGCCGGCTGCCGGACGCGGCTGCTGTTCCTCAACCCCGCCTCCAGCGCGGTCAAGCGGCGCGAGCGCGAGCTCGGCATGAAGCGGGGGGAGCTGAGCCGGGCCGTGGAGATGAACATCCTGCACATGCGCCGGGTCCGCTCCCGGCTGCGCGACCCCGGCGCCTTCGAGATCCAGGTGTACGACGAGACGCCCCGCTGCACCGCCTACCTCGTCGACGGCGACGGCTCCGACGGCATCGCGGTCGTCCAGTCCTATCTGCGCCGCTCGCGCGGGATGGAGGCGCCGGTGCTGGTGCTGCGCGGCGGCAGCCGGGTGGTGAAGTCCGGCGCGGACGCCCTGGCCGACGACGGCGGGCTGTTCGCCACCTATCGCGAGGAGTTCGAGACGGCCTGGGCGGATTCGCGGCCTGTGTCGTGAAGTGTCCGCCCCTGGGTGGGGCGGGCGGAACGCGGACCTCGGATTGTCAGTGGCGCATGCGAAGGTGGAGGCCACTGGGGGAAGCACCACCAAGAAGGGGGGCCGCCATGGCCTGGCACCGGGAGCTGCTGATCGGCTTCGACCTGGAGACGACCGGGACCGATCCGCGTGAGGCGCGCATCGTCACGGGCGCGGTGATAGAGGTCCGGGCCGGACAGGTGCTGGGGCGCCGGGAGTGGCTGGCCGACCCGGGCGTGGAGATCCCGGCCGACGCCGTCGCCGTGCACGGCATCAGCAACGAGCGCGCCGCCGCCGAGGGCCGGCCCGCGGACGAGGTCGCCGACGCCATCGCAGACGTGCTCGTCGCCTACTGGCGGACGGGCGTCCCCGTCGTCGCCTACAACGCCGTCTTCGACCTGACCCTGCTCGCCGCGGAGCTGCACCGGCACGGACTGCCGTCGCTGCGCGAGCGGCTCGGCGGCCTGGAGCCCGCGCCCGTCATCGACCCGTACACCATCGACCGCCGCGCCGACCGCTACCGCCGAGGCAAGCGGAACCTGGAGGCGGTCTGCACCGAGTACGGCGTCCCGCTCGACTCCGCGCACGACGCCTCGGCCGACGCCCTCGCCGCGGCGAGACTCGCCTGCGCGATAGCCGACCGGCACGCGAAGGTCGCCGCCCTGGGGCCGGCCGAACTGCATCGGAGCCAGATCGGGTGGTACGCGGAATGGGCCGCGGACTTCCAGAGCTTTTTGCGCCGCAAGGGGGAGGCGGGGGCTGTGGTGGAGGGGGTCTGGCCGGTGCGGGAAGTCGTCACGGAGACCGTGCGGGCCAAGTAGCGCCGTCTGCCGTCCGCGGGCCGGGGTGGTTGCTCGCGCAGTTCCCCGCGCCCCTTGGGGACGTCCGCTCACCCTTCCTAGAACGGATACCACCTCACCTTCTCGTCGCCCTCCCGCAGCGACGCCACCCTGCGGTCGAACTCCGCCCGTGCCTTCGGGTTCGTCGGTGCGTGCTGGGCCACCCAGGCGCAGCTCGCCGTCTCGCGGGCGCCGCGGAGCACACCGCAGCCCTCCCACTCACGCACGTCCCAGCCGTACACCTCGGTGAAGGACTCGTACGCCTCGGCCGGCAGGCCGTAGCGGTCGTGGGAGAGGGCCATGACGACCAGGTCGTGCTCACGCAGGTCGGCCGAGAAGGTCTCCAGGTCGACCAGGACGGGACCGCCGGGGCCGATGTGGACGTTGCGGGGGAGCGCGTCGCCGTGGACGGGACCCGGCGGCAGATGAGGGGTGAGCGCGGCGGCGGCCGCCGCGAAGCCGTCACGGCGTTCGCGCAGGAACGCCGCGTCGGCCGGGTCGATCGCGTCCCCGGCCAGGCGCAGCCAGCGCTCCACGCCGCCCAGGAGGTCACGGGGCGGGAGGGGGAAGGGCGGGGAGGGCAGGGCGTGCACGACCCGGAGCAGTTCGGCCAGGTCCCGGGGCTCGGCGGGGCGGACGGGGTCCGGCATCCGGTGCCACACGGTCACCGGGTGGCCCTCGACGAGCAGCGCCTCCTCCGCGGCGGCCCGGACCGCGGGCACGTTCTCCTCGGCGAGCCAGAGCGCCACGGTCAGCTCATGGCGGGCCCGGTCCAGCAGTTCGGCGTCGCGGCCCACCTTGACGGCCAGGTCACCGGCGGCGAACACGGCGTTCTCGCCGAGCGCGAGCAGCCGCGCGTCCGCGGCCGGCCCGGGCAGGACCCCCGCCGCGGCCAGCACCTCCCGGGCTCGGGTCTCGTCCATCGTGCTCGCCTCCGTGCGGCCCTCGGTCGTGTGATCGTCCGTCGGCCAGTCTCGCATTCGCAAGCGGGGCCGGTGCGCGGGGCCTTGACGGGGCAGGGCCCCGTCACGACCATGACGGGGCCCAGTCCGAGATCGTGGCAAGCCGTCAGAGGAGCCGATCACGTGACCTTGGTGACCGCGACGAAGCGGCCCGCACGGCGATCACCGCCGCCTTCGCGGGGCGGGCCCGCGCCAGGAGGGGCCTGGTTCCTCGTCCTGCCCGCGCTGATCCCGATCCTGCTGCTGAGCGTGGGACCGCTGCTCTACGGCATCCTGCTGGCGTTCACCGACGCACAGTCGGGGCGCACCCAGGCCACCCGGTGGATCGGGGCGCTCAACTTCCGCGACCTGCTGCACGACACGCTGTTCTGGGAGTCGTTCCGGATCGGGCTGGTGTGGGCCGTCGGGGTGACCGTGCCGCAGTTCCTGCTCGCGCTCGGGCTGGCCCTGCTGCTGAACCAGGACCTCCGGCTGCGCTGGCTCGCGCGGGCCCTGGCGATCGTGCCGTGGGCCATGCCGGAGGTCGTGGTCGGGGTGATGTGGCGGCTGGTCTACAACCCGGACGCGGGCGTCCTCAACGACACCCTGCGCGGACTGGGCCTCGGCGACGGCCGGGACTGGCTGAGCGGACTGGCCACCGCGCTGCCCGCGGTGATCGTCGTCGGCGTGTGGGCCGGTATGCCGCAGACGACGGTCGCCCTGCTCGCCGGACTGCAGAACACCCCGGGGGAACTGCACGAGGCGGCCGCCCTGGACGGGGCCGGCGCCTGGAGGCGCTTCCGCGCGGTCACCTGGCCGGCGCTCAGACCGGTGGCGCTCGCCATCACCGCGCTCAACCTCATCTGGAACTTCAACTCCTTCGCCCTGGTCTATGTGCTCACCAGCGGCGGACCCGGCGGCCGCACCCGGCTGCCCATGCTGTTCGCGTACGAGGAGGCCTTCCGGTACGGCCAGTTCGGCTACGCGGCGGCGATGGGCTGTGTGATGGTCGCGGTGATCTCGGTGCTGCTGGCCGTCTTCCTGGCGGGGCGGCTCGGGGGAGGTGACGAGGCATGAGGACGGGGAAGGCGGCCCGCGGCGGGCAGTACCTCGCGCTGCTCGCGTATCTGGCGTTCCTGGCGCTGCCGTTCCTCTGGCTGGTGTCCACGGCGTTCAAACCGCCCCGGGAACTGGCCGGTCTGGACCCGGCCTGGATCCCGAGGGACCCCACGCTCGCCAACTTCCGGCAGGCCTTCGACGAACAGCCGCTGCTGCGCGCCGCGGCCAACTCCCTGCTGGCGGCGGGTGCGGCGGCGGTGATCGCCGTGCTGGTGGCCACGCCGATGGCGTATGTGCTGGCGCGGCACCGCGGCAGGCTGTCGCGGGCGGCGAGCGGCTGGGTGGTGGTCAGCCAGGCGTTCCCGTTCGTGCTGGTGATCATCCCGCTGTTCCTGGTGCTGAAGAACCTGCGGCTGATCGACTCGGTGGCGGGGCTGATCGCCGTGTACGTGGTGTGGGCGCTGCCGTTCGCGCTGTGGATGCTGGCCGGCTATGTCCGGGCGGTGCCGGTCGAGCTGGAGGAGGCGGCGGCCGTCGACGGGGCCGGCCGGCTGCGGACGCTGGTGTCGGTGACCGCGCCGCTGCTGGGGCCGGGGATCGTGGCGACGGGGCTGTTCGCGTTCGTCACCGCGTGGAACGAGTTCTTCTTCGCGCTGGTGCTGCTGAAGACCCCGGAGAAGCAGACCCTGCCGGTGGTGCTCACCCACTTCATCGGCGCGGAGGGCGTCGCCGACCTCGGCCCGCTGGCCGCCGCCGCGTTCCTCGCGACGCTGCCCTCGCTGGTCGTCTTCGCCGCAGTCCAGCGCCGGATCACGGGCGGTCTGGTCGCCGGGGCGGTGAAGAGCTGATGCGCGCACGACTGGTCCTGGCCGTGGTCATGGCCCTGCTGCTCACCGCCTGCGCCGGCGACGACCGTCCCGACTCCGGCCGTATCACCCTCCGCTTCCAGTCCCTCGCCTGGCAGGAGGAGTCCGTCGCGGTCAACAAGGAGCTGGTCGCGGAGTGGAACGCGGTCCACCCGGACATCCGCGTCGAGTACGTCCAGGGCAGCTGGGACAGCGTGCACGACCAGCTGCTGACCTCCTTCGAGGGCGGCGAGGCGCCCGACATCATCCACGACGCCTCCGACGACCTGGCCGACTTCGCCTACGGCGGCTATCTCGCCGATCTGACGGAGCTGCTGTCACCGCGGCTGAAGTCCGACATCCCGGACCGCAGTTGGGAGACGACGACCTTCGGGGACGGCGTCTACGGGGTGCCCTTCCTCCAGGAGCCCCGGGTGCTGATCGCCGACGCGCGCCGGCTGAAGCAGTCCGGTGTGCGGATACCGACGCCGGAACACCCCTGGACCTGGCCGGAGTTCCGGGAGGTCACCCGGCGCCTCAGCGGCGACGGGAAGTTCGGTGTGGCCTGGCCCCTGAGGGAGCCCGTGTCCGCCACGCTCAACCTCTCCTTGTCGGCGGGCGGCAGGCTGTTCCACCGGGGCCCCGACGGCAAGGTCACCGTCCGCTTCGAGGCGGGCGACGAGGTCGTGCCGAGCACGATCCACCATCAGGTCGGCACCGACCGCAGCGCCTCCGACACCACCCTCGGCAGCGGCGGCTCGGACACGCTGCCGGGGTTCTTCGGCGGCCGGTACGCGATGGTCCCGCTCGGCTTCTCCTACCGCCAGCAGATCGTGCAGCAGGCCCCCGAGGGCTTCGACTGGCAGGTGCTGCCCGCCCCCGCGGGCGCCGGCGGACTCGCGCAGGGCGTCAGCCCGCAGACCCTGTCCATCGCCGAGGACAGCCCGCACAAGAAGGAGGCGGCCGCGTTCCTGGACTTCCTGCTGCGGCCGCGGAACATGGTCCGCCTCGCCCTCGGCGACTGGATGCTGCCGACGGGCGAGCGGGCCCTCGCCGACCCCGCCCTGCACACCACGCGCCACGACTGGGCGACCGGCACCGCGCTCGCCGCCCATCTGCGGCCGGCGCCCGCGCAGTCCGTACGGGGCTACCCGGAGTGGAAGGACAAGGTGGCGACCCCGGCGTTCCAGGAGTACTACAGCGGTGCGATCGGGCTGGACGAGCTGAAGAGGCGGCTGGAGGAGGACGGGAATCTGGTGCTGGCCCGCTATCAGCGCTGACGGGGCGCACCGAGTTCTCGGCCGCTCCGGAAAAAGATTGTACGAGACGTCTCGTCTCGTCTAGTCTCGTGGGCATGATGACGCAGCCCGCACACATCGCCATGTTCTCCATCGCCGCCCACGGCCATGTGAACCCCAGCCTCGAGGTGATCCGCGAGCTCGTCGCGCGCGGTCACCGGGTGACGTACGCGATCCCGCCGATCTTCGCGGAGAAGGTCGCCGCCACCGGCGCCGAGGTCAAGCCGTGGAACTCCACCCTGCCCACCCCCGACGACGACCCGTCGGCCTGGGGGACCACTCTGCTGGACAACGTCGAGCCGTTCCTGGACGACGCCGTCCAGGCGCTGCCCCAGCTCATCGAGGCCTACGACGGCGACGAACCCGACCTCGTGATCCACGACATCACCTCCTACCCGGCCCGGGTCCTCGCCCACCGCTGGGGCGTCCCCGCGATCTCCCTGTCCCCGAACCTCGTCGCCTGGAAGGGCTACGAGCAGGAGGTCGCCGAGCCGATGTGGGAGGAGCCGAAGAAGACCGAGCGGGGCCGCGCCTACTACGCCCGCTTCGAGGCCTGGCTGCGGGAGAACGGCATCGACCTGCACCCCGACCCGTTCATGGGCCGCCCCGACCGCTCCCTGGTGCTGATCCCCAAGGCGCTCCAGCCGAACGCCGACCGGGTCGACGAGACGGTGTACACGTTCGTCGGCGCCTGCCAGGGCGACCGCTCCGACGAGGGCGGCTGGCAGCGGCCCGCCGGCGCCGAGAAGGTCGTCCTGGTCTCGCTCGGCTCGTCCTTCACCAAGCAGCCCGCCTTCTACCGCGAGTGCGTCAAGGCCTTCGCCGGCCTGCCCGGCTGGCACGTGGTGCTCCAGATCGGCAGGAGCGTGGACCCGGCCGAGCTGGGGGAGACCCCCGGCAACGTCGAAGTGCACTCCTGGGTCCCGCAGTTGGCGGTGCTCAAGCAGGCCGACCTGTTCGTCACCCACGCCGGGGCCGGCGGCAGCCAGGAGGGCCTCGCCACCGGCACGCCGATGATCGCCGTACCGCAGGCCGTCGACCAGTTCGGCAACGCCGACATGCTCCAGGCCCTCGGCGTCGCCCGGCACCTGCCGACGGAGGAGGCCACCGCGCAGGCCCTGCGCACCGCCGCCCTCGACCTGCTCGACGACCCGGAGGTGGCCCGCCGGCTGGCGGAGATCAGGGCCGGGATGGCGGAGGAGGGCGGCACGCGGCGGGCGGCGGACCTCATCGAGGCCGAGCTGCCCGCCCGTTGAGCGGGGACCGGACGGCCCCGCCCGTCGCGCGGGGCCCAGACCGGCGGAACTCCTACAGATAGTCCGGATCGAGGATCCGCGCCTTGTACACCACCGGGCTGCTGCCCACCCGCAGATCGCGGGCGCCCGCCGTGTTGAAGTGGACCCACTTGGTGCCGAAGGCGCTGCCCCCGTCCTCGGCGCCGGTCCACATCTCCTCGCCGGAGGCGTGCCGCACGAAGGACTTCACCTTGCGGCGGCCGTAGAGCTTCTTCACCGTCCTGGTGGCCTTGTCGTAGCTGTACACGCCGCCTGTGTCGGTGAACAGCAGCCGGCCGGGGCTGGTGCAGTCGGGCTGGACGTCGTGGCCCCGGGTCACCTCGACCTTGCGGTCGGGGTCGGCGACCAGCCTGGCGGAACTGGCCGTGGTCACGATCCGGTACGCCTGGAGCACACTGCCGCCGATGACCCACATGCGCTCCAGCTGCGGGTCCCACAGCAGTCCGTGCGCCTGGTGGAAGTCGAACTGCTGGGCCTTGACCAGCGAGCGGCTGTACCGGTCGGTGGGCCGGTAGACGTAGATCTTCCCGCCCCTGGTGGCGCCCCCGTCACCGCCCGGCGCGGGACCCCGGCTGCGGCCCGCGACCACCACGACACCGGTGCCGCGCGCCCGTTCGACGGCGTGCAGATAGGTGCCGAACGACGCCGACCACAGCAGCTTGTTGTCGCTGCGGCGGCGGATGCTCGCCACTCCGCCGTCCCGGGTGCCGGTCGCGATCAGCAGGACGCGGCCGTCGCCCGCGGTGTCGCGGAGCCGGTGCTCCATCGGGTGCCCGCCGGAGGGCTTGAACGACCACTTCACATTGCCCCGCGTGAAGGGCCTGTTCCGGTCGAACTGGTAGATCGTGCCCGAGGTGACGTCCCCGAGCAGTACGTCGAACGCCGCGGGCGCCGCTTCGGCGGTGCCCGTGGTCAGCAGTCCGGCGGCCGGTGCCGCGGCCGCTCCGGCGAGCGCGCCGCGCAGCAGCGTGCGCCGGTCCATGGTGACGTCCATGTGCCGTCCTCCCCCGAGGTGACAGACATTCAGCAGTTCGGTCGGCCGCTGTTCGGTCGGCCATGAGGACGTGCCGAAGGGCCCGCCGGTTCCCGAAGGAGCCGGCGGGCCCTCAGCGGTGCGCGGTGTCAGACCCGGACGGGCTCGCCCCCGCTCACCTCCTGCTCCTCGATGGCCTCCGGCGCCTCGTCGTGCGTGAGGTCGGGCAGCCGGTGCAGCCACTTGGGCAGGTACCAGTTGCGCTCACCGAGCAGCGCCATCACCGCGGGCAGGAGCACACCGCGGATGACCGTCGCGTCGATGAGGACCGCGGCCGCCAGGCCCACGCCCATCTGCTTCATCGACTGCATGGACAGCGTGCCGAAGATCGCGAACACGGCGACCATGATGACCGCGGCGCTGGTGACGACACCGGCCGTGGTGACCACCCCGTGGGCGATGGCGTCCTTCGTCGTACGGCCCCGCAGCCGGGCCTCGCGGATCCGGGAGACCACGAACACGTGGTAGTCCATCGACAGGCCGAACAGGATCACGAACAGGAACAGCGGCAGCCAGCTGACGATCGCGCCGACGCCCTCCGCGCCCACCAGGGACGCGCCCCAGCCGTGCTGGAAGACCGCGACGAGGATGCCGTACGCGGAGCCCACCGACAGCAGGTTGAGCACGATCGAGGTGATCGCGACCGTCAGCGAGCGGAAGGACAGCAGCATCAGCACGAAGGCGAACACCACCACGAAGGCGAACACCGGGGTCACCGAGCCGGCCAGCTGGTCGTTGAAGTCGCGGGAACCGGCGACCTGACCGGTGATCGGCGCCTCGACGCCCTCGACCTTGCCCAGCGTCGCGGGCCGCACCTCGTCGCGCAGCTTGTCCAGGCTCGCTCCGGCCTTGTCCATGTCGGAGCCGCCGACCAGCGGGACGTAGACGAAGGCGAGGTTCTGCTCGTCGTGCAGCTTGATCTCGACCGGGCCGCGGGAGGCACCGGAACTGACGGCCCGCTCGCGGAAGTCGGCGAGTGCGGCCTTCACCTCGGGGGCGTTGATGTCGTCGGCCTTGACGACGACCTCGGCCGGGTCGCTGCCGCCGGGGAAGGCCTCGTTCAGCCGGGTGTACGTCTGCACGATCGGCAGCGAGTCGCCGAACTCCTGGTCCAGGGTGAGCTGCTGGGTCTTCATGCCGACCGCGGGCGCGGCGACCGCCAGCAGCGCGCCGGTGGCGACCACCACGGAGACGACCGGCTTGGCCAGGACGCCCTTGAGGACGGCGCTCCAGAAGCGGCTCTCGCCGTTGCCGCCCTTGGTGCGGCGGCGCAGGAACGGCAGACGGCCCTTCTCGACGCGCTCGCCGAGCAACGACAGCAGCGCGGGCAGCACCGTGACCGAGCCGACCATCGCGACCGCCACGGCCATCAGCGAGGCCAGACCCATCGCCTCGAACTCGGCGAGGCCGGTGAACAGCATGCCCGCCATCGCCACGCACACCGTGACGCCGGAGACCACGATGGCCCGGCCGCTGGTGGCGGCGGCGATCCGCAGCGCGGTCTGCGGGTCACGGCCCGCCGCGCGCTCCTCACGCTCGCGGCGCAGGTAGAACAGGCAGTAGTCGACGCCGACGGCCATACCGACCAGCAGCATGACGGAGCTGGCGCTGTCACCCATCGGCACGACATGGCTCGCGAGGCCCATCAGGCCCATCGTCGCCATGATCGCGGTCATCGCCAGCACCACCGGCAGCAGCGCGGCCACCAGGGCGCCGAAGGCGATCAGCAGGATGCCGAGGGCGACCGGCACGGCGGAGTACTCGGCCTTCTTGAAGTCGTCGCCGAACGCGTCGTCGAACGTCTTCATCATGCTGGCGCCGCCGATCTCCTCGATCCGCAGCGACTTGTGGTCCTTCTGGACCTTCTCCACGGCGTTGAGCACGGGCTCCACCCGCTCGCCGGCGGTGTCCGCCTCGCCGCGCATGTCGAACTGCACCAGCGCGCTGCGGCCGTCCTCGGAGATGGTCCCGGTGTCGTAGGGCGAGGTCACGTCGGTGACCGCGCCGGTGCCCTCGACGGCCTCGACGACCGCGTCGACGGCGGTGCGGAACTCGGCGTCGGTGGACCTGACCGAACCGTCCCTCGACTGGATGAGGACCGTCTCGCCGGCCGGCTCGTCGATGCCGGCGTCCTCGGCGAGCTTCGCCGCGGTGTGCGTCTCGCCCTTGAGCTGGTCGCTGTCCTTGACCATCACCATCCCGGACGCCGAGCCGAGCCCCATCGCCAGCACGACGAACAGCACCCATACGCCCACGGCCGCCCATCGATGGCGGGCGCTCCAGCCGCCGGCCCGCGCGGCCAGGCCACGCACCCTTCTGTCTCCGTTCGCCATGACGGGCTTGCCCCCCTGTGAGCGGTGACAGCCCCCTGCCGCCACCTTTCTCCTCGAAGGTATGGGCCGGATAAGGACTTCTCGTCGTGCTGCCCGGTGAAGTGGGGCACCGGTGGATCATCCGCTCGGATACCTGTTCCCTCCCCTTCCAGGAGGAGGGTGTCCCCTACATCTGTTCGAGGATCTCGGGGAAGACGATCAGGGTGCAGACATCCGGTTTGTGATTACGAAACCTTGTTGAAGAAGTCACAAACGTGTGTAGGTGTTGATCCACGCCGACCCATCGGCCAGAGTTTCGCGAGGCCGCCGCGCCCGCCCCCACGGGGCACGGCGGCCGTCCTAGGGTGTGTCCATGACGACATATGCGGCGCTGCTGCGCGGGATCAACGTGGGCGGCAGCAGGAAAGTCCCGATGGCGGAACTGCGCACGCTCATGGAGGGTCTCGGGTACGACGGGGTGCGCACCTACCTGCAGAGCGGACAGGCCGTCTTCAGCAGCGGCCACGGCGACGAGGACTCCCTCGCCGCGGAACTGGCCGGCGCCATCGAGAAGCGGTTCGGGTTCGCCGTGGACGTGATCGTGCGCGACCACGCCTATCTCGCGGCCGTCGCGGGCGACTGCCCCTTCCCCGCCGCCGAGCTGGAGCCCAAGCAGCTCCACGTCACCTACTTCTCCGTCCCCGTCACCGAGGACCGCTTCGCGGAGCTCGACCGGGACGCCTACCTCCCCGAGGAGTTCCGCCTCGGCGACCGCTGCCTCTACCTCTACGCCCCGGACGGCCTCGGCCGCTCCAGGCTGGCCGGCGATCTCGCCCGCCCCCGCCTGACCAAGGGCCTGATCGCCACCAGCCGCAACTGGAACACCGTGGTGAAACTCGTGGAGTTGACCGCCGGGCCGTGACAGGGTCGGGTCATGCGCTACATCATCATCGGAGCGGGAGCCGTCGGCGGCACGATCGGCGGGCGGCTGGCCCAGGCCGGGCACGAGGTCGTCCTCGTCGCGCGCGGCGCCCACCAGCGGGCCCTGCGCGAGCGCGGACTGCGGCTCGTGACCCCGGACGGGGACCGCGTCCACCGGCTGCCGGCCGTCGACGGCCCCGACGCGCTCGGCGAACTGCGCGCCGACGACGTCCTGGTGCTCGCCGTGAAGACCCAGGACAGTGCCGCCGCGCTCGCCGCGTGGGCGCCGCGCCCGGTCGCGGGCGGCGCCACCGCAGCCGAGCGGCTGCCGCTGCTGTGCGCCCAGAACGGCGTCGAGAGCCAGCGCCTCGCCCTGCGCCTGTTCCGCCGCGTGTACGGCGTCTGCGTCTGGCTGCCCTGCACCTACGTCGAGCCGGGCGTCGTCTCCGCCGCGGGCACCCCCCTCACCGGCATCCTCCACCTCGGCCGCTTCCCGCACGGCACCGACGACACCGCCCGGCGGATCGCCGCCGATCTGGAGAGGGCGCACTTCGAGGCCCCCGTCGTGCCCGAGGTGACGCGCTGGCAGTACGCCAAGCTGCTCGGCAACCTCGGCAACGCCCTGGAGGCCGTCACCGGGCCGGTCGTCAGCGACGAGGCCGTGGCGCTGTACGAGAGGGTGCGCGCCGAGGCCGAGACCGTCCTGGACGCCGCGGGGATCGCCCACGCCGGCGCGGAGGAACAGCGGGCCGCGCGCGGCGACAAGGTCACCCTCGTCCCGCTGGAGGGCGCCCCGCGCGGCGGCGGTTCCTCCTGGCAGTCCCTCGCCCGTGGCACCGGCACCATCGAGGCGGACTACCTCAACGGCGAGATCGCCCTCCTCGGCCGTCTGCACGGCGTGCCGACCCCGCTCAACGAGCTGCTCCAGCACCTCGCCGACACCTTCGCGCGAGAGCGGCGGGAACCGGGCTCCCTTGCGGTGGCCGAACTGGTGCGGCTCGCGGACAAGGCGCGGACCGAAGTGGAGCAGGGAAACTGAGCCGGATCGGACCATGAACCCGTGCCGATCGGCCCGTAGGGTCGAGCCATGAGCAACGCAGCGCCCACCCGCGTCGACTTCTGGTTCGACCCCGCCTGCCCCTTCGCCTGGATCACCTCCCGCTGGCTCCTGGAGGTCGAGCGCGAGCGCCCGCTCGACCTGCGGTTCCACGCCATGAGCCTCTACCTGCACAACATCGGCAACGAACTGCCCGACTGGTACCGGGAACTGGTCGACAAGTCGATAGGCCCGGTGCGTGTCGCCGTCGCGGCGGCCGAGCGGCACGGCGAGAAGGTGCTGCGCGATCTGTACACCGCGTTCGGCACACGCATCCACGAGCGGAAGAACAAGGACTTCGACGCCGTCGTCGCCGAGGGTCTCGCCGAACTCGGCCTGGACGCCGACCTGGCGGCCGCCGCGCACGACCCGTCGTACGACGACGCGGTGCGCCGCAGCCACGAGGCCGGCGTGGAACCGGAGACCGGCGGCTATGTCGGCACGCCCACCCTGCACGTCGACGGCACGGTCTGGTTCGGCCCCGTGCTGCGGGCCGTCCCGCGAGGCGAGCGGGCCGCCCGGCTCTTCGACAGCTTCCGGGTGCTGGCGAACGACCCCGACTTCTTCGAGCTGAAGCGCACCCGCACCGGCGGCCTCTCCTTCGACTGAGTCCGGGCGCTGCACGCGCTCGCCGCCCGGATGTCCGGCCCTACGCCGGCTCGCCCCGCCAGGTGTCCTTCGACGCCCAGCGCACCGCGGGGGCCACCGCGAGTCCGGCGACGGCGAACAGCACGCCGAGCACCGCCCAGCCCGCGGTGCCGTGCTGGATCGCCGTCACCGTGACCAGCGCCGGCCCCGCCATCATCCCGGCGGACATGCCCGCCCCGAACACGCCCTGGTAGACACCGTGGGCGCGCGAGTCGGCCAGCTCGTAGCCCAGGGTCCAGCCGCCGGCCGCCATCAGCACCTCGGAGAACACCTGCACCACCGCGCCCACCGTCAGCGCCAGCACCGCCCACACCGGCGACAGCCCCGCCGACAGCGCGTACACCGCACAGGCCACCGCCAGCAGCAGCCCCGCCCAGCCCATCGCCCGTACCGCGGAGGGCACTCGGGAGGCCGAGCGGGCCACGCGCACCTGGAGCAGCGCCACCAGCACGCAGTTGACGATCATCAGCATGGCCGCCGTCCAGCGGGGCGCGTCCGTCCGCTCCACGATCCACAGCGGCAGCCCCACGTCGTTCAGCGTGTACTGCATGACCAGCACGGCGTTGAGGACAGTCACCGTGAGGAACGGCAGGTCCCGCACCGCCCGCCAGCGGTCCGCGGCGGGCGCGTCCTCGGGCAGCCGGTCCCGCTCCAGCGCATGCGGAGCCAGCGGCAGCCCGCGCAGCAGCAGCGCCGGCGCCGCGAACGACAGACAGTTGAGCAGGATGACCGTCACATACGCGCCCCGTGTGTCGAGTTGCAGGGCCACCGCACCGAACACGCCACCCACGCCCATGCCCACGTTCGTGATCATCCGCAGGTAGGCGCGCGCCTCCACCCGCGTCGCCGCCGGCAGCACGTCCGCGTACACCGCGCCCAGCACCGACCGGCTCGCCATCTGCAACGCCGTCGACACGATCACGGCCGCCAGGAACGCGGCGTACGAGTGCACCAGCGTGTACGTGGCCATGGCCACTCCGGTCCCGCCCCACAGCAGCGAGCCCACCTGCCGCGCGCCCCACCGGTCGGCGGCCCGGCCCGCGGGGATCCCCGCCGCCACCCCGAACAGCCCGGCGATCGTCAGGCCCACACCGACCGCGGTGGCGTCCAGCCCGACGATCCGGGTGAAGTACAGGACCCCCAGCGGGAAGTAGAGGCCGTTGCCGAGGGAGTTGAAGGCCGTCAGCACGGTGGCTCGACGCAGGGCGGCGTCCGTGGGGAGCAGCCCGCCCGCGCGGGTGACCTGCTCCTTCGGCGGAGTGGTGGGTGTCGTGGTCATACCGACAGCCAACCCGGCGGCGCTCATGCACCGGCATTGATTTAGCGTGGCACTCAATGATCGAGTTCCGCTTCGCCGTCGGTGACCTCGCCACGACCTCCTTCGCGTACTCGCCGCTGCAGGAGGCGGTGTTCTCGCTGCGCTGCCTGCGCGACCCGGCCCGGTATCCCCACCACCGGCCGTGGCTGCGGCGCATCCGCCCGCGGCTGGAGGGGCTCGACCGCGAACTGCTGACCGCCGTCGTCGCGCCCTGGCTGTGGGTGCCCGACTTCCTGACGCCGCGGCCGGAGCGGGCCCGGCCGTCCTTCGCCGAACAACTGGAGCAGGTGCGGGCCACACCGGCCGGGATCGTCGTCGCCGACTTCCACGCCGCCTACCGAGCTCACCCGCTGCCGCCGGCCGTCGCGCGCGGCCTCGCGGAGCCGTCCGCGTTCCTCACCCGGCTCACGGACGCGCTCGACGCGTACTGGCGGGTCTGCCTGGCCGCCGACTGGTGGCCCCGGGTGCAGAGCATCCTGGAGGCCGACCTCGCCCACCGGGGGCGGGTGCTGGCGGAGCAGGGCGCGGGTGTGCTGTTCGCCGGGCTCGACGACCGCCTCAGCTGGACGGGCAGCCATCTGGTGCTCTCCACACGGGACTTCGCCGTACCGGCGCCGTGGACCGACGTGGCCATCGAGGGGCGGGGGATGGTGCTGCTGCCGACGATGTTCGCCCGCGGGGCGCAGCCGTTGATCGACCCTTCCCGGCCGCCGGTGCTGATGTATCCGGCCCGGGGGAGGGCGACCCTGTCCGAGGAGCCGCCCCCGGTCACCGGCGACGCGCTGGTCCGGCTGCTCGGGCGGCCGCGGGCGCGGCTGCTGCTGTTGCTGGCGGAGCCGGCGTCCACGACGGAGCTCGCGCACCGGCTGGGGGTCACGGCGTCGGCCGTCAGCCAGCACCTGACGATCCTCTACGACGCCGGGTTGCTGCACCGGACGCGCAGCGGGCGGATCGTGCGGTATGCGCGCACGCGGCTGGGGGACGACCTGTGCCGTTAGGCGGTGCGCCTGAGGGGATGCCCCTTCGTTTCGTCCTGCGGGTGCCGCGTCGGCGCGGTTTCTCGCGCCCGCGCGGCGGTGGCCGCAGATCGAGTGAAGCCCCGCGCCCCCGAACGGAAAGCTGCGTTCTCGTAGCGCTCCAGCAACAGGTGCGCCACCTCCGGTGCCTCGCCCAGCACCTCCGCCAGTACGTCCGCCTCCTGCGCGCCCCGCGCGATGCGGTCCGGGAGGAACCCGGGGGCCAGGACGTACGGGGCCACGGCGACCTTCTCGCAGCCCAGGGCGCGCAGTTCGCGGACGGCGTCCTCGGTGCGGGGAAGGGATGCGGAGGCGAACGCGGGCCGCACGGCGCACCAACCGGTGTGCCGCCACTCCCGCGCGATTGCTGCGATCACCGCGATCGCCTCCGGGTCGGTGGAGCCCGCCGAGGCCAGGACGACCCCCGTGCGGGACTTGTCGGCGGGGCTCAGACCCGCCTCGTACAGCCGGCGCTCCAGGGCGGCCAGCAGCAGTGGCGACGGGCCGAGGACGTCCGCCTGGTGGACGCGCATTCCGCGCGGCGCGTCCCGCAGGACCGCCGGGATGTCGGCCTTCGCGTGGAAGGCGCGGGTCAGCAGGAGGGGGAGGGCGACGACATCACGCACGCCCTCCGCCGCCAGTGACTCCAGCACCCCCTGCACGGAAGGGATGTTGAAGTCCAGGAAGCCGGTCTCCACGCGCAGCCCCGGCCGCAGCGACCGCACCCGCTCCACGAGGGCGTGCACGGTCGCGGCGTGCCGCGGGTCACGGCTGCCGTGGGCGATGACCACGAGGGCGGGGAGAGCCGGCTTCACGGACATGGGGATCAGCCCTTCACCAGCAGACCGCGGCTGCGCAGCACCGCCCGCTCCAGCGGGCTGAAGATGAGCAGGTCGATCGCGATGCCGACGATCAGGATCAGCAGGATCGCCAGGAACACCATCGGCATGGAGCTGGCGTTGCGGCCGTTCTCCAGCAGCTGCCCGAGGCCCACACCGAGGTCCGGTGAGGAGGCGATGATCTCCGCGGCCATCAGCGAGCGCCAGGAGAACGCCCAGCCCTGCTTCAGACCGGCCAGATAACCCGGCAGCGCGGCGGGCATCACGATGTACCGGGCACCCCTGATGCCGGTCGCGCCCATCGTGCGGCCCGCCCGCAGGAACAGCGGCGGCACCTGGTCGATGCCGGACACCAGGCCGTTGGCGATGGACGGGACCGCGCCGAGCAGGATCACCGCGTACATCATCGAGTTGTTCAGGCCCAGCCACAGCACCGCGGGCGGCACCCACGCCACCGACGGCAGGGACTGCAGGCCGGACAGGATCGGTCCGATCGCGGCGCGCACGAACTTCACCCGGGCCACCAGCAGGCCCAGCGGGGTGCCGATCGCCAGCGCGAACAGGAAGCCGAGCAGACCGCGCGAGACGCTCGTCCAGATGTAGTCCAGCAGCGTGCCCTTGAGCCAGGCGTCCTGGACCTCGCCCCAGACCTCGCCGGGCGACGGCAGCTTGGTCGGGTCGTCGACGATCTTGAAGGAGACGAGCGCCTGCCAGATCACCAGCACCAGCGCGACCGCCACGATCGGCGGGAGGATCTTGTCGAGGAACGTCCTGCGGAACGGCGTACGGCCCGACGCCTGGGACTCCAGGGCGTCCAGGCCGGCCTCCAGGCCGCCGCTCCCGGCAGCGGGGACGTCCTTGACGGAGGCGTCCGTCGTCTCAGTGCTTGCCATGACGGCGGATCTCCCCACGCAGTACTTCGGTGATCTCCAGGGACAGTTCGGCCACCGGGGCGTCCTCGATGCGCCGCGGCTGCGGGATGTCCACCCGCCACTCGCGGGCGATCCGGCCCGGGCGGGAGGACAGCAGCACCACGCGCTGCGCGAGCCGTACCGCCTCGCGCACGTTGTGCGTCACGAACAGCACGGACAGGCCCGTCTCGGCCCAGATCCGGGTCAGTTCGTCGTGCAGCACGTCCCGGGTGATGGCGTCGAGCGCGGCGAACGGCTCGTCCATCAGCAGCAGCCGGCTGTCCTGGGCGAGCGCCCGGGCCAGCGCGACCCGCTGGCGCATACCGCCGGACAGCTCGTGCACCCGCTTGCCGAACGCGCCCTGCAGGCGGACGAGTTCGAGGAGCTCCTCGGCCCGGTCGCGCCGCTCGCTCTTGGGCACTCCCCTGAGCTTCAGGGCGAGTTCGATGTTCTTGCCCGCGGTCAGCCACGGGAACAGGGCGTGCTCCTGGAACATCAGAGCCGGACGCCCGTCGGTGGTGATGTGCCCGGCGGACGGGGCGTCGAGCCCCGCCACCAGGTTCAGCAGAGTGGACTTGCCGCAGCCCGAGGCCCCCAGGAGGGTGACGAACTCGCCCGGCGCGACATCGAGGCTGATGTCGTCGAGGACGAGCTGCTGCCCGGCGGGTGTGGCGAAGGACTTCGACACGTGCTCGATTCGTGCGGCGTGCTCGACCGACTCGGCGGTCTCGGCCTGTGCGATCGCGGTGGCCATGGTCGTCACCTCCTGGGAACTGTTCGGTCTACGGGGTTACTTCGCGCCGAGTCCGGCGTCGTCGACGGAGCTCTCGCCCGCGGCGGCGAGCACCTTGTTCAGCAGCGTCAGGTCGTAGATGCCGTCCAGCCGCGGGTCCTCCAGCAGACCGGCCTTCACCGCGTGCTGCGCCTCGGTGTTGAGGGTCGCCGCCAGCGGGTCGTCGGTGAACTGGATGGACTTCCACGCCGGGTCCAGGACCTCCGGCTTGAGCTCCTTGCCGGAGTCCAGGCCGAGTCGGGTGTTGGCCGCCTTCTTGGCCTCGTCCGGGTTGGCGTTGATCCACTTGTTGGTCTCGACCGACGCCTTCAGCACGGCCTCGACGGCCTTCGGGTGCTCCTTGAGGAACTTCTGCGACACGATGATGTTCGTGATCACGAACTTCTTGTCGGGCCACAGGTCCGCCTCGTCCAGCAGCACCTTCGCGCCCTCGGCGACCAGCTTCGAGGCGGTCGGCTCCGGCACCCACGCGCCGTCGATGGAACCCGACTTGTAGGCGTCCGGGGTGACCTTGTTGTCCGTGCGGACCACGGACACGTCGCCCTTGCCGCTCTCCGCGTCGACCTTCCAGCCCTGCTCCGCGATCCAGTTGAGCAGCGCCACGTCCTGCGTGTTGCCCAGCTGCGGGGTCGCGATCCGCTTGCCCTTGACGTCCTTCAGCGACTTGATCTTGTCCGGGTTCACCACGAGCTTCACACCGCCGGACGCGCTGCCGCCGATGATCCGCAGGTTGGTGCCCTTGGACTTGGTGTAGCCGTTGATCGCCGGGGAGGGGCCGATCCAGCCGATGTCGATGGAACCGGAGTTCAGCGCCTCGATCTCGGACGGGCCGGCGTTGAAGATCTGGTACTTGGCCTCGGTGGCGCCCAGAGCCTTCTGGAAGAAGCCCTTCTGCACGCCGACCAGCGCGGTCCCATGGGTCAGGTTGCCGAAGTAGCCGATCTTGACGGAGTCGAGGCCGTCGATCTTCTCGGCGCCGGCGGCGACCTTCTGCTGGGCGGGGGTCTCCTCGGCGTCGGAGCCGTAGCCGCAGGCGGCGAGGGTGAGCAGGGGGAGTGCGGTGACCACCGCGAAGGCGCGACGGAGAGCGGAGTTGGCAGGCACGGGAGGTGTTCCTCTCGTTGGCCCGGCGGTCACGGTTTCTTCAGGCCGTGGCCGGGAGATCGGCAGGTCTTCGTCTGGCGTGGGGGGTGCGGGCGCGCAAGCGGTGCGCGTACGTCAGCGCACACATCGCGCCACCCCGCCCTGCCCGCTGCCGACGGCGCCGCTGCCGACGCGGCCGCCCTCCTTGGCGAACGTGGAGTAGTAGTCGGTGGAGTTCATGCTCAGAAGTCCCACCCGTCGTCCTCGGCGCCGTCCTTGACGGGCTCCGGGGCGGCGAACGACTCGCCGACCATGCCCGCGGTGAGCGTGGTGCCGTCGGCCGGGTCGATCAGGATGAACGAACCGGTGCGGCGCGAGTCGGCGTAGGAGTCGACGGGCAGCGGCTCCGCGGTGCGGATCTTCACCCGGCCGATGTCGTTGGCGACGAGCTGTCCCGGGTGCGGGTGCAGGGACAGGTCGTCGAGGGTGAGCCGGGACGGGATGTCCTTGACGATCGCCTTCACCGTGCGGGTTCCGTGCTTGATCAGCACCCGGTGCCCGACGGCCAGCGGCTGGTCGGCGACATGGCAGACCGTCGCCTCGACGTCCTGGGTGGTCGGCGGCGCGTCCTTGGTCGGCACGATCAGGTCGCCGCGGGAGACGTCGATGTCGTCCTCCAGCAGCACCGTCACCGACTGGGTCGTCCACGCAACGTCGACCGCGCTGCCCAGCAGGTCGATCCCGGTGATCTTCGTCGTACGGCCGGACGGCAGGACGGTGACGTCGTCGCCGACGCGGAAGGTGCCGGCGGCGATCTGGCCCGCGTAGCCGCGGTAGTCGGGGTGCTCGGCGGTCTGCGGGCGGATCACGTACTGCACGGGCAGCCGCGCGTGGCAGTGCGCCAGGTCGTGGCTGACCGGGACGGTCTCCAGGTGCTCCAGGACGGTCGGGCCGCCGTACCAGTCCATATGGGCGGAGGGCTCCACCACGTTGTCGCCCTCCAGCGCCGAGATCGGGATCGCGGTGACCTCGGGGACGCCCAGTTCGAGGGCGTACGCCGTGAACTCCTCGGCGATCGCCGCGAACACGGGCTCCTGGTAGTCCACCAGGTCCATCTTGTTGACGGCGAGCACGACGTGCGGCACGCGCAGCAGCGCGGCGATCGCCGCGTGCCGGCGGGTCTGCTCCACCACGCCGTTGCGGGCGTCGACCAGGATCACCGTCAGCTCGGCCGTGGAGGCGCCGGTGACCATGTTCCGCGTGTACTGCACATGCCCGGGGGTGTCGGCCAGGATGAACCGGCGCCGCGGGGTGGCGAAGTAGCGGTAGGCCACGTCGATGGTGATGCCCTGCTCCCGCTCGGCGCGCAGGCCGTCGGTGAGCAGCGCCAGGTCGGGGGCCTCCTGGCCGCGGCTCGCGGAGACGCGCTCCACGGCCTCCAGCTGGTCGGCGAGGACCGACTTGGAGTCGTGCAGCAGCCTGCCCACCAGGGTGGACTTGCCGTCGTCGACGGAGCCAGCGGTGGCGAACCGCAGCAGGGTGGTGGCCGAGAGTTCCTCGGTCGTCGTCGTGCTCATGGCTAGAAGTACCCCTCGCGCTTGCGGTCTTCCATCGCGGCCTCGGACAGCTTGTCGTCGGCGCGGGTCGCACCGCGCTCGGTGAGCCGGGAGGCGGCGATCTCGGCGATCACCTTCTCGATCGTGTCGGCGTCGGAGTCGACCGCGCCCGTGCAGGACATGTCGCCGACCGTCCGGTAGCGGACGAGCCGCTGCTCGACGGTCTCGCCGTCCTTCGGCCCGCCCCACTCACCGGCCGTCAGCCACATGCCGCTCCGCAGGAACACGTCCCGGCGGTGGGCGAAGTAGATCTCCGGCAGCTCGATGCCCTCGCGGGCGATGTACTGCCACACGTCCAGCTCGGTCCAGTTGGACAGCGGGAAGACCCGGACGTGCTCGCCGGGGGCGTGCCGGCCGTTGTACAGGTTCCACAGCTCGGGCCGCTGACGGCGCGGGTCCCACTGCGAGAACTCGTCCCGCAGCGAGAACACCCGCTCCTTGGCCCGGGCCTTCTCCTCGTCGCGGCGGCCGCCGCCGAAGACCGCGTCGAACTTCTCCGACTGGATCTTCTCCGTCAGCGGCAGCGTCTGCAGCGGGTTGCGGGTGCCGTCCGGGCGCTCCTTGAGGACACCGCGGTCGATGTAGTCCTGCACCGAGGCCACGTGCAGCCGCAGGTTGTGCTTCTCCACCGTGCGGTCGCGGTACTCGATGACCTCGGGGAAGTTGTGCCCGGTGTCCACGTGCAGCAGCGAGAACGGCACCGGCGCCGGCGTGAACGCCTTCAGCGCCAGGTGCAGCATGACGATCGAGTCCTTGCCGCCGGAGAACAGGATCACCGGCTTCTCGAACTCGCCCGCCACCTCGCGGAAGATGTGGACGGCCTCGGACTCCAGCGCGTCCAGGTGGGAGAGGGCGTACGGGGTGTCGGTGCCCTCGTCGACAGTGGCGACGGTCGTCATGCCAGGCCCCTTTCGGTGAGCAGCGCGTGGACCGACGCCGCGGACTCCTGCACGGTCTGGTTCTGGGACTCGATCCGCAGATCGGGCGTCTCCGGCTCCTCGTAGGGGTCGTCGACCCCGGTGAGGCCGGTCAGCTCGCCCGCGGCCTGCTTGGCGTACAGCCCCTTCACATCGCGGACCGAGCAGACCTCCACCGGGGTCGCCACATGCACCTCGACGTACGCCGTGGAGTTCGCCTCGTGCCGCTTGCGCACGGCGTCCCGGCTGTCGGCGTAGGGCGCGATGACCGGGACGAGCACCAGCACGCCGTTACGGGCGAGCAGTTCGGCGACGAAACCGATGCGCTGCACATTGGTGTGCCGGTCCTCGCGGCTGAAGCCGAGGCCCGCCGAGACGAACTCGCGGATCTCGTCGCCGTCGAGCACCTCGACGCGGTGGCCCTCCTCGCGCAGCCGGCCGGCCAGCTCGTACGCGATGGTGGTCTTGCCGGCGCTCGGCAGACCCGTGAGCCAGACGGTGGCTCCGGTCGTCACGTGATTCTCCTCGGTGATGGTCATGCGTGCAGCCCGCACTCGGTCTTGGCGCGTCCGGCCCAGCGCCCGGCGCGCGCGTCCTCGCCCTCCAGCACCCGGCGGGTGCAGGGAGCGCAGCCGACGGAGGTGTAGCCGTCCATCAGCAGCGGGTTGGTCAGGACGCCGTGCTCGGTGACGTAGGCGTCCACGTCGTCCTGGGTCCAGCGGGCGATCGGCGAGATCTTGACCTTCTGCCGCTTCTCGTCCCAGCCGACGACCGGGGTGTTCGCCCGGGTCGGGGACTCGTCGCGGCGCAGCCCGGTCGCCCAGGCCGTGTAGTCCTTCAGGCCCTGCTCGAGCGGCTGCACCTTGCGCAGCTTGCAGCACAGGTCGGGGTCGCGCTCGTACAGCCGGGGGCCGTACTCGGCGTCCTGCTCGGCGACCGTCCGGCGCGGGGTGAGCGTGATGACGTTGACGTCCATCACGGCCTCGACCGCGTCCCGGGTGCCGATGGTCTCCTCGAAGTGGTAGCCGGTGTCCAGGAACACCACGTCCACGCCGGGCATGGCCCGCGAGGCGAGGTGGGCGACCACCGCGTCCTCCATCGAGGACGTCACGCAGAACCGCTTGCCGAAGGTGTCCACCGCCCACTGGAGGATCTCCAGCGCGGAGGCGTCCTCCAGGTCGCGGCCCGCCTGCTCGGCGAGCGCCTTCAGCTCCTCGGCCGTGCGCACTTCCTGAGCCGTCGTCATATCCGGTCCCCTCCAGACGAGTTGGGCTGAAGTCCCTGGGCGAGCAGCCCGAGGAACTTCAACTGGAATGCGCGGTTGCACGCCGCGCATTCCCATGCGCCGTGACCCTGCTCGTTCGGACGCAGGTCCTCGTCACCGCAGTAGGGGCAGTAGAAGGGGGCGGCGCGCTCGCTCACGACAGGGCCTCCTCGGAGGCGCGCGCGGCCCAGGCGGCGAACCGCTCGCCGTCCTCGCGCTCGGCCTGGAACCGCTTCAGCACCCGCTCGATGTAGTCGGGCAGTTCCTCGGAGGTCACCTTCAGGCCACGGACCTTGCGGCCGAAGCCGGCCTCCAGACCCAGGGCGCCGCCCAGGTGCACCTGGTAGCCCTCCACCTGCTCGCCCCGGTCGTCGAGGACCAGCTGGCCCTTGAGACCGATGTCCGCCACCTGGATGCGGGCGCAGGCGTTGGGGCAGCCGTTGAGGTTGATGGTGAGCGGCTCGTCGAAGTCCGGCAGGCGGCGCTCCAGCTCGTCGATCAGCTGCGAGCCGCGCTGCTTGGTCTCGACGATGGCGAGCTTGCAGAACTCGATGCCGGTGCAGGCCATGGTGCCGCGCCGGAAGGAGGACGGCCGGGCGGTGAGGTCCAGCGCCTCCAGCTCGTCGACCAGCGACTCGACCTGGTCCTGCTCGACGTCGAGGACGATCATCTTCTGCTCGACCGTGGTGCGCACCCGGCCCGAGCCGTGCGCCTCCGCCAGGTCGGCGATCTTGGTCAGGGTGGCGCCGTCGACCCGGCCGACCCGCGGCGCGAAACCGACGTAGAAGCGGCCGTCCTTCTGGCGGTGGACACCGATGTGGTCGCGCCACTGCTGGACGGGCTGCTCGGGGGCGGGCCCGTCGATCAGCTTGCGGCCGCCGAGGTACTCGTCCTCCAGCACCTGGCGGAACTTCTCCGCGCCCCAGTCGGCGACCAGGAACTTCAGCCGGGCGCGGTTGCGCAGGCGCCGGTAGCCGTAGTCGCGGAAGATCGAGATGACTCCCTCGTAGACGTCCGGGACCTCGTCGATCGGCACCCAGGCGCCCAGCCGCACGCCCAGCTTGGGGTTGGTGGACAGACCGCCGCCGACCCACACGTCGAAGCCGGGGCCGTGCTCGGGGTGGCGTACGCCGACGAAGGCCACGTCGTTGATCTCGTGCACCACGTCCAGCAGCGGCGAGCCCGAGATGGCCGTCTTGAACTTGCGGGGGAGGTTCGAGTAGGCCGGGTTGTTCAGCACCCGGCGCTTCATCTCCTCCAGCGCGGGCGTGGCGTCGATGATCTCGTCCTCGGCGATGCCGGCGACGGGCGAGCCGATCATCACACGCGGGGTGTCGCCGCACGCGGTGACGGTGGACAGGCCGACGGCCTCCAGCCGCTCCCAGATCGCGGGCACGTCCTCGATGCGGATCCAGTGGTACTGGACGTTCTGCCGGTCGGTGATGTCGGCGGTGCCGCGGGCGAACTCCTGCGAGATCTCGCCGATGACGCGCAGCTGCTGCGTGGTCAGGGCGCCGCCGTCGACGCGGACGCGCAGCATGAAGTACTCGTCGTCCAGCTCCTCCGGCTCCAGGATCGCGGTCTTGCCGCCGTCGATCCCGGGCTTGCGCTGGGTGTACAGACCCCACCAGCGCATCCGGCCGCGCAGGTCGTTCGGGTCGATCGAGTCGAAGCCGCGCTTGGAGTAGATCGTCTCAATGCGTGTCCGCACATTGAGACCGTCGTCGTCCTTCTTGAACTGCTCGTTGCCGTTGAGCGGGGTGAAGTGCCCCGCGGCCCACTGACCCTCGCCACGGTGACGGCTCACCTTGCGGCGGGGAGTCGCGGCGGCGGGGTTCTGCGGGTTGGCGGCCATGGTTGATACGTCCTTCGGGACCGGGGAAAGCTGTCTGACCTGCGCGTACGGGCGCACGGGAGCATGCCCGCGCATCATCGCGCAGGGGAAGCCGGGGGAACGGAACGCGGCGGTGCTGGTGGTGTCAGCTCGCCGGACAGATGGCGCTGGACATGCGGCCGAGGTCGACGTGCCGCCGACTCACCAAGGCAATTCCAGTTCCAGACATGACGGAAGCGTGTCACGGCGATCTGGACACAGTCCAGCTTCGTCCGGCATGTGGACACCCTTGTCCCGAAATGTGGAACAAGGGTGTCGTCGGTCACAACATCCGCGCGAGGTCTTGTCGGCGCAGGTCAGGCAGGGTATGCGCCGGGCCAGGGGCCGGGGGTGGGCCGGACCCGCTCCTCCTCGACCTTGGTGTCGAACAGCTTGAAGCCCCGGCGCAGGTAGTTGTCCATCGCGAACTCGCCGTCCTTGCTGCACGTGTGCAGCCACACCCGCTTGGTGGGCGCCCGGCCCGGCCAGCGGTCGGCGAGGTCCCAGGCGCGGGCGGTGCCGACCGACAACAGGTGCCCGCCGATGCGCCGGCCCCGGAAGGCCGGGATCAGCCCGAAGTACTCGATCTCCACCACACCGTCGTCCTGCGGGCTCAGCTCCACGTACCCGGCGGGCGTGCCCCGGTCGTACGCCACCCATGTCTCCGCCCCGGGCCGCTCCAGGTGCTCCCGCCACTGCGCGTACGTCCAGCCGAGCCGGTCGGTCCACAGGATGTCCCCGCCGACGGACGCGTACAGGAAGCGGCTGAACTCGGGGGAGGGCACCTCGGCGCGCACGATCCGCACGTCCCCCTGCGGCGCGTCGGCCGGGAGGAGGTCGGTGGGCGCGGTCTGCTCCAGGGACCAGGTGGTCACGGCGATGTTGGTCATGCCCGCCAGGGAATCATCTCGTCCGGATATCTGTCGATCGCGTCCGGAGCGCGGTCGCCGGCCGAGCGCCTTGCGCGCGACAGGACACCTGGTACGGCCTTACGGCCCTCGCCCGGTACGGCACTACGGGCTCAGTCCAGCGCCCCGTCGATCGCGCTCAGCGGGGTGGCGAACAGCACGCGTCCCGACTGGGCCCAGACCTCGCCGGTCGCGGCGGAGTAGGACAGGGAGGGCGTCGAGCCGCTCCAGCAGCGGGAGGAGCCCTCCGCGCCGCAGCGGACGGCCTGCGCGCCGCCGGTGTCCTGGCGCCACAGCGCCCCGGGGCCGTCGTCGCCGTCACCGCTGAGGTACCAGTGCCCGTCGTGCGACAGGACGCCCCGCACCCCGGCCGCCTCCGTACGGAACGCCTCCGTGGGGGTCGCCCGCCCCGCGGTGTCCGTGGCGAGCAGGCCGGGGCGCAGCGGGTCGGTGCTGAAGGGGTAGCGCCACAGGCGGGTGCCGCCCTCGCCCCGTGCGGAGGCCCGCTCGGTGACGACCAGGCTGTCGGGCGCGGTGCTGCGGTCCAGCGACAGCGTGCCGAGGCGGGGGCCGCCGGTGCCCGGGCGGTAGGCGCCGACCGCGGGCAGGACGTACCGCGGTCCGCGCGCGGGGGCGGCCGTGTCCGTGCGCAGCACCCGCCGGACGTCGTAGACGTAGAGGCCGTCGCCGGCGGTGACCAGCAGCTTGTCCTGGTACCAGACCATGCCGCCCAGGTCCGAGGCCAGCGGCCGGTAGCCGTGTCCGCCGCCGGCCGGGACGACGAGGAGGGCGGAGGTGGCGGCGAGCCGGCCACGGCCGTCGGAGCCGTCGAGGCCGACGAAGGCGACCCGGGCGAGCCCCGGCCCGCCGGTCCTGCTCCACCCGGAGGCGATCACCCGGTGGGCGCCCCAGCGGCCGTCGTCGTCCGCGTCCGCCGAGGTCGTCACGGCCCCCGCCCGCCAGCCCCGGGTGCCGGCCGCGTCCCAGCAGTGGGCGCGGGTCGCGGCCGGGGCGACGGGGAGCGCGGCCGAGTCGCCGGGGGCACACGCGGCGGCCGGGCGCAGGGTGGCGTCCGGGTCGGCGAGGAGGGTGCCGAGCGTGACGGGGCGGCCCGTGGCGGACATGAGCCGGTTCAGGGCGCGGGCCGGGACGGCGTCCTCCGTGAGCACCGGGCCCGTGGCGGTGAGGGGCTCCAGCGGGCCGGGGTCCTCGTCCACCGTCGCCTGGGAGGCGCTGATCATGGTCGCGGCGGCGGTCAGCGCCAGCGCGGTTCCGGTCAGGAACGCGCGCAGCGCCCTGCCCCGCCTGCGCCTGCGGTGTCTGCCGCGTTGCTTCATGACTTCCCTCTCCCGGCTCGCCCGGACCGGGTCAACTGCGCCTGCCGGTCCATACGTTGATCAAGGAACGGTCGTGACGGCCTGTAGGGATGCTACGGCAGCCGGGTGCGCCGGGGGGCGAGGACCGGGCAAACCGCCGGCCGGGCGGTCAGCCCGCCGCCGGGCGGCGGGCCTGCCGGATCGCCGGGGCGCTGGAGTGGGGCAGCAGGTCGTTCGGGTCGTCCGGCAGCAGGACCTGCACGTCCACGTCATCGCAGAAACGATACGGCCGGTGTTCCAGGAAACCCTCCAGATACCGCCGCACCCGGGACATCTCCGCCCGCACCGTCACCGTGCGCCCCGCGTCGCCGAACAGGTCCTCGGCCAGCCCCGCCGCGCTGCGCCCCGCCGGACGGCGGGCCAGCAGATACAGCAACTCGGCGTGGCGCGGGCTCAGTTCCCGGCACCATTCGCCCGCCCCGCCGCACACCGTCACCGTCCACCGGCGCGGCCGGGTCACGTCGAGCACGATCCGGGTACCGGCCCGCGACTGCGGCCGGTCCGCGGCGGCCCGCACCAGCCAGCCCCCCGCCAGCGGCTCCAGCGAGCACAGCCCGAGACCCGGCAGCCACCGCTGCCCCGCCGAAAGGGACTTGGGCAGCGCGGTCCGGTTCGTGTACGGCATGCCGGTCACGGCGGCGGTCCAGCCGTCCCGGTCCATCACCAGCGCCCGTCCGCCGATCCGGGCCAGTACCGGCGCCGCCACCGCCCGCAGCCGCTCCAGCGAGGTCAGATGCATCTCCCGCAGCCGCGCCTCGGCCAGCTTGGCCACCGCGTCCACCCAGGCCAGCGTGGCCGGGTGCATCGTCTCCAGCGGCCCGCTGACGTCCACCACGCCGATCAGCCGGCCGTCGCGCGGGTCCCTGATGGGCGCGCCCGCGCACGTCCAGGACGCGTGACTGCGCACGAAGTGCTCGGAGGCGAACACCTGCACAGGGTGACCCACCACCGCGGGCGTGCCCACGCCGTTGGTGCCGACCACGTCCTCCCGCCAGTCCGCGCCCAGTTCGAAGCCCAGGCCGTCCGCCTTGCGCAGCACCGGCACGCTGCCCTCCCGCCACAGCACCCGGCCCTCCGCGTCCGCCACGACCATGATGTGCCGGGCGGTGTCCGCGACCGACAACAGGCCCTCCCGCAGCACCGGCAGCACATGGCGCAGCGGCGACTCCTCCCGCCGTCTGCGCACCTCCTCCGGCGGCAGCAGCCCGGACCGGAAGTCGTGGTCGGGGTCGACCCCGCTGCGCAGCATGCGTCCCCACGAGTCCTCGATGACCGGCCGGGGGGTGACGGGCACCCGCTGCCCCGAGAGCGTCGCCTCGCGCACCTCGCTGAGCACCCGCGCCGCACGCGCCGTGTCGACGGCGGCCAGTTGCGTCACGTTCATCGGCGGGTTCGCCACGGGATCCTCCCGGGAAGAGCTTGCGGCGACCGGACGCAACGGCTGTCGGCAGGCCGGGGCCCTCGGCGTGTCAAGGCCCGTGGCCGCCGGTTTCCGGTCGTGTACTGACGGTTGCGTCCATACTGCCGCCCAACGGGGACGGAGGGGCACAGTCCGGTCACTGCTCCACACGGTTGCAACCCTCTGCAACCCTGGCGAACGGCAGGACGGTGGTTGAAACTTGAGCTACGCCGCCCGTGCGGCGTCCGTGGCCTTGTCAAGGGCCAGGTGTGCGGGGGTGGTGCCGTGTCGGCGCAGCACCACCCCCGCCGCAGGTCAGACGGCCGGCCGGGCCCGCTCCACGACGGACGCCAGATCCAGTGTGTGCGGCAGCGTCCCGAAGGCCGCGCCCCCGTCCCCGCCCAGCCGGGAAGCACAGAACGCGTCCGCGACCGCCGGCGGCGCGAACCGCACCAGCAGCGACCCCTGCAGCACCAGCGCCAGCCGCTCCACCAGCCGGCGCGCCCGCGCCTCGATGCCGTCCAGATCGGCCAGTTCGGTCAGCAGCCCCTTGATCGCCGCGTCCAGCCGGTGGTCGGCCCCGCGCGCCGGCCCCACCTCCTGGAGGTACGCGTTCAGCGCCTGCGGCTCGCGCTGAAGCGCCCGCAGCGCATCCAGCGCCTGGACGTTGCCCGCGCCCTCCCAGACCGAGTTCAGCGGCGACTCGCGCACCAGCCGGGGCATGCCCGACTCCTCGACGTAGCCGTTGCCGCCCAGGCACTCGGCGGCCTCCACCACGACCGGCGTACACCGTTTCGTCACCCAGTACTTGGCGGCCGGCACCGCGAGACGCAGCAACGCGCGCTCCTGCTCGCCGCCGTCGTCGTACGCCGCCGCGAGCCGCAGCGCGAGGGTCGTGGCCGCCTCCGACTCCAGCGCGAGATCGGCAAGGACGTTGCGCATCAGCGGCTTGTCGACGAGCTTCCCGCCGAACGCCTCCCGGTACGACGTGTGGTGCACGGCCTGCGCGACCGCCTGCCGCATCAGACCCGCCGAGCCCAGCACACAGTCCAGCCGGGTCGCGGCCACCATGTCGATGATGGTCCGCACCCCGCGCCCCTCCTCGCCGACCCGGCGCGCCCAGGTGCCGTCGAACTCGACCTCGGCGGAGGCGTTGGACCGGTTGCCCAGCTTGTCCTTCAGCCGCTGGATCAGGAACGTGTTCCGGGTGCCGTCCTCCAGCACCCGCGGCACCAGGAAGCAGCTGAGCCCGTCCGGAGCCTGCGCCAGCACCAGGAACCCGTCGGACATCGGCGCCGAGCAGAACCACTTGTGCCCGGTCAGCTCGTACGTACCGGCCTCGGCGAGCGGCCGCGCGGCCGTCGTGTTGGCGCGTACGTCGCTGCCGCCCTGCTTCTCGGTCATGCCCATCCCGAACAGGGCGCCCGCCTTCCGCCCGGCCGGCCGCAGCTCACGGTCGTAGACGGTGGACGTCAGCCGCGGCTCCCACTCGGCGGCCAGGGCCGGGTCGGTGCGCAGCGCGGGCACCGCCGCGTGGGTCATCGACAGCGGGCAGCAGTTGCCCGCCTCGACCTGCGTCCACACCAGGAACGCCGCCGCCCGCCGCACATGCCCGCCCGGCCGCCCCCAGGCCGCCGTGAGCCCCGCCGACACACCCTTGCCGAGCAGCCGGTGCCACGCCGGATGGAACTCGACCTCGTCGACCCGGTTGCCGTACCGGTCATGGGTGCGCAGCCGCGGCGGACACGCGTCGGCGAGCACCCCCCACTCCTGCACCTGCGCCGACCCCGCGGTGCGGCCGAAACCGGACAGCTCGCTCAGCGCCTCGTCGCGCAGCTCGGGTCCCAGATGCCGTTCGACGGCCGCCACGAGCGCGCGGTCGGCGCCGAAGACGTCGTAGCCGGTGAGCGGCGGCGGCTGGTTGGTCACGGTGTGGGTGCTGCGGGCCATGCCGGGAACGTACCCCGCGGTAGGGGATCGGTCACCACCGGGACACGACCCCGCGGAACCCGGCCGTCCCACCAGGGTGAGTGGACCGCTTCGCGGCGGATACCTTTGGGTCGTGCAGCCAGCAAGTGAAACCCCTCCGAGGCAGCCCTCCGGGCGTCTCCACCGCGCGCGAGCCCTCTACCGGAACGTCTCCAAGCGCAGGACCGCCTGGCTGCTGCTCAAGGACACCGTCAATTCGTGCATCGAGTACCGCATCCTCGGCCTGGCGGCGGAGGCCGCGTTCTTCACGCTGCTGTCCGTGCCGCCGCTGCTGCTGAGCATGATCGGCCTGCTCGGCTACGTCGACGGCTGGACCGGCACCGACACCATCACCAGCCTGGAGACCAACCTCCTGGAGGCCTCCCGCACGGTGCTGTCCGACAAGGGCGTGCAGCAGATCGCCCGGCCGATCCTGGACGACGTGATGAAGGGCGGCCGGCCCGACATCATCTCCATCGGCTTCCTGTTCTCCCTGTGGTCCGGGTCGCGCGCGGTGAACGTCTTCATCGACACCATCACCGTCATGTACGGCCTCGACGGCGTCCGCGGCATCGTCAAGACCCGGCTGCTGGCGTTCCTGCTGTTCATCGTCGCCCTGCTGATCGGCTCGGTCGCGCTGCCGCTGATGGTGGCCGGCCCGGACGCGGTGCTGCGGATCCTGCCCTGGTCGACGACGGTCGTGCAGGTCCTCTACTGGCCCGTGGTCATCGTCCTGTCGATCGCCTTCCTCACGACCCTCTACCACGTGTCCGTGCCCGTGCGCTCGCCGTGGATCGAGGACGTGCCCGGCGCGCTGGTCGCCCTCGGCATGTGGGTGCTGGGCAGCTTCCTGCTGCGGATCTACCTCACCAACACCGTCGAGGGCGCGACGATCTACGGCTCCCTGGCCGCCGCCGTCGCCGTCCTGCTGTGGATCGGCGTGTCCGCCTTCGCCGTGCTGGTCGGCGCCGCCGTCAACGCCGCCATCGACCGCGTCTGGCCGGCCGCCGCCACCGCGGCCGCCCGTGAGGCGAACGAGCGCATGCGCCAGGCCCAGGTCGCCGAGTACGTCGCCCGCGCCGCCGCCCACCTGGACACCGACCCGGACGACCCGGACATGCCCTCGGAGTTCCCCGAGCGCTGGTCCCGCTTCCTGCCCCCGGAGGACGTCACCTCCCGGCTGCGCACCCACGCGAAGCCCGCGAGCAAGACCCACGGGCCAGGGGAGACACCGCCGGAGAAGTGACGGGCCCGGCCCGGTCGCCTCTGCCCGGTCGCCTCAGCCCTGCCGTCTCAGCCCTTCCACGCTCCCGCGGCCTCCCGCGCGTAGTCCGAGAAGTCGCGCGGCGCCCGGCCCGGAACCCGCCGGACCCCGTCCGACAGACGCGCGTTGCGGCCGTCCAGCAGGGTGGCGAACAGCTCGACGAGGAAGCCGGCTTCCCCGGGCGGCAGCCCGGACCCGGTGAGGTGCTCCCGGTAGCCGGCCCGTGCCACCGGCCGGTAGGCCGGCTCCCGCCCCGTCGCCAGGCCCGCCTCGGCGACGGCCTCCCCGAAGGTCAGCAGCCGCGGACCGGACACCTCGACCGCCTCCCCGCCGGCGCGCCGACCTCCTCGGCGGCCTGCGGCGAGCCCACGTCGGCGGGGTGCACCAGGTAGGCGGCGTCCGCGCCGCGCAGGGTGCCCGGCCAGGTCGCCGGGTCGCTCCAGTCGAGGTCATGGGCCCGTGAGGCCGGCCGCACCTCCAGGCCAGCGGCCCGCGCCGCCTCGGCCACCCGGCTGCCGGTCCGTCCGGAGGCACCCGTCACCACCACGGTCGTCTGCTGCGTCCTCTTCGTCATGCCCTCAGTCGACTGCCGGGCGTCGGCCGGGCCCATCGCCGAGCCGCTCACGCCCATGAGCGGGCGTCTACGCTGCCCTCATGGACCCACTCGCCGGACTCCTGGACGGTCCCCGCGCCCGCGGCGCCTTCATGATCCGGGCCTGCTTCGACCCGCCCTGGTGCGTGCGCGTGGAGGACCGGGCGCCGCTCACCGTGATGCTGATGGTGCGCGGCGAGGCGTGGATCCTGCCGGACTCCGGGGAACGGGCCCGGCTGCGCGCCGGGGACCTCGCCATCGCCTGCGGCCCCGACGGCTACACCTGCGCCGACGACCCCGGCACCGCCCCGCAGGCGCTGATCCTGCCCGGCGGCGAGTGCAGCTACCCCGACGGGCGGCCCCTCAACGGCTCCATGGACCTCGGCGTGCGCACCTGGGGCTCCGCCGCGGACGGGGAGGCCCTGGTGCTCATCGGCACCTACATGTGGCCCGGCGAGGTCGGCGGCCGGCTCCTCGACGCGCTGCCGCCGCTGCTCACCCTGACGTCCTGGGACTGTCCGCTGACCCCCTACCTCATGGCGGAGATCGTCCGCGACGAACCCGGGCAGGAGGTCGTCCTGGACCGGCTCCTCGACCTGCTGGTCATCGCCGCGCTGCGGGCCTGGTTCTCCCGGCCCGGCGCGGAGCCCCCCGCCTGGTACCGGGCGCTGGCCGACCCGGTGGTGGGGCGGGCGCTGCGGCTGGTGCAGGACGACCCCGCGCACCCCTGGACGGTCGCCGCGCTCGCGGCGAAGGCCGGGGTGTCCCGCGCCGCGCTCGCCCGGCGGTTCGCGGAGCTGGTGGGGGAGCCGCCGATGACGTACCTCACCGGGTGGCGGCTTGCTCTGGCCGCGGACGCGCTGCGGGAGAGCGACCGTACGCTGGAGGCCATCGCCCGGGAGGTCGGGTACGGGAGCGCGTTCGCGCTGTCGAGCGCGTTCAAGAGGGTGCACGGGACGAGTCCGCAGGAGTTCCGCGCCCGAGCGGTGGGGAGCTGAGCGCCGTGTACAGCGAACGGCCCTCCCTCGTCGCGGGCGCGGTCGTGTGGACCAACGTCCCGTCCGGCCCCGGCGAGGGGCGCGTCCTGCCCGACGGCTGCATGGACCTGCTCTGGCACGACGGGCGCCTGCTGGTCGCCGGACCCGACACGCGGGCCCACGTCACCGGGGGCGCGGGCGGCGCCTGGGCAGGGGTGCGCTTCCGGCCCGGCGACGGGCCCGCCTTCCTCGGGGTGCCCGCCCACGAACTGCGCGACCTTCGGGTCGGCCTCGCGGACCTCTGGCCGGCCCGTGAGGTCGCGCGGCTCACCGCACGCGTGAACGCCGCGGCCGATCCGGGCAGCGGCCTGGAGGCGGTGGCGCTGGAGCGGGCGGCCGCCGGCGATCCGTTGCTGCACCGTCTGGTCGCCGGGCTGGACGCGGGGCGCCCGGTCGGCGGCCTCGCGGACGAACTCGGCCTCGGCGCACGGCAGTTGCACCGCAGGTCGCTGGCCGCCTTCGGGTACGGCCCCAAGACGCTCGCGCGGATCCTGCGCCTCCGGCGGGCCCTGCGGCTGGCCCGCTCGGGCGTGCCGCTCGCCGAGACCGCCGCCCGTGCCGGATACGCGGACCAGGCGCATCTGACCCGCGAGGTGCGGGAGTTGACGGGAACGACCCCGGGCCGGCTACTGCGCTGAGGGCGTCGGGGCGAACAGGTCGACGGCGTTGCCGTCGGGGTCGTGGACGACGGCGTAGCGCTGCCCCCAGAAGGCGTCCCAGGGCTTGAGCTCGCCGTGGTACCCGGCGCCGACCAGCTCCTCGTACACGGCGTCCACCTCGGCCGGCCCGTCGCACAGCAGGGCGAGGGCCGCACGGCTGCCCCCGGAGGGCGCCGGCCGGCCGGGGTGGAAGGACCGTACGGCCTCCTCCGTGTCCAGCAGCAGACGCGTACCGCCAGGCAGCGGCGCCTCGGCGTGCGGCTGCCGCTCGGCGCCCTCGGGGAAGGCGAAGCCGAGGCGGCGGTAGAAGGCGACGGAGGCGGCCATGTCGGCGACGACCAGGCCGATGGCATCGAAACGTGGAGTCATGCCGGCACCGTAGGCACGGCCCGGCGGGGCCGTCTTGAAGGAATCGGACCCGCCCCGGTCCGGGTCAGCCGAAGGTCACCGGGCCGCGCGGGGTGCCGACCGTGAAGGAGATCCCCAGCGGGCCCTCGGTGAGCGGGAGTTCGACGTCCAGGGCGGCCAGCGAGGGGCGCAGCGCCTCGGGATCGGGGGCGGTCGCGGACAGCGCGAGCAGCGGGGCGACGGGCAGACCGGTCTCCGTCGGATGGGGTGAGGAGCCCCAGTCGATGAGGAAGGGCACCAGGCCGGAGGGGTGGGTGCCGTCGGTGAGGCGCCAGCTCAGCAGGGTGCCGTCGGGGGCGCGGCGGCTCATCGGGCGGGCCGGGCCGGGGTCGTAGCCGCGGGCGCGGGCGGCCGCGACGGCGGCGTCGATGTCGGTGGTGCGGATCGCCCAGGTGAGGGTGCGCGGCACGGGCAGCGCGTCGACGCCGAACGGGCGCGGACCCTCGGGGTCGGGCTGCCCCGGATCCGGCCCGATGATCTCCAGATAGCCCGAACCGCCCAGCGACACCAGGTGGTTCCTGGTGCCCAGACCCACATGGACACCACCGGGCGCGGGCCGCACCCCGGTGCGCCGGGCGAAGTCGTCGACGGTGACCGCCAGATCGGGCGTCGCGAGGACGAGATGGTCGAGATGTGCGGGAATCGTGTTCATCGCGGACGAGGCTACGCAGTCCCGGCCCGGGAGGGGCACACGTGTGCGGAAATGGGGGGTTGCCCCGCGGCCGGGCCGTGCCCCGCTGAGCCGGACGGCCTCCGTCAGCCGCTCGGCGGTGCCGTGCTCGCCCGCTCCACCAGCGTCGTCGACAGCTCCGTGCGGGTGCTCTCGGGGCGGTCGCCGTCCATCATGCGCACCAGGAGGCGCAGGGCCGTCGCCGCCATCTCGGCGACCGGCTGGCGGACCGTCGTCAGCGGCGGGGCGGTCCAGCGGGACTCCGGCAGGTCGTCGAAGCCGATCACGCTGATGTCGTGCGGGACGCTCAGGCCGCGCTCGGCCAGCGCGTCGTAGACGCCGAGCGCCATGCGGTCCGAGCAGACGAACAGGGCCGTCGGCGGTTCGGGGAGCTCCAGCAGTTCCTGCGTACGGCGGCGGGCGAGGGCCGGGTCGAAGCCCGCGTGGACGACGTACTCCGGGCGGTTCTCGAGGCCGGCCGAGGTCAGCGCCGAGCGGTAGCCGGCCACCCGGGCCGCGCTGCACGGCGTACCGCTGTGCCCGGCGACGACGGCGATGCGCTCATGGCCGAGGGCGAGCAGGTGCTCGGCGGCGCTCACGCCGCCCTGCCAGTTCGCCGCACCCACCGAGACCGTGCCGGGCGGCGGTTCGAGGACCGGGTCGATCACGACGTACGGGATGCCGTGCTGTTCCAGCCAGGTGTACTGGGAGTCGGTGAGCTCGGCGAGGCCGAGCAGCACCCCGGCCGAGCCGCGGACGGTCAGCCGGTCCAGCCAGTCGCGCTCCGGGCGGTCCCCGCCGCTGCGCGGGAGCGCGGCCGACACCACCAGGTCCAGGCCCGCCTCGCGCGCCGCCCGTTCGGCGCCCCGCAGCACCGCCCCCGACCAGGAGGCGTCCAGCGCGTGCACCACGAGGTCGACGAGCCCCGGGGCGCGAGAGGTGTCGAAGCGGGGCCTGCGGACGTAGCCGAGCCGGTCCAGCGCCTCGGTGACCCGGCGGCGGGTCTCGGGCGCCACGTCCTCGCGGCCGTTGACCACCTTGGACGCGGTCGGCACCGACACCCCGGCCTCGCGGGCCACGACCGCCAGGGTCGGTCCGGCGGTCGCACCCGCACCTGCCGTACGGACCATCGGGAACCACCTCTCCGGCCCGCCCGAAGGGCCTACGAAAGCTGGACAGCGGGACAGCGGGATAGAAAGCGCTTCCTACCCTAGGTCGGCGGAGGGGCGGCGTGAAGAGGGGCCGATCATCCGGCTGTCCGCCGGATGGCCCGAGGCGTAGCCCCTTCGGCGGAGTCGGGCGGAATACGTCCGGGCGGTGTGATGCTCTGATGAGAACACGGCGCTGGATGGCGCGGGACGGCGCCGAACGGCACCTAACGGCGTCGGACGGCGACGGACGGGGCGGGGGAAGGGCTGGTGGGCTGATGCCGGAGGACCGGTCGGAGCCGGTGGTCGCGACGCCCCACGGGGCCGTGCGCGGCCGGTACGAGCACGGCGTCGCCGTGTTCCGCGGCATCCCCTACGCCGCGCCGCCCTTCGGGCCCCGGCGGTTCCGCCCGCCGGAGCCGCCCGAGCCGTGGGACGGGGTGCGGGACGCGGGCGCGTTCGGGCCGACGCCGCCCAAGCCGCCGTACTCCGACGCCTTCGCGCAGTACCTGTCCGACCCGGTCGTGCCCGGCGACGACTGCCTGAACCTCAACGTGTGGACGCCCGCGCCGGACCCCGGGGCTCGGCTGCCGGTGCTGGTGTGGTTCCACGGCGGCGCACTGACCCGGGGGTCCTCCGCCGTGCCCGTCTACGACGGGCGGGCCTTCGCCCGCGACGGCGTCGTGGTCGTCTCCGTGAACTACCGGCTCGGCGTCGAGGGCTACGGGCTGTTCCCCGACGCGCCCCCCAACGCCGGGCTGCGCGACCAGCTCGCCGCGCTGCGGTGGGTGCACGAGGCCGTCGCCGCCTTCGGGGGCGACCCCGGCCGGGTCACCCTCGCCGGGCAGTCGGCCGGGGCCATCAGCGTCGGCGCGCTGATCGCCGCCCCGCAGGCACAGGGGCTGTTCCGGCGGGCCGTGCTGCAGAGCGGGCCGCCCGAGGCGAGCGAACGGGACAAGGTGCGGCGGATGGTCCGCAGGATGGCGGCCCGGCTGAAGGTGCCGGCCACCGCGGAGGGCTTCGCCGGGGTGGACCGGGAGCTGCTGCTGCGGACGCAGGCGGAGGTCGGGCGGCTGAGCAGCCCCGTGCTGGGCGGGCCCGCCTTCGGGATCGTGGCCGACGGTGACCTCGTGCCGCGTGATCCACTGGACGCGCTGGTGGAGGGGTCCGTCGCGGTGGGGGCCGAGCTGCTGCTGGGCTGGACCCGTGAGGAGTACCGGCTGTGGCTGGTGCCGGGTGGTCTGCTGGAGCGGGTGGACCGGCTGGGGGCGGTCGCGCTGGCCGGGGCGCGGGCGCGGTGCCGGTGCGGGCCCGAGGTGGCGCGCGGGTATCGGGCGCTGCATCCGGCCGCGCGGACTGCGGAGGTCGTCGGGCAGATGGTGACCGACCATCTGCTGCGGGTGCCGTTGCAGCGGCTGGCGGACGCGCGGGTGGGGTCGGCGTACGTGTACGAGTTCGCCTGGCCGTCGGGGCTGCCCGAGCTGGGGGCCTGTCATGCGCTTGAGCTCGGGTTCGTGTTCGACACCGGGGAGGTGCCGGAGTCGGCGAAACTGGCGGGGGAGGGGGCGCCGCAGGGGTTGGCTGATGCGATGCACGGGGCCTGGGTGCGGTTCGTCTCCGACGGTCGGGCGGGCTGGTCGGCGTGGGACGGCCGGCATCCGGTGCGGGTGTTCGGGGAGACCGCGGAGGACGGGGCGGTGCTGCCCCCGTACACGGCCCTCGGTCCCCGTGACCGGGAGCTGGCGCTGTGGGACGGCGCGGGCGCTGCCGGGGTGGAGGCGTCCGACTCCCCCGAGCCCGAGCTGCGCGGGGCCGAGCTTCGCTCGGTGATCGGCCGGCTGCGACGGTCTGCGACCGTGCGGAGACATTGAGCCGCCGCGGGATGCCTGCGGCGGCCTGCGCGGGTCGGGTGGCCGGTTGCGGTAGCGCGCCGGGTTCGGTGGATGGGCCGGGGCCGGGCCGGGGGGTTGTCCGTCCTCGGACCGGCGATCTGGTTCCTCGGTTTCGTTCAACCGGGTTTCCGCCGGCCGCTGCGGGCGGACAACCCCCCGTCCCGTCCCGTCCCCTTCCCGCCGTACGCGGCTTGCGGCTTCCTCGCCCACCCGTGCCGTCCCTCTCCCGCCGCAGGCGGCCGGGCGGCCGGGGGGGGGGCGCTTCCGCTCGTACGCGCCTGACGCCAGCCCCCCAGGGGCGCGGGGAACTGCGCGACCGGCCACGCACGGCCCGCACCCGCGCACGGCGGTACGAGCCCGGCCGGGTGGGCGGCCTTTCAGGGGCGCGGGGAACTGCGCGACCGGCCACGCACGGCCCGCACCCGCGCACGGCGGTACGAGCCCGGCCGGGTGGGCGGCCTTTCCGGGGCGCGGGGAACTGCGCGACCGGCCCCGCACGGCCCGCACCCGCGCACGGCGGTACGAGCCCGGCCGGGTGGGCGGCCTTTCCGGGGCGCGGGGAACTGCGCGACCGGCCACGGGCGGCCCGCGGTCGCGTACGGCGGGGAGGGGCGGGGCGCTGCGCGGGGGGCGGGCCCGTTAGCGTCGGGGTATGACCAGTTCTGACTCGCTCGCCGATGCCCTTGCCGCGGGGACCGTCGTCCTGGACGGAGGCATGTCCAACCAGCTGGAGGCCGCCGGGCACGACCTCGGCGACGAGCTGTGGTCGGCCCGGCTGCTGGCCGATCAGCCCGACGCGCTGGTCGAGGCGCACCTCGCCTATTTCCGGGCGGGAGCCGACGTGGCGATCACGGCGAGTTACCAGGCGAGCTTCGAGGGGTTCGCAGGACGGGGGATCGGGCGGGAGCGTGCCGCCGAGCTGTTCGGCGTGAGTGTGCGGGCGGCCCGGGAGGCGGCCCGGCGGGCCGGGGCGGGTCGGCCGTTGTGGGTGGCGGCGTCTGTGGGGCCGTACGGGGCGATGCTGGCCGACGGCTCCGAGTACCGGGGCCGGTACGGGCTGAGCGTGGGGGAGCTGGAGCGCTTCCACCGGCCGCGGGTCGAGGCGCTGGTCGCCGCCGGGCCGGACGTGCTGGCCCTGGAGACGGTGCCCGACGCGGAGGAGGCCGAGGCGCTGCTGCGGGCGGTGCGGGGGGCCGGGGTGCCCGCCTGGCTGTCCTACACGGTCTCCGGGGACCGTACGCGGGCCGGGCAGCCGCTGGAGGAGGCGTTCGCCCTCGCCGCCGAGGCGCCGGAGGTCGTCGCGGTGGGGGTGAACTGCTGCGCGCCCGAGGACGTGGCGGGCGCGGTCGCCGTCGCGGGGCGGGTCACGGGTAAGCCGGTCGTCGTGTACCCCAACAGCGGGGAGAGCTGGGACGCGCGGGCGCGCGCCTGGGACGGGCGGGCCACCTTCGCGGCGGAGCAGGTGCTCGGCTGGCAGGCGTCGGGGGCGCGGCTGATCGGAGGGTGCTGCCGGGTGGGGCCGGAGGGCGTGGCGGCGATCGCCGGCGCCTTGCGGGGCTGAACGCACACGGGACCGCCGACCTCGCGCGCCGGGACGCCGCACGTGATCAGGCCAGCAGGTCGATGGCGTCGATGGACGTGCCCGCGCTGAGGTAGGAGGTCGTCCCCGAGCCGCTCACCACGTTGATCTTCAGCGTGTTGTAGGCGTTCGGGTCCGTGAGCCAGGCGGACGCCGGGACGCTGTAGGTGAAGGTGTGGTTGTTGCCCCGGTAGGAGCCGTTGGTCAGGGACCGGGTGCTCGGCTGGGCGGGCGGGGAGGGGACGGCCGACGTCCAGGTGTCGTTGACGACGACCTGCGGGCGGCCGTTCGCGTAGGCCGTCGTGACGCCGATGCGCAGCGTGTGCGCGGCGGCGGCCTGGGCGGCGGTGAGGCGGAAGTAGACCGTGATGCCGCTGTTGACGTCCTTCCAGAGGTAGCAGGGGAAGCCGGACGTCTCGGTGCCGCTGCCGATCACCACGTTGCCCGTCCAGGGGGCCGCCCGGACGTCGGAGGGGTGCGCGTACGTCATCAGGTCGGCGTTCTTGAAGCCGGCGGGCGTGCCGGTCCAGTCGTTGATGCGCCAGATCGCGGTCGCCTCGGACGGGTCGTTGGAGGCGGGGATCGCCAGCGTGTTGAGGGTCGTCGTGGTGCCGGCGGTCACCGTCACCGATGTGGTGTACACCGCCAGTTCGTCCTTGTGGACCGTGAGGGTGTACGTGCCCGGGAGGACGCCCGTGAGGGAGAAGTAGCCGTCCGAGGCACGGGCCGGACCCCAGTACTGCGCGTTCGGGTTGGCCAGGCCGACCGTGTACGGGTGCGCCGTGTCGCGGCCGGTGATCCCGACTCCGGCCACCCGCCCGCGGCCGCCCGCGCCGGTGTACCCGGCGAGGCCGAGGGAGTCCGCCCACGGCGTGGTGAGGTTGGCGTGGTACAGGGCGGGGGAGGGGGCGCCGCCGTCCGTGAGGGCGATGACGTACGGGCCCTGGAGGCCGAAGCGTTCGGGCTCGGTCTGGTTCTGGCCGTAGTGGAGGATCTCGTACAGGCCGCCGCCGTCCGCGCTGCGGTGGCGCAGGAGCGAGCGGTAGAACGGGCCTCCGGATGCCTTCTCGTGGTTGCTGCGCACGATCCACAGGCCGACGCCGCCGGTCGTCCAGCCGATGTGGTCGTAGTCCTTCACGCGCAGGCGCGAGTAGTGCTTGGAGCGCGTCTGGCCGTCGCTCTTGGCGAACACGTCCGACGCCTCGACGGCGGTGGGCGCGTAGGTGTAGGAGTCGGGCTCGTCGTTGGGGAACAGGCCCTGCTTCACACGCAGGATGAACCGGGTGGCCGGGACGGAGGTGTCGGCCTTGTGGGTCCACAGGTAGATGTTGGCCTCGCCGCTGCGGGCCGCGTAGTAGTGCCTCAGCGTCCCGTACGTCACCGAGATCAGGATCGTCGAGCCGGACCGGGTGAGCGTCACGCCGGAGGGGCCGAGGCCGGACTCGATGTGCGAGTTCTTGCCGCCGTAGCCCTGGTACTCCACACCGCGGTGGACGAGTGAGGTCAGGTCGCCGTTGGTCTTGCTGACCTTGAACACGAGGTTCGCGCCGGTGTCGACGACGTAGTTCGAGCCGTCGTCGCTCCAGCCGAAGGCCGCGGCGCGCGCGGTGCCGGACAGCGGCCCGGCGAGGGCGGCGGTGCCGGCGGTGGCCGCGGCGCCGAGGACGAAGGCGCGGCGGGCGACCGGTCGGTGCGCGGTCTCGGACATGGGGGGTGCCTCCTTCGGGAGGGCTGGGGAGTGCGGGTGCTAGGCAGGGTGACAGTTGAATCGTTTTTTCGTAAGGGCTTGCACAGCGGGAATGTCGGGGTGCCGTGAAAGATGTGCCGGAGGGGGTGGAAAGCGCTTGTTGCAGCCGGTACGGTCCCAGCGCCGGGCACATCGCACCGACCGAGGAGCCGCGAATGAGACGTTTCACCGCCGCCGCGCTGATCGCCGCGACGCTGGGGGCCGCCACCCTGACGGCCGGACCCGCCGCCCATGCCCGGGAGGCCGCGCCGGGGCCCGGCCGGTGCACCGCCGACGCCTGCCACTTCGACCTGCCGCCCGGCACGTACGACGTGCGGGTCCTCCTCGGCGGCGACACCGACTCCAGCACCGCCTTGTCCGGCGAGACCCGGCGCGCCCTGCTCCCCGAGACGGCCGTCCCGGCCGGTGAGCGCGTCGCGCGCAGCTTCACCGTGGACGTACGCACGCCGGAGGGAGAGCCGACCGGGGCCGCCGGTACACCCGGCCTCGACCTGGTGATCGGCGGCTCGGCGCCCGCTCTCGCCGGCATCCGCGTCACGCCCGCCCGGCACGCGCGCCAGATCCTGCTGATCGGCGACTCCACCGTCTGCGACCAGCCCGGCGACCCCTACACCGGCTGGGGCCAGCGGCTTCCGCAGTACCTGCGCAAGGGCCTGTCCGTCGCCAACCACGCCGACAGCGGCGAGAGCACGGTCACCTTCCTGTCCGACCCGCGGCTGTGGGAGACGGTCGAGGCACGCGTCCAGCCGCGCGACCTCGTGCTGATCCAGCTCGCCCACAACGACAAGACCACCGACGAGCCCACCTACCGGGCCAACCTGGAGGCCCTCGTGGCGGGCGTCCGCGCCAAGGGCGGCGAGCCGGTGCTCGTGACCCCGGTCGTGCGCCGCTGGTTCAACCCCGACGGCACCCTGAACAACAACACCGCCCTCCTCGTCAACGGCCTCGGCGTCGACCACCCGGCCGTCATCCGCTCCGTCGCCGCCGCGCGGGACGTGCCCCTGATCGACCTCACCGCGAGGTCGAAGGCCCTCGTCGAGGAGCTGGGCCCGGAGGCGTCCAAGTCGCTGTACCTGTCCGTCGAGAAGCGCGACAACACCCACACCTCCGTGCGGGGCGCCACCGCCTACGCCGCCCTCGTCCGCGACGAACTCGTCGCGCTGGGGCTGGTGCCGGAAGGGCTGGTGCGCCTGGGGTGAGCGGACGCGGGGCGGACGTGCGGGGCCGGGGCGGGGGAGTCGGGGGGCGGGTTCCGGTCGCTTCTCGCGCCGTTCCCCGCAGCCCTTCGGCTGCCCGATCGTTCGGTCACCGGCGAAGTGTCGGGCGGCTACGGTCCCCTCATGAGTGAGACCGCCTCCGGCACCTTCGCCTCGCTGCACCGGGCCGGTGCTCCGCTGCTGCTGGCCAATGCCTGGGACCACGCCTCCGCCTCGGCCCTCGCCGCCGAGGGGTTCCCCGCGATCGGCACGACCAGCCTCGGCGTGGCCGCGGCCGCCGGCCTGCCCGACGGCGACTCGGCCACCCGGGACGAGACGCTGCGCCTCGCTCTGGCTCTCGGGTCGGGGCCGTTCCTGCTGTCGGTCGACGCGGAGGGCGGGTTCAGCGAGGACCCGGAGGAAGTGGCCCGGCTGGCAGTGGAGCTGGCCGCCGTCGGGGCGGTGGGGATCAACCTGGAGGACGGCCTCGGGCCCGTCGCCCTGCACGCCGAGAAGATCGCCGCCGTCAAGGCCGCCGCGCCGGGGCTCTTCGTCAACGCCCGTACCGACACGTACTGGTCGGCGCACGGAGAGGGCACCGCGGAGCGGGTGGCCGCCTGTCAAGAGGCCGGGGCGGACGGTGTGTTCGTACCCGGACTCACGGACCCCGGCGAGATCGCCGCCGTGCTCCGCGATCTCGACGTCCCGCTGAACGTCCTCTACACCCCCGGCGGCCCCTCCGTCCCCCGGCTCACCGACCTCGGTGTCCACCGCATCAGCCTCGGCTCCCTGCTCTACCGCCGGGCACTGGGCGCCGCGGTGGAGGCGGCCCTGGCGGTCAGGGACGGGCGGGAACCGGCGGGCGGGCTGCCGTCGTACGGGGACGTGCAGCGGTTCGCGAGGTGACGCTCAGCAGGGGCGGGTCTGGCCGTCTCCTTGTCCGGGCGGGACGGCTCCTCGGTGGCGTCGGACGCGTGGAGGCCCGTGTGTGCGCCGCCCCGGCCGGCTGACCGGCGGGGAAAAGGTGTTGAGGGGCCGAGAGCGGTGTGCGCAGAGTTGCGCCCGTGACCACCTCGCCCACCGCCCCGCCCCCGTCTCATGCTCCTTCGCCCACCGCTCCGCCCCCGTCTCATGCTCCTTCGCCCACCGCTCCGCCCCCGTCTCATGCTCCTTCGCCCACCGCCCCGCCCCCGCGGCTCACCGCCCTCGTCGACCCCGCGCCCGGTGGTTCCCGCAGGCTCGTGTGGCTGGCCTCCGGGCCGGACGGCGCCCCGCTCGGCACCGCATCGCTCCGCCTCTTCGACAAGGAGGGACAGCGGCATCTCGCCGAGGCCGACGTCCGGGTCCATCCGGCCGAACGGCGGCGGGGCGTGGGGTCGGCCCTGCTCGACGCCGCCGTGGAGGCCGCGCGGCAGGACGGCCGGCGCAGCGTCGTCGCCCAGGCGGACGGAGACAGCGCAGGCGCCGCCTTCCTCGCCGCGCGCGGCTTCGCCGTGGCCATGACCCTGATCCACGCCCGTCTGCCCCTGGTCGAGGCCGATGTGCCCGCGCTCACCGCGCTGGTGGAGGCGGCACCCGCCGGATACGCGCTCACCGCGTGGGAGGGCACGGTCCCCGACGACCTCGCCGACCGCTACGTCGCCTCGCGCCGGGCGATGGACGACATGCCCATGGGCGCCGTCGACTACGGCAGGGTCGTCTGGGACCTGGACCGGGTGCGCGCGGCGGCCGCGGCCGTCGCCGAGCGCGGCGACGTCCTGCACACCGTCGCCGCCGTCGACACCTCGGACGGCTCCCTGGTGGGCTTCACCGAGCTCGTCGTGCCCGGCAGCGGTGAGGGCGACGGCCTGCACTACGGCACCGGCGTCCTGCCCGAGCACCGCGGGCACGGCCTCGGCACCTGGATGAAGGCCGCCTCGATCCTGCACGCCCGCGAGCGCCACCCCGGGCTCGGCGCACTGCTCACCGACGTGGCGGACGCCAACCCGCACATGCGCGCCGTCAACGACCGGCTCGGCTACCGGCCCACGCACACGGCGTACGAGTTCCAGCTCACGCTGCGAGTCCCTCAGGACTCCTGATCCCGGGGCCAGTTCTCCAGGGCGATGTGCAGCGCGTCGACCGCCCGCTCCCAGGACCGCCGCACATCGCGCGGGGCGCCGAAACCGCCGGACGCCTCCAGCGCGCAGTAGCCGTGGAAGGTGCTGCGCAGCAGGCGTACGGCGTCGGTGAGGTCGGGTTCGGCCAGGCCGTAGGCGCGCAGCATGCCGTAGGTGATGTCGGCGGTGCGGCGCAGGGCCGGGGAGTCGGCGACGAGGGCCTGGTCGACGCGGATCTGGGTGGCGGCGTACCGGCCGGGGTGCCGGAGGGCGTACTCCCGATAGGCGTCGGCGAAGGCGACCAGCGCGTCCTTGCCGGCGCGGCCCGCGACGGCCTCGGCGATCCGGTCGATGAGCTCACCGCCCGCGTACAGGGCGAGCCGGGTGCGCAGGTCCTGCAGGCTGCGGACATGGGCGTACAGGCTCGCGTCCTTGACGCCGAAACGACGAGCCAGCGCGGACAGGGTGACCTTCTCGAAGCCCTCCTCGTCCGCGAGTTCCGCCGCTGCGGCGACGAGCCGCTCCGCGGTGACGCCGACGCGCGCCATGCGGCCCGCCTCCTTCGAAGAGAACCCGGGTGTCCGGGCGTAAGCCTAGGCGCCCGTGCAGGTGCGGGCCGCCCGCGGGGCCGGGGCGGCCCCCGGCGGCCCGGTGCCCCCGTCGGCACCGGGCGCGCCCGCGGCGGGCGTCCCGGCCGCCCGGCCCGGCGTCCGCCGGCCGGGCGGTGCAGGGCGTCACCCTTCGAGGATCCGCCGCACGAAGGCGTTGCTGAACTTCCCCGCCGGGTCCAGTTCCCGGACCAGCCGCGCGAAGTCGCCGGTGCGGGGGTACCGGGCGGGCGTCTCGAAGACCTTCCCCCAGTGCGGCCGGGCGTCGAACGGCTCCAGCGTCTCCTCCACCACCCGCACCACCGGCAGCACGGCGGTGGTGTCGGCGATCCAGGTGAAGTGCACGGCGACCGAGTCCCGCCCGTAGGCCGGGCTCAGCCACTGCTCGTCGGCGGCGACCGTGCGCACCTCGCAGATCTGCAGCACGGGCGCCACCCGCTCCCGCACCCGGTCCAGCGCCGCCAGCGCCTCCGGGGCGTCCGACCGGGCCATCAGGTACTCGCTCTGCAGCTCCTCCCCGCTGCTGGGCGTGAACTCGGCCCGGAAGTGGGGCAGTCGCTCGTGCCAGGGGCCCGGCACGCCGAACTGCTCGGTGCAGTTCACCGCGGGCATCCCGGGCACCGGGTGCATCTTCTCGGTCGCGGGCGTGGCCCAGGGGAAGTCCGCGAGCGGCTGATCGGTGCGCCGCTTCAGCCACACCTGCCGGAAGCCCGGCGCCCGCCAGTCGGTGAACAGGCTCACGCTGTACGCGGCCCCGGCGACCTGCTCGAAGTCCAGCCCGGCGAGCGGGAGTTCGGTGTACACATACTGCTCGACCTCGAACGCGGGCTCCAGGTCCAGGGTGAGCGCGGTGACCACGCCGAGCGCGCCCAGGGCGGTGACGGCGCCGCCGAAGCGCTCCTCGCCGCGCCGGATCACCTCGGTCGAGCCGTCGGCCGTGACCAGCTCCACCTCCCGCACGGCCGCGGCGAGCGGCCCGTTGCCGACGCCCGACCCGTGCGTGCCGGTCGCCACCGACCCGGCGACCGAGATGTGCGGCAGCGAGGCCATGTTGGCGAGCGCGAGCCCGTGCGCGTGCACGGTCTCGGCGAGCCGGGCGTACCGCACGCCACCGCCGACCCGGACGGTCCTCGCCGAGGTGTCCACGTCGATCTCGGCGGGCAGTCCGTCCAGCGAGAGCAGCGCCCCGTGCGCCCCCGGCTCGGCGATCTCGTTGAACGAGTGCCCGCTGCCCAGCACCCGCACCGCCGTGCCCGCGGCGACCAGCGCCCTGAGCGCGTCGAGCGAGTGCGGGCGGTGCAGCTCCTCGGCGGCGTAGGTGATGTTCCCCGCCCAGTTGGTCACCTTTGTGGCCATTGACGGCTCCCTCCACTGATTTCGTCGGGCATGCTCGTTCATCTCACCGTTTCCGCAATGAGATGGCGCTGGCCATGCGAATTCGGTAGCTTCCGGCGTGTGACCTCACAGCCGTCCGCCGCCCTCCCGCAGACCGGGCTGACCCGGCACCGCCGCCTGCGCGAGCAGGGCAGCCTGTCCCGGAACGATCTCGACGCGATCCTAGACGCCGCTTTCGTCTGCCACCTGGGCGTGGTGATCGAGGGACGGCCGCTGGTCCTGCCGACCGTGTACGGGCGCGACGGGCGCAACCTCTACCTCCATGGCTCGGTGGCCGGCCGGAGCCTCGCGGGCGGGGGACCGGTGTGTGTGACCGTCACCCACGTCGACGGGCTCGTCCTCGCCCGGTCCGTGTTCGAGCACGGCGTGAACTACCGCAGCGCCGTGATCCACGGCGAGGCCCGCACGGTCACCGACCCCGACGAGAAGCTGGCGGGACTGCGCCTGCTCACCGAGCACGCCGCCCCGGGCCAGTGGTCGTACGCCCGCGGCCCCAGCCGCAAGGAGCTCGCCGCCACCACCCTCCTCGCCGTGTCCCTGGAGGAGGCATCGGTCAAGATCCGCACCGGGGCACCCGACGACGGCACCGGCCCCGACGCGGAGCTCGGCCTGTGGGCCGGCACCCTGCCGCTGACCACCGTCTGGGGCGCTCCCGTGCCCGACCCCGTGCTGCCGCCGGACACCCCCGTCCCGGCCCACATCGCGCGCCGGGAGGGGACCCGGCAGGGATGAGGTCCAGGCGGGGGCATACCGTGAGGAGTCGTACGTCCGAATCGGGAGGAGACACGGGATGGGCAGCCGCACCGCGCTCGTCGAGGATCTGATGGAGCGCTTCCCGCACGTGCCGCGGGAAGCCGTCTTCAAGGAGGACCTGCTCCGCGGAGGTGTGGCCTTCGACGCGTCCGCCCTCAGCGACAACGAGGGCGGCGAGGTGAAACCGAAGTCCTACTTCATCTTCTCCTTCGACCACGGCACCCTCCCCGAGCTGGGCGAGGCCGCGCTGCGCCGCCCGCCCGAGGAGATCATCCTCACCGGCGGCCCCTACGACCTGCGCCGCACGGTCGTCTCCGTCCGGGTGAACCCCGCCTCCCCCTACCGGGTCGCCGCCGACGAGGAGGGCCTGCTCGGCCTCTACCTCGACGGCAGGCGCATCGCCGACGTCGGTGTGCCGCCGATGCCGGAGTACTACCGGCACAAGCTCTCCAACGGCAAGTCGGTCATGGAGGTCGCCCCCACCATCCAGTGGGGCTACCTGATCTACCTCACCGTCTTCCGGGTCTGCCAGTACTTCGGCGCCAAGGAGGAGTGCCAGTACTGCGACATCAACCACAACTGGCGCCAGCACAAGGCGGCCGGCCGGCCCTACACCGGCGTCAAGGACGTGGAGGAGGTCCTGGAGGCGCTGGAGATCATCGACAGGTACGACACCGCCAAGGCGTCCACCGCCTACACCCTCACCGGCGGAGCCATCACCAAGACGGTCTCCGGCCGAGACGAGGCCGACTTCTACGGGCACTACGCCAAGGCCATCGAGGAACGCTTCCCCGGCCGCTGGATCGGCAAGGTCGTCGCCCAGGCGCTGCCCCGCGACGACGTGCAGCGGTTCAAGGACTACGGCGTGCAGATCTACCACCCCAACTACGAGGTGTGGGACGAGTACCTGTTCAAGATGTACTGCCCCGGCAAGGAGCGCTACGTCGGCCGCGACGAGTGGCACAGGCGCATCCTGGACTCGGCGGAGATCTTCGGCGCGCGCAACGTCATCCCCAACTTCGTGGCGGGCGTCGAGATGGCCGAGCCCTTCGGCTTCAAGACGGTCGACGAGGCCATCGCCTCCACCACCGAGGGCCTGCGCTTCTTCATGTCCCACGGCATCACGCCCCGCTTCACCACCTGGTGCCCCGAGCCCACCACCCCGCTCGGCAAGGCCAACCCGCAGGGCGCGCCGCTGGAGTACCACATCCGCCTGCTGGAGGCCTACCGCGCCACCATGGACGACTTCGGCCTCAGCTCCCCGCCCGGCTACGGCGAGCCCGGCCCCGGCCGCGCGGTGTTCTCCGTCAGCTCCTTCATGGACAGCCTCCCGGCGGTGGAGCAGCCGGCGCAGGACGCGACGGCCGTCGGCTGAACGAAGGCGTGGGAAAAACCCGTTGACGGGCCTGCGGGGGGCCCGGATACGGTGTGCGTGTTCTTACCGAGCGACGGTGAGTCCTTAGAGGAGGTGTCGACCGATGGCTGTCACTGCGATGAGCGCTGCTCGCGTCCAGATCATCACGTCCACCTCCGTGGCCACCGGCTGACCTCGACTTCCGCATCTCCACGCCGGGGCCGCCCTTCGAAGGGTTCCCCCTTGTCCTCCAGCATCTCCGCTGCCGCTTTCTCCGCTCTCGCTCCCTACGGCTGGGACGAGGCATGGGCGGACGCGTTCGCCCGCCACGACGCCGACGGCCTGCTGCCCGGGCGGGTGATCCGCGTCGACCGGGGCCAGTGCGACGTCGTCACCGCCGACGGGATCGTGCGGGCCGACACCGCGTTCGTCACACCGCACGACCCGCTGCGGGTCGTGTGCACCGGCGACTGGGTCGCCGTCGAACCCGACGGCAACCCCCGCTACGTACGCGCGTACCTGCCGCGCCGCACCGCCTTCGTGCGGTCCACCTCCTCCAAGCGGTCCGAGGGGCAGATCCTCGCCTCCAACGTCGACCACGCCATCGTCGCCGTGTCCCTCGCCGTCGAACTCGACCTCGGCCGCGTCGAGCGCTTCCTCGCCCTGGCCTGGGAATCGGGCGCCCAGCCCGTCGTCGTCCTCACCAAGGCCGACCTCGTGCCCGATCCCGTCACCCTGGCCCACCTCGTCCAGGACGTGGAGACCAGCGCGCCCGGCGTGACCGTGCTGACCGTCAGCTCCCTCGACCGCACCGGGCTCGACGTCCTCTCCGCGGTCGTCGGCGGCGGTACGTCCGTGCTGCTCGGGCAGTCCGGCGCGGGCAAGTCGACCCTCGCCAACGCACTGCTCGGCGAGGACGTCATGGACGTCCAGGCCACCCGGGACGTCGACGGCAAGGGCCGCCACACCACCACGACCCGCAATCTGCTGCTGCTCCCGGGCGGCGGCGCGCTCATCGACACGCCGGGACTGCGGGGTGTCGGGCTCTGGGACGCCGAGACCGGCGTCGGGCAGACGTTCTCCGAGATCGAGGAGTTCGCCGCACGCTGCCGGTTCCACGACTGCGCCCACGAGGCCGAGCCCGGCTGCGCCGTGCTGGAGGCCGTGGAGAGCGGGGAGCTGCCCCTGCGGCGGCTGGAGAGCTACCGCAAGCTGCTGCGGGAGAACCAGCGGATCGTGGCCAAGACCGATGCGCGGATGCGGGCCGAGATCCGCAAGGAGTGGAAGCGCAAGGGGGCCGAGGGGCGGGCGGCGATGGAGTTCAAGCGGGGGCGACGTTAGCCGCCCCCCAGGGCGTCGAGAACGCCATGTCCGTTTTCCGCTAGCAGCGGTCTGCGTCCTCTCGGACACTTGACCGTGTGATGGACGAGGACAGCAGGTACGAGGCCGTGCGGAGCAGGGACGCCCGGTTCGACGGCGAGTTCTTCTTCGCCGTGTCGACCACCGGGATCTACTGCCGGCCCAGCTGTCCGGCGGTCACCCCGCGGCGGCGGAACGTGCGGTTCTTCGCGACGGCCGCCGCCGCGCAGGGCTCGGGCTTCCGGGCCTGCCGGCGGTGCCGGCCGGACGCGGTGCCCGGGTCGGCCGACTGGAACGTACGGGCCGACGTCGTCGGGCGGGCCATGCGCCTGATCGGCGACGGCGTCGTCGACCGGGAGGGCGTCGCCGGACTCGCCTCGCGGCTGGGGTACAGCGCACGGCAGGTGCAGCGACAGCTCACCGCCGAGCTGGGGGCCGGGCCGGTCGCGCTGGCCCGGGCCCAGCGGGCGCACACGGCACGGGTGCTGCTGCAGACGACCGAGCTGCCGGTGACCGAGATCGCCTTCGCGTCCGGGTTCGCGAGCGTGCGGCAGTTCAACGACACCGTCAAGGAGGTGTACGCGCTCACCCCGAGCGCGCTGCGCGCGGCGGCGCCCCGGGGCGGGCACCGGCCCCGGCGGGCCGGCACCCCGGCCGCCGGGATCCCGCTGCGGCTCGCCCACCGCGGGCCCTACGACGCCGCCGGTGTCTTCGACCTGCTCGCGCGGGAGGCCGTGGCCGGGGTGGAGGAGGTGAGCGGGGCCACGGGGTCGCGCGTGTACCGCCGTAGCCTCCGGCTGCCCTACGGCACCGGGATCGCGGCCGTCGAGGAGCGGCCCGGCGGAGCCTCGGCCGGACCGTCCGCCGCGCACCCGGGTGGCTGGCTGGACGCCCGGCTGCACCTGACCGACCCGCGCGATCTGACGACCGCCGTGCAGCGGCTGCGCCGGCTGTTCGACCTGGACGCCGATCCGTACGCCGTCGACGAGCGGCTCGGCGCCGATCCCCGGCTCGCCCCGCTGGTCGCGGCACGGCCGGGACTGCGCTCGCCGGGCGCGACCGACCCCGAGGAGTTCGCGGTGCGGGCGCTGGCCGGGCGGGCGGAGGCCGAGCGGCTCGTCCGGGCCTACGGCAAGACGCTCGACGCGCCCTGCGGCAGCCTCACGCACCTCTTCCCCGAGCCGGCGGCCCTCGCCGAGGCCGAGCCGGACGGCGCGGTGGGCGTGCTCGCCGCCGCCCTCGCCGACGGTGCCGTACGGCTGGACGCGGGCGCGGACCGGGACGACGCCGAGGCGGCCCTGCTCGCGCTGCCCGGCATGGACCCCGCGACCGTCGCCGCGATCCGCACCCGCGCCCTCGGCGACCCGGACGTCGCGCCGCCCGGCGGGGACGTCCCCGACACCTGGCGCCCCTGGCGCTCCTACGCCGTACGTCATCTGCGAACGGCCGAAGACCTGGAGAAGCACGCATGACCACGCACTGGACCCGCCTCGACAGCCCGCTCGGCCCCGTCCTGCTCACCGCCGGCCCCGACGGCACCCTGACCTCGCTGTCCCTGCCCGAGCAGAAGGGCGGACGGAGCGTACGGGAGGGCTGGCGGCACGACCCTGAGCTGTTCCGGGAGGCCGAGGAGCAGCTCGCCGCGTACTTCGCGGGCGACCTGAAGGAGTTCCGGCTGCCGATGCGCGGCGAGGGCACCGCGTTCCGGGAGCGGGTGTGGCAGGCCCTGGACTCGGTCCCCTACGGGTCGACCGTGACCTACGGCGAGATCGCCGCCCGCATCGGCGCCTCCCGGGCCGCCGTAAGGGCCGTCGGCACCGCCGTCGGAGCCAACCCGCTGCTCGTGCTGCGCCCCTGCCACCGGGTGATCGGTGCCGACGGCTCCCTCACCGGCTACGCGGCGGGCCTGGACCGCAAGCGGCACCTGCTCACGCTGGAAGGCGTGCTCCAGAGCTTCTCGGGGCCAGGGCCGTACGCTCACCGCGTCGTCGACGACCGGATCTCGCCCTACGCCCAGCGGCCCGCTCCGGTCACCCCCACAGCACCGCGCCGAGCCACGCGCCCGCGATCAGCTGGCAGGTGAACAGTTCCACCAGCACGCTGGAGCCACCATTGCGCATGGCCGTGCGCAGGGCCGCCCGCGCCGCGCCGTGCCGGCCGAGGCGCAGCCGCTCGTAGACGTAGATGCCGGCGACGAAGCCGGGGACCGCCCCCAGGACGGGTATCAGGAAGAACCCGAGGAACGACCCGGCTCCCGCGTACACGCCCATGCGGGGTGTCGCGCCGCTCTCGCGCAGCCGGCGGGGCGGCAGCGCCCAGCGCACCACCTGGGACAGGAAGAGCGCCACGGTGGCCCCGACCAGCACCGCCCAGGCCACCGGCTGGGGGTCCTTCAGCGCCCACCACAGCACCGCGGCCCACACCAGCCACGACCCCGGTACGCCGGGCACCAGCACCCCGCACAGGCCCAGCAGGATCACCGTGCCGACCAGCAGGAGCTCCCACACGCCCATCTGCCCAGCCTGCCGGACGGCGCCGGACGTCGCAGGTCGGACCCGGTCCCGGGGTCAGCGCTCGCGGGTGACCCAGCCGCGCTCGTAGGCGTGCCAGCCCAGCTGCAGCCGGGTCGTCACACCGGTCAGCTCCATCAGGCGCTTCACCCGGCGCTGCACGGTCCGCAGGCCCAGCTCGAGCTGCTTGGCCACGCTCGCGTCGGTCAGGCCCGCCAGCAGCAGGGAGAGGATCTCCAGGTCGGCGGCGTCGGGCCCGTCCGGGCGCTGCTCGGTGACCCCGTGCGCGCCGAGGCGCAGCGGCAGCGCCTCCCGCCACACCGACTCGAACAGCCCCGACAGCAGCTCCAGAAGGCCGCTGGCGTGCACCACCAGCGCGGCCGGCTCCGCGGTGTGCGAGGTCAGCGGCACCAGCGCCAGCGCGCGATCGACGACGACCAGCTTCGTCGGCACCTCGTCCACCACCCGCACCTGCTCGTCCCGGCCCAGCGCGGCGCTCAGCTCGGTCATGCCCTCCGGCCGGTCCAGCACCGCGCGCTCCAGCACCACTCGGTAGCGCACCCCGCGCTCGGCGGCCCGGTCCTCGGCGTCGTTCTCCACCCCCGTGACCGCCACCGGGTTGCCGGTGACCAGGGCACACACCTCCTCCTGGGCGCCCAGCTGGAGCTGCAGGAAGCGCTGTGTGACGGCGGCCGCGCCGATCACCACCTCGACCAGGTCGTGCACGGCGGGCACCGCCGCGGCCGCCCGGTACTCCTCGGCGAGCAGCGCCGCCGCCAGCTCGGCCTGCTCCAGCTCGTGCCGCCGCTGGGTCAGCAGCGCGCCCAGGGCCACGCCCGGCGGGGCGGCGACCCAGCGGCCGGGGCGGGCCGGGGACTGCGCGGCGAGGCCGTGCCGCTCCAGCCCGCGCAGCACGCGCTCGGTGTCCCGCTCGCCGAGGGTCAGCCGCCGGGCCAGGTCCGGCACATCGGCCGCGCCCACCGCCACCAGGGCCCGGTACGCCGACTCGTGCGCCTCGTCCAGCCCTATCGCCGCCAGCATCAAGGTGTCGCCCTCCCGAGGTCGCCGACTCCTCGCGGGCGCCCGTGGCGGGAAGCAGCCACGGCACAAACCCGCCACACCTATCATCCCCGTACGCCCGGCGGCTCTGCCAAGGTGGGGCCACGGCCGCGGCGGCCGGTGCCCCGGCCCGGCCCGCCCGACGGTGTCCGAGGCGGCCGTTCCCAGACGGTGGCCCGGGTCCGCGACGCGTTCTGCGCAGGGGATCCGGACCTGGGTCACTCCCGTGTCGCCGGGCGGTTCTCCCGTGGGGGGCGGAACCGCCCGGTGGCCCGTCGCCGGCTCCGACGCCCGGGCAGCGCCGGCACCCACCGCGCCACCCCCGTACGGCTGTTCGGCCCGTCCCCCGACACGCCGTCAGCCGAGCACGGCCCCGCGGGTTTTTCCGGATGCCCCGTTTTCAACCCGCCCGTGCGGTGGACAATGAGGGTCATGAGCCAGCAGGGGGGAAGGCCCACCGGTCCCGGTCCCGAGGAGGACTGGTGGCGGCAGCTGTACGACGACTCCACCCACGACACCGGCCCCGCGCCCACCCCGGACTCCCTCGACGACCGCTTCGCCTCGGCGTCCGGCCTGACGGAGGCCCCCGGAGGAGCACCGACGGCCCCGCCGCACCCGGCCCCGCCGACCCCATCAGTCCCACCGGCCCCGATACCGCCGCCGCCGGACCAGCCGCCGCCGGTCCCACCGGCCCCCCGCCCCGGCGGCGACCCCCAGGACATGCGCCCGGGCCCCGCACCCGGGGCTTCCGGTCCGCCGGCGCAGGACCCGCCGGCCGGCGGTCCGGCCGGCTCGGCCCGCCCTGTCCCGCCTCCTCGCGCCGACGCCGACGCCTGTGCCGGTCCGGCAGGTGCGACCCGTGAGCCGGACCCCCTCCCCGGCGCCGGCCCCCGGAGCGCGCCGGCTGCCCCTCTCGCCGGTGATCCGCACCCGGCCGCCGGTCCGCCCGCCCAGCCCCCTCCGCTCCTGCCCCGCGCCCCCTGGGAGCCTTTGCCCGCCGGGCCGGCCGGGCCTACGACGTTCCCGCCAGGGCCCCGGCCCCCGGCGGGGAGCACCACCGCGACCACGGGCGAGGCGCCCGCGCCGGACCGGCCGGACCCGGGGGACAGCGGTGGGTCCGTCCTGGCTCAGGACAGGCCGCGGGTCCCTCATGTGGGGTCCGGGCCGCCTACCTACGAGGCGGAGCCCACGGCGTTGCCGCCGGCCGACCCCGACGAGCTCGCGGAACTGGTCGCGGACACGGTGCTGGACGGCGCGCGGTGCGGGAGCGGGACGCTCAGGGCGGTGTCGGTGCGCGGCGACTCGGCGCGCTACCGGGGCGAGCCGCGGCGCGACTCGCTGCTCGTGGCGAGGTTCGGAACCGGGGAGCAGGCGCTGGTGCTGGTCGCGATGGCGACCGGGGCGCGGGCCACGCCGGGGGCGCACCGGGCCGCCGCCGAGGTGTGCCGGTGGATCGGGCGGGCCGTCGGCCGCAGCCACGCCCGGCTCGCGGAGGACATCCGGGGGGCCCGGCGCGGTGACCTGAAGTCCGGGCTGCACCGCCTCACCGACCGCAGCCTCGGCAGGCTGCGCGCCAGCGCGGTCGAGCAGGGCGTCTCCCCGGAGGAGTACGCGGCCACCCTGCGCTGTCTGCTGCTCCCGGCGGACCCCGAATGCCGTACGCGCGTGTTCTTCGGGGTCGGCGCCGGCGGGCTGTTCCGGCTGCGGGACGGCGTGTGGCAGGACATCGAACCCAAGGCCGGGGACGTCACCGGCGAACCGGTCGTCGGCTTCGGCTCACCCCCCTCCCAGGCGCCCGCCGAGACTCCCGAGGGGGACCGGCTCACCATGGACCTCGGCATCCCCACGCCCCCGAGCCCCTACGAACCCGCCCCGCAGCCACCCCGCGAGCCCTTCCGCTTCCGCGCCTCGGTAGCCCGGCCGGGTGACACCCTCCTGCTGTGCACCGGCGGCCTCGCCGAACCCCTGCGCGGCGAACCCGACCTGACCGCGTACCTCACCGAGCGGTGGTCCGGCCAGGAGCCGCCGGGCCTCGCCGCGTTCCTCGCCGACGCACAGGTCCGGGTGAAGGGGTACGCCGACGACCGTACGGCGGCCGCCGTGTGGGAGGCGTAGCGGCGCCGGGTGTGGATTGATGGAAGGCGCGAAGCCGCAGCGAGCCTTCCGCCGGACCGAAGGGGTTCACAGCCATGGCCAAGCAGAACGTCGCCGAGCAGTTCGTGGACATCCTCGCCCGCGCCGGGGTCAGACGCCTGTACGGAGTGGTGGGCGACAGCCTGAACCCCGTCGTCGACGCGGTCCGCCGCCACACCGCCATCGACTGGGTGCACGTACGCCATGAGGAGACCGCCGCCTTCGCGGCCGGCGCCGAGGCGCAGATCACCGGGAAGCTCACCGCCTGCGCGGGCTCCTGCGGGCCCGGCAACCTCCACCTCATCAACGGCCTGTACGACGCCCATCGCTCCATGGCCCCGGTCCTCGCCCTCGCCTCGCACATCCCCTCCGCCGAGATCGGTCTCGGCTACTTCCAGGAGACCCACCCGGACCTGCTGTTCCGCGAGTGCAGCCACTACAGCGAGCTGATCTCCAACCCGCGCCAGATGCCGCGGCTGCTGCAGACCGCCATCCAGCACGCGATCGGCCGCGGCGGCGTCAGCGTCGTCTCCCTGCCCGGTGACATCGCCGACCAGCCGGCCCCCGACAAGGCCGCCGAGACCGCCCTGGTCACCGCCCGGCCCACCGTGCGCCCCGGCGACACCGAGATCGACCGGCTGGTCGACCTCATCGACCGCGCGGAGAAGGTCACCCTGTTCTGCGGCAGCGGCACCGCGGGCGCCCACGCCGAGGTGATGGAGTTCGCGCAGAAGATCAAGTCCCCGGTCGGGCACGCCCTCAGGGGCAAGGAGTGGATCCAGTACGACAACCCCTTCGACGTCGGCATGAGCGGTCTGCTCGGCTACGGCGCCGCCTACGAGGCCACCCACGAGTGCGACCTGCTGCTCCTGCTGGGCACCGACTTCCCGTACAACGCCTTCCTGCCCGACGACGTGACCATCGCCCAGGTCGACGTACGCCCCGAACGCCTCGGCCGCCGCTCCAAGCTGGACCTCGCCGTGTGGGGTGACGTGAAGGAGACCCTGCGCTGTGTCACCCCGCGGGTGAAGGAGAAGCAGAACCGGCGCTTTCTGGACCGGATGCTGAAGAAGCACGCCGACGCGCTGGAGGGCGTCGTCAAGGCCTACACCCGCAAGGTGGACAAGCATGTGCCGATCCACCCGGAGTACGTGGCCTCGGTGCTCGACGAACTCGCCGACGACGACGCGGTGTTCACGGTCGACACCGGGATGTGCAACGTCTGGGCCGCGCGGTACCTCTCGCCCAACGGGCGACGCCGGATCATCGGCTCCTTCTCGCACGGCTCGATGGCGAACGCGCTGCCGATGGCGATCGGAGCCCAGTGCACCGACCGCCGCCGCCGCGTGGTGTCGATGTCCGGTGACGGCGGATTCTCCATGCTGATGGGCGACTTCCTCACCCTCGTGCAGTACGACCTGCCGGTGAAGGTGGTGCTGTTCAACAACTCCTCGCTCGGCATGGTCGAGTTGGAGATGCTGGTGGCCGGCCTGCCGTCGTACGGAACCACGAACCACAACCCCGACTTCGCGGCGGTCGCCCGGGCCTGCGGGGCCTACGGCGTGCGGGTGGAGAAGCCGAAGCAGCTCGCGGGCGCGCTGAGGGACGCCTTCCGGCACAAGGGGCCGGCGCTGGTGGACGTGGTGACCGACCCCAACGCGCTGTCCATCCCGCCGAAGATCAGCACCGAGATGGTCACCGGCTTCGCGCTGTCGGCGTCGAAGATCGTGCTGGACGGCGGTGTGGGCCGGATGCTCCAGATGGCCCGTTCCAACCTGCGCAACGTACCGCGTCCGTGATGACGACCTCCGAAACCTTGGCCGAACATCCGGTGGTTGCCCGGCCGGGATGACTGTCCCGGTGCCGACGGGGCATGGATCCCGTGAACGTGTTCGAGCAGGAGGGAAACCGGCGTCGGCGCGCAGGCGGGGGTCATGAGAAGGCAGGTACGTGAGGGTGCGCCCGTGACCAAGGGGGCCTCTTCGGCACAGCTCAGCCGCAGACTGGGACGCGCGGATCTTCGGGCGGTGCCCGAGGCCCGCCGGGAGCTGCGGGAACTGTTACGGCACTGGGGGAGGCCGGGACGATCGGACATCGCGGAACTGCTGACCACCGAGCTCGTCACCAACGCGCTCGTGCACACCGACCGCGAGGCGGTCCTCACCGCCACCGTCTCGCCGCGCGGACTGCGCGTGGAGGTACGGGACTTCACCGGCAGAAGGCCCCGGCCGCGGGTGCCGTCCGCCGACGACGGTACGCACGGCCGGGGCCTGCTTCTCGTCCAGGCCCTCGCCGACTCCTGGGGCGTGCGGGCGCACGGGGTGGGCAAGTCCGTCTGGTTCGAACTGGCCGCGGACGCCGCCTGAAGCCGCCGACCGCGAGCCGCACGGGAGCTCGCACGCCGGCCGCACACGGCAGGGGCACGGCTCCGGAGAGCCGTGCCCCTGCCGTGTGCGCGCACCGGCCCCGGGTCAGCCGTACTGCTGCTCCAGGTCCTTCAGCTTGCGCTCCAGGTCGTCCAGGCGCGGCAGCGCCATGGTGTCGTCCTCGGCGGTGAGGTCGACGGTGACCGGGTCACCGCTGCGGCGAACGGGCTGCAGGGAGGGCCGTGAGCGTACCGGCAGCTGCTCCGGCGCCGATATGGCAGGCTCCGCGGACACGCGCTCGGCGCCCTGCTCCACGGCCGGCAGCTCCGCCTGCCGGTTCGTGCCCCGGCCGGGGAACGGGCCGCGGTGGCCCCGGCTGATGGCCTTCAGCTGAGCCCGCTCGACCCGCTGCTGCTCGCGGCGGTGCATCCGGGTCTGCTCCTTCTGCCGCTGGTCCTCGCGGACCTCCTCGACCGCCTCGTCGAGGCTGCGCACGTTCTCCAGCAGCATCAGCGACCACGCCTTGTACGTCTCGCGCGGCGCCCGCAGCCAGCGGACGATGCGGATCTGCGGCAGCGGCCTGGGTACCAGACCCTGCTCGCGCAGGGCGGCCCGGCGGGTCTGCTTCAGGGCGCGGTCGAAGAGCACGGCCGCCGACAGGGACATGCCCGCGAAGAAGTGCGGGGCGCCCGCGTGGCCCAGGCCGCGCGGGGCGTGCACCCAGTTGAACCAGGCCGCGGCGAAGGCGAAGGTCCACACGAGTATCCGCGATCCCAGCGCGGCGTCGCCGTGGCTGGCCTCACGCACGGCGAGGACGGAGCAGAACATGGCAGCCCCGTCCAGGCCGAACGGGACCAGGTACTGCCAGCCGTCCGAAAGGCCGAGGTTCTGTTCGCCGAAGCCGACCAGGCCGTGGAAGGACAGCGCGGCGGCCACCGCGGCACAGCAGAACAGCAGCACATAGGAGACCGTGCCGTATATGGCCTCCTTGCGCCTGCGGCGCTCCTCGCTGCGCTCCCACGAGTCCTCCGTGCCAGAGTCCTTCCCCGAGGAGCGCTTGCCGCGCGCGAGCACCGCAACCGCTGCCAGCATGCCCAGGAGCAGTACGGCGCCGGGAAGCAGCCAGTTCAGCGATATGTCGGTCAGTCTCATCTAGGGGTCCCTTGCATTGGGATAGGGCGTAACGCCCGTCATAGTGGCCCAAACCCGCCGGTCCTCAGGGGGTTTCGGGGCAAGAGGCCGCCAACGAAGTGCAAGGGGATGCCCAGGACGGCGTTCTGCTCGAACTGCCGAGTGAGGTCCGGTAGTTGAGTTCGAGCAAGACTACTCGTACGGGTGGTTCCACGGGAACTTCCCGCGGCCCGTGGGGAAATCGTGAAGTGCCTGTGATCAAGCGGCCGGTGGGTCAGGCCGCCGTGGCCGCCGTCAGCCGGGTGACCCGGTCGGCGTCGCAGGTGCGCGGGCAGGTGGCGCAGGTGTCGTCCGGACGCAGGGTGTAGAAGAGGCAGCAGCTGATCCGGTCCCGGGTGCGCAGGGTCTCGCCCCGCGGCCCGGCCAGCTCGCGGAAGGCCGCCGAGCCGGCGTAGGGGGCGGTCGCGCCCGGCAGCAGCAGCCCCAGCTCGCGCCGGGCCCGTTCCTCCTCGCCCAGCACCCGGGCGACGTACCAGAGGCCCTCGACCACCTCGTCGGTGACCATGCCCCACAGTGCCCGGCCGCGCCGCCGCATGCGCGGGCCGAAGACCGCGAGGAGCGGCTCCAGGTGCTCGGCCACCGCCGCGCGCACCTCGGCGCGCAGCGCCTCCTCGCCGTCCACCACCCGGGCGCCGGGCAGCGCGGCGGCCGGGTCACCGGGCAGGCAGGCGAAGGAGGCCGTGCGGACGGCCATGCGGCCGGCCGCGCGGTCGTAGGAGACGTCCGTCACGCGGTGGCGGGGCACCCGGCGGTGCAGGAACCACGGGACGGTGAAGAGGAGGCAGGCCGGCCAGGCGTAGCGGTGCAGTGCGAAGCTCGCGACGACGTCCGGGCGGCCGCGCTGTCCGTAGTCCCGCAGGATCTGGGCGTCGTCCCACGCCAGGAACGCCTCCAGGGCCTCTCCGCCCGCCGCCAGGGAGGCGGCCGTGACCCAGGCGCCGCCCTCCGGGAGGGGCTCGCGGGCCGTGAGCTCGGTGATCGCCAGGCCCGGGTAGGCGTCGGTGAGGCGGGCGTGGGCGTCCGCGAGGGGCGACGCGGGGACGGGCATGAGGGACCACCGATTCGCGACGGGGACGGGACGACAAGTAGGCAAGGCTTACCTTACTCGTTCGCTCGGGAGTTTGAACTGCCGGGCTGTGCGCCTAAGGTGCTTGACGGCCGAGTGACAACCGGCCGTAATGACCCCAAGTACCGACAAGCCCGGAGGAGGACCCGTGAATCAGGGCGCGCAGGGCTCCGCCGCCGGAACGGGCATACCGGAGCAGGACGCCGGCGCCGCCCGGGTGCCGGAGCAGCAGCGCGCCACGGACCCGGTCCGCGAGCACGGCGCCACCGGCCCCTCGGCGCGCGGCGAGCACCCCTGCCCCGAGGCTTCCGTACCGCACCCGCGGCCCGTCGTGCAGCGCTCCTCCGTGCGCGGGCAGATCCTCGACGCCCTGCGCACCGCACTGGTCACCGGCGAGCTGGCCCCGGGCGCCGTGTACTCGGGACCGGCGCTCGCCGAGCGCTTCGGGGTCTCGGCCACGCCCGTGCGCGAGGCGATGCAGCAGCTCGCCCAGGAGGGCGCCGTCGAGGTCGTCCCCAACCGCGGCTTCCGGGTGGTCCGGCGCGACGCCCGCGAGCTGGCCGAGCTGGCCGAGGTCCGGTCACTGCTGGAGGTGCCGGTGCTGCTGCGGCTCGCCGCCACGGTCGCGCCCGAGCGCTGGGCCGAGCTGCGCCCCCTCGCCGAGGCCACCGTCCGCGCCGCGTCCGCCGGCTGCCGGGCGGGCTACGCCGAGGCCGACCGCGCCTTCCACCGGGCCGTGCTGTCACTGTCCGGCAACGACCAGCTCGTCCGTATCGCCGACGACCTCCACCGCCGCGCCCAGTGGCCCCTCACCACCGGCCGCCACATCCGTACGGAGCTGATGGCCGACGCCGCCCAGCACGCGGCCCTGCTGGACGCCCTGATCTGCCGGGACACGGACCGGGTGCGGACGCTGCTGGACGAGCACTTCGGGGCGCGGCGGCAGCAATAGCGCCAGGAGCAGGTCGGCTCGGCTCGCTCCGGCGGAGGGGGCCGTGCGCGGAAGTCCGCCGCCCCAGGGCACCCGCCCCCTCCGCCCCCGCTACGCCGTCGCCGTCGGCGGCACCGCCAACTGCCGGGCCAGCCAGGTCGGTACGCCCCCCAGCAGCCGGAACAGCCGACGCGCCTCCTCGCGCAGCCGGGACGCCTCCGGCTCGGTCTCGGCGTCGGCGAGGGACGCCAGCGCCGGGGCCGTGCCCACCAGGTAGCCCAGCTCCTCGCGCAGCCGCAGCGATTCGGTGAAACCGTGCCGGGCCTCGGCCAACTCCCCGTCGCGCAGGGCGAGTCCGGCGAGGTGGCGCCAGGTGAAGGACAGCAGCAGGGCGTCCGCGTGCGCGGTGGCGCCCGCGTGGGCCCGGCGGAACGCGGCGCGCGCGGCCTGCGGCGAGCCGCTGAGGTTCTGCGCGATCAGCCCGCGCCGGAAGTCCAGCAGGGCCCGGTCCGCGGCGTCCGGCGGGATCAGCGCGGCCGCCCGGCCGAGCGCCGCTCGCGCCTCGTCGGCCCGGTCGCGCACCCCCAGCAGCGTGGCGGCGTAGGCCAAGTACCCGCGTTCACAAGCGGCCGCGCCCCGCTCCTCGTCGCTGTCCGCGAGGGCCTCCGCGACCCGCAGTGCGTCCTCGGCGTCCTCCCAGCCCTGTTCGGTGTACAGACACCGCTCCACCAGCAGCGCGGCCCGCTGCAGCGCGCTCGCCGCGGAGGCCGGCCTCAGCAGGGCCGCCGCGTCGGCCCAGCAGGCCCGCGAGCGCAGCCGCCATACCGCGGTCTGGAGTGGATCGTCACCGGCGGTCGTTCCGTTACCAGACATGGCGGTATCCGCCACATTGCCCTCCCCGAGCGCGCCGTCGAGCTTTGAGTGGTGGCCGCATCTCAGCATGAATCGCGGGGCCCGGCCAAGAGGGTGGGTGAAGGATTTCACAAAGTCGTGGGCCGCGGCGCACACTTCAGGTTTCGGCGCCGCCGGCGGGCCTCAGCTCATCCGCAGCGCCAGGAAGAAGTCCAGCTTGTCCTCCAGGCGGGACAGGTCACGGCTCGTCAACTGCTCGATCCGGCCGACGCGGTAGCGCAGCGTGTTGACGTGCAGGTGGAGCCGGGAGGCACAGCGGGTCCAGGAGCCGTCGCACTCCAGGAAGGCCTCCAGGGTGGGGATCAGCTCGGCGCGGTGCCGGCGGTCGTAGTCGCGCAGCGGGTCCAGCAGCCGGGCGGTGAAGGCCCGGCGCACGTCGTCCGGCACGAACGGCAGCAGCAGCACGTGCGAGGCCAGCTCCTGGTGGCCCGCCGCGCACACCAGACCGGGCCGGGCCGCGGCCACGCGCCGGGCGTGCCGGGCCTCCTCCAGCGCGCCGCGCAGCCCCTCCGCCGAGTGCACGGCCGCGCTCACGCCCAGCGTGACCCGGCCGTCGCCGTCGAGGCCGGCCGCCAGTGGTTCCCGTACGGCCGCGAGCAGGGTGTCGGCGACGATGCCGGTGTCGGAGCCGTCGTGCTCGCCGCCCACGGCCTGGAGCGGCACCAGCGCGATCGCCTCGTCGCCGGTGTGGGCGACGGCGATCCGGTCGGAGGGCTCCGTGCCGGTGCTCAGCGGGTCGACCAGGATCTCCTCCAGGAGCGACTGGGCGACCGGGCCGCCCTCCAGGCCGCTGCCCTCCCACTCCACGCGCGCCACGACCACCTGCCAGTGCGGCGCGGCCCCGAGCCCGGGCAGCAGCACCGGCGCCGCGACCCTGAGCCGGGCCGCGACCTCCGCGGGCGCCGCGCCCGACTGCACCAGCTCCAGGACCTCCTGGGCGAGACGGCGGCGGACCGTGCGGGAGGCGTCCCTGCGGTCGCGCTCGACCGCGATCAGCTGGGTCACCCCGTGCACCAGGTCGAGCCGCTCCTCCGGCCAGTCCCCGGCGTCCGCCTCCACGGCCAGCAGCCAGTCCGACAGCACGCTCTCACGCACGTCCCGGGACCCCTGCGGCGCCCGCGCGGCGGCACCCGCGGGCGCGCGGTGCCCCCAGCTGCGGATCGGGAACAGGCTGTACGTCGTCGAGCCGACCAGCACCCGGTGCGGACCGCGCCGCCCCGTGCGTACGGCCGCCAGGTGCTCGCCGGCGAGCTTGGCGCACACCTCGGCGGGCAGCGCCGGGCCCGCCACCTTGGGGCCCGCGATCAGCCGGCCCGCCGGGGACAGCACCCAGGCGCGCAGGTCCAGGTCCGAGCCGAGCAGGTCAAGGACCACGTCCGGGCCGCCGCCCGCCGGGCCCGAGGTCATCATCCGCCGGTGCCGGTCCACGACCGCCGCCAGGTCCCCGGCGCGCTCGCCGCTGACCTGCCGTACGACATGCTCGGTGATCGTCGCGAACGCCACCGACTCGTGCACCGCGAACAGCGGCAGCCGGTGCCGCGCGCAGGCCGCGACCAGGTCGTCCGGGATGTCCCCCAGCTCGGCCTCACCGGCCGCCAGCGCCGCCACGCCGGCCTGCGACAGGATGCGCACGAAGGGCTCGGAGTCGGCGGCGTCCCGGCGCCAGGCCAGGCCCGTCAGGACCAGCTCGCCGCCCGACAGATAGCGGCTCGGGTCCCGCAGGTCGGTCGTCATGACCCCGCGCACGGTGCGGTCCAGCTCGTCCTCGCCGCCGAGCAGCCTGAGGCCCAGCGCGTCGGTGTCCAGCAGTGCGCGCAGCCGCATTTCGTCGCCGCCGTTCTTTGTCTCGAAAACTACGATGAATCTTGACGGGCCGGATCGCGGAAGCCCGCCCGGCGGGCGGACGTCCCGCCCCTGGCCTTCGCCGGACCCGCGGTCCGGGCCGTGCCCCAGGTCACGTGGGCTGTGCCGCACGTTTCCACTGGAGAACGAGGAGGTTCCTGATGACCCCCGTTCATACGAATCTACAAGATGGTCACCGTGGCCAGCCAACTCCTTCATGGTTTCGGTGACTGACCGCACCGGAGCGGCGCCCTGTGTACTGGCTCCACTTCGCGTGAACAGCAGATGAACGAGCCGGGCCCGCCTCACCCGGAATGGCTCGATCTGTACGACCCCCGACAGACGAGGAAGAGAGCCGGTCATGGACTTCCTTCGCCCCGCCAGCTGGGAGGAGGCGCTCGCCGCCAAGGCAGCGCATCCCACGGCTGTGCCGATCGCGGGTGGCACCGATGTCATGGTCGAGATCAACTTCGACCACCGCCGGCCCGAGTACCTGCTCGACCTGGGCCGGGTCGGCGATCTCTACGAGTGGGAGGCCGGCCAGGACAGCGTGCGCCTCGGCGCCTCCGTCCCGTACACGCGCATCATGGAGGACCTCCGGGCCGAGCTGCCGGGCCTCGCGCTCGCCTCGCACACGGTGGCCTCCCCGCAGATCCGCAACCGCGGCGGCGTCGGCGGCAACCTCGGCACGGCCTCCCCGGCCGGTGACGCCCACCCGGCGCTGCTCGCCGCGGGCGCCGAGGTCGAGGTGGCGTCCGCGTCCCGGGGCACCCGGCTCATCCCGATCGACGCGTTCTACACCGGCGTCAAGCGCAACGCGCTCGCCCCCGACGAGCTGATCCGCGCCGTCCGCATCAGGAAGGCGGACGGGCCCCAGCAGTTCTCCAAGGTCGGCACCCGCAACGCCATGGTCATCGCGGTGTGCGCCTTCGGCCTCGCCCTCCACCCCCGGTCCCGTACCGTCCGCACCGGCATCGGCTCGGCCGCCCCGACACCCGTCCGGGCGAAGACCGCCGAGGAGTTCTTGAACGCGGCCCTCGAGGAGGGCGGCTTCTGGGACAACGGGAAGATCGTCCCCCCGTCGGTCGCGAGGCGGTTCGCCCAGTTGTGCTCCGGCGCCTGCAACCCGATCGACGACGTCCGGGGCACCGCGAGCTACCGCCGCCACGCGGTCGGCGTCATGGCCCGCCGGACGCTCGCCTGGGCCTGGGAGTCGTACCGCGGCACCCGCCGCGCCCCGGAAGGAGCCGCGTGATGCGCGTCAACTTCACCGTCAACGGACGCGAGCAGGTCGCCGACGACGTCTGGGAGGGCGAGAGCCTGCTCTACGTCCTGCGCGAGCGCCTCGGCCTGCCCGGCTCGAAGAACGCCTGCGAGCAGGGCGAGTGCGGCTCCTGCACGGTCCGGCTCGACGGCGTGCCGGTCTGCGCCTGCCTGGTCGCGGCCGGCCAGGCCGAGGGCCGCGAGGTCGTCACCGTGGAGGGCCTGGCGGACCACGCCAGGCAGCGCTCCCGCGGTACGTCCCCCCAGGATGCCCGGGGCACGGACTCGCAGACCGGCGAGGGCGAGGAGCTCTCCCCGATCCAGCAGGCGTTCATCGACGCCGGCGCCGTCCAGTGCGGCTTCTGCACCCCCGGCCTGCTCGTCGCCGCCGACGAGATGCTGGAGCGCAACCCCGACCCGACCGACGCGGACATCCGCGAGGCCCTCTCGGGCAACCTGTGCCGCTGCACCGGCTACGAGAAGATCATGGACGCGGTCCGCCTCGCGGCGGCCCGGCAGGGAGAGGCGGTCTGATCATGGCTTCCCCCAGCGGGACCCCGGCGAAGATCACCCAGGGGTCGCAGACCAAGGGCGGCATCGGCGAGTCCACCCTCCGCCCCGACGGCACCCTCAAGGTCACCGGCGAGTTCGCCTACTCGTCCGACATGTGGCACGAGGACATGCTCTGGGGCCAGATCCTGCGCTCGCCCGTCGCGCACGCCGAGATCGTGTCCGTCGACACGGGCGAGGCCCTCGCGACGCCCGGCGTGTACGCCGTCATGACGTACGACGACCTGCCCACCGAGGTGAGGACCTACGGCCTGGAGCTCCGGGACACCCCGGTCCTCGCCCACGGCAAGGTCCGCCACCACGGCGAGCCCGTCGCGATCGTCGCCGCCGACCACCCGGAGACGGCCCGGCGCGCCGCGGCCAAGATCCACGTCGAGTACCGCGGGCTGCCCGTCGTCACCGACGAGGCGTCCGCGACCGCGCCCGACGCGATCCTGATCCACGAGGACCGCGACGACCACCACGCCGCCCACGTCCCGCACCCCAACATCGTGCACCGCCAGCCGATCGTCCGCGGAGACGTCCCGGCGGCCCGGGAGCGCGCCGACGTCATCGTCGAGGGCGACTACACCTTCGGCATGCAGGACCAGGCATTCCTCGGCCCCGAGTCCGGCCTCGCCGTACCGGAGGAGGACGGCGGTGTCCACCTCTACATCGCCACCCAGTGGCTCCACTCCGACCTGCGCCAGATCGCACCCGTCCTCGGTCTGCCCGAGCGGATGGTCCGCATGACGCTGTCCGGTGTCGGCGGGGCGTTCGGCGGCCGCGAGGACCTGTCGATGCAGATCCACGCCTGTCTGCTGGCGCTGCGCACCGGCAAGCCGGTGAAGATCGTCTACAACCGCTTCGAGTCCTTCTTCGGGCACGTCCACCGCCACCCGGCCAGGCTCCACTACGAGCACGGCGCCACCCGCGACGGGAAGCTGACCCACATCACGTGCCGGATCGTCCTGGACGGCGGCGCCTACGCCTCCGCCTCCCCGGCGGTCGTCGGCAACGCCTCGTCCCTGTCGGTGGGGCCGTACGCCGTCGACGCCGTCGACATCGAGGCCATCGCCCTGTACACCAACAACCCGCCCTGCGGCGCCATGCGCGGCTTCGGCGCGGTCCAGGCGTGCTTCGCGTACGAGGCGCAGATGGACAAGCTGGCCAAGAAGCTCGGCATGGACCCGGTGGAGTTCCGGCAGCTGAACGCGATGGAGCAGGGGACGCTCATGCCGACCGGGCAGCCGGTCGACTCCCCGGCCCCGGTCGCCGAACTCCTGCGCCGCGTCAAGGCGATGCCCATGCCCCCTGAGCGCCAGTGGGAGTCCAGCGAGGGCGCGGACGTACGGCAGCTGCCGGGCGGCCTGTCGAACACCACGCACGGCGAGGGCGTCGTCCGCGGGGTCGGCTACGCCGTCGGCATCAAGAACGTCGGCTTCTCCGAGGGCTTCGACGACTACTCCACCGCCAGGGTGCGCCTGGAGGCCGTGGGCGGCGAGCCCGTCGCCACCGTCCACACCGCCATGGCGGAGGTCGGCCAGGGCGGCGTCACCGTCCATGCCCAGATCGCCCGTACCGAACTGGGCGTCACCCGGGTGACCATCCACCCGGCCGACACCCAGGTCGGCTCCGCGGGCTCCACCTCCGCCTCCCGGCAGACGTACGTCACCGGCGGCGCCGTGCGGAACTCCTGTGAACTGGTCCGGGAGAAGGTGCTGGAGATCGGCCGCCGAAGGTTCGGCTCCTACCACCCCGCCTGGGCGACGGCGGAGCTGCTGCTGGAGGGCGGCAAGGTTGTCACCGACGCCGGCGAGGTCCTCGCCGACCTCGCGGACGTCCTCGAAGGGGAGGCCGTGGAGGTCGAGGCCGAGTGGCGGCACCGGCCGACCGAGGCTCTCGACCTGCGCACCGGCCAGGGCAACGGCCATGTCCAGTACTCCTTCGCCGCCCACCGCGCGGTCGTCGAGGTGGACACCGAGCTCGGCCTGGTGAAGGTGATCGAGCTGGCCTGTGCCCAGGACGTCGGCAAGGCCCTCAACCCGTTGTCCGTCATCGGCCAGATCCAGGGCGGCACCACCCAGGGTCTCGGAGTCGCGGTGATGGAGGAGATCATCGTCGACCCGGTGACGGCGAAGGTGCGGAACCCCTCCTTCACGGACTACCTGATCCCCACGATCCTCGACACGCCGACCATCCCTGTCGACGTGCTCGAACTCGCCGACGACCACGCCCCGTACGGGCTGCGCGGCGTCGGCGAGGCCCCCACCCTGTCGTCCACCCCGGCCGTCCTCGCGGCGATCCGGGACGCGACCGGGCTGGAGCTCGACCGCACGCCGGTACGTCCGGAGCACCTGACCGGCACCGCGTGAGAAAGACCCTCCGGGCGGCGCACGGAACGTCACAGCCTCCCCGCGCCGCCCGGAGCACTCCGGAAAGCCGCACCGCTCGCGGCACCGGAAACAGACTGGAATCGTTCGTCTCGGGCCGTCCCCCGGGTCGTGCGGCCGAAGCACCATCCCAAATCCCGCAGCCGTGAAGGCGGTTGCCCGGGTGCCCCTTTGAACCTTGGGAGTAGGCCCACATGACCCAGCAGTCACTGGAGCCGAAGACCGTCGCGGAGGACGCGGGTACCGGTACCCGCGTCCCTGCCGGACGCTCTTGGCTCGACCGTTACTTCCACATATCCAAGCGGGGATCCACCGTCGCGCGTGAAGTGCGCGGCGGCGTCACGACCTTCATGGCGATGGCGTACATCCTGCTGCTCAACCCCCTGATCCTGTCCGGCGAGGACGCGGCGGGGGACATCCTCAGCCAGAAGGCCCTGATCACCGCGACCGCCTTCGGGGCGGCCCTCACCACGCTGCTGATGGGTTTCGTCGGCAAGGTGCCCCTGGCGCTGGCCGCGGGCCTCTCCGTCTCCGGAGTCCTCTCCTCGCAGGTCGCTCCCGCGATGACCTGGCCGCAGGCCATGGGCATGTGCGTGATGTACGGCGTGGTCATCATGCTGCTGGTCGTCACCGGCCTGCGCGAGATGATCATGAACGCGATCCCGCTCGCCCTCAAGCACGCGATCACCATGGGCATCGGCCTGTTCGTCGCCCTGATCGGCCTGGTGAAGGCCGGCTTCGTGCACGAGAACCCGGCGCCCGGCGGCGGTCCCGTCCTGCTCGGCCCGGGAGGTGAACTCGCGGGCTGGCCGGTGCTGTTGTTCTCCGCCACCCTGCTCGCCATCTTCATGCTCCAGGCGAGAGGCGTCCCCGGCGCCATCCTGATCGGTATCGTCGGCGGCACCGTGATCGCCGTCGTCCTCAACGCCGCCGGCGTCATCGACCCCAAGCAGTGGGCGTCCGGCGCACCCGAACTGCACGGCAGCGCGGTCTCGATGCCCGACTTCTCCCTCTTCGGCGAGGTCGAGTTCGGCGGCTGGGGCGAGGTCGGCGCGATGACCGTCGGCATGATCGTCTTCACCCTGGTGCTGGCCGGCTTCTTCGACGCGATGGCCACCATCATCGGCGTCGGCACCGAGGCCAAGCTCGCCGACGAGCAGGGCCGGATGCCGGGCCTGTCCAAGGCGCTGTTCATCGACGGCGCGGGCGGCGCGATCGGCGGCGTCTCCGGCGCCTCCGGCCAGACCGTCTTCGTCGAGTCGGCCACCGGCGTCGGCGAGGGCGCCCGCACGGGCCTCGCGTCGGTCGTCACCGGCCTGTTCTTCGCCGCCTGTCTGTTCTTCACCCCGCTCACCGCGATCGTGCCCGGCGAGGTCGCGGCCGCGGCCCTGGTGGTCATCGGCGCGATGATGATGATGAACGCCCGGCACGTGGACTGGTCCGACCGGGCCACCGCCATCCCGGTGTTCCTCACCGTGGTGATCATGCCGTTCACCTACTCCATCACCGCGGGTGTGGCGGCCGGTGTCATCGCCTACGTCGCCATCAAGATCGCCCAGGGCAAGGCCCGCGAGATCGGTGCCTTCATGTGGGGGCTGACCGCGATCTTCCTGGTGTTCTTCGCCCTCAGCCCCATCGAGGGCTGGATGGGCATTCACTAGCCGGGGGAGCCGGCCGGGCGCCCCACTCGCCCGGACGGCGCCGACACCCCTTCGCGCGGCCGCCACCGGGGACGACCCGGTTCCCGGCGGACGTGCGGAGGGCGTCGCGGCACAACAGGCCGGCACCTCCGCCGTGGGCCCGTCCCACGGCGGCGCCGTCGCATCCCGGTCAGGTCCGCCCGGCCCGGATGCGGTCCCGGGCGTCCACGAGAGGCCCGAGGGACCTCCCCGCACGTGTCCGGCCCGCGAACCCCCGGGCCGCGCGGCCCGGTCAGGGGCTCCCGAGCAGCCGGTCCACCGCCCGCCCGAACACCGCCCGGCCCGCAGCCCCCAGCAGCGGGTCGAAGAACCCCGGCAGGAACCGCACCCCCAGCTCCTCCCGCCACACCACGCGGGTCCGCCCGTCCGGCCCCGGCAGCACCTCGATCTCGGCCCAGCCCAGCACCACCCGGCCGCGCTTCTCCAGGCGGCACCTCCCCGGCTCGCCGTCTCCCGGGGGCCGCCACACGGTGACGTCCATACGGTCGTCGAAGGCGAGCGGGCCGAGGCCGGAGCGGGCCACGACGACGGTGCCCTCGCGGGTGGGCGGACCCGGTGCCACGGTGACGCGGGTCAGCGGCACCACGTCCCCGTGCCGCGGCCACTGCGTGAGCCGCCGCCACGCCTCGCCGAGGGGGAGCGGAACCGTGCGATGAACCTGGAAGAGGACCACCCGTCGATCCTAGGCAGCCCTGGGGCCTGTCGTCTGGATCAGGTCGGCCGAAAGGGACTGTGCTTCTCGGCCGGGTCGAGCGGGGTCCGGTGCGTGCAGCTGCAAGGCGGGGGAGGGAGTCGACGCGATGGGGGCCCCGCTCGAGCGAAGCCGAGAGCGGGGGAGTCGGTGACCGACGACAACGCCGCTGGGGGTCCCCCCACGCCCTTGAGGCAGTGGGGGAAGTGCGTGCCAGACCTTGCGACGCCGACATGATCCGAACGACAGGCCCTAGCTGTATTGATCACGAGCGTTGTTAACGCCGGCAGGTCTTGATCATGGCGAAGACCTCCGGTGTGGTGGAGGTGTCTAGGCTCCACACCACGCACGGAGGTCTTCGTGCC